>CAWGQC010000010.1:0-385061 GCA_963824645.1 uncultured Acidimicrobiales bacterium
CTCCTGCCCAAACTCAACGCACCCGCCCAGGTGGTCCGGATCCCGCCCGCCGGCCCGGACGTGGAGGTGGAGCTGGCCGAGCTCGCCGAAGGCCTGGCCGTGGCCGAGTCGTGAGCAGCGTTCCCGCCGCTACCGTGGTCGGTAGCTGCCATCGAGCCCGACGATCACAAGGAGGTACGTGGCCATGACCCCCTACTGACTGCTGGACCTGGTGGGCCGACCCGGCGGACCGCTGGCCGATGCCGCGCTGGAATCTCGAGGTGGTCGAGGCCTGGCCGCTGTCCCCCTCGATGCACCGCCTGGTCCGGCCGCCCCCGGACTCGACGGGCTCCGGTTCCAACCGGGCCAGGACCTGATGCTGCGCATCCCGCGCGACGACGCCGTGGTGAACCGGCGCTACACGGTCCGTCGCTTCGAGCCCCAGAGGTCGGCGGTCACGATGGACGTGTCCCTGCACGGCCGAGGTCCGGGAACGGACTCGGGTCCGGTCGACGACGGTCGGCAGCCACGTCGACGCCATCGGCCCGCGGCTGGCAAGATCACGCTGTCCACCTACGCCGACTGGCATCTCTTCGTGGCGGACGAGACGGGCATGCACCCGGGCGCCCTGGCCATGATGGAGGCACTGCCGGCAGGAGGCACGGCCATCGCCCTCCTCGAGGTCGACGGAGCGGCCGATGAGCAGGCTCCCACCGGTGACCACGGGGGCCGGCTCGACCTGCGGCGGCTCCACCGGCAGGGCAATTCGGTGCCCTGGGACGACGCTGTTCCTCGAGGCGCTGGCCGGGTGGAACTGTCGCCGGGCAATGGTCATGCCTATGTCTCCGCCGAGGCGCGGGTGGTCCGGGCCGTGCGGGCTTTGCTGTTGTCACGGGGCTTCGAGCCGGGTCAAGGTGTGGGCCTAGGCCTACTCGGCGACGGGGCGTGCCCAACGTGGAGCACGGCGAGCCGACCGACAACGACGACACCAGTGCCGCCCGTCTCCTCGCCGGGCGACAAGGAGGGAGCAGGACCATTCCATGGGATCTGACGGATCGATCGACGTGCCGTCGGCGCACACGCCGGAAGGTGGGGTGCTGCTGGGCAGTGACGAGGCAGTGCGCCGGATGGTGGTCTTCGAGGATCCGCAGTGCCCCGACCGCCGCCAGTTCGAGGAGGCCTCGGGGGAGTTGCTGCTAACTGCCTGGAAGGCCGGCGCCGTGGCCGTCGAATACCGGATGCGGCGCTTCCTGGGCGTCGAGTCGGTGCGGGCCGACAATGCACTGGCGCTGGCGGCCGAGGAGGGTCGATTCGACGAGCTCCGGAGCGAGTTGTTCTCGGAGCAGCCGCCAGAGGGGACCGGCGGCTTCACCTCCGCAGACCTCCTGTCCCTCGGCCTGCGCCGGGGCCTCTAGCAGCCCCGAGCTACGTCCTCCGGCGTGGAGGAGGGCCGATACGCAGCATGGGCGTTGGTGTCGAAGAGGGGTTCCAGGCGCAGGACCCGCAGGGCACGCCGGCGGCCTGGATCGACGGCCACGCCGTCGATCCCCGGGTGCTGTACGACCCTGAGGCGCTGGCGGCACTGTTGCGTCGCTGACGGGCACTGGCCGCACGACGTGGCACCGGGCCGGCCGGGGTCAGGCGCCGAGCCCGGGGCGCTCCTGAGCCTCGTCGACGGTCAACTCCGCGGCCGGATCGGCCTCGAGGCGTTCGTCGGAGATCGGCAGCCCACTCCGGTCGAGTAGCCGTAGGTGCCGGTGCCCAGGCGCCCTGCGCCCGATCGAGGGCGGCCAACCGCTCCTGCAGCTCGGCCTTCACCGAGTCGTCGGTGCCCTCATCGGTGAGGGGTTGGGCGGAATCGAACATGTCGCCGGGCTGATCGGCGGCCGTCCGGTCGGCTTGGCCGGCCTCACCGATGTCCACCAGCAGTTGCTCTGTCCGCAGGCGTTCCGAACGAAGCAACTCTGCGGCCCTGTCCATGTCCATGATGTACCTCAACCTCGCCATTCCGCCCTCATCCGCATGCTATCGACTGTCACCCCGTGACTGGGCGGGCCGACCCGCGGTGAGGGCACAACGCTCGCCGCCGGGCCGCGTCGGCCTGCGCAGTCAGCCCGTGGCCCCCGTCGGTTCCGGTGCACGCCGTCCCCGGTGGGGGAGTGCGGCCCTGGCGGCGGCTCCGGCGGGCGATCTGATGCCTAGGCCAGCCGCTTGGCCTCGGCCAGTCCGGCTGCGCTGTAGACGCCATCGGGAAAGAGCAGGTCCCAGCGGTCACGTACCCCCCGGAAGTCCTCACTCGGGCCGTAGGCGGCCCGTGCGGCAGCCACCACCTCTTCCCGCCGGGCGGCCAGCGGCGGCGCCCGAGGGAGAACTCCAGCTCGGTGTCGATCTGGGCGATCGACTCGGCGAAACGGCGCTGGTGGCTGATCAGGCGGATTGCGCCGGCGGGAGGGGTCATGGGGCTTCCTTGTCGGTGGTCGGCGGAAGGAGGCTCCGGTGCTTCTCGGCGGCCCTCGGCGCCCGCCGGCGTGCCCCTGGCCGGACCCGCGAAGGCAAAAGATAGCGTCAGACCCGTTTGGACCCGTCGCGTCTAACGATGGGGGAGCCGCGACGTGCTGGGGAAGTTGCCGTAGAGCTCTTCGTCCGCGCCTTCGGGGCCATAGGTGAGCGCCTGGACGAGAAGATCTCCGCCCACGAAGGCGCCCTTCCAGGAAGCACCGCGCCCGCCGAAGACCTCCTCGCGGTCTCCTCGACTCCGGGGCTTGTTGATGCCGACCTTGAACGCTTGCAGTTCCTCGGCGACCTGGGCTCCCACGTCGGGGTCATCGGTGGCGATGCTGGCCACCAGTGATCCGTTCGATGCATTCATGGCGGCCAGCAGTTCGGCGTGGGTGTCCACGACCACTACCGAGTCCAGCGGCCCGAACGGTTCAGCATGGTGCAGCGACCAGGCGGCCGGCGGCTGGAGGACGCAGGCGGGGGCGACGTAGGCCGACGTGTCCTGCATCTGGAGGAAGTGGCCGTCGGTCACCGAGCCCCGGTAGAGCGGGATGCCGCCGCCGCGGACCGCTTCATCGAATTGGGCCGAGAGATCGGCGGCCTTGGCCGAGTGGATGACCGGGCCGAAGTCCAGTTCGGGCAACGGATCGTCAGGCTCCTCGACGGCCAAGGGGTGACCGAAACGCACCGCGTTGACTACCGGGAGGTAGGTCTCGAGAAAGGCGGGGAAGAGTCGACGCTGGACCACGTAGCGGGGATAGGCGGTGCAGCGCTGTTTGGCGTACTCGAATCCCTTGCGCATGTGTTGGGCCAGAAGTTCCCACTGCGAGAAGTCCCACACCCCCCAGGCGTTGAGCCCTTCCTGCTCGAGCATGTGGCGCCGACCGGTGTCGGCCAGCGCCACGGCGGCCCGGCGCCCGTTGGCCCGCCCTCCCACGAAGACCAGGGCCCCGATGCCTTCGGAGCGGATCAGCACATCACCCATGCGCGAACCCATACCCGATATCAGCGTCACCGGAAGCCCGGCCCGTCGCATCAGGGCGTGGGCCAGTGTGAGGGTGTGGAATCCGCCCTGGCTCGGGGTCTTGGCTACCACGGCGTTCCCGGCCAGGGCTTGCACCAGCTCGGCGTGCACCTGCACGCTCATCGGGTAGTTCCAGCTGGCGATGTTCGATACCGGGCCGGGGAGCGGTCGCCGCTGTGTCCCGTCGGGGTTCTGGAGCTGGCGCTCGATCTGCCCGAGGTACCAGCGAACCCCGTCGACGCAGCGGTCGACGTCGGCACAGGCCAGGCGCCAGGGCTTTCCGATCTCCCAGACCAGCAGGAGGGCGAGAAGGTCGCGATGCTCGCTGAGTGCATCAACGGCGGCGGAGACCCGCGATCGAGCAATACGTAACTGAGCCAAGGAGCCAGAAGATTGGCTTTCAAAGCCTCCCAACTTTGGGCGGATGCGACCAATTCACTGTTACAAGTTCGTCACATTATTGAGCCTTCTGCCAATTATGTCTTGTTTCCGACCGAGTGTCGCACCGGCGAAACTTCTGCAATTTGATACCCAACTGCCCAGCCTGAGTGTTATGGCCGATAATTTTCCGGATCATAATGATATTTATTCGATTGATTCTGAGAACGTGATCCGTTTCGGTTTGCGTAATTTGCTTCAGACCAAACGTGCCTAGATATGTAACGAACGAGTAGATGACAAAACATGGCCATGGCCATTTGTACAAGACTAACTGTTAAAAAAAAAACACCTACGTATTGCTTGGACGCCACATAGGCGGGAATGCCGGGGTTCGACGACCGGCCCATCATCGAGGAGATGCCGATGATCCGACCCCACCGCTGGCGCCGCATGTACGGTGCCGTCGCCCGCATGGCGTTGAACACTCCGGTCAGATTGGTGTCGATGGTCTCGCTCCATTGGGTCGCGTCCATGGTGCAGATCGAGCCCAGGGTGGAGACGCCGGCGTTGGCCACCAGGATGTCCGCCGATCCGAGGGTGGCCACTGCCCCGTCCACGAATCCGATCATGGCCTCCAGATCCCGGACGTCGGCCACCACCGAGTAGCAGGCCCGACCCTCCGCCTCGACCAGGCGCACCGTTTCGGCCAGATCCTCGGTGGTCGACAGGGGATAGCCGACCGTAGCCAGGTCGTGCCCGAGGTCGCAGACGGCAATATCGGCTCCTCGCCGGGCCAGCTCCAATGCATGAGAGCGTCCCTGCCCGCGTGCCGCACCGGTAATCACCGCCACCCGGCCGGCAAACTCCCGGTGGTCTGCCGATTCGGATCTGACTGGTTCGGTCATGGATCATCCCTCGCCTTCGTATCGTGACGCGCCGGTGGTGCGAGCGCTGGTGGCATGAGCGCTCGGCCGGCGCCCGGCCGGCGCCGCCGGGTCGGCCGATCATACGGGGCCTTGTCGGCCCGCTGTCGGCCGGGCGAGGACCGCCACCTCACAGCGAGCGACCCCACGTGGCCAGCGCCCCGCGGTAGCGACGGTCCCACCAGTCGTAGGTGGCCCGCAGAGCCGGACCGGGCCACCTACGGGGGAGGAGCTCCTCGGGCAGCAGTGGATCAGCCTGTAGGTGGCGGAGCACGGCGGCCGACAATTCGAACCCAGGGGCCAGCTGAGCGGGGTCGGTGGGCATCAGCCGGTCCATCTGGGCGACCAGCGAACCGGCTCGCTGGGCCCAGGCGCTCAGGTCCCAGAGGGCGGCCGCCAAGGCGGCCGGGTCGCCGTCGGGCAGGGCGGTGAACAGAGCCAGCTGGGGATCATCGGACGGATCAGGCACCAGTTCGATGTTGTCGGGGCGCATCCACACCCCTTCGCGGCGCTCGGCCAGTCGGGCCAGCGCCAATTGTCGGCGCAGAGCCAGGCGGTCCTCGGGCGCCCGCCCCGATGTGGTCACCACCACCAGGCGCCACCTCCCGTCCCAGCGGCGGATTTCGCCGATCCGGCTGAATGTCTGCCGCTGCCGCCGTTCGAGCAGATGACCGGCCAACCGGTAGCGGCCGGACCCGTCGGTGGTCGCCTCCCCAGCCGCCACCATCCGGCTGAGGGCTACCCGGGCCCGATTCCCGCTGATGCCGAACAACCCGGCCAGACGGACCAGATGGGCCACCGGTAGTTCGGGCGGCTCCTCGCCCAACAGGGCGCTGGCCAGCACCGACCGGGCCGTCAGGGGGACATTACTGTCTTGCATCATTTGATTGATATCTGTAATATAGGTTCATGGCAGCCACCATGGTGGCCAATGAGGCCGCCCGCCCCGAGGTGTTCCCCACCGATCGGTTGATGGAGAACGGGATGGCGCGGCCCGAGGTGCGGCAGAATCTGCGCCGGATCAATGACAAGCGCAACGCGCTCACCGTGGTATCGGCATGGGTCGGGGTCGCCCTCATCATCGGGGTTGGCGCCTGGATCAACAACCCGCTGGCCTACCTGGCCGCCTTCGTCCTCATGGGTCCCATGTACGCCCGGTTCGCCATCCTCATGCACGAAGCAGCCCACAAGCTGTTGTTCACCAACAAACGGGCCAACGACTGGGTGGGTACCTGGCTCATCGCCTATCCGACATGGACACCCATCAGCATTTACCGGCGGGGCCATTTCGCCCACCACAAAGAGGAGTTCGGACCCCGCGAACCCGATATCGCCTTCTACGGTGGGTATCGCTGCGATCGACCCACTCTCCGACGGCGGCTGTTCCGCGACGCGGTGGGAATCTCGGGCTGGAAGAACTTCACGCCACTGTTCAAGGCCTTGAGGAGCAAGGTGGGCCGACCGGTGGCCGCCTCCATCCTGAGTGTGCAGGCCGTGCTGTGGGCGGTCATGTGGGTGGCCACCGGTCGATGGTGGATCTATCCCCTCCTGTGGTGGCTGCCGTGGATGACACAGTGGCGGGTCATCAACCGGCTGCGGGCCATCGCCGAGCACGGCGGGTTGGAGGCCAGCCCGGACCGGCGGGTCACCACCCACAATGTGCGCCAGTCGCTGCTGGCCCGCTTCTGGTTCGTGCCCTACAACACGGGATGGCACCTGGCCCATCACGTCGACATGGGCATCCCCTTCCGCAACCTTCCCGCCTTCCATGCCGAGCTGGAGCGATCGGGCTACATCACCGACGCCCTCACCTACCCCAACTACCGCTCGCTGTGGCGGGCGCTGTCCTCCGCCTGACCGGCCGGGGGTCTCAGCTGTCGTCGGCCCGGCGGTTGTAACTCGGCGATTGTAACTCGGCGGTTGTAACTCGGCGGTTGTGCCTCGGCGGTTGTGCCGGGGTGTTGCGCGTAGGCGGGTTCCCCGTCAAGCCGGCGTGTTCCGCAACTGGCGGTAGTGGGTAATCAGGGCGGCCGTCGACGTGTCCTGGTCACCGAGGTCGGGCGATCCCTCGGCCTCGAGGATGGGGGCCAGCTGCATGGCCATCACCTTGCCCAACTCGACACCCCACTGGTCGAAGGAGTCGATGCCCCAGATGACACCCTCGGTGAACACGGTGTGCTCGTAGAGGGCCACCAACTGGCCGAGGACCGAGGGTGTGAGACGCGGAGCCAGGATGGTCGAGCTCGGATGGTTGCCGGGCATGACCTTGTGGGGGACCAACTCGGGTGGCGTACCGTCGGCCGAAACCTCTTCGGCTGTGCGCCCGAAAGCCAGCACCTTCGACTGGGCGAAGCAGTTGGCCATGAGCAGGCTCTGCTGGTCGCCGGTCTCGTGGGTGGAATCACTGAAGCCGATGAAGTCAGCCGGGATGAGCTTGGTCCCCTGGTGGATGAGCTGGTAGAAGGCGTGCTGGCTATTGGTACCGGGCTCACCCCAGAAGATCTCGCCGGTCTGGCCCCTCACCGGTGACCCGTCACGGCGCACCGATTTCCCGTTCGACTCCATCGTCAGCTGCTGAAGGTAGGCCGGGAAACGGGCCAACCGTTGGTTGTAGGGCAGGACAGCGTGGCTCTGGGCGCCCAACAAATTGTTGTACCAGACGTTGAGCATGCCCTGGATCACGGGCATGTTGGCCTCGAGCGGCGCACTGACGAAGTGCTCGTCGATGGTCCGGAACCCGGACAGCATGTCGGAAAAGGCCTCCGGACCGATGGCCACCATCAAGGAGAAGCCGATGGCCGAGTCATAGGAGTAACGGCCACCCACCCAGTCCCAAAAGACGAACATGTTGGCCGGGTCGATGCCGAACTGGCGGACGGCGTCCTCGTTGGTGGAGACGGCCACGAAGTGACGGGCCACCGCATCGTCACCGGTGGCCAGCCCGTCCAGCAGCCACTGGCGAGCCGCCCGGGCGTTGGTCAACGTCTCCAGGGTGGTGAATGTCTTGGAGCTGATCACGAAGAGAGTGGAAGCGGGATCGAGATCGTCGACCTCGGCGAAGAGGTCCACCGGATCGATGTTGGAGACGAACCGGCACTCGATGTCGGGAGCCACGTAGTCCCGCAGTGCTTGATAGGCCATGGCCGGGCCCAGGTCGGATCCGCCGATACCGATGTTGACCACAGTGGTGATCCGCTTTCCCGTGGCGCCGGTCCACTCGCCGGAACGGATAGCCGTGGCCACTGTGCCCATGCGGTCGAGGACCTCATGCACGTCGGCCACCACATCCTGACCGTCGACCTCCAGATGGACCGTGCTCGGCATCCGCAGGGCCACATGGAGCACGGCACGATCCTCGGTGGTGTTTATGTGGAGACCTTCGAACATGGCGTCGCGGTGTTGCTCGAGGTGGGCCCGACGGGCCACCGCCATCAGCGCAGCCAGGGTCTCATCGGTGATCCGGTGCTTTGAGTAGTCCAGATACAGGTCGCCGGCGGTGACTGTCATCCGGGTTCCCCGCCCCGGGTCGTCGGCGAAGAACTGACGGAGGTGGCGATGGCCCACCGCCCCGAAGTGGTCGACGAGCGCCCGCCATTCTGTCGTGGTCTCGATATCGACCACCCCGTCTATCTCTCTCATGGCATCTCACCCACTTCCTGCCCTCGCCGTGCGGACCGCATGGTGGCATCCTCTCCGTGGCAGAAGATTACCCACCATTCATCTTTAGGTGACATGTCGATCGCGTCTCGTTCACCTGGCCTTCTTAGGGTGGGGTTGATGGCAGCGAACTCCGACACCGACTGCTCGCGCCCCGCCTGGCCTTGGGATCGACGGCACGGACAGACCCTGAACGGCTCTCTGCGTCCGGAGGCCTGGCCTCCCCTGCCTCTCACGGCATCCGTTCTTCCGCCGGCATCGCCGGTGAAGCAGTTCAACAGCGGCGTTTCGGCCCGGGCCCGCCGACGTTTTCCCCAGGAACCGAACTGCGCCCTGTTCCGGAGAGCCGCGGGCCAACCATGACCGTGGCTTTCCGTGAAGTCGACCAAGGCATCCTTCCGCCCCTGGCTCACCCGACGGTATTGATCATCGATGACGACGTGGCGTCGCGTGACTCCATCGCCGCCACCCTGTCGGTGGAGGGCTTCGACGTGGTGGCGGTGGCCAACGGAGACGAAACGATCGCTCTGGTCACCTCCACCGCCCCGTCGTTGGTCCTCCTCGATATGAAGCTGGCCGACGGCGAGGGTCTCTCGGTCTTTCGACGCATCGCCGAGGTCTCTCCCGTGCCTGTCATCATGGTCACGGCCGGCGACAACGAGCTCGACGCCGTACTTGCCCTCGAGGCCGGGGCGGCGGACCATGTGACCAAGCCCCTCCGTCCGCGGGAGTTGACCGCCCGGATCCGGGCCGTGCTCCGGCGGGTCGGTCGCCCGTCCAACCATCAGGCCTCCCCGGTGCCGTCCGGCACCTACACCTTGGGACCGGTATGCGTTGACCTCGCTCTACGTGAGACTGTCGTCCGGGGTCGGACGGTGGAGCTGTCTCGCAAGGAGTTCGATCTGCTGGCCCTCCTCATCACCGAGTCGGGCCACGTGGTGAGCCGTTCCCAGTGCATGGACCGCATCTGGCGCGACCGAAAGGTGGGCGACAGCCGCACCCTCGACACCCACGTCAAGAGGCTGCGGAAGAAGATCGAGGTCAATCCGGCCAAACCCCAGCATGTTCTCACCGTGCGCGGGATCGGCTACCGCTTCAAGCCGTAGGGGTCTACCCGGCGCCTCCTCCGCCAAGGTCCTCCCCCCCATTGGTCATGGCCGGGTGCGCGGGTGGGCCCCTACGGTTTGAAGCGGCCAGGGCCGTCATCACCGTCGTCCGGCGCAACTGTCGTCCCCACTGTTGTCACCGTCGCCGCCTGGTGCGACCCCCGCCGGAGTCGTTGTCCTACAATGTGCTCCGGCGATGGGGCTCGCCGTAACCGCCGATCTCGGCTGATGGCTCCTACCGGAAAAGCACGATTCACCTGCCACCGGAAGGAGAGCGATGCCCCGAAGAAGGGCCGGTCCCAGGTCAAGTGGCCCCGAACCGAAGTGGCGGGCCGTGGCCATAGCAGCCGGGGGTGCCCTCGGCACACTGGCCCGTTACGGTGTCGACCGCGCCGTGTCCGGACCGGCACTCGGATTCGCCTGGGCCACCTTTGCCGTCAACATCGCCGGTTCGTTGATCCTCGGCTACCTGGTCATCTCGGTTGTCGAACGCTGGCCACCCACTCGTTACCTACGACCGTTGGGGGCGATCGGCTTCTGTGGCGGGTTCACCACCTTCTCCACCCTCGTCGTCGAGGTTGACCGCCTCGGTCAACACGGACGGGTTCTGATGGCCGCAACCTATTTGCTGACTTCGGCCGTCGCCGGACTGGCTGCCGCCGCCCTGGGCATAGGTCTGGCTCGTGGGCAGCTTCCTCTCCGGGCCCGGCGATCCCCGATCCCCGATCCCGACAGCCTGGGCCCTTTGAACCCCAACTTCGCCCCCATTTCCGGCGACGAACCCGGTCCGCTCGGACACCAGGACGGGGGACGGCCATGATCATCGTCGGCCTACTGGTCGCCGGGGCCGTCGGAGCCCTACTGCGTTACCACCTCGACAGCCTGGTCCAACGGCGGTCAGCCTCAACCGGTTCGGAGTTCCCGGCGGGAATTCTGCTGGTCAACGTGTCCGGGTCCTTCATCCTCGGAGTACTGACGGGATCGGCTGTCCATCACGGACTGTCAACCTGGTGGTTGACCGTGGCCGGAACCGGGTTGATCGGCTCCTACACCACTTTCTCGACATTCACCTTCGACACGATCAGCCTGGCCGAAAACGGTCAATGGGGCGCCTCGGTCATCAACGTCCTGGTCAGCGTCGGTTGCGGGCTCGGCGCGGCGGCCCTCGGTCTGGCCCTGGGCGCGTTCACCTGAGCGCCGGCGGCACCCGGGGCGGCTGACCCACAACGTTTACTTTCCGATCACCGCCGTGTAGCCATCGGGCCGTTTGCCGTTCATCTGGCTTCCCTAGGGTCACGCCTGGAGGTCATCCGAGCATGGTCACTGTCGGCGGGAACATAAGAGTCCTGGTGGTCGAGGACGAGGAGTCCTATCGTCAGGCCCTGTCGGTCGGACTCCGACGGGAGGGCTTCGATGTCGACGTCGCCGCCGATGGTGCCGAGGGTCTCAGTATCTTCGCCGAGCGGACACCGGACATCGTGCTGTTGGACATGCTGCTCCCCGGCATGCACGGGATGGAGGTGTGCCGACGGATGCGCATGACGGCTCCGGTACCCATCGTCATGGTCAGCGCCGTCGATGCCGAAGTCGACGTCGTCCTCGGATTGGAACTGGGAGCGGCCGACTACGTGACCAAACCTTTCCGGCTGCGCGAGCTCGTCGCCCGCATGCAGGCGATCCTGCGGCGCATCTCCCCGCCGGACCTGCCACCCTTCCAGCCTCATTCCGACCTGGAGCGAGATAACCACCCGAACGGGAGGGTCATCGTCGACGTCGGCCAGACCGACCAGCGACCGGTCTCCGCCTTCGGCACGGTCCGGGTCGACTTCGTCCGGCGAGAGGTCACGGTGGCCGGCGTCCAGACCCATCTGTCCCGTCGGGAGTTCGATCTGCTGGCTGTTCTGCTCTCGCCACCCCGTCGGGTCCGGACCCGCGATGAACTCATCGATCTCTTGTGGCCGGACCGCTACCTGTCGGACAGCCGCACCCTCGACACCCACATCCACCGGCTCCGAGCCAAGCTCGAACCGGAACCGACCGAACCCCGGTTCATCGTTACGGTCCGGGGAGTGGGCTTCCGGATAGACCCCGACGGTGCCCGTCCGGCGCCCGCGGTTCCTTCACCGGGCGCCGACCGGACGGCAGCGGTTCCGGCCTAGGGCTGGCGGCTAGCCGAAGCGGCCGTTCACGTAGTCGAGGGTCCGCGGATCACGGGGCTCGCTGAACAGGCGGGCGGTGGGAGCGAACTCGATGAGTTCGCCGGCTTTGTCCTCCCCCATGAGCAGGAAGGCGCAGCGGTCCGACACCCGCATGGCCTGTTGCATGTTGTGGGTGACGATGACGATGGTCACCCGATCCTTGAGCTCGCCGACCAGCTCTTCGATGCGGGCCGTGGCGATCGGATCGAGGGCCGAAGTGGGTTCGTCCATCAGCAGGATCTCGGGTTCGACGGCCAGGGCCCGGGCGATGCACAGCCGCTGCTGCTCCCCACCGGAAAGTGTGCTGGCGTGGGCCTTGAGCCGATCGCGCACGCTGTCCCACAGGGCCGCCCCGACCAGGGCCGATTCGGCGGCCTCGTCCAGAAGAGCCTTTTTCCGAATGCCGTTGAAGCGCAGACCGGCCACTGCGTTCTCGTAGATGCTCATGGTGGGGAACGGGTTCGGCCGTTGGAAGACCATGCCCACCCGGCTGCGGAGCAGGGTGGGATCGGTCGACGCTGCATTGACGTCGAGCTCACCGAGCAGGATGTCGCCGGTCACCGAAGCGGTGCGGACCGTATCGTGCATCCGGTTGAGCGCCCGCAGCAGGGTGGTCTTGCCCGAACCCGACGGACCGATCAGCGCGGTGATCTCGCCGGGGTGGATGTTGAAGGTCACGTCCCTCACCGCCGTGCGCCCACCGAAGGCCACGGCGACATCATGGAGCCGCATGACCGGCTCGCCGGTCGGCTGATCCACCAGGACCTCTTCGGTGTTGATGGAGATGCCCCCATTGATAGCAGGGGAGTCCGGGGTCGGGTCGATCATCGTCTCTCCCTCTGGAGCATGGCGGATGCCACACGGCTACCGATGCTGAGCACCAGAACCACAACCAACAGGAGCAGCGCCGCACCCCAGGCGATCTGGATGAGGTCGGCGTACGGCTGACTGCTGTTGTTGAAGATGACCAGGGGTAGCGCATTCATGGGCTTGGTCGGGTTCCACTGCATGTACTGGTTGCCGAAGATGGTCAAGAGCAACGGCGCCGTCTCGCCCAAGCCACGGGCCACGGCCAGCAGGACGCCGGTGATCACCCCGGGCAGGGCGGAGGGCACCACCACCCGCCGGGCCACCGTGGACTTACGGGCGCCCAGAGCCAGCGCAGCCTCGCTGAGATGGTCGGGCACTCCCCGGAAGGCCGTCTCGCCCGCCCGGATGATGACCGGAAGCATGATGATGCCGATACCGAAGGCACCGGCCAGGCCGCTGTAACCGAAGTGCTGGACGATGGCGATGTAGCCGAAGATGCCGATGGTGATGGACGGGACGCCGGTCATGACGTCGGCCACGAAGCGGACGGACCCCGCGATCCGCCCGTCCGATTCGGCCAGCAGGAGACCGATGGTGAGGCCCAGGGGGACGGTCACCGCCGTGGCGATGGCCCCGATCTCCGCCGTGCCCACGATGGCGTTCCACACGCCGCCCCCGGGGATGCCTTCGGGCACGGTGACATGGGTGAAGAAGTCGACGTTCCAGGCCGGAAGCCCCTTGGCCACCACGTAGGCCACCACAGCCACCAGGGGGATGATGGCGATGACCAGGAAGGCCCAGCACACCCCCACCCATACCTTCGAGTAGATCTTGCGCCGGCGCAGGGAGGCGGCGGCCCCTTCCTGGATCTGACGGCGCCGCTGGAGGATGGGATCGGCCGAGCTGTCGAAGGTGAGGACGGACATCAGGCCACCGCCACCGATGCTGCCGTACCCCGGGCGGTAGACCGCACGAGCACCCGCGACAGGGCGTTGACCGCGATGCCGATGACCATGAGCACCAGGGCCGCCCCGAACAGGGCGGCCCGGTCGGTGCTGCCGGCGGCGGCCTCGCCGAATTCGTTGACGATGAGCGAGGCCAGAGTGGCGGCCGGCGCCTCGAGCGAATGGGCGATGAAGGGCGAGTTGCCGATGACCAGGGCGACCGCCACCGTCTCCCCCAGGGCCCGGCCCATCGCCAGGGTGAAGGCACCGAGAATGCCGGTGCGTGCGCCCGGCACCACCACTTTGCGCAGCACCTGCCACCGGGTGGCACCGAGGGCCATCGCCCCTTCGACCTGGTCGGTGGGCACCACGGCCAACACGTCGCGGGAGATGGCCACCATGGTGGGCAGAACCATGATGAACAGGATGACCCCGGCCAGAAGCAGCCCGACCCCGTCACTGGGACCGTTGAACAGGCCGGTCCAACCCAGAACCTGGGTGAGGAAGGGCTCGACGGTGCTCCGGAACACCGGGGCCAACACCAGGAGGCCCCACAGGCCGTAGACGACGCTGGGCACGGCGGCCAGCAGTTCGACGGCCGTGGACAGGGGGGACGCCACCGTTCGGGGACCAGGTGGGCCAAGGCGATCGCCGTCCCGAGCCCGATGGGCACGGCCAGAACCAGCGCGATGGCCGTGGTCTCGATGGTCCCCAGGATGAAGGGGAGAAGGCCGTAGTGGCCGTGGCTGGGGTCCCAGACCTTCTCGAAGATCCACGAGACGCCCAGAGTGGCGAAGGCCGGCCGGGCCTGGACGATGATCGAGATCACGTACCAGGCCACCAGGGCCACAAAGACAGCGGCCGTGGCCACCAGGACGGTCCGGTAGGTGCGGTTGGACATCCCCCGCCGCCGTCTCCGATCGACCCCCGGTCGGGGGGCCACGTCGATGGTGGTCACGGTCTGTACTCAGCCCCTTGTCGTCAGGTGGTCGTCGCCGTCGACGACTACTTGGTCAGTAACGCCTGCCCGCTCGGCCCGGTGACGGTGGCCAACGTGACCCGGTTCGAGTTCTGCAGTCCCGGCGGAAGCGGCACGTAGCCCAGTCCGGCCGCCTGGTCCTGTCCACCGCCGGTATGTGTGGTCCAGTCCAGGACCTTCACGATCTGGGAGCCGGTGGTGGCGTTCTTCTGCTCCTTGAGCAGGATGGCCCAGCTGTAGCCGGCGATCGGGTAGCTGGCGGCACCGGGCCCGTTGACGATGGAGAAGTCGGTCGGGGTGACGTTGAGCTTCTGGTCGGCGTCGGCGGCGACCGTGGCGGCAGAGGGAACCACGTAGAGGCCGGCGGCGTTCTTGATGGCGGCGAAGGTGAAGTTGTTCTGCAGGGCGTAAGCCAACTCGACATACCCGATCGAGTACGGCGTCGACTTGATGCTGGAGGCCACGCCCGAGTTCTTCGGCGTCTGGATGGCCGAAGAGGGCCAGGAGATCAGCTTGTTGGTGCCCAGGGTCCACACCGAAGGGGCCGCTGCCGTCAGATAGTCGGTGAAGATGTAGGTGGTCCCCGAGCTGTCCGCCCGAACCTCGGGGGTGATGGCGTGGGACGGTAACGAGACACCGGGGTTGAGGGCCGTGATCTGCGATGCGTTCCACGTCTTGATGGAGCCGTCGAAGATGCCGGCCAGGGTGGCGGCGTCGAGGCGGAGGCGCTTGGTCAGGCCCGGAACGTTGTAGGAGACGCTGACGCCGCCCAGGATGTCGGGGATCTGGATGACCGGGCCCGAGGAGGCGGGCACCTTGGCCAGGTCGGAGGAGGACATGGGCACGTCCGAGGCGGCGAAGTCGACCGAACCCGACTCGAAGTCGGTGATCCCGGTCCCACTACCCACGCCGGAGTAGTTGATCTGGAGACCCGAGTTGAGGGAGGTGTAGGTGTAGAAGGCCTTGGTGAAGAAAGGCTGGACGAAGGTCGACCCGGCCGCCGTCAGTGAGCCGGCCGGGGCCTTGAGGTCGGCGGCGATGTAGGCGGCATTGCTCGAGCTCAGCTTCCCCCCCGGCGGGGTGGTGGTGGTCGTGGAGGACGATGAAGAGGAACTGCAGGCAGCCAGCAGTGCCCCCGCGGCCACCAGGCCGGCAGCGACCACTCGGGTCGTCCGTCTCCGTGCGGCCGACGGCCTCGCCGGGGTGGTCGGGGTGGTGTCCGTTTTCACTGGAATTGCAGCCTCCGTACTCGGGGTGATGGTTCGGTGGAGCACTCTCCGGTCGCCGGTCGGGGCCGACCAAATGGCGCTCACGCGCAGACCGTAGTCATCGGAGGTGAACGTCCAGCGAATCTCCAGTGAACGGAACACAAACATCCGGTGGTTTGGGGATGAACTGACGGCGGATCACCGGGGGACCGGCGGGAGGGGGGTGCTCACCGGGGAGCGGCGCCCTCCCCTTCGTGCTGGTGCCGCAGGACGGCCAGCAGCTCTTCGTACGGTCCGACCAGGTAGGCCTGGTCACCGGGCGCGAACCGGGTGCCGCGGCGGGGAGGGTGTTCGAGCCGTCCCCCGTCCGCCGTCCGGCTGAGGGCGATGACCCGGGTGCGGGCAGGCAGGTCGACCATGGCCAGCCCGTCGAGACCCCGACCCGGCGCCACCGTCATGCGGCCGACCAGGAAGGGCTGCCGACCGACGGTGAACGAGCCCAGGACGTCGAGGCCGAGAGCGGCGCCGACAAAGCGGGGAGCAGCCAGTGCCGAGGTGGACCGCACATGCCGGAAGTCGAAGTGGCGCTCCACGGTACGACCCAGATCGCGGTCGAAGACCCGCAGAACCACCGGTACCTCGGTCCACCGATCCCCCAGATAGTCCCGAACGGCCAGCCCGGTCTCGATATTGGTCAGGTCGTCGCTGGTGAGAACGGCCACTGCGGCGGCGGCATGAACGTTGGCATCCTCGAGCGTCTGGCGCTGGGTGGAATCGGCGATGAGCACCGGCACGCCGCGGGCCCGGGCCTGGTTCATGAAGCGGTTGTTCTCGTTCTGTTCGACGACGACCACCTGGCGACCCTCGGCCAGGAGTCCCTCCAGCACCCGGATCCCCACCGATCCGAGCCCGATAACCACCACATGCCCCTGCATCCCCAACATTTGGCCGCGCCCGAGCGACTGCTCGATGCGCCACGACACCAGCACGTTGGTCACGAGAGCGAACACGGTGGTGAGTAGGGCCGCTCCCATAGCGATGAGAATGATCCCGAACACCAGGATCCCCGTCGACTGGTGGGCGAACGAGAAGTCACCGAAGCCCACTGTAGATATCGTCTCGACGGTGAAATAGAGGGCGGTGAGGAGACCCATGTGACCGCCGCCAGGGAGGCGGTAGGCCAGCCGGAGCACAATGACCGACACCACGATGAGTAGGACGGCAGCGGCGAGGGTGAGGCGCAGGAGACTGTTGGCATCGGAGCTGACAGCACCGGCCAACCGCTTCAAGGCCCCGCCTCGCCCCGCCCGCACGTGTCGGTGACCCTCCGTGGCGGCGGGTCCGGCCACCCCGCACCCGGCGGCGGTCAACTCGTCCGGGGTTCCGAGCACGGTGACACGGTCCCCGATGGCGACGACGTGGTCGCGTCCGGGACATGAAACGGTGTCGGAACCGTCGGCCGGCACCACGGCGATGGGGGCCAAGGCACCGAACAGTGCCCGCAGCGATGCGAACCGGTCCGCCTCCACCTCGGCCGTCTCGAAACGGGTGCCGGCCAGCTCGATCTGGAACGAGTCGCTACCCAGGCACGCCTCCACAATGGAGGGTGCGGCCAGCGTGGCCACGTCGAGAACTGTGCCCGTCCCGGTGACCTGGGACACAGCTGCGCCCACGGCGGCATTGGCCAACTGGACCACCACACGCATTTCCGGGCGGATTTCGCTGATGAGAAGCGCCGTCTCAAGCGTCTGGACCTCGGTGCGCTCGGCACAGACAACGGCCCGGGCGGCCGACAGTCCCGCCTCGTCGAGGACAGCGGCGATCCGGGGACTGCCCACCATGACGGGCACGTCCCACGACTCGATGATCCGAACCAGCCGGGGCTCGGGGTCATCGTCGACCACCACGACAGCCACGCCGGCCTGACGCAGCTGTTCGACGGTGCGCAGCCCGACGCCCTGAAGACCGCACACGATGACGTGGCCGGCCCAGCTCCGAACGGAGACCCGGTCCATCCCGGTATCGTGTCTCACCAGCGTTTCCGCCCGGTTGCGCCCGTGTTTCCAGCAGATGCCGGGCGCCGGGCTGCGTTGTGGCCGGGCGCCGGGCAGGTCGGAGTGGCCCGGAGCCCACGGGTCCGCCGACGACCCTTGCCCACCCCGACCTGGCCCTTTCCCCAAAGGGGAATACCTGTTCGGTCCTTTTGTTTTACACGCAACGACCTGGAGACATCCGGAGGAATAATGGAAGAACACACCGAAAACCTGCCTCTTCTGCCCCTGACCTCGGGAGTGGTGCTGCCCGGGATGGTATTCACCATGGCCCTCGAGTCCGATGAGGCCAAGGCGGCCACCGAAGCAGCCGAGGCCGTAGGCGGCCACTTCGTCATCGTCCCGTTCATCGACGGGCGTTATGCCTCGGTGGGAGTGGTGGCCGAGGTCATGGAGGCCGGCGCCCTGCCCGGCGGAATGCCGGCCGTGGCGGTGCGCGGGGTCGACCGAGCCCGGTTGGGGACAGCTGTGCCCGGTACCGGCCAGGCTCTCTGGGTCGAGATCGAGCGCATCACCGAGGGTCCGGCCACCGATGAGACCGCCGAGCTGGCCCGCGAGTACAGGGCCGTGGTCGAGAACATCCTCCTCGGGAGGGGTGCCGGTCGCCTGGCCGAAGGATTGGCCAGTGTGACCGATCCGGGCCGGGTGGCTGACATGTCCGGCTACTCCCCCGATCTGTCGCTGGCCCAGAAGGTGGAGGTGCTCGAGACGGTGGACGTTGCCGCCCGCCTGCGGTTGGTCATTGCCTGGGCCCGCGAGGTCCTGGCTGACCTCACCCTGCGCGAGCGCATCAAGACCGATGTCGAAGAGGGCATGGAGAAGACCCAGCGCGAATTCCTGTTGAGACGTCAGTTGGAGTCGATCCGCAAGGAGCTCGGCCAGATGGGTTCCGGGGACGAGGACGCCCCTGACGACTACCGGAGCCAGGCCGAGTCCAGAAATCTGCCCGAAGCCGTGCGCAAGGCGGTCGATCGCGAAATCGACAAGCTGGAGCGCACGAGCGAGCAGAGCCCCGAGCTCGGCTGGATACGCACATGGCTCGATACCGTCCTCGAACTCCCCTGGGGGGAGCTGTCCGAGGATCGGTTGGACGTGGGCGAGGCCTCGCGCATCCTGGACGAGGACCACGACGGATTGCGCGACGTGAAGGATCGCATCCTCGAACACCTGGCTGTCCGGGTGCTCCAGTCCCAGCGAGGCCTGACCCCGGTCGGAGGCCGGGGGGCGGGAGCCATTCTGGCCCTGGTCGGTCCCCCGGGTGTGGGCAAGACCTCACTCGGTGAATCGGTGGCCCGCGCCCTCGGGCGCTCCTTCGTCCGGGTGGCCCTGGGTGGTGTCCGCGACGAAGCCGAAATACGCGGTCACCGTCGGACCTATGTCGGGGCTCAGCCCGGCCGGCTGGTGCGCGCCCTGCGTGAGGCGGGGACAATGAATCCGGTGATCGTGCTGGACGAAGTCGACAAGCTCGGGGCTGACTACCGGGGAGATCCGTCGTCGGCCCTGCTAGAGGTGCTCGACCCGGCGCAGAACCACACGTTCCGCGACCACTACCTCGAGGTCGAACTCGATCTTTCCAAGGTCCTGTTCATCGCCACGGCCAACATGATCGACACCATTCCTGGTGCCCTTCTGGACAGGATGGAGGTCATCCGGCTCGACGGCTACACCGAGGACGAGAAAGTGGCCATCGCCCGGCACCATCTGATTGGTCGACAGCTCGAGCGCGCCGCTCTCGGTGCGGACGAGGTGGCCATCACCGATGACGCTCTGTCCGTGATCGTGGGCGACTACACCCGGGAAGCAGGCGTCCGTTCGCTCGAGCGCGAGCTGGGACGACTGTTGCGAAAGGTGGCCGCCCGCATCGCCGCCCACGACGTCGAGACACCGCTCACCGTCGACAAGGACGACGTGCGGGAATGGTTGGGAAGGCCCCATTTCTTCTTCGAGACGGCAGACCGCACCGCCGTGCCCGGAGTGGCGACGGGACTGGCTGTGACCGGAGCCGGTGGTGACGTTCTCTACATCGAGGCGTCGGTTATGGACGGCCCCGAAGGTCTGACCCTGACCGGTCAGCTCGGTGACGTCATGAAGGAGTCGGCCGAGATCGCTCTGTCCTACGTCCGCTCGCACGCCGTCGACCTGGGTATCGATCCGACTGTCTTCGCCGGCAAGCGGTTCCACGTCCACGTACCGGCCGGAGCCATCCCCAAGGACGGCCCCTCGGCGGGGGTCACCATGGTCACGGCCCTGGTCAGCCTGCTGCGCGGTACCCCGGTGCGCTCGGTGGTGGGCATGACCGGTGAGGTCACCCTCCAGGGCCGGGTGCTGCCCATCGGTGGTGTGCGTCAGAAGGTGTTGGCAGCCCACCGGGCCGGCTTGACCACCGTCGTGCTGCCCGGGCGCAACGGGCCCGACCTCGAGGACGTCCCCGAAGCGGTGCGCGACCAGATGACGTTCCATCTGGCCTCCGATATCAGCGAGGTGCTCGACGCCGCGCTGGTCGACCGGGCCGTTGTGGAAGATGCGTCCGTGGCCGACGCGGTAGTCATCGAACCCGAAGGCGGGGCCGGGGAACACCCGGCCGCCGCCTGAGGGCCGGGCTCATCCCGATCCGGGGATCAACCGAGCGGGAAGAAGTCGGCCAGAATGGCGGCCAGAGCCACAGGCTGGTCCCCCTGAATGCTGTGACCAGACCCTTCGACGGTCACCACCCGGTCGGTGGGACGCCGCCGACGGAATTCAGCCTCGTCGGCGTCGTCCACCACCGGGGAAAGGGCACCACGGGCCAGGAGGACCGGTACGTCAATGTGTTCGAGGTCGTCCCACAGAGATCCGAAGTCGACTGATTCCACATGTAGTCCGGTCGCACCCGACGGCCGGCCCAGCTGATGGCGCCAGGTCCACGACCCGTCATCGCGCTGAACGGCGTTGTGGAGGACGCCTCGGCGGAGGGACGAGACTGACCGAGTCGGATTGAACTGGATGGTCCGGTCGAGGATCTCGTCGAAGGAGGCAAAGGATTCCGGTCCGGCCAGGAAGGCGGCGATGTCCGAGCTCTTGTTGTGGTCGACCCCCGGCGTTATGTCCACCAGAGCCAGGCGCTGGACCAGGCCGGGATGGCGGGCGGCCAGAGCGATCGACGTCATTCCCCCGAGGGACATACCCACCACCCCCTGGGCGCCGGGGGCCAGGTCCTCCACCACCCGGGCCACGTCCTCGGCCATCGATCCCGGATCGAGGGCGCGGGCATCGCCGGGCCAGTCCGAATGGCCGTGGCCGGGGAGATCCACAGCCACCAACGGGCGACCGAGAGCCAGGGCCACTGTGTCCCAGGTGTGGGCGTTCTGCCCCCCACCGTGGATGAACACCAGATGGGCGGGATCGGATCCCCAGACAAGGGCGCTCAGCCGCCGCCCCGGAGCCACGTCCACGGATTGGCGGCGCACCGAAGGTGGACCGTCCCAGGGCAGCCCTGCTTCACTGGCGTTCTCCTCGAAGAGCGAGAACTCGTCGTAGGCCGGACCGGGTGGTTCGTCCTTCTCTCCACTCATGCCGACAGCACTTCGGACGTGATCAGCGGCAGCATCTCTCGAAGTCTCCTCTTCGTCGATTCGTCAAAGAGCTTATTGATCGCCGATGGTCATGACACGGGTGGCACACTGGGGACGTGGCCGCCATCTTCTGCACACCCGAGGAGGCCATCGCCTTCATCCGGCCGCGGGACACCATAGGGTTCGGACTGGGACCGGCCAATCCCGACGCTTTCTTCACCGCCCTCGGTCAGCGGGACGACTGGGAGGATCTCACTTTCGGCGGAGCCCTGCTCCTCGGCTACTACCCGGTTCTCGCCCACCCCCGCGTCTCCTACCGGTGCGGGTTCTTCGGCCCGGCCGAACGGATCCTGTTGGGCCAGGGGGCCAACATCGAGCTGGTCCCCGGTGCCTTTCGCCAATTCGCTCCCATCCTCCGCCGTTTCGCTCCCCGGGTGATGACGGTCCAGGCGGCCCCATCCGGATCCGACGACTCGGTCAATCTCTCGCTCCACCTCGGCGCCACCTATGACGAGCTGATGATGGCCGGTCGGGACCCCGACCGGCTGTTGGTGGTCGAAGTCAACCCTCACCTCCCTCGCACCCGCTCCTTGCCTCCCGACTACACCAATACGCTCCCGCTGGATGTCATCGACGTCGTCGTCGAGGCTGACAGCGCGCCCTATGCGTTGACCCAGGCGGTCCCGGATGAAGTGGACGCGGCCATTGCCGACCGGGCCCGAGGCTTCGTCAGCGACGGCGCCACCCTGCAGATCGGCATCGGCGCCATCCCCGACATGGTGGCCTCGCGCCTGGCCGGGGAGCCGGGCGGGTCCTACGGGATCCACAGTGAAATGTTCAGCGATGGCTTGATGGACCTGCACAAAGCGTCCAAGGTGACCAATACCTCCAAGGGAGTGTTCGACGGGGTATCCATCACTACCTTCGCTCTCGGCTCATCGGACCTGTACCAGTGGCTGGATGACAACGCCGAGGTGGCCTTCGTTCCCGTCGATGTGGTCAACGATCCCTCGGTCATCGCCCGCAACCGCGCGTTTGTCTCCATCAACGGCGCCCTCAGCGTCGACCTGTACGGACAGGTGGTGGCCGATTGCATCGACGGTCGGCAGATCTCCGGTGTGGGCGGACACGAGGACTTCGTGGCCGGCGCCGAGCTGCGCCTCGACGACCACTCACTGATCTGCCTGCGTTCGACCACCGTGGTCGACGGAGTTACCCGATCTCGGATCGTGCCTTTGCTGCCGGAAGGATCGGTCGTTTCCACCCCGCGCCACCACACCGGCGTGGTGGTGACCGAGTTCGGTGCCGCCGACCTGTCCGGTCTCACCGTACGAGAGCGGGCGGCGGCTTTATCGGAGATCGCCCATCCCGACTTCCGCTCTCACTTGCGGGAGGTGGCCAGCACACTCGGTCGGCACTGACCGAGATGACCACCGGACCGTCGGCCGCCACCTTGACGCTGGCCACTTTCAACATCCATATGGGCATCGACGGCTGGGGCCGGCCGTTCGACGCGGTCGCCGCCTGTGCCCGCCTCCAGGCCGATCTCATCGTCATCCAAGAGTCGTGGGCGCCCGGCGGCGGACGACCGAGTACCGCCGAACGGGTAGCGGGCGAGCTGGGTTATGAGATCGTGGCCGAGGTACCCCTGGCCCGCGGACGACTCTTCGATCCCCTTCCGAGCACGGTGGACCGTTGGGGGCCGTTGGCCAGTCCCGTGCGGAAGTCGTTTCGCCTCGACGACGAACGCTGGGGGATGCAGGCGGGACCGGCCGATCGCGCCTTCACCTACGGATCCTGGGGTCTGTGTCTCCTGTCGAGGGTGGCCTACTCCGACGCCACCGTCATCGACCTCGGCAAACTGCGACGAGACGCCGCCCGCCGGGCGGTCATCCATTGCGATGTCGACGTGGGCGGCACCATCGTCTCGGTGTACGGCACCCACATGTCCCACATCACCCACGGGTCACACGCCCAGTACCGCCGCCTGAGCAGACAGCTGCCTCCGCCGTCGTCGGCGGCCGTGTTGGCCGGGGACATGAACCTGTGGGGTCCGCCGGTCAGCTCCTACTTCCGCGGATGGCGCCGCGCCCTGCGGGCCCGGACATGGCCGGCCCGTCGCCCCCACAGCCAACTCGATCACGTGCTGGTTACTCCGGCGCTACGGGTGCTTGATGCTTACGTAGGCGACTTTGCCGGCTCCGACCACCTCCCGGTGGTGGTCACACTGGAACCGGTCTGAGCTCCGCCACGAGCCCGCCGGCCTCCTCGGCCTGCGATTAGCGTGCACCGCATGCCCAGCCCACTGGCAGATTTCGACCGGGTCACGTTCACCGCCGACGACAAGACTCGGTCCGTCTATCGGCTCGGATCGGGTCCAGCCGTCATCGTCATGAGCGAGATGCCCGGCATCACGCCCGCCGTGGCCGCATTCGCACGTCTGGTGGCAGAGGCCGGATTCACTGCGGTCATGCCCCATCTGTTCGGCGACGACGGCCGCGCTGTCACTGCCGGATACACCGTCTCCTCACTAGCCCGGGCCTGCATCTCCCGGGAGTTCACCCTCCTGGCCCAAGGGAAGACGAGCCCGATCATCGCCTGGTTGCGAGCCCTGGCTCGAGACGAGCACGCCCGCTGCGGCGGCCCGGGGGTGGGAGCGGTAGGCATGTGCTTCACCGGAGGGTTCGCCCTGGCCATGATGGTCGACGACGTGGTGGTGGCACCGGTCCTGAGCCAGCCTTCCCTCCCTTTCCCGGTCACCAAGGGCCTGCGACGAGATGTTGGCCTGTCGGCCGCCGATCTGGCCCGCGTAAAGGAACGGGCGTCGGCTGGAACATGCCTGCTCGGGCTCCGCTTCACCGGCGACAGGATGAGTCCACCGGAACGTTTCGCCCACCTCCGCGAGCTCCTCGGCGACGCTTTCGTGGGTGTCGAAATCGATTCGTCGCCCGACAACCCTGACGGCCACCGAAAGTTGGCCCACTCGGTTCTGACCGAGGATCTCGACGACCGCCCCGGTACACCCACCCGTGCTGCCCTCGACCAGGTTCTCGACCTCTTTCGCCAACGACTGGGCACGCCGACCGACGGCCCGCCATCCGGGTGAACCCTCTGGCCGAGGCCTGGCGGCGGCGCGGGCGGCCCATGACACTCCACGGCCATCGCATCTTCACTGTCGACATCCCGCCCTCAGGCGAGGCCTCGGCACCGCCTCTTCTGGTCCTGCACGGCTTTCCCACATCGTCATTCGACTTCCACCGCGTGGTGGAGGCTCTGGCCCGGAGACGACGGGTTCTCCTCTTCGACATGCTGGGCTATGGCCTTTCGGACAAGCCCGACCGCGTTTACGACTTCGCCCTGCAGGCCGACATCGCCACGGCCTTCGTCCATGAGCTCGGAGTGGACCGGTTGGGTCTGCTCACCCATGACGTGGGGGACACCGTCGGAGGTGAGTTGCTGGCCCGCCATCTGGAGGGTGGGTGGGACGTCTCGATCACCGACCGTGTCCTGACCAACGGAAGCATCTACATGTCCCTCGTGCGACTGAGCGAGGGGCAGCGCTTTCTCCTCGATCTCCCCGACCGTCGGCTGCCCGAGGACACGCCGCTCGGTAGCCAGACGGTCCTGGCCGGGCTGACCGCCACCTTCAGCCCGCAATCCACGGTGAGCGACGACGAACTCGACGCTCAATGGGAGATGATCGCCCATCTCGACGGACACCTCCTCCTCCCCCGGCTCATCCGCTACATCGAGGAGCGGAGGCGCGGCGAGGAGCGCTTCACCGGGGCCATCGAGGGTCATCCGTCCCCCCTGACCGTGGTGTGGGGAGCCGATGATCCCATCGCCGTCCCGGCCATGGCCGAACGACTGTGCCGCGCCCGCGGCCAGGACCCGCCGGTCCTCCTCGAAGGCGTCGGGCACTATCCGATGATCGAGGCACCGGAAAGGTTGGTCGACGCCCTGGCCGGGAGCATCGGCGGACGCTGATTGGGACCGCCGGGAGCTCGTCCTCCCCCTGTTCTATTTTTGGCGAATCGGTGGTTCTACCGCCTATAGCCGATAATGAGCTCTCCATTAATATCGGCTATACCCGATAATTGTGGCCGTTCTCGAAAAACAAGACCGGAAGACAGCCCCCAAACGCTCACACCCGCCCGCCCCTTCATCCGGGGTCGGAGACGTCACGGTGCACCAATGGGAAATCGAACCGCGAGGGTCACGCGGTGCACAACACCTCACCATGCAGCACGGCGAACCAGCCATCCGTTGATGCGGCCCACCTCCGCCAGGCGGCGGCGAAGGCGGCCAGGTCCTCCGGGGTGGCGATGTCGTAGGCCGTCAGCTGCTCAGCCAACGCCGACTGGGTGAACCGTTCCGCCCATAGGTCTCCCCACCACGCCCTGTCCTCGGGGGTGGCGAAGCACCAGGTCGACGCCGAAGCGACCACCTCGGTGAATCCGGCCCGGTGGGCCCACGACAGCAGTCGACGCCCGGCATCCCAGTGGGCTCCGTTGGCCCGGGTCACGGCCCCGTAAGCGGCGAAGGCCCGGGTCAGGTCGGCGTCGTCGGGGAAGTAGCGCATGGCCGGGTAGTCGCCGTCGCGCACGGCCACCAGGCCGCCGGCTCGGCACACCCGCCTCATTTCTGCCAGGGCGGCCAGTGGGTCGCCCACATGTTGCAGCACCTGGTGGGCATGGACCACATCGAAGGTGGCGTTGTCGTAGGCCAGCTCGAACACGTCGCCCACTTCGAACTCGATCGGCGGCGATCCGACGGCGGCGGCGGCGGCCGACCGAGCTTCATCGATCACCGAGGCGGAACGGTCGATACCCACCACCCGTCCGGGAGCGACCTGCCGGGCCAGGTCGCAGGTGATGGTGCCCGGTCCACAGCCCACGTCCAGCAGGGCCATGCCGGAACGCAATCGCGGCAGGAGATAGGCGGCGGAGTTGGCGGCCGTGCGCCACCGGTGCGACCGCAGGACGCTCTCGTGGTGGCCGTGGGTGTAGGGAACATCGCTCATCAACTCAGCATGGGTCTCCGAGGATGCATTAGCAAACAGAATCTCCGCATAATGTCTATAAGCTCTATGAATGGCAGCAGCGGAATGGCTCCGGACCTTCGTGGCCGTCTACCGCCGCGGATCGGTCAG
The DNA here is from genome assembly GCA_963824645.1 of uncultured Acidimicrobiales bacterium. GTDB lineage: Bacteria > Actinomycetota > Acidimicrobiia > Acidimicrobiales > RAAP-2 > Bog-756. The sequence continues at coordinate 26,463 of CAWGQC010000010.1, forward strand.
CGGAGGAGCCGTCGAACGCAATCTCTCCCAACCGGCCGCCAGTCAGCAGTTGGCCGCGCTGGAGGGACGGGTCGGAATCCCTCTCTTCGTGAGGACTCCCCACGGGGTGGAGCCGACGCCTCGGGGACGGGAGTTGCATGCCCAGGTGGCCGATTCGCTCGATCGTCTGGAGCACGTCCTGGCCGGCATCGACGCCGGGGTAGTGAGCCCACGTCCGTCCGCTCTACGGCTCGGGTCCTCGGCCGAGTTCTTCTCCTACGCCGTCCTTCCCACTGTGGTTCCGGACTCGCCGGCCCTGATGGCCCGTTTCGGACCGGACGCCGAACTCCTCGACGCTCTCGAAGGTGGGGAGATCGATCTGGCCGTAACCGGCACCGCTCCACCCCGGCGATCCGTGACTTCGACGCCACTCGGCAACAGACATTTCGTGCTAGTCGGCGATCCGAGCCTGATTCCCGACGCTCCCTTCTCTTCGCTGGAGGAACTCGGGATCTGGCTGGTCGGCCGACCGTGGGTGGCCTACAGCGCCGAACTCCCTCTCACCCGTCGGTTCTGGCTGACATCGCTGGGGCGCCCCTTCGGCGGTGATCTTCGCCTGGTCGCCCCCGATCTGCGAGCCGTCGTCGCCGCCGTGGCCCGGGGAATGGGCATCAGCCTGCTGCCCGCCTTCGTCTGCACCGATGCCCTGCGGACACGATCGATCGTGGAAGTGCACCCGGTCGCCAACGTGGCCCCGGTCGAGCCCTGGTTCGCCTGCATTCGGTCGGCCGATCAGTCGTGGGATCAGCTGGGACAGTTCGTCTCGGAACTGGTGATCGACCCGGGCCGATGACACCGGCGGGCCGGCAGGCCGCCCGGCCCACAGGCCGATCCGGCTGACCGCTCAGGTCGTCACCGCAGGCACCAGTCTGCCGTTCTCCAGGTAGACGACGGCTTCGGCGTCGAGGACGGCCGTGACCCGACGGCCGACCGGTCCGCTCAAGAGTTCGCCGGCCTCAACCGGTGAGGCCCAGCGGTATTCGCTGATCTCCTCGCCGTCCACCCTGATGGTCCCCGTTACGCCGGTCCCCAGAAGGCCGCAGTCGAAGACGAAGCGGAGGCCTCCGGGCTTACCCGGACGGGGACGAAGAAAATCAACGCACACCAATCGGCCGGACGAGACCTGGAGACCGGTCTCCTCGCTGACCTCGCGACGGCATCCGTCCCACGGTGATTCGCCGTCGGCCTCGATCTGCCCCCCCGGTATCGTCCAGCCCGACTTGTAGGTGGGTTTGAGAATGAGAACGTCGCCCGAGGTGTGGCGGATCAGAGCCCCGGCCGAAGCGGGAATACGGGGAAGAACAAAGTCGGTCACCGGTCCATCATCACCCGAACGGGCGGATGGCGGGTAGGCGACCAGGGTCAGACCCGCGCCATGTTGTCGAAGCGGGCATGGTGTCCGATGAAGGCCAGGCGGGTGATTCCGGTGGGCCCGTTACGGTGCTTGGCCACGATGACCTCCGCCGTACCCTGACTCTCGCTCGACTCGGGGTTGTAGATCTCGTCCCGGTAGATGAAGAGAACGACATCGGAGTCCTGCTCGATGGAGCCTGATTCCCTCAGGTCGGCGAGCATGGGCCGCTTGTCCTGCCGCATCTCCAGGTTGCGGGAGAGCTGGGACAGGGCCACCACCGGGACCTCGAGCTCGCGGGCCAGGATCTTGAGGCCACGGCTGATCTCGGACACCTCGACCTGCCGGTTCTCCGCGCCATGCCGGCCGGTCATCAGCTGGAGGTAGTCGACGACCACCAGGCCCAGCCCGCTGCGGCTCTTGAGCCGTCGAGCCCGCGCCCGGATGTCCATCACCGTGAGGTTGGGATTGTCGTCGATGAAGATGGGGGCGTCGCTCATCCTGCTGATGGCGTTGCCGATCTTCGTCCAATCCGTCTCGAGAAGCCGACCGGTTCGCATCCGGTTGGCGTCGACACGGGCTTCCGAGCAGAGAAGGCGTTGCGTGAGCTCGAGATGACTCATCTCCAGCGAGAAGAGGAGGACCGGTTGATTGAGTTTGATGCCGGCGTGGGCCACCATCCCCAGAGCGAAGCTGGTCTTCCCCATGGCCGGTCGGGCACCGACCACGATCAGGTTCGAGGGTTGGAGCCCGGCCAGTTGTTCGTCGAGATCGGCATAACCGGTGGCCAGTCCGGTGATCGACTCGCCCCGGGTGAAGAGATGTTCAAGATGGTCGAGGCTCTGGCCCAAGAGTTCCCGGAGCGGGGTCATCGAGTCCACCACACGCCGCTGGGACACTTCGAAAACGAGGCTTTCGGCCCGGTCGAGAACATCGGAGACGTCCTCGGGCAGGCTGTAGCCGAGCTCGGTGATCTCCGCCGCTACCGAAACCAGCCGGCGCAGCAGCGCCAGCTCCTCGATGATCCGGGCGTAGTACTCGGCGTTGCCGATGGAGGGGGTGTTGGCCTGCAGGGAGACGAACACCGACGGATCGCCGATGCTCTCCAGCAGACCCCGTCGTCGGAGCTCCTCGGTGACGGTCACCCAGTCAGCGGGCTCCCCCTGACTGAAGAGCGAGGTGACAGCGGAGAAGATATGGCCGTGCGACGACTTGTAGAAGTCTTCCGGCTTGCACACCTCCATAGCCGTGGCGATGGCGTCGCGAGACAGGAGCATGGCCCCCAGTAGGGACTCCTCCGCTTCGAGATTGTGGGGCGGAACCCGACCCGACGAGGAGCTGTTGGACCCCCGGGGCGACAGCAGATGCCGGGGTTGGGTCTCGTCGAGTGCTTGAACCATGGTCCCTCAACCCTCGCCGACAACACCTGTGGAAGGTAAGGGCTTCTTCCTGAGGAAATAGCCACGCCCCCATGTGGACGAGCAGTGGACAACACCGCTGCGGCTGCGGACACCTTGGACCATGGCGTCATCATCCCCGCAGGGTGCGACACATCGGTGGATAGGCGACGGCCGGTGGGCGCCCTGGCCCACAGTGCCGGGCCGATACCGGTCAGACCTCGGCCACCACGTCCACGGTCAGCTCGAAGACGACGCCGCCGACCAGTTCGACCCGGACGCTGTGCTCACCCACTGTCTTGATGGGCTCCTCCAGTACCAGGTCCTTGCGATCGACGACCGCACCGGTCTGCTCCTCCACCCGGCGCACGATGTCGACAGCCGACACCGACCCGAACAGGCGATCGCCCTTGGCCCGGGCCGCGATGGTGATGGCCGTGCCCACCAGGGCGCGGGCCACCGTCTCGGACGACTCGTGATCCCGGGCGTCACGGAGGTCCCGCGAGTGCCTCATGGCGGCCGCCTGGCTCTCCACCCCCGGCGAGGCCGGAATGGCCATACGGGCGGGCAGCAGGTGGTTGCGGGCGAACCCACCCGATACGTCGATGATGTCACCCCGCTTGCCCACACCGGCGATGTCACGACGCAGGAGCACCTTCATGTCAGACCCCTTCGCCTTCAGGGCCGGCTTCGCCCTCCACCACTTCGACAACAGCCAGCACGTCAGCGCCAGCCTGGTCCGTATCCGTCAAGCCTCCGGTCGGCGTCACCTCGCCGCCGTCTGACGGACCGGACGGACTGGTATCGGCCAGAGATCGCTCTTCCTCGCGTGGGCGACGGCCACCGGGCCCACCCTGTCCCGAGAAGCCCCCGTCCCGGCCGCCCCGTCCGCTACGTCCTCCCGGTCGTTCGGTGGTGGTGCGTTGGGTGTAGGGAAGCAGCACCATCTCCCGCGCCGTCTTGATGGCGATGGCCACGTCCCGCTGGTGCTGGGTGCAGTTGCCCGACACCCGACGGGCTCGGATCTTGCCCCGGTCGCTCATGTACTTGCGGAGCATGCCGACGTCCTTGTAGTCGACCCACTCCACCCGGTCCTTGCAGAGCGCACACGGCTTCTTCTTGATGCGGCGGCCGTTGTCCTTGGGGGAGCGTCGGGTGGTGCCCCCGCGGTCATTGTTGCGTGCCATGGTTAGAAGGGCTCCTCGCTGTATCCGTATCCGGGAGCATCGGCTGCACCCGGTCCGCCGCTGCCTGAGGCCGGTGGGGCGGCGGGCGGCCCGCTGTCCGACGGACCCCTGCGTTCGTTTTTGGTCACCTGGGCGGTGGCCCACCTGATACTCGGTCCGATCTCGTCGGCCACCACTTCCACCTTGGACCGCTTGTCCCCGTCCGGGGTCTCCCAACTGCGCTGCTCCAGTCGACCGGTCACGATCACCCGCGCCCCGCGGCTGAGGCTTTCGGCCGCGTTCTCGGCCATCTCCCGCCAACAGACCACGTCGAAGAACGAGGTGGCCTCTTCCCACTCCTGGGTCTGGCGGTTCTGCCATCGGCGGTTGACAGCCAGCCCGAAACTCGAGGTGGCCTGACCGGTATTGGTGAAGCGCAACTCAGGATCACGGGTGATATTGCCGACCAGTGTGATGTTGTTGCCGTTGGCCATCTGTTCAGCCCTCCGTTCCGCTCGGGGCGGCGGCCGCCGCCCGCCTGCCGGCCACCTTGTCAGGAATCCGCACGACCTTGTGCCGCAGCACCTCGTCGGCCAGGACGAAGACCCGCTCCATGTCGGCGACGGCCGGGGGTTCGGCCGTCAGCTCGATGATGACGTAGTAGCCCTCGCGCTTGTGCTGGAGCTCGTAGGCAAAGGTCCGCCTCCCCCAGCGCTCGACGTGGCCCGGGTTGCCGCCCTTGGCCCGGAGGGCCTCGAGGCCTCTGTCCAGGACGCCGTTCACCGCTGCCTCGTCGGCACCGGTATCGAATATGACCATGGCTTCGTATGGCCGCACGTGCGGCTCACCTCCCTCTGGATCGGGGCACGAGGCGCCCGAGCCCCGATCTGGGGCAGGTCGGAAAACTGCCCGGCCGCTCAACGGCGGTCCGGACGACCGGATCACACTACTGGCAAAAGACGAGGCGGGAAACAGCCCCCCTGGGTCGGTCCGGGGGCCGAGCGGTCAGTGGTAGACCTCGGCGTCCGCCGGAAAGGCTCCGCTGCGGACGTCGGCGGCGTAGGCAGCCAGGGCCGTGGTGGCCGCCGTGGCCAGGTCGGCGTAGGACCTCACGAACTTGGGGAAGGTCCGGTTGAACCCCAGCACGTCGTGGAAGACCAGCACCTGGCCGTCACAGTCCGCCCCGGCACCGATCCCGATGGTGGGCACCTCGACCGACTCGGTCAGCATGTGCCCGAGGGGGGCCGGCACCCCCTCGATGACAATGGCGAAGCAGCCGGCGGCGGCCACTGCCTTGGCCTCCACCACCAACGCGTGGGCCGAGGCGTCGTCGCGGCCCTGAACCCTGAAACCCCCCATGGCGTTGACCGACTGTGGGGTCAGACCGAGGTGACCCATGACGGGGATTTCGGCCGAGAGGAGGGCGGCGATCATCGGGATCCGATTGGAGCCCCCTTCGAGCTTCACCGCCCCGGCCCCGGCGCGCACCAGGGCGGCGCCGTTGCGCACCGTCTCCGCCGGGTCGACGTGGTAACTCATCCACGGCAGGTCGGCCACCACCAACGCCCGCGGGGCGGCCCTGGCCACCGCGGCCGTATGCCGGACCATGTCATCCATGGTCACCTGCAGGGTGTTCTCGTATCCGAGCACGTTGTTGGCCACCGAGTCCCCCACCAGGATCAGGTCGACCCCGGCTTCGTCGGCCAGCCGAGCCCCGGGCGTGTCGTAGGCCGTGATCATGACCAGCGGCTCTTTTCCCTCGCGCCTCTTGTGGGCGCGCACAGCCGGGACGGTGACCGGAGCTGACCGGTGGTCGGACATGGCACTCCTCCTCCTTCGACCGTCCAGCGCCCACAGGCTGCCGGCGGTATGGCGGGAGCGGTCCCGCCGCACGTGCGTGCCCTATCAGCGTAGCGGGCAGGTGGTGCGGGACGGAAGGGCGCGTCGGTGAAACCTGTCCGGCCGCCGGCCGGCGATCAGATCCCTGCCCTGTCGGGGTGCACTGTCCCACCCTCATCCTGGTCGGTGACCGCGGGGCCCGGGCCCGGACTGTCGGGTTCGGCCTGGAGCCCGCGCTGCAGACCGAGCAGTCCGATCACGGCGGCTACCGCCATGGCCACACCCATCCCGATGAGGACGGCGCGGGTGGCGTAGGCGAAGTCGAGGCGGATGAAGTGCGGTATCGACGCCGCGCTCCCGCTCCCACCCTGCGCCTCGGCCACCTTGGCCGCCTGGGTGGACGCCTGCGACGGGGGCACCCCCTGGGCGACGAGGGATGCGGTCACGTGCGACCGCATCTGGGACACCAACACGGTGCCCAGGATGGCCAGGCCCAAACTGGCGGCATAATTCCGGACGGTCTGGGTGATGCCGGTGGCTTCCCCATAGGACAGGCGGGAAGCCCGGTTGACGGCGTCGGTGGTAGCCGGTCCCAGCATGAGACCCATGCCCGCGCCGGCCAGGACGATGTACCACTGCTGGCGGTCGAAGCTCAACGTGGTCACCTTGCCGGCCCACAGGAAGAACCCCACGGCAGCCAGGGCACAGCCCAGCACCACCGGTCGCTTGGCGCCGCCCCGGTCGAGCATCCGTCCGCCGATCTGGGCGGCGATGACAAACCCGATGAAGAAGTAGAGAAGGAACAGGCCCGCCTCCGAGGCGGTCTTGCCCAGGGAGATCTGGGCGTACTCGCTGGCGAAGAAGAACACCGGAATGAAGGCCAACATGGACACACCGAGGACGAGGTTCTCGACCGAGAAGGCCCGGATCCGAAAGATGCCCACCTGCATCAGGGGCGACGGGGTGCGCAGTTCGACGAAGTAGAACACGACGAGGAGGACAATCCCGCCGGCGATGCACAGTCCTATGGCGGGGTTGTGCCACCCCCAGTTGGAGGCCTGCTGGAATCCGAACACGCTGAGGGCCACGCCCGAGGCGATGAGGGCCAGCCCCCGGTAGTCCATGCGGGCCGGCTTGTAGTCGGTCTGCGGATTGGAAATGGCGATGAGGACGAGGGCGATGATGGCCACCGGGATGTTGACCCAGAAGATGGCCCGCCACGTCCACTGGGTCAAGTAGCCACCGAGGACAGGACCCACCGCGGTGAGACCGCCGGCGACCCCGAAGAAGAGAGCCAACGCCCGGCCGCGCTCACGCAGGGCGAAGGTCTGCACCACGATGGCCAGGGCGGCCGGGAACATGATGGCACCGCCGGCACCCTGGATGACCCGGAAAGTCACGATCCAGGCTTCGGCCACTCTCCCGGTGGGCGTGAGACCGCACATGGTCGACGCTCCGGCGAAGATGATGATGCCGATGACCACCATCTTCTTGTGACCGTGGGTGTCGGCCAGCCGGCCGCCGTAGGCGAAGAGGGCGGCTAACGAGAGCAGGTAGGCGTTGACCGCCCATTGGACGCCGGTGCTGGTCAGACCCAGCTGGCGTTGGATTTCGGGTACGGCGATGGAGACGATGGTCTGGTCGATGAAAGTCATCGACACGGCGAAGATCATCGCCGCCAACACCAGATTCCTCGGACCTGATCCGCCCGCACCACCCGTGCCCGTAACGGCCATGGTCCCGACCCTCCTCCGTCGTGCTCAACCCCCGAGCCCAGCCCCGACCGATGAACCCTAACGGGACAGGGGGCCGATTTCCGGTTCTGGCCCGTCCGTCCGGGCACCGGTCCCGACCTCGCGGTCCACCGCTGCCCTCCCCGCCGCCCGACGGCGCCGACCGAGCAGGGGGCCACTCCGCTCTACAGTCTGGCCATGACAGCAGAGCGCTTTGTTGGACGTCACGCCCTGGTCACCGGGGCCGCTTCGGGAATCGGACGGGCCACGGCCCTGAGGCTGACCGTCGAGGGAGCCACCGTGGTGGCGGTCGACGTCAACGCCGAATCGCTGGCCCACCTGAGCGGGGAGGCGGCTGGAACGAAGGGGTCTCTTTCCACCCTGGTGGGCGACGTGAGCTCCGAGAGCGGCGTCGCCGACATGGTGTCCGAAGCCGTCGAACGGCTCGGTTCACTCGAGGTGGTGGTCAACGTGGCCGGGGTCCTGTCCTTCACCCATACCCACGAGCAGACCATGAAGGAATGGGACCGGCTCATCGCCATCAATCTGACCGGGACGTTCCTCGTCTGCCGGGAGGTCCTCCCCCACCTGTTGGCCACCGGCGGCAACATCGTCAACCTGGCCTCCACCGCCGCCCACAAGGGACAGCCGTGGGCGTCGGCCTACGCAGCTTCCAAAGGGGGCGTACTGGCCTTCACCCGTGCCCTGGCCGTCGAGTACGCCGAAGCCGGCATTCGGGTCAACACCATCAGTCCCGGGGCCATAGACACGCCCATCACCCAGGCGTTCCGTCTCCCCAAGGGGGCCAACATCAAGCTCATCGACCGGGTGACCCCGCTCGGTGACTTCGGCACGCCCGAGGGGATCGCCGCGGCCATCGCCTTCGTGGCCTCGGACGAGGCCTCCCATATGAACGGCGCCGACATCCTCATCGACGGCGCCACCCTGGCCTGAGCCGGGTCCGCTCCGGACCGGTCAGCCCAGGGTCGACCGACCTTCGGTTACCCACCAGTCGGCGGTCAGCTTGAGGCCGGTGATGGACGAGCGGGGCAACAATTCCTCGTAGGTCCGCTGGTAACCGGTGTGGGCGATGAGCCAGGCCCCGTCGTTACTCTTCTCATAGCGGTCGCTGTAGAACGCCGCGCCCTGAACGTTGAGGCCGATGTCGGTGAGAATGACAACGTCCTCGAGCGCCCAGACCCCTGTAGCCAGGGTGGAGCCGATCAGATCGATCTCGGGATGATGGCAGCGGTGGCTGGTCAGCATGGTGGTCGCCCCCATCGACGTGCGCAGGAAATCCATGATGGCCGGTCGTCCGTTGAACTCGTAGAGCCCGCCGCCGTAGCGGGCGGTGGCCTCGGGTGTGAAGCAGGTTTCCAATTCGTCCCACAGCTTCTGATCGAGACAACGGAGGTAGCGGTACTTCAGGCGCTTGATCATCTCTATTTCGACCAGGTCCTCCGGCGTCATGATCTCTCCTCCATCGGGTTCTGCTCCATCAACTGCGGCTCCATCAACTGCGGCTCCATCAGGATCCGCTCCGTCTGGTTCTGCACCGTCGAGTTCGTCAACGGATCGTCCCCCGGCCAGCGATGAGGGGCAGGTCGAGGGCGGTCACCCAGCCGGGAGGCAGGTCATTGACGGCGGGGACGGCATTGACGGCCCGAAGTCCGGTGGCCAGGCAGCCGGCGGCGGCGGCGTCCCGACCGGAGCCGTCGGTGAAGCGAAAGGCGGTCTCTTGGGTGATCGAGGGCGATCCGTCGATCACCACCCGGTAGACGTCGTCCTGGGAACCCCGGGGCCAATCGGGAGCGGCCGCGGTGCCGACCCGGTTCACGTGCTCGAGGCAGATGCGGGGCTCACCTTTGTAGATGCCATTGATGGTGAAGCGGATGGCCGCCACCTCGCCGGGGTTGATCGTGCCCTTCGCCGTGGTGATAGCCGTGTCGGTCGCCCACTTCTCCCATGTGGTGGTGATCTGGTCGAGTTCGATGCCCACCGCATGGGCCATCATCGGAACCGTTGCCCCCCACGACATGACCAGGATGTCAGTGTGTTCGAGCAGCGGGACGAACTCGGGAGGGCGGCCGATACCCATTTCGTCCTCGTAGTCGCCCTCGTAGTTGATGTAGTCCAGGATCTCGAGGGCTCGCACCTGACGGACCTCACCGCACAGGCCCATCAGGGTCATGGGAAAGAGATCGTTGGCGAACCCCGGATCGATGCCGGTGGTGAAGCACGATGCGCCTCCCACCCGGCAGGCCTCGGTGATCGGGTCGATCCACCCCGGTGGGTTCTGCCTCATGGCCGGAAACACCCACGGCGTCATGGCCGTCGAGCACACATCGATGCCGGCTCGCAGGAAGGCACCGATGTCACGGATGTTGTCGTCGGCGTGGGCGGCGGTGGGTCCGTAATGGACCAGAGCGTCGGGACGTAGGGCGATCAGGGCGTCGATGTCGTCGGTGGCGGCCAACCCCAGGGGTTCGACCCCGCAGATCTCGCCGACGTCCTGACCCACCTTGTCGGAATGGCTCACGCCCACCCCGACCAGGGTGAAAGCCGGGTGGTGGACGATCTCGGGGATCACCATCTTCCCCACGAAGCCGGTCCCCCAGACGACGACCCGCTTCGGGCTGTCCGACGGGCTCATCGGGTCATCTCGCCCGAGTTGACCAACAGATACTGGCCGGTCACGGCCTTGGCCCGATCCGAGGCGAAGAAGGCCACCACGTCGGCCACCTCGCCATCCTCGGTCATCCGACGCAGCGGGAAACGGCCCACGATGTCGTCGAGGACCTCGTCTGGGCTGCGCCCCTGGCTACGGGCTGTTCCCGTCACGTACATCTCCACGTTGGGACCCCACATCCAGGACGGGACCACCATGTTGACCCGGATGTTGTCGGGCCCCAGCTCGTCGACCAGGTAGTACATGGCCGAGAGGAGAGCGCCTTTCGATGCCGCGTACCCGCCCTGAGGAAGAGCCGGCTGGAACATGGACTGGGATCCGATCAGTACCACCGAGCCTCCGCCCCCCGCCTTCATGGCCTCGGCTGCGGGCCGGATGACGGTGAGCGCCCCGATCACATTGGTCTCGAAGGCCTTGCGCCACGACTCGAAGGTCAAGTCGTAGAGCCCGCCCCAGACGTTCTCGTAGGCCGCCACCTGGACCAGGGCGTCCACCGAGCCGAACCGGTCGAGGGCGGTCGCCACCAGGGCGGCGCACGAATCAGGATCGGTGATGTCGGTGACGTGGGCGGCCACCCGCTGGCCGGTGGGGTCCAGATCGGCGGCCACGGTGGCCAGCGATTCCTCCGTGCGTGCCGCCACCACCACGTTGGCCCCATCACGTAGAGCGCTGGCGGCGCACTCGCGGCCGAGGCCCTTGCCCACACCGGTCACCAGGACCGTCTTTCCTTCGAGGATCATCCTCTTCTTCTAGACCATTCAGCGACGACGCGCCTTTCGACCCTCGGGACCACCGGTCCAGCGGCCCCAACCAGCGGTCCGACTAAAGAGTGGCTCGGCCCCGGACCCGCTTGGTTTCAACCACCCCGGCGCCGGCCGGGTACATGCGGGCCAGGTGGTTCCACGAACAGCCGGTGCAGACTTCGATCACGTAACAGACGACTGGATCCTTCCGCCGCCAGTAGCGGGCCAGCTCGGCTTGAGTGGCCACACACCGGCCACCCGGGGGCAGGCGGGATCCGAAGACGAACGTGACCTCGACCAGGTCGGCCTCCTCGCAGATGGGGCAGGCTTCGCCGCTGCCGCGACCCAGGTTGCTGGCCACCCGCAGGAGCTCGGGGTGGGCGTCACACACGTCCAGTCGGGACAGGCGACCCTTCCGGTAGTCGCGGACCACGGCATTGCGGGCGAGCAGATACTCGACACGCCCCCCAGCGGGAGACGTGGCCACTCCTTCGAGCGCTCCAGGTCGGAAGCTCACGCAGCCAGGGTAACCCGTCGTCGCTACTAGCGACACCCTTGGCCGTCGTGACCCTGTGCCCGTGGGCCGCGGGCCGGTAGGGCGGGGTGAAGGCGGAGCGTCCCACCGGGGCGGTCGGACCGGGCCGGGGCAGCCGCCGGGCCGGGCCGGGGTGGCCCGAGGACCAGCCCCTGACAGCCCCGATGACCGCCGACCAGCCAGCCGGGGCGACGTAATGTATTGCATTGATATATCGAAGTGATATATCGTTCAGTGCAATGCTTGAACTGGCCATACTCGGCCTCCTCCACGAACAGGAGCTCCACGGCTACGAGATCCGCCGTCGTCTCCGCGACGAGCTGGGCCTTTTCGCCAATATCTCCTTCGGTTCGCTCTACCCCGCCCTCTCCCGCCTCGAAGGATCCGGGGCGGTGGCCGTCACCGCGTCCACCAGCCCTCCCGCCCCCCCGATCCCCTCCACCGGCTCCCTGAGCGGCGAGCGGGCCGGACTGCGGGCCCGACGGGCCGGCGGTCCCGGTGTCACCAAGCGATCACGCAAGGTCTACGCCATAACCGAGCACGGTCGTCGTACGTTCGAACAGCTTCTCGATGCGGATGAACCGGTCGGAAACGACGACGCCCGGAGCTTCGGTCTCCGGCTCGCCTTCGCCCGACATCTCGCCCCGCAGGCCCGGCTGGCCCTCCTCGAACGCCGGCGGGCCCAGCTGACCCGTCGGTTGGCCACCGACCGCGGCACGGGCGTCGGGTTCGACGCTCGACATCTACACCCGATCCCTGGCCGAGCACAGCACCGAAGCGACCGAGCACGACATCGCCTGGCTCGATCGCCTCATCGAGCTCGAGCGCAACCGACAGATCGTCGTCCGCGCCGAGCCGAGCCGCACAGGACCACCCGCAGACACAGGAGTACGTACAGAGAGGGGCGAGGCCGGGGGCAGGGATGACTCTGCGTCCAGGGCCGTGACCACCATGAAGGGAATCATTAAATGAGCACCATCCGAGTCGCCATCGCCGGCGTGGGCAACTGTGCCAGCGCTCTGGTCCAGGGCGTGGAGTACTACCGGCAAGCCGATCCCGCCGAAACAGTCCCCGGTCTCATGCATGTGGTGCTCGGTGACTACCACGTCGGTGACCTCGAGTTCGTCGCCGCCTTCGACGTCGATGCCGCCAAGGTCGGGACCGACCTGGGCAAGGCCATCTTCGCCGGCCAGAACAACACCGTCCGTTTCGCCAACGTCAGCGAGCTCGGCACCACCGTGCTGAGGGGACCGACGCTGGACGGGCTGGGCAAGTACTACCGCGAGACGATCGAGGAGTCTCCCGTCGAGGCTGTCGACGTGGTCTCCGTCCTGCGCCAGTCCCAAGCCGACGTGCTGGTCAGTTACCTCCCCGTCGGCTCGGAAGAGGCCCAGAAGTTCTACGCCCAGGCCTGCCTGGACGCCGGCGTCGGTTTCGTCAATGCCATCCCCGTGTTCATCGCCTCGGACCCCGAGTGGGCGCGCCGGTTCCACCAGGCCGGTCTTCCCATCGTGGGGGACGACATCAAGAGCCAGGTCGGCGCCACCATCGTCCATCGCATTCTCACCCGGCTCTTCGAGGATCGCGGACTGGCCCTCGACCACACCTACCAACTCAACGTGGGTGGCAACATGGACTTCAAGAACATGCTGGAGCGCGACCGGCTCGAGTCCAAAAAGGTGTCCAAGACCCAGGCGGTGACCAGCCAGATCGAGCACGGCAGCCTCCCGGCCGACGACGTCCATATCGGTCCCTCGGACCATGTGCCGTGGCTGCACGATCGCAAGTGGGCCTACATCCGCATGGAAGGGCGCAACTTTGGCGACGTCCCCCTCAATCTTGAGCTCAAGCTGGAGGTATGGGATTCGCCCAACTCGGCCGGCGTCATCATCGATGCTGTCCGGTGCGCCAAGCTGGCCCTCGATCGGGGGATCGGAGGACCTCTGCTCGGCCCTTCGGCCTACTTCATGAAGTCCCCGCCGGTTCAATACCACGACGACGTGGCCCACGACATGGTCGAATCCTTCGCTGCCGGCGAGCCGGCACCGGTGTGGCCGGAGGACTGAACCGGCGGGTCACCGACCGGCGAAGGTGACGGTCAGCCCTGTTGGGCCCACCAGTCCACCAGTCGCTTCCGAGCCTCCTCCTCGCCCAGGGGCCCTTCGTCGAGCCGTAGATCCATCAGGAAGGCCAGAGCCCGCCCCACGTCCCGCCCCGGACTGAGGCCGAGTTCGTCCATGATCTGGTTGCCGTCGAGATCGGGACGGAGGGCATCGAGCTCCTCCCTCTGGCGGAGATCGTCGATGCGGGCCTCGAGCTCGTCCATGCTCCGGGCCAGCGTCCGAGCCTTGTTGGCGTTTCGGGTGGTGCAGTCGCACCGGGTCAGCTCGTTGAGCCGGTCGAGCAGGGGTCCCGCGTCCCGCACGTAGCGCCGTACCGCCTTATCCGTCCATCCCAGCCGGTAGGTGTGGAACCGTAGATGGAGGTTGACCAGCTCGGTGACCATCTCCACCTCCTCGGTCGGATAGCGCAGGGCCTGCATGCGTTGGCGGGTCATCCGGGCTCCCACCACCTCGTGGTGATGGAAGGTGACGCCGCCGTCGACGAAGGCCCGGGTCCTCGGCTTGCCGATGTCGTGGAAGAGCGCAGCCAGACGCAGCAGCCGGTCCGGACTGGTCTTGTCCACCACGGCAAAGGTGTGGGCCAGCACGTCCTTGTGACGATGGATGGGGTCCTGCTCGAGGGAGAGGGCCGGTATTTCGGGTAGGAACTCGTCGGCCAGACCGGTCCGCACCACGAACCACAGCGCCACCGAGGGGGTCGGCACCATCACGATCTTGTCGAGCTCATCCCTGATCCGCTCAGCCGACACGATAGACAGGCGATGGTGGTCATTGCGCACCGCTTCCACCAGGCCGAGGTCCGGTTCGAGATCGAGGGCGGCCACGAACCGGGCGGCCCGCAGCATGCGGAGGGGGTCGTCAGCGAAGGACACTTCGGGGTCGAGCGGTGTCCGTAGTCGGTGAGCGGAGAGGTCCACCAGGCCGTCGAAGGGATCGATGATCTCGAGCTCGGGAAGACGGAGGGCCATGGCGTTGATGGTGAAGTCGCGGCGGGCGAGATCCTCTTCGACGGCGTGGCCGAAAGCCACGTCGGGCTTGCGCGAGTCGGGCCGGTACACCTCGGCCCGATGGGTGGTGATCTCGTACACCTGATCGCCGCGCCGGCAACCGATGGTGCCGAACCGGCGGCCCTGGGTCCACACCGCATCGGCCCAACCGGTCACCAGGCGCTCGATGACCTCGGGGCGGGCGTCGGTGGTGAAGTCGAGATCGTGCCCGGCCTCGGCCACGGCCACGGCCGAATCGGCCACGATGGCGTCGCGCACCGAGCCACCCACCAGGTACAGGGCGTGACCGGCCGACCGGAATCGGTCGGCCAGATCAGCGGTGGCCTCCACCAGGGGTCTCAGTCGGTCAGGCAGCACGCCGCCCGAGGGTAGTGCGACTGGCGTAGGCTGCCGCACGAGGTGGATCGGGACCGAGGCCGCGTGTGCCCCAGCACCAGCCATTCCCCGGCCGGCGTGCCCGCCGGGGACGGTCCCTCCCCGATCGTCGGGGTGCAACCGCCCCACCCCGCCCCACGCCCTACGTCCAGGGCACAGGGCCGCGGCCGGCGGGATGACCGTCAGTGGGGAGGCCGGATCAGGAGCCTCGGCCCGGTGGTGGCCGCCCTCGTCCTGGGGGTGTTGGTGGTGGGGCCACGCCCGGCTGCGGCCGCCCCCCTCCCCCCGGTCATCCGTATGACCAGCACCCATACGTTGCCCTTGACCTCGTCAGGCCCTCCTCTGACCGTCGTGTCGGAGAGCCCCTGGGTGGCACCGGGGCAGAACTTCGACCTCCGCCTCCGGATAGGCGGAACGGTGCCGCCCAGTGACCTGGGGCTGACCGTCAACGTCTACCCCTGCCTGTCCAGCGTCTCGGCCTTCGACCAGTCCCTGTCGACCTCGGCGCTGGCCTCGGACACACCGATCTCCTCCACGTCCTCCCCTCTGCCGGTCAGCGGCCTGCCGGCGGTAAGCGACGGTGTCGACCTCTCCATGCCGGTCATGGTCGGAACAGCGGGCGGTTCGACGACACCGGGTGGCTCCACCATCCAGCTCAATCCGACCAGCGACCAGTGCGGGGCGTTTCCCACCGGGGTCTACCCCGTATGGGTCCAGCTGGTCGATGTGGCCACCACCAACCGACAGATCGTCGGCCAGTTCACCACCCACCTCATCTATACCGACGGTGGTTCCGACACCCAGCGCCTGCGGGTGGCCCTGGTCCTGCCGGTCGATCTCCCCGGCCGCCCGGCCCGCTCGCCCAATTCCTCCCAACTCCTTGCCCGCCCCGGCGCCGCCCTGGCCCCACCATCGGACGCCCAGGTGTCGGCCATCAACGCCATGCTGGGTGTGCTCGACGCCAGCCCCACCTCGGCCGTGCCCGTCACCCTCGAGGCCAGTCCCCTGACGGTGCAGTTGCTGGCCCAGTCGGGCCATGCTTCCACCGTGGCCGCCCTGGCCCAGGTGGCCAGCGACCCCACCGCCCACCAACTTCTGTCGGCGCCGTTCGCACCGGTCAACGCCGCCGCCCTGTTCGATTCGGGACTGGGCAGCGAGCTGGCCATGCAGATCAGCCGGGGGGCGGCGCTGCTCGACACCAGCGTCACCCATGCCGACGCCGCGGCCGGAATCTCGGACCTCGGAGCGTGGGTCACCAATGACGCCCTCGACTCCGGCTCGATCGGCCAGTTGGCCACCTTGGGCTACAGCCAGGTCGTCCTGCCCGCCACCAGCGTCACCGGGCCACCGGCCGACGGCTCGACCACCGAACCTTTCTCGCTGGCCACGGAACATGGTCGTCCGCTGACGGCCATCACCTCCAACACCGACCTGTCCGCCCGATTCACCGGGTCGGTGGGAACGCCGGTGCTGGCGGCCCACCAGCTGCTGGCCGAGTTGGCCCAGATCTACTACGAGAAACCCAACGACTCCACGCCTCGGGTGGTGGTGGCGGTGGCCCCCAACGGATGGCGGGACAACCCCACCTTTGTGTCCACCCTGTTGTCCTCGCTGGTCGGCAACCCGATCATCGAGCCGATTACCACCAAGTCCCTGTTCGCCACATTCGCACCGGCGGCCACCTGCCGCGACCAATGCCGACTGCCCACCGGCGGATCGGGTGCACCGCTGCCCGTCGGGGCCATTCGCGTCCAGCGCCAGCGGACCACCGGATTTGCGTCGGCCGTCCGAGGAGCGTCGGCCCGGGCCGTCTCGCTCCAACTCGGCGACCTGGTGCTGGCCAGCCAGTCCGAGGACCTCCGCACCGCACAGCAGGACGCCGTACTCGGGAACGCGGCAGCGGCCTTGACCGCACAGCTCTCCCAGTTGCAGGTAGCCGGCGATCGGACGGTCACCTTGACTTCCCAACAGGGCACGCTGCCGGTGACCATTGTCTCCAACGCCCCCTACCCGGTGACGGCCCGGCTGACCCTTACCAGCGACAAGCTGTTGTTCCCCAACGGGACTACCGAGTGGACCCAGCCGGTCAACCTGGTCCTGCCCAACAACGTCGTCGATGTCAAGGTGCGGGCGCGCGCCTCCGGCGTGTTCAAGGTCGACGTCTCCCTCCACTCGCCCGACGGTGGGCTCGAGCTTTCCCACGGCGAGGTGGACGTGCGGTCGACGGCCACGTCGGTGGTAGGTGTCGTTCTCTCGGTCGGCGCCCTGACCGTCCTGGTCGTCTGGTGGTTCAGGACCTCACGGAAGCGACGGGCGCTGCGTAAGGCTGAAGAGGGCACTGATCTCGTGTCGGAGACGCCGTGACGACCGACGAGTTGGACGGACTACCACCCGCCCCCGGCGGCGGCCGGCGGCGACTGGCCGGGGCCACCCTGGGCATGGCCGTGGGCACCACTCTGTCGCGGGTCACCGGATTGGGACGCACAGTGGCCCTGGCGGTGGCCCTCGGGGGCGGGGGTTATGCCGACGGCTACAACCTGGCCAACAACACCCCCAACATGGTGGTCGACCTGGTTCTCACCGGGGTGCTGTCGGCCACCTTCGTCCCCGTGTTCGTCGACCATCTCAGCACCCGGCGGGGCAAAGAGGCCTGGGAGGCCATCTCCGCCGTGGTCACCGTAACCATCGTGGTCCTGGTGGCCGCCACCATTGCCTTCTTCTTTCTCGCCCCGGAGATAATCCACCTGTACACGGTCAGCAACCACAACGCCGACGTACACCAGCAGCAGCGCCAGGCCGTCTTCTTGTTGCGCTGGTTCGTTCCCCAGTTGACCTGCTATGGCCTCATCGCCCTGTTCGCCGCCCTCCTCAACGCCCGCGGCAAGTTCGCCGCTCCGATGTTCGTCCCCATCGCCAACAACCTGGTGGTCATCGGGGTCCTCCTGTGGTTCCACGTCCTCGTCCCCCATCCCACCCTGGCCTCACTCAATGCTCACCACCGCGGTCTGGTGCTCCTGGGGATCGGCACCACCCTCGGCGTGGTGGTCCAGGCCGCCCTACTACTCCCGTCGCTGGCGCGAGCCGATCTCCACATCCGGTTCTTGTGGGACCCGATGCACGAGGCCATGCGCACCATCACCCGTCTGGCCGGCTGGACCTTCGGATGGGTGGTCGCCAACCAGGTCGCCCTGTTCGTCATGCTGGCCCTGGCCGACGGGACGAGCACCCCCGGGGGGGTTTCGGCGTGGACCTACGCCTATATGTTCTTCCAACTCCCCTATGGGATCGTGGCCGTGTCGGTGATGACGGCGGTGACTCCGTCCTTGTCGGCCCGATGGGCCCACCGCGATGTCGTCGCCTTTCGTCACCGCATGACCTACGGGCTACGAGCCACGCTGGCCATCATCATTCCTTCGGCTGTGGGTATGGTGATCCTCGCCCGCCCCCTCATCGATCTGGTCCTGGACCACGGAGCCGAGACGTCCGGCCAAGCGACCACCACCGCAGCCACCCTGGCCCTGTTCGCCCTGGGTCTGCCCGGATTCTGCACCTACCTGTTCATGGTCCGTGTTCTCCAGTCCATGCAGGACACCCGCACCGCCTTCCGGCTCTACCTGTTGGAGAACGGGATCAACATCGTGGTCGGGCTGGCTCTGGTCGGACCGCTCGGAGTACGGGGACTGGCTCTCTCCCTGTCCATCGCCTACACCGTCGCAGCCATCGTGGCCCTAGGTGTCATCCGGAGGCGGGTGGGGGGGCTCGGGGGTCCCGACCTGGTCAACCCGGTCAAGAGGGTCCTGGCTGCTTCGGGCGTCATGGCCGTGACCACCGTGCTGGCTCTCAGTGTGTCGGGAGCCACCAGCGGAGTGGCGCTGTTGGGTCGGGTGGTGCTGGCGGTGGTGGTCGGCGCCGTCACCTACGTCGCCGCCGCCGCCGTGCTGGGCACCCGTCTCGCCCACCGTTCCGAACGCCCCCCGGGTCGGCCCGTTCCCGAGCCTTTCCGTGACAGACTCGATGATCTCCCGGGACCGCAGGTCCGCCGTCTTCGGCCGGTGAGCACCGGACCGGGGGACGAAACAGTACCGGGAAGCGACAGCCGCCCCGGGGAGGACGAGGAGGACTTCGATGGCCCGCATCCGCGTGGTGACTGACAGCGCCTGTGACCTCTCCGCCGAACTGGCGGCCGAGTGGGACATCACCATTGTTCCGCTGTCGATCCGCTTCGGGGACGAGGAGTTCGTCGACCAGTCGACACTTTCGACCGAGGACTTCTGGGCCAAGTGCGCCGCCAGTCCCGTCCTGCCCGAAACCTCGGCTCCGGCTCCCGGGGCCTTCCAGCAAGCTTTCGTGGCCGCGGCCGACGAAGGGTATGACGGCGTGCTGTGCCTCAACCTCTCCTCGGAGGTGTCGGCCACCTACCAGGCGGCGGCGACCGCCGGCAAAACCGTGAGCGACCGCATTCCCGTGCGGGCCGTCGACTCGCGATCACTGACCATGGCCCAGGGGTTGATGGTCCTGGAGCTGGCCCATCAGGCGCGCCAGGGAGCCACGCTCGAAGAACTGGTCGGTCAGGTCGAGCGACTGATTCCCCGCACCAGTGTGTTCGGAGTGGTGGATACCCTGGAACACCTCGAAAAGGGGGGCCGGATAGGCGGTGCGCGCGCCCTACTGGGCTCCTTACTGTCCATCAAACCGGTCGTGACCCTGGTGAATGGCGTGGTCGAGGAGGAATCGAAGCAGCGGACCCGGGGGCGCTCCCTCCGGTACCTGGCCGACAAGGCCCTCAACGCTCCGCCCCTCAGTCGGTTGGCCGTGTGCAACGGTGCCGCCACTGACATCGACGACTTCCTGGCCATGCTGGAGGGCGTCAAGTCCGAGCACCCGATGGTGGTGGTCGACCTCGGCCCGGTGGTGGGGACCCACACCGGACCGGGCACGGTCGGCGTGTGCATGGTGACTATGGACTGATCCCAGCGGCGGGACGGTGTTCCGGCAGGCCACACGGGTGGCCGGACTATCCTGCCCCCAATGGATCCGAAGCCCGAGCCCCAGCCACCCCGGACCGCGGGCCCCGGCGCCATAAACGATCTGCCTACCCGGGGGGCCGATCTAGTCGACAGTCTGGTCGAGCTCCTCCGGGACAAGACGGTCCGGCCCCTGACCCTGGCCACCCGGGCCATCGTCTTCGGCATCATTGTCTTCGCCGCCAGTGTGGTCACGGTGGTGCTCTTGTCCATCACCCTCATTCGGCTTCTCACTGTCTACGCCTTCAACGGGCGCGTCTGGCTTTCCGACCTGGTTGTGGGGGTGCTCTTCGTCGTCGTCGGGGTGGTGGCCTGGTCGCGCCGGTCAGATCCGACCAGCGAGGCCCAAGGGGCGGAATGACCGAATCCCGCCAGGTCGTCATCGTCGGCTCGGGTCCGGCCGGGCTGACGGCGGCCATCTACTCTTCGAGAGCCCAACTCGCCCCTCTGGTCATTGAAGGAGAGCCCTCCTCCACCAGCGACCAGCCGGGGGGGCAGCTCATGTTGACCACCGAGGTGGAGAACTTCCCCGGATTCGTCGAAGGGATCATGGGCCCCGAACTCATGCAGGCCTTCCGCGACCAGGCGGCCCGGTTCGGGGCTGAGTACGTCACAGCCAAGGTCTCCCGGGTGGATCTGTCCAGCCGTCCCTTCGGACTCTGGGTGGGCGATCCCGACACGGCCGAGCCCACCTACGCGGCCCAAACCCTGATTATCGCCACCGGAGCCCAGGCCCTGATGCTCAACCTGCCCAACGAGGAGCGGCTTCTGGGCTACGGGGTGTCCACCTGTGCCACCTGCGATGGATTCTTCTTCCGGGAGAAGGAGATCGCCGTCGTCGGTGGTGGTGACTCGGCTATGGAAGAGGCGCTGTTCCTGACCCGGTTCGCCGACAAGGTCACCATCATCCACCGTCGGGGCGATCTGCGGGCCTCCAAGGTGATGCAACAGCGGGCATTCGCCAATCCCAAGATCGCCTTCCGGTGGCACACCTCGGTCATCGACGTTTTGGGCGAGACCAAAGTGACCGGCCTCCGGGTGCGGGACAACGTGAGCGAAGAGGAATCCGACCTTCCCCTGTCGGGGCTGTTCGTGGCCATCGGGCACGAACCCAACACATCGCTTTTCAAAGGTCAGCTCGAACTGGAGGACAACGGGTACATCCGTACGTTCGAAGGGACCCGGACCAACGTGGACGGAGTCTTCGCCTGCGGCGACGTGCAGGACCATCGGTACCGACAGGCCATTACGGCCGCCGGCTCAGGGTGCATGGCGGCCATCGACGCCGAGCGTTGGCTCGAGGACCAACACGGCGGTCCCTCCTGATCCATGCCCGGGCGATGGCGGGAATGCCACGGCCCCGGCCATCGTTGATTAAGGGTGCCGGTAAGAGTTACCAGGTACGGCCCGGTTAGACGGGTGGGAGGATCGACCATCATGAGTGAAAAGATCACGACGTTGAGCGACGCTAGCTTTGACGAGCATGTCAAGTCCTCGGATGTTCCCGTACTGGTGGACTTCTGGGCGGAGTGGTGCGGCCCGTGCAAGATGATTGCACCGGTTCTGGAGGAGATCGCCTCCGAGCAGGAGGGGAAGCTCCAGGTGGCCAAGCTCAACATCGACGACAACCTCGACGTCACCCGTCGTTTCGACGTGATGAGCATCCCGACCCTCATCCTGTTCAAGGATGGCGAGCCGGCAGCCCGCATCGTAGGAGCCAAGGGCAAGGGTCAACTTCTCCAGGAGCTTTCCGCCCACCTCTAAGAGAGGCGGTCTCATCGGCAACTCCGGCGGACGAACGTTCGTTTGGGAAAAGGCGGATCCACCGATGTCGTTCGGTCCGCGGGGACGCGGGGTGAGTTCGGACTTCGAGGTCCATCTCGTCGAGGGGGACTTCGGTTCAGCTGTAGCTGACGTACAGCGACGTCTGGAATTCCTCGACTTCGCCACCGGATTCGACCAGCGTGGCCGTTACGACCACGGCACCCGGGCCGCCGTCGAGGCTTTCCAGTACCGGCGGGGATTGCGGGTGGACGGAGTGTGCGGACCCCAGACCTGGTCAGCCCTGGTCGAAGCCGGCCGGCGCCTG
Source organism: uncultured Acidimicrobiales bacterium (assembly GCA_963824645.1). Classification (GTDB taxonomy): domain Bacteria; phylum Actinomycetota; class Acidimicrobiia; order Acidimicrobiales; family RAAP-2; genus Bog-756. The sequence goes on from CAWGQC010000010.1 coordinate 48,573, forward strand.
GGTGACCGCTTCCTCTATCGACGGACGCCCATGCTGCGGGGCGACGATGTCGCCGATCTGCAACAGCGACTCAGCGCCCTCGGGTTCGACACCGGACGGGTGGACGGTATCTTCGGCGACCTGACTTCGGTCGCCCTGGGCGAATTCCAGCGCAACGCCGGTCTTCCTGTGGACGGAATTGCCGGTGCCGCCACCGTCTCCGAGCTCCTACGATTCGGCACCCGCCATCACGACAGCGAACTGGTCAGCTCGGTTCGGGACCGCGAGCGTCTGCGGGCGGCGCCCCGCACCTTGGCCGGTAGACGGGTGGCCATCGGCGAGGAAGGCGGCCTCGACGCCCTGGTCGCCGCCGTCCGGCGCCTGTTGGTCAACCACGGCGCCGTCGTGACCACCCACCATCATCCCGATGGCTCGATCCAGGCGTCGGAGGCCAACGCGGGCGACGCCGAGGTCTATATCGGCCTGCGGGTGAATTCGGCTGAGCCTATGTGCTCCACCGCCTACTACACCGGGTACCGGTATTCGTCTCCTGGAGGGCGCCGCTTGGCCGAACTGCTCAGCTCGCGACTTTCCGCTTCTCTCGATGTCCCCGACAGGGGCAGCCACGGGATGTCGCTTCCCCTGCTCAGGGAGACCCGGATGCCCGCCGTCATCACCGAGATCGGGCCGGCGGCGGTGATGGTGGAGCGCGGCGCGGAGGTGGCGCGCACCGTAACCCAGTCATTGGCCGATTGGGTCGACAGCGTGTGGGAGTGAGGGTTAAAAACCGTCGGTGCTGACCCTTGGAGTACGTAATCCACAACCTCATGCACAGGTTGTGGATAACGCTCAACCACCGGTTCAGGGCATCTGGTCACTGAAAGTGGCGATATCCACGGCTGAAATGCCCACATTTTCGCAAATAACCACCATCCGTGGTCGGGGAACCACCGATGGAGCGATCAGACCCCTGATGGTTGTGCACTCCCCAACATAAGCTTGTAGATGCGCTCGAGGTCCTCGAGAGTGGCGAACTCGACGACCACTTTTCCCCGTTTGGCGGTCAGATCGACCTTCACTCGAGTGTTGAGGTGTCCGGACAGAAGCTCCTCGAGTTCGAGGATCCCCGGCGGCGGGAGACGGCTGGGAACGGCAGGAACGACGGGCCGAACCCTCTCTCCATTTCCTTCCGCCTCTCCCTCCGGCGCCACCGGATCGGAACCGTCTTCTCCGTGGGAGGACTCTTCGGTGTGCCGGCGAACCATCTCCTCTATGGCCCGCACGGTGAGCCCGTCGGTCACGATCGACTTGGCCAGCACCTCCTGGTAGCCGCGATCCGGAGTACCGAGCAGAGCGCGGGCATGGCCGGGACTGATCTGGCCGTCAGCCAGGAGGCGTTGTACGCCAGAAGGGAGTTGGAGAAGTCGGAGCGTGTTGGTCACCGATGTTCGGCTCTTACCCACTCTGGTAGCCACCTGGTCATGGGTGTACCCGAACTCTTCGATGAGCTGTTGGTAGGCAGCCGCCTCTTCGAGGACGTTGAGATCCTGACGGTGCAGGTTCTCCACCAACGCCTGCTCAAGACTGCGTGATTCGTCGGACGTCTGAACCAGTACGGGAATGGTCTGCAGGCCGGCCCTCCGGGCCGCCCGCCAGCGTCGCTCGCCGGCGATCAGCTCAAACTCGTCAGCGGCGTCGGCTCCGATCTGTCTCACCAGTACAGGTTGCAGAACTCCCAACTCCTTGATGGAGGCCGCCAGGGACGACATGGTGTCCTCATCGAAGGAAACCCTTGGCTGTCGAGGGTTGGGCTTGATGCTCCCGATAGGAACGTCCCGAAGGGTGGACGATCGATCACCGGACGCCTCGGTGGGGATCAAGGCGCTCAACCCCTTGCCGAGCCCGCTACGTCGTGCCACCGCTGACCTCCTTGGCTAGTTCCCGATAGGCGATGGCCCCACGCGACGCCGGGTCAAAGGTTGTGATCGGCTGTCCGAACGAAGGGGCTTCGGAAAGGCGAACGGTACGCGGGATAACGCTGCGACACACCTTCCTTCCGAAGTGTTGGCGAACCTCTTCGGCCACCTGATCGGCCAGTTTGGTCCGGGCGTCGTACATGGTCAGGACGATGGTGGATATGTCCAACTTCGGGTTCAGATTGGATGCCACCAGGTGGACGTTGCGCATGAGTTGACTGAGGCCCTCCAGGGCGTAGTACTCACACTGGATGGGTACCAGCACCTCGTCGGCGGCAGCCAGCGCATTGACGGTGATGAGGCCAAGGGAGGGCGGGCAGTCGATGAGCAGGTAGTCGAAGTCATCGATCACCGACTCGATGGAACGCTTGAGCTTGAGCTCCCGGCTGAAGGCGGGCACCAGCTCTATCTCCGCACCAGCCAGGGCAATGGTGGCCGGGGCCACGAACAGGTTCTTCATGCTGGTTGGTTCGATGCAGTCCTCCATCGACGCATCCCGCATCATCACGTCGTACATCGAGAGTTCGAAGTTGCGAGCATCGATACCCAGCCCCGTGGTGGCATTCCCCTGGGGATCGAGGTCTATGACCAGCACCCGGAACCCGAGCTCCGCCAGCGCGGCACCGAGGTTGACCGACGTCGTCGTTTTTCCCACGCCCCCTTTTTGATTGGCCACGGCCATTACCCGCGGGAGGGGATTGGAGGATGCTGACTGCCCTTCGGGAGCCGGGTTGGCGTGCGCCTCCGTCGCTGGTTCGTCGGCCACAGCTTTGCCGGCGTCATCAGGCTCTCGGACCTCAGCGTCAGTACCATCGGAGTCCGCATTATCTGTCGACGGGCCTGGATCCGCCTCCACGACGCTGGCCTGAGGCTCGGCCGGAGCCGGAGATTCGACGTTGGAAAATGGCTCCAACGCCTCGTCGCCGGACGGGGGGCTGTCGTCCAAATCGGCTCCGTCCGCCGTGGGAGGAGGGGCGTCGACCACCGGTTGGGGTTCAGCTTCGGCTTCGGCGGTTGAGTCGGGTTCGATCGAGGCGGCAGGCTCGGGGGAGAGGACGCTGTCCAGATGAGCGTGCGCCGTGGCGACGTCAGAAATGGTCTCGTGCATGGGCGGGGGACTGGCGGGGTCGGCGGGTAGGGAGCCGTTGGATTCGACCTCCTCCGCCGACCGAGTCTCAACCAGCTTGACCGCCCCACCACCTGTGCCGGAATCTGGGTCGGACGCGGCTCTCTGCTCATCCAAACGGAGGGCCTTGTTCCGACGACGACGACCGCGCATTATCGGCTCCGCAAATTGATCGGGTACAAGATTCCTCATCCTTCCTCTTGTCGGGACCGAGGTCAAGCCTTTGTCGAGAATGTTTCACGTGAAACAGCCGGAATCGACCACCGCGGCTGCCACTGGGGCCGCTTTCCGTCCCTCGACCCTCATCTCTTTGTTCTTTGGCCCGGGAGTTGCGCCGCCGCTTGAGGTACAGGCAGATCGGGTGGATGAGACCGTTTTAAAATCATGACCATGCGCCCATCCTGTGTACGCCGAACCCTCGAGTGGCCTAAGAGTCCTACCGCCCACCGACTCAAGTCTGAACCGCTGTCCGTGTCGGAGCCGGGTTCCAAAGGTTCCTCCCACAAACTGAACGGGGCGAGCAGGGGAGAAGGTGGTGGAACGTCCGGAGGGTAGGCCCGCGTCATTTCGAAGCGATGGCACATGCTTCGTTCGGAGCCGCAGCCCTCGAGGTTTCGGCCCCCAAAGCAGTGGGCTCGGAAGCGACCGCCTCCCCCACCCCCTCGCCGGAGACCCTCTTACGAGCGGACGGTGCGGATCCACGCGAGACAGTCCGGGCCTGTCCAACGGGCCATGAGCCAGGGGCGCCGGCGAAGGGGACCGAGCTCCCGAGCATTTACTTCTCACTCCTGCCATCTCCCCGCAGCCACCGCCGGAGCGATTGCCCTCCCGGACATTCGGAGTCACGCAGCCAGGAAAGAAAGCCGGTCTCAACAGCGACCCGCAACGGCCAGAGATCGGCTCCCCGCTATCCCTGTCGTTCTCACGACCCAACCCTCGAGTCGGTATCAATTCGCGGGCTGAGCACGCCGGGGGATGGACCCGCTCGCCGCGGTCCCCCAACCCGGATCATCGTCACCGACCCCGACCTCCACCCCCGCTGGTGGCCATTTGCCCCTCATCATGTGAACTGGCTGAGGGTTCGACAGAACCACCACCGAACGGTCGGAGAACCTCAACCACACCAAGCACCCTTGTTGGATCTGTGTTTCACGTGAAACACCGGCGGTGGCCTGAGCCAGAAAGAAGCTCAGAACAATGGGCGTTTGTCCGGTATTCCGACCCTGCGGGGGTACCGGCTATCCAGCTCTGCCCGCTTGAGGACGACCCGATAGCTGAATCGCCCGTCGAGACGCTTGAGTCCCCCGTCGGCCATTCCCAGCTGGGCCAATCCCTCGGCCGACCATCGTGCCTCTTCTACCGGCGGTTCGGAGACGACCATCAATCCGCCGACTAGGGCAAAGGCTGAGCCACACTCGGCGGTCACCGCTGGTTTCCCGAACGACCGGGCCGTGACCAGTTCGAACCCTTCCCTCAACTGGTCCGATCTACCGACCTCTTCCGCTCTGGCCCGTACCACCTCCACCGAACCTGGTCGGTCCCACCGGGCTACTTCGGTCGAGAGAAATTCGGTCCGGCGTTCATTGCTGTCGAGGAGCACGACGTCGCTCTCCGGCCAACAGGCCATCAGAACCAAACCCGGGATTCCACCGCCCGTTCCCATATCAAGAACTGTGCGGGGAGGCCTGTCCAGAGTCGCCTCCGCCACGTTGGCGAACCCTAAACCATGGGAAATCTGATCGGAGACGGCCATCGTGCCCGTGAACCCCAGGCTGGCCGACCGGTTGAGGCTGTCCTCCAGCTGACCAAGGATCGAAGCGCCCAGATCATCGGGCGAGCGCATTCCTTCTCCCGGAAAACTCACCGGCAGCCTGAATCCACGCTGAGGTGTGGGAGCGCCACTCCGTCCGTCATCTTCGGCCCGCCTTCCGGAGGGCCGTGGCCGCCGGGCTGGGAATCGGACGAGCGGCCGACGGCGATGGGAAGATCAGGTGGACGGCTCGATCACAACGTACCGGGTCGGCTCCACCCCTTCGGACCGCGTGCCCACGCCATCGATCTCATTGACGGCATCGTGCACGACTTTGCGATCGGCAGGGGACATCGGCTCGAGAGCGCGCTCCTCACCCGATTCCTTGACCTCCTCGGTCAAGCCCTCTGTGAAGCGACGCAGAGCGGCGACCCTTTTCTCTCGATAGCCAGCCACGTCGACCAGAATGCGGTCGGTACGGCTCTCCGACTGACGCTGGACAAAGGTACGGGTGAGGTCCTGGATGGCCGCCAGTGTGGCTCCACGTGGACCCACCAGCAGCCCGAGATCGCCTCCGGTGGCGGCAACCTGGACCGTATCCTCGTCAACCTCGGTAAAGGTCACGTCGGCCTCGAGGCCGAACTCCTCCACCAGCCCGGCCAGAAAGCCCTTAGCTGCGTCACCCTGCTGCTCGAGTGTGAGTGACTCTTCCATGTTGCCCTCGCTCTCCTCGGGGAGTTTCCCTCCCCGTACTTGTTTCGCCTGTTCTCCAGCACCACGTCCCCGCGATCCACGGCGCCGGCGATTGGATCCGGTCGACGATCCGGAGCCGTTGGCACCCGGAACGGCCCCTTGTCCATCGCTCGATGTATCTCCATCGCCTATGTCCGCCGCCTCGCCGTTAGTGCTCGATCCGTCCTTCCGGGACCCGTTGGCGTTGGCCCGCTTCTGCGCCGGCCCCGCAGAAGCCCCCGATCGACCGGTCCGGCCATTTCCGCCTCCGTTACCTCTACCGTTAGACCCGCCACTCCGAGATCGATCAGGTTTGGGCCGACGACCCCGCTTGGGTGGTGGAGCCACCGGACGGACCCGTGCCTGCACCCGAGCTTCACCCCGAAGACGGCCGAACAGGCCAGCCTTGGGTTCGCTCAACACAACAAACTCCGCGTCGTCCTCGGCCACCCCTAGTAGATCGAGAACGGTCTCCTTGGCCTCGGGGAGCGACTTCCCACTGGCTTCCACCCACTCCACTGGCTACCGCGCCTTTCTTTCCCGCTTGGTCTTCGACCGCGGGTGTTCCTTGGGGGGGCCGTCGGTGTCATCGGCGGCCTGCGACCCGTTGCCGTTCGAGCCGTTGGCACTGGTCTTCTTGTTGGCGGCAGCCGAATTCCCCGAGCCGTTTCCTTTGGCGCCATTGGCCCCGGTGGATGGTGGTCGTCCGCTCCGCTGGGCCGGGGGTCGACCCGACCCGGTCCCTGTGCTCGCTCTGCCGTTCGACCCGTTGGCCGACGCGGCGGCAGTCCCTCCGCCTCCGCCCGGCTTGGCCGGACGGGCGCCACTCGGTTTCGGTTTGGGAAGTGCCTTTTCACTCCGGTCGGCCACGGGACCCTTCTTCGACTCCACGGGCCGCCCGGCGGCCGGTGCCACGGGGGGGCCGGCGACCAGGCCTTTTCGAAAGAGGATTTCCTGCGTCAGGATCCGGATTCCACTCGAAACGATGAAATAGACATTGAGGATTGCCGCTACATTAAGGTAAATAAACCCGAATATAAGTGGCATGTATTTCTGCATCATTGCCGCTTGAGGATTTGCTTGCTGAGCTCCCGGGTTCCGGGCGTTGAGGCGGGCCATCTGCAGGTACTGGAGACCCACCGCGCCGGCCACCAACAGAAGGTAGGGGATGGCGATCCAGATGCTGCTGTGATGAGACAGGAGCTTTTGGGCGAAGTTGATCCCGAACGAGTTGAGCTGCCCATGAGCTGCAACGATGTCCGTCCGCATCTTGGACGGGTTGGGAAGGTACCGAGGTTCGGCGATGATCTGCTGCGGGTGGTAGACCTTGAAACCACCCTTGGTCGTCGTGTGGGCGGGAATGGTCACGGTGTTGGTTATTCCGCGGATGACGCTGTAAAGCACAAAGAATGCGGGCATCTGCAATAACATAGGTAGACAGCCGGATGCGGGGTTCACATTGTGCTCTTTGTAGAGCCGCATCATTTCTTCGTTCATCTGCGCTTTGTCGGCACCCTTGTACTTCTGCTGCAACTTCTTCATTTCGGGAGCCAGCGCCTGCATGGCCGCCATGTTTTTGGTGCTTTTGACGGTGAGGGGGGTGAGAGCGGCCATGATCACGATCGTCAAGAGGGCGACGTCGATCGGGTAGTTCGGGATGACCGAGTAGAAGAAGGCCAGCACAGCCCCGACGAAATCCAGAAGGGGTTGGAAGATCTTGCCGATCGGCGTCGTCAGTGAGGCCAGCATCACGCCCTCCGCTCAGGTACGGGATCCACTCCGTGGCTTCCCCAGGGATGGCACCGGGCCAATCGCCTGACGGCCATCCACCCGCCCCGGCGAGCACCGAAGCGCTCGATGGCCTCCTGGGCGTAGGTCGAGCACGTCGGGAGGTAGCGACAGCCGGTCGGTCGACCCGAGCGGGCCAACTGATAGCCCCGGATGAGGGCGATGAGGACCCCGGTGGCCGGCGTCGCCCTCCGGGTCAGATCCCGGTGGGCCGAGACATCGCCGTAGGTCTCGTTCGTCAGTGTGGCCGGTAGAGCGCTCATCGGCCCTGGTCACGCCCCTGGGCGGCCTTCCCGGCCGGCCGGCCCGATCGGCCCCGCGCCGCCTTTTCAACTGCCTGGCTCATGGCCACTTTCAGTTCCTCGAATCCCCAGGCACTCCCCTCGGGGGAGGCACGGACGACATAGGCACCGGCGGGGAGGGATGCGGCCTGTTCAGCCAGGATCGCTCGCAGACGGCGCCTCAGGCGATTGCGTACAACGGCGCCTCCGACGTGGCGGCCGATAGCGTAGGCCACCTGCGAACGGTCCGAGGACGGCCTCGGCAGGTAACTCACGGTCAGAGGACCGGAGCGACCACGCCACGCGCCCTGTCGTACCGCTTCGAAGGAACGCCGCGACCGCAGACGGTCGATGGAAGCCCGCCGGGCCTCGGCCGGCGGGCTGTCGGCAGTCACACCGACAGCCGGTGGCGCCCCTTTGCCCGACGCGACCGGATCACCGCCCGCCCGGCTTTGCTCGACATCCGCTTGCGGAATCCATGGGTTTTGGCCCGTTTGCGTACGTTTGGTTGGTAGGTCCGTTTCATTCATCCACTTTCTTCCCCGCCCTGAGCCGTTCTGGTGCCGCCGATTCGGCAAGATCCGGCCACAGAGGTCAGGGCATTCCCTCACATGGTAGAGGCAAACCCGCTCCGGCTCTAGTCGAGGGCCAAGAGGCACGGGGCTTGGGCACGGTGTACCGTTCCGGTCACAGCTAGTGGACCAATGGGGACGGAACGTCGGGCCCAACCCACCACGAGCCCGACAATTGATGCAGGGTGACCAACCGCGTAGCGCCCGACCCGGCTCATCCGACGAGTGCGACCGCGGACGGTGGTGATCCACAGCTGTGGACAGCCCTGTGGACCAAACCGGTTGTGCAAGGGCGGAGGCCCACGTGAAGGACACCGACGACTTGTGGAAATCGTGCTCGGAGGCGCTGCGGGAGCAGGTCTCCGACGCCAGTTGGCAAGCCTATTTGTCTGGTATTACACCGTTGTCCATCAAAGACGGTGAAATCGTACTGGGCGTGCCCAACACCCTGATCAGGGACCGTGTCGAGTCCCGATTCCTCGGTCTCATCCAGGCCACGGTGACCGGAACCGTTGGTCGAAACCTGGTCGTCCAGCTCGAAGTGGTTGCCCCTGTCTATGAACCCAGGGATGAAGCCCTGGCCCATGTAGACACCGATCTCTCGGACGGAGGGTCTCGATCGTCGGCCAACGCGGTGCCGGCCTCGGCTCCGTGGGGCGAGACACCCAGCCGGCCGACCGGGACCGGGCGCTCCAACCGGATCGACTCGCCCGTGCTCGATCCCCGCTACACCTTCGACGCCTTTGTTATCGCCTCTTCCAATCGATTCGCCCACGCCGCCGCCCAATCGGTGGCCGAGTCCCCCGCCCGGTCCTACAACCCCCTGTTCATCTACGGGGAGGCCGGCCTGGGCAAGACCCATCTCCTCCATGCCATAGGGAACTACGTCCTGGAGAATTTCCCGGGCCGCCACGTCCGCTACGTCACAACCGAGACCTATATGAATGAGTTCGTGGACGCCATTCGCACCAACACCACCACAGCCTTCAAACGCCGCTATCGCGAATGTGACGTCCTACTCATCGACGATGTCCAGTTCATGGAGCGTAAAGAGTCCCTGCAAGAGGAGTTCTTCCACACGTTCAACTCGCTCTACGGGGCCTCCAAACAGATCGTGCTCACCTCCGACCGGCCGCCCAAATCGATCGCCACCCTCGAGGACCGTCTGCGCAGCCGCTTCATGTCCGGGCTCATCACCGAGGTTCAACCCCCTGAACTGGAGACCCGCCTGGCCATTCTCCAGACCAAGGCCGAGCACGAACAGGTCGACGTCCCCGACGAGGTCCTCGAATTCATCGCCACCCACGTGAAAGACAACATCAGGGAACTCGAAGGAGCCCTCATCCGGGTCACCGCCTTCGCCAGCCTCAATCGCCAGCCCATGAGTCGCGAGCTGGCCGAGGTGGTTCTGTCCGACATCGTCTCGGCCGACCAACCACGACGGATCACGCCGCAGGTCATCCTGGACGCCACCTCCGAGACGTTCGGGTTCTCGGTGGAGGAGCTGTGCGGCCCCAACCGCCGGCGCCCCCTGGTGACCGCCCGCCAGGTGAGCATGTATGTGTTCCGGGAACTGACCGACTTCAGCTATCCGGCGATCGGACGGGAATTCGGGGGTCGGGACCACTCAACCGTCATGCACGCCGTGGAGAAGATCGCCACTCTGATGAAAGAGCGCCACCAGATCTACAACCAGGTCACCGACCTCATCGTCCGCATCAAAAGCGGCTCATGACCACTGCTGACGTGCTGCCCCGGCTCCGGGCTATCCGGAGGTTGTGCACTATCTGTGGAAATCACCGGCTTTGCCTGGGGTAATTCTGTGAACTTGGATGAACTTGTCCATAACCGGACACGCAATGATCACCGGTGACCCACCGGCCTCGGTTTCGGGGGATCAACCGGGGGATGACAAAGCGCCCTGTGGTCAGCGCCGATGGTCGTTCATCCACAATCCACAGGGCTTACTACCATCACTAGTTAATTAACTATCTAAAACAAAAACAAGAAAGGACTGTCTGGTGAAGTTTCGATGCGAGCGCGACTCGCTGGTCGATGTTCTGACCACTGCGGGCCGTGCGGTGAGCTCACGCACCTCGACGTCGATGGTTCTCGGGGGAGTGCGCCTCGAATCGACAGGTAACCACTTGGCTGTCGTGGGCACCGACCTCGATCTCACCGTGCATGCCTCGACCGAGGCCATAGGCATCACCGACGGCATTTGTGTGGCGCCGGCCAAACTGTTGGCGGACATCACCCGTTCGCTGGAGCCGGGCGCGGTCACCGTCGAATCAGAGGGCAACACGATCGAGATAGGGGCGGCCCGCTCCCGCTTCAGCCTGCGAACCTTTCCGGTGGATGATTTTCCCTCGCTGCCCGAGCCCCCCCAGGCGGCCACCTTTCTGCCCGCCGCCAGTTTGGCCAGTGCCCTGCGCCAAGTGGTTCGGGCTGCGTCCAACGACGACGCCCGACCGCTGCTGACCGGAGTCCTGATTGCCGCTGAAGGCACTGGGATCCGCCTGGTAGCCACGGATTCGTACCGTCTGGCCATGCGGGACATCGAGGGGAGTGACGCGCTGGGCGAGGGTTCACAGATCCTTGTTCCGGCCCGGGCTCTGGCCGAACTGCAGAAGCTGTCGGCTCTGGCCATTGCCTCCAAGGAGGAGGGGGCCAGCAAGACCGACGATGCCGCCACCCCCGGACCATCCGTCGGTTTGTCCATCTCGGAGCACGACGTGACATTCGTCGCCGGCGACGTGAAAGTTTCGACCCGACTTCTGGATGGTACCTATCCCGACTACCGCCAGCTGATCCCCGACCAGTACCCCAACCGGCTCCATGTGGGCAAGGATTCCCTACTGGACGCTCTACGAAGGGTGCGGTTGCTGGTCCGCGACAACACAACTCCGGTCCGGCTCTCCATGCGGAGCGGAGGTGTGGACCTCACGGTGGTGTCCCAGGAGGTCGGAGACGCCAGCGAGACCGTGGATGCTGATTTCGACGGGACGGATCTGACCATCGCCTTCAATCCGACCTATCTCATCGACGGGGTGGAGGCCGTGTCCGGCGACGAGGTGGTGCTGGAGACCGTTGATGCCACCAAGCCGGCGACGGTGCGGGCTGCCGAGGAAGGTAACTTCCGTTATCTGTTGATGCCCGTGAGGGTGTCGTAGTCGACCGGCATCCTCCACCCGCTGCGTCGTGCACCTCGTTTCTCTGGTCGTCTCCGATTTCCGGAATATCGCGGCGGCAACCATAGAGCCCGACCCGGAGGGGACGACCGTGATCACCGGCCTCAACGGGAGTGGGAAGACCAGCCTGCTGGAGGCGACGGCCTACCTGTCCTCACTGCAATCTTTCCGGGGGTCGCCCAAAGAGGCCATGGTCAGGCGGGGTGCCACCGAGTCGATCCTGCGGGCCCAGACCGCCGTTGAAGGACGCTCGATGACCATCGAAGCTGAACTGTCGGCGACAGGACGGTCCCGGACGATGGTCAACCGGCAGACAGTGCGCCGGCGCGACGGGCTGCACCAGGCCCTGCGCACGACGGTATTCTCGCCCGAAGACATTGGCATGGTGCGTTTTGGGCCGGGGGAGAGGCGTCGATTCCTCGACGAGACGCTCTCGGTGGTCGATCCGCGCGCCGCCCGCGCGGCCGGTGATGTCGACCGGATATTGCGTCAGCGCACCGCTCTCCTGCGCACGACCGGCAGGAGGCTCGACCCGGAGTCGGCTCGCACCCTCGACGTCTGGGACGTGCGACTGGACGAGGCCGGTACCGCACTGGTCGAAGCCCGCGAGGCGCTCGTGGCCGAGTTGGCACCCCTCGCCCAGGCCCATTACGCCCGTCTGGCCGGCGCCCCCAGCCTCGTGACCCTCGAGTACCGCCGCTCTTGGGACGGGCGGCTCATCGACGCCCTGGCCGCCCACCGGACCCGCGACCTCGATCGTGGCGTCTCCCACCTCGGACCCCACCGCGATGAACTGGAGATCAGCCTGGAAGGGTTGCCCAGCCGCACCCATTCATCCCAGGGGGAGCAGCGCTCGGTGGCTCTGGCTCTCCGGCTCGCCGCTCACGGGTTGGCCACGGAGCGGCTGGGCTCGGCTCCGGTCCTCCTTTTGGACGACGTCTTCTCCGAGCTCGATCCCCACCGCTCGACGGCTCTGTTGGCCAGCCTTCCGCCCGGACAGACCCTGCTGACCACGGCCCTACCCCCTCCGGAGGGCGTTGTGGCGGCCAAGGTGTACACCATGGCCGACAAGGGATACCTGACCCCGACCCCGGTCGAGAGCCCGATCTGATGGCCCCGAACCCCTATGAGCGGGATGTGGGGCCGCGGTCCCTCGACAACTCGCTCCACGCCGTGGCCCAGAAGCTGGGCCTGCACGATCCCCGCGGTATCGGACATCTGTTCGCCGACTGGTCGACCATCGTCGGCCCGGCCATGGCGGAGCATGTCCAGCCGATCCGGATCGACGCCAACTCCCTGGTTGTGACGGTGGACCACCCGGCCTGGGCCACCCAGGTGAGACGGCTGGGGGACGATCTGCTGAACCGGGTGGCTGACGGAACGGGTCTGACTCGACCCGATCACCTGGAGGTCCGGATTCGACGCTGATCGGGCCACAGACGGAGCCGACCATCGGTCTTGGCCGTCGCACCTGGCGGCTACAATGGAGCATTGGAATCGGGGGAACGGCCGTCGTCTGCGGATTGAGCGAAGGCCTCTCTGGGACAACCTCGTTACGCCGGTTCCCGTTCGATCAATCGATGTTGGAAAGGGCGCGCCTGTGGCGCTGAAAAAAGAGGACGAAGGCGGCGACAGAACGACATACGACGCAGAGAGCATCACCGTTCTCGAAGGCCTCGACCCGGTGCGGAAGCGCCCCGGCATGTACATCGGATCAACGGGTCCGACCGGGTTGCACCATCTGGTCTGGGAGGTAGTTGACAATGCAGTAGACGAGGCCATGGCTGGCTACTGCACGCAGATCGACGTCACTCTCCTGGCCGATGGGGGGGTCAGGGTGGCGGACAATGGCCGAGGGATTCCCACCGGTCCGATGGCACGCCACAAGGGCCGGTCGGCCGCGGAAGTGGTCCTGACCACGCTGCACGCCGGTGGAAAATTCGGCGAGGGGGGTGGCTACAAAGTCTCCGGGGGTCTGCACGGCGTCGGCATCTCGGTGGTCAACGCTCTCTCGGTGCGCCTCCAGCTCGACATCGATAGCGACGGCGACCATCACGAGATCGAATTCACCAACGGTGGGAAGCCGACGGGGAAGCTGAAGGTCACCGGTAAGGCGCCGCGTGGCCGGACCGGGACCACGGTGGCCTTCTGGCCGGATCCGGCCATTTTCGAGGAGATCGAGTTCCGGGCCCAGACAGTGGTGGAACGCCTTCAGGTGATGGCCTTTCTCAACAAGGGTCTCGAGATCCGCTTCCGCGACGAGCGACCGGACGCCAAACCTCCGCAGGTGTTCCGCTACAAGGACGGGATTGTCGACTACGTACGCCACCTCAACGCATCCAAGGAGGCGCTCTTCCGCAAGGTCAGCTCTTTGGAGCAGCGGCAGGAGACCATGGAGGTGGAGATTGCGCTCCAGTGGAACACGGGCTTCTACGAGAGCATCCATTCGTTCGCCAATGGCATCTCGACCATCGACGGGGGCATGCATGAGGAAGGGTTCCGTAAAGCGCTCACCAACGTGGTGAACAAATACGCCCGGGCCAAGGGTGCGCTGAAAGAGAAGGACAAGAACATGGAGGGCGAGGACATCCGAGAGGGTCTCACCGCCATCATTTCGGTCCGCCTCCAGGACCCCCAATTCGAAGGACAGACCAAAGCCAAGTTGGGGAATGTCCCGGTCCGATCCTTGGTGGAGCGAGCCACCAATGAAAAGCTGGCCGACTGGTTCGAGGAGAACCCGCGGGAGGCCAACCAGATCGTCCAGAAGGGTCTGCTGGCCCAACGGGCACGATTGGCGGCCCGTTCGGCTCGCGACCTGACTCGTCGGAAGTCGGCGTTGGACGGCGCCGGGCTGCCGGGCAAGCTGGTCGACTGCTCATCGCGCGATCCGCGGGTGAGCGAGATTTTCATCGTCGAGGGGAACTCGGCGGGAGGCTCGGCCAAGGACGCCCGCAACCCTCAGACTCAGGCCATCCTGCCCATCCGCGGGAAGATCCTCAACGTCGAGCGGGCCCGTATCGACAAGATGCTCAAAAATACCGAGATCCAGGCGCTCATCTCGGCCATTGGGGCGGGATTGGCCGACGACTTCGACGTGGGAAAGATCCGCTATCACAAGATCATCATCCTGGCCGATGCCGATGTCGACGGGTCGCACATCCGGACCCTGCTTCTCACCTTCTTCTTCCGCCAGATGAAGCCCCTGGTTGAAGGGGGTTTCGTGTACGTGGCTCAACCGCCGCTCTATTCGACCGAGGTGGGTAAGGAAAAGGTGTACCTCAAGGACGACGCCGCCCGGGCCGCGTTCCTGGCGGAACACCCCAACCACGCCAAGGAGTTCCAGCGTCTCAAGGGGCTGGGCGAAATGGACTACGCCGAGCTGCGGGACACCACCATGGATCCGGGCCGCCGCTCACTGTTGCAGATCGCCGTCGAGCAGGCCGCCATCGCCGACGAGGTCTGCTCCGTCCTGATGGGCGAGGACGTCGACCTCCGCCGTACCTTCATCCAGACCAATGCCAAGGACGTCCGCTTCCTCGACATCTGAGGAACGGAACGGCCCGTCGCCGGCTGGAAGGTGGAGGCGCCTTCCCCGGTCCGTAGCCGAACGAGCAAGACAGGGACAGTGAATGCCAGGGAGTGACAACGACGGAACGGGGGGTTCCGGCACCGACCAGGATGTGTCGGGTTTCATCGAGCCCATCGAGATTCAAGAGGAGATGGAACGCTCCTTTCTCGAGTACTCGATGTCGGTCATCGTGTCGCGGGCGCTGCCCGATGTTCGCGATGGGCTGAAGCCCGTTCACCGGCGGATCCTGTACTCGATGTACGACCAGCGGCTGCTTCCGGATCGACCCCGGAACAAGTGCGCCAAAGTCGTGGGTGACGTCATGGGGTCGTACCACCCGCACGGTGATTCGGCCATCTACGAAGCGTTGGCGCGGATGGTTCAGGAATTCTCCATGCGCCACCCCCTGATCGACGGCCACGGAAACTTCGGCGGAACCGGACCCGATGAGGGCCCGGCCGCTATGCGGTACACCGAGTGTCGGCTGGGATCACTGGCTCTCGAGCTGATGAGTGGCATCGACCAGGAGACGGTCGACTTCACTCCCAACTACGACTCCACATCGGAAGAACCGGTGGTTCTTCCGGCCCGCTTCCCGAATCTGCTGGTCAACGGCTCCCAGGGGATCGCCGTGGGCATGGCCACCAACATCCCGCCCCACAATCTGGGCGAGGTGATCGACGCCACCGTTCACATGCTCGAGCACCCGGAATCGACGCCCGACGAGCTCATGGAGTTCGTCAAGGGACCCGATTTCCCCACCGGGGCCCTGATACTCGGGCGCCAGGGGATCCTTGATGCCATACGAACTGGCCGGGGTTCCATCAA
This sequence comes from uncultured Acidimicrobiales bacterium, assembly GCA_963824645.1. Lineage (GTDB taxonomy): Bacteria > Actinomycetota > Acidimicrobiia > Acidimicrobiales > RAAP-2 > Bog-756. Next base: position 64,364 of record CAWGQC010000010.1, read on the forward strand.
GATGCGCGCCGTAGCCGAGGTCGAAGAGGGCCGCGCCGGCGAGACCCGTATCGTGGTCAGCGAGATGCCCTACCAGGCGTCGATCGCCTCGGTGTCGAAGAAGATCGAAGATCTGGTGCGGGCGGGCGATCTGGACGGTATCGCCGAGGTTCAGGACGATTCGTCGGGAGGCAAGACCCGACTGGTGATCCGTCTCAAGAGAGACGCCAACGCCAACGTCGTTCTCAACAACCTGTTCAAGCAGACGCCGATGCAGACCAGCTTCGGGGTCAACGCCGTGGCTCTGGTCGACGGTGTGCCGCGGACTCTCAATCTGGCTCAGATGCTCACCCACTACGTGGCCCATCAGGTCGAAGTGGTGACGCGGCGCTCACAGTTCCTGTTGAACAAGGCGCAGGCCCGGGCTCATGTGGTCGAAGGTCTGCTCAAGGCCATCGACATGCTGGACGCGGTCATCGCCGCCATTCGTTCCTCGGACGACCGTCCGGCCGCTCTGACCACCCTGCAAGCGACTCCCTTCGAGTTCAGCGAGGAGCAGGCCAACCACATCCTCGACATGACCCTGGCCCGTCTCACCCGCCTCGGCCGCTCCAACCTCGAAGACGAGTTGGCCAAGCTGCTGGAGGAGATCGCCGAGCTGCAGTCGATCCTCAACGACCCGGCCAAGCTGCGGGGGGTGATCGCCACCGAACTGGGCGAGATTCGCGAGAAATTCGCCAACGACCGGCGGACCGTGATCACCCATGATCCTGGCGACATGAATGTAGAGGATCTGGTGGATGACGAGGAACTGGTGGTCACCATGAGCCGGGCCGGCTACATCAAGGCGGTATCGGCCGACGCATTCCGCACGCAGGGGCGGGGCGGCCGGGGCGTCCAAGGCGCCAAACTGAAGGAGGAGGACCTCATCGACGATGTGGTCCACACCTCCGCCCATGCCCACCTGCTGCTGTTTTCCAACCGGGGCCGGGTGTTCCGACTCCGTGCTCTGGAGATCCCGATGAAGGAGCGCACAGCCAGGGGTACAGCCATCGTCAACCTGCTGCCGCTGGCTCCCAACGAGGTCATTCAGGCCATCATCGGGACGCGTGACTTTCCGACCGAGAGCTACCTGGTGTTCAGCACCAAGCTGGGCCAGGTGAAGAAGACGTCCTTCAGTGAGTACGACAAGTCACGCCGCGAGGGTTTCATCGCCATCAATCTCCGGGACGGTGACGAGTTGGTGCGGGTGGTGGAGACCCACGGTGACGATGATCTGTTTCTGGTGACCGAGTCGGGGATGACCATCCGCTTCTCCGAACTCGATGTGCGAGCCATGGGACGAGACGCGGCAGGGGTCCGCGGGGTGCGGCTGAAGGCCGAGGACCGGGTGGTGTCCTGTGACGTCGCCCGCGATGAAGCCGACATCCTGATCGTGACGGACGCCGGGTATGGCAAACGCACCAAGCTCGAACGGTTCAACCGGCAGGCGCGCGGTGGTCAGGGAGTCCGGGGGATCCGTCTTACAGCCAAGCGGGGTCGGGTGGTGGCGGCCTTCATGGCCGCGTTGGACGACGAGATCCTGCTCATTTCGGCGTCCGGGGTTGTCATCCGCACCGCGGTACGGGAGATTGCTTCGCAGGGCCGGGATGCGACCGGGGTGCGGGTCATGAACCTCGACGGGGGCGATGCCGTGGCTGCGGTGGCGGCGGTGGCCGGCGAGACCGAGGAAGTCGAATGACAGAGGAAATAAGCCGGTGCCCGGCGGCGAGCCGGGCCTTTAGGTCGGTTGGCTGCTTGGGGTAGCGTCATACACCGGCTTCGCGGGGCTATAGCTCAGTCGGTTAGAGCGCAGCACTGATAATGCTGAGGTCGCAAGTTCGATTCTTGCTAGCCCCACTCGTTGGCAGGTGCCCGTCCCGCCGACGCCCTCAACTGCCCCTTCTCCCTCCACGGTCAACCGATTGTGCCCGCCTGGAGGTCCACGACGGTTATTGACGAGAACGGCCCGGGCGACGTGCCGGGCGTGTGGAAGTGGGCGGGTAGCGTTGACGGCATGGACCCACAAGGCGAGATCAGGTGCTCGTTCTGCCGGAAGCCCACGGACCAGGTGAAGAAGATGATCGCCGGTCCGGATGACGCGTACATCTGCGACGAATGCGTCGGCCTGTGCGCCGACATCATCCGGGGCGAGCTGGCCGTCACTTCCAACCGGTAGTCCCCGGGCGGGCCCTCAGAGGAGCGATAGCTTCGGCCGTCGGAGTGGAGAGGAAGAACATGATCAAGAGACTCGACGGCGTGCCGGCCGGAGTAATCGGATTCGAAGCCGAGGGGAAGATCCGGGCTGAGGATTTTCGGGATGTGGTCATTCCTGCCCTCGAAGAGGCGGCGAAGGCGGGAGAGGTCCGGTTTCTGATGGTGATGCGCGAATTCGATGGCATGTCGGGCGGTGCTCTGTGGCAGGACCTGAAGGTGGCCCTCGAGCATCTACGGGCATGGAAGCGGATCGCCTTGGTGACCGACATAGCCTGGATGACTCACATGATCGCCCTGTTCGGCTGGATGATCCCTGGTGATTCCCGGGCTTTCTCGATCGGCCACCTTGACGAGGCGATGGCGTGGGTAGCCGCCTGAACACGGTTTCCCCGCTTTCTCTCGGGGTGTGGGCCGCGTGAAGTTGGCTCTGTTCCTGTAACTCGTACCTCCCGAGTTGTGTTGGGCGCGACAGACTGTAGGAATTGACTGGGCCTACCGGGACCAGAGATCGACAAGGCAGACGGACCAGAGCGAGGTTCGGTGGAGTACGTGAACACCAGACCACCGAGAAGGGGCTCGGGGTTGTTCCTGGCAGGCATCATTCTTGCTGTGCTCGGCGGAATCGGTGTCGGCACCGAAGCCAACAACCACGCTGTGTGTGATTCGGCTTTCGGCCAGCTGGCGCAGTTCGATCAGCACATTCGGGCCAGCTGTAGCACCGACAACGCTCTGTTCGACCTCGGCATCGTTGCCCTGGTCGCCGGAGCAGTCATCCTGGTGGTCGGCAGCTTTCAGCTGTCCAGGCCAGCCAGGGCCGATTCCTCTCGGCGGCGGCCCGGTCCGGGTGACCCGGGTCCGGGTTGGTACCCGTCGCCCGGGCACCTCGGCTATGTCCGGTGGTGGGACGGTGTGGCCTGGACGGGCCCGGAGTACGTGCAGGCGATGGGCCCGCCACCCACCCAACCGCCACCCACCCAACCGCCACCCACCCAACCGCCACCGAACCGGCCGGTACCACCGGCGGCCGGGTAGTCCGGCGGAGGTCCCGGGACCAGCCAGTCACCGGATAACCGGACCGTCATAGTGTGACGGAATGGCCCCCCGTCGCGTGGCGATCGTTCCCCATACTCACTGGGATCGTGAGTGGTACCAATCCTTCCAGGAGTTCCGCCTCAGCCTGGTCGACCTCCTGGATGTCCTGCTGCCTCTCCTCGGCTCGGGTGACGGCTACCCGTACTTCATGCTGGACGGTCAGATGGCCGTGGTCGACGACTACCTCGAGGTCCGACCCGAACAAGAAGACCACCTCAGGGCGTTAGCTACCGCCGGGCGCATCAGCATGGGGCCCTGGTACATCCTCATGGACGAGTTCCTGGCCACCGGCGAGACCATCGTCCGAAACCTGCAGATGGGTCTGGCCCGTGCCGCTGCCTTCGGAGGAGCCATGCCGGTCGGCTACCTGCCCGACATGTTCGGGCACATCGCCCAGATGCCTCAGATCCTCCGACAGGCCGGTTTTGCCGATGCCGTCGTGTGGCGGGGCGTGCCCTCGGTGGTGACTAAAAACGGATTCTGGTGGGAGAGCCCCGATGGCTCTATCGTGCGGGCCGAGTACCTGCCCACCGGCTACAGCAACGGGGCCACCCTGCCCGACGAAGCCAAGGGCCTGGTGCAACGGGTGGTCGACCACCTGGAGGAGGTGGGCGATCTGGTCATCGACGATCTGCTGTACATGAACGGCTCCGACCATTTGAAGCCACAGCCGTGGCTGGCCCGGATCGTGGCCGAAGCCAATGAGATTCAAGACGACTTCTTCTTCGAGATCACGTCCCTTCCCGAATATCTGGCCACGGCGACGACCGAAGGCCTGGAGTGCTGGAAAGGAGAGCTTCGGTCCGGATTCAGGGCGGACATGCTGATGGGTGTGACCTCCAACCGGGTGGACGTAAAGCGCACAGGGGGACGAGCGCTACGCGAACTGGAGCGCCGCGCCGAACCTCTGGCCGCGCTGTTCCAACCTCCGTCGCAGTGGCCCCGACGCCAGCTCGATCTGGCTTGGAAGGAGATCGTGCGGAACTCGGCCCACGACTCAATCTGTGCCTGTTCGGTCGACGACGTGGTCGACGCCGTCGTGCACCGTTATGCAGAAGCACGCACCATCGCCAGTGGGCTGGCCGAACGGGCCACGGCGGCCCTGGCCGGTTCGTTGGCCGAGCCCGGCTGGTACGTGCTGAATGCGGCCCATCATCCTCGCTCGGGCATTGTCGAAATGGACGTAGGCGGCCACCAACCTCAGGAAGGCCACTTCCAGGTGCTCGAGGAGAGCAGCGGCCACATGGGGTCCATGGAGCTCGACGCCGATACGGTCCGCACCCTCCTCGGGATGCTCCAGAGCCCGCAGCTCGAGCACGATATGTGGCTTCACGACATTGTGGTGGAGGAAGACGAGGCGGCCATCGTCATCTCCCTGGTCACGGGGCATGAGCAACGTCACGACGTACCAATTGTCGAAGCCAAGCGGGATATCTACGCTCGCCTGGAGGCACGGCCCGAGGCCATGATCCGGTTGGGCCTCGAACAGCCACCCGTGCGACGGATCATCGCCCGCACCGGCCCGGTGCCGGGGTTCGGATGGCAGCCCTTCGAGCCGGCGACCCTGGACAAACCGGTGGTGGCCAGTGGTCCGGGGGAGCCGGCCTCGCTTAGCAACGGCCTGGTGACGATCACCGTCGACGAGGACATCGGAACCTTCTCCCTCGACGGACGATCGGGTTACGGCCTATTGGTCGACAGCGGTGATCTGGGTGATTCGTACAACTATTCGCCCCCCCGCCACGACAGTGTGGTGGATCGGCCGGTATCGGTGGTCGTCGAAGTGGTGGAACGAGGACCGGTGCGGGGGCGGCTGGTCATGAAGGCGAGGTACCGGTGGCCCGATCACATCGACGGCTCGCAGACCAGGGTGGGCGAGCAGTGGGCTGAGATTCAGAGCACGCTCGAGCTCAGAGCGGACGAACCCACGGTCCGGGTCACCACCACATTCGTAAACCCCAGTCGGGACCACAGGCTCCGGGTACATCTGCCGTTGCCCGCGCCGGCCCGGACCTCCCTGGCCGAGAGTGCGTTCGCCGTGGTCGAACGGGGGCTGACAGCCGAAGGTCGTACGGACGAATACGGATTGCCCACCGCGCCGGCCCACCGCTTCGTCTCTGCCGGAGGCCTGACCGTCGTCCATGACGGGGTGTGCGAATACGAGCTCGTCGACATCGCCGGCGGACCTCGAGGCGATGTGGCCTCGACGCTGGCGCTGACCGTGCTGCGGTCGACCGGCATGCTGTCCCGCCAGGGCATGACCTACCGACCATTCGCCGCTGGGCCCCTGACACCGGTGGAAGGGCTGCAGATGACCGGGCGTCTCATAACGCTGCATTACGCGCTGGGATTGGGAGTCGGCGATCCCTACTCCCTGGCCGACGATGTTCTGCTGCCCCTCGAGGCGGTGGTCAGCTCCGGCGGTGGTACCCGTCCCCCCGTCGGGAGCGCATTGCAGATCAGCGGTGCCCAGGTCAGCGCCGTGCGCAGGGAGAACGGGGTGCTCGAGGTCCGAGTCTTCAATCCGGGCCCCGAGCCCACCTCGGTTTCCTTTCCCGGGAGGGCCGGCCGGCTGGTCGATCTGCGGGGGCATCCCGTAGGCTCCTTCCAGGGCTCGTTCCCATTGCGGCCCTATGGGCTGGCGACGGCCAGACTCCCTGAGTGAGGCAGTAACGGCCGCCACCGGGTAATTACAGGGATTGTGGGTAGGTGATCTACATGTCCAGAGGGAGTTCGCGGGTCCACGCTGCCACCGGCGATCGTTGGTCGCTGCGATCGGTGGTCAGGGCGGGAAAGCCGGCCCGATCGAAGGGGCCGTCGGACGATCCTGCTGTCTCCGCTTCGGATTTGCTCCGGCCCGTCGGGAGCCATCGGGGAACCGCCGTGTGGGATCGGGGCTTGTCCGTCCTGGCCGAGGAGATCGGGTCTGCTGGCCTATCGGCGCCGACACCGGTCCCCGTGCCCGAAGCTGCTCTGAGGACCCGACCCGATCTACCCCGGTCTGGAGTCGGTGTGCCCATCATGAACTGGGATGAGACGAGCCGCGTAGCCGGGTGACGAGCGTCGCACCGGCTTCACGGGCTGCCGACGAACGTTTGGTGCAGATGGTGCCCCGCCAGTAACAACGGCAACAACGACGCAAGTTGTCTGCACAACCTCTGAGCCGCTTTGCGGGGGTGGCTCACCACGCCTGGCCATACCGGTCGCGGTGCGTCCGCTCGCCCAGCGGCAGCCGCCGGGGCAGGCCCAGGGGCCGGCGGGGCCAACCGATCGGAACCACGGCCATCGGCACGACGGCGGAGGGCAGATCGAGCAGGGAGGCCAGCTCGTCGGCCAACAGGGTGGCCAGTGTGGTCATGGCCGAGCCCAGACCGAGGGCAGTTGCCGCCAGCAACAGGTTCTGTGTAGCCAGGAAGACAGAAGAGGGAAGTGTGGACTCGAGCCCGATACGTTCGTCGCCACAGACGACGATGACCACCGGCGCCGCCGGTACCCCACCTTCGGCTCCGCTGTCGACCTGGCGCAGAAGCGTGGGGGACAGGCGATCCTGGGAGTACTGGCGTGCCCCCTCCCGCCATACTCGACGCATCAGGCTCCCGATGCCCTCCCGCAGCTCGGGCTCCTGAACGACCACGAATACCCACGGTTGGCGATTCTCGGCGCTGGGAGCGTGGGTGGCGGCCCGCAGACAGAGTTCAACCACGGCCTCGTCCACCGGTTGATCGGTGAACTCCCGACAGGCGCGCTGTCCGAAGACGACGTCGAAGAAGGGCTTCGACTCCGGCGCTTGCTGGTCACCAGCCATGGAGCCACTCCACCCTTCGCATCAGAGCAGGGCCCGACGGCCCCGCGGTCGCCCCGAAACTAGTCCGCCGCCGTCGGGAAGAGTGGCGAGACGACACGGATGCGGGGAGAGGCGGGGGTCACTAGAGTCACCCTCTACCGGACGGGCGGCCGCACGCCCCGCTGGGGCGCAGGGCAGAGGCCACCGACCGGAGCGACCGCCCTCGATGTCAGGAGCACCCATGATCGTCGACTTGTGGGTCAATGCCATATCGGCCCGAGCCGCCGAGAAATTCCTGGGGCAGAAGGGGTTCGGGGGAATCGAGGGGTTCTTCGGCAGTGACATCAGCGGCGGCATGACCACTGGTGACCTGGTGGGTGAGATGGACCGGCTGGGGGTGGACAAGGCCGTTCTGACCAGCACGCTCGCCACGGTCGACGAGAAGACGCTGTCATTCGTCGCCGATCATCGCCAGCGGATCTGGCTGGCGGCAACCGCCGACAGTCCGGAGAAGCCCCGCAGCCAGAGCATGGCCATCCGGTCCCGCGCCTCCGACGGGACCGTCGACCTGGTGCGGATCTCACCGCTCCTTCACCAACGCCCGCTCAACGACGCCGTCTATTACCCGCTGTACGCCACCTGCGAAGAACTGGGCCTACCGGTATCGATCAACATCGGAATTCCGGGGCCGCGGGTCCATTCCCGTTGTCAGGATCCGGTGCTGTTGGAGGATGTGCTGATCGACTTTCCCGATCTGGTGGTGATCGGGGCCCATATGGGCCATCCCTATGAGGAGCTGCTGATCGAGTACATGATCAAGTGGCCCAACCTGTACCTGTCCAACTCGGCCTATCTGGCCAAGTACATGCATCCCGCCCTGGTCAAGTTCATGGACTCGCGTCGGGGCCGGGGCCGGGTGCTCTTCGCCTCGGACCACCCCTTCCTGCCCATGGAGCGGGCACTGTCCGCCGCCCGATCGCTGCCCCTGAGCGAGGAGGCCATGGAGGAGTTCCTGGGCGCCGCCGCCGCCCGGATACTCGAGCAGGTGGACCAGGGGTGACCGGCCAGCGAGCGGCGCAGTCGTCGACCGGACAGACTCGGGGCTGCCATCGCGTGACCCAAGGAGGGTGGCCATGCAGGATCACCAGTTTCATTTCGACGTAGACGGGACTCCACAAGAGGTGTGGGACGTGTTCTGGAGGAACATGCGGTCCGGGGTCAAGACGGAAGCCGTAACCATCGAGATCTACCACCCCGGCGACGAACAGGGAAACGGCCTTGTCCGGCACTGCGACTTCGCCGTGCCCCGCTACCTCCTGTCCAAAGGGCGGGCACAGTCCTGGGAGTGGATCACCGAGGCGCAGGCTCCCATGTCGTGGAAGTACGACGCCATCGGAAAGCCACTCTGGTCGCGGGCCTCAGGGTGGACACGCCTGGAGGCCAGGACCGAGGGTGGTACCCGGGTCCACTTCCGCGAAACCTACGAGGCGTTCAACCCGGTCATGCGGTTACTCCTCGAGAAGCGGGTGCACGACTTCATCTCCCGGGACAACGACAAGCTCTTGAAGGCGTACGTGGAGCACAGCCTGCGCAAACTGCGTCGCAACGAAGCGGCCACCTGAGCCGCCTCGGGATCTCAGCCGGATCTCTCTGCCGCCGATGCCAGAGGAACCGGACGACCGAGGCTCCAACTGAAGGTGTTGGGGAATTCGTTCAACGAGATCGTATGGGACAAGTCAGCCACCGTCGGACCGACCCGGTCAGCCACCTGTTGGAGGAGGTCGCCGTCGAACCCGAAGAGACCAACGGCATTGAGACCCACGATCCGTCGGATGTCCTCCTCGGGCAGACCGCCGAACACGTAGCGCAGGATTTGCCGGTGGACAGGGGCGGCCCCCTCCAAGTGGGGATAGTCGGCACCCCACATCAACCGATCGATGCCGATCTCGTGACGCATCTCGGCCTCGTCGCGCTTCATGAGGGACCCTCCCAGAAATACATGGCGATCGACATACTCGGAGGGCCGCCGGGACAGATACGACCGGACCGGTGCGCCGCCGTGGGTGTCGAAGAAGGACTCCATGTCACGGACCAGGGAGGGTAGCCACTGGACCCCGTTCTCGGTCACCACCACCTTGAGGTCGGGATGACGGTCGAACACACCCCCGAAAATCATGAACCAGAGGGGACGGCGGGTGAAGACGAATACTTCGTACAACCCGAGGAACCCTCCGTGCTTGGTGTCGTAGAGCTGCCTGGCGTCGGTCGCCGTCCCCGATGCTCCGGTGTGCAGATTGACCACCAGCCCGTGCTCCTCACAGGCGCTCCACAGAGGTTCGTAATACTCGTCGGCGTAACCGGGTAGTTCGGAGCGCAGCGACATGGCCGGCAGCATGATCCCCCCGGACAGACCCTGAGCGCGGGCCCAGGCGATCTCCTCGGTAGCCCTCTTCATGTCGTGGAGGTCGATGGGGATGCATCCGGTGCGACGACCCGGTGCGGCGGAGCAGAAATCGCTCAGCCATCGGTTGTAGGCGTGCAGTGCCGGCCATACCACTTCCAGCCCTTTGGTGGTCTGGCCACCCAGGTACATGGCCGGCGAGAGCCCACCGGCCAGGACCGGACCGGGGAAGACCACCTCGGCGTGGATGCCCTGCTCTTCGAGAACGGCCAGACGGCGACCGTCGGCATCGGAGGCGAACACCCACTCGGCGCTGTAGTTGGCCAGCCAGTCCTGCGCCGCCGCGGTGTCGACGCCCATCCCGGCCAAGCGGCGGGAGGCCACGGCCCGCACCGGATCCTCGTCGTCTATGACCCCCGGGTCGGTTCCGCCGAACATGGGGATGGCCACCGAGGAGAGGTCGCCATAGGCGGCCACCGCTTCACGGTGCACGGGGTCGACGTAGCTGAGAAAGGTATCGAGGTCCTCGGGGGCGGCGTGAGCGTCGGCCGAGACCACCACATAGGGCGCACCTGTGCGCAGACGATCACCTGCTACATCTGCCACCCGACTCGCCTCCCCGGCTCCGGGGTGTGTACCCCCTCGCCGTTCGAACACTACAGCGGGGGACCAGAAGGTGCCGACGCTCAGCCGTCGGGGCCGAAGCGGTCCCAATCCCAGGCCGTCACCGACTCGAACGGCGCGGCCAGAAGCAGACGGGACGGCGCTCCCGACCACACCTCCTCGATCCAAGGGACAAGTCTTCCACCCACCACAGCCGGCGACTCGTCGAGGTAACAGAGGGTGATCCGTCGGTCCCCTTCACTGAACGACGGCCTGCGGATCGAGGGTGTGGTGGCGAAGGTCAGCGCACCGGCTACTCCCTCGACGGACACCAGGTCGGCCAGAATTTCGGTGTGCAGGCGGCGGAGAAAGGCATCCTGCGCGGACCGATCGGTCAGTTCCTCGACCATCAGGTAGATGCCCCGGTGGGGTCGGAAGGGGACCACTTCGTCCGAGATCAGGGTGCGCGGGGCTGCATGTGACTCGAGCAGGCGGAGTGCTCCCCGGTACTGCGAGGGCAGGGCGGCGGCAAAGCGGCCCAGCTCGGCCAGATGGCGCCCGAGCATGAGGAATTCGTCGATGGTCTCATCCACCGGCTGACCCATCAGGTAGCAGACCACGTGCTCGACCTCCGTCCAGTCTCCGACTTCGGCCGCCCGTACCTCCCGGCAGGCCGCAGTAGAGGCCCACCGCTGCCCGAGCACCATCCCGGGGATCTGGTACTGCTCGGGCATGTGATCCATCTGGTGCCAGCGGAGATAGGAACGGTCATCGCCGGTGGCCGAGTGGTGGGAGAGCGAGAAGAAGCCGACCTTTACCCGGTTCACTGTTCGGCCACGCCGATCATGGCTTCGAGCTGTTCGAGGTAGTGGTCCAGTGAATGGTGGACGAAGGCCAACTGCACGCCGGTGGCTCCTGCGGCCGCCATTTTGTCCAGCAGCGTGCGGGCCCCTTCCGGGTCATCGAGAGGATCGGCCGGCCGACCGTTGCGTAGGACGACATCGATGGGCTCCTGACGTGATGCCCAGGCCGGTGTATTCCGTGCCGCGGTCAACATGGCCGCTACGTCACCGGTGCGGATGTTGAAGGGCACCCATCCGTCCCCCAGAGCCACGGCGCGCCGCAGCGAGCGTGGCGTACGGCCCCCGATCCACAGGGGAACCTTGGCCTGGACAGCGCACGGATCCATCACCATGTCGCGGTAACGGTAGTAGGGGCCCGAGTATTCAGGTTGGGCCACCGAAAGTGATGATCGGAGTGCGGCCAGAGCATCATCGGCCCGCGCTCCCCGATCGTCGAACGGCACCCCCAGCAGCTCGAACTCCGGGAGGAGCGAACCGACGCCCAGTCCCAGGATCACCCGACCGTGTGTCACCTGGTCGAGGGTTCCGTACCGCTTGGTGATCTCGAGTGGATGGTGGTAGCCGAGCACCAGGACATTGGTGGCGAATCGGATGTCGGTGGTCAGCGCGGCCAGGTAGCCGAAGGTGGCCAGCGGGTCCCAGTACCGACCTCCCCGGGTCGGGGCCACGTCGGTGGGCACCACCACGTGCTCGCTGCAAGTCAGGTGGTGATAGCCCAGTCGGTCCGCCGTCCGGGCTATAGCGGCGACGTCGTCGATCGTGCCGTGCTCCTCCCACCGCGCATGCGACCCGGGCAGCATGGTGAGCACCGGCGTGGTGATGCCGAGGGCCAATGCCGACCGATGTTCGGCTCCCACCGTCGCCGCCCTCTCGCTTTTGCCCCGAGGGGTCACGCCTTGTCTCCTCCGGTGTGGGTCCGAGGACTCGTCTGGTCGGACTCTTTCACTGGCTCCGACCGAGGCTGCGATGCGGTTGTGAGGCTAACACCGACGCTGCTGCGGAATCGGGTGAGGGGGACGGGCGGGGCGTGCCGTCCCGGTCTGCCATGCTCTGGTCATGTTCGATGACTTACTGGAGGAGAACCGACGGTTCGCCGCCCGTTTCGACGGTGTGGGCATACCAGCTCGGGCGGCCAAGGGGCTGGCCCTGGTGACCTGCATGGACACCCGCATGGACCCTCTCCCGGTCCTCGGACTCCGGCCCGGCGACGCCAAGATCATCCGCAACGCCGGGGGACGGGTCACCCCCGATGCGCTGCGATCGTTGATCCTGGCCACCCGGATGCTGGGGGTGCGACGTATCGCCGTCATGCAGCACACCGACTGCGCTCTGGCCTTCACCACCGACCAGGACATCCGGCAGGGCCTGCGGGCTGGAGGGGCGCCCGATGCGGCTGACTGGGAGTTTCTGGCCATGCCCGATCCCGACGCCGACCTGCGGCGGGACGTCGATGCGGTGGGATCCTGCCCACTGCTGGCGGAGGGGGTGACTGTGGTCGGGTGGCGCTATGACGTGCGCACCGGCCTCATCGAACAGGTGATCGACCCGGTCGGCGGAAAGAGCTCCAGTCCACCGGGAGGGTAACGTCGTCGGCCGAGCCGGCCCCGAATGGGAGGACGGCTCGACCGTCGGTAATCTGAGGTGGTGCCAGCGATGAATGGGATGGCCCGGGTTTCCCTGACTTCCCATAGCGCGCTGACCCGCTGGGAGTTCAGTCCGTTCGCAGTGCTGGTGCTGGTGGCTGCGGTGGCCGCCGCCGTCTGGTATTTGCGGGCCCAGTGGGCGCTGTCGGCCCGCGGCCGTCGCTGGAGTGGGAAGCGGACGGCGGCCTTCCTGTCCGGACTGATCGGGATCGTCGTCGCCCTGCAATCGCCGGTGGCCAGCTTCACCATGGAATACTTCCAGGCTCACGTCATCCAGCACCTGCTGTTGATGATCATCGCCCCGCCTCTGCTGGCCATGGGGGCGCCGATGACCCTGGCTCTCCAGACCTCGAGTCGGAGCGGGAAGATCCGGCTTCTGTCCCTACTCAACTCAGGTCCGTTCAAGGCTCTGACCCACCCACTGCCGGTGTGGTTCCTCTACTACTTCTCGATGTTCGCCTTCTTCCTCACCTTCGCCATCAACTACGCCATGGAACACATGTGGATCATGGATCTCGTCAATGTGGGTTTTCTGTTGGCTTCGACGCTCTTCTGGTGGCCGCTGGTCGGTCTCGATCCCGTCCCGCACTGGCAGATGGGCCACGGCCTACGGATGGCCAGCCTTCTCGTCGGCGTTCCCATTGAGGCGTTCCTGGCCCTCGCCCTCCTCAGCGACTCCCGTCCGGTGGCGTCCATGTACAGCTTGGGATCCACCCACGCCGGCGCGGCCATCCTGTGGGTCGGTGCTGAGCTCCTCACCTTTCTGGCGCTCATCCCGGTGTTCGTCCAGTGGGTCCGGTCCGAGGGGCGCAAGACAGCTCGGGAGGACGCCCGGATGGATGCCGAGCTGGCAGCCAGCGGTGCCACCACGTTCCGAGTCGTCGACCAGTAGACCCGCATAGCCCGTACCCGGACCCCGGCCCAGGGCGCGACGCAGGTCGCCGCCTCATGGGTTAGGAGGTGGAGGTGGAGGTGAAGGTGTACGTGTAGGGGGTCAGGTGGGGCGCGTTGATGAAAGCGGCCTTGCCGTTGATGGCCACCCCGACCAGGACCGCCGATGCCCCGACCTGAACAGTCATGGTTCCTTGGTTGGGAAAGGTCAACACCTTGCCGGGCGGCTGGACTCCCTCGGCCAGTGGGGTGGCCGAGCTCGAGCTGGTGATCTGGACCCAGCAGTTACCTGACGTGGCCACGGTCACCGTGTAGTGGCGCGACCCGACCGTGTAGGAGGAGCTCTGGGCGCCGCTGGTGGTCTGGACGACGGCCGTCGACTGGTGCACGACGGCCGACCCCGACCCCGCCCCCGACCCGGAAGCCCCGCCCGGGGTGTGGGGTTGGGCCACCCGCAGGATGTGTGATTGGGCCAGCCAGGTGGGGCTCCAGTTTTGGATGGCGAACCCGGCGATGACGGCCAGCACCAGGAGGACACAAACCCAGGTGATGACCTTGAGCGATGTGGGGGCCCGCAGACGACGTCGGGCCTTGGCCACCGCCCTCTTGCTCTGTTTGATGTCCTGACGGGGTACGACGGGGAAGGTCCCGGTCGGAGGACCGGCGACCCCGTAGCCGTAGGCCCCCGAACCTCCGGGACCGGCCACTGATCCGGCGCCCACCCGTGGCACCTCGCCTGTCTGGGTGAAGGCTCGGAGATGGTCGGGCTCGCTGGTGACGGTGGTGACCACGTTGGTGACGGCACCGGAGGAGTTGCGCGGCGACCCGTTGGCCGAAAGCGCTGCCGACCAGGCATCGAGCATCTGCAGGGCCAGTGCGTCTCCGTCCAGTCCGAGGAAGGCGGCGTAGCGACGCAGCGTGGACAGAGCCTGGGCCTGGTCGGGGAGGGCGGCCAAATCCCCGTTCTCCAGAGCCTCGATGAGGGTGATGGGCCGGCTGAGCCGGTCATGCACGGCCAGCAGGTCGAGTCCCCGCTCTTCACGGGCGTTGCGGAGCAGGCGACCGATCTCCTCGGCCGAGGAGATCGCCTGCCCTTCTTGGTCGTCGCGCCGACGGGTTGTTCCGCCGCGTGGCCGGATCACCTGCTGTCTCCTGACTGTCCGCTTGTCCAAGCGTACCTGTTCACTGATGCTTTTCGGCAGAACAGATGGCAAGCTGAACTGATCCGGGGGCACCACGGCATGGGCCGCCGGCCTTGGTGCCGGGAATGTTGCGAACGCAAGTACTGTTGCACACATCGGACCGAGACACGGTGATTGCCCGGTAGGGGATCAGCAATGACGGAGAGAATGCGAGGTCGGACATGCCGGCAGTGACAGTGGAAGATGCTCTGGCCCTTCCCAAGGTGGACAATCCCCCGGACGGGGCCGCTGAGAGGGCGGTGGTCTCGGTGACCACAGCCCCTTCCGCATTTGAGGGTGAAGGGTTCCCGGTACGTCGGGCCTTCGCCGGCGTCGACAGTAGTGCTCTGGACCCGTTCATCCACATGGATCAGATGGGAGAAGTGGAGTATGCCCCGGGTGAGCCGAAGGGGACCCCCTGGCATCCCCACCGCGGTTTCGAAACGGTGACCTACATGATCGACGGTACCTTCCAGCACCAGGACTCGATCGGTGGCGGCGGTCTCATCACCAACGGCGATACCCAGTGGATGACCGCCGGTGGCGGGATCCTCCATATCGAGGCCCCTCCCGAAGAGCTGGTTGCCACGGGTGGTCTGTTCCACGGCATCCAGCTCTGGGTCAACCTGGCCAGCGCCGACAAGATGATCGCTCCCCGCTATCAGGACATCGGAGCCTCCCAGGTCTCACTGGCATCCTCTCCGGACGGGGGCACCCTGTTCCGGATCATCGCCGGCGATCTGGGCGGGCACGCCGGGCCAGGATCAACCCATTCGCCCATGGCCATGGTCCATGCCACCCTGTCGGCGGGGGCCCGCACCCAGTTCCCCTGGCAGCGTGAGTTCAACGCCCTCGTCTACGTATTGGGTGGGAAGGGGTATGTGGGCAGAGCGGGCCAGCCCGTCGCCACCGGCCAGTTGGTCGTCCTCGGACCCGGTGACTTCCTCACTCTGGGAGCCGATACGAAGCAGGAGTCGCGGATGCCCAATCTCGACGTGCTCATTCTGGGCGGCCGACCCATCGGCGAGCCGGTCTATGCCTACGGTCCCTTTGTGATGAACACCCGAGCCGAGGTGGCCCAGGCCTTCGAGGACTATCAGGCCGGACGCCTGGGCACCATCCCCGCCGAACACATCGGCTCGTAACCGGCCGGGGTCGGCCGGGGCCCGATTGCACGCCGGCTGGATGTCAAGATGCCGCTGTGCTGACCAACCGTGTGACCCACATGCTCGGGATCGAAATTCCCCTGATCCAGGCGCCCATGGGATGGATCGCTCGGGCCCCGCTGGCCTCGGCGGTGTCGAACGCAGGGGCCATGGGCATCATCGAGACCTCGTCAGGCGAGCTCGACGTGATCCGCGGCGAGGTGGCCCGGATGAAGGACCTCACCGACAAACCTTTCGGCGTCAACATTGCCCAGGCCTTCGTGGCCGATCCGGCCGTCATCGTCGACTTCGTAATCGCCCAGGGCGTGCGTTTCGTGACCACTTCGGCCGGCAGTCCCACCCGCTACACGGCACAGCTCAAGGACGCCGGGTTGACCGTGTTCCACGTGGTCCCCACCCTGCGGGCGGCCGAAAAGGCGGTCAATGCCGGGGTCGACGGCCTCATCGTGGAGGGGGGCGAGGGCGGTGGCTTCAAGAGTCCGCGCCCTGTGTCGACCATGGTGCTCCTCCCTTCGGTCACCGCCGCCTTCGACCTCCCGGTGGTGGCGGCCGGGGGCTTTCTCGACGGTCGGACCATGGCGGCCGCGCTGGCCCTCGGAGCCGAGGGAGTCCAGTTGGGCACGGCCACGGTCTCCTCGGTGGAATCGCCGGTGCATCCCCGTTGGAAGCAGGCCATCCTCGACGCCGCCGCCACGGACACCGTCTTTCTCAACAGCCATGCCTCTCCCGCCCTGCGGGCGCTGCGCACGCCCTATACCGAGCGCCTCGAGTTCGACCACCGACGCAACGCCATGGCCGCCTTCGGCACGGTGGATGACGTCTACTTCGGGGGTCAGCTCGAGGACGGGATCGCCCTTAGTGGCCAGGTGGCCGGACGGATCGACACCAGCCGACCGGTGGCCGACATCGTGCAGGGCTGTGTCCTCGAGTGCGAGGAGATCCTGGCCGGATTGGCCCGGCGCTACGTCAGTCTCTGACCAGCTCGGTTCGGTTCTGGCTCGACTCCGGATCGGCTGACGTCGGTTGGTCGAGGGCAACCTCGCCGGACACCCCGTCCACGTCGGCCAGGTCGGCGCGGCTGGCGGTGACCAGGAACACCCCGGACAGCAGAGCCACGACCAGGCAAACCGCCCCCACCAGAAAGCCCACCGTATAGCCGTGGACCTGGGCGGCCTGGACCGTGGCCCGACTGGGCTGCCGGGACAGGAGGTACGTAGCGGTGGCCGAGGCAGCCACCGTGTTGAGCAGGGCAGTGCCCAGGGACCCCCCTACCTGTTGGGTGGTGTTGACCAAGGCACTGGCCACACCGGCATCGTTGGTGGGTACCCGGAAGAGGGCGGTGCTCTGCATGGGAACGAAGCCCAGGCCCATACCCAGGCTGATGAGGATCTCCGCCGGTAGGACGTGGGCCAGATAACCGGTCTCGGGAGTGATCTGGCTCAGCCACAGCATCCCGAGTACTGCGGCTCCGAACCCGATGCCCATGAGCGGACGAGGACCGACTTTGGGGAGGAGCTTGCTCGAGGCCCCGGCGGCCACGATGATGCCGGCCGAAAAGGGTAGGAAAGCGAACCCTGCCTTGAGGGCGGAATAACCGAGAGTCCCCTGGAAGTAGTAGGTCAGGAAGAGGAACATCCCGAGCAGCCCGGCTCCCACCATGAACGAACTGAGGAAGGAACCGCCGCGATTGCGCTCGAGAAGGACCCGCATGGGCAGCAGGGGATGGGCCGTCCTCAGCTCGATGATGATGAAGGCGGCGAGCAGAACCACGGCGATGCCCAGGAAGGTGAGGGTGGCGCTGGAGGCCCACCCGTCCGAAGCCGCCTTGGTGAACCCGTAGACCAGGGCCACCAGTCCGGCGGTAACGGTAACGGCACCGGGGATGTCGTAACTCGTGTTTCCGTGGGCTCGTGATTCCCTGACCACCGGCACGGCGGCCAGGGCGGCCATAGCGGCGATGGGTACGTTGACCAGCAGGCACCAGCGCCACGACGCGTACTCGGTGAGCACGCCACCCATGATCAGGCCGATGGCCGCCCCCCCACCGGAGATGGCGGCGTAGACGCCGAAGGCGGTGGCCCGCTCTTTGACCTCGACGAAGGTCACCGAGATGAGCGAAAGGGCAGCCGGAGCCAACAGTGCGGCAAAGCCGCCCTGCAGGGCCCTGGCCCCGAAGAGCATGGCGGCGTTGACCGAGACGCCACCTAGAGCTGAGGCCGCAGCGAAACCGATCAGACCGACGAGGAAGATGCGCTTGCGTCCCACATAGTCGGCGATGCGTCCGCCCAGTAGGAGAAGGCCTCCGAAGGACAGTGTGTAGGCGGTCACCACCCACTGGCGGTTGGCCGTGGAGATGTGCAGAGCGTGCTGGGCCGAGGGGAGGGCGATGGTGACGATAGAGGCGTCCAGCACCACCATCAGTTGGGCTATGGCGATAATGGCCAGAGCCAGCCATCGCTTGGGGTCCGGTTCGGTGACGGCGCTGGGTGGTGGTGACGAGTTGGTTTCAGCGGTGATGGTCAAGGGATGCTCCTCGGGGTGGGTTTGGGGGGACGTCTAGCGGGGCTACGGGTGCAGCAAGGGAAGCACGATGTTGTCCACCACATGGGTGGCGTATTCGTCGTCGATGGGCTGGCCGAGGACGACCAACCGGGTGATGAACAGAGCGGGTACCACTTCCTCCACCAGGTCCGCCGTGCTGCCTTCCGGCAACTCCCCCCGACGGACGGCATCATCGATGATCCGCTCGAACTGGGCCCGTTTGCTGTCATTGATCTGTGCATGCACCAGTTCGGCCAGTTCCGGGTCGCGACGCATGGCCGACAACACCCCGACCAGGATGTCCGACTCGGTGTCGGTCAATGAATCGCACAACTGGGTCATGGCGGCCAGAAGGTCGCCCCGCAACGAACCGGTGGAAGGCGACGGCATGATCTTGTCGCCCTTCATCCGGCGCAGGGCCTCGGCCACCACCTGAGCCTTGCCCGACCAGTGACGGTAGATGGTGGCCTTGCCGGCGTGGGCCCGTTCGGCCAGGGCGTCCATGCTCAGCCGGTCGTAGCCCACTTCCATGAGCAGTTCGAGGGCGGCGTCGAGGATGGCCTGTTCACGGGCTTCGGCCCGGGGTCCGCTGGGTCGGCGGGAGGTAGTGGTGATCTCCTCGATTTCGACGGTGCCCACAGGGCCGACTCTCCTCTTGGCGGAAACGGAACTGTTTCGTTCACATTGTAGGGGGCGGGAAAGCAGAACGCAACCGTTCCGTTTCGATTTTCGGGAAGCGGGACGTCGGCGCCGTCCGTCGAGCGCCGTGGATGGAGCCGGGCCTCTAGGGAATCGGCTGGTCGTCGGAGCCGAGTTGAGGCTCGAGCACCAGGTCCGACGAGCGGAGACGGAGGGTGTCCCGCCAGTAACGCACCGTCCAGGTGGGCCAATTGTTGGTGACCCGCCCCGCCGCCGTCTTGTACCAACTGGTGCAGTTGGATACCCAGACGGTGGAGGCCATCAACCTCTGTGTTCGGACGTCCTCCCGCCGATAGGCGTCGGGCGTCACCATTACCCGGGCCACGGTTCTACCCGGGTTCGGCTCGGCCCGAAGGGCCCCTACCTGTAGGGCCAGGGCCTGGAGGATGAGGTTGATCTGACGCTCCACCATGAACAGGATCGAGTTGTGGGCCAGGTTGGTATTGGGTCCGTACAACAAATAGAGGTTGGGGAAGCGGGGGACGGCCACACCCAGATAGGCACGGGCACCACCCTCCCATTCGTCGGACAGTCGGCGACCGCCTTCGCCGATGACGGGGATGTCGGCCAGGAAGTCGGTGGTCTCGAAGCCGGTGCCGAAGATGATCACGTCGGTGGCGCGCCGGTGTCCGGTCACGGTCACGATGGCATCCGGCTCGACGTGGTCGATGGCTTCGGGGACCACACCCACGTGGGGGCGGGCCAGCGCCTGGTACCAGTTGTTCGAAATCAGGATCCGCTTGCACCCCAGGGGATAGTCGGGCACGACGGTCGACTCGGGCAGGCGGGGGGAGACCACGGTCTGGCCGAGTGACTTGGCGAAGGCCCGGCCGAGCATTCCCCCGGCCCTGCTGTCCTTCCGGAACCAGAGCCACCGTGACTCGAGACCCCAGTAGATCCACCATCGGTAGGCCCGCTGCACCACCGTCACCGATTCGAAGAACCAGCGGGCGCCGGCGGTGTAGGCCCGGTCCTTCTTGGGGCCCACGTAGTTGGGGCTGCGTTGGTAGACGGTGACCTCAGCGGCCTGGTCGGCCACCGGTGGCACGAACTGGATGGCGCTGGCGCCGTTCCCGATGACCGCCACCCGCCGGCCGGCCAGAGGGCAACGGTGGTCCCACCGTGCCGAGTGCCACATCGGTCCGCCGAACGCATCCAGTCCCTCGATAGAGGGGATGCGGGGCCGGTTGAGCTGGCCACAGGCGAAGACGACGGTATCCGCTTCGAGGACCTCCTGTCCGGTGGTGGAGGTCAGATCCAACCGCCATCGGCCGGTGGGTTCGTCGAGTGTGGCGGCCTTCACGGTGGTCCGCAGCCGGAGGTGGGGGGTGAGCCGGTAGCGGCGCACACACTGTTCTGCGTACGACAGGATTTCGGGCTGTTGGGCGAACCGCCGGGTCCAGTCGGTCTTCGGTTCGAAGGAGAACGAATACAGATGGGAAGGGACATCGCACCCGCTTCCCGGGTAGGTGTTGTCCCGCCACGTGCCGCCCACACCGTCGGATTGCTCGACGATGGTGAAGTTGCGCACTCCCGAGCGTGCCAGCTGGATGGCCAGAGCCAGGCCCGACAGACCAGCTCCCACGATCACCACCGAAGGGACCGGCCGGCCGTCGCCGCGGGCGGCCCGGGCCTCCTGTTGCAGTCGTCTACGTCCGATGTCCAAGGCCATGGGTACCCTCCGGCGTACGGTCGCACGATCCGACTGCGACCGGTGACTGTCCGGATAGCGGCCGCCCTGCGATCGTAGGCCGATGGAGCGCGGGCAGAGGCCGGTCTTGCGGGGAGCGGCCGTGCTCACCAGACTCGTTCGGTGACCCAGCCGCCGCAGGACCCGCCTGAGCCGCCTGACCAGCCGGGCGAGCGAGTACTGCCTCGGGCGCCGGGTCGACTGAGTGTCGCTCTGGCCCGCGCCCGGTCAGCCTTTACCCAGGGTTTCCGGTCGTTGCTTCGTCCTGACGGCCTCCCGGCCGAGGCGGCCGCCCAACTCGAGGCCGTGTTCGGTCGGGTAGGAGGCGAGATCTTCTCCGGGGGCCGCGGGCGGATGCGCCGGGCCCGGGCCCAGATCCGTTCGGCCCCACCGCGGTTACTCGACTGGATGTCGGGCCAGGTGGTCGACCACCCCGCCCTGCTTGACGACCACCAGGCGGTCGAGTTGCTCGCCGGCCGCCAGGCCCGTTCCATAGCCAGGGCCATGGGTGCGCTCCAACTGGCGCTAGTCGGCGCGGCGGCCGCATCCACCCTCGAGGGCGGCCCGGTCCTGGCCCTGGCCATCGACGGGGGTGTCGGTCAGGTGGCGTCGGTGGTCCACGGCCTCTGTGACTGGTACAACGCGGGCTCCTATCTGGTGCGCCGCCTCGAGGCCGACGGCCTTGCCGTCGACCGGTCCGAGGTCCGACGGCTGACCAACGCCGCCCTCGTATCGCGGGGCAAGACGGTCGACCAACGGGCCTTGGCCCGGTCGACGGAGCTGCGGCTGATTCGCAGCTGGGTGGGCCGGGGCGTGGTCGATGCCCTACCTTTCGGATCGGCACTGGGCCGGGCGTCGCCTCGGGCTGCCGTCCGCATCGATCAATCCGATCTGGGCGAACTGATCCGCATCATCCGGGCGTCCCCTTAGGTGCTGTTGTGCCGGTCCCCGTAGGATGAGACGGCGCCCCGCACTGTTGCTTACCGAGTCGTATGGGGAGAAATGGGTGGGGCGAGCGAGCAGACCCTGTGAAGGTTGAGACCGGTGAGTGACCAGAGTCGATGAGAAAAAAGAGAGGGGATCGATGAGCGAGACGGCCACCTCGGCACTGCCCGCCCCTCCTGCGGCCCTCTCCCACCGGCGCGTGTTGGTGGTCATTGGCGCGCTCATGTTGGGGATGTTTTTGGCCGCTCTCGACCAGACGGTGGTCTCGACTGCCCTGCCCACCATCGTCGGCGACCTCCACGGCGCTTCCCATCTGAGCTGGGTGGTCACCGCCTACCTGCTGGCGTCGACCGTCTCGACCCCCCTGTGGGGCAAGCTCGGCGACCTCTACGGACGCAAGAAGTTCTTTCAGGGTGCCATCGTCATCTTCCTGATCGGGTCGGCCCTGGCCGGCCTGAGCCATTCAATGATCCAACTGATCCTGTTCAGGGCGGTCCAGGGCCTGGGCGGCGGCGGTCTGATGATCGGCGCCATGACCATCATCGGCGACGTCGTGTCTCCCCGCGAACGGGGGCGCTACATGGGATTCTTCATGGCCATGTTCGGGGTGACCTCGGTGGTCGGTCCGCTCATCGGCGGGGTCTTCGTCGAGTACCTCAGTTGGCGGTGGATCTTCTATATCAACATCCCGATCGGAGCCGTCGCCCTGGTAGTGACGGCGGCGGCCCTTCCCGGACAGCTGAGCCGGGTGCACCGGGTGATCGACTATCTGGGGACGGCGCTCATAGCCCTGTCGGCCACCTCATTGGTTTTGTTCACCAGCCTGGGCGGCACCTCCTACCCGTGGACCTCGCCGTTCATCCTCGGGCTGGCCGTGGCCGGGGTTGTCTTCGCCATCCTGTTCCTGCTGGCCGAGCGCCGGGCGGAGGAACCGATCATCCCCCTGCCTCTGTTCACCAACAAGGTCTTCGCCGCGGCCAGCGCTATCGGGTTCGTGGTCGGCTTTGCCATGTTCGGCGCTCTCACCTTTCTCCCCCTGTTCTTCCAGGAGGTAAAAGGAGTCAGCGCCGTCCAGTCCGGTGTCCGGCTCTTCCCCCTGATGGGGGGGTTACTGGTCGCCTCGATCGGTTCCGGTCTGCTGGTCAGCCGGTGGGGTCGCTACAAGATCTTCCCGGTGGTCGGCACCGCCCTCATGACCGTCGGGCTCTATCTCATGTCACTAATCGGAGTGTCCACCGGCCCCTGGTTGACGGCTGCCTACATGGTTGTCTTCGGCCTGGGCCTGGGGCTCATCCTGCAGGTGCTGACGGTGGCGGTTCAGAACGCTGTGCAGTACGAGGAGCTGGGCACGGCCACCTCGGGGGTGACCTTCTTCCGCATGATCGGTGGGTCATTCGGGACAGCCGTATTCGGTGCCATCTTCGCCAATCTGGTGTTGAAGAACGTCCTCCACTCCCTGCACATCACCAAGGCTCCGTCCGGTTTCAGTCTGAGTGCCGAGAATCCCTCGGCTATCCATGCCCTGCCACCGGCGATACAGAACGGGGTAATCGAGGGGATCGCCCACACCGTTCAGACCATGTTCCTCATCGGCGTTCCCATCGCCTTTGTCGCCTTCCTCTTGAGCTGGACCCTCCCCGAAATCGAACTGCGCAAGTCCATTCGCACCTCCGAGCCGGCCGAACACCTCGGCATTCCGGAACCAAGGACGTCCGTGGGCGAGCTCCAGCGGATCCTGGAACGTGCCGCCAGCCGCGAGAACCGGGGCGAGCTCTACCAGATGCTCGGGAGTCGGGCCGGGCTGGAGCTGGCCCCCCGGGCCTGCTGGCTCCTGTACCGGCTGTCCGACCATCCCGGCACCAGCCTCGACAATATGAGCGCCCGGCTGAAGGTCGATTCGGTCGAGCTCGAGCCGGCGGTTGAGGCCCTGAAAGCAGAGGGAATGGTCGAGCAGGAACCCACGGAGAGCGGGGGTCACCTGGTGCTGACCCCTTCGGGGCACGCCGCCATCGAGGCGTTGACGGCTGCCCGCCATCAGTCGATGAGCGAGCTGCTGGAAGGCTGGGATCCCGAAGCCCACCCCGAGGTGGAGGAGATGATCCGTCAGTTGGCCAAATCGTTGTTGGCCGACGACGACAAGCTGGTGGCCGAAGCCCGGCCGGTGGGGGTGTGAGGACCACCTCAAGGCCGGCTTCCTGCCTCCCCGGCTGGATGGGGCGGCCATGGCCGAGGGTCCAGCTGCCGCGTGTTGTTTTTGAGAATTGGCCGTTTCACCGGCTATAACCGATAGTGATCCGAATCTCTATCGGGTGTAGGCGGTAATTTGGCCAATTTCCAAAAAGGAGTGTGGCCCGACAGTGACCGTCGGACCCGTCCTCCGGCGATTCCCCACCGAGGTCAGGGCTTGGAGAACAGGGCGGTCAGAGTGTCGGCCATGACGCTCATGGCCCGGCTCGGGGTCATCCCCTGATCGTGGACCAAGAGGTGGCGTGATTCGTAGGAGGTCATGACATCGGCGGCCGACAGAGCGCTTCCGGCCGCCGCACCCATGGCAGCCAGCTCGGCGGCGAACAGCGTCGCTATCTGTGAGCGGAGAAACTCGCGGTGGCGTGACAGGGCGTCGTCGAGCACCGGTTCGAAGGGAGCCCGCAGCCGCACCACGGCGGCGGCGTTGCCCACGGCCTCAAAGACCCGGAACCGTTGTGCCACCAGGGCGGTGACGCGGACCGCTAGTGGATCGTCGGGGACCGCTTCAAGGGGTACCAGAGGGATCACCCTTGCCTGCTGGCGGGTGACGGCGGCCCGGATGAGGTCGTCGACGTCGTCGAAGTAGCGAAAGAGCGAGCGGGGGGAAAGCCCGGAGCGGGAGGCGATCTCGTCAGCGCTCGGCCGCAGGCTCCCGTCGGCATACAGGTCGAGCAGCGCTTCGACCACGGCCTCGCGGTTGCGCTGCCTTCGCAGCTGGCGACCGTCGCCCGGCAGCGCCGAGGAATCGTCCCCCTGCCCCGATTCAACCGGTTGCGGCCGACCGGTGTCGTCGGAGACCGACGGGGGGCGAGTATCGGCGGGAGTGGGCATAGAGCCCAACGCTACTGCCGGCCCGCTCTGAGGGGGTTCGATCGGTTGGCGATCCTGTGTCGACGGGAAGGGCCCGACGCTCGTCTCCGCCAGTTGACGGTATGAGTGACAGGTGCTTAGCGTGCATCAAGCGCACCGGTGAGGAGAGCCATGGCCGACATATCGACGCTCGACTCCCTGCAGCGACGCATGCGGGCCATGCATTCGCTCTACTACGACGCGGTGGCAACCATGAACTTGGACCAGGTCAACCATTTCGAACGTGAAGGGGTCCCCCCGATCGCCTTCTCTTTGTTCCACATCGTCAACATGATCGACGCCTCGTTCATGCTCATGACCGGCACGCCACCCGTTTGGGACGAGACGTGGGAGGCGCGAGTGGGTCCGGCCATTCCTGACCACGGCAAGCACCGCACCGTGGACGAAATGGTGCACCAACGCATCGGCGACTATGAGGGCTTCCAGCAGTACATGGCCGCTGTATTCACCCGCACCGAGGAGTGGCTGGATGAGGTCGACCCGGCCCAGCTCGACCGTGTGGTGATCGACCGCCCCTTCCCTCCCCAGGTGGCCAGCACCTACAGCGCCCGCGTGGCCGGTCCCGAAGGGATCACGCTCCTGGACGCCGCCGAGTGTTGGATCTACCAGCACGGGCTCCGGCATATGGGCGAGATCGAGCTGGCCCGGGGACTGGTGGGCCTGGGGGGAATGACTTCATAGCCGCCGATCGCGGGCGAACGCTGCGGTGCCCTCCAGTTCGGCCATCACCGAGCGGGTGTGGGCTCCCAGCGCGGCGGCAGGTCGAGAAGCTGACAAAGGTGCGGGACGGTCGACCGCCACCGGCGAACCCCCGATGTCGACCGTCCACCGGTCCGACCCGGGCCCGTCGGAGCGCGGCGTGCGGGCGGGAGGGAGAGGACGCATCACTGATCGGAGGGCGTCGACCATGGCCAGACTGATCAGCTCGCCTCCTCCCCGGTTACGACTGTCCAGAATGGCGCCCGCCGCCACCAGTCCGGTGACCGGATCGGCGACGGCGTCGCCACAGAACGCCGGCGAGCCGTCGGGAGCGAGGGCGGTCATCCCGGCGGCGACCCCGGCGTCGTCGCCGAAAGCCACCCGATCGGCAGCCGCACCTTGTCGACCGTACCCGGTGATGCTGAGCCACGTCCTGCCCGGTACTCGGTCGACGACGGCCTCGGCATCGATACCCAGTGCCGACAGGGCGCGAGGACGCGACGCCTCGATGACCACGTCAGCCCGGTCGATGAGCACGTGCAGCAATGACCGATCGTTCCTGTTTCCGAAATCGAGGACCACGCTCTGGTGGTCGGCGTGGAGCCAGTCAAAGAACGGGGGACACCCGCACCGCCCACTGTCGGGACGGTTGCGACTCTCCACCTTGATCACCCGGGCGCCGACGTCGCTCAGCATTTTGGCGCATAGCGGGCCCGCCCACAGCGAAGAGAGATCGACCACCGTGAACGGTCCATCCCGGCGGGCCGGCGCAGGGCGGCCGGAGTGCACGACGACCGGGCGGTGCCTTTCTGGTCCGCCGCCGCCCAGCGGGTCGAGAGCCACGACGGTGGCAGGGACGCCCAGCAACTGCGCCTGCGCCGACACCTCCTCCCCGGGCCGAGAGCGGGCATAACGACCCAGGGCGGCCCAGGTCACATCATCGTCTGCACCGGTACCTTCGCTCTCGCGCCACGAGGCCCCGATGATGGCCGGCACCAGTTCGGCGTCCTCCGGCCGGGCCAGGTTCACGGCCACCCATCCGTCGGCGGTACAGAGCAGACGGCAGGACCCCCCGGCCGAGATACGTCCCCGCCGGGTCAGGCCCATGAGGGCGGCCCGCCCGGTGAGCAGCCGGCCGACATCGAGGTCGGCGTCGCCACCGACCAACGCGGCCGCGGCCGCAATCCGGGCGACGACCGGTTCGAGGCCGTCGAACATCCCGGCCCGGGGCCAGAGGGGTGGCCCGCCGGGCGGGCCGGTCAACCACAACATCCCCGAACTGGCCCACCGCTCACGTTCGAGGAGGGAGGACTCCTCCGCCCGGTCGGCGGCTGGGCGGGCGGTGGTCACCGGCGGGGTCTATCCCGGGATGATCCGGCGCAGGCTGGTGATGATTCGGTGCAAGCATGGACGTGATGCCGGACACGACGCCTCTCCTCACCGAGGCGGACCTGGTTGCGCTGGTGGGCGGAGGACTGACCAGGGACGAAGTCGGCCCTCTCCACGGACGCCCGCTGGTGGCGGTGGCTCTTCGGGATGCGGCCCAGGCCCGCCGGCTGGCCCCGTTGGTCCGCCACCTGCCGTGCGTGACCGTGGGCCTGGCCGAGCGGGCGTTCGCCGCGCCCCGGGGATTCGACCTCTACCTGTGCGGCAACGCCGATGCGTCGGCGCCGTGGATCCCCTGCGTCGGGTCGACCGAGTCGGAACTGGCCGGACTGGCAGCGGCGGCGTCCGATCACCCGGTGGCGGCGCTGGTTCTGGTCCAGCTGCTGCGGATGGCCCCGGCACTCGATGTGGCCGGTGGGATCACCGTCGAGTCGCTGGCCTACGCCACCCTCCAGTCGGCTGCCGACCACCGGAGCTGGCTGTCCGCCCGGGCGGCGGGAAGGAACGCGCCACCGCGGCGGGAGGGACGGGCCAGGCAGGACGCATCGGAACCGGTGGTGGCCTCCCGACAGGCCGGGAGCCTCCGGATCGTCCTCAACCGGCCGCAGGTG
The DNA here is from genome assembly GCA_963824645.1 of uncultured Acidimicrobiales bacterium. Lineage (GTDB taxonomy): Bacteria > Actinomycetota > Acidimicrobiia > Acidimicrobiales > RAAP-2 > Bog-756. The sequence goes on from CAWGQC010000010.1 coordinate 91,911, forward strand.
CGAAACGCCTACAGCGCGGCCATGCGCGACGCCCTGATCGAAATCCTGCGGGTGGCCGCGGCCGATTCCGAGGTTAAAGAGGTGGTCATCGAAGGAGCCGGTCCCGATTTCTGCAGCGGCGGTGACCTCGACGAGTTCGGAACGACGCTCGATCCGTCGGTGGCTCACGCCGTTCGTTCCACTCGAAGCGCCGGCAATGCCCTCGCCTCCTGTGCCGACCGGTGCTTGGTGCGGGTCCATGGTGCCTGTGTGGGGGCCGGTACCGAACTGGCGGCCTTTGCCCAACGGGTGGTGGCGGCGCCCGACGCGGTGTTTCGACTTCCGGAGCTGTCGATGGGTCTTGTCCCCGGGGCGGGAGGCACGGTCAGCGTGCCCAGACGCATCGGTTCGCCCCGTGCGGCGTGGCTGGCCCTGTCGGGGAAGGGACTGGACGCCGATACCGCCCTCAGGTGGGGTCTGATCGATGACATCGACGATCACATGGCCAGTGCCGTTCTGGATGGGGGCTGACCGGAAACTGGGCGTCCGGAGACTGGGCCTGAGGCAGCCCCGGAGCACGGCCGGCGAATAGATACCGTGGATGGTGGCGTGGGCATCGGCCCGATCCGGCGGGATGTGAGTTCCGGATCGCTGGCTGAAGCGGGTGGTGGACAACGACGACCTCTGTTCTGCGAGCCTGTGCTGGTCGGTTGCCGCCCACCTCGACGCCGGGGCGGACCGCCCCTCTGACCACCGCCCCACGGCCCCGATGGTGTCGGCCCCGGCCCACATCGATCCCGGACCGGGCCCTTGAAGGGGATGAATCGATTGACGCTCGAGACCCAGGATACGTTGGTCCGAACGCCTTCGGGGATTTCTGTCGGCAGCCCAGTCTCTGGCAGCATGAAGGACCGGTGGGGAGCGCCCGTACCCGACTGGGGTGGGGGCAGACCCCAATCGGGCACGAGGGTGAGCCGATCGGGTTCGCCCACACCGCGAGCACAGAGGGCCAGCAGAAGGGGCCAGGACAAGGGGATGGATCAGTGAAATTCAAGCCGGGAGCACGATTGCGGAGCGCCGTGTGCAGTACCGAGGTCGTGGTGGTGCGAGCTCCGCAGGATGATCATGACCTGACCTGTTGTGGCGCCCCCATGATGGACCGGGACGAGGTCGCCGACGGAGCCGGCCCGGCGGACTCCTCTACTGAGGGGGACCCCGTCCTCATCGGGAAGCGCTACTCCGAGCCGACCTCGGGCATCGAGGTCCTCTGCACCCAGGCCGGTCCCGGGCCTCTGGCCTACAACGGCCAGCCCCTGTCAGCCAACGCTCCCAAACCGCTGCCGGCGTCGGACTGACCGGAGCCGGATCCGTGCCGGTTGAGTCCATCGAGTTCGACCCTTTCTCGGACACCTTTTTCGACGACCCCTACGACACCTACGCCCGCTTGCGGGACGAGGCCCCGGTCTATTTCAACGAGGCCTACGGCTTCTACGCGGTATCCCGCTACGCCGACGTGGTCGCGGTGCACGGCGATCCGGAACGGTTCGTGAGCTCCTACGGGGTGACTCTCGAAATGCTCCGGCAACACCGGCCTACCGCCGTCGACATGATGATCATGATGGACCCGCCCGAACACACCCTCCATCGTCGTCTGGTCAGCCAGGCCTTCAGCCGACGGGCCGTCGGCGACCTCGAGCCTCTGGTGGCCGGAGTCATCGACGGCCTCCTCGACGGATTGCTCGGGCGTCGTCAATTCGACATGGTCGCTGATTTCGCTGCTCTCTTCCCCGTCGAAGTCATCTCGTCGATGCTGGGTGTCCCCGTCGGCGAGCGCCAGCAGATTCGGCTCTGGGTGGACACCATGCTTCACCGGGAGGAAGGTGTGCCCGACACCACCCAGGAGGGGATGGAAGCGGCCCTCTACCTGGTGGAATATCTGCTCGAGCTGTCCCGGGCCAAGCGGGCTGAACCGGACGGTTTGCTCATGGCCCGGCTCATCGATGCCGAGATCGACGACGGTAGCGGTGCCATGAAGAAACTGAGCGACGAGGAGGTGGCCACGTTCGCCGCCCTCATCGCCAGCGCCGGCAGTGAGACGGTCACCAAGCTCATCGGCAGTGCCGTCGTCCTGTTCGACCAGCACCCCGACCAGTGGGACCGGGTCCGGGCCGATCCCTCTGCCGTGTCCGGTGCCGTCGAGGAGGTGCTGCGCATGCATCCACCCTCTCAGTACCAGGGCCGCTACTCAGTGGAGCCGGTCACCCTCGAAGGGGGCACCATCCCGGCGGACATGCCGGTCCTGTTGCTGACCGGCGCCGCCACCCGGGACCCCCGGGAGTACGAGAATCCCGATGTGTTCGACATCACCCGGGGTGGACGCACCACACTGGCCTTCGGGTACGGGGTCCACGGTTGTTTGGGGGCGTGGCTGGCCCGTATGGAGAGCCAGCTGGCGTTGGGAGGGATCCTCCGACGGTGGCCGGAGTTCACCGTCGAGCGGGACGGCCTCAAGAGGGTCAGCATGTCCAACGTGGCCGGGTTCTCCCACGTACCGGTGACAGTGCCCGCCTGACACCGAAGTGGTCACTGCGGCCTCACCGATGACCGCGCTGCCGATAACAGCGGTGCCGATGACCGCCGGGCTCAGGACCGCCGGGCTCAGGACGCCGGCGCGTCGTCTGCTGCCTCGAGTTCCTGACGGAGAACGCGTCGGAGCAGCTTCCCCGTCTCTGTGTAGGGGAGGGTGGCCCGGAATTCGACCTGATCGGGTGTGCGGGACCCCCTCACCCGTGACCGTACCCAGGCCCGCACGCCGTCGGCAGTGAGGGTGGCGCCGGGGGCGGGGACGATGACCGCGGCGATCCGTTGGCCCCAGTCGTCGTCGGCCACACCGACGACAGCGCAGTCGGCCACGCCGGGCTGGGAGGCGATGACCTCTTCGATTTCGACCGGGGCGATGTTCTCGCCGCCGCGGATGATGGTGTCGTCGAAGCGACCCATGATGAACAGGTAGCCCTCGGCGTCGAGGTAGCCGGTGTCCCGCGTGGCGAACCAGGCGGCGTCCTCCGGATCGGCGGCGTCGGTCGTGCCCAGATACTCACCCGACACCTGGGCGCCCCGCACATGGATCTCCCCTTCGTGGCCGGGTCCCAGTCGGGTGCCGTCCGGATCGCGGATCTCGATGTCGATACCGGGCACGGCCCGACCGGCGGAGCGCAGCCGGTCGCGCGCCGCGGGGTCTGCCCCGTCGAGGGCGCGACGATGGTCATCGGGACTCAGAAGTGCGATGGTGGAGGCGGTTTCGGTCAGCCCATAGGCGTTGACGAAGCCCACGTCCGGGAAGATCAGGAGCGCCGCCTCGAGAACCCGGTGGGGCATGGCCGCCCCGCCGTAGACGATGGAGGTGAGGGACGGGGGTGCCGACTCCCCGGTGTCCTGCAGGCGCTCGACGATCCGGGCCAACATGGTCGGAACCACCATGGCATGGGTCACCCGCTCCTCTCGCACCAGGCGGAGCCAGTTGTCGGCGTCGAAGGCGTCGAGGTAGATGACCCGACGCCCGCTGTAGAGATTGGTGAGGACGTGGGCCACACCGGCAATGTGGTACGGCGGAACGGCCACCAGAGCGGCGTCGGTGGCGTCGGCCGCTGCGTACTCCACGGTGCCCAGGACGTAGCTGGTCAGGTGCCGATGGCGCAGGACGACCGCCTTGGGCTCAGAGGTGGTGCCACTGGTGTAGAGAAGAACGGCTACGTCGTCGGGATCAGGCTCGGATGTTCCGGCGCCCGCGGCACCTTCGGTGCCGCCGCCCAGCGAGAGGAACTGGTCGGGACCGAGAACCCGGCGCCCGGCTTGGCGCAGGGCGGACAGCCGGGGCTCGTCGGCGACGATCAGGGCGCCGGGGTGACGGTCGAGGATCTCGTCCTGGCGATCGTCGGCCAGGCGGTAGTTGACCGGAACCAGCGGAATGCCGGCGGCCGAGGCGGCGAATACGGCCACCGGGAAGGCCAGGCTGTTGGGGGAGGCGAAGACCAGGTTGGTGGTTCCGTCGGCCGCCAGCGAGGCGCCGACGCGTCGAGCACTGGCCTGCAGGCCCCCCGCCGTCACCTCCTGGTCGCCGAATCGGAACACCGGACGGTCCGGGTCGACGGCGCCGGCCATCTCGAGCAGGAGGAGGAGGTTCATGGTCAGTTGGTGGGTTCGAGAGTGGAGGAGGAGGTCGAAGTCAGTTCGGGGCGATGGCAGACACGGGGTGAGGCAGACACGGGGTGAGGCAGACAGAGGTTAATCAGCACGGGAGGTTGATGAGCTCAGAAAGGTAATGCGACCGTCACTTCGGGGCGAAGCGCTGGCCGCCGTCGAGACGGATCGTACCGCCGTTCAACATGGGGTTTTCCACGATGGCCACCACCAGCCGGGCGAACTCGTCGGGGCGGCCCATCCGCTTGGGAAAGGCAGCGTCGGCCGTGAGCTTGTCGGCATAGTCGTCGGGGATGCCGGCGGTGATACCGGTCAGGAACAGACTGGGAGCGATGGCGTCGACACGGATGCCGTAGGACCCGAGGTCCCGGGCCATGGTCAGGGTCATGCCGGCGATACCGGCCTTGGCCGCGGCGTAGGCCACCTGGCCGATCTGGCCCTCGAAGGCGGCGATCGAAGACGTGTTGACGATGACCCCCCGCTCTCCGTCGTCGGGCTGGTTGTCGGCCATGTGCATGGCCTGCAGCCGGTTGAGGTTGAAGGTGGCGACCAGGTTGAGCTCCACCACCTTCCTGAACTCGGCCAGCGGGTGGGGTCCCGATCGGGACAGAGTCTTGTGGGCGATGCCGCCGCCGGCGGTGTTGACCGCCACGTGAAGGCCCCCAAGGGATCCGACCGCATCGGCCAGCGCCGCCTCGGTTCCATCGGCGTCTGTGACGTCGCATGGGTGGAAGGTGGCCCCCTCGCCGAGGCCGGAGGCGACGGCGTCTCCGGGGGAGCTCGGCAGGTCCAGGATGGCCACCCGCGCCCCCCGCTCGGCCAAAAGCTCGGCGGTGGCGCGGGCCATCCCCGAGGCACCTCCCACCACGACTGCCTTCTTGCCGGGTATCTCCATGGGATCCTCTCTCGGGTGGGCTCTCTCTGCCGGGGCTGTAGGGCATCGGACGGTGAGGCGGGGCGCCGCGTACGCCTGTGGGGCCTAGAACTGTTGGGCTCAGGACTGGTGCAGCGTAGAACTGCGGGACATGGGGCTGCGAGCCCGGATCGAAAGGTTCCGGATCGGAGAGGTCAGCGACCGGGGGCGGCGGGCGCGCATCGGGGAGCGAGCAGCGTGGGATCCCTCCGCAGCTCTTTCCGGGCCATGGCTTCGAAGAACCCCACGAAACCCTCACCGTCCGACGCGGCGAAGAAGGAGCGTGCCGGGTCGGGGAACGGGCGGCCGGAGCCCAGGGATTCGACGTACCAGGCCCGCCGGCTGCGGTATTCGAGGGCCACGGCGCGCTCGGTGGGCGGCCCGGATGCTGCCGGCGGTGACGAAGACCCCGTGGTTGACCAGCAGGGCCATATCGGCCGTTCCCATGGCTGTTACAGCACGGGCGGCGCTGTCGCGTGAGTTGACCGGACCGTCGTACTCGTCGACGATCACTAGCTCCCCCCCGCCCAGCGCCGAACTCTGGTCGTAGCAGCCGGGCAGTCTGGCCAGGTCGGCCCACACCGTTCCGAAACGGGGATGGCTGTGCACGGCCACGGTGGTGTTCGGACGCTGCCGGTGGAGCTCGAGGTGGAGCGGGATGCCGAGGGGAACCGGCCAGTCGCCCTCGAGGATGTTCCCGTCGGGGTCGACGCGGAGCACGTCGTCGGGATGCAGCTCTTCCCACAGCAGATACCACGGGTTGCATAGGAGGGTCCCGTCGGGCTGGCGGTAGGTGATGTGACCGGCCAGATGGTCGTCGTAACCCTCCCGCCACAGGGTGCGGGCCAGGAGGACGAGCTCCTGGCGGGGCGTGAGGTCGGGAAGGAGAGCGTCGGCCGTGGGACGGAAGGGCAGAGTCACGGCAGCACCTGGTCGGGCAGGGGCCAGCGGTAGAGAGCAGCGGCGTTGCCGTGGCAGAGTTTGCGCAGCTCGTCGTCGGGAAGGTGACCCCAGCATCGTTCGATGACCGACTGGGTGTCGGGCCAGGTGGAGTCGCCGTGGGGATAGTCGACCTCGACCATGATGTGGTCGATGCCGATGCGATGGCGGGTGTCGATGGTGGACGGATCATCGATGGTGCAGAACCAGAAATTGCGGGCCAGCGCTTCGGCGGGCAGCAGTCCGGAGGGGTCGTAGTCCCGTCCGTAGCCGGAGCGTTCGACGATGTTGTCCAGCCGGTCGGCCAGCATGGCCACCCATCCGATGCCGCCCTCGCTCATGGCGATCTTGATGCCGGGGAAGCGCACCGGGATGCCCGACCACACCCACTCGGCGCAGGCGGACAGGGACATCTGCCCGAACAGGGTCGCCCCCAGCGCCACCAACGGGCTGTCGTCCGGCATTTCGGGCATCCCGGAGGACCCGACATGGAGGGAGACGACGGTGTCGGTCTCCTCGCAGGCGGCCAGGTAGGGATCCCAGTATCCCGAGAACAGACTGGGCAGTCCGATGCGATGCGGTCGCTCGGGGAGGGTGACCGACCGGAAGCCGCGTTCAGCGTTGCGTCGGATCTCATCGGCGCCCTGGTTCGCGTCGGACAGGAAGGTGATCCCGCACGGGATGATGCGGTCGGGATAAGGCTGCCACCACGCTTCGTACAGCCAGTCGTTCCAGGCCCGGGTGACGGCCAGTCCGAGCTCGGGGTCTTGAGCGGCCGAAAATACCCTCCCGCAGAACCCGGTGATCATGGAGGGGAAGTTGAGGGAGGCCCAGACTCCGTTGATGTCCATGTCGGCGATGCGGGCGTCGATGTCCCAGCAGCCCCGGCGCATATCCTCGAAGCGGGTCGGTTCGAGGGTCACGCACTCGGGCCGTCGTCCGGCGACCGCGTTCATCCCCACCTGTGAGTAGCGGGAGCCGTCGAATTCCCAGAGCTGATGGCCCTTCGAGTTCTCGATGACCCGCGGGGCACGGTCCACGAAACGCTGGGCCAGACGACCCTCAAACATGTCGGGTGGCTCGACGAGGTGGTCGTCCACCGAGATGACCGTGAAGCGCACCAGTCGGGGGTCCGGATCCGGCAGCAGCGTTTCGGGCCGCGTGGCGATCTTCATCCCGTTCTCCCCCACCCGGCGATTATGCCAGCTCGGTCGGTGTGCATCCTGGCCAGGGCCCGCCCTACGCTCGGGATCGCCCTGTCTGTGTTGCGCTGAAAGGAACCCCATGAAAGTCGGTATCCACTACGCCAATTTCACCCTCCCCGGTGGCTCCGAATCGATGGCGGGCACCCTGGCGGCAACGGCCCGGGCCGCCGAGGCGGGGGGTTGCGACACCTTCAGCCTCATGGACCACTGGTTCCAGATGGAGCACTTCGCCACCGCCCAGGACCCGATGCTCGAGGGCTACACCTCGCTCGGCTACCTGGCCGGCCTCACCGACACCATGACCCTCGGTCTTCTGGTCACCGGTGTGACCTACCGCCACCCGGGGCTGCTGGCCAAGATCGTGACCACCCTCGACGTCCTGTCCGGTGGTCGCGGTCAGCTCGGCATCGGAGCGGCCTGGTACGAACGGGAGCACGCCGCCCTCGGTGTCCCCTTCCCACCGGTCAGCGAACGATTCGAAAGGTTGGAGGAGACCCTTCAGATCTGCCACCAGATGTGGAGTGACGACGACGGGCCCTATGCCGGCGTGCACTACCAGCTGGCCGAAACCATCTGTTCGCCCCGACCCGTCAGCCGACCTCGGCCGCCGATCCTGGTGGGCGGCAGCGGGGAGCGCAAGACGCTGCGGCTGGTGGCCCGCTATGCCGATGCCTGCAACCTCTTCGCCCCCGATCGGGACGTGGTGGCGCACAAGCTCGAGGTTCTGGCCCGCCACTGCGACGCCGAGAGCCGTGATCCCGACAGCATCCGGAAGACCATCCTCGGCTTCGACGATCCGTTCACCGACACCGCCGCCTTTCTGGACTCGATGGAGGGGTACGCCAAGCTCGGGGTCGACATGGTCGAGTTCATGCCTCCGGCACCCGATCCGGCGGCATGGGTGAGCCGACTGGGCGAAGAGATCGTGCCGAAGCTGGCCGACATGGGTGCTAGCTGAGGACAGGTGGGGCGTGGCGGGGGTCAGCCCGACGGGGATCGGGCCAGGCTCCGGTAATGGCTACGCCATATGAGCCGGTAGACGCGACTCCAGCGCGGGATGGAGCGCAGCCCCGGGATGAAGGGGAGGAAGACCAGAACGAGGGTCAGGATCATCATGATGGCCCACACCTGTAGGTCGCCACTCGATGACGTGCTCATGGGCGGGACTTGATACCAGAGGGTGTAGAGCCACAGCCAAGCCTGACCGGGAAAGTTGCCGGTCTCGTTCATCATTCCCCACTGGTCGCCCGACAGGTGTTGACCTTGGGCCAGATCGGCCAGGTAGGTCCCGTCGGCAATGAAGAGGAGGGGCTTGGTGTAGTCGGTCCCGTAGAACTGCCGGGAGCTGAGGAGAGCCCCGTCGAGAGATCCACTCTGGGCCATGGAAGTGAGCGAGGCGATGATCGGTCCGACCGGCCCGTAGTCCCCGGAGGGAACCCGCAGGACGCCATGGACCGAGGAGGCGTTGGCTACCGCCTTCTCGTAGGCCGCCGTCCACTTAGCCTGTTGGTCCGGTGGGGCAGTGGTGTAACGGTTGAGAGCGGTCTGCACCGCCGGGTGGGCCGGGAGGGTCTCGAGTGGAGCGATGACGAAGTCCTGGGCCGCGTCGATGGGATGGTGGACGCCCAGCCACTTCTCGGGCGAGAAGGGACCGATCGACTGGGCTGCTCCCGGGGTGTCGTTGTAGGGAGGGCCGTAGGTGGCGGTACCGCTGGTTCCATCGAGTTCTGTGATGGCGGTCTGGGCGAAATCCACCGGACTTGCCGTCGACCACGACTTGACGGTCACCGGCTTTTCATCGGGCGATGAGAAGACCACGGCCAGGGCCACTACCAGCAGGACCACGACCACGAGGGCGATGATGAATTCCTTGACCAGGTCGTAGGGCTCGTAGGGTCCGTGCCATTCGACGACGTCCCGGTCAGGATTGAACTTCCGGCGTCGGGGGGTCACCCGACGTCCTCCTGGACGGGTGCGTCGGCTGGTGCGAGCTCGCCGCTGTGCTCAGCCGGCTCCTCGGGGCCGGCAAAGGGAGGCACGACGCCGCGGCGTCGGACCAGAAGGACGTGCACGCCGACCAGGAGCACGACCACCAAGGGCAACAGGACGATGTGCCACATGAGCATCTGGCCGAAGTTGGTGACGTTGAAGATTGCGCCTGCTCCTGTGGAGTTGATCCCGTCCTTGGCCTGGGTGCTGATCCATTGGGAGTCGAAATTCTGTTGGGACAGGTAGCCGGTGAAGGCGGCGCCGACAGAGATGACGAACGAAACGACTCCGGTAATCCAGGTCGTCCGCCGGCGTCCGCGCCACGCGGCCATGAAGAACTTGCCCCAGAGGTGGACGACCATGGCGAAGAAGAAGACCTCGACGCTCCACAGGTGGAGCGAGTTGACGAACAGGCCCACAGTGGAAACGTGCCACCAGGTGGGCCCGAAGACGGCCAATAGGCAGCCGGTGGCGATGACAACCGACAGGGCGGCCAGGGTGAGGACGCCGAAGACGTAGATCCACGACGCCACGTAGGCCGGTTGGCGATCCGGCATGAGGCGGTCAGGTGGAAAGGCGTCGACGGCAGCGTGTCGGAGCCGGGCAGTCAGCTGATTGGCGTCTTCGGGCCGGTTGGCGCTCGAGGGATCCGGCGGAGTGGGCTCGTCGGCCTTGGTGACCGCATCGGTATGAACTGTCATTTCTCTCCGCCTCCGTGCCGGCGGAAGGGGATGAGGATGGCAGCCACGAACACCGTTACCATCAGCCCGATGAGGATGAGGTTGGCCACCGACAGCTGGATAAATCCCCAGTGAACGTAGTGACCGGACCTGTTGAGATCGATGAGACTCCCCAGAAGACTGCTGGGAGCTAAGGCGAGCACCGTCATATGCTTAACCTCCTATGTGGGAGGCTACAGACGATGAGCCCCGGTCACCAGGGCCGGAGGTCCCATTGGACCGGGAGTTTGTACCTCGGACGGCGTCGGACGGCGTCGGACGGCCTGGGGCGGCGTCGGGCGGCGTCTCAGCCCGTCACCGGATGTGTCGGGGTCGATCCGTTCGACAGGAGGTCGTCGAAGCCGTCGGGGATCGACAACAACCCGGTTGCCGTTCCGGGCACATCAGTCAGTCCGTACTGCCACACGATGGATTGCGTCTTCGGGTCAATGACCACCACACGGTCGCGGTAGTCGTCGTTGAGCATGATGAGGCCGTTGGGCAGGCGCTCGGCCAGCGACGGCTTCTTGAGCATGGCGTCGCCCGTCGTAGGGTCGTAGAGCCACGTGACCCGGCCTTGGCGGGTGAATTCGAGGGCTCGGCCCTCGGCCGGAGGGTCGTAGTCGGTCATGAGGTAGAGGTTCGGACCCACCTGTTGAGGATCGGACGGATAGTTGACCGTGGGAATGTGAACGGTCCACACCAGCTTGCCCGTCGGCGTGTACTCGTCGACCCACGAACCGTTGATCTCCGAGACGAGCACGTTTCCGTCGAGAAGAGGGGTGTCGCCGTTGGGATAGGCGATCGAGGCGGGGGGGTCATGGGCGTCGGTCCCGTTGCCGATCTGACCGATGATGCTCCCCTGGGGTGAGATAAACAGGATGCGGTTGTTCGAGGCGTCGGCCACGGTTATGGACCCCGACTTGAGCAGGTAGGCGTCGTCGGGCTGGTCCAGGTACCCCGGAGCCGACCCGGGCACCCCGGGGTGTCCGTACTGCCACAGGACCTTTCCGGACGGGTAGCCGATCTCCACGATGGTGTGGTTGTCCTCCTGGTTGGAGATGATCCCGGTGCCCTTCCTGATGAAGAAGGCGTCGTCGGGGAAGTAGAAGCCCCCTGCGGGAGGTGGCATCGTGACCGACGGGTACTGCCAGGTGATGTTCCGCTGCTCGTCGAGAGCAATGAGCCGATCGTTCCCACGATCGGCGATCAACAGTGTGCCGGCAAAGGGGGCACCGGCGCCTGCCCGGCCGGCGGGGCCGCCGTACGGGCTCGGGCGTAGGGAGATCACCGACGCCAGGGTCCCTGAGGCCATGCCGGCCTGGTCGCGCCCGGACTGGGCGGCCACCTCTCCACCAACCATGTAACCGACGGTTCCGTGGGGCGAGACGACCGTGGAGTACCCGGCGAAGGCATCGGCCTGAGGGAGGAGGCCGGCCCCGAGAATCTTTCCGGTAGCGGGGACAAAGGCGTCGATGGTTGTGAGGGTCGCTCCACCGGGCACCTGACCCCCGGCGACGTAGATGGTGCCGGCCAACAGGAAGGCGGCAGCGCCATAGAGGGGTTGGGGGAGATGACCGACGACGACAGCCCGGTGGGTGGTGGGCTCGACCATCTGGATGTCGTCGGTGGCCCGAGGGTCCGCAGCCGAAGATGCAACCTGGCCCCCGAAAGCGAAGATCCGGCCGGCGTCGGCCACCACGGCCGGATAGCGCACGGGGACGGGCAGATCGGCCACAGTGGTGAAGTGGGTGCCGTCGTCGGTGGCCAACACACCAGGGAGGTACGTCGTCCCGTCGTAGCCCCCCACCACGTAGTTGGTCGCCCGCCCCTTTCCGGAGTTGATGGTGGCCACAGCCAGGTCGGATCGGGGCTGGGGCAGGTCGGCCACCACTGTGCCGGTGATCGGGAGGGGCACCCTGGTCGAAGGGACGGGAATCGACTGGACGGTGGGGACGGTGTCCGGCGATCCGCCGCCCAGTACGAAGATCGAGCGTCCGATGGCGGCGGCTGAGCCGTCGTGCACCGGCGAGGCCAGCGAACCGACATTGGTGGCGGTGCCCCTCTGAGGATCGATGGTCTGCACGGAGGCGACGCTGGTGCCCGAGGTAGTCAGGCCCCCCAGGACAGTCAGGTCTGGTCCGATGGTCACGACGGAGGGCCGCGATATGGGTGCCCCCAGCGACCAGGATTCGACTCCCGCTTCGATGGAGTCGGGTGCGCTGGCGCCGGTTGTTCCGACCCGTGCGGCCTTCGGGGACGAGCCGCCGGCTGGTGACGCGGCCTGCGGTGAGTGAGGACTCGGAGACCCGACCAAGGCGACGGCAACGAGACTCACGGTCACTGCAGCGACGGCGACGCCGACGGCGGCGGTTCGGCGTCGTCGTCGGTTGATACGGCGCGCCCGTTCCGACCGCCGCGCCGGGATCCGATTGGTGGTGGGTGAAGGTTCAGTCACCGGCGGCTAACTGTGATGCCCGAAAGTGACGACAGACGGGAGCTCAGCGCTGGACAGGAGGAGCCTGCTTCACGGGAGCCATGAGGGTCCGTGTCGGTGCGATGTGCACCATGCAGTTGTAGGTCACGATGGCGATGGCCAGGTGCATGACCATGAGCACACCGACCGCCTTAGCCGGTTCGCCGTGGAGCAGGATCCACACATCCGGGATGAGCAGAACGATGGTCACCAACAAGGCCAGTCGCAGATAGAGCCAGCGGGGAGCGGAACTGATCCTGGTGACGACGGGCCACCCGAGGCAGGCGAAGATGACACCGATCACGGTGAGCCGGGCGTAGTCGGAGAAGCGGAAGTGGACGAAACCCTTGGTCGAGGGAAAGACCGCAGTCCCAATGGCCACCAGTAAGGCGTCGGCGGCCAGCGATCCCGCCAGCGAGGCGATCGTGGCCACCACCACCATCGCCCCTGAAGGCTGCTTGTGTCGTGGGTTCACGTCCAGGCGTGCCCTCATGAGGATCCGACCCAGGGCGGTGGGCTGCAAGTTCATCCTCTGCTCCTCGTTCGTTCGCCAACTGCCGTCCAACCGCGGGGAGGCGATGTGATGACGCTCTCAATGGACCAATGGTAGATAGCGATCCTGACGACCACATGAAGGCCTCCCCGCTTTGATCACGGGTTGAGGGCAGCCGACATGGTGATGAAGTCACGGGCCCACCAAGGCTCGAAGTACCTTGCCGGTGTACCCACCATGTTGGCCAGCAGCTCGGAGCCGTTGGCCGGGGCGGCCGCGCCGGTGGGCGTCGCCGGAGCGTATGTCGAGAAATTGACCCAGTCGGTGTTGATGTCGAGCTCCATGGCCCGGAGGGCGCCGGCCCGGGCCAACAGGTCGGCGAGATCAGTGATGTTGAGGCCGGGGCCGCCCACGTAGACAAGGGCACCGTCAGCGGTGACGCCCACGCCTGATCGCCAGACGTACTCGGCGTTGCCCAAGGTAGCGCCCCACTGGGTGGTATCGGCGGCATTCAAGCCGGAGACCGGGCGACCGCCGTCGACCAGTAGGTCCAGGTTCTGACGGACCGACACCACATCAGGAGTCATCGACGCTTCCGACCCCCAGGCGGCCACGGTTGCCGTTCCGTCTGCGTAGATCACGAAGGACGCCGCCCCGGTGCGCAGCGGGATCACTGTCCGGCCGTCGGTGTAGTAGCCGCCTTCGGCCGACGACATCAGGAAGCCGGCGTTGAAGGCCGCCACCAGGCTGTACGCCGCCCCTGGCTGAATGGGTGCCGAGTGGGCGTACGGGCCCCCGCCGGGGATCTGGCTGCCTGAGTACAGGGTGGCCTTCAGCAGCTTGGTGTCCATCCAGGCCACACCGACCACGTAGCTGGTGTGTACAGGGTCGGGCCGCAGCGTCGTCTCGTAGACGGCCGGGATCCCGTCCGACCAGGCGCCCGGTCGGTGACCACTGGCCTTCACCGGCGATGCGTGGGCTGGCCGGGGGAAGGATGGGCGCCGGTACCGGCAGATGGACCGGCCCGGAAGCCGGGGGACCCACGCCGGCCGGCCGACGGATGGCACCGGCCGGAGGCGCACCTCCCTTTTTCGGGGGGTGGTGGCTGTACCACTCGTTCTCGATCCAGTTGACGGCACTCGCTCCGCCTTTGCTCCGGGCCCACTCGGCCATGCGGGCGCTCAGCGAACTGCCCAGAGCGGGATCGGTGGCGGCCTGACCCAAGGAGACCCCCAACCATGCGAGTAGACCGCAGAGGACGACCACCACCGCTATCCGGTAAGGATGACGGCCCAACCTCATCGGCCACCGGCGCCGCGCCGACCGCCGGGGCGGAGCGTCGTAGATGCCCGAAGTTTCAGCCACGAGTGCGCCCACTCTTCAGCCTCGGCTTACGGCGCATGCGGGCAACCTACGGCGGGTTCCTGACAGTCACGTGAACAGGCGCGGGTCAGGCTGCACGCCACCGCGGTGGTCAGGGCGGCGTATTGACTGGCGGCGGCGGGACAGGCAGGGCGGTCGCCCGCTGACCCTCTCCGAGGGTCGGACCGGCCGGTCTGGCCCCAACGTTGGTCCCCCGCTTCCACGTGACTTCCATCCGCGCTCCGCCCAAGGGGGAGTCACCAATCAACCATGTTCCGTGGGTGGCGCGCACCACCGAATCGGCGATGGCCAGACCGAGTCCCGCACCTCCGGATGTGTCCGCACCCCTGTGGAACCGGTCCAGTACGAGTGGCCGCTGCTCGGACGGTATGCCCGGTCCACTGTCGTCCACGGTCAGGGCCACTCGGTTGCCGGCCGCTCGAACCGAGACGGCCACCTGGCCACGGTCACCGGCGAACTTGCAGGCATTGTCGATCAACACGCCGAACAGCCGGTCCATCCACCTCGGATCGGTGCGGACGGTGGCCACATCACCAACCGGCCCGTCCACCGAAAGCGATACGCCCCGGGCGGAGGCAATGGGCTGGAACCGCTCCACCAGGTCGTTGGCCAGAGCAGCCAGGTCGACCTCGTCGACCTGATCGACGGCCATCCGGTCGTCGTCCATCCTGGCCAGCCACAGGAGATCATTGACGATCCGCTGCAGGCGGTGGCCTTCACCTGCGATCCGGTGGAGAACCTTCTCGTACTCCTCAGCCCGGCGCGGTCGGCTCAACGCCAGGTCCACTTCGGCTTCGATCACGCTGAGAGGGGTCCGGAGCTCGTGCGAGGCATCGGCGGTGAATTCGACTTGTCGGCGGTGGATGAGCTCGAGGGGGGCGGAGGCGCGAAGCCCGATGATGAGAGCCCCTATGAAGGTGAGCACCGCCAGCACAAGTCCGAAGACCAGTTCGGGGGTCAGGAGGGCGCTCTGGACGCGACTCAGCTGTTGGAGGCTCTCGCCGGCAACCAACCAACCGTCTCCCGAATGGACGGCTAGGAAGCGGAAGGGTGTTCCGTCGATCCCGAGAGTCACCGCCTCGGGGCTCCAACTCCGGTGGGGTAGCCGCGGCGACCCTGAGGTCAGAGCGATGGGGTGCCCCGAGCCGGTCACGATCCACACGAACCGGGGGGCGTCATCGATGTCGTGGTCCGAGTCACCGGGGGGCTGGGAGGGGACAGGGGCATGGCTGCTGACCTCAGTCAGGCGTTGGCTCAGGCGAGCGTCGGCCTGGTTGGTCAGTCGCTGGACGACGAGCATATTGAGGGCGGCTACGGCGACGGCGTACGCGCAAATAACCACCACGGTGGCAATGGCAGCCACGCGAGCGGCATGGCCGCGCCGCGACCGTTCGGTACCGCTCTGGGGCTGCTTCCTCATCGTTGGACCAAGCGGTAGCCGACGCCCCGCACGGTTTCGACCGTCGCCTTGCTGGCCCCGATCTTGGCTCGCAACCGGCCTACATGGACGTCGATGGTATTCGACCCAACGGCGTCAGCCTCGTCGTCCCACACGTGCAGGGCCATGGCCCTTCGGGTGACGACGGAAGGGGCCCGGCGCAGCAGGATCTCGAGCAGCCCCATCTCCGTGGCCGTCAGGGCGATGGCCGTGCCAGCCAGGGTGACCTGGCGCCCATCGGGATCGAAGACGAGGTCGCCGCACTCCAGCCGGGGGCCGATGGATACGGCCGGACGGCGTTGGAGGGCTCGGAGCCGGGCCAGCAATTCGCCGAAATCGAACGGTTTGACCAGATAGTCGTCGGAGCCGACGTTGAGTCCGGCAATCCGGTCAGCGGCCGTGTCGCGGGCGGTCAGCATTAATACGGGCGTGTGAATTCCGATACGACGAGCTTGGGCCACC
Organism: uncultured Acidimicrobiales bacterium; assembly: GCA_963824645.1. Taxonomy (GTDB): domain Bacteria; phylum Actinomycetota; class Acidimicrobiia; order Acidimicrobiales; family RAAP-2; genus Bog-756. The sequence continues at coordinate 108,107 of CAWGQC010000010.1, forward strand.
ACGTCGACGCCCGTCATCCCCGGCATGCGCCAGTCCACGATGGCTACGTCGTACGCGTAGGATCGAAGGTAAGAGAGGGCGGCGTCGCCGTCGCCGACCGCATCCACGACGTACCCGTTTTCGCGGAGGCCACGGTCGAGGACGGAGCGTAGGGCCTCGTCGTCCTCGGCAACCAGCACTCTCATTGTCCGGCGCTCTGCTTCGTCATGGTTCCACCTCCAACCGTATCCATGGAGCATGACGGATCCGTGACGGCCGTCGCCTGTGGGGCGGAGCGGGGGATGGCCCGTCATCAATTCTTCATGTCGGCCCGTTAACGTGATCGAGCGGAATCGACCCCGGACCCAGGCGCCTCGATGGGGGGGCGGACACCTACGAAGTCCGGCGCGAGGAGGCACCTCTTCGTGCTGGTTCTGACGCTCCTCGTGCTTGCCGGTGCCGTCGCCGGGATCAGCGCCTTCGCCCTCACACGGAAGGGGCCCCGCCGGGCGCCCCATCATTCTGTGGCGGCACCCCCCGAGGCTCAGGCCCTCGACCCCAGCGCCTTCGCCCACGGGTCGTGTGTGGCCTTCCCTCCCACCAAAGGGGATCGCAAGCAGACGGTGGTGCTCGATGCCGGCCACGGTGGCCTCGACCCGGGTGCCGTGGGAATCACGGAGCTGGGCAAGACCGTCGACGAAGCCTCCGAGACGTTGCCCGTCGAGCTCGATGCCATGACCCTCCTCCGGGCCGACGGGTTCAGAGTCGTGGTGACCCGTACGGGCAACTCGAGCGTCGTCCGCCTGATGCCGGCAGATGTCTCAGGCACCGAACTGACTTTGCAGGGGGCCCACGACGATGTCGCCGCCCGGTCCCTGTGCGCTGACGCCGCCAAAGGCAGCGCCTTAGTCGGGATCTACTTCGATGCTGGGGGCACGGACCAAAACGCCGGCATCATCACGGCCTACGACGCCGACAGGCCCTTTTCGGCGGCCAACCTGGAGCTCGCCAACCTCGTGCAGACTGATGTCCTCGAACGCATGAACGCCCAGGGTTGGGCCATACCGAACGACGGGGTCGAAACCGACGACACCCTCGGTTCCGTGAGCGGTAATCCGTCCAGCGGGGGGCTGGCCGCTGAGGCGGCCGCCTACGGCCATATCATGCTCATCGGACCGGCCATGCCGGGTTACTTCACCACACCGAGCCAGATGCCCGGTGTGGTGACCGAACCCCTGTACGTCACCGATCCGTTCGAGGGGTCCATCGCCGACAGTGCTTTGGGCCAACAGACGATTGCCCAGGGCATCGCCACGGCAGTAGAACAATTCCTCCCCCCTCCCCCACAGAAGACGGGCAAGAAGGCAGTCACCTCCCGCCCTTCTGGCTGACCAGGGTCAGGGCCAGGCGGGGGCAGCTGCCTACTGCCCTTTGGGCGTGATCGAGGAGGTGTGCAGGCAGTGGGTCCGGATCGATGATGGGGTAGCCCCACGGGTCGAGGCGGACACATTCGGGCAGGAGCTCGGCGCAGACCCCTGTCCCGTCACAGGCCACTGGATCCACCACCAGAACGAACCGCTGCCTGCTCACCGGACGACCCCCGACAGGGGGACGGGGAGGAACGGCCGCGCCCTCCCGCCACAGGGTCCCTGACGCAGATGGAGGGCGGCGTGGTCGCCGAACAACCGGACTGCGGATTGCACGAAGCGGGCCACCCCGTCGGGATGGGCGCACGCCCCACGACCCTCGACCAGTCCGCACAGGGTGGGTACGGCCGACACTCCGCCGTGCAGAGCGTCCGGCCGGTAGGCGAGCAGCTCCATCGTGTGGGCCAGCACGTCGAGTCCGTTGACGCAGGGGCCGCACTGGCCGGCTCCTTGCCCCTGCATGAAGCGGACGACCCGGCTGACCTCGAGGAGAGGGCAGATGCCGGCGGGGAGCAGGACCACGACGCCGGCACCGAGGGACGTGCCCCGCTCGCGCGCGCTTCCTCCTCGGTCAGGTCCATGGACAGGGCATCGCCGGAAGCCACCCAACCTCCGCCGTAACCGCCGAGAAGGACACCCTGGATCGAGGGGTATGCCTTCTCGTCCAGCCCGAGGAGGGTGCCGAGGGGGACGCCGAGCGGAGCCTCGATTATCTGTGGCTCGGGCCACCGTCCCGTCACGGTGAGCAGGGTCGTCCCCGGTGAACCGGCAGTGCCAATGGCCCGAAACCAGTCGGCGCCGAAGCGGGCGATGAGGGCCACGTGGGCGAGGGACTCGACGTTCTGCACGAGCGTGGGCCGTCCCCCAACGCCGCGTTCCCTGACCGGTCGCAGGGCCACGAAGGAAGGCTTGGCCGGCGCCCGGCCGTTGATCGCATTGACGACGGCCGATTCCTGGCCGGCCAGGTAACTGTCGGCAGCCGTGATGATGTTGATGACGCAGGGGTCAAGCCCACGACGCCGTCGTTCCTCGACGGCTCTCTCCAGATACGGCCGAGCGTAGGCCGGTGCATGGACGAACACGTCGGAGGCCCCCACGGTTGAAGCGGCAACGGAGGCGCCGTCGAGCACCAGATGGGGGAGTCGGGTGAGCAGGTAGCGGTCCTTGCCACTGGCGGGCTCGCCTTCGGCTCCGTTGGCAATGACCACCGGGGTCTTGAAACCATTGCGTCGCACCGTGCGCCATTTTGTTGCGACCGGGAACCACGCGCCGCCGCGCCCGCGCAGCCCACTGCGGTCGAGCTCGTCCAGAAAGTCCGGACCCCTCCAGAGGGGAACGGCGCCCCAGCGGGACTGGTGGCTGTCGAGGTCGGCGTGGGTGCCGGAGCTCAGAGCGTCGTCGAGCAGCCGAGCGCTCCCCTCGGGGGGACGGACGGTCGATCGGGGGCCGCCCGACGGGATCGTGGATGATCTGGCCCTCATCCCTGGCCGCCCGATGTGTCCGAGCCTCCGGAACTCAGTAAAGGTGTGGTCGTGGTCGCATCGGACGACTGGCGGGCCAGCTGTGGGGGGAGAGCGGTCGAGGTGCCGGCGCGGTGTGACCATCCCGGACGGAGCGGGCCGAAGGCCACGAACACCCCGAGAGCCAGAATCACGACCAGCGCTGTCACGGCCGCCACCCCCCGCCTTCCAGGGGTGAACTGGCGGCCGGTGACCAGCCGCCAGGCCACCGCGCCCAGCACAGCGCCGCCGCTCAGGGCCTCGAGGGCCAGCATCAAGGGGAGCGAAGCGTCCGAGCCGCTACCGATGGCGTGGAACATGGCGATGGGCCAGCACAGATAGGCCAACCAGTGGACGAACCGCCAGGAGGCGTAACCGATTCGGTGTCGCAGGGCGCTGGTCGCCAGTACGACCAGCAGAAGGTCGAATGCCAGTGCCCCGAGCCCGACCCACACGGGCCGGTAGGGCGATGCGAGAGGGAGGAAGGCGTCGGCGAAGCCTATAGAGACGTAGCCGTCGCTGACCGTCGTGATCACGTGAACCCCCACGAATCCCACGCAGAAAAGTGAGAGGTTGCGGTGCACGTTCTGGGTCAGGAAGCGGGGCCAGCGCTCCGTCGTCCACCCCACCGACGCCACCACGCCGATGACCACGGTGGCCGTGAGGAGAAGAAGGGAGACTATTCCCGTGGAGCGGGTGAGATACCAGAGGGCTCGACCGTTAGAGGCCGCGAGCACAGGGGCACTGATGGTCATCGGACCGACCCTGCCACCGCGGCCAGTGGGTCGGTGGGCGATGCGACGACATCCTCGGGCCAGGCGGCCACCCTCTGCACTTCGCCGCCGCGCCCGACCAGACGGGCGGGGAGGCAGCGGTCCTCCAGCCATCCGGGGGCGGCATGACCCATGACCATGGCCGCTGTCGATGCCGTGTTGGCGTCGACGCATGAACCGGCCGCCACCGACACGGTTCGCCACGGCGTGTTCACCGGTAGGCCGGTGGCCGGGTCGACCAGGTGGTGGACCGGGTGCCCCCCCAGCGTCCAGTGGCGACGCCCGATCCCGGACGTGGCCAGGCCGCCTCCGGTGATGGTGACGGATTCCGGGGCGCCCGGGTCGCCGCAAATGTCGGCGATTCCCACGGCGAATCCACCTGTGGGGGCGGGCCCGGCCACGGCGATGTCCCCGCCCAGGGACACAAGAGCGCCGCAACCGAGTTGCCGGTTGATGACGGCGGCGGCCCGGTCTGCGGCCCACGCCTTGGCGGTGGCACCGAGGTCGAGGAGGGTGCCAGGGGGAAGGGTGACCGTCGAACGGGCGACGTCGAGCACCACTGTCTGCCACCCGGGGACGCGCGCCGATGCCGGTAGGCAACCGGCCCGGGAGCGGTCCATGGTGGCGAAGTCAGTGTCGTAGCCGATCCGACGCAGGGCCGCTCCGACGGTCGGGTCGACGGCACCGCCGGTCAGTGCAGCGGCCCGTTGGGCGATGCCCAGGGCCTCGAGGAGTTCGGCGCTCACCGCCACCGGGCCTCCCCGTTCGGCGGCGCGCTCCAGTCGACTGATCTCGGAGTCGGGGCGGAAGCGGCTGGCCACCTCGTCGACGCGGTCCAAGGTCTGGTGCAGCAGTCGGGCCGCCTCGACCACGACGGCGCCGTCAGTGACGACGAGGTCCACCCGGGTCGACCACACCGAGGAACGATAAAGAGCCAGCTTTGTCACGGAGGTGCCGTTCACGAGAGACGGCTCAAGTCGAGCCGCTCACCACAGGAGATTGCTGCTGGGTGGGAGCGGGGACGGTCGTGGGTGGCGACAGTGTGGTGTTCGACCCTCCGCTCCCGCCGGAGAGGGCCCCTGCGTTGGCGTTGGTGCTGGAAACGGCACCGCTAGCCGATGAGCCACCGGTCACCGGTGTGACGGAAGTGCCGGCACTGCCCGACGCACCGGCACCGCCCGACGTGGTCGTGGGGGTCGCCGTGCTGTGACCGGGCAGCGCCCGGCTCACGTAGACGCCGATGGCGGCGACGGCGGCCAACGACCCGACGGCAATCGCCCGGGTGATGGAGCGGACCCGCATCAGGGCGGCGTCGCGCTGGACCCGGTCCAGTCGGCTCGAAGGTCGGGCCGGATAGGAGACTGCCTGAACCCGGTCGGCTGCATTCACAGGATCGAGCGTATGGATCGATCATGAAGGAGACATGACGTGCCGATAAGAAAGCCTGAAGAAATAGGGCCTTCAGGGTCCCATTTTGTCCGTCAGCCCGGTGCCGGGGATAAACCGATCCACCTCACGGGAGGCGAAGGAGTGCCCCTTCGCCCGGCAGGAGGGTCAGGCGTCCGTCGATCTCTTCGCCATCACGCATGCGGTCGGTGGCGATGGCCACCGTTCCGGTCACACCCTCCACGGTGGTCGGGTCCGTCCCGAGGTTGAGAGCGGTGGCGAATCCGTCCCCGCGTTGCCACAGCCAGGTGTCGGGGGGCGACGGCAGCGACCGGTAGCTCCCGCTGTGCAGATCGGGGCTGGCTCGGCGCAGGGCGATGAGGTCGCGGGTGAAGGTGAGCACCGAAGTTGGATCGTCCCCTTGGGCGGCGACGTTGCACTCCGGCGGGGTGGTCATGGGGAGCCACGTCTGGGCGTCGGGGGTGGTGAAGCCGCGCCCGGGTTGGTCGTCCCAGGGGAGCGGGGACCGCTCCGGATCGCGGCCGGTGACCGCCGGCCAGTAACGCCGGCCGACCGGATCGCGGAGTGCCTCTTCGGTCAGCACGGCGTCGGGCAGGCCGATCTCATCCCCCTGGTAGATGACCGGGGTGCCCCGCAGGGTGAGCAGGGTCAGCAGTATGCAGCGGGTGATTCCCGGATCGCCTTGGGCCCAACGGGTGGCCAGGCGGGAGGTGTCGAGGTTGGACCCGGTCCATACCGGCCACGCCCCCGGCGGAAGAGTGCGCTCGGTCTCCTCGACCACGGCCCGCAGGGCGTCGGCCCGGAAATCGGCGTGCAGCCAGGGCAGATTGAAGGCCAGGTGCAGCTCGTCAGTGCCGTCACCGTAATAGGGGGGCAGCATGTCCAACCGGTGGACATCCGTCTCTCCCAGGAGCACCCGGGGCGGATCGTAGGTATCGGCCATCCGGCGCCAGCCGCGGAGGATCTCGTGCACCTCGGGCCGGTTGGCGTTGTAGGCGAAGCGGTAACCCCACAGTTGCTCGATCATCGAATCCTGGTCGGTGGCCGGCGGGTTGTCGCGGAGGGCGGCGTCCTTGACCAGCATGTTGCAGACGTCGATGCGGAACCCGGCCACCCCGCGGTCCCACCAGAAGCGGATGATGTCCTCGAAGGCACGGTGCACGGCCGGGTTCCACCAGTTGAGGTCGGGTTGCTCGCGGGTGAAGTTGTGCAGGTAGTACTGGCCCGAAGGCTGGTCCAGGGTCCAGGCGGCACCGCCAAACTGGGCGATCCAGTTGTTGGGCCGGCCGCCATCGGGTGCCGGGTCGGCCCACACGTACCAGTCGCGGTGTTCGGCCTGCGGCGACGATCGGGCGTCGACGAACCACGGGTGGTTCTCGCTGGTGTGGTTGGGCACCAGATCGAGCAGGATCCGCATCCCCCGCCGGCCGGCCTCGGCCACCAACAGGTCGAGTGTCTCGAGCGATCCGTAGGCGGGGTCGACGGCGCAGTAGTCGGCCACGTCGTAACCCCAGTCGGCGTTGGGCGAGGGGCTGACCGGCGACAGCCACAATCCGTCCACGCCCAGCTGGGCCAGATGGTCGAGGTGGGCGATGATCCCGGCCAGATCGCCGATCCCGTCCCCGTTGGAATCGGCGAAAGAGCGGGGATAGATCTCGTAGAGGACGCCCGTACGCCACCACGGCAATGAAGAGGGGTTGCCCATGGGACGAGACACTACCGATCGGGCCCGGTCAGACCGGTACCGGACCTCCCGGTGCGTCTCCGGGCGCGGCTGCCCGTAGGCGGTCCTCGGCCCCCGCCGACGCACCCACGGCGTCGAGACCGAGCAGGGCGGCACCGAGCACCGGCGCGGCGGCCAGCCGGCGGAAGGTGGCCCGGGGAGCGATGGCCAGGACGCCGGACTCGACCCGTTCGCCGAACGGGTGATAGGTGCTCTCGAACACGCCGCCACCGAGGACGACTTCGACCGGACGGTGATCCAGATCCAGTCGGCCGATGATGGCGGTGACCATGGCCACCACCTCGTCGGCCAGGATGCCGGCGGCACCGACGGCCACCCGGTCGCCGGAAGTGGCGGCGTCGAGGCACACCCGGGCCAGTTCGAACAGGCGGCCGTACTCGAGGGCGCCGGTATAGACGGCACTGAGCACCGCTTCCGGGTCGCTCAGGCCGAAATGGGCCGGCACGAGATGGCTCAGGGCGGTGGGGTCGCCGCGGCCGTCCCCAGCTCGCAGGGCCAGCCCGAGCGCCCGCACCCCGAGCCACGAACCACCGGGGGCGAAGTCGCCGGACAGTTCGGCCAGGGAGGGGAATCGTTCGACCGAGCCGTCGGGTCCGCGGCCCACGCAGTTGAGACCCGAACCACAGACCACGGCCACGCCCCATCCCGATCGAGCCCCGGCCCGGAGCACGGCCAAGGTGTCGTTGTGGAGGAGCTGGCCGGTGCTCCATCCCCCTGCCCGGATGGCGCCGGTGAGGCGCTCCTCGTCCACGGGCAGGTCCAGGCCGGCCATGCAGTACACGCCGGTGGCCGCAGCCGGGTGGGCCCGCGGGTCGAGGCCGGCATCGGCCAGAGCGGACTCGATGGTGGCTCCGAGGGCCAGCATGGCACCGTCGAGCCCGGAGAACTGGTGGTTGGATCCGCCGCCCTGGGCGCGGCCCCGAACCGTGCCGTGGCTGTCGAGGACCCATACATCGGTCTTGGAGGCACCGCCGTCTACGGCCAGAATCAACGAACCGTCGGTCGGTACGGCTGGCGGTCCCCCGCTCAACCTGCGCTCACTCTCGGATCCACCCGGCGATGTTACGTTCCATGGGTGGGCACCAAAGTGGCTGTGGTGGGCGGCGGGAGCACCTATACCCCTGAGCTGGTGGACAGTCTCTGTGCCCACGAGGACCGTCTGGTCGTCGATGAGCTGGTCCTTCTCGACCCCGACGCCGAGCGGCTGGACGCGGTGGGCGGCCTGGCCGACCGGATCCTGCGGGGCCGCGGCTGGTCCGGCACCCTGGTCACCACCGACCAGAGGGACCGGGCCATCGACGGTGCCGACTTCGTCATCGTGCAGCTGCGGGTGGGCGGGCAGGCGGCCCGCCATACCGACGAGACCCTGCCCATCGGTTACGGCTGTCTGGGTCAGGAGACGACCGGACCCGGCGGTCTGGCCAAGGCCCTGCGCACCGTCCCCCTGGTGCTCGACATCGCCGAGGAGACAGCCAACCGCGCCGCCCCGGGGGCGTGGTTGGTCGACTTCACCAACCCGGTGGGCATCGTGACCCAGGCCCTGGTGGACGAAGGCCACCGGGCGGTCGGTCTGTGCAACGTGGCCATCCACGTCCAGCGGCGCATCGGCCACTATCTCGGGGTCGATCCCGACACCGTGGAGCTCGAGCACGTCGGACTCAACCACCTGACCTGGGTCCGGTCGGCGACGGTGGGCGGGGTGGACCGACTGCCCGAACTGTTCGACCGCTTCGCCCCCGAGCTCGAACTGGAGAGCGGTGTCCCTGCCGGGCTCCTCCGTCTCCTCGGAGCCCTGCCCTCCTATTACCTGCACTACTACTACTGCCTGGACCAGAATGTGGCCGAACAGTCCGCCCCCGGCTGGCGTTCGCGGGCCGAGGTGGTGGCCGAGCTCGAGGCCGAGCTGCTGGCCGAGTACCGGGACCCGACCCTGACCACCAAACCGAAGAAACTCTCCTACCGGGGCGGCGCCTTCTATTCGGAAGCGGCCGTGCGCCTGGTGGCCTCGCTCCACGCCGATACCGGTGACACCCAGGTGGTCGATGTGCGCAACGACGGCGCCGTCCCCGGTCTGCCCGACGACGCCGTGGTCGAAGTTCCCTGCACCGTCGGACGGCACGGCGCCCAACCTCTGCCCCAGCGGGCTCTTCCTCCCGATATGTCCGGTCTGGTGGCCCACGGCAAGGCCTACGAGCGCCTGGCTGTCGAGGCGGCCTTGTCCGGGAGCAGGGCGGCCATGATCCGGGCCCTGGTGGTCAATCCGCTGGTGGGCCAGTACCCCAAGGCCGAGCAGTTGGCCGACACCCTGTTGGCCGCCAACCGCCAGTACCTGCCGCGGTTCTTTCCTGAGGGTTGAGCGGCGGAGCCGGCCATCCACCCGGGTGTCCGGGTCCGGGGTGGGCTGGCGTGGCCGTCCAGCGTGACACCGACGGTGGCGGCGGATTGGGGGCAGTGTCATGACCTGGTGGCAGCAGTGGGCGCGGTTGGGGATCATCGGTTTCACCGGGAACGACGATCAGTTCATCAGCGCGCCGAAGCAGGTAAGAGTCAGGGTCGGCGTCCAGCACAAGGTCGATCTCACCGTTACCGTCGGATCTTCTTGACCTACGGGCCGGGGGCCGCCCCGGCCGGGGATCCTCAGACGTTGTGTCGTGAACGCCAGACTTCGGCCCGGAAAGCGATATCCACCGTGACGTCGCCCTCCACCCCGAGCAGATCGCGCAGGAGCCGGCGGGCCTCGGCCAGAACCCCGTTGCGGGTGGGCTCGTCCATGGTGATGATCCAGCTGAAGGTGTTGAGCAGACCGATGAGCTCGTCGGCGTTGAGGGCCACGTCCCACCGGAAGACCTCGTGGTCGGGCTGGTCGAAGGGCACGCCGTCGGGGATCTCCAGAGTGGAGTCGGGTCGGTCGGCGTCGGCCATGATCAGCTCACCGAATCGGTTGCCCGACGTCCCTCCGGCACCCCCTTGGGCGATGAGGGCGCGGGCCTGAGTGAGGAAGGGGCCTTCGAGATCGGGTCCCGACCACACGACGCCCAGCACGCCGCCCGGAACGAGTATTCGTCCCACCTCACCCAGGGTGGGCAGGAGGTCCATCCAGTGCCACGACGACGAAGCCAGAACGGCGTCGGCCGACGCGTCGACAACCGGTATGTCCTCGCCCCGTCCGGCCACCGCCCGGCACCCGGGGACCTCTTCGGCCAGTATGGCCCGCATGCGGTCGTCGGGCTCGACACCGACGACGTCGTCGGCCCGGTCGACCAGCAACCGAGTCAATGCACCGGTGCCGGCCCCAAGATCGACCACCCGGCCGACCCGGGACGGCAGAATCCAGTCGACGGCGGACAGCGGTGGACCGGGTCGGTACCGTTCGTAGTGGGATGCGGCTTGACCGAAGACACCCGACCGTTTGGCCTTCTCTTCGGCCGGCAGGTGAGCGAGGGGAACGGCGTCGGTCGGTGGCGTGTCGGTCACGAAGTTGACAGTACCGGGCCGGCGTCGGCCCCGCGTTGTCGGGAGTGGGGTGGTGCCGTCAGGTCAGCGGAGGACGGCGGGAGCGAGCGCCCGGTAGGACTCCAGGGGGAAGCCGGCGGTCCGGTCGGACACCACCTGGATGCAGACGTGGTCAGCTCCGGCGTCGTGGAACTGCCGGACCCGCTCGGCGATGCGGTCGACGTCACCCCAGGCCATCACCGCATCGACCAGGCGGTCGCTGCCGGCTCCTTCGACGTCGTGGTCGTCGAAACCCAGCGACCGCAGATTGTTGACGTAGTTGGGCAGTCCGAGGTAGCCCCGGGTGTACTGGCGGGCCGTGGCCCGCGCCGTGACCGGGTTGGGGTCGAGCACAACGGCCAGTTCGGGGGCCAGATAGGTGTCCGGGCCCAGCTGGTCACGAGCCCGGGTCAGATGTTCGACCGGAACGAAGTAGGGGTGGGCCCCGGCGCAGCGTTGGGCGGCCAGTTCCAGCATGCGCGGTCCGAGGGCGGCCAGGAGACGGCGGTCCGGACCGACCTCCGGCCCCTGTCGGTCCAGTCCGTCCAGATAGTCGACCATCCGGCTGTAGGGCCGGGCGTAAGCGGTGTCCAGAAGTTCAACGATGGGGCCGTGGCTGACCCCCAGTCCGAGGACGAAGCGACGCGACCGTTCGGGCCCGAGGGCCCGGATCCCGTCGGCCACCTGTTCGGGGGTGGCATGCCAGATGGACAGGATGCCGCTGGCCACCACCGTCCGTTCGGTGGCCTCCAGCAAACGCCCGAACCGGTTCGGGAATCCCTCTTCGAATCCGCCCGAGGTCCACAGGGCTCGGTAACCGAGCGATTCCATCTGGCCGGCGCTGCCGCCGGGGGTTCCATCCGGCCCGGCCCATGTGCCGCTCCACCAGATTCCGACCGGGCCGAGGTCCACCTGAGGACTCTAACGGTCCGGTGGGGAACGTTGGCGGGCCCCGTCCGGGGGCTGGAAGACTTCGACCATGGCCCCCAGACTCCCCGGTGCCCCCCGGGCTCGCCGATGGGGGAAGGGCCCCGGGGGACTGGCGGCGGTGGCCGTGGGCCTCATCCTGGCCGTCGGGGTGGGGGTGTCAGCCCCCCGTTCCGCCGGCGCCTCCCCCGCCCGCTCGTCGTCGGACGGGGTGTCGGTCATGGTTCATACGTCGCGGCCGGGTGGCGCCATAAACGAGAACCTGAGCGGCATCAACCATGTGGTGGCCGGTTCGCAACCGAGCCTCCAGGCCATCGGCACCCGGTTTGCCCGTACTGATGTCTCCTTCGAGATCACCACTGGTGCGGGACCGGCCTACGACTGTGCCACCCGGTCGTGGAATCCCAGTTATCTCGATTCCCAGGTGGCCCTGGACGAGGAGGCCGGCGCCGCTCCCGAGCTCATCGTGGACTACACCCCCCCCTGTCTGGCCACGGACCCCCCCGCCGGGGTCAATCCCAACTACACCCCTCCCGACATCGGCCCGGATCAGGCCAAGTGGCAGGCGTTGGTATACCAGATGGCCCTTCATGAGATCACCGACGAGGGTGTGCGCGTTTTCGAGGTCTGGAACGAACCCAACCTCGGACAGTTCTGGACGGGCGGGCTGGCTGGTTATCTCACCCTCTACCAGGACACGGCCAAGGCCCTCGAGGAGGCGGCGGCCACGGCCAGTGTCACCATCGAGGTCGGAGGGCCGGCCCTGGCCGAATTCCAAGACCTGGAAACGTCGTGGGTCAAGGCTCTGGCCAGCTACGCCGTCAGCAACGACCTCCCCCTCGATTTCGTCTCGTGGCACCTCTACGCCGACGATCCCGACGTCGGCCCGAGTGACGCTGTGCCCAATGGGTTCTGTTTCACCGGGCCCGGTGAGGGCGACCAACCGTGTTGGGACAACCCGGAGCTCAACCCCGATCTCTACAGCCGTCAGGTCCATCAGGTCAGGCGAGTGCTGGCCGGCTACCCCAGCCTCCACCCGCAGCTGTGGATCGACGAGTGGAACATCAACGCGGGGGAGGACGTCCGCATCGACGGACCGTACGGCGCGGCCTTTGTGGCCGCAGTCCTCCAGGAGGCGCAGGCGAGCGGTCTCGATCGCCTGTCGTTCTTCGATGCGGCCGACGACCCCGTCGATCCCACCCAGAATTGGGGTCTGCTCTTTTCTGACCTCAGTCCCAAGCCCGCCTACTTCGCCATGTTGATGTGGAGCCAGCTTGCCGGTCGAGAGCTCCCGGTGACGGTGGACGCCCGACCACGGGACGGAGAAGGTCAGATCGAGGCCACCGCCTCGATAGCGCCCGGCGGAACGATCCACGTCCTGGTGGACAACTTCGCCCCCTACGACGCCACCGGCAACTACGGCACCAGCGATCCCACCCCCTACGACCACGCCGTCGACGTCGAGTTCCCGCCCCAGTTGCGTGGTGATTACCAGGTCAGTCGGACAGTCGTCGACGCCACCGAGGACGGATCATCGGTGGCGTCGGTTGTCTCGAGCGGGGCCCTGTCCCGGGTCCAGTTCACTCTGGCCGGCCAGGGGGTCACCCTCCTCACCCTCTCGCCGACATCCGGCGGGTGAGGAGGGTGACGCTGATCAGGAAGGCGGCCCGTTGGTCAGGACCACCGTCGCCGTCTGGGTCTGGCCGGAGGTATTGATCCACTGGATCTGTACCGAATCACCGGGGTGATGGGCGACCAGCGCATTGCTGAGGTCGGAGGCTGAGCTGATGCTCGACCCGTCGATGGCAGTGATCACGTCGCCCTGGACCAGTCCGGCCTTGGCCGACGGTGAGCCCGACAAGGTCCCTTCGACCGTCGCCCCGGACTGGCTGGTCCCGCTGCTTCCGCTGCCCGAACCGCTACCGCTGCCGCTGCCGAAACCGCCCCCGAAGTTACCCCCGAAGCCGCCATCGCCGCTTCCGTCGGCGCTGCTGTTGGACGCCTCGACGCTGACCCCGAGGAACCCGGTGGCACCGATGTGGATGACCGAGGACGCCCTGCCCTCCCTGATCTGCTTGGCGATGGTGAGGGCCGTTCGGATGGGGATGGCGTAGGCCTGGGTACCGGACACCTCATAGCCGGAATCCTGGGAGGCGGCGGTATCCATGCCCAGTACCTGACCGGACGCGTTGACCAGCGAGCCTCCGGAGTCGCCCGGCTCGATGCCGGCGTTGACCTCGATCAGACCCGACAGGTTCTCCGAGTTCCCGCCATTGTCATCGCTGGCGGTGATCGACTGGTCGAGGGCGGTGATCGAACCACCGGCCGTGCTGGGTGTGCCCCCCGAACCTCCGGCGTTGCCGATGCCCACCACCGCTTGACCGACGGCGGCGGTGCCGGTGGCGATCGAGACGGTCTGGAGGCCGGTGGCGTTGACCAGTTTGATGACGGCCACGTCACCGGTGCGGTCATAGCCGACCACGTTGGCCGAGTAGGTCTTCCCGTTGCCCACATCGGTCACGCTGATGCTGGTGGCTCCGTCGATCACGTGGTTGTTGGTCAGGATCACCCCGTTGGCGGTGAGGACCATGCCGGTTCCGGCCGCCTGCTCATCCTGGTAGCTGAGGTTGGTGTTGATGTCCACCAGACCGGGGTCCACCTTGGTGGCGATGGACGAGATGTCCGAAGGGGCTCCGGCGCCGGTGGAGGAGTTGCCCGAGGAGCTACCCGAGGAACCACCACCGAAGGGCGAGGTCTCCGAACCCGAGGAACCACCACCGAAGGGCGATGCCCCCGAACTCGATGATCCGCCCGAGTTGCTGGATGACGCGCTCAGCGTTCCACCCGAGGTCCACACCAGCCGTCCCACGCCCGCCCCGATGAACAGGGCAGCTACCACGACCAGAGTGGCCAGAGTGGCCACCAACCCGGTCCGCTTCTTGGCCGGTGCCGGCGGGGGTCCGACCGGTCCGTAAGCAGGAGCGGGCCAGGCGCCGTAGGGAGGAGGGGTTGCTCCGGGGGGCCAGCCGCCTGCGGGCCAAGCCCCACCGGGCCAGCCGCCGGGCGTCCAGCCGGCGTAGGGATCCTGGGGGTAGGCGGCGCCCCAGGTGCCGGGAGGTACGGGTGATCCCATTCCGGCCGGCGGCGTCGGTGTTCCGGTGTTGACCGGAGCGGTCGGGCCGGTGGGGGGAAGTTCGGTGGGCGGGCCGACCGGGTAGAGAGCACCGCCGTCGGAACCGGCCGGCGGCAAGGCTATGGCGCTCTCGGGCGTCGACTCGGGAGCGGCACTGCCTGACTCGGGAGCGGCACTGCCTTCAGTGGGGTCCTCTGGCGAACTCGCCGTGTGCCAAATTCTCGTTCATGTCTCTTCTTCCGCTTGCAATCGACTCGGGAGCGTGCGCCCCTGAGTGGGCCAACATCGCTCCTTATTTGACTCTTCCCACCTAAGTTCAGCCTCAACTGAACATATGAATCTCGTAAGGTGCTGGGATTTCGGGGGTCGGACAGCCCTGAAAGGGCGTCAGAAGCCGTCCATCACACCACTGTCAGCCTATTTATGGAGCTGACCATCCAAAGCAGGCGGCGTGGAGGGTGGACCGGAGGCGTAGGGCTCCGGCTCGATGGGCGGGCGCCCACGATGGGCCGCCCGCGGTCCGCGCGCCATCGGTGCCCGGAGGGTCAGACCGGCCGCCCCCCCTTGCACCAGGCATTGTCGGGGGCACCCTGGCAGGGGTTGGGCATGGAGGGCAGATTGGTCGGCACACTGGTCATGGTGGGCGGAGTCGACGGCGTCGGATAGTTGGCTCCCGCACAGGAGATCCCGATGACGCTGGCAAATCCGGTGTCACAGAGGACCTGGGTGAACAGCTCGCCCCCGGTGTTGGCGGCCGTGGTGGTGGTGCCGCAGCTAGAAAGCGGCTGGGCCTGCTCGAGATTGGACGGCGTGAACCCGTTCGGTGCCGTGTTTCCTCCGAAGCAGTTCTGTCCCTCACCGGAAAAGAGGGTGATCTGGCCGAAGTCACCGTTGGTGGGATTGCCGTAGGCACCGTTGTCCGAATAGGTGTTGTCTACGAGGGCGTCACCCTGAGGGTCATAGACGCAGTAACCGGGCAGGAGTGAGGACGTCTTGCCCCCCGAACCGGCGCATACACCGGGGGGACCGACATCGTTGTCGGGGAAGGGAACGAACAGGGTGCCCCAGGCATTGTTGGCGGCAAACGTGTTGTCCATGATGGTGTCGTTCCGCGCCCCGGAGACGGTCATGCCCGTTCCCACCGGTTCGCCGGACAGACCGGCACCCGGTGCCTTCGGGTTGTTGTTGTTGTGCACGAAGTTCTTCATGAAGACCCAGCACGAATGGGTCTGGGTGAAGGCACTGACCCCTCCGTAGGGACAGGCTCCGTTCTGGGGCGGCGGAGCATCACCGCCGCTCTGGGTATTGGTGTCGAATCCGTCGTCATTGTTGTCGAACTGCGAGTTGTCGACGACAAGAGTTCCGCCCGAGTTGGTGCCTGAGTAACCGATGGCATCGTTCTCCATCCAGGCGTTCTGCATCCAGGCATCGCAGACTTGCTGGCACGCCCCGATGTAGCTCCCCGAATCGGCAAAGTTATTGGCATAGATCTGATTCCAGACGCCCGGGCCCTGTGACTCGCCGGAAAACACGCCGTAGTTCCCGAACAACGAATTCGAGCCCACCGAGCCGTTGAAGGTGTCGGTGGTGGTGAGATAACTACCCTCGTAGCCGATCACGCCGATCTTGCCGGAGTTGTCCCCACCGTCCCACCAGATCTCGTTCCCGCCGTTGCCGGCCTGGTTTCCGCCGCTGTTCTGGACCAACTGGAAGTTGCAGATGGTGAGGTTGTCGACGCTCACGTTGTTGGCCCAGATGTCGATGCCGTTGCGGCCGAGGGGCCCGTTGGCGCTCGGCACCCCGAGGTCCTGGTCGGCGGGCGTGCTGCTGCAGGCCGAGGAGCCGGGCAGGGTGCCGTCCACGATGACCGAGTTGCGGTTCATGCCCCGCAGATGGATGTCGCTGGTGTGGATGGCCACACCCCCGTACCACCCGAGGTTGACGTCCTCGGCCGACGGCGGGTGGTCATGGTCGGCCTGCTCGTGGTAGTCACCCGGAGCGATGAGGATCCAGTCACCCGGATGAGCCGCGTTTACCGCTGCTTGGATGGTGCTGTACTGACCGGGGATCCCGTTGAACGTGCCCACCAGCAGGGCCCGCCCGCCGATGGCCGGACCCACCGGGGCCATGCCCACCACCGGCCCGTTGAGGTGGTCACCGGCCACCGATCCCCGGAATGGCGCATTGCCGAAGGAGAAGATGCCCCCGTCGGCCGCCACCAGCCAGTAGCCGCCGCCGCTGCTCGTGGCAGCCAGGCCGACGACCGGCTTGTTCAGAGGGGTCCCACCCATCGATCCGCGGAAGGCAGCGTTTCCGAAGGCGAAAACCCCGCCGTCGGCGGCCACCAACCAGTACCCGTCACCGGTGGGGGTGGTAGCGATGGCCACGATCGGTCGGTTGAGCGATTTTCCGGCCATCGATCCGTGCCGTGTGGCATCGCCGAAGGCATAGACGTTGCCGTCCGAGCCCACCAGCCAGTAACCGTTTCCGGTCGGAGTGGCGGCCATACCGACGATGGGGGCGGTGATGGCCTTGCCTCCCATCGATCCACGGAACCCGGCGTCTCCGAAGGCGAAGACCCCGCCGTCGGCGGCCACCAGCCAGTAGCCCTGGCCGTCACGGGTAGCGGCCATCCCAACCACCGGTGCGTTGAGCGGCGTGGCCCCCATGGACCCGAAGAAGGAGGCGTCCCCCAGGCTGAACACCCCGCCGTCGGCGGCGGCCATCCAGTAGCCGGTGCTCGAAGGGGTAGCGGCCATGCCCACCACCGGCTGGTTGAGGTGGTTGGCGCCCATGGAGCCCTCGAAGGGAGCGTCGCCCTCGGCGAAGATGCCGCCGTCGTCAGCGGCCATCCAGTACCCGCTCGGAGCGGTGACGGTGTCGACGGCTGGTACGGACGAAGCAGCGCCCGCCGGCCGGCTGGCGGTCAGGGCGGTTGAGGCGGTCACCATCCCGACGACCAGGACCGCCACGGCCAGGGCGGTGGCCCCCCGGGGTGCCGTTCCTCTTGTCACCGTTTCCGCTCGACCATCGCTGATCTGGCTATCACCCGGAGGAGAGCGCGTCAACCGGTTCCGGTCGGCGGTGGTCAGAGGATGGAACGGGGGGTCCGAGCTACATCGAAGGAGGGGCCGACAGAGCGAACCGCGGAGGCGGAGTCATGCCGGCCAGATCGGCGGCATCGTCGGCGCTGATCGGCGGGGAGAAGAAGTAGCCCTGGGCAGTTTCGGCACCGATCTGGCGCAGGATGGCCACCTGCTCGGCCGTCTCGACGGCCTCGGCCACCGTGCAGATGCCCCGGGAGTGACTCTGTTCGACGATGGCCTCGGCGATGGAGCGGCTGGCGCCATCCGGATCGGCCAGACCGGCAGTGAGGGTGGCGTCGATTTTGGCCGTGTTGACTACGCATCCGTGCAGATCTTCGAGGATGGACCAGTCCTCCCCCACATCATCCACGGTGAGCTGGATGCCCAACCGGGTCATGACCTGGAGGTCGGCGGCAGCTTCGGCATCGTTCATGGAGGGGGCGGTGACCTCGACGGTCAGGCGGTCAGGGTTGAGACCGGATTCCTCGAGAGCGGCGGCCGCAGCCATGGCTGCCGTGCCCCGGTGAAGCTGAAAGATGGAGCAGTTGACGGCCAGCTGCAGGCCGGCGGGCCAGCGGGTGGCCTGCGCACAGGCTTCCGCCAGTACCCAGGCGTTGAGCTCGTTCATGTGACCGTGATTCTCGGCCCAGGGGATGAGGACGTCAGGCGGGATTTCTCGGTCGTTCGGGTCGTGCCACCGCAGGAGTGCTTCGAAGCCGAGCAGTCGTCCGGTACCGAGGTCGACGGCCGGTTGGAAGACCAGAGTGGCCGCGCCTTCAAGGCCGATGTTCGGGGCTGGCCTCGGCGGCGCCTCCACCCCCGAGTCCACCTCGAGGGGTGATCTCGTGGCCTTTGTCACTCCGTGGCTATCGGCACCTGCACAGGCCCGCTTGAGCAGGAATTGTGCCTGAGGCCATCAATCCATGGGAGTCAGGTGGCGAGGGTGGCCCTCAATTCCTCAAGGTAGCGGAGGCGGGTGCCGACAAAGTGCCCATGGCCGCGCTGCCTTTTGCCCGTCATATCAAGAGGAAGACCGAGACCGAAACAGAGACCCCCGCGCCTGCAGATGAAGCGAGAGGCTCCTGGGAGGTGGCGGAGTTCTTCTCCAAGGACCCTCGGCCCCGGGCGGTCGAGGCCGACCAGGCTGCCCGCCCCGCCAACCAGGCTGCACCACCGGCCGAGCCGGTTGAGACCGCGGCGCCGGCATTCGAGGCGGCCGCCTTCGAGGGAGCGACGTTCGAGGGAGCGACGTTCGAAGTGGGATCGGTGGCCGAAGTGACCGTGGCGCCGCCCACCCCGACAACTTCCGACGAGCCGCCCCGGATGACGGTGCCTCCCACTACGCCCAACCCGCGCAAGCCCGTAGACCAGCTCAAGCCCCAGGGGGAACGCACGTCCGCGGTGCCCGAGCAAATGGAGCGAACTCCCGATGCGGCAACCGAGGATGCGGCAACCGAAGCCGCCACCCCGGTGCACGGCGATCCGGGATGGTACCCGGACTCTGACGAGCCGGGAGTTATGCGGTACTGGGACGGCTTCCACATGACGGGTCAGACCGTGCGGCTCGATCCTCCTCCTCCACCCCCACCGCCGGCTGCTCCCTCCGCCGCCGCGGACGATCAGATCGTCGACCAGAACGACGACGGCGCCGATTCCAACCACGAGGCTGGTGGGGAGGCGGCCGCCAGGGCACCCGAGCCTGAGCGCCGGATCTCGCCGACGACCACGTCCACCCCCAATCCGGCCCAGTACCCTTCGGGTCGTCCGGTCGGGAGCGGTCAGATCTGGTCGGTGCTGGAGGGAATTGACAGTGCCGCGCCGGAGTCGGCTGGTGTCGATCAGGACAGCCCCGACGATCAGGCCAGCTCGGCAGCTCCGATCGCTCTGGTCGACATAGGCAGGAAGGTCGAGCAGGTCGAACAGGTCGAAAACGAGATAGTTCCGACGCTGGCCACGGCCGTCAATCCGGTCGACGCAAGTGTCGAGGTGGAAACGATCGATCCGGTAGACGACGAGGTTGAGGTCGAGGTCGAGGACGAGGACGACGAGCCCGAATCGGCCGGAGCCACTGCTTCCATCGAAGAGGTCGAGGACGAGGACGAACTCGAGGCCGAACCGGAAACGGCCCGGTCCCTCCCGGCCATCGAAGACATCGACGACGTCCCCGGGGACGAAACCGACGCAGATGTGGTCCACGACCTCGACGTCGAAGACGAGTACGAGGACGACGAGCCCGAAACGGCCGGAGCCACCGCTTCCAGCGAAGAGATCGAGGACGAAACCGATGCGGAGGTGGTCCGGGCCCTCGCCGCCATCGAAGAGGCCGAGGTCGAGGACGAACCCGAGGCCGACCCGAACGACAATGCGGTCGCAGACATCGAGAGTGATCAGAACACCCAAACTCCGAAGGCGGAGACCGAAGCCAACACCGAGCGAGCGAATCGGGAGAACGAAGAGATGAGTGCCGTCGCAAACGAAGGTACAGACGAGATCACCGATACCGGGACCATCACCGAGCGGGAGGAGCGAGCCCCTCAGAGCCGGGAGGACGACAGGGTCCCGACCGGGGCGACGCCAGCTGAGGGCCGGCCTTCGATGACCTACCGGGATAACGGCGACAAAGCCGAGACGAGTGGTCGATGGGTCGAGGAGACCGAGCGGGCGGTGACACGGGCACGCACCCTGGGCACGCCCGAAGCGTGGATGGAGGCGGCGAAGGCCGCCGAAGTTGTCTCGGAGATGGCGCGCACCATGCAGGCGGCAGCCGATGCCGACCAGACCGCGGCCCGACTGGCCAAGGTCGCTGCCGACGCCGACGAGGAGGCCCGCAAGGCCGAGCGCACGGAGGCCGACGCCGACAAGGCGGTCATTGAGACGGCCAGAACGGCCAGTCAGTCGGCAGAAGCAGCCCGCGCTGCCGAGGAGGCGGCTCGGGCCGCCGATCGTGTGGCGGCCGAGGCCAAGGAGGCCGCCGAACGGGCGGCCCTGTCCACCCCCCGATTCGCCGAAGCTGCCCGGGTGGCTGCGGAGGCCGCCGCCGCCGCCGAGTCGAAAGCCCGAGGGCTGGGAGACATAGTGGCCCGGGCGCGCGAGACCGACACCCCGCAGAGTTGGAGCCAGGCCCTGGAGCTTGCCTCGTCGGACGACGGGTCCGGGGACCGGGCCTTGGCCTCCTCCACCTTCTGAATGCACCCGACCTCCTGAGGCACCCGACCTCCTGAGAGTAACCCCCCACCTTCCGGATTTCCTCCGGGTCAAGGATGCCCTCCGGCCGCCGGAGTCCGGAGCAACCGGTACCCGGGTGTGCCAACATGAGCGGCGTGAAATTCGCCCTCTTCTACGAGATCCCCGTGCCCAGGCCGTGGGGTCCTGACAGCGAGTTGATCGCCTACCGCAATACTCTCGAGCAGGCCGTAGCCGGTGAGCGTTTCGGGTGGGATGCCTTCTGGACGGTGGAGCATCACTTCCTGCAGGAGTACTCGCACTGTTCGAACCCAGAGGTCCTCTACGGTGCCATCGCTGCTCTCACCGAACGGATCCGTCTGGGCTACGGCGTGCGGCTGATGCCTCATCCCTACAACCACCCGGTACGGACGGCCGAATCGGTTGCTGTCCTGGATCTGATATCCAACGGACGGGTCGATTTCGGAACCGGTCGTTCGGCGACCCGCGCCGAGCTCGAGGGATTCGGGGTCGACCCCGGACAGACCCGACAGATGTGGCAGGAGGCCATCGAACACGTGGTGGGGTGCTGGACCAACGAGGAGTACGAGTTCGCCGGGCAGTACTGGCAGATGCCGCGCCGTCGGGTCCAACCCAAGCCCCTGCAGAAGCCTCACCCTCCGATATGGGGGGCAACGACCAGCGTGGATGGTCACCGTCAGGTGGGCCAGCTGGGTCTGGGTCTGTGTTCTTTCGCCGTTGGGATCTCGCCCGAGGAGGTCAAGGAGAAGGTCGACGTCTACCGAGAGGCGGTCGCCGACTGCACGGAGCCGCTCGGGGCCTACGTGCACAACGAGACGGCCACATTCACCATGGCGCTGTGCGCCTCGGACCGGCAGCGGGCCCTCGACCTGGCCCGCGAGTCCTTCGAGTGGTACCCGAAGGTCGGTGCTCGACAGATTGCATCGGTGTCGGAATGGATGGCCGAGCGGAGCGAGGAGCTCGGAAGTTATTCCTACGCCGCCGACATGAAGCAGCACAGCGACGACGGCTCTCTCGATCTGCTCAGTCTCGAGTACCTGATCGAAGCCAATGCCTGCGTTTTGGGCACACCGGACGAATGCATCGAGATGTGCCGTCGCTACCAGGCGGCCGACATCGATCTGCTTCTGTGCCTCGTCAATCCCTATCGGGTCTCCCACGAAGCGGTGATGGAGACCATCGAGCTCATGGGCAAGGAAGTCATTCCCAAGTTCGCCGACTGAGCATCGCCGACTGAGCCACAGTCAGGCGATGATGCACCACATCGGCCCACGGGAATGGGTCGGATGGCACCGCCGCCGTCCGTACCGGCGCGAGTGACATGATCTAGAGGCGCTCAGAAGAGACGGGGACCTTCCCCGACGGGCTCCGGGGGGAGTTTCATGTATATCCGACGGTCGGGCAGCTTTGCATGGGCGGCCGTGATCATCGCAGCCGTGGTGGGAGCGGCATCCGTTCTGGTCACCGGGGTGACGTCCACGGCGGCCGGCGCCAGTGAATCCACCACCCTTCGGGCACGCGGATCGGTGGACGAAGCGTGGCTGACCGGGGCCAACCCGGGTGATCACATCACCCTGATGAGAAACGGATCAGCCGTGGTCGTGGCCGGCAATCCGAGCCCGGCCGGCGTTCTCGGATCGCTCATCATTCGCAATCTCACTCCCGAATCGGGCTATTACTGGGTCGACAAGACATCGGGAAAGCGAACTGCGGCGTTCAACGTGATGGCTCCCGGCGCAAATCCCCCGACCGACGGGACCCTCTATAGCCATCAGCCCATGCACCAGGGCCTCAACTACATCACCATGCGCGACGGCATCCGACTGGCCGCTACCGTCCGCTATCCGTTCAACGTGACGTGCAGCGCGGCCAAGCCGTGTCCCACGGTTATCGAGTACTCCGGTTACAACGTCGCCGGACCCACCGATCCGATCCCGTCCCTTCTTTCCAAGGCCCTCGGGTCGCCCTGTACCGACTGCGGGGATGCGAACCTTCTTCCCGATTCCTCCACCGACGTCGGCTCGGTGGTGGCCAGGGCGGCTGGGTTTGCCACGGTCAGCCTGCAGATGCGGGGGACCGGGTGCTCGGGCGGCGCGTTCGATCTTTTCGGCTACCCCTCCGACTACGACGCCTACGATGCCATCGAGATCGTCGCTCATCAGTCGTGGGTGTCGCGCCACAAGGTGGGCATGGTGGGGATCAGCTACTCGGGACTGTCGCAACTTCCTTCGGCTGGCACCGACCCACCCGGATTGGCGGCCATCGCCCCCATGAGCCCTACCGACGATCTCTTCTCCACCGGCTACCCCGGCGGTATCTACAACGACGGCTTCGCCGCCAGCTGGATCAGTCAGCGCATCGACGACGCCAAGGCCACCGCTTCCTACCGCGATGGACGATTGGTACCCCTGGCGGCCACGCCGGTCAAAAATGTCGGTCAGCCGTGGGCGTATTACGAGATCGATGCGGAGATGGCCAGTGGCCCAGGCACGTCCACCTGTCTCGAGAATCAGGCTCTCCATGACGAATCGGAAAGTCTCGAACACCTGGTCGGTCCGGCTCTGGTGGCGCCCGGCACGGGACCGGGTCGCCAGCCGTCCCTCTTCATCCGGCGGTCCATGATCGACTGGGCCTCCCACATCAAGGTGCCGGTCTTCCTGTCCGGTGCTCTCCAGGACGAGCAGACCGGTCCGCAGTGGCCGGCGTTGATCGATGCGTTCCCCAACTCGACCAAGGTGTTTGCCAACATGGTGAACGGCAATCACATCGATTCCACCGACCCTCAGACGCTCAGTCGCTGGCTGGAATTCCTCGACATCTACGTGGCCGGCACGGTCCCCCGTAAGCCCAATGGGTTGGCCGCCCTGGTTCTCGACCGGTTCACCAGCTTCGCCTCCGGTGTGTCGGCCCAGGCCCCGCTGCCGGCCATCCGGTTCACCCAGGCCTCAACCGTGGCTCAGGCCCAAAAGGAGTTCGACGCCGACACCCCCCTGGTGCGGGTCCTGTTCGACAACGGAGCCGGTAGCGCCGGGCCGGGTGACATCCAGTCCACCTACTCGGCCGGGTTCTCCAGTTGGCCTCCGGCCGGACACGTCCAGACTCTCTACTTCGGTACCGGCGGCGCCACCAGTGAGTCGACCCACGGCGCGCAGAAGGGACCCACCTTCATCCTCGACCCATCGACGCGCCCGGCCACCAGCCTGCCGGCCAGCGGGAACGCCTGGTCGGCCGTCCCGGATTGGAATTGGGCCCCCGTACCGGCGGCCGACGGGGTCGCCTTCCAGACCCGCCCCTTCACCAAGACGACAACCATCGTCGGGCCGGCCACGCTCGACCTGTGGGTCAAATCCACCGCGCCCGTTCTGGACTTCCAGGGGACCGTCACCGAGGTGCGTCCGACGGCCGGTCAGGAGGAGTATGTGACCTCCGGGTTCCTGCGCAGCACCAACCGAGTCGATGGGTCCGGCTCCACCCGGCTGTCGACCTACCCGACCTACCTCGGCAAGGAAGACAAAGACCTGTCGCCGACCGCTTACACGTTGGTCAAGATCCCTGTCGATCCGATCGTGCACACCTTCCGACCAGGCACGGAGTTGCGGGTGGTCATCTCCGCACCGGGGGGCGATCGGCCCATATGGGAATTCGACACCTTGGACCACGGACAGAAGGCGACAGTCGGGCTGGGAGGCACCACCCCGTCGGCCCTGGTCGTCAATGTGGTGACCGGGGTGACCCCCACTGTGACCCTGCCGGCCTGCAACTCGTTGCGCGGCGAACCCTGTCGGGCCTACCAGGGCGAGAGCAACCAGGCGCCCAGCTCCTCCTGAGCACAGTTCCGAACCGTTCCACCGCTCCACCGGGGTTTGCAGAGCCCCTCACCTGCAGCCGGAGCCGGCCAGCCCGATGGAGTGGCGACTCGCCCGCCGTGGCCATTCAAAGCCGACCCCTGCCTCGGCGAATCGGGCAGGCTAAAGTCCGCAGAGACACCCAACCCGGCGACAGGAGGCGGCGTAATGGCCGAAAGGCGACTGCGCAAGGACGACAAAGTCGAGATGCTGCGGAAGGTGGACCTCTTCTCCAAATGCAGCAAGGCCGAGCTCGGACGGGTGGCTTCGCTCACCACCCAGTGTTTTGCCGAGCCCGGTGAGGTGCTCACCAAGCGGGGCGTCTTCGGCGTCGAGTTCTTCGTCATCGTGAGTGGCCAAGCCATCGCCTCGCGGGACGAGATCGTGCTGGCCACGTTGGGGCCCGGCTCATTCTTCGGCGAGCTGGCCCTGCTCGATGGGGGCCGACGGACGGCCACGGTCGTGGCTAAGACCAAGATGCAACTGCTGGTGCTGACCACGACCGAGTTCAACACCGTCAGAGAGCTGGTGCCGTCGGTGTCGGGCAAGATCATCCAAGAGCTGGGATCGCGGTTGCGGAAGACCGATGAGATGCTCAATCCATCTCCGGCCCTCAGCAAACGGGTGGGTCCGTGGGCCCTGTAGGGGCTTTCGCTTCAACAGCAAACATCCGCCCGGCCCGGACCGAAGGGGCAACCTGGTGACCGACATAGCCGAGCCGCAAATTGCCGACCTCCTGTTCTCCCAGGAGGTGGCTGACCACCCGCACGCCATGTACGCCCGCCTACGGGACGAGTGTCCGGTGAGCCGCACCACGAGCGAAGGGGAATCGCCGCTGGTGCTGATCTCCCGCTACAACGACGTCCTCTGGGCCCTCCGCCATCCGGAGGTCTTCTCGTCGGCGGGCGGCACCATAGCCCTGGGTGAACAACCGCTGATCCCGGTCGAAGTCGATCCGCCCCGTCACACGGCCTACCGTCGCCTGCTCAACCCGCAGTTCGTCCCCCGCGAGATCGAGCGACTGGGCCCCGAGGTGCGGCTGGCCGTCAATGACCTCATCGACGGTTTCATCGAGCGGGGAGCATGTGATTTCCACGACGACTTCTCGACGCCGCTCCCCTCGGGGATCTTTCTGGCCCTGATGGGTCTGGAAATGTCCGATCTACCGATGTTCCTCCAGTGGCGGGACGACAGCATCCGACCCGATGTCGAGCCCGGCGACTTCGACGGAGCCGAGCGCATCCGGCAGGCCACGGCCCGGGCTGTCAGTGATTACTTCCGCACGGCCATCGAGGAACGGCGTCGACATCCAGACGACACGCTGCTGTCGTCGCTGGTCCATGCCCGGGTGGGTGGCGAGATGTTGACCGAGGTTGAGCTGTTGGGTATGGCCCACCTCCTGCTGCTGGGCGGTCTCGATACGGTGACCGCCACTCTCGACTGCATGATCGCCTACCTGTCCGGTCACCCCGGGGAACGGCAGCGCATGGTTGACGATCCGTCCTCCATCCCCGGAGCCGTCGAGGAGATGTTGCGGTGGCTCACGCCGGTCATGGTGGTACCCCGAGTCGTCAGCCAGGAGGCAGAGCTCAACGGCGTCGCCCTGTCCGAGGGCGACCGAGTCCTTTTGGTACTCGGCGCCGCCAACGATGACCAGGAGTTCGAAGGAGGGGTCGACCTCGGACGAACCCCCAATCGCCACCTTGCTTTCGGTGCCGGCAATCATCTGTGCCTCGGCGCCCACCTCGCCCGTCTGGAGCTCCGGATCGCCCTGGAGGAGTTCCACCGTCGGATTCCCCACTACAGGATCGCCGACGACTCCGAGGTTCACTTCTCACCGGGCATCCGTCAAGCCGATCATCTCCCCATCGTCTTCGGCTGACATGGGTACGGAGTCCCGTCGCCAGTGACCGTCCGCATCGTCATCGACCGTGAGGTCTGCATGGGATCAGGCAACTGCTCGTACTGGGCACCCGGTCTCTTCGATCTGGACGACGACGGCATCGCCGTGGTGGTCGGCGACCCCGCCGGACGGGAGGAGGACATTCGGCTGGCCGTCGAGGGCTGTCCCACCCGGGCCATCAGTACCTCGGAGGTCGACGGACCGCCCTGATCCCTCGACTTCCTCAGCCACCGCCATGGGTGAGGTCGCCGTAGAGGTCGGGTCGCCGATCGCGGAAGATTCCCCAACCGGCCCGATCGGCGGTGGCTTGGGCCATGTCCAGTTCGGCGTAGATGGTCTCGACCGTGTCCCGCCCGGCCTGGGCCAGAGTCCGGCCCCGATGATCGACGATGAAGGACGATCCGTAGAAAGTGATGGCCTCCTCGGTTCCCACCCGATTGGCGGCGACGACGGGGACATGGTTGGACACGGCGTGCCCCTCCATGGCCCTGCGCCACATATCGGAGGTGTCGTTGCCGGCCTGACTCCCGACCTCGCTGCCTATGGCTGTGGGGTAAAGGAGGACGTCGGCGCCCTGTAGGGCCATGGCCCGGGCTGCCTCGGGAAACCACTGATCCCAGCAGATGGCCACCCCGATCCGGCCATGCCCTGTGGCCCAGACCCTGAAGCCGGTATCGCCGGGGGTGAAGTAGAACTTCTCCTCGTAACCGGGCCCGTCAGGGATGTGTGATTTGCGGTAAATGCCCAGTACGTTCCCGTCTTCGACGATGGCCACCGAGTTGTAATAGGAAGGTTGGGCATCCTCGAAGAAGGAGACCGGGACCACCGCACCGGTCCCCGCCGTCACCTTCTGGACGGCCTGGACGGCCGGATTCTCCTCCGTGGTGGTTGCCCACGAGAAGAATTCCTGCCGTTCGAACTGGCAGAAATAGCGCCCCTCGAACAGTTCGGGAGGCAGGACGATGCCGGCACCGGCGCCAACGGCTTCCGACACGGCGGCGACGATGCTGTCGCGGTTCTCCTGGCGGTCCTGGCCGAATCCTTGTTGGATGGCCGCCACCACAACCGTCTGGGTCATCGGGTTCCCCCGCTCCGACCTCTCTGGGCCTGCTCGGGCAACAATGCCACTCTGTCCCCCTTGGAGGAGTGATCCGGTACCAGGCTCAACTGGCGCGGGACGAGACTACCGGTCCGGCCTCCACAGTAGGATTTCGGAGCCCACTCCCCTCGAATCAGGAGGTCTGCTGTTGCCCTCGCGCACCCTCGGGTCGACCCCCCAGGCTGACGGGTTTGCCATGCCGGCCGAGTGGGAGACGCACGAGCGCTGTTACCTGATCTGGCCCGAGCGGACCGACAACTGGGGCTGGGGGGCCAAGCCGGCGCAGACGGCATTCGTGCAGGTGGCCGAATCGATAGGTCGCAGCGAGCCGGTCACCATGCTGGTGTCGGCCCGGCAGTGGGAACACGCCCGTGCGTCCTGCTCGGACGCCATCACGGTGGTGGAGACCACGACGGACGACGCCTGGGTACGGGACACCGGCCCGACCTTTGTGGTCAACCGCTCGCTCGGTCAGCGGCGGGGGGTCGACTGGATCTTCAACGCCTGGGGTGGGCTCGAGGGTGGCCTGTACTTTCCCTGGGCCAACGACGATCTGGTGGCGGCCAAGGTGTGCGACCTGGAGGATGCGGATCGCTACCGCGCACCTCTCGTGCTCGAAGGCGGCTCGATCCACGTGGATGGCGAGGGGACCTGCATCACCACCGAGGAGTGCCTGCTCCATCCCAATCGCAATCCGCATCTGTCCCGCCAGGACATCGAGGCGCTGTTGGGTGCCTACCTCGGCGTGGAGAAGGTGATCTGGATTCCCCGTGGTGTCTTCGGTGACGAGACTGACGGCCACGTGGACAACCTGGCCTGCTTCTCCCGCCCGGGCCGGGTCCTGCTGACCTGGACCGAAGAGACCGGTGACCCCCAGGCGGCCATTTCGCGGGAGGCCCGGGCCACCCTGGAGTCGGCCACCGACGCCCGTGGACGCCAGTTGGAGGTGGGGCTCCTGCCTGCCCCCGGTCCTCTCGCCATCACCAGCCAGGAAGCTTCCGGGGTCGATCACGGAGAGCAGGCGCGTCCGCGTTCCGCCGGTGACCGGTTGGCCGCTTCCTACGTCAATTTTCTCATCACCAATTCGGTGGTGGTCCACCCCCTTCTGGACGAGCGCTTCGACGACGAGGTGGGCGCCCTTCTCGGTGCCGAGTTTCCCGATCGTCGGATCGAAGGTGTGCCCGGCCGCCAGATCCTCCTCGGCGGGGGAAACGTGCACTGCATCACCCAGCAGGTGCCGCGTATCTGAGGGTCAGTCGTCTTCGGTGGTGCTGGTGCCGACATGGGCGGACATGCCGCCGTCGATGGTGATCATCTGGCCGGTGATATAGCGGGACTCGTCGGAGGCCAGGAAGACCACCAGGTCGGCGATGTCCTCGGGTTGCCCGAGGTAAGGGGTGAGGGTCTGCCGACCGAGTTTCTCCAGGATGCTCTCGTTGAGATGGGCGCGGACGGCGTCGGTGATGATGAGTCCGGGAACAATGGTGTTGACCCGCACCCCCTGTTTGCCGTGCCCGGCCGCGGTGTACATGGTCAAGGCATTGACCCCGGCCTTGGACACTCCGTAGGCGGTGCGGGTGCGGTCACCCTTGAGCGATGCACCCGACGACATATTGATGATCGACCCACCGCCGGTGCGGATCATGGCCGGAATGGCGTGCTTGCTGGTCAGCATCTGACTTTGCAGGTTCACGGCCAAGGTCCTCTCCCAGACATCCAGCGAGAGCTCGGTCACCCGGGTGTCGCGCCCGAGGAAATCGGAATCGGTCAGGGCGGCATTGTTATGAAGTATGTCGAGGCGTCCGAATCGTTCGAGCGTGAAGGCAATGGCGCCGACCACGTCATTTTCGTCGGACAGGTCAGCATGTACCAGCGAGGCGGATCCGCCCACCGCTTCGACGCCTTCCACCGTTCGCCCCGCCCCTTCGGTGTCGATGTCGATCACCATGACCGACGCACCTTCGTGAGCCAGGCGACGGGTCGTGGCCGCACCTATTCCCCCGGCCCCACCGGTCACCACCGCCACTTTTCCGTCGAGACGACCCATGTTCAGTTCACCCTTCGCTCCCGGTCGGGATCGGGCCGTGCCGTCGCCGACTGAACTTCATTGTGGAGACACCGGTAGACGTCCATGTCGCCTGGTGACACTACGGGAGATCCCCCCACCAGAACCAGGTCCGATGGACCCCGAGGAGGATCAGGTCCCGGGCGTGCCCGGAGGAGGCGTGACCGGTACGGGATTGGTGACACTCGATCCCAGACAGATGAAGACCTGCTTGCCCGGGGCGAAGACGGGCACGTAGGCATCCCCCTTCACCTGAACGAAGGAGCTGCAGGCCGGCAGGGTCACCCCCGTGTGGTTGACCGCCCAGTTGACCGGCGCCGACACACCGTTGGCGGTGAAGTTGGTGATCTTGTTGGTGGCGTTGACGACCGCGGCCTGGGTGACGTCAGCGCCGGCCGCTTTGACACCGGCGGCGATGAGAGCGGCCGACTGCCATCCGAGGAAAGAGACCCCGTTGTAGGTAAAGGTCGGTTCGTATTTTGTCATGGCGGCGATGTAGGCCTGAAGACCCGGATAGGTGTTGCCGTACACCGCCTTGTTGGCCGCCGCGAAGGGCACGGCTGAAGCGTTCAATACGTAGACTCCCTGCATCAGACTGCTGTACTGGTTGAGCAGGGCCTGGTCGTAGCCGTTGAGCCAGAACTGCTTGATCTTCAGCCCGTACTGCTGGATGTCGCGGGCCAGGGTGATGTTGTCAGACGCCTGCATACAGGTGACGACCAGTTGGGCGCCGGTTTCTTGCAATTTCTGCACATCGGCGTTGTAACTCCCACCGAGCTGTGCTCCCACGTCAGAGAGAACGACATTGATGCCCGCCTTCTTCATGCCCTGGGCGTAGGTGCTGCAGGCGTCGTAAGAGGAGGCGATGGACGGGCCATAGCTTATGAAGGCGACCGACTTGGCCTTCACCTTTTTGATCAGATAGGCCATGGTCGGGAACCCGTTGGAGTAGACCTGGGTGGAGCCGCCCACCGCGAAAAGGTTGGGCGCGGTCTGCCAATTGCTGCTCACGTTGTATCCGTAGGTGGGTGTTTTGGTGGTGACGAAGAAGCCCGGGGCGAACCAGGCGGAGGCTACGCCGATGGCGAACACGTGGTCCTGGTCGACCAGGGTGCGGGCATCCTGGACGAACTGGCTGGGTGACCCACCGTCGTCGAGAGAGTGGGTGAGCACGATCTTGTGACCGTTGACCCCACCCTGGGCATCCAGCGCGTTGAAGTAGGCGACCATGCCGGGCGCCAGTCCTCCGAAGTAGCCCGCCAGGGGTCCCGAGAGCGACGAGATGGCCCCTACATTCACCTGGGTGGCTCCGTGACTCGTCGATCCGGTGGTGGAGGACGAGCTGGCCGCCGTGGTCGTCGTCGTACCCGCCGAATTGCCCGACGAACATCCGGCAGCGGCCGCCACCACCCCCAGGATCAGTACATACCGCCAGGTCGAGAGCCGCTTGCGCTGTCCCATGTCCAGTCCCCCTTGTCCGATCCGTTGAGTGGCGCCGTCGAGCAACATGAGCCGCCTTTGATGTTTGGTCGAGCGGGCGTCGTCGCTGGTGACCATAGCTGGGCCGGGTGCGGATGACCGGGTTCCGACGATCGATGAGACGGGGCCTTTCCGTTTGGACGGAACCGGTGCCTTCAGCGAAACAAAGCCACCGCGCCCGCCACCACCAGGGCACATCCGACCAGTCCGAGTACTCGACGCCACGGGTTGACCCCTCGGACCACCTCGTCGCCGGCCCACCAAGCCAACGCCGCCACCGCCAACCAGGCGGCGGCGGTGTGGACCCGGCTTCCGGACGGGATGATCCAGCGCAGCGCCGTGGCGGCCACAAAGAGCCACAGGGCGGCGTTGGGGAACTGGGCGATGGTGATCCGGCCGGTGTCCCGGTTCCGGAAGAGCCAGTCCCACAATCCGGGGCGGTCGGGTGGGCGGTCCGGTGGTGAGTTGGGCCCGGGCGGGGGAACGGGATCGGCCACAGCCTCAGTCTGCCGTGGCCTCGGGCGGGATCCGTGCGCCCGGCCTAAGGACGTGAGGCGCGTTCGAGCCTGTTCAGAGCCCGACGGAGGATCGACGCTTCCGCCTCCGACAGGCTTTCGGCGAAGCGGAGCAGGGCAGACTCGGGGTCCTTGTCGTGGTGCAGTGTGGCGTGCATGAGGACGGCGGTGTGCGAGCCCTTGTTGCCAACGGCAGCGAACCGGATCTTCCGACCGACCATCCTCCGGGTCAGCAACCCCTTGTGGCCCAGACGATCGAGGATGGTGGCCACCGTCGTATAGGCGTACGCGGGGAGCTGATCGGCCACCTGGCGACCGGACAATTCGCCGCCCTCCGAGTTCCACAGGATCTCCATTACCCGTCGCTCGAGTTCACCGAGGCTGGCTGCGCCGCACCTGCAGTCGTCACAGCCACAAGGATCGCACGAGCACATGGGGTTGTTGCACGTCGAGCTGATGGTCATCGATGGTCTTCCTTCACGTCAGGTCCGGCGGGCGGGGGCCGTCCACTCCTAGAGCAGTAGTAAGAGCATGAAGCCCATGGCAATGCACATGACGACATGGCTGGCATCCTCGAGCCAGGGGGCGGTGATGAGCGCCTCGACGGTTCCGGCCGACGGTCCTCCTGTGATCTTGAGACGCGATGGCGCTGATCGGCCGCCGCCGAGGTAGTCGGAAGCGTGAGTGCCGTGGTGGGACGCACCTTTGGCCGGCGACGCGAGAGTGAAGACGGCGGAGGCCAGGAGCACCATGACCAGGAGGAAACCCAAACCGGGATCCAGTCTGGCGGCGGCGGGCGAGGCGGACATGGCCATGGCCCCCAGGCGGGCAGCCGGGCCTGCCGGATACCAGTACATGAGGAGCATGGCCAGGCTCATGGCGGCGTGGACGGCCTCGTGGGGGAGGTGCAGACCCCACCGCTGGATGGACTGCAGCGTCCGGGCCACGAACCAGACCAGGAGGATGCTGAAGATGAGCTCCCAGATGGCGTTGGGACCGAACGCCCATCGTCCGACGAACATGCCGGCCATCGACACCCCCATGACGATGTGGGCCACATCGACGTCCCGACCGACGAACTGCCGCATGGGCACCGATATGGCCAGCAGGGCCAGCCCGTAGCCGGCGACGGCCAGCATCACCAGCCCGAACAGGTAGTACAGCCATGCCGGCGGACCCATGTGATCAGCCCTCCCTCAGGGCGGACGGGTTTACCGGCGAAGGTCGGCGCCAGCCCGGCGAGCCCGGGGTCAACGGCCAGTAGATGAGGGCGAACAGGATCACCGGCGGTCCCGAGTTCGGGTCGGTGGCCCCACCGGCCAGGATCCCGCCCACATCCTGAACGGCGACCCAGATGACAATGAAGACGGCAATGGTCACCACCAGAGTGATCTGGGTGATCGGCGCCGGGAGGTATACCCCGACGGCCACGAGGAGGCAGACCACGGACAGCAGGATGGCCACCGGCGTTCCGTGGTGGAGAAGGAAGGACCCGCTGACCCGGTCGATGTGGGCCAACCAGCCCGGCTGCCCGTTGTCGAGGTCGGCCACCAGGTCGTGCAACGCCCGAGGCGAGCGGCCCGAACCGACCAGGCACAGAAGGCCCAACAGAATCCAGACCGTCACCCAGATGACCTTGGCGGCCGCCACGCCCACGGTGCGGGCGGCGACGAAGGGCAGGTCAGAACCGTCGGTAGGCCACAACAGCACGGCCAGGAGGGCGTAGTAGAGAACTCCCCCGGGTCCTCCGCCCAGCGGAGTGGCTCGGCCGGACAGGAGGCCACCCAACCCCTCGCCGAACCACCACACGCTGAGCGACCACACGATGGAGAGCAGAAGAGCCGGCTTGCAGGTTCGTTTCGACACGATGCCGAATGCGATGAGGAACTGGATGAAGGCGAAGGCGGTGTCGGTGGCGATGGGTTGGTGGTAGACCAGCGAGCCATTCCAGGTGATGGAGTGGGCCACCCACCCCGGGTTCCCGGTGGCGGCGCTCTTCAACATGCCACTGAAGCCGTTGGGTCCGCGGGTGAACATGAACGGCTGAATCTGGAGCACGGCGTCGAGCAGCCACAGTGTGGCCAGCAGCAGTCGGCACGTTCGTTGCCGATCCCGCGGCTGGTCAAGAGGGGCGCTGGCACTCAACTGCGGGCCGACGGTGCGGGCGCCCGGTTGGACGTCGACTTCGACCACGCCCCGCCCCCTTCGCCTCGACGGCGGTTGAGTACGACAACCTCCAGTACTTACTACCACTTGTAGTAGTCAGGACACAATCGGCCGGGCCAGGTGGGCCGATTGACCGGAATGTGGGCCCAGGCCCTAAAGATCCCGCCTCTATCGACCGAATTGTCATGTATGGCGACAATTGAATCCTCTCCCCTGGTGGCGCGCGTCCCCCGTTCGATGAAAGGGCGACCGCACCGGCTCGTGGCCCTGGTGGCGGCCCTGTTGGCTATCGGTTCCGGCGGGTTGGCGGTACCGGTGCTCGGCAGTGCGGTGGGATCGGCCGGGGCCAGCACACCGACCACCGTCACCCAGACATTCGGTTTCGACAACGACACCTTGCAGAACTTCACCGTTCCTTCCGGTGTGACCTCTCTCACCGTCACCGCCACCGGGGGCTACGGCTCATGGGGTGGTACCGACAGCGCCGGACGCCCTCCCGAGGGTGGCTATCAAGGGGAGGTCACCGGTTCCATATCGGTGAACCCGGGGGACTACCTGACCATCGGCGTCGGGTCGGGTGGCGATGAACCGATCGACACCGGGTGCACCCGGGGTCAGGATGCGTCATCGCCCGTGGATGGCAACGACGCCCCCGGCGGCATCAACCCCCTCACCCAGTACGACGGAGGTATGGGCGGTGCGCCCGGTCCCAACGGCTGTTCCGGTTACGGAGGGTCTGGCGGAGCGGCCACGGCCATAGAGGTGGGAAGCTCAGCCAGCGCACCGACCAGTATCGGCACTGTGGTGGCCGGCGGTGGCGGCGGGAGTGGTGGATCGGGCCAGTACGCGTTGGTGAAGGGACAGATCAGTCTCGCTTCGTACGTCCCCCAGTCCACCCCCACGCCGATCACCTACGGCAGTCCGGCCGGGTGCACCGGCAGCGGCTGCTCGTCCTCCAACACCATCGACAGTCCGTCGCCACTGCCCACCGATGCCACCCAGGGTCAGCAGGGCATCGCCGTGTTCACCCAGTGCGGCGGTTCGACCAACGGTCAGAACTCGAATCAGTACTTCAACGCCGACGCCCCGTCAGGTGAGGCGGGATGCGACGGCGGTGGTGGAGCCGGCGGTGGAGGCGGTGCGGCCGGCGGGGCGGCGGGCGACGATCAGTTCGGTTCCGGAAGCTCCGACGAGTGGTACGGACAGGGGGGTAGCCCGGGCGAGAACTCCACAGGAGGCATCGCCGGCCTCAGTGGTGTTGACGCCTACTACTCGAACGCCGATGGCGCTGCGCCGTCGGTATCCAACAATTTCGTGGACCCCGGCCCGACCTACGACGGCTCGGTCGTCATCACCTATGCGACCGGGGTGCCCGGTATACCGACCCTGTCGGGGACGGCCGGCAACCACGACGTCGGCCTCCAATGGACCGCACCCAGCACCGGTGCCGACCCGATCAGTGATTACGTCATCCAGTACTCGAGCAACGGCGGGACCACGTGGACCACTGACGACACCGGCTCGACCTCGACGTCAGCCACCGTCTCCGGACTGACCAATCAAACCGGCTACATATTCGAGGTGGAAGCGGTCAATGCCATCGGCGACGGTCCCTTCTCCACCCCCACCGCCACACTGACCCCGTCGGGGCCACCGGGGGCCCCGGTGATCAGCTCGATCACTCCCGAGGACGGCGCTCTCCAGGTCAACTTCACCCCGCCGGCTTCCAGTGGGACGATCATCGGCTACCTCTACCAGCTCGACGGTTCCGGACCCTGGCTCCCGAGCTCGGCGACCTCCAGTCCGCTCACCCTGTCCGGCCTGTCGGACGGGACCCCCTATTCGGTGGAGATCGAAGCGGTCAACGGGATCGGCGCCGGATCCGCCTCCAACTCGGTGAGCCAGACACCGGTGGCTCTGCCCGGTGCTCCCACCCTGACCTCGGTTCAGGTGGGTTCCACCACGGCCTCGATCGCCTTCAGCCCGGGCAGCAACGGGGGAAGTGCCATCACCGGGTACCGCTACAGCACCGACGGAGGAAGCACCTGGGTTCCGACTTCGACCACCAGCCCGGTCTCGGTGACCGGCCTCAGAACCGGAAGCTCATTTACCTTCGAGCTGGAAGCCATCAACATAAGTGGGGCCGGCGCACCGGCCACCACCTCGTTCAGCACCACCTCTGCGCCTGCCGCGCCGCTCATCGCCTCCATCGTCTCGCAGAACCAGGCGCTGGCCGTCACCTTTACCGCACCGGCCAGTGGCGGATCACCCATCACCGACTACGACTGGTCCACTGACGGTGGATCCCACTGGTACTCCGAGTCCAGTTATGGAACACCGTGCCCGAGTGGCAACGGTTCGTCGGTCACCTGTGAAATCGGCGTCCTCTCCACCGACGGTACGACCACTCTCACCAACGGAACCTCCTACCCCATCGAACTCCGGGCCGTCAACGCGGTGGGCCCCGGCCCCGCCTCGACCTCCCAGTCCGGAACTCCTTACACCACGCCTGCGGCGCCATCCATCATCACCGGTGCCAATGGGATGGTGGCGGCCAACCAGTCACTTACGGTCACCTTCAGTACGCCTATCAACAACGGTGGATCGGCGATCACCGCCTACCAGTACTCCACCGATGCCGGGGCCACCTGGCAGAACCGGACGGACGGACAGTCCGCCACCTCGACAACCATGACTATTACTGCCGTTTCGGCCGACGGCACGACGGCGCTGACCGACGGTGACACCTATGACGTCGAAATCCGGGCGGTCAACGCGGCCGGCTACGGTCCGGGTTCGGCCGTAGCCGCCGGTATTCCCGTATCGGTTCCCGATGCGCCGTCCATCACATCGGTCACCGCGGAGAACGGATCCCTCGGGGTGACCTTCACCCCGGCGTCGAACGGTGGCTCAGCCATCACCGACTACGAATACTCGGTCGACGGGGGTTCTGCGTGGGTGCCGACCGGCTCGCTGGCGCCGACTTTCACCATCGGCAACCTGACCAACGGAAACACCTATCCGGTCGAGGTGCGGGCTGATAACGAGGCTGGAGACTCCGACCCGTCAGCAGCCGTAGCGGGGACGCCGGCCACCGCGCCCGGTCAACCGTTGATCACGGCGGCGGAGCGCGGAAATGCCACCATCACCGTCTCGTATGCGGAGCCGTCGACGGGGGGCAGTCCCATCCTGTCCTACCAGTACTCGACGGACGCCGGCACCACGTGGCGGACGGCGGCGTCGAACGCCAATC
Source organism: uncultured Acidimicrobiales bacterium (assembly GCA_963824645.1). Lineage (GTDB taxonomy): Bacteria > Actinomycetota > Acidimicrobiia > Acidimicrobiales > RAAP-2 > Bog-756. The sequence continues at coordinate 145,103 of CAWGQC010000010.1, forward strand.
CGATGGTCATCACGACCCTGTCCACCGATGGGGCAACCCCCGTTTCCAACGGGACCGAGTATCCCGTGGAAATCCGGGCCCTCAATGCTGTGGGGGACTCGCTGGCATCGTTGCCGGTGGAGGCCGAACCGGCCACGGTACCCGGCGCGCCGACCATCACCTTGATCCCGGGAAACGGCACCATGGCGGTGGCTGCCTCGATCGCCAACAACGGTGGCTCCTCGGTCACCGGTGTCGACTACTCGCTGGACGGCGGACCCTTCGTCTCCGCCGGCGTCACCAGTACGAATTTCACCATCACCGGACTGGTCAACGGGACCAGCTACACCGTTGTGGTCCGGGCCGACAACGCCATCGGGGATGGCAATCCGTCCGCCCCGGCCAGCGCCACGCCCCTCACGGTACCGGGAGCACCGACTGCCGTTCAGGCGGCCAGTGATTCGGCCTCCGCCGATGTGTCCTGGACCGCTCCGGCCTCCAACGGGGGGGCGGTGGTTACCGGGTACACAGCCACCGCTTACACCACAGCGGCAGGCACCACCACCGCCGGAACGGCGTGCACGACGATGACACCGGCCTGTGCTGTGACCGGCCTGACTAACAACACCACCTATTACATCGGCGTGGTGGCAACCAACGCGGCGGGTTCCAGCCTTTCCTCCAGTCCGCTTCAGGCAGTGACACCCATCGCCCGTCCGAGCGCACCGACCCTCACCGCCATCACCCCGGGCGATTCCTATCTGTCGGTGGCCTTCACCGCCGGCTCTCCCGGCGGGGACCCGATCACCTCGTACCAGTACTCATTGGATGGTGGCGACACCTGGACCACCGCCAATGGCACGACGTCGCCGGTGATCATCGACGGACTGAATGACGGAACGGGCTACACGGTCAACCTACGGGCCGTCAGCGCGGCCGGAGTGGGAGCGACCTCTTCGTCGCTCACGGGCACGCCGTACACCTACCCCGACCCACCGGACGCCACGTCGATCACCGCCAACGCCGAGTATCAGAGTGCTGTGATCACCTGGGCGGCGCCCGCCTATGACGGTGGAGCACCCATCAGCAACCAGACCGTCGACGGTGTGAATAACTCCGCTTACACGGTGACCGCCTTCGATGCTCCGGAAGCGGGAAGCCAGATCAGCAGCTGCACCACCTCCGGCGCGCTGACCTGCACCGTGGCCGGGCTCACCGACGGAACGACGTACTACATCTCGATCCAGTCGGGCAACGCCGCCGGGCTCAGTGACCGGTCCACGCCTCGGGTGGCCGTCACGCCCACCGCCGATCCCGGCGCCGTTTCGGCGGTGACCGCCACGGCCGGCGACGGCCAGGCTTCGTTGTCGTGGACTGCGGGCTACAGCGGAAAGAGCGCCATCACCAACTACAACGTCTGGTACTCGGCCAATGGGGGCACCTACGCTCCGTTCCCCCGGGCCGCATCGACCGCCACCACGGCCACGGTGACCGGACTGACCGATGGCACCGCTTACACCTTCGAGGTCTACGCCGTGAACAGCCAGGGAACCGGAGCGGCCAGCTCCCCGTCCAACTCCGTTACGCCCCTCAGCCCTCTCACCATCACCTCCTCAGTTCTCCCCGGTGGGGAGCGAGGCGTGAGTTATGACGTGATCCCGGGTGCCTCGGGAGCGACCGGTTCCTACACCTGGTCGGTGACCGACGGCCCGCTGCCCCCCGGTCTCACCATCTCGTCGGCGACCGGCGAGATCAGCGGTGTCCCCTCGGCCGATGGGACCTTCCCGTTCACCCTGTTGGTGACTGATGCCGACAACCAGGAGGTCACCCAGACCGAATCGGTCACCATCGCCGCAGACCCGTCGATCATTTCCTCACTGCTCCCCGGCGGCGAGCAGGGAGTGGACTATGACGTGACCCCGAGCGCTTCGGGAGGCATCGGCTCCGTCACCTGGTCGGTGACCGACGGCGCGCTGCCCCCCGGTCTCACCCTTTCTTCGTCGACCGGTGAGATCAGTGGTATTCCCACCGCCTCCGCTGTCTATTCGTTCACCCTGGTGGCTACCGACACCGGCAACCAGCAAGCCGACCAGGTCGAATCGGTCATCATCGCCCCCGATCCCTCAGTCACGTCCCCTGCCCTGCCCGACGGAGAGCAGGGGGTGGACTACGACGTGACCCCGGGCGCTTCCGGAGGCACCGGCTCCTACACATGGTCGGTGACCGACGGCGCGCTGCCCCCCGGTCTCACCCTCTCTTCGTCGACCGGCGAGGTCAGCGGGGTTCCCGCCGGCAGCGGTACCTTCCCTCTGACCCTGGTGGCCACCGACATCGACAACCAACAGGCCACCCAGACCGAATCGGTCATCATCGCCCCCGATCCCTCATTCACCTCCTCCGTCCTTCCTAGCGGCGAGCAATCCGTGGGCTATGACGTGACCCCTGGGGCCACCGGAGGCACCGGCTCGTACACCTGGTCGGTGACCGACGGCACCTTGCCCGCCGGACTGACCCTCTCCAACTCGACGGGTGAGATCAGCGGTGTTCCCACCGCCAGCGGTACCTTCCCCTTCACCCTGACGGCTACCGACATCGACAACCAACAGGCCACCCAGGCCGAGTCGGTCATCATCGCCCCCGACCCCTCCATCACCTCTCCGGCTCTTCCCGGCGGTGAACACGGCGTGAGTTATGACGTGACCCCCAGTGCCACGGCGGGCACCGGTACCTACACCTGGTCGCTGGCCGGAGGCACTCTGCCTGACGGTCTGACCCTCTCGAGTGTCACCGGCGAGATCAGCGGTGTTCCCACTGCCCGCGGAACCTTCCCGTTCACCCTGGTGGTCACTGACGCCGACAACCAACAGGCCGCCCAGAGCGAATCGATCACCATCACCAACGATCCTGCCGTCACCTCCACCGTCCTTCCCGCTGGCGAACGGGGAGCGGACTATGACGTGACCCCGCAGGCCGCAGGGGGCACCGGTACCTACACCTGGTCGGTGACCGACGGCACGCTGCCCCCGGGCCTGACCCTTTCGTCGGCCACCGGCGAGATCAGCGGGGTTCCTACCACCAGTGGGACCTTCCCCTTCACCCTGGTGGTCACCGACGCCCACAACCAGAAGGGCCTTCAGTCAGAGCTCGGGTACATCGCAGACGATCCCTCCATCATCTCCACTGTCCTTCCCGGTGGTGAGCAGGGAGTGGGTTACGGCGTGACTCCGGGGGCCACCGGGGGAACCGGTGCCTACACATGGTCGGTGGCAGACGGCACGCTGCCCCCGGGTCTCACCATCTCGCCGTCGACCGGGGAGATCAGCGGTGTCCCCACCACCAACGGGACTTTCCCGTTCACGTTGGTGGCCACCGATGCCGTCGGCCAGCAGGTCTCCCAGACCGAGTCGGTCACCATCGCTCCCGCTCTGGTCATCGCCGTCGGCCAATCCCTCAACGCCCACGTCGATGTGGGACTGAGTGATCAGTTGAATGCCCAGGGCGGAACCGGCCCTTATCGATGGGAGCTGTCTTCGGGGTTGCCCCACGGCCTGGTCCTCGCGCCCAGCGGGACGATAAGCGGTGCCCCCACCGTGGCCGGGACCTTCCTGGTAACCGTCGCCGTCAGGGACGCCCAGGGCGGGGTCAGTTCGGCCACGGTTACGGTGGTGGTGACTCCCACCGGTCTCAACTCGAGCGGCATGGCCACCACCCCCGATGGCAAGGGTTACTGGATCGCCGCAGCCAACGGAGCTGTGTCCAGCTTCGGTAACGCCCAGATGTACGGGTCCCTGTCGGGCGATCACCTGAACAGGCCGATCGTGGGCATGGGCTCGACGACCAACGGCGATGGCTACTGGCTGGTGGCGTCGGATGGTGGGGTCTTCGCCTTCGGCAACGCCCGCTTCTACGGGTCAGAGGGTGGTCATCGGCTGAACAAGGCGATCGTGGGCCTGACTCCAACTCCCGACGGCAAGGGCTACTGGCTGGTGGCTGCCGACGGTGGCGTCTTCACCTTCGGGGATGCCCACTTCTTCGGCTCGACCGGATCCGATCACTTGAACAAGCCGGTCGTGGGGATGGCCGCCACCCCCGACGGCAAGGGCTACTGGCTGGTGGCCGCCGACGGTGGCGTCTTCACCTTCGGGGATGCCCACTTCTTCGGCTCGACCGGATCCGATCACTTGAACAAGCCGGTCGTGGGGATGGCCGCCACCCCCGACGGCAAGGGCTACTGGCTGGTGGCCGCCGACGGTGGCGTCTTCACCTTCGGGGATGCGAAGTTCCTCGGTTCGGAGGGAGGACGCCACCTGGACGCCTCCGTCGGCGGTATCAAGGCGACCGAGAACGGCCAGGGCTACTGGCTGGTGGCCGCCGACGGTGGGGTATTCAGCTTCGGTGCCGCCAGGTTCATGGGTTCCAGCGCCGAATCGTGAGGCGGTGATCCGGGCGTCGGTGAATTGAGGGAAGAACTCCTCGGGTCGGCGATGGCCGGGGGCCGGAGGGCGCCGGCGCACTAGCGTCAGATCGGTGCCTCTCGTAGCCGGGATCGACTCGTCCACCCAGTCGACCAAGGTCCAGCTGCGTGACGCGGCCACCGGACAGGTGGTCGGTACCGGACGATCGCTCCACCCGGCTACGTCGCCCCCGCGGAGCGAACAGGCGCCGGAACGGTGGTGGGCGGCGCTGGTGGCGGCCATGTCTGAGGCGCGTAGCGAGGCTGCGCAGCGCAAGGCCGGTCCCACCGACGTGAAGGCCCTGGCCGTGGCCGCCCAACAGCACGGGCTGGTCGTCCTCGACGGGGAGGACCGGGTGCTGCGCCCGGCCAAGCTGTGGAACGACACGGAGTCCGCCCCCGACGCCGAGGGGCTGCTCGACCGTTTGACCGCCGGGGAGTGGGTGGAGGCGGCGGGGAGCGTGCCGGTGGCGGCCTTCACCGTGGCCAAACTGGCGTGGCTCCGTCGTTGCCAACCAGAGGTTCTGGGCCGAGTGGCGCGGATCATGTTGCCTCACGATTGGCTGACTTTCCGGCTGACCGGACGGAGCGTGACCGATCGGGGTGACGCCTCGGGCACCGGGTACTGGTCCCCCTCGGCCGGCCGTTACCGGTTCGACGTGCTGGCTTTGATCGACCCCGATCGGGACTGGGCCGCCGCCCTTCCCGAGGTGCTAGGCCCTTGGGAGCAGGCGGGCACACTGAGCGGGTCGGCTGCCGATGAGCTCGGCCTGATGGCGGACACACCGGTTGCCGTGGGGACGGGAGACAACATGGCGGCGGCCTTGGGCATCGGTCTGGCCGCCGGCGACGTGGCCGTTTCCATCGGAACTTCGGGAACGGTATTCGCCACCACCGCAAACCCCGTCCACGACCCCACCGGGGCCGTAGCCGGGTTCGCTGATGCCACGGGCAACTTTCTCCCCCTGGTATGTACGCTCAACGCCTCCCTGGTCACCGAGGCGGTCGGTCGGCTGTTGGCTGTGGACCACGGCGAGCTCGACGCTCTGGCCCTCGGGGCACCTGTCGGGTCGGGAGGGCTGGTGCTGGTTCCCTACCTGGCCGGCGAGCGGGTACCCAATCGACCCCACGCCACCGGCAGCCTCCATGGCATCCGGTCCGACCTCAGCCGAGGGTGTCTGGCCCGGTCGGCCTTCGAGGGAGTGGTCTGTGGTCTGCTCGACGGACTCGACGCGCTGGGGGTGACAGGGGTGCCGACCCGGACGGGACGGTTGGTCCTGGTGGGTGGGGGGGCCCGGTCGGCCGGTTACCGGCGGGTGTTGGCCACTCTCTCCGGCCGGTCCGTGACCGTGCCCGACGAGGAGGAGATCGTGGCCACCGGCGCTGCCCTCCAGGCGGCCGTATTGGCCTCGGCTTTGCCCGTCGAACAGATCTCTGTCGACTGGAGACTCCGGGACGGCACACCCATCGAACCGGGCCCGGACGCCGGGCGCTCGATCGAGGTGAGAGCCCGCTATGCCGAAGCCAGAGGTTGAACACCCCGGTGCGGGGTCCCGGAATGTGTCCGGCGCCGATGAGGGATGGAGGTGGGTAGCGTTGGCGGGCAGCCGCCTTCCACTGATCCCCCGATGCGATGCAGAGGTGTCTTATGACAGAGTCGTTTGAGCCGACCCCCGACGATCACTTCACGTTCGGTCTGTGGACGGTGGGCAACCCCGGGCGTGATCCGTTCGGCCACGAGACCCGCCCACCGCTGGATCCGGTCGATGCCGTCTATCGGCTGGCCGACCTCGGCGCCTACGGGGTCACTCTGCACGACAACGATCTCGTCCCCTACGACGCATCGTCCTCCGACCGCGATGTCATCCTCAAGCGGTTCCATGCAGCCCTCGAGCAGACCGGGTTGCGGGTGCCTATGGTCACCACCAACCTGTTCTCCCGTCCCGTTTTCAAAGAGGGCGCCTTTACCGCCAACGACCCTGCCGTCCGCCGCATGGCGGTGGCCAAGGCACTGGACGCCATCGACCTCGGCATCGAGCTCGGTGCCACCGTCTTCGTGATGTGGGGCGGTCGGGAGGGCGTCGAGGCCGATGCGGCCAAGGATGTGGCCGGGGCACTCGACCGCTACGCCGAAGCGGTAAATCTGTGCTGCTCCTACGTCAGGGACAACGGGCATGATCTGCGCTTCGCCCTCGAACCGAAACCCAATGAGCCCCGGGGCGACATCCTCCTGCCCACGGTGGGTCATGCACTGGCATTCATCAATGAGCTCGAATGGCCGGACATGGTCGGGCTCAATCCCGAGTTCGCCCACGAGACCATGAGCGGACTGGCCTTCTCCCATGCCGTGGCCCAAACCCTCTGGCACGGCAAGCTCTTTCACATCGACCTCAACGCCCAGCGCATCGGAAAATTCGACCAGGACTTCCGCTTCGGGTCGGAGGGGATCCGCGACGCCTTCTACACGGTAAAGGTGCTGGAGGATGCCCGATGGGACGGGATGCGCCATTTCGACGCCCACTCCTACCGGACCGAAGATGCTGACGGGGTATGGGATTTCGCCCGCGGTTGCATGCGCACCTACCTGATCCTGCGGGACAAGGTAGTGCGCTTCCACCGGGATAAGGACATCGCCGATGCTCTCCGGACGGCGCGACGGGACGAGATCAACGTGGCCACCTCGACCGGCGGGTTGGGCGGCGAGGCCATCGCCGGGCTACGCACGGAAGCCTCGTTGGTCGACGAGGAAGAACTCGCCACCCGGGGGTACGGGCACGAGCGTCTCGACCAACTGGTCACCGAACTTCTGCTCGGCGTGCGCTGACCGCCGGCTAGCCAGCTGGTAACCGGAGGGTCACAGCAGCTCCCTAAGTTTGCGTCGGAGGCGTAAGGGGGCGTACCTCAGAGCAAAGCCGGCATCCTGCAGTCCGGCTCGGACAGAGTCGCCGGTCCGTGGAGGCGGTGCGGCGGTACCCGACCCGGTGACTTCGGTCCAGGACGGAGGGTCTCTGAAGGGGGAGGAAGCGACGGCGAATTCTCGCCGGGGATCGCGCACATGGGCGAAACCCACCGGGTGGACCCGGATGCCCGACGGATCGATGGTCCGCTGGTAGTCGACGCCGGCAGTGAAGACGAACGGCCCCGTCCGCACATTGGGAGCGGCCCCGGCCTCATGACGGCGCGCGCTCCTGACGGCCAGCTTGGTGATCAGGTTGAGGGCCGGATGGCCGGGGGAGCAAGCGAACAGACCATTCCAGATCAGATCTTCGGACTCCTGGAAGCAGACCAAGGAGTCGCTGGGCGACCACAGGTAGTCGAACCGGGTGAGCGGGAGCACATCACAGTCGGCATAGATGCCACCGAACCGGTGGAGAACCACATAGCGGGCGAGGTCCGATCGTTCGGCGTAGGTCCTGCCGACGAAGAAGGGCTCCGGCATGCCCAGCTCGATCAGCGACGACTCGGTCCAGGTCTCCAGCGGATAATCCGGAAAGAACCTGTGCCAGGCAGCGGCATTTTCGGCATACTCGACCGGGAGATCCGAGCCGAGCCAGATGCGGTGTATCCGTTTGGCAATTCGCTGATCCGCCAAGTGGAGCTCCTGCCCGTCCCGTCCGTCGTCGGTCCCCACTCAGAATAGTGAAGAACGGGCCAGTGCCACCACTCGAATTGACCGCACCTCTACGGAGGTCAGGCCACGTCGGGCCGGCCTGGATCGGCATCTCCGCCGGTGGTGAAAGTACTACCGGAGTAGGGAGCGGTAGGCGGCAACGGTTGACTCGGCCACGTGCTCCCACGTGTAACGGTCGAGGATCCGCTGTCTGAGTTGACCGGTGGGGGGTGAGTCCCAGGCGTTGCGAACGGCGCTGAGAATGGACGTCGGTTCCCGAGGGTCGCAGTACCAGGCCAGATCGTCGAGGTACTCCCGGGCGTGCCCCAACGACGTCGACACGACGCTGCACCCGCTGAGAGCTGCCTCCAATGACACCAAACCGGTCGTCTCGAACCAGCTGGGGAGCAGGTGGACCCGGGCGCCATGGTAGAGATCGGCCAGCTCCGCCGAGTCGTGAGGCACCTCGCCGGTGAAGGTCACCCAGCCGGCCCCTTCGGCCCGGCACCGCTCGGTGTATTCAGGGTGGTGGGGGTGGTCATGCCCGGCGATGACCAGGGGCAGGCCCGACCCACGCAGGGCCCGGATGGCGCCGAGCTGGTTCTTATGGGGATCGATCCGACCGACGAAGAGCACGTAGCGGCGGGCCTCGAACGGATCCGCCGGCGCCGAGAAGCTCACCGGGTCGACTCCGTTGGGGACGGGAATCATCGGCGTCGACACCCCGAAGTCCCCCCTGATGCTGTCGGCCTCGCCCACCGCGTTGGGTAGGAGCAGGTCAGCGGACTCGTAGGCCGTCAGTAGCTCGAGCTCGCTGGGCAGGAATGCCAGGCTCGTCTCCATCAGGGCACCGCGGCTACGCCAGGCGGAGCGGGCGAACTGGGTGGCCCGGTATGCCCTTCCCGCCACTGCCCGGGCTCCGAGCTTTCGGTCGAAACCGTCGGCCCGATATGAGCGGTCCCAGTAGATCGGAGAAAGAGCCACCGGGGCCCGTCCGGTGTGACAACGGCGGATCTGTGCAGCGCTCAGCCCGAAGCCGTGTACCAGGTCGATGCCGGTCAGTGGCGGGTCGTCGGAGAAGTCGGTGAGGACGTCCACACCCTTCTGGCCGAGGGCGTGCGCCGTCTTCTCGATCTGCACGACGTGGCCGCCGAGCATGCTCTTGCCGTGTGGCATCCACAGGAGAACCCCAGCCGTTCCGATGGGGGCGCTGTCCGGGCGGGACTGATCGGACGAATTCGGGCCGGTCAAGCGGGGAACCCGCGGCCGCCGGCCGATGGCCACCCACCCCGGGCCAGGGCGGAGAAAGCTGCCCTCTCCACCGGTGGTCGCACCTGCCCATTCTATCCGGCCGCGGTGGGTGCCCACCAAGAACCGACGGGCAACGGGCCGCTGCCCTCGACGCCGGACAACCGCGCACCGCGCCGGACAGCCGGCGCCGGACAACCGCGCCGGACAACCGCGCCGGACAACCGGCGCCGGACAACCGCGCCGGACAACCGCGCCGCCCCGGCCAGTACTGTCGAAATATGGCAACTCGGCAAACCACGGAACGGGCGTCGTCGTTCGGATCGGTGGCCGAAGCCTACGACCGCTTCCGGCCCGGCCCCCCACTGTCAGCCGTTGACTGGATCCTGCGTAGGCCGTGCCCGACCGCCGCCGATCTGGGCGCCGGCACGGGTGCCCTCACCCGACAACTGGCCAAGCGAGCGAACCACGTAGCGGCCGTTGAGCCTGACGGCCGCATGCTGGAGGTGCTGCGACGGACATCACCGGACATATGGGCAGTGCGAGGCAAGGCCGAACAGCTCCCCTTCCGCTCGGGGACCCTCGACGCGGCGATGGTCTCCTCTGCCTGGCACTGGATGGACCCGGATCGGACGGTCACCGAGGTGGGTCGGGTGGTACGTCCGGGTGGTGTCTTCGGCGTCATTCGCAACGGAGTCGACCGGACCGTCGGCTGGGTGTCGGAGTTGTTGGGGGATGGTGCCCGCCTCGCAGGAGACCGGAGCGAGCGAGAGCGGCGACACGGACTGGAGCTCCCACCTCAGTCCCCCTTTGTCGAACTCGACAGATGCCTCATCAGGTGGTCGTTGCCGCTCACCCGGGACGAGCTGGTCGGTCTGGCCGGTACCTACAGTTCCACCATCGTCATGCCTCCGGATCAAAGGGAGCAGGAGCTGGCCCGGGTCAGAACGGCCGCCACCGCGGTCGTCGATGGCGAGGTGGTGGAGATGCCCATGCTCTGCCGTTGTTGGCGGGCCGTGCGCGGCTGAGCCCGCCCAAAGTCAGGAGTACTTCCACCGTCGGGCCGGCTCATGACCTTTCGGCCATTCCATGCACTGGATGTCGAACCAGATGGGGAGGAGGTGCTTCACGTAGAAGGCATGGACGGTGATCGTCGGTCCGACCAGGTCCTTGTACTCCTTGATCCGAAGTCGGCCGTCGGTTTCCTGGAAGTCCTGACATTTCCCGAGGAGGGCGTCGACCTCGTCGCGGGTGTCCAAAAGAAGTCCGAGATGGTCATAACCGGGTGACGAGAGGGGCTGTTCGGCCTCGGCCAGCAAGATGAATTGACCATCATCGGGCCGGAGGAGATGGCAGGACTGTCCAACCACCTCGGTGTCGAGCGAGTCCCAACCGAGCACACCGCAGTAGAAGGCGTCCACCTCCTCACGGAAGGCGGGGGAAAGCGTCCCCGATGGGAAAGAGAGCTCCATGTGGTTGAAACGCATGGTCGGCATCGGCATCCTCGTGTCCGTCGTCGGCTGAGGTTCAGTATTGACCGGCGTACGGGCAGTTGTGGTGGGGACACTGCCCAGACCGGTCGGCCACTAATTTCTGCTCCAACCGAGAGGGGAGACACATGGAGTTGTGGGAACTGGTGGCAAGGGAGAGCATCCGGGATCTCGTCGCCCGTTACAACGCCAACGCCGATTCGGGGCGTTTCGACCAGGTATTGGAGTGCTTTGCTCCCGAGGCCATCATGGAGCTCGACGGAACGCCCTACCGGGGGCGCGACCACATCCGCTCCATCTTCACCGGGACGGCCGAGCTGGTACGGGCCCAGGGGACGGCGCCGATTCTGGTCCGGCACCACACCAGCACACTCCAGATCGATGTGTCAGGGCCGCATAAAGCTTCGTCACGCTGCTACTACCAGGTCATCAGCAACAACGGACTCGACCACTGGGGTCGCTACCTCGATAGCTACGGGACAATCGACGGTCGGTGGTACTTCTTCCATCGCCGCGAGTTTTTGGACGGCCGCGCTCCGGACAGCTGGACGCGGACCGGGGCGGCGCGATGAACCCGGGTACCGTCAGCCGGTGCCCGAGTCGATGGCCATCAGCACTTTTCCGCAGTCCTTCGAGGCCCGGACCAGACCCAGGGCGTCGCCGAACTGCTCCAGCGGGAAGCGATGGGTGATCAGCCCGGACAGGTCGCGTCGGGCCAACAGATCGATGGCGTCCTCGAAGCGGGAGGGGTACTCCAGCGAGCCCCGAATGGTGAACTGTTTCATGAGGACCAGCAGATAGTTCGTGGGGATCGGCGCATAGTGCAGGGCCACCACCGCTAGGCGCCCACCGACCGGGCCGTGCTCGAGTACGTCGGCGATCACCTGAGGCGACCCGGACGCTTCGATGAAGGCGGCAGTGGCCGGTGTCGGTCCGAACATGAACGGGGTGGTTCCGTGCAACCGGGCCAGTTCGTCCCACACATCAGCCGTGGTGGGATCGAGGGCGGCCTGAGCCCCCAGCCCCATGGCCAGCTGGCGTCGGGTGGCGCTGGGATCGACGGCCACGACCAACCGGTGGCCCCTGTCGACCAGCGAGGCGATGGCGGCCAGCCCGATGGGCCCGCATCCGAAGACGGCCACTCCATCGCCGGCGTGCACCTCGGCCTGCTCCGCCGCCCGCATCCCGACGGCCAGTGGCTCGGCCAACGCCGCCACACAGAGATCGAGGTCCTCGGGAACACTGTGAAGCCGACCGCGGTCGGCCTCTCTGACCAAAAGAAGAGGGGTGAGGCCGCCCTCGGCCGATCCGTTACCGATACGACCGAGTTGATCATCGCCCGGGTGCACCACAACCCGGTCACCCACCCGGGCCGTGGCGACCTCGGGCCCGATCCAGTCGACGGTGCCGGCCATCTCGTGGCCCAGGCACATGGGAGTGCCGGTCGGGCCGGCCAACCCACCCGACTTGATATAGGACAGGTCGCTCCCGCAGATTCCGCAGGCGGCCACCCGAACCACGGCGTCCCGGGGACCGGGGTCGGGGTCGGCGACGTCGTCGATCCGGACGTCGTCGGGTCCGTGGACTCGTACTTGCCGCACAGGTGGGCTCGATCAATCCTCGCCGGGAAGAAACAAGAACGATCCCATGACTTCGCGCAGGGCGGCGTCGACGATCTCGATCCGGACACCGAGGGCATTGAGGTGGTAGGCGAACCCGGTCGGGCTGTTGTCACCGGACCGACCGCAGAGCTGCAGTGGGCACCCGGCGCCGGCCAGCCGGGTGCTGTGGGCGGGCAGATCGTCACTCCAGAACCCGATGTGGTGGATGTTCGAGTACGGGTTGCAGACCCATACCGACCCGGGCACCTCTTCGACGAGTTCGAGTCGGGGGTCCTCCACCGAGTAGCAGATGGTGGTGGGCAGGGCGAGATCGTGACCGGCGCCGTCGCGGTAATCGGCGGTGTCGAGATGCATCACGGGTCCCCAGGTCACACCGAGCTGCGCGGTGAACTGGGTTCGGGCGCCGTCGATGTCGGGAACGACGATGCCGACGTGGTAGTGGGGAGCGAGCGCAGTCATGGGTCAGGTGAGGAGGTAGCCGCCGTCTACGACGAGTGTATGTCCGGTCACGTAGGCCGCGGCTGAGCTGGCCAGGAACTGCACGGCACCGACGATCTCGTCGGGGTTCCCCAGACGACCCATCGGGATCCGGGAGATCTCGGCTTCGAGAAGTTCGGGAAAGGCGGCCATCGGGGCGGTCATGGGTGTGGCGATCACCCCGGGGGCGACAGCGTTGACCCGTATGCCCCGGGGGTTCCACTGCTTGGCCAGGTTGCCGGTCAGGGTGGCCAGCCCGGCCTTGGCCGACCCGTAGCCGGGAACGATGGGGATGGACCGGAAAGCGGCCAGGGACACCATGTTGATGACGCTGGCCCCCCCTTCGGCCGGGCTGGCCGTCAGCAGTCGGCGGCAGCCGAGGGTCAGGCGCATGGGTCCGGCCAGGTTGACGGTGAGAGCAGCGGCGAAGGCGTCCGGTTCCCACTCGTCGCGACCGTCGGGGAAATTGGCGCCGGCGTTGTTGACCAGGATGTCGAGGCTGCCGAGGGCGGCCACAAACGAATCGATGGAGGCGGGATCGGTCATCTCGACCCGGTGGTAGGTGAAGCGACCGAGATCGGTTTCGTAATCGTCCGGTGAGGGGCGGGTGCCGGTGATGGTCACCGCCGCGCCGGCGTTACTGAAGGCGGTGGCCAGAGCGTGGCCGATGCCACTGCTGCCACCGGTGATGACCACCGCCGCACCGGAGAAGTCGAACGAGAGCCGATTGTTCACGGAGCCTCCAGGCGGTCGAGCGATCGTTTCAGCCAGGCCCGCTCCCAGAAGTTGTCACTGGCAGCGAGGAGGTGGCGGGTGGCGGCCGCGGCGGTGCGCCGAGCCTGCTGGTCCTGCGGAGCCACGGTCAGGACCATGTCGGTAAGGTGCAGAGCCTCGACCGGTTGGCCGGCGTCCAATCGGGCCTGGGCGGCGGCGATCAGTGCGTGGTCACCGGCCGCCTCCACCAGATCGGATGCGACGGACGTCGGGGCCACGCCGTAGAGCTCGGTGGTGGATCGATGGTGGAACCAGCCGGCGTAGTTCTCCCATATGGCCCGGACGTTCCAATCGGTACGTCCGTAGCCTTCGCCGACGTCGAGGTGTCCGGGCACCCGGATCTCCCGCATGAGGGTGTACACGTCGGCTCCGGCGTTCATCCCGTCGACGGTGCGGTCGTGGACCCACTGCATGGCCTCGCTCATAGCCACAATTTCCCCTTCGATACGGTCGGCACCATCGATGGGGTCGAAATGGCCGGTGATCAGGCGTTCCGGGTGGAAGTGGCGCACGACCTCGAGTGAGGCCACGTAGGTGAGGGCGTCCCGGTAGCGGTCTCCCCGCATGGTGACCAGATTGGGAACGTGGCCGAACAGTGGTCCGAAGAGATTGCCGGTAAAGGCGGTGCGTTCATCCGGCAGCCAGATGACCAGCGCGTCGGTGGTCTCCCCTCCCGGGGTCGACATCAGGACGAGATGACGGCCACCGATATACAGATCGAGGTGGCTCTCGAAGGTGACGGTGGGGGTGGGCCGGGCCTGGGCCGTGCCTTGGGCGCCGACCGATTCGGCATAGGTGATGGCGGCCAGGATGGCTTCGATCCAGGCGAAGGCGGCGTTGCGCGATCGGAAGGTCTCGAGGCGTTCGTTGTCGGCTCGCCAGCGGGCGAAGTCGGCCTGGGCGACCACGTCGGTGCCCTCGTCGCGCAGGCTGTCGACGCCGCCCACGTGATCGAAGTGACCCTGGGTCAGCACGATGGTCCGGGTGGGGCCGGGGTCGACCTCGTCGTAGACCCGCCGGTGGAGCGGACCCTCGAAGCCCATGCCGGTGTTGATGACGATCCGACCCTCGTCGGTGCGCAGGAGATAGCTGTTGGACAGACCCGGCGACATCCATATGTCGTCACCCAGAGCGACGGCCGGCTCCCCACGGGACGGTGCGATGGCATCGGCACCAGGGCGGGTCCGGTGGATACCGGGCACGTCAGATCACCTCCCGGGTGATCTCCGGGAAAGCCTCGAGGTAGAAGGCGAACCGCTCGTACAGCTCGTCCGGCTCGAGCTGGAAATCGGTCCGCAGGTCATAGATCATCCGCCCCGCCTTGTCGCGGGGGTCGCCGGCCAGATAGGTGGTCAGCTCGGACCGGGCCCGGGTGGTGAGACCGAGGCCGGCCACGTCGAGGATGCGGGAGGCGGTGGCCAGATCATCGGCCATGAACCGGCCGAACTCCACGTCGACCCGCTGGGCCGCCGGGATCAGGTGGGCATCCCGGACCGCAACCCGAAGGAGGCGTTCGATGCGGTCGATCCAGTAGGCGGCCAGCTCGTCGGCCCCGATCGTCACCCGCCGCATGCGATCACCGTAGGCCAGCATGGTGATGGCCGACTGCAGCACGGCTACGGGATCCCTGAGGGTGAAGGCGATGGTGGCGTCCGGGAAGGTGGCCAGCAGCGGTCCGATCTGTTCGAGGTGCTGTGGCGTCTTGAGGACCCAGCGGGTCGGCCCCCGCAGATGACTGAGCACCTGGAGCTGACGGCGGAAGAATGCGTAGTGGGCGTGGTGGGCGAGGCCGAGGTAATGGTCCCGCCACGTCGGGACGCGGGCGTGCCATTCGAGGGTGTAGGAGCAGAGATCGAGATCCAGCAATTCACAGTCCTCCTCGATGCTCCACGGAGGACGGTCGTGCATGAGGGCGGTGAGCGGCGCCACCTGACCGGTGATCTCGTAGGTGGCCAGGCACCGCCGGTACCGGGGGTCGATGCCGTCGCGGCCGGGGCCGTCGCCTATGACCGGGATCGGCTCGACGACCTCCCACCACGGCAGGGACCGGAACCGGGAGTCGGCGGCCAGCAGGTTGACCAGGTGGGTGGTACCCGATCGGGGCAGCCCGACCACGATGACCGGTGGTTCGAGCTCCACGTCGAGCGCCTCGGGATAGCGGGAGACGTGGTCCTCGAAGCGCAACCGGGCTTTGAGCAGTCCGACCAGCCGCTCCCTGATGATGTAGCGCCCGAGTCCCGACAGACCGTGGTCGGCTTCGACGGCGTCGACCTGGGCGGCCAGGCGATCCAGCAGCGTCGGGTCGCCGAACCCATCCAGACCGGTGGCCCGCCGGGCATCGGCCACGATGCCCTCGACGTGGAGGTCGACCTCGAGGGACAGCGCCCACCGGTAGGAGGCCTCCTCCTCGGGCGTGCGCTGAGGTTCCCGCAGGTCTCCGATGCGCACGTCGTGGGTCACTGACGCTCCGTCTTTGCCGTCGGCCCCATCGGTGCCGGCGGCTCGAGTCGAGCTACCGGATCGGATCTATCCAATCGATCACGGGAGCTCGAGGACAAAAACATGCAGAGCGCACCATATCCAAAGAACGGTGATCTTCCTCGGGAGATACCGACGGTGCCCGGGTGTTCGCAGGAGGGTGATCAGTCGCCGATACCTTCGAGCACCGACTCCATCTCCAGCTCTTCCTGCTCCGGTCGGAAGGTGCGGCCGGTGGCCGCGGCCGGGGCCCGCATGACGGCGACTACCACCACCAGGGCCAGAGCCAGGAACAGGGCCGAGCCCCTCAGTGCGGTGGCTATGGCGTGGGCCAGGTTCCACTGGGCCAGTGACCGTGCCGGCCCGGCTGCGATCGGGTGACCGTCTCCGCCGTGGCTGGCCGCGGCGAACACGGTTATCAGGATGCCCAGACCGAGCGATCCTCCCAATTGCTGGGCCACGTTGACCAGGCCTGAGGCGGCGCCGGCGTCGTCGGCGTCCACCCCGGCGATCCCGGCCGTGGTCAGGGGGACCAGGGCGGCTCCGATGCCGGTACCGAGCAGGGCCATGGGCACCATGATCTGGGGGAAGAAGGGTGTGGTGGGTGAGAGCCGGCTCAGCCAGACCATGCCCACCAGGGCCACCAGCACCCCGCCGGCCAGCAGCCGTTCCGTACCCACCCGCTGCACGAACCGGGGCACCACCCGCACCACGGCGAACATGACTGCCGTCACCGGCAGGAAGGCCAGGCCCGACTGGAGGGGGCTGTAGCCGAGGACCCCCTGGAAGAACTGGGTCATGAAGAAGAACATGGCGAACATGCCGCTGACGATGAGCATGCGGGCCACGTAAGCCCCCGAGCGCTGTCTGCTGACAAAGAGCTTGAGAGGCGTGATGGGCTGCTCGGCCCGGTTCTCGTTGACGACGAAAGTGACCAGCAGGCCGGCACTGAGGAAGAACGAGATGAGGGTCACCGGGGCGCCCCAGCCCCGGGAGGCGGCACTCACGAACCCGTAGACGAGGAGGGTCATCCCCACGGTTGAGGTGACGGCTCCGGCCACATCGAAGCGTCCGGGGCGGCGCTCGGTCTCGGGCAGGTAGCGCGGGGCGAGGAAGATCAGGACGATGCCGATGGGCACGTTGATGAACAGTCCCCACCGCCACGAGATCCAGGTGGTCAGCATGCCGCCCAGCAGCAGTCCGACGCTTCCCCCTCCGCCGGCCACGGCGCTGTAGGCACCAACGGCCCGGGAGCGGGCCGGTCCCTCCTCGAAGCTGATCTGGAGGAGGGCGAGGGTCGACGGTGCGGCGATGGCGGCTCCGACGCCTTGCACAGCCCGGGCGATCAACAGCCAGGAGGCCGATTGGGCCAGACCTCCCATCATGGAGGCCAAGGTGAACAGGGCGATGCCGGCCACGAAGACCCGGCGCCGCCCGAGGATGTCACCGGCCCGGGCCCCGAGAAGCAGGAGGCCGCCGAAGGTCAGGGTGTAGGCGTTCTGTACCCAGGACAACCCGGTGGACGAGAAGTGCAGGGCGCGGTGGATGTCGGGCAGAGCGGTGATGACGATGGTGGCGTCGAGGATGATCATCAGGTAGGTGGCCAGGATGATGGCCAGTACCACAGTGGGATTCCCGCCCCGGCGGGGGCGGGCGGGGTCTCCTGGGGCGCGTTGGGTCAGGGTGGTTGTCATGGGGTGCTTCTCCCGGTCGAGGGGTGTGTGGTGGGACTAAAGTGGAGGTTGCCTCCACAAAGAAGCGGAGGTTGCCTCCGATTACTATACGGAGGTAACCTCCGTTTTGCAACTCTTTGAGGGAATTTGAGCGATGACCAGCACACAGACGGCCAGAGAACCTCTTCTGAAGCGCCCCCAGCGGGCGGACGCCCGGCGTAACTACGAGAAGCTCCTGGCCGCCGGCCGGCAGGCGTTCACCGAGGACGATCGGTCGGCCTCCCTGGAGGACGTGGCCCGACGGGCCGGCGTGGGGATCGGCACCCTGTACCGGCACTTCCCCCGCCGCCAGGATCTCCTCGAGGCCATCTACGTGGAGGAGGTCGACGCCCTCTGCCGCTCGGCCGTCGACCTGGCCGGCGAACCGCCGTGGGAGGCCCTGGTGGCATGGCTGCACCGGTTCGTCGCCTACCTGGCCACCAAGCAGGCTCTGGCAGATGAGCTGTTGACCTACACCGATCGCGACGCCGATGTGTTCAAGACCTGTCGGTCCAGCATGTACGCCGGGGGTGAGCCCCTGCTCCTGCGGGCCCAGGAGGCGCAGGTGGTCCGGTCCGACACCAACATCGCCGAGGTCATCCAACTGGTGGGCGGCATCGCCAAAATCCAGACGGTCGACCAAGCCCAGCGGAACCGCCTGCTCGACATGGCTCTCGACGGTCTGCGTTACCAGGGACCGGCCTGAGCGGCTCCGCCGGAACCGTCCGCTAATCTCCGTCCCCGGCCGCACCGGCTCGATGGGCGGCCGACCGGGCCAGGGGATCAGAGCGGATGGAAAGAGTGATGGACGCAACCGACGTCGATGAGGCTGGGTTCCAGCAGCGACTGGCCGCCCTGATCGGGCGCCCGATGGGATCGGCCGGAGCATCGATGGGTCCCGACCCGGTCAACCAACCGATGATCCGCCACTGGGCCGCCGCCTTCGAGGACCGCAATCCCGTCTATACCGACGGGGCCGTTGCCGCCGCCACCCGGTTCGGGGAGGTGGTGGCACCACCACTCATGCTCCAGACCTGGACCATGGCCACCCCGCTGATCACCGGCATCGCCGAACGGGGTGGGTCGCCCGTGGTGTCGACCGCAGCCAGCCCCTTGGCCGTGTTCGACGAGGCGGGTTTCGTGGGCACCCTGGCTTCCAACACCGAGTTCGACATCTTGCGCTACCTGCGGTTGGGGGAGACGGTGTCGGCCTCCACCGTCATCGAATCCATCTCGGCCCGCAAACAGACCCGGATCGGTCCGGGCTACTTCGTGACCTGGGTCACCACGTACGTAGCCGGATCCGGCGACGTGGTCGGCCGGCAGCGCTTCCGGATCCTCAAGTTCAAGCCGGAGGCGCCGTCATGACCGACCGGTCGTCGATCACATCACTGGCGTGGCCGGACATCCGGGTGGGCGACCGGCTGCCCGACATGGTCATCGACGTCACCGCCACCCGGATAGTGGCCGGGGCCATCGCCTCCCGCGACTTCATGCCCGTCCACCACGACCGGTCGTACGCCAACACCCAGGGCGCCCCCGACATCTTCATGAACATCCTGTCCGACACCGGGTATTGCAGCCGGTTCCTCACCGACTGGGCCGGCCCCGAGGCGATGATCAAGAGGCTGGCCATCCGCTTGGGGGTTCCGCTGTTCCCCGACACGGTGCTCACCTACTCGGGCTCGGTCACCGGCAGTCGGATCGAGGAGGGCGAGGGGGTCGTCGACGTCGAGCTCCGGGCGTCGACGGCGTTGGGCGACCACGTCACCGGGAGCGCGGTGCTGAGTCTGCCTCTTCCGCCCGAGCCGGGCTCCTAGCGCCGGCGGAGGTGCTTGTCGTCGACGGCTGGATGGGCGGCCATGTAGTTGTCCGCCGGGTTGAGTTCGCGCCCGGGCGGGACGATCTCGTCGATCCGGTCGAGGACGTCTCCGCTCAGTTCCACGTCGACCCCGGCCAGCAGGTCTTCGAGCTGCCCGAACGTCCGCGGCCCGATGAGGACGGAGGTGACCGCCGGGTGGGCACGCACGAAGCCGGTGGCCAGATGGGTGAGGGGCAGCCCGGCCTGGTGGGCCAATCCGGTGAGCTGACCCACGGCTCCCTGCTTGGCCCGGTTGGCCGCCACCGTGAGGTCGAAGAACCGGGCTCCTGGCCCTTGGGCGCGGTGGCTCTGGGTGGGGTCGTCCCGTCCCGACAGCCACCCGCTGGCCAGGGGGCCGTAGGTCAACACCCCCATCTGAAAGCGCTGGGCGGTGGGCAGCACCGACGCCTCAATGGTCCGGTTGAGAACGGAGTAGCGCGGCTGTTCCGTCCGGAAGCGGTGGTGGCCCCGTCGGTCAGCCACCCACTGGGCCTCGACCATCAACTCGGCCGGGAAGGTGGAGGAGCCGATGGCGCGTACCTTGCCCGAACGGATCAGGTCGGACAAGGCGGCCAGGGTCTCGTCGATGTCGGTGTCCCAATCGGGCCGGTGCATCTGGTAGATGTCGATGTGGTCGGTACCCAGCCGGCGCAGGCTGTTCTCGACGGCCTGGGCGATCCAGCGGGGGGAACCGCCCCGCTGGTTGGCGTCCGGGCCCATGGGAAGGGCGAACTTGGTGGCCACGATGACGTCGTGGCGCCGCCCCTTGAGCGCCTTACCCACGATCTCCTCCGACTCACCCCCCGAGTACACGTCGGCGGTGTCGATGCAGTTGATGCCGGCATCGAGGGCGGCGTGGATGATGCGGACGGAGTCGTCGTGGTCGGGGTTGCCCATAGCCCCCAACATCATGGTGCCGAGGGTGAACTCGCTCACCGACATGCCGGTTCCGCCGAGGACTCTGCGTTTCATGGATCCCCTGTTCTCGGTGGTAGTGGGAGCCAGCGCCTACCTGACGGGTGGCGGGTTCCCCTCGGCACTGGCCGCCAAGGTGGGGTCCCAGTCGCACACCGAGCAGGCATGGACGAAGGCCGAGTGGGCGAAGGTGAGGGCGGTGGCCCGCGGATCGGAGCTCGCGCACACGTCGCTCCAGTCGAGGATGTACTCACCGAGCGTCGGATCCCAATGGGCCCTCCGGGGAGACAAGGTGGCCCCTGCGAATCCGGGGGGAGCCGGGTGAGCGTAGGCGTAGAAGGCGGCCTTGGCGTATCTGCCGTCGCCCGGCCACCATCCGACCGCTACTTCCTGGGCGTCCATGGCATTGCGCATGATGAAATCCTCTGACGGCGGATCCGCCGATCGACCGGAGAAGAGACTGACGGCCAGGTCGAAGGATCCCCACCAGGCATTGACCGGTGTCGATCGACCCCGGTAGGCAGCTCGGAACGACGAGAGGACCAGGGCCGCTTGGGTGGCGGCAGCAAAGTACACGGCGACGCCGTCAGGGTCGTACCGGGCGTGCTCCTCGTCGGTGTCGAGCGGCGTGGTCCAAGGAACCTCCTGGGGCTTCAAATTCACGTCAACCGGCCCCACAAGGTCGTGGACGGCGGTCAAGAGCTGCCGGGTAACGGCGCCCACCGACCGGTCCGGAACCAAGGGGACACGGGCACCGCCACCGTTGCTGGTCTCGACGACGGCCTCATGCACCTGGAGATCGAGAACAACCACCAACGACCCCGATCCGTCCGGAGCCGGCAGTGGAGCGGTCTCCCACCCCCTCGCCGTCAGTCGGAGAGCGGCGTGCTGGAGTTGCGGTTCGGGTGGCGCCAGGGCGACGGCCATTTTTCCCAGGAGTTGGGTGTGGGCGTGCAGAGTGTCACAGGTCTCGGCCCAATCGCCGTAGGAGATGTCCGGCCAGGTCTCAACCATCACCGCACGCTAACAAGCGGGCCGGGGAGTCAACAGGGGGATTCGTCGGTGGTCATCGAACGGTCCCCTACCGGCACACACATCCACAGCGTGTGAACAACATCGATGTAGTTCGACACGTAAGAGGGGCGTCTCCCCGCCTGGCCCTTGTCAGCGCTGCAAGCACAGGAGTACCGTGTACAACTAGTGGATACAAACGAGTACTCCCTGGAGCCGCCGGACGGGCTGGCCGAGCGGATCCGCCGCTACCGCCTCAAGAACGGGACAACCCAGCGGGAACTGGCCGATCAATTGGGCGTGACCCAGCAGTCGGTGGCGCGATGGGAGCAGGGCTCGCCGCCGAGGAAGTACATGCTTCGGGTCATCGAATCGCTGCTGGCGGAGACGGGAACGGGCGACCAGCCGGATGATCTGGCGGAGATCATCGGCATTCGCCCACCGGCGGCCGGCCGGGTCCCCACCCGGGCGGTCGAAGACGCCCGCAAGATCTACGTGCACGGATGCCTCAAGCTCCTCCAGCGCGGCGAACGACTGCCCAATCGGGTGCTCCTGCTTCTGGCCGACGAGCTCGGCCTGGGTACTGACGACGACTGAGGGAGTGACCGCACGGCCCTCCGTGCCCATGTCGGTGCCCACCTGACCTCAGGAGTAGCCGGTCACGCCCGAGACGGGCCGATGACGGAGGCGCCGTAGCGTTCCAGACCTTCGAGGGACTGCGCCAGCGATGCGCCGGGAACGGAGACCCCGGCCCAGGTGACGCCGAGCTCCGCCAGCTGATCGAGGGCGGCCATGTGGGCATCGGCGTTGAAATGCTCGCCTAGATTCCCCCCGGCCGGCGTGGCGAAGGCAACGTCGATGTCCGACCGAGAACGCCCTTCCTCTTCCACAAGACGCCAGAGTTCGTCGAGCATGGCGGCCAGGTCGTCGACGGTCTCGAGGGGCGGCGTTTTGGTGGTGGCGGAGAGCGAGCGCGGTGCGGGGAAGGGCGACCAACCGTTTCCGTAACGGGCCACCCGCCGGCGGGACAGTCGACTGTTGCCCCCGATCCATATCGGTGGCGCGGTCCGCGGCTTCGGATTGGCTGTCAGCCCTTTGGCGCTGATGCCGATCCCCTCGTAGGAGAAGTCGTCCTCGGTCCACATTCCCCGTAGTACCTCGATGGCCTGATCGAACAGGGCGTTGCGTTGTTCGAAGTCGATGCCCAGACCCCGGTATTCACCGCGCAGGTAGCCGGTGGCCACGGCCAGGGTGAAGCGGTCCTCCGACAGCATGGCCATGGTGGCCACCGTTTTGGCGATGACGAGGGGATGACGATAGGGGAGCACCACGATGTTGGGGATCAGGCGGATTCGTTCGGTCACCGCCGAGCAGAAGGTCAGCGCCACAAATGGATCGAGGGCATCGTGCCCTCCGGCCTTGAGCCACCGGTCGGTCGGCGCCGGGTGATCGGTGAATCCGATGCCGTCGAATCCCGCCGCCTCGGCCGTGCGGGCGAACTCCGTAACGGCCGCTCTGGTCATGAGCTCCGGACTGGCCGGATGGGTGATCAGGGGGTAGGTGACGGAGAATTTCATGGGTGCTCCCAACATTCTGTGTGCCTCCGCTGAAGAGGCCGGGACGGTCGCATGGAAGACCGTGTCTAACACTGCTGCGGCCCGGGCCGGAGCTGGAGGGACAGCTGGGGGCGATGGTCGGGTGGTAGGAGGAGTGGATCCCCCCGACCGTCAGACCAGCCGTCGCTCGGTGGCCCACCGGGTGAGCTCGTGGCGGGTGGACAGTTGGAGCTTCCGGAGTACGGAGGAAACGTGGGACTCGACGGTCTTGGTCGAGATCGTCAGGTCGCGGGCCACCTCCTTGTAGGTGTAGCCGCGGGCGATGAGCCGTAGCACCTCACGCTCCCGAGGGGAGAGCTGGTCCAACTCGGGATCGAGCCCCGAGGTGGGAGCTCCGCCCGACCCGTCGGCGAAGGCATCGAGCACGAACCCGGCCAGACGCGGGGAGAACACGGCATCCCCGGCCTTTATCTTGTGAACCGCCTCGACCAATTCCGGACCCGAGATGGTCTTGGTGACGTAGCCCCGGGCTCCGGCCCGGATCACGGCGATCACGTCTTCGGGGGCATCGGACACCGACAGGGCCAGGAAGCGCACCTCGGGGTGGTGGGGCAGCACCGCGGCCAGCACCGCCTGGCCACCTCCACCGGGAAGGTGCACATCGAGCAGGACCACGTCGGGGATCCGTTCACCGATCAACTCGATGGCTGCCGCCACCTCGTCGGCCTCTCCGACCAGGTCGACCTCCTTCCCCAGTTCCACCCGCACCCCCGAGCGGAACATGGCGTGGTCATCGACCAGGAAGACCCGCGGCCGTTCGCCCGTGCTCACGCGGTCAGCTCGAGCCGGGCCATGGACAGCTCGACCTCGGTGCCCCGTCCGGGAGCCGAACGGACAGCGACCGAACCGCCGAACCGGGCCATCCGGGCCCGGATCGACTGGGCGATCCCCTGGCGGTCCTCGGGCACGGCCGAGGGATCGAATCCGCGACCCCTGTCGCGGACGAAGACGGTCACCGCCGGTTGCTCGACCTCGCAGTAGATCGAGACCTCGGTGGCTCCCGACCACTTGGCGGCGTTGACCGTGGCCTCGCGGGCGGCGTCGAGGAGTGCCCGCAACCGACTGTCCAGCAGGCAGTCGCCGACCACCACCACCTGGACGGTGACCCCATGGTCGGTCTCCACCAGCCCCTGGAGGAGGCTGATGCCTTCGGCCACCGTGGTGGCCTCGGCGGCCACCGAGCCGGGGGGCCGGCCTTCGAAGAGCCAGGACCGGAGTTCGCGCTCTTGGATCCGGGCCAACCGGACCACCTGTTGGGGATCGTCGGCCGACCGCTGGATGAGGGCCAGGGTCTGGAGGACCGAGTCGTGGACGTGGGCCGCCATCTGGGCGCGCTCCTCGGCCAGGGCCCGTGACTGACGTTCCGAAATCAGGTCGCGCACCAGGCTGATCCACCAGGGTCCGAAGATGACGACGATGGAGGCCATGACCAGGAGGGCACCGGAGACGGGCAGGAGAGTGGCCGACGTCGGGTGCCCGTCGAGAAGGAGGAACAGTCCGCCTATGCCGATCACGATCCCGAGGGCGAGGCGGACGACCAGCGAGGTCCGGGTGTGTCGGTCCTGCCCGATCCGGAACATCGGGAGCAGGTCGTCGTTGATCCACATCCGCTCGTCGTGGCTGGCATTGCGACGGATGAGGATGACCACCCCGGCGGCCAGGAAGAGTGGCCAGCTGAACGAGCCCAGGTAGCCCAGATGGAGTCCGGCGGCCACGATCTGGATGACCACCAGGAGGGGGATGATGGCGGCCACCAGCCGGATGCCCCGGCGATCGGCCACGGCCCGGGAGAAGATACTGGTGGTCTCGCCCTCGAGGGGGACGAAGAGCCAGGCCAGGGCATAGACAAGGCCCCCGGCTCCGCTGGCCAGGGACAGTACGACGAAGGCGATCCGGACCAGGGTGATGTCGATGCCGGTCATCACCGACAGTCCGCCGCACACCCCGGCCACCACCCGGGTGTCGTGGCTGCGCCGGAAGCGGTACCTCCCGTGGCGGCCGGACCGGTGGCGCCCCGGGCCTCGGTGGGAGCCCCAGGTCGGAGGACCCCACGACTCGTACCACGAACGGCCTTGGCTCCATCCACCCTGGTCAGGGGGGAAGAGCGGTCCGGTGGACCGGGCACCCGGGTGCGGGAATCGGTGGGTTCGGCGATATTCGATGATCGCGCACCCTCTGGACCCTGGCCAACAGGGACATCCCTGATAGGAACGGTCCCGGGTCAGGGTTCGATCGGGGAGGTGCCCGATACCCCTCCTCCCGGCCGGCCGTCAGGCTGGCACCATGAACGAACCCACCGCCTCCACTACTCCGCCTTCAGACCCCGGTCCGCCCGCCGACTCCGGGCCCACCCGAGCGGATCGGGACGGGGTGCGACTCCACCGGGTCCGCTCCGGAAGCATGGTCGGCGGGGTGGCGGCCGGATTGGCCGACTACCTCGACGTCGACCCCACGCTGGTCCGGGTCGGCTTCGTCGCGCTGGCCCTGATGGGCGGCATCGCCGTGCCCGTCTACCTGGCCGGCTGGCTCCTCATCCCCGACGAAGGGTGCGACCAATCGATGGCCGAGGAGATGCTGGGCCACCGGTTCACCCACTGATTGCGACCACCCGACCGAGCCAAGGAGACACGTCATGCGCTACCGATGGGATCCCGTCTACCCGGGCTCCACCACCCGCCGCACCGGCCCCGACGACGGTTCGGGGCTCCGCGTCTCGGACGCCGAACGCAACGAGGTGGCTGAGAAACTGTCACGGCACTTCGCTGACGGGCGGCTCGACCAGGCTGAGTTCAAAACCAGGCTCGACCGGGCCCTCGGGGCGGTCACCCGGAGCGACCTCGGCG
Organism: uncultured Acidimicrobiales bacterium; assembly: GCA_963824645.1. Taxonomy (GTDB): domain Bacteria; phylum Actinomycetota; class Acidimicrobiia; order Acidimicrobiales; family RAAP-2; genus Bog-756. The sequence goes on from CAWGQC010000010.1 coordinate 171,192, forward strand.
ACCTCTTCTACGACCTACCCCGCCTGGAGGACGACCCGGAGCCCCCGAAACGGCATAGAAGACGCTTCCTGCCGGTGGCGGCGTTGCTGGTGATGGCGGCGGTGGTGGCCGGCGCCATCGTCTCGACCATCCACGCCACCTGGCTGCTCGTCGTTCTGGTCGGGCTGTTCGTGTGGCAGCGGGCCGGGCGCCGTCGCCGCTGTTCCCCGGGGGCGAGCAACCCCGGGCCGTACCAGCACCATCTGCCCTGAGTGGCTCCCCCCCTGACACAGCGCTCCGGCGGCGACGGCCGTCACCCGACACCTTGTTTCCGACGACGTGAACATCTACGGCATCCGGGCCGCTCAGACAGTCAATCGACAGCTCACGAGGTGTACCCGCTCAGAAGATCCGTGAAGGCATAGGCCGTCTGGTTGATCCCGCTGCAGCTGCCGGCCTGGATGGAAAGGCCGTCCGAACACGGCCGGTCCCGGTTGACCGCCCAGAAGGTGAGGCGGGCGAGATGCTCCGCCTCGGCGAAGGTGAGGATCTGTTGGAAGTCGGCGAGAGTCACCGTCTCGTCAGATTCATCGGTCTCTCCGTTCATGGAGGAGATGCCGAGGTGGGAGTAGGCCGCTGCCGCCGACTCGCCGTAGGCCGAGGCGATATCGGCTTCGAGCCCCTGTGCCGCTTGAATGGACACAGTGCCCATGTCGCTGACCGGCGCACCGAAATCGAAGGGCATGATCGTCCAGGCGTACGGTTGGAATCCGAGGGCGGCGGCTTGAACGATCATGGCCTCGCCATCGGTGTCCGGACCGGTCTCGTTGGTGCCGAAGGTGATCGATATCTCGAGCGTCGGGTCCTCCCGTTGGAGACCGGCCAACGCCTCGATGACCCGCTCACGCGTCGCCTTTTTGGTGAACTCGCTGTGCTCGATGTCGATGTCGATGGCGGACAGCCCGTAGTCCTCAACCACCACTTGGTAAGCGGCGGTGAGGGCGGTGGCCGTCTTGCAGGCGGCGCCGAGCTTGGACCCACTCCACCCACCGACCGACACGTCGACGTCCCCACCGGCGGCTCGGACGGCGGCGATGGCCGCCGCGTCGCTCCCACCCAGCAGGGGCCGCGACCCGTCCCACTCGGGATGACAGCCCTTATGGGCGAGGATGAAGGCGAGGGTCAGGTCGTGGATACCGGTGGCGCTGAGGACATCGGCTGGTGGCTGCGGGTCTCCCCAACCCAGGTACTCATAGGGAGCGGCCAGGGCGGTCGGTTGGGACCCGTCGGAAGCCGGTCGAACGGCAGCGGACGGATCGGACCTGATAATGATCGGAGTGGCGCTGGACACGCCGGCAAGCGGGATGGCCATCGTGCCGAGCACGACCAGCACCGCGCCCGCCATCGCCGCCCACGTTCCTCGGATCCCTCGTTTGTCCATCGTCCCCTCCCGGCTACGACACCCATGGCGGCCCGGGTCCAATGGTACGAGCAAAAGCTGCTCCGGATCAGTGCCGGCCGATCCCCCAGCGCGGTGGGTACCGGGAAGGCACCCCCGCCGGCCCCCGATATAGTCTTCCGCCACAGCAGGGAAGATGACCGAGGTCGAGGCGGGCACGTTCGCCCACAGAGAACGGTAAACCATGTGGAGAATTGCCCTCAGGGACCTGCAGTGGCGACGGCGCCGCCTCCTGATCTCGACCCTCGGAACGTCGCTGGTGTTCACCATGGCTCTCGTACTGGCCGGCTTGAGCGGCAGCTTCGGCATCGAGGCCACCAACGCCACCAAGGCATTCGGTGCGGACGCGTGGTTCGTCCATGCCGGTACCCCCGGGCCCATCACCAGCGGTTTACCGCTGCCCGAATCGGCTGTCACCACGGTCGGTGATCTGCCTGGGGTGACCCAGGCTGCCGGTGTGGTCTATGCCAATCAGTCCATCGGATCCGGCGCTCAGTCCACGGACGCCAACCTGTTCGGAGTGGAGCCCGGAAAGGTGGGCTCGCCCGTCCCCGTGGCGGGACGGCAACCCGAAGACAACTCCGAGGCGATGGTGGACGATGCCCTTCCCTACCGGATCGGTCAACACTTTGTCCTGGGTAGCAACACCTACACGGTCGTAGGTCTGCTGCACCACTCGACACTTCTGTCGGGGACGCCGAATGTCTTCATCACGTTACAGGCCGCCCAACAGCTCCTTTATGGGGGCCGGCCCCTGGTTACCGCGGTGGTGAGCAGGGGAACACCGGTCAGCGTCCCCCCGACTCTCCATATCCTGACCCCCGCTCAGGTCACGGCCAACATGACCAAGCCTTTGGCCAAGGCTGCTCAGGTGGTGGGCTTCATCGAGATATTCCTGTGGCTGATAGCGGCCTGCATCATCGGTTCGGTCATCTATGTTTCGGCTCTCGAGAAGACCCGCGACTTTGCCGTGCTCAAGGCGACCGGAGCATCAGACGGACAACTCATGACGACTCTGGCCCTCCAGGCGGTGGTCATCTCGGTGGCGGCGGCGGTGGTGGCCGTCATTCTGGCCAGCCTGCTGGCACCGGTGTTCCCGATTCTCGTCGTCATTCCGGTGTGGGCGGTTCTGGCCCTTCCTCTCCTGGCTGTGGTGCTCGGACTGTTGGCCAGTACCGCGGGCCTCCGGCGGGCGGTAGGGGTGGAGCCGGCTCTGGCCTTCGGAGGTCCCTAGTGGCCGACCTCACCGTGTCCGAGCTCACCGTCGAGTACCAGAGCGGCGATTACGTCATACGGCCACTGGACGGGCTCAGTATGAAGGCCGGAGCGGGCTCGCTGGCCCTGCTCCTCGGTCCGAGCGGCTGCGGGAAGACGACCCTCCTGTCCTGCCTGGCCGGAATCCTGCGTCCCACCAGCGGATCCATCAACTTCGGCGACACCGAAGTCAGCGCCCTGCGGGGGGCGGAACTGACCGAGTATCGCCGTCGGACGGTGGGTGTCGTCTTTCAGGCCTTCAACCTCATCCCGAGCCTTTCGGCCATGGACAACGTGGCCGCTCCCCTGTGGGCGGCGGGGGCGGGGGGCCGTGAGGCCCGATCCCGTGCCGACATGCTCCTTGATCGGGTCGGACTCGAGGAACGCAAGCACCACCACCCGGGTGACATGTCGGGGGGTCAACAGCAGCGGGTGGCCATCGCCCGCGCCCTGGCGTTGGATCCTCCCCTCATCCTGGCCGACGAACCGACGGCCCACCTCGACTATATCCAGGTCGAAGGCATTCTCCGTCTGATCGGGGAACTGGCGTCCGAAGGCCGGGTGGTGGCTATTGCCACTCACGACGACCGCCTGCTCCCCATCGCCGATCAGATCATCGAGCTCGTCCCCCAGTTCCTCGATGACGCCACCGATCCGACCACCCAGCAACTGGATCCGGGCCAGACTCTGTTCGAACAGGGTAGTCGGGGCACCCGGATCTACATGGTCGACGAAGGTCGGATCGATCTTGTCCGGCGCCATCCGGACGGGACCGAGGAGCTGCTCCGTACCGTCGGGCCCGGGGACTACTTCGGGGAGATGGGCCCTCTCTTCTCCCTGCCCCGATCGGCCACGGCCCGAGCCGAGTCGAGGGCGGTGGTAACCGGCTACACCGTCAAGGACTTCAGGGACAGAGTGGGGATCGACTTTGTCGCCGGTCTGCTGGGTAAGGACAAACGGACACCGGCTCCATCCGAGGAATAGGGTGGGTTTTCAGAGGCGGGCCTCAAGTATCAGTGATGACTGGGTGAGGCGGATGACACCCAGAATCATGACCAGAAAGGCGAGGGCCTCAATGGCCCCGTCCAGCCGGTTGACACTCAACCGTTCGTGGAAGAGCCAGATGCCGATCATGATGCTTACGATCGGTGTGCCGATGACCAGCGCCGGCTGTGAGGCGGTGAGCGGACCGGCTTGAAAGGCGTGCTGCTCCATGACAAAGCCGGTGGCTCCGACCAGGGCGGCGACGTAGACGGGCCAATGGACGAAGAGCTGCAACCAGTTCCCGTGGAACGTTACGGTGGCCGTCTTTATCAGTGCCGCCGTGTATGCGTAGGTGATGGCCGTGGCCGACCCGTAAAGGGCCGCCTTTCGGGTCGAGGACCCACCCTGTGACAAGGCGATGCAGGTCACGACGACCACGAGACCGAGGCCGGCGGCACATGCCCACGGCAACGGTCCAGGGGTGGCATCTCCGGATTGCGGATTGGCCACATAGAGAAAAAGTCCGAGACCGACGACCACTGCTGCTGTGCCGATCCAGTCGCCGAGAGTGACCGGGCTACGGGAGAACGCCCACAAGATGGCAATGATGAAGGCCAGCTCGGTGACCATGATTGGCTCCACCAAGGACAGATCGCCGGCGTTGAGGGCCAATACCCAAAAGAGGGTGGCACCGATGGTGACCGCCAACCCCAGAAGCCAGAGTGGTCTGCGAAAGAGGCTGATGATGAGCGAGAAACTGAGCCCTGTCCGTCCACCGGTCAGATCGGTGGCGTTGCTGGCCGCGGTCCGCTGAAGGACAACCGCCGACGCATTGCAGATAGCAGTGGCCAGCGCAAAGACGATCGCCATTTCTCTACCCCGCCGAGTTTGGGAACATTCCGCTGGGAAGCTACTAGGTTCAGACTCCAGGTAGAGGGCTGGGACGGTCGGAGTTCGATGACCATCGCCAGTCCGTTCAGACGGAAGTGGGTGAACGGGCCACCGGCCGGCCAAGGTCCGTTCACCGCAATGGAGCGCTCATGCTCAGTATGTCCCGGCCGACCTCCTCCCTTGCCCCTGCGCCGACTTCCGCACCATCGGCGCACTCCGACCAGGAGTCAACGGCATCGAGAACAGTACCGATGATTGCCCGGGCCCCCGGTACCTCGAAGCGGTCACCGACCTTCGAAAGGTCGGACCGGGTGATGGCCTGCGTCTGGCCGTTCACCGCCATGAGGTGCTGGGCGGTCCAGTAGCTCTGCGGATTGTGGGCGTGGGTCAGGTCGTAGGCGGGAGCCAGTTGCCATCTACCGTCCTCGGAGAGCAGAAAGGAGAAGTTTTTGGTGTGGTCGTCACAATTGGCCGCGGCCACGTTGAACACCATCCGCCGGAAGACCTCGGCCGCTGCCTCCGTTCCGAGCTCGAGTCGGTCCACCATTTCGAACAGTTGGGAGTAGTCGTGGGCCCCCACCAGTCGGAAGTCGAGTTGGGCCAGTGCGCACAGAGTTTGAAGGTGCACCTTCGTGCCGTCCTCCGGCCGGTCGAAGCGGCGTGTCATGAAGTGCGCCCGGCCCCCCTCGTGAAGCAGGCGGCACTCCGTCATCTGGACGTCAGCCGCCTTGGCCATCAACGAGTAGGCGTATTCGATCCGACCGTAGTCGGCTGATTGGCCGAGATCCTGATCCACCCCGACGCCATCGAGCTTGAGCAACCACTGCTCGAATCCGGCGTCGGACGCCACCTGACCGGAGCGAACTTCTCCTGTGTCCGGGTTCCAGGCCACCACGGCTTTGGCCCGGGCACCACCGGCGGAGGTCCCCACCGCGATCAGATGGCGGACAGATTCGGTGATGCGGTCCTCGGAGTCGAATGCACCGACGACGGCAGCGCGGGCGGCGAGTACCAGTTCAGCCAGGTCGATGGCGGTGGCCTTGCGGGGTCGGGGTCCACGAGGGGGCCGGAACTCGAGCGCGCCGAGGCCGCGCCCTCCGAGGTAGGCCAGACGGTCGAGCGGCGTGATGGCCCTGGTCGGTACCCCTTCGGCCACCAGGTAAGCAGTGGTCAGTGCATTTCCGAAAGCGTCGGGAAGGGCATCGGCGATGAGTGCCGGCAGACGATGGAACGTCTCGACCGGCAGTGCGGGGAATACGTACCGGCTCTGGCCCAGAGGCATGGTGGTCGGTGCCAGCTCAATGCCACGTGATTGCCAGTTGGGCGCGTACTCGAATACGTAGTAGTTGGTGGCCGGGTCCAGGGCGACGGCACCGACCCGATCACCCCAGGCCATCACTTCTACGACATCGACAGGCCGGTATGCCATCAGTCCCCGTGGCGGGCCGTTGGTCGGCGACGGGAGACGCGCTGGCGGGGGCGTGTCGCCGACCCCCGCGAGCCCAGCATGGCCACCGGACTGACGGTGATGGGAGGGGTGAGTGATTCCAACCATTCGGTGCGACCGAGCGCCCGCACGACGCGGACCAGAGTCTTGAGTGAGGACCCCTTGCCGGACTCGAGATTCTTGATTGCGCCGAGGCTCAGGTCAGCCTTTCTGGCCAGCTCCGACTGGTCGAGGTCGGCAGCGATTCGGGCCGCCCGGACTTCCGCACCGACTACGGCCTCCCATTCGTCTGTACTTCGTCGTACTCCCTCAAGAGCCATGATGAGGACCTCTGAGTCTGATCTACGGATGAATGACTAAGAATATAGCTTTTACAACTTAATTGCTAACAGCTAGTTTAGTCGCCTTAATACGACTCTACGCCCCCAATAGTCATTATTTCATATGTTGCCGGTAGCTCGGGTAGAACCCAGAGGGGTGGGACGGGCGGAGCGCAACCCGTCGGGCTCGTGTTGAGGCAGGGCCCGAAAGGTCGGATCGACTCGGCCCCACCCTGACCCCGAGGCCGGAAATCCAAGGTCCGAGGTCGCCTAACCCTGCTGGTCCTGCTGGGCCGCTCTCAGTTTGGCGGCCATCGACTGCAACAACTTCCAACCGATGGTGCCATTCTCCTGGACCAGGGGACGAAACTCCCAGTAAGTCAGCCCATAGCAAACGAGTTCATTGGAGGCGGTGATCGTCGCCGCCCGCGGACCCTCGTCGATCAAAGCGATCTCACCGAAATAGTCACCGCGTTTGAGGGTGGACTGCTCGGCGCCGCGGATCGAGACCGTTGCCTCGCCGGAGTCGATCAGGAAAAAGGCGGCACCCCCCGAGCCCTCCATGACGACCGTTTCGCCTGCGGCAAAACGACGCTCTTTCAGTAGCCGTGCAATCTGCTGGATCTCCTTGCGATCGAGTTCGGCAAAGAGGGGAACCAGCCGGAGCGTTTCGACAGGGTCGCCAGCAATGGCGGCCGACGGGGCCTCCTGGGTGGACGGCCGTCCCGTGGTCACCGCCCGGCACTGCAAGAGATACAGCGTCCCGTCGGCAAAGGCCCACTCAACGTCGCGGGCCGGGCCGTAGGCCTGCTCGCACCGGGCGGCCAGCTGGCTCAGCTTCTCCAGCTGATCCTCGTCGAGGCAGAGTTGCTCGGCTCGGTCGGCCGGAATTTTCTCCTCGATCGTGCCGCCCGTCGCCACCGAGCGAATGGCGATCGACTTGCGGCCCGGCTTGGCCTCCAGCACCTGGCCGGAGCGGTCGATCCGGTAGTTGTCCGGAATGACCAGCCCGGCCACCACGGCTTCACCCAGTCCCCAGCTGGCCTCTATGACCCGTTCGTCGGCGCCGGTGATCGGATTCTCCGTGAACATCACCCCGGCCACGTCCGGATCCAGCAGCGTCTGCACGACAACCCCGACACTCGGTCGGGTGAAGAGACCGACCCGCTGCCGGTAGGTGATGGCGGAGTCCGAGTTGGCCGACCACCAGATCTCCCGTAGAGCCGAGGGCAACTCTGCTGCTGTCGGCACGTTGAGCAGCGTGAGATGCTGCCCGGCGAAGCTGGCGTCTGCGCCGTCCTCGTCGGCGGCCGACGAGCGGACGGCCAGCGGCACCGGCAGGGTCCGCACGGCCTTGGCCACCTTGGCGATGGCCCGCTCATCTCCGGCGGCGACAGCCTCGACGACGGAGCCGGCCAGGGCGACGCCGGGTGGGACCTGGAGGCCTTGCCGCTCAGCTTCGCCCAGCCCGACCGCCTTCGAACCGAAGACGGCGGTCTCCTGCGCCTTGGCCAGAGGGACGACGTCCCTCACGTCAGTACGGTGACTTCGCCCGCCGTCCCATCCACCCGCACCCGTGTCCCATCCTGAATTCGTTGCGTGGCGTCGCGCGTTCCGACCACCCCCGGTATGCCGTACTCGCGGGCCACGATGGCCGAGTGGGAGAGCAAACCGCCGTTGTCGGTGACGATGGCCCCGAGCAGAGGCAGGAGGATGTTGAACGCTTCCGACGTGGCCTCGGTCACCAGGACATCTCCCTGGACGATCCGGCCGAACTCGGAGGGACCGGAGACGTGGCGCGCCGGGCCTTCGTAGATGCCTTGGCTGGCCGCCAGCCCGCGGAGGAGATCCGTTTCGTGGGCTTCCTCGGAACTGCCGAAGAGCTCGCCCATGGCGATGCCTGTAGCCCGCATCAGACGACCGATGGCGGGTGGCAGTCCCGACGGGTCGGGCGGGGCCGGTGGCGGCGGTCCGAGCGATGGGGGCGCGTCTTTGGCCGAGTGGGTGGCGCGGTATTCGGCCCGGGCGCCCAGTTCATCGTCGGACGGCCCGGTGCCATCCGTGAGGAGCGATCCCATTTCCCCGAGGCTGGCATCGATCAGGTGGTCAGCTTGGTGGATGCGCCCTTGGCTGGCCAGCTTGCGCCCAGCGGCCAACACTGCTCGTCGCATAAGACCGGACGCCCAGATGTCGCTGTAGATCCCCCGCTCGTCGCGCAGTCGGTACATGAGGCGGGCTTCCCCGAGGAGCTCGTCGAATTCGTTCCGGTTCTGTTCGGGGACGCTCTGGCGGACCTCGGCGATCTTGTCCTCGACTTCCGAGGTTCCGGTGTCCCTCCCTTTGACGGCAACCCGGATGGCTCGCAGCAGGGCGTCGGGCAGCTCGAGGGCACCGGGCTCCGAGATATCGAATCCGTCGAGAGGCCGGAACCCGACAAAATCGAGATAGCCCGACACGGCCGCTCCCTCCTCGCCACCGAGGGCGCGCAGTGCGGCGATGACCTGGACGGGGTCATCTCCCGAATCGAGGAGGGCCAGCGCCGCGGAGTTTTTCCCGATGGCGGCGATCAGCCGGTCCAGCTCGGCCGAACCGCCGGCCGATACCGATGCCGAACCCCGTAGGAGTCCCAACAACTGAGCCGGCGGCAGCCCCGTCCAGTCCCCGACGTGGGCCAGGAAATCGCCGGTCGGAATCATGGCCGACGCCGTGTACCGCATGTGTTGGGAAATCATGGCCGCATGGTGGTCTCGGCATCGGGTCAGGTAGGCGATCGATGCCCTCTCCGAAAGCGAGTCCGGATCGATGGCCTGGATCTCCCGGTGGGCGGCGATGGCCGCCGGCTTGACGGTCTCGTCCCAGTCGCGAAGCTGCTCCCGCCAGACCTTTTTCTGGAAGACCTCCTCGGCCCGCTGGAAACGCTGTGGGATCTCCTCCTCGGGGGCCGGCTTCATGGTGTTATAGGCGAATCCGTTGACATAGGCCGTCTGCATGCCGTCGATGAGCATCCCGTAGAAATGGGCAAAATCGCTGGTGCCCCGCATGAAGGCTTCCGGGTGGGTTTCCGTCCAATACCGGGTCACCGGTCGAGGAAAGTGCACGGGATCCAGACCCCATGTGCCCGGACCCGGCGGATCGAAGCGGAGCTCTGCGTCTGTCCCTAAACCAGTCATCGACGATCCTCTCGTTCAAGCCCTCGGATATCGAGGCGCCGCCGTCGGAGGGCCCGCACCTTGTACCTCCCCCCCGCTAGACCATAAGAGTGGCGCCCGGCCAGGTCAATCGGCCTGCGACGGGACCGTTGTCAGAACCCGGTCCCGCTTCTCGGAGACGGTCGGGTGGTGAGCAGAGCATCGGCCACCGACAGGCGGCCGGGCCGTAACTCCTCGATGCGCCCCCCGGCGGCCAGGAGCGAGGCCGGAAAGCCGCCCATGTAGAGAGAGGCCAGAGCAGCAAGGCCGAGACGAATATCCGCCTCTTCACCGCTACGGGCCCGGCGGCACGAGGCACCTTCCGGCCCGGCTTCCAGTACCCATCGGCCCGGCGCCTCGTCGGCCTCCCCCTCCGATGACGCGGCGGGCAGCACGTCGAGAGTCAAACGACCCTCCGCCTGATAACCGCGGGCCTCGAAGGCGGTGCCGGTGGCCAGGATTCTCACGTACAGGCGGTCCTCGATGCCGATCGTCAGGAGCTGGCGGGGATCGGCCAGTCGCCACCGGATCGGCTCGTCGACCGGTCGGCGTATGACGTTGACCGTGCCCACCAGGTCCAGGTCGAGTACGAAACGCCAGAGCGCCGCTTCGACGGTGGCCGTTTCGCCGCGCAGTTCCTCCACGATGATCTTGGACCGTTCCCCCCGGAATGCGTTGGCATCAGGGACAGCCCGGAAGAGCAGGTAACCCCCGTCGCAGGCAGCATGGAAACGGGCCGTCAATCCGCCCCGCTGGTGCTTTGCGTCGTGAAGGAGGTGGGTCCAGTAACCGACGCTTCGGTCGACCTCACCGGCTCGGGTCAGGCGTTGGCGGTCGAAGATGTCGGGCAGGACCTCGAGGGCCTCGTCCTTGTCGATGAGGGTGAGATCGATGCCGGGCGCCGGGACGGCGAACGCCGAAGCTCGGCTGTCGATCGAGTACTCGGCCAGGTTGGCTGCCAGTCCGTAGCCGAATCGCCCGTAGATGAGCGATTCCGAGGCCTCCAGCCCGGCGATCGCCTCACCCCGTTGACGGGCGTCGTCATGCATGGTGGTCATCAGCTGACGGAGGAATCCTTGTCGGCGGTGGGTGGGGTGTACGCCGACGGCGGTGACTCCGGCCATGGGTATGGTCGGACAGGCCTGGCCGGGCGCCGCCGGAAGGGTGACATTCAGGCTGTGGATGGCGCTGTTGCCGACGAAACGGTCTCCGGCGTCCACCACCCACGCCCGGTCGAGAGGGGAGGTGGCGGCCCACATTTCCAGGTCGGCCATGTCGTCGGGATCATCGGTCAAGGGACTGAGGAAAGGAATATGCACCGACCTCCGGAATGTCGACGCTTCCTCGGGCCGTAGTTTTCTGACAACGGGATCCATGGGGCCAGTCTGTCCACTCAGAGCCGCCGCTGTCATCCGACCAGTCCGACGGCGCGGGCCGCGGTGGCCGGGCGTCGGTAGTTGCTGTCGGCGCTCACCCTCGGCGCTGACGGTTTCTGCCTGGCCGGGGGCATGTCAATGGCAAGGCGGAACCACCGTGTCCCTATTGATCAGAGGAACGACGGTGATCACAGGGAACGGCGGCGAATGCACCGCTCCTCATCACATCGGCAAGAATGACCCCGATGGCGTTCGGTCAACAGTCAGGACCACCCGCCTCGCCCCGGCAGGTAAGGGAATTGCTCACCCTGCTCCACAATGCCGGCCATACGGACTTCCGTGATGCTCGGGGCCCCATGGGGTTCACCCAGCGCCAGGCTGGAGGGAGGTTCGCTCGCGACGAAGCGGCGGCCTTCATCGACCAGCTCCTGGAAGCAGAATCCGAGGGGGACACGCCGGTGGCGGAGCCGGTCCCCCGACCGACGGCCCACGAAAAGATGATGAGCCGCCTTTCCTCTGAGCAACTCGCCGCTGAGCTTCGTCGGCGCGGATGGACCGCCACCGAGCCGTAGGACCGGTGACGACACCGCCAACCGACGCTGCATCACCGTGACGGTTGGCCGTTCACCCGGTAGGGGCGGGGCTCCGTTGGCGACGCCGGCGACGGGGTGCTCCGGCCGCGTCTGTGCCACCATGGCCTGGTAGCGAGCGAGGGCCCGCACGAAAAGCATCAGGGGGAACACCGTGGAAGACCTGGCCGGAAAGGTAGCGGTGGTGACCGGCGGCGCCGCCGGTATCGGACGGGGCATCGTGGAGGCACTGCTCGAGGAGGGTGCCCGGGTGGTGGTGGCCGACATTGAAGCGCCGGTACTGGAGACCACGGTGGCCGAGCTGTCAGCCGCCGGGGATGTCCGCGGCGTCGTCACCGATGTGTCCGATCCGGCCTCGGTCGAGGCCCTGGCCGATCTGGTCTTCGGCCAGTACGGGGTGTGTCATGTGTTGTGGAACAACGCCGGGGTCACCTCCGGCGGGGGCGGAAATCCGTGGGATCAGGAGCCGAACGACTGGCGGTGGTGCTTCGGGGTGAACGTGTTCGGCACGTCCAACGGGGTGTTGGCCTTCGTGCCCCGGATGATCGCCTCCGACCAACCGGGGGTGGTGGTGACCACGTCGTCTGGCGACGGGGGTATCGCCCCGGTCCCCTATGCCTCGGTCTACGCCTCGTCCAAGGCCGCCATCAGCTGCTTCACCGAAGCCCTGGCCCACCAGTTCATCGCCCAGAAGACCAAACTCTCGGCCTCTATCTTCTATCCGTCAGGTGGTCTGCTCGACACCGGCCTGTGGGAGGCCCAGCGGAACCGCCCCGATGCCCTGGCCCGTCAGCGGCCACGCCCACCGGCGCCCGGCACCACCTTCGCCGAGTTCAAGGCGGCCCTGGCCGCCGCCGGACGCTCCACCGATACCGTGAACCTGTCGGAACTGGGTCGGTTCGCCGTCCAGGGAGTGAAAGAGGGGCGCTTCGTGATCAGCCACAATCTCGACGACGCCGGCCGCCTGCTCCATGCCCGGGCCGACGCCATAGCCGAAGGAGCCCTTCCCCCCTCGGCCATCGACGGATTGGCTGCGGCGGGTACGGCCGGTGCGGGGAAGGCGAGGAAGGACCGGTGACCGACACGCTCGATGCCGACTACCGGTACACGGTGATATCGGCCGATGCCCACGCCGGGGCCGATATCGCCGACTACCGCCCCTACCTGGCGGCGGCCTGGCACGACGAGTTCGACGTCTGGGCCGCGTCCTACGTCAATCCCTTCGCCGACCTGCTGGCCGCCACCGCCTACCGGAGTTGGGACTCCGACCGACGCCTGGCCGAGAACGATGCCGACGGCATCACCGCCGAAGTGCTGTTCCCCAACACCGTGCCCCCGTTCTTCGAAGAGGGGAGCCTGGTGGCCCTACCCCCCACCGAGGCGGAGTACGACCGACGCTGGGCCGGCATACAGGCCCACAACCGGTGGCTGGCCGAATTCTGCTCCCGGGCACCGGGCCGTCGGGCCGGAGTGGCCCAGATCTTCGCCAACCGGATCGACGACGCCCTGGCCGAGGTGCGGTGGGCGGCCGAGGCCTTCTCGCCGTTCGGCGGCATCCTCCTGCCCTCACTGCCGCCCGGGGCCGATCTCCCGCCCCTGTGGGACGCTGCTTATGAACCGCTGTGGAGCTTGTGCGAGGAGCTCGGTGTGGTGGTCAACATCCACGGCGGCGGTGGCCTCCCCGACTACGGCGATGCCGAGGTGGCCCGGGCCATCATGCTGGTCGAACTGCCATGGTTCTCGCACCGTTCGGTGTGGCATCTCATCTTCGGCGGTGTCCTGGAGCGCCACCCCACATTGCAGGTGGTGCTGACCGAACAGGGTTTGGCCTGGGTGCCGCGGGGGCTGGAGACCCTCGACTGGTTCTACGGTCGGATGACACTCGGCGACGCGGCCGAGGCCAACTTCTTCGGAGCGGCGGCCAAGGGGATGTCCATGACGCCGACCGAGTACTTCCAACGCAACGTCTCGGTGGGGGCCAGCTTCCTACGAGCCAGTGAATCGGCCCTCCGCCACCAGGTGGGTGTGGAGCGGATCATGTGGGGTGCCGACTACCCCCACTCCGAGGGCAGCTATCCCTTCAGTCGGGAAGCGTTACGGGCCGCCTTCGGCACCTGTGACCCGATGGAGACCCGACGGATGGTCGAGGTCAACGCGGCCGGCCGCTACGGGTTCGATCTCGACGCCCTCCGGCTCATCGGCCAGCAGATCGGCCCGACGGTGGCCGAAGTGGCCACGCCTCTCCCCGTCGACGAGTACCCCAGGGGCTCGACCTGCAACGCCTTTGACCGCCACCAGGTACTCCGCTCCTGGTAGGCGCCATCGCCGGGCCCCGCTGGCGGCGGACCGGTGGGACTCAGACCGGGGGCCGCAGCCCGTATTCCGCCTTCCACCAGCGGGCCTCGGCCCGTTCGGTCGGATCGCTTCGTTTGGTGGCGTCCTGGCCCAGCGAGTCCGGTGAGGGCCCGATCCGGTCGGCAATGGGCTTGAGTGTGGCCAGGTCGAAGCCGTAGACCTTGGCCGCCGTCAAACCCAACATGTCGGCGGTGTCGTCCACCGGAACCCCGGCGAAGTCAGCCGACAGGCGGGCTGCGGTGTTGGGCCAGGTGCCTTCGGGGTGGGGATAGTCGGTCCCCCACATGACCACGTCGGTGCCGATCACGTACCGACGACGGATCTCCTCCCTGGACATGGTGGAGGCCCCGATGAAGATATTGGTGCCGAAATAGTCGGAGGGCAGTTTGGAGATCTTGCCCTTGAGTAGGGCCGCCATCTTCTTGGTGGTGTGGCCACCCCCCATGTACTGGTCCCACTTCCACATCATGTCCGGCGCCCAGTAGGCCGCAGCTTCGGTGACTACGAATTTGAGCTCCGGAAAGCGTTCGAAAACACCGCTGAACAGAAGGTGCCATGCCGGTCGCACCGCCCACCACACCACCTCGGCCAGGTAGACGCCGGTGTGGTCGCCGTACTCCTCCATCGGCGCCTCACCCGAGTGGGTGTGGACGGGGAGGCCCGTTTCCGCGCAGGCCGCCCACACCGGGTCGTAGACGGCGTCGTTGTAGGGGGCGCGATGGCGCCACAGGGTCGGGATCATGATGCCCCGGATGCCCGGTTGGGAGGCCACCCACTCGATCTCGTTCACCGCCCTGGTGATGTCGTGGGTGATGGGGACCAGGGCGATCCCGCCGCGGCGATGAGGCGCGTGCGAGCACATGTCGGCCAGGAAGCGGTTGTGGGCGTGGGCCCCGGCAAAGGCCAGCTCGGGATCCTCGATGGCCCCGGCGAACAACCCGGCGCCGAACGGCGGTGACGCCATGCCGGTGATGGCATCGGCGTCGGCGAAGAGCACGTCGGCGGCCACGCCGTCGGCGTCGAGCTCCTTGTCCCGGATGACCGGGTCGAAAGCGCCCTTCAGCCCTTCGGCGTTGTCCTTCTCCCAGCCCATGATGTAGTCGTAGTTGAAAGCCAGCGCTTCTTCACGGTGGGCCATCCGCTCCGTCAGGTAGTCGTCGAAGGCCGGGAAGTACTTGGGGTCGAGATACCTCCGGTACTCCTCGCAGGCCAGGCCGGCATGCCCGTCGGCCGACACCACGATGTAGCGGTCCGTTCCACTGCCGGGCACGTCCCTCACCGCTTCGCTCCCAGAACCGAGAGGTCGTCATAGCGCTGATGCATGTAGGGCTCGAGCCACTCGGCCGGCACCCGGTCCACCACCTCTCCTTGTTGGGACGAGGAGAGTTCGGCGTACTCGAAGGACAACACTCTCCGCACCGGAAAGTCGGCGATGGGGTCGAGGGGGGCGTCCAGCAGCTTGCACTCGCCGCTGACCGGCCGGACCACCCGGGCCACCTCGTGCCGGCGGCAGTAGACGAAGGCCGGGTCGCCCTCCAGGCCGGAGCCGGAGGGGGAGGGTAGGAGCTTGAAGTAGAAATCGAGCTTGTCGATCTCGTAGCCGGGTGCTTCGGGCCCGAGCGACCCCGACACCTCGGCCACCGTCGATCCCATTCGGGCGACGCGGGCATCGAGAGTGTCGCCGTCCACGTCGAGGGACATCTCGGCCATCTTCTTGGGTTCCCCGAAGGTCTCCCGGCCGCCCACCGTGGCCTGCTCGGTGGTCATGGGCATGAAAAGGGCGTACTCACCCTCAATGTCCCCGTGACGGGCCCGGACCCCGAACCAGCCGGCCCCGAACGGCTTGAGTCCTGTGCCCAGGTCGACCACGGCGATCCGCAGTCGGGCCGTGGCCACCGAAGGCTCCAGCGGCCGGGGGAGGACCGAGGCGATGGCCTCCGGATCGGTCTCGAACACGACAGTCACCGCCCGCGACCAGATCGGCGTGGTGGTCGCCTCGACCTCGCGGTTGCGGACCAACTCCGGTGGCCGGGCTCCGTATCGAGTGGTTCCCATGGCTCCCCCTTCCGAGGGCGTACCGGGACGACCTCCACCCCAGTGTGGCACGCACACGCCGGCGGTGCCCCGCCACGGGGTGTCACCCGGTGGGCCCGCCGGGAACGCACACGATGTCGCGGGTTCAGGGGCTGTACGGGTTTACAGGCTGTACGGGTTTACAGGCTGTACCGGTTTACAGGTGGTAGAGACGCGCCGCGTTCTCGCCGAGGATCTTGCGCTGGACCTCGGTGGTCAATTCGCTCATAGTGTCGGCGGCGGTCTTGAGCGGGTCCGGATAGAGGCACGTCGGATGGGGATAGTCGGTCTCGAACATGATGTTGTCCTCACCCACGGCGGCAACCACCGTGGGCAGGTTGGTCCGTTCAAACCAGATTGTGGCGTAGATCTGCCGACGGAAGTATTCAGTGGGCGTCAAAGGCAGCCTGGTCCGCGTCATCGGTGCGTTCTCGCCCATCTCGTAGTCGAGGGCCTCCAGGATGAACGGGATCCAGCCGATGCCACTCTCGACCGAGACGATCTTGAGCTCGGGGAAGCGCTCGAGCATGCCCGAACAGATGATGTTCACTATCACCCGGGCGTTGCCGATGAACAACAGCGTCCCCCCGATGGCCAGTTTGGTGTCATCGTCGTGCGAGTCCCAGGGATAGGTACCGAAGTAGTTCATCGTGGTCAGGCTGGCCCCGATGTGGAAGTGCACGGGAAGTTCGAGCTCGCTGCAGGCGTCCCACAGCGGGTCCCATGCCGGGCTGGCCAGATCCGGGGCGCCCAGGTCCTGGGTGTCGGACGTCAGGTTGATGCCGCGGAGGCCGAGGCTCTGGCCCGACGTGCTTCACGGACGCTGGCCTCGATGTCCCAGGCCGGGAGAATGGCCATGGGGAGGAGCCGGTTGCCCGATCCGGCCTGGAGTTCAGCGTTGAAGTCGTTGAAGATCTGCGTGCACCGCGTCCGGAGGTCGACGTCGCCCACCACCTGGGCCAGTTTCTGGCCACCGAGGCCCACCACCCCCGGGAAGATGATCTGGGCGTAGATACCGACCTCGTCCAACAGCGCCAACCTGGCCACCGGATCGTAGGCGCCAGGGTGAGCCTGCTCGATCGGCCACTGGTAGAGGGCTTCGAAGGATCGGCCTTTGACCCCGTCCTGGTCGATGACGCCGCCGGCCCCGGCCCGGCCGATGACCTCGCTCCCTACCACCCAGGTGGCTTCACCGTCGACGGGGACGACATGGGGCACCCGGTCCCTGAGCGACGCCGGTGCCCGCTTCGTCCACAGGTCATGGGGTTCGGTGAAATGGGTGTCAGCGTCGATGACTCTGACTTGATCGAGGGGGAGAGCCACGGTTGCTCCAGTCTGTGCCCACCCCGAGGATACTGATAGAAGGAGGAGCCGGCACGGGGTGACGCCGACCTCCGACCTGGCCGCCGGTTCCAGAGGCCGGGCCGCCCAGACTTTCGGCGCCCGGGGTGGATGATCGGTAGCCTGCACAGCCGGTCGCCTTCGCCGAAAGGATGCGCCATGGCCAGCTGCACGGTGGACGGGACGACGATCGCCTACGAGCTCATCGGGGACGGTCCGCCGATCGTGCTCACGCCGGGCGGCCGGTTCAGCAAGGACGTCCCGGGGATCCGCGAGCTGGCCCTCGATCTGGCCGGGCACCATCACCGGGTGCTGATGTGGGACCGTCCCAACACCGGGGCGTCCGACGTGTGCTTCCGGGGGGCATCGGAGTCGGAGATGCAAGCTGACATGCTGGCCGGCCTCCTGCGGGAGCTGGGCCTGGGCCCGGCGGTCATCTTCGGTGGTTCGGGCGGAGCCCGGGTTTCGCTGCTGACTGCCTCCCGCCACCCTGATGTGACGGCGAAGCTGGCCCTGGTATGGATTTCCGGCGGCGTCTACGGGCTCCTGCTTCTGGCTGTGCACTACTGCGGGGAATCGATCCGGGCCGCCTGGGGCGGGGGCATGGAAGCGGTGGTGGCCCTGCCCGAATGGAGTGAGGTCATCGACCGCAATCCGGGCAACCGGCAGCGTTTCCTCGATCTCGATCCCCGGGATTTCATCGAAACCCTCGAACGGTGGATGCTGGCCTACTGTCCCGACGGCCAGTCCACTGTCCCCGGGCTTCCCGACGCGGTGGCCGCCGAGCTGGCCGTCCCCACTCTGGTCTTCAGGAGTGGCACCACCGATGCCCACCACACCCGGGCCACCTCCGAGCGGGTAGCCGCCCTCCTTCCGAGAGCTCAACTGGTCGTTCCACCGTGGGGCGACAACGAGTGGAACGAGCGGAGTACGGCGGTCAGGAACGGGTCGGGCTACCTCTTCGAACGCTGGCCATTGCTGGTGCCTCAACTCATCCGGTTCGTCACCGCGCCATAAGCAGGCAGGTCTGATCGTACCGTTACGTCCGTTACGTCATGATGGGATTGTGAGGTCGCCTCACCAACCCGACGGGCCCGGGCCGAAAAGCTTGAGGGTGTTGTCGCCGTCGTCGACGAACAGGACGCCGCGGCCGTTCGGAGCCAGCGTGAGGCCGAAGAGATCCCCTCCGGTACCGGCAGGGTCAATTTGAGGCGAGGCCACCTGGCGGCCGAACGGGGTGGTCTCGACGATGTTCCCATCTCCGGCGTTGACGGTGAGAACGTCGCCGTTGGGGGCCAAAGCCAATCCGAGCGGACCGTTGAGGGCTCCACCCGATGACAGCGTGAACCCGCCGCCTTGGGCCGGCGCCCACCGCCCCAGGGCGAAGGGGACGACGGCGATCCGGCTGTTCACGGTATCGGCCACGTAGAGCTGGCCCTGGTCTCCCAGGGCCAGGCCGGTGGGACCGACGACCAGAGCGTCAGGATCGGTGCGCTCGGCGAATCCGCTGGCGATGACGGTCGAACGCACCAGCCGGGGCACGACGTTTCCACTCAGGCCGATGTCGAGGCGGACCACCGTGCCCTCGTCGACCGTGGAGGGACTGTGGGCCACGGTGCCGTTGAGGACATTGGAAACGAAGATGGCGGCCCCGTTGTAACCGCTGATCGAGGTCAGGTCCCAGGGGCCGTTGATGTTGCCGCCCGACCAGGTCTCGACGGGCACGCCGGAGCTGTTCAAGACGATCAGGCATCCGGCTTTGGCGGTGGCCGACGTTCCGTCACTGGTCGGCAGGCTCCCGACCACCACCCAGCCTCCCGGGAGAGTGGTGAGTGCAGTGGTGAGACCAACTCCTCCGGGACAGGCGCCCGGCAGTGACCGGTCGACATGAGCGAAGGTGGTGACCGAACCTGACGGGGTGATCTCCTCAATGGTGGTGCCCGTTCCTTGGAGATTGGCGGCGTTGTTGAAGTTGCTCACCAGCGTGCTTCCCCTCATCAACCTCCCGATGGTTTGAGGGACCACCGTGATGCCGTAGGGATTGACATCTCCGTTGGCCGGCACGGTGGAGGCCACGTTGGTGACTTTCGAAAACTGTGACAGAAAGGGGGAGAACCCGAAAGGGGAGGCTCCGGCGACCGCCGGAAGTGCGAGGGTTCCCATACCCAGACACCCCGCCAGAGCCGCGGTTCGCAGCACCGAACGCCGGGTGCGGCGCCCCGATGTGGGTATGTGCATTTGTGGCAGGTCACGAGACATTGATCGGCTCACTCTCCATTGGGTCCGCATGAGGGAAATTTTCGGCCAATACCTGTGACTACGATCCGACAGGACGGGATGTTCAGCCGATTCCGACGGTTCCGACCCACGGCGATGTGCACTGAACGAACCGTGAGCGCACCGTGAAATGGGAAGGCCCAGGGTCGGCCCCGCCCCACCCGAGGCGCGGCAGGTTTTCCTGGGCCCTGGACTGAACAGTGAGCAGTTCCCGTTCGTAGAACACAACGGCGGAACCTGCCTTCGCCGGGTATCGCTCTCAGCCCACCCAACTGGGGGCGATACCGGCGAGGTCCGACCGATGGCGTCGGCGTGACGCGCCGACCGGCCAAGCTCGAGGAACGGCCCGGTGATCTCCTCCGTCCTCGAGGGCCGACTGACCGGGACGAGTTGGCTGGTCAGGGTGAGTGGAGCCCACGGCCATGCCCGAGGGTGTGGTGGCCACCGGCCACCTACGCTACAAAGGAGCGGTGAGTCTCCGTCCCGTCGGTTGGGTCTTCCTCTTGTTCGGCGCCTTCTGGGGCAGCTGGGCAGTGGCCGCCATCGAAGTGGAGCGCGCTCTCGGCCTCTCCAATGCCGGATTCGGTCTTCTGCTCTCGGTCGCCTTGGTGGGCGGAGCCTCGTCCAACGCCGTCGGCGGAGCACTGTGCGAACGGTTCGGGACCGGCAGGGTGCTGGGAGCAGCGCTGGTGGGTTGGGCCTTCCTTCTCTCGTTGGGGTCCGTGGCCCGTGACCCGGTTGCTCTCGGAGCTGTGATCGTGGTCATGGTGGCCACCGCCGGCCTGGTCGACGTGGCCATCAACGTGGCGGCCACCGCCGCCCTGGCTGACCAGCCCGGTCAGCTGGTGCGCTTTCACGCCCGGTTCAACATAGGAGCGGCCGCCGGCGCCGCCCTCATGGGGGTGCTGCTCGGAGTCGGTGCCTCCTGGCGGTGGATGTGGGTGGGGGTGGCGGTGGTCGCCGTCTCCGTGGGAACGGTGTGTCACCGGGTGGCACTGCCCGCCACCGAAGGTGGTGATCACGTACCGCTGGGCGGGATGATCGCGCTCCTCCGCCGCGAACGTCTTCTCATGTTGGCGGGGGCGTTCGCCCTGGCCGCCATGGTCGAGGGCGGGATCGAGCTGTGGGGGGTGTTGTTCCTGCGGACCCAGCTGGCATCGGGCCTTCTGATCGGCGCCGGGGGGGCTGTCCTCGGGTATTCGGTCGCCGCCGTGGCCCGGTCCACTCTCGGGCCCACCGTGGGCCGCCGGGGCCCCGCCCGCGGCGTGGTCATCGGCGCCGGCACCGCCGCCATCGGCGTGGCCACACTGGCGACGGCCCATTCGGCCTGGATCGCCGCTCTGGGCCTGATTCTGGCCGCCGGCGGGATCTCCATGTGCTGGCCCCTGTTGCTGGCCCAGGTGGGTGCGGGCCGATCCCGCGCCGGTGCCCTGGTCGGGAGCGTCTCGGCCGTCGGCTACCTCGGCATGATCATCGGGCCGGCAGTGGTGGGATTGGTGGCGGACCTGGTCGGCTTGCGGGCCTCTCTGGGGGTGCTGGCGGCGGCGGCTCTGGTTGTGGCCGTTGTACCGGCCCGGTCGGAGAAGTCGGCCCGGGCGGTGGCACCGAGCCCCTAGCGCCGTCCCCGGTGGGCCCCGGCCGACCAAGGCGTGGCCTGCCCCAGTCCGCACACGGTCCCCGTCGTCACCGGATGGCCGAACTCCCTGATGGCAGGCTCGAAGGACAATCGGAGCCTCGGGGGGCGGGCTAAAGCCCGTCTGCCGATGTGTCGATCCTCACAGGATGGACCCAAGCCAGGCGGAACACCACATTTCCGGTGTCTATACCAAGATGCTCATGGAGTTCGTGGTCGAGACCATGCCGTCCGACCGTATCGAGGACTTGCTGCACCGGGCCGGTGAGACCCGGGGCCTCGAGGAACTGGCCGATGCCGGTTCCTGGAGCTCCTACAGCCAGTTCAGGAGACTGCTGGAGGAGCGCTCCCGGTTGGATGCAACCAGTCTCTATGCCCAGTCGGGGCTCCTGTCCGAGTGGCTCATGAGCTGGGAGCTGTCCCAGGCGGCCCAATCGCTCGATTCCCCGGGAACACTTCTGGCCAGTGGATCCGACCGCAATCCGTTGGTGCCCATTCGGCGGTACGAGAAGACCGAGGTGCAACCCAACGAATGGACCATCCGGGAATGGTTCGAGGACGGCTATGCGCCCTACCCCGAGTTCTGTGATTTCGCCGCCGTGCAATATGCGCTGGTGCCGGTGGTCTTCAACCTTCCCCCCGGCGAGGTCATCGAAGAGGAGTGCCAGTGCCGGGGTGACGCCGCCTGCCTGTTCCGGTTCAGCTGGCAGCGCCTCGACACCGAGACCTCGAGAGTGGACTACTACCGATCGCGCGCCGAGCTGTTCGAGACACGGCTCGGACAGATCCAGGACATGATCTCCGATCTGTCCTCCAACGAGCGCTACGAGGAGGTTCTCCAGGGGTTCGTCGGGTCATCGCTGAGGGCGGCGGTCGGGTCCGGTGGTGCGCTGATGGCGCTGGAGGCACGGGCCGGGGCGCCGCGAAAGATCTACTGGGAGGGGTTGGACGCGTCTCACGCCGCCTCCATGGCCGACGCCCTGCTGGCCGGAGGGACGACACCCGAAAACGTCATAGCCGTCGACGTGGCCTCGGCCCACCGTCACTACGGCTACCTGGCTGTCGACGAAGGTGGTGGTGTCTTCTCCTCCCTGTCGCAGACCACCCTCGAAACGTACGCTCGTCTGGCCGCCGCCGCCCTCGACACCTCGGACGCCATCGACGAGGCCCGACACCAGGCCAACACCGCTCAGGTGCTGTTGGAGCTGGCCACGTCGCTGACCGAAATTGTCACGACCCAGGAGATGGCCTCGAAGGTCGCCGAAGCCGTTCCCGACGTCATCGACTGCGATCGTGCTGCCGTATTCCTGGACACAGTCGGCCAGTTCGGAGCCTGCGCCGACGGCCTCCGCCTGGCTGGATCCATCGGGTACAGCGACGAAGATGTGGCCGCCATCAGCTCGCAATCATTCGATCGGGCGCCGTTGGGCTCGATCACCACCAGCGGACTGGTCCAGAGCGGCCTTTCGGAGTTCGGAACCCTCGCCTCTGTCTCCGCTCCCATCGTGGTGGCCGGCGAGACCGTCGGGGCCATCGTGGCCGGTGTCATTGCCGAACCCGAGCGGCTGACGGTGACGCCCAGGCTATCGGAGCGCCTCAAAGGTTTGGCCGCTCAGGCATCAACGGCTATCTCCAACGCCCGACTGGTCGACCAGATCCGCTTCCAGGCCGTTCACGATGCCCTGACGAGACTGCCCAACCGGGCCCTGATCCTGGACCGAACAGAGCAGATGCTGGCTCGGGCGCAGAGAACCGGCGTTGACGTGGCCGCCCTATTCATAGATCTGGACGGATTCAAGGACGTGAATGACGCCCTGGGCCACGGGGTCGGCGATCAGCTCCTCCAAGCGGTATCGGAGCGACTCCTGCTGACCATGCGTGGTAGCGACAGCGTCGGCCGGTTGGGAGGCGATGAGTTCGTCGTTCTGGTCGACGGGACTTCGATGGCTTCGGCACCCGAGTTGGTGGCCGAAAGGTTGATCGAAATACTGCGGGCTCCTTTCGAGCTACCCGGTGTCGCTTCGGGTCCACTCATGCTGTCGGCCAGTATCGGGATCGCCACCGGTACCCGGGCCTCGGCCACCGAGCTCCTGCGTGACGCCGACATCGCCCTCTACGAGGCCAAGGCGGCGGGCAAGGACTGCTATATCGCTTTCGAGCCCCAGATGCACACCGCCGTGCAGGATCACCACCTCTTGGAGATGGACCTGCGGGAAGCATTGGCCCGTAACCAGTTCTCGTTGGTCTACCAGCCCATCTTCAACCTGTCCGGTGGAGAGACGACCGGAGTGGAGGCCCTCCTGCGCTGGAACCATCCGGCCCGTGGTGTGGTCCAACCGGATGTGTTCATCCCCATTCTCGAAACGTCGGGCATGATCGCCGAGGTCGGGTGCTGGGTGCTCCACGAGGCCTGTCGCCAGGCGGCCCGCTGGCAGCAACGGGGCTTTGAACTGGGCGTTTCGGTGAACATCTCAGCGCGACAACTCGAGACCGACCGGTTGATCGACGACGTTGCTTCCGCTCTGGCCACATCCGGATTGGCGGCCACCTCCCTGACCGTCGAGATCACCGAAACGGCCATCATGAAGAACGTCTCCGCCGTGGAACCGCGGCTGGCGGCCATCAAAAGCACCGGAGTCCGCATCGCCATCGATGACTTCGGAACCGGCTACTCCTCGTTGGCCTATCTGCAGCAGTTTCCGGTGGACACCCTCAAGATCGACCGTTCGTTCATTTCCGCCATGGCCGACTCACCCGAGTCCGGGGCTCTGATCCGCACTCTGGTTCAACTGGGCAAGACCTTGGGTCTCGAAACCCTGGCCGAGGGCATCGAGGAGACCGAACAGTACTCCCGGCTCGAGCGCGAGCACTGTGACAGTGGCCAGGGCTTCCTCTACGCCCGCCCTCTCGAAGTGGACGCGGTGGAGATGTTTCTGGCTAGCCGTCGGCGCCAGTGCGGCTCGGTACCATCGGGCGCCCTTCCCGTTCGCTGATAGCAGGACATGACGACACGGCCGTCATGTCACGATCAGATAGATGCTTTTCCCGACCAGCCACAGTCCGAGGAGCAGCGACACCACAATGATCACTTGATCGGTGTGGGTGTCGATCCACACTCTGGTTGAAGCCAGGAAGGCCTGGCTCTTTTCGGGCCGGAAGCCGGCGTAGATCTCGAGGGCCAGGTAGACGGCGGTGGCGACGAGACAGAACAGGAACAGGGCGATGTAGCTCTGCCACCCCGACAGCTTGGCCTCCGTGATGGTGGCGACGCCGGCGGCCACCAGACCCCAGGGCTGGGTCAGCGGAGCCAGACCCATGGCGTACCACGGAGACATGTTGTCGATGCCGGTCTGCCACTTGGGCGTTTTCTTGGGCTTTTTGGGCTGGCCCATCTTTCGCCACTGCCGGACGGCGATGATCAGGAGCACCACACCGATGGCGATCTTCACGGCCAGAGCGGCCAGCGATGGCGCTGTGCTCGGTTTGGGAGGCTTGTTACCGGTGACCAGAACGGTTCCCGCCACCACGATGGCCAGCGACACCAGCCAGCCGAAGATGAAGGCGGCCCCCTTTCGCACCCCGCCTTTGGACGCCAGGACCAGGATGAAAGCGGTGAGGGGGATCGGCTCGAGGGTGATGACCAGGCCGATCAGAACCAGATCGAGGATCACGCCGACACCGACCGTCCTTTGGACTCGGCGCCTCGGCTCACCTCAGGCTCCGATGCCGATTGCGGCCGCATTGGCGCGTGGGTCACCAATGGCGGTGGGTCGTCAGTCATTGCTCTGGCGAAACTTGCGAATGAAGACCACCACCAACAGGATGGCCACCGCCGCAAAGATGATTCCCCCTACGTAGTACATGTCACTCCTCTTGTTGTAACGCCGCTGGGGTGGTCACCGCCGAGCCATCCATCGAAGACGTGAGCCAGGGCCAACGCCGAAGGAGCCTCGTTCATCAACTGATGGGAACTCAAGGTGTGGCGGTTTGTCGGACGGCGCCATCCTTCGGACCTACCGCCCGGAACGGCCGGTCGCCCTCAGGCCAGGATCTTCTGTTTTTGTGCCTCGAACTCGGCGTCGGTGATGACCCCTTGCTGCTTGAGGTCGGCCAGCTTGCTCAGTTCCTCCGCCGAGTTGGTGCCCGCACCGGCGGTCTTCTTGACGTATTCGTCGAAGGACTTCTGTTGCTGGGCGGCCTGGGCCTCGGCCCGCTCGTGCATCTTGCCGCCGCGGGCGATCAGGTAGACGAAGATCCCGAGGAAAGGCAGGATGATCACGAACAGGACCCACAGCATCTTGGCCCCTCCACCCAGGTCGCGACTCCGGAAGATGTCCGAGAACACCACGATGAGGAGCCAGAACCAGATGAAGAAGACGAAGAGCCCCAGCATGGTGCCGAAGAGATCGGCGAGGGGGTAGGTGTAGGCGAGCATTGGTGGTTCCTCCCGGATTGCGTGGTTATACGGCTCGAGCACTCACGGCCTGATCACCGACCTGAGTTCCGCTGTGCGGAACACCCTAGGTGCCATCCCGTGGAGATGCCTGCATGGTGATGGAACCACGTCCGCCTGGGAAAGGTCATCACCCTCCAGGGGTGACTTGGTGGACCAGGTCGCCGTCGCCTCGAGGTGCCTGCAGAGTTTGCCCCTATGCGGGTCGAAGAATGCCGAGCTCCCGAGCCCGAGCGATGGCGCCGTTGCGGTTGGCCACGTCCAGTTTCCGATAGATGTGGGCCATGTGCGTCTTGATGGTGTTGACCGACACGTAGAAGTGATCGGCCAACTCCGTGTTGGTGAAGCGGCTGGGCAGATACGAGAGGATTTCGAGCTCCCGGTCGGTGAGGGGATCGACCAGATCGGCCCCGGGTGTCGGTAGGGACACCTCCCGGGCCCGCGACAGGATCTGGTCCCGCAGCGAGGACGGCCCGTCGGTGTCCTCCGACACCATCCGTATGATCGCCGGCCCGGCCCGCACGAATGCCTCCACGAGCGAGTAGGGCTGAGCCACCATCATTGCCGCGGCCAGGTGCCCCCTCGCTTCGTCGACCGATCCGTCGGCATCGGCCAGCCAGGCCCGCAGAAGCAGCCCGTTCGCCCTTCCCCGCGGCTCGGCGGCATCCGGCAGGTAGTCGAAGGCGTCGATGAGTTTTCGAGCCAGAGTGTGATCGCCCAGGGTCAGAGCCGTCGCTGCACTCTCGAATGCCAAGGTCGCCGAGTACCACACGGCCTTGTCCAGGGCCCGTTGGGCCTGGGCCGGGGACTCCCCCAGGCGGAGGAGGCGACAGTGGAGGGCCAGGAGTCGACTGGCCACCACCGGAGGCGGGGGTGCTCCCAGATCGTTCCTGGTCAAGACGGCGGTGACCATGGCCTGATCACGCTGACCCTCCGCCTCCTGGAGGAGCGCCTTCCCGAAGTGGGCAAACCACGACAACTGGCTGCGCCGGTTGGCTGCTGCTCGCAGCGATCCTTCGTGGAGGGACAGCGCGGCGCCACGGGGCTGGCCCGTCTCCACCGCCACCAGGGCCGAGGCCAGATAAGAGTCAGCAGCCGAAGGGTGGGCCAGAAGGCCCACCTCCTTGGCCACAGCCAACGCCTCGTCGGACAGGGCAGCCGCCCGTTCGGTGTGACCGCACCAGGCCTCGAGCAGGGCCAGCGAACCGAGGCCGCTGACCTTCCATATCGGGTAGGTCGCCCCGGGGGTGGCCAGTCCGCGGTTGAGCCAGTCCCGGGCGTCCCCATAGTTCCCAGCCTGGAAGTAGGCCCGACCTCCGGACAACAGGGTCATCGTCTCGAGCGACTGAGGATGGGTCAGGTTCATGATGACCGGCATCTGGACAGGCCCTATGTTTTCCAGCTGCTGGAGAGCGCGGATGGCCATATCCCGGGACACATCCGGACGGGGCCGCCATTGGACCTGAGAGGTCAGGAAGACCTCGGCGCAGAGTCGCTCTCCCTCGGAGGCGTCGGGGTCGGTGGCCACCCGGCCCAGGATGTCCTCGGCGCTGGCCGCCTGTCCTTCGACGCCCTTCAGGATTCCGAGGAGAAGGCTGACATCCTTCCTATCCTTGCGGGCCGATTCCGGGACCTCGGTGATCCAGCGGATGACGGTGGCCATCTCGCCCTTCTCGAACACCTCGGAACCCCGCGCCATGATCGCGTCGAGTGCGGCATCCCAGTTCCGGCCGCGGAGGAGGCATTCGACACCCATGCTCACCTCACCGCGTGCGAGGTGCCACGCTGCGGCTTCGTCCAGGAGGCTGGCTTCAGCGCCAGGCTGCTCCGCCCGCAATTTGAAGCGCAGCATGTCCCGGAAGAGATGATGGAAACGAAACCAGCGGCGGTGGGTGTCCAAGGGGAAGAGGAACATCGACTCTCGCTCCAATTCCTCCAGGACGGACTGTGCGTTGGTCACGCCGGTGAGGTGAGTGACCAGGTCTGCGCACATCCTGTCCAGCACCGACATCTGCAGCAGGACCTCCCGCCGATCGGCCGGCTGGGCGTGGAGGACCTCCTGACTGAGATAGTCGGCGATCAATCGATCGTCGCCACTGAACTGGGTGATGAATTCGTCGGCGTCCTCGTAGAGTCGGAGGGTCATCCCGGCCAGCTGCAGCCCAGCGGCCCATCCCTCGGTTCGAACCACCAGAGTGGACACGCTGTCGGATCCCAGCGAGCGCCCGGTGATCTGCTCCAGGAGAAGGGCGCCGGCGACGTCATCGAGAGCCAGGTCGGATTGGCGGATCTCCATCACCTCATAGGCCAGGCGGTGGCGGCTCCAGGCGATGGGCAGATCGGTCCTGGTCGACAGGACCAGGTGGACGTTGGGCGGGAGACGGTCGACCAGGCCGGCCAGATCGGCGAGGAGAACCGAGTTGGTCAGGTGGTGCAGGTCGTCGAGGACGATGACCACTTCGGGAAGGTCGGCCATCTGGGCCTCGAACGCCTCCAACAAGGGTGTTCCGAGACCGCCCCCGTGCAGCGACACCAACGAGGTCAGATCGGCAAAGTCCGGATTGATGGCGGTGAACCCGTCGAGCAGGCGCTGGGAGAACCGGACCGGATCGTTGTCCTCGGCGCCGACCTCCAGCCAGACAAAGTCCAGCTCGGGATGGGTGGAGGCCCACTGGACGAGGAGAACGGTCTTCCCCGCTCCGGCCGGGGCCACGACGAGGGTGAGGGGGCGGACCAGAGCCTCGTCCAGCTGTCGCCTCAATGCCGGTCTGTCGACCGCATGGGAAGGTACCGAAAGTGTCGTAGCCACAATTCCGCCCTCTGCGGACGCCGGCCGGCTATCCGACCGGATAGCCGGCCAGTGTGCCACGGGGGAGCGGCTGGCCGCCACTGCCCCGGGACGACCGGCGGCGACCTCACGATCACCCTCTAGGAATGACGACTTCGCCGTCGATCGACCCCATGATGGTGGCACCTTGACGGCGAAAAGAGCGAACTTGGATGCGAGTAGATTCGAAATCGTGGTCAAGGGCCGATTGAGCCCCACTCTGACCGCGGCGATCGAAGGCTTCGACGTCAGCTACTGCGACCATGGCTTGACCCACCTTGTCGGTTGGGTGTCTGACCAGGCCCGTCTGCACGGCACGCTCGAGCTGCTCCGGGATCTCAACATCGAACTGGTGTCGGTCAACCCCGCCCCGTTGGAGGAAGTGGGAACCCTCGAATAGTGGGGTGGAAGATCTTGGGGAACCGGCCACTGACCTTGCGGTGGCGGTCGACGTGCACTGGCTGTGCCTAAGAGACGAGCTGGCTAATGTGCCTGCTGTGGCTATGGCCGTCGGTTCTCGGGTCCGAGTGACGGGGACAGGATGACGGGTTCTCGGCAGGAGACCTGGCCCTGGCCCGACGACCTGGACGCCATGGTGGCCGCCCCCGGGTTCCACACCGTCCTGCTGGAAGACGACCGGGTCCGAGTACTGGACGGTCGGGTCCCGCCCGGAGCCACCGTACCGGTACACACCCACCGGTGGGGAGGCGTCCTCTACATCATCGCCACCAGCGACTTCGTCCGGCGGAGCCCCGACGGAACGGTCATCGTCGACACCCGGCTGTCGGGGACGGCGCCCATCGCCGGGGCCGCCGTGTGGGGGGCGCCCTTGACACCGCACACGCTCGAGAACGTGGGCAGCCAGGAGTTCCGCACGCTCACCGTCGAGATGAAGGACACCGACCCCGACCATCCGGGGTGATCACCGCTGGGCGGGCTCCCCCGCCTCGGGATCGACGGCTACCGACTTCTTCCCCTTGGGGAGATCGGCCGGCGTCTCCGGCAGCCAGGCCACGGTGGCGTAGGCCACCACCACGGCCACGATGACCAGCGGGATGACATTGATCCCGTCGCTGGCCAGTAGCACCGTGGCCAGCAGGGTGGCCGTGAGCGGGAGCTTGAGCATGACGGTGGTCATGGCCCCGATGCCCATGGCCACGCCCGGGACCAGGGACATGCCCGGGAGGTGGGAGGCGGCCACACCGGCGGCGGCGCCGATGAACATGGAAGGGAACACAGGGCCGCCCCGGAAACTGGACAGGGACAGACCGTAGGCGACCGACTTGCACACCACCAGCAGGAGCAGCGATCCCACCGTCCAGCCGGCGGCGTGGGTGACAAGAGGGGGGAGGGCGGACTGCCCGGAAAAGAGGACTTCGGTGAAGCTCCGCCCGGATCCCTCGGCGAAGGCGATGGCCAGGCCGGCCACCCCGAGGCCGATGACCGGCATCAACAGCAGCATCCTCCGCTCGACGATGGGCTGGAGGACCAGACCCAGCAACCGGATGGCGGTGCCCAGGAGGGGGGCCGCCAATCCGATGACGATGGCCCAGCCGAACATGGCTCCGGTGGGGTGACTGAAGGGGGGGAGCCCGGGTATGGCCAGCGAGAAGGTGCCGAACCCGGTCAGCGAGTCCAGGCCGACGAAGATGAGGGTCCCCACCCCGGCGGCCAGCAGCCCGGGGATCAGGATGAGACCGAGCATGGGGCCGCCCAGTCCGGACGCCTCCATCAACAGGAAGGCACCGAGGATGGGCGAGCCGAGCAGGGTGCTGATGGCGGCGAAACTCCCGGCCGAAGCGATGACGATGGCGGCGGTCGGCGGTGCGTCACGCTTGGCCAGATGGACGGCCAGCATGCCCAGCCCACCACCGATGGCGATGAGGGGGGCTTCCGGTCCGAGCACCACCCCCAGGCTCAGTGTGGCCAACGAAGCCAGAAACACGCCCGGCAGTTCGATCGGGGTGGGTGCGCCGCCGGCCTTGAACCCCTCGGCCGGCTTGTGGCCCCCGATGCCCGGGAGGTAGGTGATGGTCGCCCCCACCAGAACCCCGGCCAGGGCCAGCAGGGGAAGCGGCCACCACACCGGGGTTCCGGCAAAGCCGAGTTCCTTGGGCAGGTTGGTGAACAGCCAGTTCTGCAGGACCCCGACCAGCTTGAGATAGCCGTAGGCCACCGCCGACACCGGAATGCCGATGAGACCGGCCAGGACCAGCAGCTGTATGTAGCTCCGGGTCTTGAGCAGGGCCAGCGGATCGGGAGCGGCTGCCGGCTCCGGGGCCGGTGGTGTGGGTGACGCGGCTGAAGTGCTCAGGGGGTCTCCGCCTCGACCTCGATGAGTTGGGAAACGGCGTCGATCAGAGCCAGGTGGGTGAAGGCCTGGGGGAAGTTCCCCAGGTGCTCGCCGGTGGTGGCATCGATCTCCTCGGCGTAGAGATTGAGGGGGCCGGCAAAGGAGAGCAGCTTCATACACAACGCCCGGGCCCGATCGATCTCACCGATCATGGCCAGGGCGGAGACCAGCCACCAGGAGCAGATGGTGAAGGTGCCCTCTTTGCCTTCGAAGCCGGTATCGGTGCTGTCCACCTTGTACCGGAGGACCAGCCCGTCCTCGGTCAGCTCGTCGGCGATGGCCAGGACGGTGGCCTTCACCCGCTGGTCGTCGGGAGGCAGGAAGCCCATGATGGGGATGAGGAGGAGCGAGGCGTCGAGCTCGTCGTTCTCGTAGGCCTGGCGGAAACGCCCCCGCTCGTCCACCCCTTTGTCCAGGATGTTCTGCTTGAGATCGTCGGCCCCTTGGCGCCAGCGGTCGGCCCGCTCGGCGTCGCCCCGGCGTCGGGCCAGATCGGCTCCCCGGTCGGCGGCCACCCAGCACAGGACGGCCGAGGCGGTGAAGTGCTGGGGCTCGCCCCGGATCTCCCATATGCCCTGGTCGGCGTCCCCGCTGTGGCTCAGCGCCTCCTCCACCAGCCCGGCCAGTCCCTCCCACACCGGGTGGACGATCTGGGCGGCCCCACTCTTCAGGTGGGTGTCCACCCCGTCCAGAAGCATGCCCCACACGTCGTTCTGATGCTGGTCCCAGGCGCCGTTGCCGACCCGGACCGGACTGGCCCCCTCGTAACCGGAGAGGTGGTCCATGGTCCGTTCGGTGAGATCCCTCTCGCCCCCGATGCCGTACATGATCTGGAGCTCGAAAGGTTGGTCGCGCTTGCCCTGGGTGACCGACTCCAGCACGAAGGCGAAATACTCGAGCGCTTCCCAGTCGAAGCCCAGGCGGTAGAGCGATCGCAACATGAACCCGGTATCGCGGATCCAGGTGTAGCGATAGTCCCAGTTGCGGGCCCCACCCGGTGTCTCGGGAAGGGACGTCGTGGAGGCAGCCATGATCGCTCCGGTCGGCGCGTAGCTCAGGCCCTTGAGGGTCAGGGCACTCCGCTCGATGTAGGGGCGCCACGGGTGGTCGGGAAAGGTGCCGGTGGCCAGCCAGTGACGCCAGTAGGCCACCGTGGAGTCGACATCGCGGTTGGCCTCCTGCTGGTCGGTCGGGGGGACCCCCTCTCCCCACGACAGAGCCATGAAGCACTCCTCACCCTCGGACAGACTGGTGCGGCCGTAGCAACGGGCACCGGCCTCGCCCAGCCGGAGGCTGCTGACCAGAGAGAGCGTCAATTCGCCTTCCGGTGGAGCGACGGTGAGGGATCCATAGCCCTCGCCGTCGTACTCCCAGTGACCCGTGTCGGCTCCGTAGTTGAAGAGCGGCACGCAGTTGGCGATGAGCTCGACCTCGCCCGAAACGCACCGGGCCGTACGCAACAGGACGCCGGCGGCGGCGGCATCGGTGGGGGCGCGCCGGTAACCCGGTCGCCGGGCCCCGTCGTCGACCTTGCGCACGACCATCAGGTCTTGGACCACCAGCCAACCGGTCGGGGTGTGCCAGGTCGTCTCGACCACCATGGTGCCGGGAACGTAGCGTCGCTGGTGGGGGACCACGGTGTTGGAGGGCCCGAACCGGAACGACCCGGCGGAACGGTCGAGCAGGGCTCCGAAGACACTGGAGGCGTCGGGTCGGGGCAGGCAGAGCCATTCGACCGAGCCGTCGGGTGCGATGAGGCAGCTGACCTCACAGTCGGACAGGAAGGCGTAGTCGGCGATCGGAGGGAACTGGCTCATGATCGTGCACTCCTTGGTTCGGTCGGCGGCAGCTCAGCACCATTGGAGCGCGTGCGCACGTCGGTTTCCATTCCTGTACCCGAGGACGATTATGACAAGAGGGTGACACTCTGTAATCACCCGATCCGGGTGAGGCAACGCCGTGTCCCAGCCCCTAATGTGGCTCAACAGAGGGCGAAAACGAGGAGTGCAGATGTCGCTTGAAGGCAAGGTGGCCATCGTCACCGGCGGTAACACCGGCATCGGCAAGTCGGTGGTGTTGGCCCTGGCCGCCGAAGGAGCCTCGATCGTGATCGACTACGTCGCCGACGAGGAAGCCACCGAGGCGCTCGAACAGCAGGTCCGCGACCTCGGCGACAAGGTCACCGCCGTCAAGGCCGACGTGAGCAAGATCGCCGACCTCGAGACTCTGATCGGAACGGCGGTCAGTACCTTCGGCCGGCTGGACATCATGGTCAACAACGCCGGCATCGAGACCCGGACCTCCGTGCTGGATACCACCGAGGCCCAGTATGAGCGGGTCCTCGACATCAATCTGAAGAGTGCCTTCTTCGGGACCCAGTTGGCGGCCAAGCAGATGATCGCTCAGGGCGAGGGCGGCCGGATCATCAACATGACATCGGTTCACGAGGACTGGCCCATGCCCGGCAATACCGCCTACTGCCTGTCCAAAGGAGGCATGCGCATGCTGACCCGGACGGCGGGCGTGGAACTGGCTCCCCACAACGTGTTGGTGGTGGGAGTCGGCCCCGGCGCGGTGGAGACGCCGATCAACACCGCCACCATGAACGACCCCGCCGCCCTCAAGAAGCTCGATGCGGCCATCCCCATCGGACGGATGGCCAAGCCGGAGGAGATCGGCAGCGTGGTGGCCTTTCTGGCCGGGCCGGGGGCCAGCTACCTGACCAGCACCACCATCTTCGTCGACGGCGGCATCATGCAGGCCAGTCCGGGGTTGTGAGGACCGGTCGACCAACTGGGGCAGGTGGCACCCTGTCCGACCCCTTCACACCACGTAGGTGAGCGCCAGCCATGGCACCACGCGGCTCCAAACCGGCCACCAAGCCAAAGGCCAGCTCTGCCCAGGATCAGGCCGATTCCCCCACCCGTGCGTTCTTCGAGCGGCTGCAGGATCGGGGCTTCGACCCCATTCTCCAGGGCGACTCCGGCACCTTGCGTTTCGATTTGAGCCGCCCGTCGGGGCTCGAGCGCTGGTACGTGACTGTCTCCCGCGGGAAAATAGCCGTGTCCCACGCCCGGAGCGGGGCCGACACGGTGGTGAAGGTCGACGGAGAGCTGTTCGATCGGGTTGCCGCGGGCACGGCTAATGCCTTTACCGCCCAGTTCCGCGGCGTATTGGAGGTGGAAGGTGATTTCCACCTGCTGATGGTCTTCCAACGGCTCTTTCCGGGGCCTCCGCGCCAGTCAACCGGGGTGCGACCGGCCGTGGCCCGAAAGACCGGAGTCCGAAAGAAGAGTGCAGCCCCATGAGCAATTCTCTGGTCCAGATACTCGAGGGCAACACATTCGTGGTGAGCGACCGGAACGGAGATATCGAGGCCTCGCTCACCGATCCGACCGGCCTCTTCTCCTTCGACACCCGCTTCCTCTCCCGGTGGATCCTCACACTCGACGGCGATCGCCTCAACGCCCTTTCGACCGACGACCTCCAGTATTTCGAAACCCGTTTCTTCCTGGTGCCCGGGACGGGAACCGTCTATGTGGACGCCGACCTCTCGATCGTCCGGCGGCGGAGCGTCGGTGCCGGCTTTCGGGAAGTCATCAGCATCCTCAATCACAAGCAGGAGGCGGTCGATCTCACCGTCCGGCTGGAGGCGGCCAGCGATTTCGCCGATCTGTTCGAGGTCAAGGACGCACTGGTCAAGAGCGGCACGTACCAGGCCCGGATCGAGGGCGATGGGTTGGTGCTCAGCTACCGGCGCCAGGCATACGTGCGCGAGACCCGGATCTCATCGTCCGTGCCGGCCGCATTGGATGAGCAGGGTCTCACCTTCGACCTGACCATCGATCCCCACGGGAGCTGGGAGACCGAGTTGTCGGTGACGGCCACCGCCCCTGGTTTCAGTGTCGGTGGGCCCGTCAGCCCGGGAGCGAAATCCAAGCCCCGAAAGGATATGGCCCGCGGGCTGGACAAGTGGCTGGACAAGGCACCACGGCTCGAATGCGACGACGACGCCCTGCGGGCCACCTACCACCGGAGCCTGGTCGACCTGGCCGCACTGCGTTTCTCGCCCCAGACGATGGCCCACCATTCGCTGCCCGCCGCCGGGCTGCCTTGGTTCATGACCATATTCGGGCGTGACAGCATTCTCACCAGCCTGCAATCGATTGCCTTCACGCCCGAGCTGGCGGCCACCACCCTCCGGATCCTGGGCGAGCGTCAGGGTACCCGCATCGACGACTTTCGTGATGAGGACCCCGGCCGCATCCTGCACGAAATGCGGTTCGGTGAGCTCACCGCCTTCGAGGAGCGCCCGCATTCCCCTTATTACGGCTGCGCCGACGCCACCCCCCTCTACGTGGTCCTGTTGGATGAGTACGAACGCTGGACCGGCGACACCAAACTGGTACGCGACCTGGAGTTCGAAGCCCGGGCGGCGATCCGGTGGATCGATGAGTACGCCGACCTCCAGGGCAATGGCTACATCTCCTACCAGCGACGCAACGAAGAGACCGGTCTCGAGAACCAGTGCTGGAAGGACTCGTGGGATTCGATCTCCTACCGGGACGGCAGCCTGCCCGGCTTCCCCAGGGCCACCTGCGAGTTGCAGGGCTACGCCTACGACGCCAAGGTGCGTGGTGCCCGTCTGGCCCGCCACGTGTGGCGTGACCCCGTCTTTGCCGACAGACTGGAGAAAGAGGCGGCCGACCTCAAGCGCCGGTTCAACCGCGATTTCTGGGTGGCTGACGGGGAATACTTCGCCATTGCCCTCGACGCCGACGGCCGTCAGGTCGATGCCCTGACGTCCAACAACGGGCATCTCCTGTGGAGCGGCGTCGTCGACAAGAGCAAGGCCGGTCGGGTGGTGGAGCACCTGATGGGAGAGCGGCTGTATTCGGGTTGGGGTGTTCGCACCATGGCCGTCGGCGAGGGTCGCTTCAATCCCATCGGCTACCACGTGGGCACCATCTGGCCGTTCGACAACTCCTTCATCGCCTGGGGACTCCGCCGCTACGGGTTCAAGAACGAAGCCGCCCACATCGCCGAAGGGATACTGGACGCCGCCCGGTTCTTCGACGGCCGGCTGCCCGAGGCCTTCGGTGGCTATCCCCGTTCGATGACCCGCTACCCGGTCCAGTATCCGACGGCCTGTACGCCGCAGGCCTGGTCCACGGCCGCTCCGCTGCTGTTGTTGCGGACCATGCTCGGGCTCGAGCCCCTCGACGATCACCTCATCGTCGATCCGGCCATTCCGGCCAGCCTGGGCCAGCTGGAGCTGCTCGACATACCCGGGCGCTGGGGCCGCATCGACGCCTTCGGTAGAGGTCGGGTGCCCCCTTTCGCCGCCAAGCGTCGTAGAGCCAGCTCCCGGTGACCGTGGAGTCGGATTCCCCACCGACAGGCGCCGGCCAGGCCGATGGTCGTCACCGGGTGGTCATCGTCGGCGGTGGGTTCGGGGGCCTTCCGGCCACCCGCTTCCTCG
Source organism: uncultured Acidimicrobiales bacterium (assembly GCA_963824645.1). Classification (GTDB taxonomy): domain Bacteria; phylum Actinomycetota; class Acidimicrobiia; order Acidimicrobiales; family RAAP-2; genus Bog-756. The sequence goes on from CAWGQC010000010.1 coordinate 207,474, forward strand.
GGGGGAAACCGGTCGACGTCACGTTGATCGACCGCCGCAATCACCATCTCTTCCAGCCTCTCCTCTACCAGACGGCGACCGGGATGCTGGCCCCCGGTCAGATCGCTCCCGCCCTCCGCCACATCGTGCGCAAGGAGAGGAACGTGAGGGTGCAACTGGCCGAGGTCACCGGCTTCGACCTCGAACGCAGGGTCGTCCACACCACCGTGGCCGACCGGATGCCCGTCGACTATCCCTACGACAGCCTGATCGTGGCGGCCGGCGTGACCCAGTCCTACTTCGGCCATGATGAGTTCGCCTTCTTCGCCCCGGGGATGAAGACCCTTGATGACGCCCTCGAGCTGAGGCGCCGTATCTTCGGCGCCTTCGAAGTGGCCGAGATGATCACCGATCCCGTCCAGAAGGAACGCTGGCTGACCGTGGTGGTGGTCGGAGCCGGGCCCACCGGGGTCGAACTGGCCGGTCAGGTGCGCGAACTGGCCACCCGCAGTCTGCGCGGGGAGTTCCGCACTTTCGACGCCTCCTCGGTGAGGGTGATCCTGGTCGACGGGGGCGCACAGCCGTTGGCCACGTTCGGCGACCAGCTCTCGGGCAAGGCGGCCAAAACCCTCGAGCGCATGGGCGTCGAACTGCGCATGGGGGGCCAGGTGGTCGGCATCGACGCCGAGGGCGTCGATGTCAAAGGGTCGGACGGCAACAGCAGGATCGACGCCCGGACCACCATCTGGGCCGCCGGTGTCAAAGCCTCTCCGCTGGCCGAAGCCCTTGCCGGAGCATCGGGTACCACCATCGACCGGGCCGGCCGGATCGCCGTGCTGCCCGACCTCAGCCTGCCCGGACATCCCGAGGTCTTCGCCGTAGGCGACATGGCCAGCCTGGACAAGCTGCCCGGCGTGGCCGAAGTGGCTATGCAGGGTGGCCTCCACGCCGCCAACACCATCCTCCGTGGCCTGAAAGGGGAGCCCCCCAACCCGTTCCGCTACCGGGATTTGGGCAGCGTGGCCAGCATCGGTCGCTTCCGGGCCATCGTCAGCGTGAAGGGGATCCATCTGAGCGGGTTTCCGGGCTGGGTGGTGTGGATGTTCGTCCACCTCGCCTTTCTCACCGGGTTCGGCAATCGGCTCACCACGTTGATGAAGTGGTCGCGCTCCATGGTCGGGCGGGGCCGGTCCGAGCGGGAGTTCAGCACCGCCCATACCGGTGGTGACCTGAGTCTTCCCGAATCGGTCAGGAAACAGGTCGAGCCCAGTCTGTACCCGGTCGTCGAGAAGGGGGACGGTCAAGACGCCCTTCCATCCGACCCGACGCCGACGGCGTGAGCACTGTGAACCCACGGGATGGAACCAGGGAGCGGCGCTTCGAGGTCATCACCGTCTACACCATCGGGTTGTTCCAGGGACTGAGCCTGGTGGCCTTCCCGGCCGCCGCCAGCATCCTGCAGTCCTCGACCGGCTACGACCTGTCGAAGAGCCGTTACGGTCTCCTCTTCCTTCCCCAGGTGATCATGGCCATCGCCGGGTCGTTGGCCATGCCCCGGTTGTCCCGTCGCTTTCGCCTCAAGCCGGTACTGATTGCCGGGCTCGTGGCCGACACGGTGGCCATGGGCCTGCTGGTGGCCAGCGATCCGGTGCGCGCCGATGCCGTCGCCTATCCCATGCTGCTGGTGGCCACCGCCGCCCTGGGCCTCGGCTTCGGTCTGACCTTGAGCTCGATCAGCACTTACGCCGGGGCCTTCATGCCCGATCGACGGGACGTGGCCCTCACCGGGCTGAACGTGCTGCTGGGCCTGGGGACGGCCCTGTCGCCCCTGTTGATCGCCATCTTCCTCGACGTCGGCGAGTGGTGGTACCTCCCGCTGATCGCCGCGGCCGGGCTGGTGGTGTTGATCGCCCTGGCCCTGGTGCAACCCATGGTGGTGCCGGCATCCAAGACCCGACAGTCGTCCGGCCGCATTCCCGTGCTGTTCTGGCTGTTCGCCGCCGCCCTGGTCCTCTACGGGATCGGCGAGACCATGTTCGGCAATTGGGGGACCACCCTGTTGGTGGGCCGGGGGGTGAAGGCCACGTCGGCCAACAATGCTCTGGCCGCCTTTTGGGCCTCGGTGACCATTGGTCGCCTGCTCATCGCCGTCAGCGCCCGGTGGGTGCGGTCGACGTCCATCTACGTGGTGCTCCCGTGGGCCATCGCCGGAGCGCTACTCCTGGTGACCACCGTCCACACGGCCACGGCCGGCATTCTGGTGTTCGCCCTGGGCGGATTGGCCTGCTCCGGCTTCTTCCCCATGAGTGTCGGCTACGGCGAGGCCACTTTCCCCACCTTCGTGGAGTTGGCAGCGGGGTGGCTCATCGCCGCCTATCAGGTCGGGTACGGGCTGGCCGCCTTCGGGGGCGGGGTGCTCCAGAGTCAGGTGGCGCTGGCCTCGATCTTCCGGGGGGCAGCCGTACTGGCGGCCGTCATGGGCCTTCTGGCCGTGGCCATCGCCCGTCACCAACATTCCGCCGCCCACCAGGTCGCCACCATCGTCCACGCCACATGAGTTCGCACCATCCACGAAAGGAAGTCTGATGCCCGAACAGTTCGACGTCATCATCATCGGAACCGGAGCCGGGGGAGGAACCCTGGCCCACACACTGGCCTCGTCAGGCAAACAGGTGCTCCTCCTCGAGCGAGGCGATTTCCTCCCCCGGGAGACGCAGAACTGGTCGCCCGACGATGTGTTCATCGACGGCCGCTACATCTCCGAGGACACCTGGTACGACAGTGGGGGCACCGCCTTCCAGCCCCAGGTCCACTACTTCGTGGGCGGCGCCACCAAGCTCTACGGTGCCGCCCTCTACCGCCTGCGTCCCGAGGACTTCGGGGAGATCCAGCACGTCGACGGGATCTCGCCGGCCTGGCCGGTCGGGTATGACGAGTTCGAGCCCTTCTACACCAAGGCGGAGCAGCTGTACCAGGTCCACGGCACCCACGGCGAAGACCCCACCGAAGGGCCCTTCTCCGAGCAGTACCCCGCACCCCCGGTCAGTCATGAGCCGCGCCTGCAGGAGATCTCCGATGCCCTCACGGCCAAGGGGTACCACCCTTTTTCGGCCCCGTGCGGCATTCTGCTCGACGAGTCCGATCGCAACCGCAGCCAGTGCATCCGCTGTGCCTGGTGCGATGGCTACCCCTGCATGGTCCACGCCAAGGCCGACGCCGAGGTCATGGCCGTCCGGCCCAGCCTCCAGTCGCCGACCGTGAGGCTCGAGACCGGGGCCACGGTAACCAAGTTGGAGACGGATCCCAGCGGGCGAACCGTCACCGGCGTGGTGGTCGACCGGGGTGGCGTCCCCGAGGTCTACCGCGCCGCCATCGTGGTGGTGGCGGCCGGCGCCGCCAACAGCGCCAAGCTGCTGTTGAACTCGGCCAACGACGCCCATCCCACCGGGCTGGCCAACGGATCGGACCAGGTCGGCCGCAACTACATGTTCCACAACTGCAAGGCGCTGGTCTCGTTGAGCAAGGAGGCCAACGACACGGTGTTCCAGAAGACGCTGGGCATCAATGATTTCTACTTTGCCGGCGGTGACCGCAAGTGGCCTCTCGGGAACATCCAGATGGTGGGGAAGTCGAATGCCGGGGCCATGAAGGGGGAAGAGCCGAAGCTCACCCTGCTGGCACCGCACTGGACCCTCGAGGACGTGGCCAAGCACGCGGTGGACTGGTGGCTGACTACCGAGGACCTGCCCCGGCCGGACAACCGGGTGACGGTGGACGACGGGGGGAACATCCACCTGGCCTACGAGGCCACCAACAACGAGGAGGCGGACGGTCTCTACAAAGAACTGCGCACCATCCTCAACCATGTGGGCATGGCCGACCACCACATCCTGAGCAAGAACTTCTACATGAGCATGAGTGTCCCGGTGGCCGGGTGTGCCCACCAGGCCGGGACGGCCCGGTTCGGGACCGATCCGGCCACCTCGGTCCTCGACGTCAACTGCAAGGCCCACCAGCTCGACAATCTCTACGTGGTCGACACCAGCTTTTTCCCCAGCATCGGGGCCGTCAATCCCGCCCTCACCGCCATGGCCAACGCCATCCGGGTGGGCGAGCACCTGAACGAGCGGCTGGGATGACCCAAGCATGAGCGGCAGGCGGACGCGGACCGGCCCCGTCGACCCGCGGTTGCTCCGCTACACCCGCGGGACCCGCCGGTTTCTGGTGGTGACCGTCATCCTCGGCGGTATCACGGCCGCCCTCATCGTGGCCCAGGCCTGGCTCATCGCCACCACCATCTCGGCTGTGGTGGTCCACCACCGGGGCCTGCCGCTCGTTCGTACGCAGATGGCGCTGCTGGCCGCGGTGATCCTGGGCCGGGCCATGGTGGGTTGGTTGCAGGAGCGTATGGCCGACCGCGCCTCGGCCTCGGCCAAGTCCAACCTGCGCAGCGGGCTGGTCGACCACATGGCCCGGCTGGGGCCGGCCGGCATCGACCGGGAGCGGTCGGGAAGCCTGGTGGTGCTGGCCACCAGCGGTATCGATGCCCTCGACAGCTACTTCTCCCGCTATCTACCCCAGCTCTTCCTGGCCGTCATCGTCCCGCTGGCCGTCATCATCGTGGTGCTGGGGGCCGACTGGATCTCGGCGGTGATCATCGCCGTCACCGTTCCCCTGATCCCGTTGTTCATCGGCTTGGTGGGCGCCTCCACCGGAGCCCGGATGGCCCGCCAGGCCCGGCTTCTCCAGCGCCTGGCCGGCCACTTCCTCGACGTGGTGGCCGGCCTGCCCACGCTCAAGGTCTTCGGTCGGGCCAAGGCCCAGGTGGCCGCCGTCCGGGCCATCACCGACCAGTACCGGTTGGCCACCATGGCCACCCTGAAGGTGGCCTTCCTGTCCTCACTCATCCTCGAGCTGCTGGCCACCCTGTCGGTGGCCCTGGTGGCGGTGGCCGTCGGGCTCCGGCTGCTGGGCGGTCATCTGAGCCTGGCCACGGCCCTGTTCGTCCTCATCCTGGCCCCCGAGGCCTATCTTCCGCTGCGCCTCCTCGGCACCAACTATCACGCCAGCGCCGAAGGGATGAAGGCGGCCGAGGACGTCTTCGCCGTTCTGGAGAAGCCGCTCCCGCCGAGCGGCTGCCGCCGGGATGTGCCCGACCCGTCGCGGTCCCCCCTGCGGGTCGACGGACTGGAGGTCTGCTACCCGGGCCGGGTGGTCCCCGCTCTGTCCGACGCCACTCTCCGGGTGGAGCCCGGGGAGGTGGTGGCGGTGGCCGGCCCCAGCGGGAGCGGGAAGTCCACCCTGCTGGCCGTGCTGCTGGGCCTGGCTCCGCCCTGGACCGGAGACGGTGACCATCGGCGGGGTGAGCTTGGCCGACCTGGACCCGGAGGCGTGGAGGGCCCAGGTGGCCTGGGTGCCCCAACGGCCCCACCTGTTCGCCCGGTCCATCGCCGAGAACGTCCGCCTGGGCCGGCCCGACGCCACCGATGACATGGTGCAGGCCGCCATGGGCCACGCCGGCCTCGACCCGGTGGTGGAGCGGCTTCCCGGCCGGGAGCACACCGTCCTCGGCCACGACGGGGCCGGGCTGTCGGCCGGGGAGCGCCAACGGGTGGCTCTGGCCCGGGCCTTCGTGCGGGATTCCCCCCTGGTGCTGCTGGACGAGCCCACCGCCAACCTCGACGGGCGCACCGAGGAGAGCGTGCTGGGCGCGGTACGACGGCTGATGGTGGGCCGCACCGTGGTCATCGTGGCCCACCGGCCCTCACTGTTGGCCCTGGCCGACCGGGTGGTGCACCTGGCCCCGGTGGCGGCGGTGTCCTGATGGCCGGCCACCCCGACCCCGGGGGCGGGACGGAGATGGCGCCGTTGGGTCGCACGCTGGCCATGGCCCGACCGGCCGCTCGTCGGTTGGCCCTCACCGCGGTGCTGGGGGCCGGCGCCATCGCCGCCGACATCGGCCTGTTGGCCACGGCGGCCTGGCTGATCTCGAGGGCCTCCCAGCACCCCAACGAATCGCATCTGGCCGTGGCCATCGTGGGCGTGCAGTTCTTCGGCCTGTCCCGCGGTTTCTTCCGCTACGAGGAACGGCTGGTAGGGCACGACGCCGCTTTCCGGCTCCTGTCCGACCTCCGGGTGAAGGTCTACCAGCGCCTCGAGGAGCTGGCCCCGTCCGGTCTGCCCGCCTTCCGCCGGGGCGACCTGCTGGCCCGCATCGTCCAGGACGTCGACTCGTTGCAGGATCTGATCATCCGGGTCATCCCCCCCTTCGGCACGGCGGTGATGGTGGGATCGCTCACCGTGGCCCTCCTGTGGTGGATGCTTCCGGCCGCCGCCGTCATCGTGGCGGTGGCCCTGGTTCTGGCCGGGGTCGTCGTGCCCTGGCTCACCGGGCACCTGGCCCGACGGAGGGAAGGTCGCTTCGCCCGGGCCCGGGGCGATCTGGCCGCCTCGATGGTCGACCTCACCGAGGGGGCGTCGGAGTTGGTGGCCTTCGGGGCCATGGAGGCACTGGTGGCCGCCATCGGAGACGAGGACGCGGAGCTCACGGCCATCGCCGCGGCCTCGGCGGGCACCGCCGGAGTGGGCTCGTCCCTCACCACGCTGCTGACCGGGTTGGCCTGCTGGGGCTGTCTGGTGGTGGGCATCCCGGCCGTGACCAGCGGCCGGCTGAGCGGCACCGATCTGGCGGTGATCACGCTGATCCCGCTGGCCGCTTTCGAGCTGGTGGTCGGGTTGCCGGTGGCCACCCAGGCCCTCCAGCGGGTGCGTCAGGCGGCGGCCCGGCTGTTCGAGATGACCGACGCGCCGGCTCCGGTGATCGATCCGGAGATGCCGGCGTCGCTCCCCGTCGGTCCCTACGACCTGGAGGCCCGGTCGGTGTGGGCCGGATACCCGAACGCCGGATCGCCGGCCCTACGGGGAGTGGACCTGCCGCTCGCCCCCGGCCGACGGGTGGCGGTGGTGGGGCCGAGCGGCGCCGGCAAGTCGACCCTGGCCGCCGTGCTCCTCCGGTTCCTGCCCTTCGCCGCCGGTTCGGTCCGCCTCAACGACGTTCCGCTCGACCATCTGGCCGCCGACGACCTCCGTACGGTGGTGGGCCTGGTGGGCCAGGATGCCTACCTGTTCGATGTCACCGTCGCCGAAAATCTGCGGGTCGGGCGCCGGCAGTCGACCGACGACGAATTGCGTGCCGTCCTGGCGCGGGTGGGACTGGCCGGCTGGTTGGAGGAGTTGCCGAAGGGGTTGGCTACCGAGGTCGGCCGCCATGGATCACACCTGTCGGGCGGCCAGCGCCAACGGGTGGCCGTGGCCCGGGTCCTGCTGGCCCAGTTCCCGGTCCTGGTGCTCGACGAACCGGCCGAGCACCTCGAGCCCCTGGCCGCCGACGCCCTCACCAGTGACGTCCTGGCCGTGACCGATGACCGCTCCCTGGTGCTCATCACCCACCGGTTGGCCGGACTCGAATCGGTGGACGAGATCCTGGTCATGGACGAAGGCCGGGTGGTGGAACGGGGCACCCACGACCAGCTGCTCGATGAGGACGGCCGCTACTCCCGACTGTGGTGGGAAGAGATGCGGACCGAGCGCTACGCCACCGTCGGGCCGCCGCCACCCGTTCTGGACCACCGTGCGCCCCAGCCCACGGCCACTGCGCCCCCGGGTAGCCCCAATGACAGGAGAGACGCCTGATGACCAACGACCTGGCTCGCTGGCAGTTCGCCACCACCAGCATCTACCACTTCCTGTTCGTTCCGGTCACCATCGGTCTGGCCTTTCTGGTGGCGCTGCTCCAGACCAGCTGGTATCGCAACGACAATCCGACCTTCAAGCGGCTGACCAAGTTCTTCGGCACCCTCCTGCTCATCAATGTGGCCGTCGGGGTGGTGACCGGGCTGGTGCAGGAGTTCGAGTTCGGCATGAACTGGTCCAACTACTCGCGGTTCGTGGGCAACATCTTCGGGGGACCCCTGGCGATGGAGGGTCTGGTGGCCTTCTTCCTCGAGTCCACCTTCTTGGGCATCTGGATCTTCGGGTGGGACAGGCTGTCGAAGAAGCTGCACCTGGCCTGCATCTGGCTGGTGGCCGGGGCCTCCATGCTGTCGGCCCTGTTCATTATGGCGGCCAACTCGTGGATGCAGCACCCGGTGGGCTACGTGATGAACGCCCAACACCAACCCCAGCTCAACGACATCTGGGCCCTGTTCACCAACCCGGTGTTCTTGTGGGGTTACCCCCACGTGGTGCTGGCCTCGCTGGTGACCGGGGCCATCGTCATGCTGGCCGTCTCGGCCTGGCACCTGAGGCGCAAGAGTGCGGTCGAGGCCTTCCGCCGGACGGCCATCATCTCGCTCGTCGTCCTGACCCCGGCCGTGTTCGTCAACATGTTCATTGGCAGCGAGCTGGGCGTGGTGGAGGGCAAGTACCAACCCATGAAGATCGCTGCCGCCGAGGCGCTGTGGACCACCTGCCCGTCCCACTGCCCCTTCTCCCTCCTCCAGATCGGCGGGGGCAACAACGACGAGACCCCCACCCAGATCTGGGAGGTTCCCGACCTGCTGTCCATCCTGGCCACCAATCACGTCGACGGCGAGGTCCAGGGCCTCAACAACCTGCAGGCCCAGTACGTGAAGGAGTACGGACCGGGTAACTACATCCCCAACGTCTTCATCCAGTACTGGGGCATGCGGGTGATGGCCTACCTGGCCGCTCTCATCGCCCTGTTCGCCCTGTGGGGACTGTGGCTCATCCGACGGAAGACTCTGGACAAGGCCAAGTGGTTCCTGTTCATCGCCCCGTGGTTCGCCATCGCCCCGTTCCTCATGAACACGGCCGGGTGGCTCCTGACCGAGAGCGGTCGACAACCCTGGATCGTCCAGGGCCTGATGAAGACCTCCCAGGCCTCCTCGCCTTCGGTGACCGCCACCGACATCTGGATCAGCCTCACTGTCTTCGTCCTTCTCTATGCCTCACTGGGGGTGGCCGACGCCTACCTGATGATCCACTACGGCCGCAAGGAGCTCGAGGGGGATCCCGACGAGGGAGGGGGCGGTGGCGACGGCGACGGCCACGATCGACGACGGTTCGTCGGACCAGTCCGAGGAGCGACCGGGTTCCGGCCCTCATCTACTAGGAGACGACCATGGTGCATCTCAACAACATCTGGTATCGTGATCATCGCCATCTTCTGGGTGGGGTTCTTCGTCCTCGAGGGTTTCGACTTCGGGGTGGGCATGCTGCATTCGTTCGTGGGCCAGAACGATGTCGAGCGACGGATCGCCGTCAACTCGATCGGCCCCATCTGGGACGGGAACGAAATGTGGTTGGTGGTAGCCGGAGCCGCCATCTTCGCCGCCTTCCCCTCCTGGTATGCCACCCTGTTCTCCACCTTCTACCTGGCCCTTCTCATCGTGCTGGTGGCCCTCATCGTGCGAGGGGTCTCCTTCGAGTACAACCGCAAGATCGACAACGCCCGATGGCGATCCACCTGGCGGTGGTCACTGACCATCGGCAGCCTGCTCATCCCTCTGCTGCTGGGCACCGCTCTCGGTGATCTCCTCCACGGGCTGCCCATCGACTCCGCTCACAACTACACCGGCAGCTTCGTCGGACTGCTGGTTCCCTTCGGGCTGTATACCGGGGTCACACTGACCGTGCTGTCGCTTGTTCCTGGGAGCGGCCTATCTGAGCCTCAAGACCACCGGCGATCTCCACGACCGGGCGGCCCGACTGTCGGGCCGGCTCGGCTGGTTGGCCGCCGTGGTCACCTTCGGCTGGCTCACCTGGATCCATGTGGGTCTGGGCGTGGGCTTCCTTCCCAATCCGTTCCAGGTCCTGGCCCTGGCCGCCGTCATCGGGGCGGCCATGTTCGCCGAGGCCCACGCCGAAGGCTGGGCCTTTGCTGCCGGAGCCACAGCCATCGGCAGCGTGGTGGGCTCCATGTTCTTCGAGCTCTTCCCCCGGGTGATGGTGTCGTCCACCAATACGGCCTACAACCTGACCGTGGCCAACTCGGCCAGTCCCTCCTACACGCTCCGGGTGATGACCGTGGTGGCCGCCATATTCTTCCCCGTGGTGCTGGCCTACCAGGGGTGGAGCCTGTATGTCTTCCGCAAGCGGGTCATCGGGCCCCGATCTACGGATGGCACGGGCGACGCCCCCGGGGGGGACGGTTCTCGGCCGGTGATTCCACTACCGGCAGAGGTCGGTGTCGCCGGCGAATAGGTATCCTGGTCCGTCCGCCCAAAGGGATACCGCTGGCCAATGCCTCGTGGGTCGACTGACAGAGTTCGGTCAGGATCAGTCGGAGACCGGTTCACTAACCGGGTTAACCGACACCAGTTCGATGTTGAGGTCGCTCAGAGTACGGAACAGGCTGTGTATTCTCGCCTGGTCGGGTACCGGCCCGACCAGATGGGTCAGACCGTCGGTGCAGTGGCTCACGTCGAACCCATCGAGACCTGTCACCAATTGTGGGCTTAGCCTCCCTCGAACGACGATCTCGAACCTCTCGACTGGCACAGTTCTTCCTTTCAATTGATCGATGTGGGCTAAACAACGAATAGCTCACCCCTGTGGCCGTAGGGACAACGTTGACGACGTACCCCCGGATCACTTTGGAGACCGCAGTCGTGATGGTGGCCACGGTCGTCTAAATCGTGAATGGCAAACGAACGCAGCTGGGCCGTCGACAGCAGCTGACCGGCCGGCCGTAGGGCTACCCGCTCAGAGCTCCGCGCCAACATGGTCGAGATGACCGGTCGCGGGCCCAGCCACAGTTGAGCACTGCTTTATAAGCGCATCACTCGAAACTGTTAAGAAGGAAGTAAGTCCCCGGCGCTCAGCTTCGATTCCTCGCAACTCGCTCTTGCCGCCGGCCGGCAGCTGGGCCGTCTCCGAACCGTCAGTCTCAGTGACCAGCGATCTGGCCGCCATCGATATGGAGGATCTCGCCCGTGATGAACGGCGATGTCTCGAGGAAGAGGATGCCGTCGACGACATCGCTGACCTGACCGACGTGGCCCATGGGAGGGAGCTCCTGGGCGTCGAGCTCGGTATAGCTGGCGGCAGGATGTACGGGGGTCTGAATGATCCCCAGCGACACGGCGTTTACCCGGACGCCGCGGGAGGCGTACTCGACGGCCAATGACTTGGTGGCTGAGGCGAGGCCACCCTTGGTGAGTGATGTCAGCACCGAGGGGGTGGCGGAATTGGCGTAGTCGGCCAGGGTGGTCGTGATGTTGACGATGTGTCCGCCACCTCCCTTCAACATTTCGGCGACGACCCGCTGAGTCAGCGTGAAGAATCCGGTGAGGTTGACGCCGACCACAGTTGCATAGTCGTCAGCGGTGTAATCGGTGAACGGTTTTGCGATGAAGAGACCGGCGTTGTTGACGAGGGTGTCGATGCGCCCGAAACGCTCCAGGGCTCTCATGACGATCTGCTCGGTGGCGGCCGGTTGGGACACGTCCCCCTCTACGGTCAGCACGGCCGGGTCGTCGGTCGGTTCGATGTGCCGGGATGTGGCCACTACCGCCCATCCCCGCCGTCGGTACCCGGCGACCAGGCCGGCGCCGATACCCTGCGAGCCTCCGGTGATGATGGCGACTTTGGGGTCCTGTTGGCTCATGACGTGGTCCGTCCCCGCTTCGACTCATGGGTGGTGACCCGACCAGGATGCACGGCCCACGTCCACCGCACCAAATCTTGTCCACGGAGGTGTCAACCACCCGAGGGGACAAGCGCCGGAAGAGAAACCAGGAGCCCACCGGCGACGGCTCGGAAGGGGGCCGTCGTCGCCGGTGGGGCTCCTGGTGGGCTGGGGGTCGGATCTCTGGTGAGCCGGTCGACGATCAGGGCCCGGATGAGTCGGTCAGGGCCGGATCAGCCTCAGCTGGCGCACGCCGATCAGCTGACGGCTGCCACGGTGAAACCGCCCACTCCGTTTCCGTCGACGCTGGTTCCCGAGTCATCGACGAACGAATAGAGCGGCTTCCCCATGTAGGTGACCTGGAATTTGGTTCGCTTGCCGACCATCACGCTCACCGTTCCGAGACCGGTCACTCCGGCCGGGGTCTTGCCTTTGGCCACGTAGAGGGGCGGCCAGATCCCGAGGCAACCACCCGTGCAGCCGGAGGAGGGTGCCGTGTACAGGCTTTTGCCTTTTACGGTGGCCAACATGGTCACCGGGGTCGATGAACCGGATGGCGTTCGGGTGACGACCTGGACGACTGTCTTGTCCTTGGTTTTGGTGGCGCCTGCTGACTCCGCGGACGCTACCGGTGCCAGGGCCATGGCTCCACCCACGGCGAGGGCGATGACAACGCCCCAGGCGTTGGGTCGCCTGTACAACGGGATGGTTGGTCGATCGGTGCGGGGAGTTCTCATATCCACCTGACTTTCGGGGGAGGCGGCTGTGCCTTCCTCTACGGTCTACGTCTGGCGCCCGCATCCTGTTCACTGCATCAGGAAAGATTCCCGCCGTTTTAAAAACCGACGGAGTGCGGCTACCGGCCGATCCGGTGGGTGGCGGTGCTCAGGGCCCGGGGCGCTTCAGGCGTCCCGCTTCACCATGCGCCATGCACCCAGGGCCGTCCAGCCCACCAGCCAGGCGATGATGACCAAGACCGCCGCCGTTCTCGACTCCGGCACCAAAAGGGAGGTGCCCTGGCCGCCGCCGGGTCCCCCGCCGCCTCCGAAGACAAATCCGAGACCGGACGGTTCCAGATGGGCCACGGCCAACCCGACCACCGAGCGCTGGAGATTGATCATGTGGGGGATGTTGGCCCGCGACAGGATCGGGGTGAGCACGATCTCCAGCACGATCATCAGGATGACGGCCACGGTCCGTTGTCCGAGCAGCGATCCGAGCCCGAGCCCGACCATGAAGCCGACCACCACCTCGAGCTCGATCCACAGGCCGGTGCGGACCATGAGCCCGATCGGGGGGGAGAGGAAGATCTTGGAGTAGTCCGCATAGTCCTGTGTGGCGATCTGCACGGCCGCGGCCCGGATCATCGTCGGCGTGGGCGGGGTGGACACCGTGGGTCCGCCCGGACCTTGCTTGGTGATGACGGCGCCGCCGCCCCCGGGCCCACCCTGGGGCCCATTGCACGGGACGGCGCTGAGGACGTTGCCGACGTTGCCGGGGCTGTTCGGCCCGATCCGGTACGGGAATTCACAGGCCACCTCGTCGGCGTGGTCGGCGGCCCAGTGCTGGAAGCCGGCCTGGGACAGTCCGGCGGGTACGTTGACACCCCCGTAGCTGATCTGAGTGGGGGCGGCGAACACGCACACTGCACAGACGATGGTGAACCCGATGGCCACCAGCGGTACCACGATGGCCAGCCCGGCCGGTATCCGGGCCAGGTAGAGGGCCAACCGCGAGCGGCCGGTCACCACCAGGTGACGGAACATCCCTTCGGTGAGGTCGACCGATCCGGCTGTGCAACCCAAGGTGGCGGCCACGATGAAGCCGAAGACATAGAGCACGCCGGCCACCAGGGCGTTGAAGATGTCGTCCCCGCCGGCCGGGCCGTAGGACTTGGGGGCGATGGCGTGGGATAGGAGGCGGATGATGAGGAAGATGCCGGGGATGCCGATGGTGACGAAGACAAGGGCCAACATCAGCCCCCGCCGCTTCCGCAACTCCATGAAGCGGGTGGCGATCATCCCACCGGTCGGGATCCACGAGCCCCGGCGGTCGGGAGAGCCGCCCAGGGGGATCGGGGCGGGGGCCGCGGCCATCACATCGGAAGTTACGGTCATTCGGATGCCCCCAATCGGCTGGTGACCTGCAGGAACCACGATTCGAGGGAGGTCTGCACCTCCTGGAGCCGGTAGACCGAAACCCCACCTCCCACCAGCACCCGGTTGATTTCGGCGATGACGTCGCGCCCCGTTCCCGCCGGCAGGGTGATCCCCAGGCCCAGGGGACCGATCTCGACCCGTCCACCGATGGCTGTGCCCTTGAGCAAATCACCGGCCCGGGAGGGGTCGGAACACTCGACTTCGACCACAAAGGACGACCCGGCCAGCAGGTCGGCGATGGCTCCCTGGCGGATGACCTTGCCCCGATCCACGATGGCCACGGCGTCGCAGGTCCGTTCGACCTCATCCAGAAGGTGGGAGGACAGGACGACAGTACGGCCTTCGGCCACCAGGGAGAGGATCATGTCGCGCATGTCCTGCATGCCGGCCGGGTCGAGGCCGTTCATGGGTTCGTCCAGGATGAGGAGCTGGGGGTCACCGATCAGGCAGGCCGCCACCCCGAGACGTTGGCGCATGCCCATCGAGTACTTGGAGACCTTGTCGTCAGCCCGGTGCGCCATGCCGACCCGCTCCAGGGACGGCCCGATCCGCTGCTTGGCTTCCGGCTCCCGGGCCGCCGCCAGGATCTGCAGGTTCTGCCGGCCGGTCAGATGCCCGTGGAACCGAGGCTCGTCGACGATGGCGCCCACCCGGGCCAGGGCGGCGGCCCGGTGGCGGGGGACGGAGTGGCCCAACAGTCGCATGGTGCCGGCGTCGGCGTGGGTCAACCCCAGCAGGACCCGGATGAGGGTCGTCTTGCCGGCGCCGTTGGGCCCGAGGTAGCCGAAGGCACAGCCTCGAGGCACCAGGAGCTCGACACCGTTGACGGCGGTGTTCTCGCCGAACCGCTTGGTCAGCCCGTGGGTCTCGACGGCCCACTCGCTCTGCGCAGAGCGGTGGGCTTCGGTGCTGGTGGACATGGTGGTGCTCATCGGGCATATCCGGTCGTGACCATGGGTTCAGGGTAGGACAGCCCATCCGCAGATGGAATGCGGCTACCGGGTGAGTCGAGGGGGGGGAAAGCCCCCGATGCCGACCCCCGGTTGCCGGTGCCGACCCGAACCCTACCGTCAGGTGTCGAGGTAGCGGAGCACGGCCAGGACCCGTCGGTGGTCCGACTGCGACACGGGCAGATCCAACTTGGAGAAGATGTTGGTCACGTGTTTCTCGACCGCTCCCTCCGAGACGCAGAGGGAGTCGGCTATCGCTGTATTGGTCCGTCCTTCCGCCATCAGGGAGAGAACGTCTTTCTCGCGGGTGGTGAGTACGGAGATCGAGTCGCGGTGCCGGGAGGCCCCCATCAGCTGGGTGACGACTTCGGGATCCAGGGCCGTTCCCCCCGAGGCCACCCGCTCGAGAGCTTCGACGAACTGGCTCACGTCGGCCACCCGATCCTTCAGGAGATAGCCGATGCCGGCGGCGTCGTTGCCCAAAAGCTCTTCGGCGTAGCGGGTCTCGATGTACTGGGAGAACATCAGGATGGCCAACCCCGGCTGTTGACGGCGGAGTTCGATGGCCGCCCGGAGCCCCTCGTCGGTGAACGACGGCGGCATCCGGATGTCGACCACCGCCACGTCGGGTCGCTCCCGTTCGATGGCCACCCGGAGAGAAGCGGCGTCGCCCACGGCGGCGCTGACGGCGAAGCCGCGGTCGATCAGCAGCTGGACCAGTCCATCGCGGAGGATGACCGAGTCCTCGGCGATGGCCACTCGCAGGGGCACGGTCGGTCAGGCCCGGAGGGGGAGATCGACGGTCACGACCGTGGGCCCCCGGGGAGGGCTGGTGACCTCGAGGTTCCCGTCCACCATGCGCACCCGATCGGCCAAGCCGCTCAATCCGCTGGAGGAGGAACCGGTGTTGACCGCCTGGGCCCCGCCCACGCCATCGTCTCGAACCACCAGCCGGAGCCAGCGGCCCTGCTGGGCACAGGAGACACTGGCCCGGGAGGCGAAGGCGTGTTGGGCGACGTTGGCCATGAGCTCGGCCACGCAGAAATAGGCGATGGCCTCGATGGCCTGGCTGGGTCGCTCGTCGATGGTGACGGCGAGCTCGGTGGGGATGGTGCTCCGGGCCGCCAGCGTGGCCAGAGCGCCCTCGAGTCCGACGTCGAGGGCCGGTGGATGGATACCCCGGGCCAGGTCCCGTAGTTCGACGATGGCCTCCTTGGCCCCCCGGTGGGCGTCGTTGACCAGATCCCTCACCTGATCGATATCGAGATGATCGGGGTCGGCGAGCTTCTCCTTGGCCATCCCGAGCCGCATGGCCAGCGCCACCAGCTGTGCCTGGGTCCCGTCGTGGAGATCCCGCTCGATCCGGCGGAGGGTGGCGGCCGAGGCGTCGACCGTCTGGGCCCTGGCCTGCTCGAGATTGCGCACCCGGACGGTCATGGCATCGGGGGCGAGGAGGCTCCGCATGAGCAGACGATCGAGATAGTCGAAGAACCGCACGGGCCAGGGGGCGACGAAGAAGAAGATGGCCCCGGTGATCACGGTGGCCAGAACGACGAAGGGACCGTCTCCCCCGGGGGACAGGTAGCCGGGCTGAAAGAGGAACCGGACAGCTCCCCACTCCGGCAGTCCCCCGCCGTTCCCTCTGGCCCACAAGGGATAGGTGAGGCATCGGAACGCGTCCCACCACAGACTGAAGGCGGTGACGAAGGCCAGGATGGCCAGAGGCACCTTGATGGCCAGATAAGCCGCCGCCTTCCAGCCTGTCCTGTCCCGAAGGGCGGACTGCAGCCACCCCAGGTAACCCGGCCGTGGTTCGAACGGCACCGGCTCGTCGATGGTCTCGTTGAGGAGCGCAGCGGCCAGCCTTCGCTGCCAACCCCCGAAGCCCCGGGCCCCCCGCACGGCCACGCCGATGAGGGCGATCCCGATGAAGGTGATGGCCAGCACCACGCCGGCCGCCATGGTCAACCCCACGAAGACGATGCCGATGAAGGCGATGGGCATGCCGGCCATCATGAAGAACAGCTCCGACCAGGTACGGCGGGTGAACGGCGTCTCGACCACCGTGCGGGCGATCTCCTCCAGTCGGGAGTTGGGCTCGGACCCCCAGGCGATCACCATCGGGGCCCGGGGCCCGTTACATCGGGCCCGGCCCGACATCCGGACAGGCGGCGCCGCTCCGGATTCCCCACCTCGTCCATCCTCACAGGTCAAACATAGAGAAAAACGGTGGTCACGGGAATGAGGCCAGCCGGATTCGTGCGGGGGGGATAGCCCCCCAAGCCACCGACCCGGCCCGCCCATCAGTCGCTCGGCGTCTCTGGTGGCGCCTACAAGGCCGATGAGACGGTCGGGGCGCCCTCTGCCGGCAGAGCCAGGGCGGCCGCATTGTCGTAGACCACACGGGCCACCTCGCGGTCCGAGAACCCGGCCTGGTCCAGGTCGTCCAGGTAGGACAGGGGATCAGCCAGTCCTTCGGCGTGGGGCCAGTCCGAACCGAACAGCATGTGCTCCACGCCGATGACCGAAGCCAAATTCGGCCAGATCGTCCTCGTAGAAGGGTGACACCCAGATATGGCGCCGGAACACCTCGCGGGGATCTTCCTGCCACATGGGTCCGCGCATCTCGAAGGCCTTCTTCAACTTGGCGAACAGGGGAACAACCCACTCGGATCCGTTCTCGATGGCCGCCAGTCGGATACGCGGGAACCGGATGAAGAGCTGATCGGCCAGAAACGATGCGACGGTGTCGCTGATGGGGGACATCATGAGGAGCTGGAAGAGGACCGGGAGACGGAAGGATTGGAAATCCGGGTTGACCCCCCAGGCCTCCAGCATGAAGCCGTAGCCGGCATCGGCTCCGTGGAAGGCCACCGTGATCCCCGCCTCATTGACCCGGGCCCAGAAGGGATCGTGCCAGGGGTGCCCGAGGGAGCGGTTTCCCCGTGGATCCTCGACCGGGCCCGGCCGCATGTTGATGATGCGGGCCCCCTGGCTGAGCACGAACTCCAGCTCCTCGACGGCCCACTCCACATCCACCAGGGTCAGGTAGGGGGCGGCGAAGATCCGATCCCTGTAGTTGTAGGTCCAATCGTCGAGCAGCCACCGGTTGAAGGCCCGGAAGGCGACCAGAAGGGCTTCACGATCGTGGCTCAGGGCACCCTCCATACCCACACCGAGGGTGGGGAACAAGAAGGCCCCGGTGAGACCCTGGGCATTCATGACCTCGAGTCTGGCCGCAGGATCGCGGTAGGCCGGGCTGATCGGTTCGAGGTCGCCGAAGGCACCGCGGAGACTGGTGATCTCGGCCTTGCCCCGGAAGTAGTCGTTGAGTGCTCCCGGCTTGGAACACGGATCGAACGTGGGGTTGGGGATGAAACGGTTGATCTTTCCGCCCACCACGAAGCGCTTCTTGCCGTCGAATTCGCCCCAACGCATGCACCGGGCCCGCATCTTGGGATCGACATGCCTGATGAAGGCGTCCTCCGCCTCGTAGTAATGGTTGTCGGCGTCGAACGCCTGGGTGGGCCGTGGGAGCACGATCGTCTCGTTTCGCCTTGAGCCGAACCGGGGCTGAGCCCGGAGCGGCTTGTCCTCCGCCCATTGTGGTCGATGATCTGGCGGGGTGCTCCGCCTCCGGTGTGCCCGGTGACCTGGACAGAGTGCTCCGACCGAGGCGTCGGCCACACCCACGCCGTTGCATTCGCGTCCGGACGGTGCCGGGAATGCCGGTGCCGTCCGGACGGTTGCACCCAAAGATGCGTTTGGCAGCACCACGACCGGGCCTGTGGCCACGGTTGAGTTCCGTGAATCATTCCTGACCATCGGGTCTCGTAACCCAAAACCTGGCCTTCAGGAGGTCCACCATGAGCGAAGCGACCGCACCGGAGCAGGCGTCCTTGTCCACCCGGGAGCCCGATCCGCGCCGGTGGTCGATCCTGGCCGTGGTGGTGATCGCCCAACTCATGGTGGTACTGGACGCCTCCATTGTGACCATCGCCCTCCCCTCCGCCCAGCGGTCCCTGCACATCTCGGTGGCCAACCGTCAGTGGGTGATCACCGCCTACACCCTCGCCTTCGGAGGGCTGCTTCTCCTGGGTGGCCGGATCGCCGACTACGGGGGTCGCAAGCGCATGTTCATGGTCGGCCTCATCGGCTTT
The DNA here is from genome assembly GCA_963824645.1 of uncultured Acidimicrobiales bacterium. Lineage (GTDB taxonomy): Bacteria > Actinomycetota > Acidimicrobiia > Acidimicrobiales > RAAP-2 > Bog-756. Next base: position 226,372 of record CAWGQC010000010.1, read on the forward strand.
GCCGGGGCCTCGGCCCTCGGGGGCCTGGCCAACGACCAGGCCACCCTCTTCGCCGCCCGGGCCCTGCAGGGGGGTATGGCCGCCCTGATGGCGCCGGCCGCCCTGTCCATCCTCACCATCACCTTCCAGTCGGACCCCTCCGAGCGGGCCAAGGCCTTCGGCGCCTACGGAGCCGTGTCGGGAGCCGGAGGGGCCATCGGTGTCCTGGCCGGCGGCATCCTCACCGAGTACGCCTCGTGGCGTTGGTGCCTGCTGGTCAACGTGCCCATCGCCATCGCCGCCGCCTTCGCCGCCTCCCGAGTGGTGCATGAGAGCCGGGCTAGCGGCAGGACCAGCTACGACCTGCCCGGGGCCCTGTTGTCGACGGCCGGCCTGGTCAGCCTGGTGTACGGCTTCACCAAAGCGGAGTCCGACGGTTGGGCCTCCGGCCCCACCCTCATCTTCCTGTCCATCGCCGCGGTCCTGTTGGTGGCTTTCGTGATCGTCGAGTCCCGCTCGCACAACCCGCTGCTGCCGCTGCGGGTGGTGGCCGAGCGCAACCGGGGGGGAGCCTTTCTGGCCACCTTGCTCACCGGGGCCGGTCTCTTCGCCATGTTCGTCTTCCTCAGCTACTACATGCAGGAGGTGCTCAGGTACTCGGCCCTACGGGCCGGTATCGCCTTCCTGCCCTTCGCCGTCGGCTTGGTGGTGGCGGCCGGACTGTCCACCGCTCTGGTCCCCCGTGTCGGACCGCGGATTCCCATGACCGTAGGGCTCCTCATCGGGGCCGTGGGGCTCGGGTGGCTGACACAGATCGGGGTGGACACCTCCTTCTGGACCCACGTTCTGCCCCCCGAGATCCTCATGAGCTTCGGGCTGGGTCTCGCCTTCCCGGCCCTGAGCAGCACCGCCCTCATCAAGGTGGCCGACCGCGACTCGGGCGTGGCCAGCGCCCTGGTCAACACCACCCAGCAGGTGGGTGGTTCGCTGGGCACCGCTCTGTTGAACACGGTGGCGGCGTCGGCCACCGCCAGCTTCATCGTGGCTCACGGGCGGGGCTCCTTGGCGGCTGGCACCGTGCACGGTTTTGCCGTGGCCTTCGCCATCGGCGCCGGTTTTCTGGCCCTGGCCGCCCTCGTGAGCGCGGTATTCGTCACGGCCCATGGCGACGACCTGCCGACCCCGGAATCGGCGACGGCGGCGACAGGGGATCCGGCCCTGACCTGACCGGGCACCGAACCTCGAGGCCCGGAAGCGTCGGCAGTTGCGGGTCGGCCACCCGTGGTGATGAAATCGGAGGTCATGGAGGACAACGGAGCAATCGAACCGCCGCCGAGCCTGGTGGCCCGAACGGTGGCCCACGTCCTGATGGGGTTGCTGGTCACATCGGTGACAAAAGCCATCTTCAAGCAGAGACTGACGGTGGCCATCGTGGCCGGCTTTCTGGCCTTTGCCGTGCATCTGCACTTCGACGCACCGGTGGCCAGGAAACTGAGTCAGCTGGGGCTGTAACGCAGCCGCGTTCCCGACGCGGCGTGGTGTCAACCCGGGGTCGTGTGGCGAGAGCCGTCCACGTGAAGCCAGGATGGGTCGGTGGAGTTCCGCAAAGTCCGACTGAGTGACCCGCAGGTGGTGCCCCTACTCGAAGGACTGGCCGCGGAGTACGAGAGACGGTACGGGCCGGGTGACGAGATGACGTCGGTCCAGGCCCACGAGTTCGAACCGCCGGATGGGGAGTTCCTGATCCTGGTGGACAACGATGTGGTGATCGCCGGCGGCGGCCTACGGCGGTTGTCGGCCGACGCCTGCGAAGTCAAACGGATGTGGACCGCGCCCGATTACCGAGGCCGAGGCCATGCCTCCGCGGTGCTCGATGCGCTGGAGCAGGAGGCCCAGAGCCGCGGCTACGCCAAGCTCAGGTTGGAGACCGGTCCGGCCCAGCCCGAGGCGCGAAGGCTCTATGAAAGCCGCGGGTACCGACGCATACCGGTCTATGGCCGCTACGAACTGGCCACCGCTTTCGAACACGGGTTCGACGGCGGAAGCGACGGAACCTGACGCCGGGGGACGTCTTCGCCAACCCGATGGTGTTCAATCCGGTCCGATCTCCGGTCCCGACAGTCCCAGCATGGCCGTGACGCCATGGTCCCTCCCCGCCGTGTATCCGCCGTCTACCGGCAACGCCTGCCCGGTGATGAACGACGCATCATCGGACAGGAGAAAGGCGGTAGCGGCGGCGATCTCCTCGGGTCGACCAAAGCGTCGGAGCTTGTGTTCAGCCACGGCGTTGGCTTTGGATTCCTCCAACCCGGGCCAGTTGAAGACGCTCTGGGTCATAGGCGTATCGATGAACCCGGGGCACACCGCGTTCACCCTGATGCCACGACCGGCGTAGTCGATGGCCATGCTCTTGGTGAGAAGGACCACACCCCCCTTGGAGGCACTGTAGACACTGCCGCCGGCCGTGCCCTCGAGTCCCTCGATGCTGGCCATGGTGACGACGGCGCCGCGGGAGTGGCCGACGACCGGTTGCGCCAGCATCGCCTCGATGGCGTGCTTGGCCACCAGGTAGGTGCCGGTCAGGTTCACCCGCAGGACCCGATCCCATTCCTCGGTGGCCAGGGTATGCACCGGGCCCCCGCTGGCCACCCCGGCCGAGTTGACCACCCCGTCGATCCGCCCTCCGAATCGGGCAGTGGCGGCCACCAGTTCGACCACTGATCCTTCGTGGGTGACGTCGGCGGCTCGAAAATCCCAGGCCTCGGGGGACGTCGGGCGTCCTGACGATCCGGACGGAACCCCGGCCGGCTCGACGATGTCCGACCCCATCACCCGCGCCCCTTCCTCGATCAGCCGGTGGGCGCAGGCCCATCCGATGCCCGACGCCGCCCCGGTGACGATGAAGCACTTCCCCTCGAGTCCTCTCATGGCTCCTCCCCCTTCAGGATGTTGCCTGGGCGACGCCGCCTGTCGGGATCGCCCACCCGCCGTCCTGGTCTACGGTCGGAAGACCACCTTGATGGCGTGGGAATCGTCCCGATTGATGGCCGTCTCGACCGCGGTGCGGTAGTCCTCGAGTCCGAATTGGTGGGTGATCACCACGTCGGTCAACAGTCCGGCGGCCAGAATGTCGAGAGCGCGGTCGACGGAGTGACGTCCGGGGCCACCGGCCAGCCCGGGAGAGGTGCCGGCATCCACCGTGTGGTCGATGGAGCCGACCAGGGCCGCCTCCTTGTACCAGATCGGGGTCAGGTCGACCTCGCTGATGCCGGCTGCTCCGAGCAGGAGGACGGTCCCCCGGTGGGCCACCGCCCGCAAGGCTTCGGTGACCGACTGGGGCGATCCGACCGCCTCCACCACGTAGGGGAAACCACCCATCAACATGACATGGGCCTTACGGCCGACGACCCGGGCTCCGACCAAGGTGGCCAATGTTTCGTAGTGGGAATTGTCGGGCTCGGTCCTCACCACATGATCAGCGCCACACGACGAGGCCGCCTCGGCCTGATGGGCGTGCCGGGCCAGCACCGTCACCGGAGAACGGGGAAAAAGCCCTTTGACGGCCGCCACCGAGGCCAGTCCGATGATTCCGGCTCCCACCACCAGCACCGGGTCACCGTCGGTGGGAGGGGCGCGCAACAGACCGTGACAGGCGATGGAAACCGGTTCGTGGAGGCAGGCGATGGTGTCCGGTACCCCCTCGGGTAGCGGGTGCACCATCGACTGGTGGGCCAGTACCTGTTCAGCCCAACCACCGCCCAGGTGTGATGTGAATCCGAGCGAGCGTCCGCTGCTCACGATCCCGCTGTCGAGCCGGAGGCACGAGGACGTCCATCCGCGGGCGCAGTTGGCGCACGGGGGATCGATGCCCCGGGCCAAACAGGGTATGCAGGGATCGACGGCGACCCGGGTGCCCACCGGAGTCGAGCACTCCGGTCCCGCTTCGACGACCTGACCGGCGATCTCGTGGCCCAGGAGGAACGGGAACGAACCCAGAGAGGCCAAAGTGGGCGACGGTCCGGTGTTGTGGGCGAACAGGTGGAGGTCGCTGCCGCAGATCCCTCCGGTGGTTACCGCCACCCGGACCCAGGACCCGGTGGGCAGCTCGGGCTCGGGGAGATCGACCAACGAAGCGGGGAACGCAGGATCGACCATGTCGAATTGGATGGCGCGCACCGGGCCAGCGTACGCGGTTTCGCCTGCCCGGTTCGTTGGAATTCCTCGGACGCCGGAAGGGTTCTCGGCCCTAGGATGCGAAACGGTGCGGATCAGCGATGCCAGTCTCGACGAGGTGCGTGAGCGGGGGTTCTGCCTCATCGAGGGGTTCCTGAGCTCCGATGAATTGGACAGGGCTCAGCAGGCCCTGTGGCTGCACTTCCCGAAGCCCGAGGAGTTCTTCGCCGACCCGTCCCGTTATGCCGAATACAACGGAGACCAATTCGGTGGCGTCCTCGAGTTCCCCTACAAATCGTGGGATCTCAATCGCCTCGCTTTCCACCCCGACCTGGTCGATGGGGTGGAGCGTTACCTCGGCACCACGGAACTCCACCTGTACAAAGTCGAGCTGTGGGCCAAGTACGGGGGGGCTGCCGATTACGATCAACCTCTCCACCGTGACTTCGGCAGCCACAGTCTGGTAGCCCCCCGCATCGACAGCCGTTACCAGCAGCTGACCTCGTTCATCTACCTCTCCGACGTGACTGCGGACGACGGTCCCACCCGCATCGTCCCCTTCGAATGGGGCCGGGACGTGCCGTTCACGCCTCTCTACATCCCCTTCGGCGCACTGGCCGAATACGAGGTTCCCGCCGTGGGATCAGCGGGAAGCCTGCTGGTCTACCGGACCGACATCCTGCATCGGGGCTCCGACATCACCGGGGCCGGTTCCTCGCGGTTCTCCCTGTTGACGGACTTCCAGGTCAGAGGGACGACGTGGGGCGGGAAGATGGCATGGCCGAAGCAGTCCCCCCAGCGATGGGCCAAGCTCATGCCGCAGTGCTCGGTTCGGGAGCGGGATCTGTTCGGATTTCCGCGGCCCGGTCACGACTACTGGAACGAGCAGACCCTTACCGATGTGGCCCTGCGTTACCCGGGGATGGACATGGAGCCGTACCGGCCGCCCGGAGCGGCCCCGGTTGAGTAGGGGGAATGAGCGGCAACGGGCCAGATTCCATGAGTGAGCCGCCCGGTCCGAAGTTCCGACTAGGCCCGAGGTGGAGGAGGTGCTGAGGTGGACGATCCGATCATCCGTATGCTGTCACTCGGGTTTCCCTGGGTGACCGAAGATCCCTTTCTCTTCTGCGTGCATCACGTTGACCATTATCCCGCCGCCAACGAGCACATGGGTCCGGTCGCCTCCCTCGAGGCCCGGGACATCGGCATGGACTTCTCGGGGGCGGACGGCTGGAGCATGTACCACGGCAGCACCGTCCCCGGTTTTCCTCAGCATCCCCATCGGGGGTTCGAGACGGTCACATTCATGAGGCAAGGGACAATCGATCACTCCGACTCGCTGGGGGCCACGGCCCGGTTCGGACGGGGCGACGCCCAGTGGCTGACGGCCGGTCGTGGCATTGTCCACTGCGAGATGATGCCGTTGCTGGACCGGACCGGCCCCAACCCCTCCGAGTTGTTCCAGATCTGGCTCAACCTTCCGGCCGACCACAAGATGGTGGATCCTTACTTCACCATGTTCTGGCGCGGCGAGCTCCCCCAGCCGGTGGTCAAGGACGAGGCCGGACGCACCGTCGAAGTGACGGTGGTGGCCGGACCGTTCGGGGATGTGGTGCCGTTGCCGCCACCCCCGGACTCCTGGGCGTCGCCACCGGTGAACGAGGTGGCCATCTGGCAGGCCCGGTTCGAGCCGGCGGCGACGTTGGCTCTTCCGGTCACCGCCCATGCGGAGACGGTGCGCACCATGTACGTCTTCGCCGGATCGGTCGGAGTGGGCGATGCCACCCTGCCTGCCCCGGTGGGCGCCGTCCTCCGCACCGACTCCCCGTTGGAGGTAACGGCCGGGAGTGAGGGCGCCGAGATCCTGGTTCTGCAGGGAAGGCCGATCGGCGAGCCGGTGGCCCAGTACGGACCGTTCGTGATGAACGACCGGGACGGAATCGAGCAGGCGTTCAGCGACTACCGTCGGACCGGCTTCGGCGGGTGGCCCTGGGCCACCGACGATCCCGTGCACCCGGCCGACGCTGGCCGATTCGCCCTTCACCCCGACGGCCATGCGGAGTATCCCGACGATTAGGGTCCTCACCGGTCACGGGCTCATCCCGCCCGTATCCGGTGCGCCTCTCCCTGCCGGTAGGACGTTCCATCGCCGCACCGAGGATCTCGAAGTGCGTTTGGATGTGGCGGTGTCCCTCAATGACGAATTGAGCCTGGCCGTCGACGCTCTGCGGTCGGACGTCGAGGAGAACCGCCGGTCCGCCGATGCTCCCCAGGGCCATCTGGAAGAGCTGGAGCGGATCAAGCGATCGCTGGTGGCGTCGACTGAGGAACTGTTCCGGACCACGACCACGTTGGCCCAGGAGATCGCCGACATCCGCAGCGAGATCCTCGGCCAACGAGAAGCGGCCGAGCGGATGGATTTCATCTACCGGGATCTCACGTCGACGCCTTTCACGACCCGGGTCGATGGGCTGCGGGTGGAGGACGCTGAGGGCCGACCGGTCATGGGGTATCGGGCCGGCTGGCGCTCACCGCCCCTATTGGCCGGATTCGAACAGACCTTCCGGGGCGACGAGGCCATGATCCGTGATCGACAACGCGGTTACGTCGACATCCTGCGCAACGTCTCCCCGGTGGTCGATTTGGGGGCGGGACGGGGGGAGATGATCGAGCTCCTGGCCGAAGCCGGCGTTCCCGCCACCGGGGTGGACCACGACCCCGACATGGCCGATCACGCCCGGGCCAAGGGCCTGGCCATCGAGTGCCTGGATGCCTTCGAATACCTCGACAAGCAACCGGACGGATCGATCGGTTCCGTGTTTTCGGCCCAGTTCATCGAGCATCTGCCCGGAGAGCAGCTGATCGCCCTGATCCGGATGGCCCATCGCAAGCTGGTCCCCGGCGGGTTATGGGTGGCCGAGACGGTCAACCCGCACTCCCCGCGTGCCCTCAAAGCGTTCTGGATGGACCTGACCCACGCCCATCCCATCTTCCCCGAGTCGCTGGTGGTCTGGTGCGGGCTGGCCGGGTTTTCGGAGGCCACCGTGCACTTCCGCCTGGGCTCGGGCGACCTCGACGCCGATCTTCCCACCCAGGGCGAGTTCGCCGTGGTGGCCCGCAAGTCGTCGTAACGGCCGAGGGTCCTACTCCGGGATGATCTCCGCCACTTCCTGAAGGTTGGTGGCCTCGGCCTCCTCGAGTTCCTGCCACACACCGGGGCTCGATGCCACGGGGCCGGGTAGGAACAACGCGGGCAGCACGGCGAACGCACATACGGCGAACGACCACCAGAACGAGGTGGCGAACGCTTCGGCCAACCGGTTGGCGATGGGCAGCGGCAAATGGCTCTGGACCGCCCCCAGGCTCGGGGTGTTGTGGGGGAACTGGCGGACAATGGCGTTCTGCAGCACCACCGCGAACACGGCCACGCCCAGCGAACCGCCGACCTGGCGGATGATATTGGTGGCCGTGCTGGCCCGGGGCACCTCCTCGAACGAGAGACCCCGGTAGGCGGCGGCGAACACCGGCATCATGCCGAAGCCCAGACCGATGCCCCGCACGAACAGGGCGAAGGCCAGGAATACGTAGCTGGTGGATCCCGATACCTGGGTGTAGGCCAATGTGCCCAGGGCCAAGAGGGCCATACCGATGGGCACCGTCCGGCGGGGACCGTAGCGGTCGGCCAGCTTGGCCGAGGTCCTCATGACCAGGGCCGCACCGATGCCCTGCGGGGCCATCAGCAGCCCCGCCATCCAGGGCGACTCGCCCCGCACGATCTGGTAATAGAGCGGCAGGAGGAACATGGTCCCGTACAGGGTGGCCCCGACCAGAAAGATGCACACCGTGGCCACCGAGAAGTTGAAGCGCTTGAACAGTCGGAGGTCGAGCAGGGGTTCGGGGGCCCGCAGTGAACGGAGGATGAACCCCAGGATGAGAAGGACGGAAACCAGCAGGCTGATCTGAACGCTGCGGGAGGAGAATCCGCCGTCGCTACCCACCTCCGACAGGCCGTAGACCAACAGAGCCAGACCGGGGGCCAGCAACAGGAAACCGACGACGTCCAGCCGGTGGGAGCGGTCGCTCGGCGTAGTAGGCAAGAAACGGAAGGACAGGATCAGCGCGGCAATACCGATGGGGATGTTGACGAAGAAGATCCAGCGCCACGAGAAGTTGGAGACGATGATCCCGCCGAGGACGGGCCCGAGGATGGGCCCGAGAAGAGTCGGCACACCGATGACGGCCATGACTTTGTTCATCTTGTCGGGGCCGGCGGTGCGGGCCATGATGGTCTGCCCGACCGGCATGATCATGCCGCCGCCCAGGCCCTGCAGGACGCGGAAGGCGATGAGGGCGTCGGCCGACCGGGCGAGACCGCACAGCGCGGAGCCGGTCACGAACAACACCAGCGAGATGATGTAGACCGGCTTGGCTCCGAACCGGTGCACGGCCCAACCGCTCAGCGGGATGACCACAGCCAGTGCCAACAGGTACCCGGTGGTGACCCACTGGATGGTGTTGATACTGGTGTGGAAGTCACGGGCCAGGGTGGCCAGGGCGACAGCCACGATGGTGGTGTCGAGGATGGCCATGATGGTGCCCATCACCACCACCACGCTGACCCGTCGCACCTCGGGCGAGAGCCGGCTGTCAGATGACGGGTCCGGAGTCGCCGGCTGTCCACCCCCTGTTGTGCTCATCGGGTCTCCCTGATCTCAAAATGGAGCGCTGGAGATGACCGTCCGGGCCCGGCTCCGAGCGAGAGCCGGAACGTTGTGCCCAGCAGTAATCCTGCCCCTTGCGCAGTCAAATATTAACGGGTGTCAGATGCGGTCAGCACGCAACGCCTCATCCCGCCGGACGATGGGAGGATGGTGCTGAGGCCCGGGGCTTCCAGCCCCTCGACCGGGCCGGATCGCAGGTCGGTATCCGCGTCGGCCGGTCGGGCCGGCCGCGCTCCGCCAGTTCCCGACCGGTACCCCCGCCGGTGGCCGTGACATAGCATCTCGTCATGCCACGCCTCGAGGTTCCACCAGGTCGTGGCGGCGATGCGGTGCAGATCTGGTCGCTCCAACCGGAGTTGGGGGCGGCCGCCATGAACCTGGTCGATGCCGCCTACAACAAGAGCATCCTGCCCGTCCGGGTTCGTGAGGCGGCCCGCATGCGGATTGCCCAGTTGAACGAATGCACGGTGTGCCTCGGGTTCCGCGCTGACAAGGTCACGTCCCAGGGTTTGGACGAAGACTTCTACTGCCAGGTGGGTGGGGCCGACAACGAGGCCGACTTCAGCCCCCAGGAGCGGTTGGCCGTGGAATACGCCGAGCGCTTTGCCGACGATCACCTCAGTATCGACGACGCCTTCTTCGTCCGTCTGAGGGAATGTTTCTCCGATCCGGAGATTCTCGATCTCACCATCTGCCTGAGTGCATTCCTGGGTCTGGGTCGGACCCTCCGGGCCCTGGGCATCACCGAGACTTCGGTTACCGACGTCTAGAAGCGGGCCGGCCGGCCCACCCCCTCCGGGTTCGAGATACCTGGTCGCTATGTTGGGTCGATGGCGTTCCCGGGACCTGTCGAGCTTGGCCGGGGCGTAGTCGTCACCCCCGGTACGGCCTTGCCCGGCTCGTGGGGGTCATCTCCCCGGGTGACGGTCGGCCAGGCCCAACTGGAGGACCCGGCGTCGGTGGTCGAGGTGCTCCACCAGCTGTGGCTGGCGCGCCGCCCCATGGTCATCGAGTTGACCGCCGATACCGCCGCGCTGAGGGCGCCCCAGCGTTATGACGGGCCCGTCCACGCCCTCACCCCGGCATTCGAGTTCACCGTGGAGCGTCTGCAGTTCCTGATATGGGCCAATGCCTACGACCTCCGGAGCGGCCAACCCATCTGGTGGCACGGACGGAAAGCGGCCCGGCAGTTTGCCGCCGACGGGGTGGTCGAAGCCGGCCCGGCTGACATCGTTCTGGCCGACGGTTCGTCGCTCTTTGTCGACGGTGGGCCCCCCGACCCCCCTCCGCTTTCCTCCGGTACAGGAGTCGTCCACCGGTGGAGCGCCGAGGCGGGCTCTCTGTCGCCGGCGCGCCACCGTCCACCTCATGGGGAGTTGGCCCCGGACCAGATGGCTGCGGTGGGACACCGTTCAGGGCCGGCCCGGGTCGTCGCTCCGGCCGGTTCCGGCAAGACCCGGGTTCTGACCGAGCGCTTGCAACACCTGGTTGGAGGGCGCGGCACTCACCCCGGCACGGTCACCGCCCTGGCCTACAACACGAGGGCCGCCGACGAGATGAAGACGCGGTGCGCCGAGGTGCTCAGACCCCAGGGTCCGCACATTCGCACTCTCAACAGCATCGGTATGTGGATCTGTAGCCAGTTCGGACCGTCGGACCGACCGCGGGTGCTCGAGGAGAACGCCGTCCGCGACCTGGTGCAGACGCTCTTCGACGTCCGCCGCCAGGCCAATACCGACACGGTGGCCCCTTATCTGGCTGCTCTGTCGGCCATCCGGCTCGGACTCAGCTCGCCGGAGGCGGTGGAGGAGGACATTCCTGACGCCTCCGGTGTGGCCGCCGGCTTCGATGGCTACCGTCGGGCCCTGGCCGAAAGGGGAGCCGTCGACTTTGACGAGCAGATCTACGGTGCCATCGAGATCCTGGTCACCGACCCCGGTGCCCGATCGGCCGTACAGGCCCGGTGCCGCCGTTTGCTGGTCGACGAGTTCCAGGACCTGACGCCGGCCCACCTGCTGATGATCAGGCTGATGGCGGCGCCGTCGTTCGACTGTTTCGGGGTGGGGGACGACGACCAGGTCATCTACGGCTACTCGGGGGCCACACCCGAGTTTCTCATCGACTTCCCCCGCTATTTTCCCGGTGCCGATCACCATCCCCTGGAGGTCAACTACAGGTGCCCTCCCTCGATCGTCGAGCGCGGCCCGCAACCTTCTCTCCTACAACCGACGACGGCTCGACAAAGTCATCCGCACCCCCGAGGGCCGCACTGACGCGGTCCCGGCCACCACCGGTCCGTTGCTCGGTTCGGGCCCCGTGGCCGTGCGGACCGCACCCGGGGACGCCCTGGCCGGGCTGGCCGTCGACATCATCACCGGTTGGCACCAGGCCGGGGTGGCCGTCGAGGACATGGCGGTATTGGCCCGGGTCAATTCGGCTCTGCTCCCCGTCCAGGTGGCCTGCATGGAGGCGGACATTCCGTGCGCCACACCGCTCGGTGCCGGGGTGCTCAATCGCACCGGCATCCGCACCGCCTTTGCCTACCTCCGGATAGCTGTCGATCCGGACCACATCAGCAGCCAGGACGTCATCGACACGGTGCGCCGTCCGTCGCGGGGAATTGCTCCGATGGTGGTGGACATGATCACCGGGGACCGATCGACATCGATCGCCGACATCCGGCGACTGGCCGGTCGCTTGTCCGGTCGCGATGTACCGAAATTGCAGGCCTATGCCGACGACCTCGATGCCATTGCGGGGGCGGCCCAACAATCGACGGCGGCGGCCATCGGCGCCATCCGGGTGGGGGTCGGGCTCGACGCCACCATGGACGTTCTCGACTCGTCCCGCCGCGAGGCGGATCGTTCAACCCATACCGATGAGTTGGTGGCCCTGGAATCGCTGGCTGCGCTCCATCCGGATGTGTCCTCGTTCGAGCCGTGGCTCCGCACCGTGCTCTCCCGGCCCGCCGTGGACGGTCCGAAGATACTGCTGTCGACCGTCCACCGCATCAAAGGCGGCGAGTGGGGGCACGTGGTCCTGTTCGGTGTGTCCCGAGGACTTTTCCCCCACCGGCTCAACGACGATGAGGAGGGTGAGCGCAGGGTCTTCCATGTAGCCCTCACCAGGGCCCGCATACAGGTCGCCGTTCTGGCCGATGTCGCCGCTCCGTCCATCTTCATCGCCGAGCTCGACGGCAGTGGCCCACGACCGACGCCCACCCCGGGAGGCGACGGGCGGGAGGCGGGGGTCGGCCCCCGGCGACGGGGGAAGGAACGAACTCAAGGCGGCCGTCGTGCGCCGGCGCCGCCCACGGTCGAGGCGGTGGAAGGCCTGGTGGTCGAGCACGGGGGCCACCGCGGGACGATCGTGGAGGTCACTCCGGAGGGTGTCGTTTACCAAATCGGTGCCGCCCAGGTCGATCTTCGCTTCGGGACTGATGTGCGCCACGAGGGACGGACCGTGACGCTGGTGGCGACGGGACAGCAGCCCGGTTCCAGTTCCGAGGCGGCCGTGGCCGAACAGGCCCTGCGCCAGTGGCGCTCGGTCGTGGCCAAAAAGGAGAGCGTACCGGCCTACGTGGTCCTCAACGACAAGGAACTGGTCGGTATCGCCGCCTCCTTTCCGGCCACGCTGGCCGAGTTAGCCCAGTGTCGGGGAATGGGGCCGATCCGTCTCGAACGCTGGGGCGACGAAATACTGGCCCTGTTCGAGGGGATCGGCGCGGACGGAGAGTGAGCTGTTGCCTCCTCACTACCGGTATTGTCGGCGCTCCTTGCGACGCCGGTGGCGGCGCATGACCCCGAGTCCGAACCACACCATGGCGCCGAAGACAGCCGTGACGATGGTGTAGACCCACAGCGGCCACGAGAAGTGCCACACCAGGAAGTGCAGGCGGATCCTCTCCGTGTTCTGGAGGATGAAGACAAGCAGCAGTCCGACACCGATGAGCGATGCGATGGCTCCGCCACTCAGTCGGGAGCGTTCACTGCTGCGGGGAGGAGAATCCGGTTCGGCCATCAAGAACCCCCTTTTGCCTGTGCGGTCACCAGGAACGCCGGGTGCCTACAACCCGAGCATGCCACGCCGGCAACCCTAGGGGTGAAGGTAATTGCACCGGACCGGTCAGGCCGCCGGTTGACGGCCGAACCCCTGATCCCTTCTCGCCCCGCCCTGGCATGACCGAAGAAGGGCCAGCTCAGGGCCCCTGACCGGTGGTGCAGATCCCCATCTCCTGCTCAAGATGGGGGATAAGGGGGTCGATGCTCTGCCAATATGCACAAGTCTGGTCAGCGACGCGAGTCGACAGTCAGACTCACGGTCATCTTTGCCGTCATCATGCTGGTCCCGGTACTTCTGTTGGGCCTGACGTTGGCGGGGAGCTATCGGAGAGAGGCCGACCGACGGGGCTGGCCCAGGGGCGGGCCGAGGCCCTGTTGGTGGCACAGACCGCCGTCGAGCCGATCCTGGACGGTAGACCGCTCAGTCGAGGATTGACCCCATCGGAGATGAGCGACATGCAGCGGCTGGTTCGCACCGCCGTCCACAGCGGCGATGTGCTCAGGCTGCGCCTCCGCGACCTGGACGGAAACGTGGTCTATCCGGATGACGGATCGGGTCTGCACAAACAGTCCGCTGACAGTGATGACGACAGTGATGAGGCCCTCGACGCCGCCCGGGGGGCCACCGTGGCCCGGGTGACCCGGCTCAATGCCGATGGTGATGACGACAGGCCGCTCGGTCCGGAGTCCGTGGAGGTCTATCTTCCGCTGGTGGCCGGATCGGACAGCCGCCGAGTCGGAGTGTTCGAGGTCTACCTGCCCTATGCCCCGATCCAGAGTGATGTCGACGCCGGCATCGACGCCCTGTACCGGAACCTGATCATCGGACTGGGCGTTCTCTATCTGCTGCTCTTCGGCATCTCCTTTTCGGTGGGACGGAGGCTGCGACGTCAGATCAAACTGAATGTCTACAGCGCCGAGCACGACGCTCTGACCGATCTGCCCAACCGAACCCTCTTTCACCGCAGGGTCGAGGCCGAGCTCAAGCGGGGTGAGCGACGCGGTCAACCCACCACCGTCGCCATCATCGACCTGGACCGATTCAAAGAGGTCAACGACACCTTGGGTCACCACAATGGCGATCGCCTACTGGCCGCCCTCAGCACCCGCATGGCGGCCCACCTCCGTGGGCTCGACGCTCTGGCCCGGCTGGGCGGGGACGAATTCGGCATCCTCCTGTCCAATGTGGACGAACCCGAGGAGATTCTCCGTCGCCTGCGGGAAGTCATCGAACACGAGATCAGCGTGGGCGGCCTGCCCCTGTCGGTGGAGGCCAGCATCGGGTACGTGGTGGCGCCGGAACACGGGACAGACGTCGACGAACTCCTCCAACTGGCCGACGTGGCCATGTACGTGGCCAAGGCCCAGCACCTCGGTGTCGTCCGGTGCGACGCCACCCAGAATCACTACGATGCCGGCAACCTGGCCCTCATCGGCGAGGTGAGGCAGGCCATCGAAACCGACCAGCTGGTGCTGCACTACCAGCCCAAGGCCAGGATCAGCGACGGAAAAGTCGAAGCCGTCGAAGCTCTGGTGCGGTGGCAACATCCGACTTACGGTCTCCTGTATCCGGACCGCTTCATCCCCCTGGTGGAACAGACCGACCTGATCGACAGGTTGACCGAGTGGGTTGTCCGACAAGCACTCGAAGATCTCCGACACTTCGGATCGGGAGCGGAAGAGCTGACCGTGGCCGTCAATGTATCGGCCCGCAATCTGTGTCGCGTCGGATTCGCCGGCAAGATCGTCGAGGCCCTCGATCAGTCCGGGGTGTCCGCCGATCGATTGTGTCTCGAAGTGACCGAAACCGCCCTGATGGCGGATCCGAACCGGGCGGCCTCAACCCTGACCGAACTGGACCGGGCCGGGGTGCGGCTGAGCATCGACGATTTCGGTTGTGGTCAGACCTCGCTCGGATACCTGTCGAGTCTCCCCATTCACGAGCTGAAGATCGACCGGAGCTTCATTGCCGACATGATCGATCATCACGGCCATGCCGCCATCGTCCATTCGATTGTCGAACTCGGCCACACCCTGGGCTTCCATGTGGTGGGCGAGGGTGTCGAGACCAACGAAGTGCTGACCAGACTGGCCTTGACCGGATGTGACGTTGCGCATGGCTATCTCTTTGCCCGCCCGATGTCTTCGGATGCTCTGGTTTCGTGGCTCGGCGCCCATTCACCCCAGCCGACCGTGACCACCAACTGACCGGGTAGCCCAGGCCGGCACCGGGGCGCAGACCTATCCGTCCGGTAGGTCCCCCGCCGTGGACTCACGAAAGGGGGAACGAGACGCCGGTCAGTGCTTCGGACCGTTCCCACAGTCGGCGAGCATCGTCCACCCGACGGGCCCGAGGGCTGGGGATCTCGATCCGGGGATGGCCGCGGAAGACCCACCGGGGCCCGTAGAACTGACCTCCTTCGGCTTCGGGGTCGGTGGCCGCCCGCAAGAGCGGGAGTACGCCGAGCGATGCCGGTTGGGCCAGGGGAATGTAAGGCTGCACCCTGGTTGATGCCAGCCGGAAAGCGCCGCTGGCGATGCCGTGTCCCTCGTCGGCGATGTTGGTATGGCTGGCACCGGGGTGGGCGGCGAGGGCCAGTGTCGATGCGTCGGTACGGCCGAGGCGACGCTGCAGTTCCGAGGTGAACAGAATGTTGGCCAGCTTGCTCTGGAAGTACGGGCGCCATCGGTCGTACCCCCGCTGGTCGAAGAACAGGTCATCGCAGCGAAGACGACCCACGCGGTGGCCCATGCTCGACATGGTCACGACGCGTGAGCCCGGTGTTGCAAGCAACAGAGGCATGAGTCGGGCGGTCAGCGCGAAGTGGCCAAGATGATTGACGCCGAACTGGGTTTCGAAGCCGTCTTCGGTCCTTGACTGGTCAACGGCCATGAGACCGGCGTTGTTGATGAGGAGATCGAGGCGTGACTGGTGGGATCGCACGCCGTCGGCAGCGGACCGGACAGAGTCGAGGCTGGCCAGATCAAGGGTCACGATCCCGACATCCGCGGTGGCGCCGGTTTCGGCGCCAATCTCGTCCACCGCCGCCTGGGCCTTGATCTGGTTGCGGCAGGCCAGAAGGACCCGGGCACCACTCCGGGCAAAAGCCTTGGCCGCGGCCAGACCAAGGCCGGAATTGCCTCCGGTCACGAGAACGACTTTGCCGACCAGGGAGGGAACCTGGCTCTGGTCCCATCGGCCTTTCACTTCCCCGCCCCTTCCGTCCGTCGCCTGGATGGACGGCTCTGCAACGACCAACGCTATGTTGTGCGGATGCTCAGCACACCACCCTACCGGGTCGTCCAATGGACGACCGGAAATGTTGGAAAGAGTTCCGTGCAGGCCATTGCGGCCAACCGCCGGCTCGACCTGGTCGGCTGTTATGCCTGGTCGCCCGAGAAGGTCGGCCGCGATGTCGGTGAGCTGTGCGGGATCGACCCGTTGGGTGTGTTGGCCACCGACGATATCGACGGGTTGCTGGCGCTGAAACCAGACTGCGTGGTCTATAACCCCATGTGGCTCGACACCGGGGAGTTGGTGCGCATCCTGTTGGCGGGGGTGAACGTGGTGGCCACCGCGGCCTTCATCACCGGGCACAATCTGGGCGACGATCGCCAACGGATCGTCGAGGCGTGCCAGCGCGGCCACTCGACCATGTTCGGAACCGGTATCAGCCCGGGCTTTGCCGAGCTGTTGGCCATCGTGACGGCATCGGTCTGCGACCGGGTCGACAAGATCACCGTCAACGAGGCCGCCGATACGACGTTCTACGACTCACCGGCCACCGAACGCCCGGTGGGCTTCGGCATGCCGATAGACCACCCCGAACTCCAAGGGATGGCGGCGCAGGGTACGGCGGTCTTCGCCGAGGCGGTGCGGATGGTGGCCGACGCACTGGGGGTCGAACTCGACAGTGTCGGCTGCGATGCCGAATACGCCCAAACCACCGCTGATCTCGACCTCGGGTCGTGGACCATTCCGGCCGGATGCGTGGCCGGCGTGGCCGCCAGCTGGAAGGGGTTGGTCGGCGACCGGGTCGTCGTCGAGCTCAATGTCCGATGGCGGAAGGGCCAGACGCTGGAGCCCGATTGGAAGATCGACCAGGACGGCTGGGTGATCGAGATCAGTGGCCGACCGACCGTGACGACCACCGTCGGCTTCCTGCCTCCGCCCGACTTCGAGGCGGAGACCATGGAGGAGTTCATGGTGCTGGGGCACATCATGACGGCGATGCCTCCCATCAACGCCATCCCGGCTGTGGTGGCCGCCGCTCCCGGCATCGTCACCTACAACGATCTGCTTCTGGCCCTGCCCCGGGGCGTGGTGCCGGTGGGGTAGAGGGGCTGGACGTCGGAGCCATTCACGATCCAGAGTCAGGCGACATCGGGCCGATCCGGGCGGCGGTCCCGGGGTGGCATGGATGGCCCGGGCCGTCAGTCCGACCGGATAGAGCCCCAGGTCAGCACCCAGGCAACCGACCCCGACCCCCCACGTGTGGCCGGGCCATGCCGCCCGGTCGGCCCGGTCGGTCACATCATGTTCACCTGGTTGTTGCACAACGTTCACTTTCATACAACGCTCTGGGGACGGCGGCCCCCTAGGTGAGAGAGCGGAGTGCGATGGCACGGTCTTCAGTCGACCCGAGGGGCGGACCCTCGTTCAACCGTCGGATGTTTCTCGGAGGAGCGCTGGCGGCGGGGGCCGGGGCCATTGCCGCCGGGTGTGGATCGTCAGCCACGGTCACCCGGGCATCGACGACCGTGCCGGCAGGGTCCGACCTGGGTGCCATCGAACACGTCGTCTTTCTCATGCAGGAGAACCGCTCGTTCGATCACTACTTCGGGTCGTACAAGGGGGTCCGAGGATTCGACGATCACCCCGACGGCAGCCTCGGCGCCTTTTCCCAACCACTGGCCGCCAACACCAATCGTCCACCCATCGGCAGGCAACTGCCTTTCCATCTGGATACGACCAACGGGGCAGGAGAATGCACCCACGATCTGACCCATAGCTGGCTGCCGCAGCATCTGTGCCGCAATGAGGGCTCCATGGACGCCTTCGTCCGCACCCACACGTCGATGCAGTTCGAAGGACCGGGCTACGGCCTACTGACCATGGGCTATCACACGCGGGCCGACCTCCCTTTTCACTATGCGTTGGCCGATGCCTTCACGCTCTGCGACGGCTACCACTGTTCGATCATGGGACCCACCCACCCGAACCGCCTGATGGCGCTGTCCGGCACCGTTGACCCGGATGGCGCCCACGGGGGTCCGGTGCTCATCACCAACCCGTCGGCGGAGGCGCGCTTCAGCGTCAACTGGACGACGGTGCCCGAGCTCCTGGAGGACGCCGGGGTGTCGTGGAAGACCTACACACCGCCCGGCGCCGCCTACCGGGTGGACAATCCGGAGGTCATGCTGGTGTCCGACGCCATCCTCCCCTACTTCTCGCAGTACTCCAGTCCCTCATCGGTTCTCTACCAAAAGGCATTCGTCCCGACTTTCCCCAACGATTTCGTTCACGACGTGCAATCGGGAACACTGCCCAGTGTGTCGTGGATCGTTCCCCCGCTCGGGTACGACGAGCATCCACCGTCTCCCCCCAGCCTGGGCGCCTGGTTCATCGATCAGGTCCTCCAGACGCTGATCTCCAACACCGATACATGGTCGAAGACGGTGCTGTTCATCATGTACGACGAGAACGACGGATTCTTCGATCATGTCCCTCCGCCGGTGGCACCAGCGGGAACGCCGGGGGAGTACGTCACCGTCGAACCGCTGCCGGCCACGGCCAACGGAGTGGCCGGGCCGCTCGGGCTGGGCTTCCGGGTGCCCATGCTGGTGGTATCGCCCTTCAGCCGGGGTGGATACGTGAGCTCCGAGGTTCTCGACCACACATCGCAGGTCCGGTTTCTGGAGGAGCGGTTCGGTATACGGGCTTCCAATATCTCGGCCTGGCGTCGGAAGACGGTCGGGAACCTGACCAACACCTTGCGCATGGGGGCGGCTGACCAGGCAGCCCCGACCCTTCCCTCGACCTCGCAGGACACGATGAGCGGCGTGATGGAGCTCGGATGCACGAACGAGGACATCTACGAGGTGGCCGACAACCAGCCCCCCTATCCGCTTCCTGCGGTTCAGGTCATGCCCACCCAGGAGCCGGGAACCGTCAAGCGCATCTAGGGACGATCATCGTGACCGGGAAAGGGTCGCTCAACCGGTCGAATGGGTGGTGTGTCCACCGACAGCCGGTCCCTCCCGGTAGCGGTCGGGCTCAACGGCTCCGGATGAGGATCTCCCCCTTACCGGGCTCAGTCGTTGGCGGTGAGGGGGCCGGGCCGGCCGCGACGGGAGCGGCCACATGGGAAGGAACCGGTAGGAGGTCGGGATGGCAGATGCCGGCCAGGGCCTCGATGCCGTCGACCAGTCGGGGGCCGGGTCTGACGAAGGCGGCATCGGCGTCGACCGCCCAGACCGGCACGCCCGGTGGGAGCACGGAGTCTTCGACCAGAGCGGTGGTGACCCTCAGGGCTCCGGGTAGGTCGTAGCCGCAGGGGGCGACGATGATGATGTCCGGAGCGGCGCTGAGGAGAACGTCCGGCGAGATGGGATGGGAGCGCTGACCCGGCTGGCCCAGCGCGCAGGTGGCACCGGCCGCGGTGATCATGTCGGGCACCCAGTGGCCGGCACAGAACAGTGGGGCCGTCCACTCCACCACGGCGACCCGCGGGCGGGGGTGCCCGTCCACGGCGGCGGCCACCCGGACCAGTCGGGCCCGCAGATCCTCGGCCAGGCGTTCGGCGGGGACAGACCGTCCGGTGGCGGCGCCGATGGTGGTGATGGAATCGAGTACATCGGCCAGGGTGGCGGGATCCACGGTCAGGACGTCGCCGGTGCAACCGAGATGATCGAGGGCGGCGTCGACGGTGGCGACGTCCACGGCGCACACCGCGGACAAGTCCTGGGTCACGACCAGATCAGGGTCGAGGTCTTGTAGGGCGCCCGGATCGAGATGATAGAGATCCTCGCCGGCGCTCATTCTGCTGCGGACCTCGGCATCGATCTGGGCCGGGTCCAGGTGGTCGGGCAGCGTGGAGGTCGAGACGATCCGTCGGGACCGGGCCTCGGGCGGAAAATCGCACTCGAAGGTGACTCCGACAACCTCGTCGCCGGCACCGACGGCGAAGAGGATCTCGGTGGTCGACGGCAGCAACGAGACGATACGCACCGGGGAAAAGCCTACCGGCGGGCACGGCGGCCGCTGGTGGCCGCTGGTGGCCGATGCGACGGACGCCCCTACTTGACCGTGGCCCCCATCGGTACAACCATCGTCCGGTGCCCACTCCCATCGGAGATCCGCCCGTGAGGCGCATGACGCTTCCGTCCGCTATCACAACCGGACCATGAGCGAACCGATAACCGACATCTGGACGATCATGTCGACGGCCCGGACGATCCGTCGCTTCACCGACGAGCCGGTGGGTGATGCCGTTATAGCCCGGTGCCTCGAAGCCGCCACCTGGGCACCTTCGGGGGCCAACGCCCAGGGATGGCGGTTTGTCGTCCTCAGGTCCCCCGAGCAGCGGGCCGTCGTGGCCAAAGCGGCGGCGCAGGCCTTGGAGATAATCGAACCGGTGTACGGGATGAGCCGCCCGGCTGATGACGACGAGAGCCGCCGTGCCCGCACCAACCGGGCCACGTACGAGATCCATGATCGGGCCGGCGACTTCACGTCGATTCTGTTTGCCCAGCAGAGCTATCCGTCCGCATCGGAACTCCTGCTCGGAGGTTCGATCTTTCCGGCCATGGAGAATTTCCTGTTGGCTGCCCGGGCCCAAGGGCTCGGGGCCTGTCTCACCAGTTGGGCCTCCTACGGGGGTGAGGCGTTGCTCCGAGAGGCGGTAGGGGTCCCCGCCGACTGGATGCTGGCCGGGCACGTCGTAGTGGGGTGGCCCCGGGGCCGCCACGGGCCGGTGCGCCGCCGCCCCCTCACCGAGGTGGTGGCTCTCAACCGCTGGGACGGCCCGGCAGGCGGCATCCTCGGGGGTGAGTCCAGCTAACATCTGGTGTCCAGCGCCAGCCTTGTGCAGGTTCGCACGCTTCTGGCCAGTGGGGCGATGGCGGTGATGGCCCGCTTTCACACTCCGTGCCGGTCGCTCGGCCCGGGCCGATCTGGGACACCGGACCGAACCACAGACAGAGGGAGCCCGGGGGCTCTCGGTACTACTCGGAGATTGAGAATGAAGATCGCAGTCGTGGGAACGGGGGCCATGGGGTCGATTTACGCCGGCCTGCTGGGCAAGGCCGGCCACGAAGTGTGGGCCATCGATACCCGGCAGGACCATATGGACGCCATAGCCAACGCAGGACTGACGGTGTCGGGGGCCAGTGGCACCTACGTCGTCGACAACCTCCAGGTCGGCCGCTCGCCGCAGGATGCCGGCCCGTGCGATGTGTGGGTGATAGCAACCAAGGCTGCCGATGTCGAAGAGGTGGCCGTGCAGATCGCACCCCTGCTCCGACCCGACAGCGTGGTCATGGCTTTTCAAAATGGCCTGGGTGCCGGTGAACGGGTGGCCACCCACATCCCGCACCAGCACATCCTGATCGGGATCGCCGAAGGATTCGGATCGTCGGTCCCCGAACCGGGTTACGTGCACCACGAAGGCATGCGATTGATCCGCATCGGCGAGATGGACGGGGGTATCACCCCACGGTTGGAGCGCATCGAAGAGGAATGGCGCAACGCCGGATTCAACGTCCGAGCCTTCGCCGACGTGAGTCTGATGATCTGGGAGAAGTTCCTGTGCAACGTCACTCTCAGTGCTCCGTGCGCGGCGTTCGACGTCACCGTCGGCCAGCTCATGGCCGATGACGGAGCCTGGGGCGTCGCCCTCGGATGCGCGTCCGAGGCCTACCGGCTGGCCCTTGCCATGGGTGTTCAGTTCTCGTTCGACGATCCGTTGCGCTATGTATCCGATTTTGCCGCCACCATTCCGAACGCCAGCCCGTCGATGCGACTCGACCACCTGGCCCGACGGCGCTCGGAGCTAGACGTCATCAACGGGCAGGTCGTCGACCTCAGTCGGGCTATCGGCCTCGAGGCGCCCTACAACGAGACCCTCTGTGCCGTCCTACGCCACCGCGAGTCGCTGTTCACCTGAAGGTCGGCGCCCCGGACCGGCGTTCGGCAGCCGAGAATCCGGTCAATGGAGGGCGTGCCCTCGGCGTAGGTGCAGCTGAGTACGCGGAGCGGTTGTGTGCCTATCTCTGCTCCCCGGCACATCGGTAGCAGACCAGCTCCGGTACACCGTTGCTGTCGGGTCGGACCACGGCTCCGCCGTATTCGAGCGGCTCGCTGCAGCCTTCGCAGTGGCCGAACTGATCGGACAACGGTTGATCCGGATATGCCGCCATGCACTGGCATCGGCATCTGTGCCGGTTACCTTGAAGAAGAGCGAGGTGTCTGTCGGCCGGTGATGGCGTCAGACCACGGGCACGGTGGTCACCGTGATCGGGGATCCGCGGTTCCCACCGCTTCCACGGTCGGGTGGGCCCGACGGGATATGGTGACCCGAACCATGTTCTACATCATCATATTTTCGATTCTGGCCGTCGTCCTTGTGGTTGGCGGCATCGCCGGCATGTCGCGCCGGCGGAAGGATCTCGAACACGAGGAGCCTCATCACGCCGCTACCAGTTCGTCGCGCCGGAACCGCAACAAGAAGCGGGCCCAATCGCGCAAGGACCGGCGGAAGCGGCACTGACGGCCACGGCGTCCGGAGCCGGGGTACGGCAGGAGAGGGCCCCACAGAGCGGGACCGGATTCTGGAGACGCCTGACGGTGACGATCGCCCTCACCCGGAACGCGATGCCAACCGTTGGAGACAATCGTAAGCGGCGTACTTGTAGGCGTCGCTGAGGGTGGGTACGTCGAAAGTGGCGTGAATGAAGTAGTCGACCGTGCCCCCGAAATGCAGAACCGCCTGGCCCTGATGGATGAGCTCGGTGGCGGCATCGCCGACGATATGTACGCCGATCACCCGCCGGTCGTCGCAGCGGACCACCAGCTTGAGAAGCCCCTCGGTGATGCCGGAAATGGCGGCCCGGCTGTTGTCCGAGAACAATGACACCCCGGTCACGAAATCGATGCCCTGGGCCAGGGCCTCATCCTCGGTGGCTCCGACCATGGCGCATTCGGGTATGGAATACACACCGAAGGGCGTAAGGGGATCCACGGTCTCCTTGAACGGAATCCCGAGGCCATAGCAGGCCGCCACCCGGCCCTGCTCCATCGACGCCGATGCCAGAGCCGGGGGCCCGATCACATCTCCGGCGGCATAGATCCCGGGGACGGTCGTCTGATAACGGCCGTCGACGATGATCCGCCCCCGTTGATCGGTGTTCACGCCGGCGGCAGCCAGACCCAGGTCCTCTGTGTTGCCCGTGCGGCCAGCGGCAAAGATGGCCTTCTCCGGACGGATGACACTCCCTGCACTGGTCTCGACCCGCAGTCCCCGTTCATCCCGTGAGACATCGGCCACGCCCTCCTTGGACAACACGGACATCCCGAAGGTTCGGAAGCACTCGGTCACCTGGGCCGCGCACTGGGCATCGAGGAACGGCATCAAGCGCTCGCCCCGGTCGATCAGCGTCACCCGGGCGCCGAGTGCCATGAAGATCGACGCGTACTCACAGGCAACGGCTCCACCCCCAACCACCACCAAGCTATCCATGGGCCGGTTCAGTTCCTGGGCTGTTTCGGAATCGAGTACATCGGGATCGTCGAAGAGGATGCCGGGTGGATGAAATGGCCTCGATCCGGTGGCGATGAGGACGACGTCCCCGCGCAGGACCCTCCCGGGTTGGTCGGATGACGAGTTGACCATGACGGTGCCATCGGATCCGAGGGTGGCCGAACCTGTCACCAGCTCGATGCGGTGACGATCCAAATTCTGACGGACCGCTGTGCTCATGCTGGCGGCGACATCGACCGCCCGCGCCCGCAGCCGATCGATGGCGGCCTGAGGGTGGAGGTCGATGCCGGCGCCGAAGACATCGCGCCGGCGGAATCCCGTGAGATAGAGAGCAGCTTCGCGCATTGCCTTGGTGGTCAGCGCGCTGGCGGCCAACTCGCCACCCAGCGCCGCGCTCCGCTCGACCACCACGACGCGCCTGTCAAAGTAAGCAGCCTGGGCGGCCGCCTTCTCTCCCGCCGGCCCTGCGCCCACTACCACCAGGTCATAGTGATCCGCTTGCACAGGGGGCGTTCCTGATCCCTCAGTCGTCCTCGGTCGGCTCAATCGGTCTTGACAACCAGGACGCTGCACGGTGCTCCGTGGGCCACCGAATTGGGTATGGATCCGATCAATCGGCGGGAGCCCTGCATGCCTTTTGAACCGACCACAATCAAATCGGCATCCACTCGGCTGGCCAGCTCAGTCAGAACCTCGGCGGGAGATCCACAGGCGGTGTGCATCTCGACCTTGGTCCCGTTGGCGCCGACGGCAGCCTTTACCAGTGTGGCGTGGGCGGCATCCTGGACCTCCCGGGTCATCTCCGCATCCCCTCGGACCACGATCGATGCGCCGACCTGGGTGACCGGTAGGCCGGAGGGAGAGGCCTTGACCACGTGGACCAGATGCACCACCGCCCCGAAGCTACCGGCCAACTCGATCGCCAGCGCCACCGCCGCATTTGCGCGCTCGGACCCGTCGGTCCCAACCACAATCGTCGAGTACATATGCCCAGCCTCTTTCCAGGGTCGTCGTTTGCCCGTTGCCGCCATGGGCGATGTTCCGGAGCCTAGTTTTGTCCGGGATGCCGGTGTTGGGCCCGCTGCCCTCTGGTGCTCGGCCAGTGGTCAGTCTCCGACGCCGGGTCCAAGGTGGCGGCCAGATGGGCTGATCAGGGGATGGGGGGCGATGCGGCGATCTCGATGATGGCGACCAGCAGCATCAGTGCACCCAACGAGACGAGGGCGAGGCGGATGCGGAAATATCGGAAGTGTCCGCTGATGCCGATCAGAAACAGGATGGTGGCGAGATAGATGGTGTCCCGGACGTAGTTGTCCGAATTGGCTCCGGCCTGGGAGCCACTTCGGTACAGCTCGTTGGCCTTGCTGTCGAGGTGGGCCGCCAGGGTTAGCTGCGGTTGCTTGTACTGGGGCATGTACGTAGGGCCAGGCTGTGCGGACGGGTTGGTGAAGGGGCTTGTCGCCATCCAGGCGTCGAAGGCCACCTTGAAGGCGGGCCGGAACCGCCGTGCTGCCACCGCCTCGGCGTTGACGTTCCCCGACAGATAGGCCGAGAACCAGGCGTTGAAGGTCGTCGAGTCGAAGTTGCGCGTATCGAGGGCGTTCAGGTCGGCTCGGTTGGCCTCGGTCCGCGCTGCTGAGGCGCTGGCCAGTTCGAGCGAGGACTTGGTCGCCCATTTGGCCGAGGCAAATCCGGTGTAGGCGGCCAGGAGGGCGACGATGGCCAACAGGACCGCTTCGGCCACCGACAGGGCGCGGTCGTGCTTCCGGATCGGGTCCTTATCGGTGCCCCCACCACCGTCGGTCTCGTCTCCGGTGCCCTCGTGGTGTTCGACGACATGGTGTTGTCGATGCTTTGAGATCTCGCCGGCCACGTCGTTGGGGCTTAGTCCGTCGGGCATGACCGTCTCCTTCGCTCCTGCCGGTACCCGTGGTCAATCCGGGCGGCCGCAACAGGCCGAGTCTGTCAGAGACCAACCCAGCTGGGCACCATCTCCGGGGCTCGATGGGCGCGGGAAGGATCAAGGGCCGCCGGGTCAGATCGCCGTTCAGGTCTCCGCTTCGGTGGTGGCCGCCCAACGGGCACGTGTTGTGCGGGACGTTCACATGGCAGGGCCAGAGCCTGCCCGAACAGGTCCACCTATCGATCGGATCGGTCGCCGATCATGTCCCGTGGCGATGTCGGCAACGAAGAATCACCAGTGGGCGTACCGCCCTTGTTCGGTGATTACTGCAGCGACTGGTTGGAGGTCCGGGCCGATCCGGCTGAGCGTCCCGTCGAGCTCCATCGATGGCTCCTCAGGCGCCATGTCGGTCAGACCCTCAACCTCGGTCCGGCCACCCGGGTATCCCCGGTGGCCGCAGTCGACGGGATTACGACCCACCGGTCAATTCTTGAAGAAGTACAGGCCTCCGTTGGGCTCGTCAGGGGATCCGACCGCAATGACGTGGGTTCCGATGGTCGTCAAACCCTGATAGCCGAAGTTGTCACCGGTGGAGGTGCCCTGGAGCTCGGTCGGACTCGAGCTCGGCCAGGTGCTTCCCCTCTTCGGAAACACAAAGGCGGCGCCGTCGGCGGTATTGGGGAAACCCTGCGAGTCGTAGGGTGCGGCCGCCACCACGGAGGTACCTACCACAGCCACTTGAAATCCGAAGTAGTCCAGGCCGTTGCACCCGGGCGAACCGAAATAGTCGTAGCAGGGTGACGGGCTGGCGTTGTTGACCGCGACCTCGGCCGGATCGGACAGCTCGGTGTTCTGGGTCCAGGTGCTCCCCGATCCGGTGAACACGTAGGCCGCGCCCGAGCCGACACTGTCGGGCTTCGGTGTGGGCACTGAGGCGTACGGCGCACCGACCACGATGGTTCTTCCCTTGAGGGCCACCGAGTTGCCGAAGTAGTCGCCGTAGATAAGGCCGACGGAGTTGCCACAGGTCGTCGAGCACCCGGCGCCGTTGCTGGCGGTGAGGGTGGCCTCCCTGACCCATCCACCGCCGACCTCGTTGAAGTAGTAAGCGGCTCCTTTGGAGCCGTCGGTTCCGGGTGCACCCACGACCAGTTTCTTTCCGGTGGCGGCCGCGTCGAAGCCGAACAGATCATTGGCGGCATTGCCAGGATCGGCTATCTCGGACTTCAGCGCCCAGTGATTGTTGGCCAACGTGTAGATGAAGACGGCACCGGCGGACGAGTTTTCCCCGGTCGCACTGACCAGGATCGAGTTCTCCGAAATGGATACCGGCCAACCGAACGTATCGCCGGCGACCTGCCCCGGGTCGGCCAGTTCGGCCTGTTGGGTCCAGCTGGCGCCGGCGCCGGTGAACACGTAAGCCGCTCCCACGTACTCGCCAGCCGGGCCGTGACCCTCAGCACCGACAACGATCCGGCCGGACGAAATGGCCACCGAGTCTCCGAAGAAGTCATTGTTCACACCGTCGGAAGGAGTCAGCTCGGCCTCCTCCGTCCAGCTGGTCCCTGAACCGGTATAGACGTAGGCGGCTCCGATCCCCGAGTTGTCGAACGGGGCGCCGACCACCATGGTGGTTCCTTTGACGGCGACAGACCATCCCAATCCGCCACCGCTCGCCCCGACCAGCTCGCCTTCCGGCGTCCAGCCGGCGCTCAGCGCCGGCCTCTCCGCTCCAGCTGGCTTTGCGTCACCACCCGATGGCGCCACCAGGGACGGACTCAGCCGTGGCAGATGGCTCGGGCCCGGTGATGCAGAGGCGGCACTGGCGGCGGGTCCCGCCATGATGAGGACGGTCGTTCCCACCAGGGCACTGACCGCAGCTGCGATGCCGATGAGGCGACCTTCCGCGTTGAGGAAAGGGAAGCCGAGGCTTCTTTTCATTGTGATTCCGCCTTTCGAATAGAGCAGCCCCTGCGCGCTCGATTTCGAGAGGTTCGACTGAATCCGCCGGATTCCTCGATCGCCGCTTCAGTACCGCACTGGACAGGAGTCCAACCGCAACTTATCCCCAACGCCCGGACACGTCAATTGTGATCCGGGGCGAAGATGTTCTCCTGAGGTACGGCGGCCCCCATCACCCAGGAAAAGGCGATCAGTTGCCCTTTGATGGTTACCCGTGGAACCACAGACCTGCCGGTTGTGGCCATCTCACCCCGGTAGATTTTGGGGCGTGAAGTCCCCGGGCCGCCAACCGCATCGGGCGGCCGTGTTGGTCGTCGGCCTGCTCACCGTGCTCACCGTCTGCGGCGTGGCGGCGGGGAGCCACGGGCTGGTGTCGTCGGCGTCGGCGGCGACCGGGCATGTCGAGTCCGGTACCCCCGGCCCTGATTCAGCGACCGCCTTCGGTTCCGCCGCCGCCGTGCCGGGGGCGACACTCCATGATCTGGTGGCGCCGGTGGTGGCGACGGCGGCCACCCCCGACGGACTCGGGTACTGGCTGGTGGCGGCCGACGGGGGCGTCTTCGCCTTCGGGGACGCCGCCTTCCGGGGATCCACGGGCGACATCCATCTGAACGCACCGGTGGTGGGGATGGCCGCCACCCCAACAGGCCGCGGCTACTGGCTGGTGGCTGCCGACGGGGGCATCTTCGCCTTCGGGGACGCACCGTTCGAGGGTTCGATGGGCGGCACAGACCTGAACGAGCCGGTGGTCGGGATGGCCGCCACCCCGACAGGACGCGGCTACTGGCTGGTGGCCGCCGACGGGGGCGTCTTCGCCTTCGGGGACGCCGCCTTCCGGGGATCCACGGGCGACATCCATCTGAACGCACCGGTGGTGGGGATGGCCGCCACCCCGACGGGCCGCGGCTACTGGCTGGTGGCTGCGGACGGGGGCATCTTCGCTTTCGGGGGCGCACCGTTCGAGGGTTCGATGGGCGGCGCACCCCTCAACGAGCCGGTGGTCGGCATGGCCGCGCCCGACGGGGGCGGCTACTGGCTGGTGGCGGCGGACGGGGGCGTCTTCGCCTTCGGGGGCGCACCGTTCGAGGGTTCTGATGGTGGCACCCCGAAGCAAGCCCCCGCAGTGGGCATCGCCGGTCGTCCGGGTGGCTACTGGATCGCCTATGGCATCGGTGCTCGGACGCAGATGATCCCTGCCATCGCCGCCTATGTCGCCGGACGGGCCGACAACGTGACCGTGGCCGTGGAGGATCTCACGACGGGTCAGATCTACCAGTTCCGGCCGGGGGTGGTCGAGAACACGGCGAGCACGCTCAAGGTCGACATATTGGCCACCCTGCTGGTGCAGGCCCAGGCGGCCGATCGCTCGCTTACGCCGGAGGAGCAGAGCTTGGCCGTCCCGATGATCGAGGACAGCCTGGACAGCGCGGCTGACACCCTGTGGACCCGCCTCGGGCCGGGTGCCGTCGGCGCCTTCGAACGCCAGGCCGGTATGACCTCGACCGTGCCGGCCACCGACGGCGTCTGGGGAAGCACCACGACCACGGCACTTGACCGCCTGGCCATGATACGAACCCTGGTGCAGCCCAACCCACTGCTCACCGGTACGTCCCGGTCCTACGTCCTCGGACTGATGGAGCACGTCACTCCCTCCCAGGACTGGGGAGCCACGGGTGGCGTACCTCCGGGAGTCACCGTGGCCCTCAAGAACGGGTTCGCCATCATCAATGGGTGGCAGATCAACACCACCGGCTGGGTCAGCGGTGGCGGCCGCGACTACCTGATTGCCGTTCTCACCAACGGAAACGTGTCGGAGCAGTACGGCATCGACACCGTCAACGGTGTGTCGGCGCTGGTCTGGAGTGCGCTGGCGCCCTGACAGACATCGAGTGGATGCGGTGCCGACACCGAACTCCTCATGATCCTGCGCTGTGGTTAGCCAGGGCTCCCCTCGGCGTGGCCGGCGGCGGGTTGACTTTCCTAGCAGGAAAGCGATGCAGTTTCCTACTAGGAAAGTGAAGGAGTTCGGGCATGAGTCAACCGATAGCGGAGACCGAGGCACGATTGGCCCTGAGCTCGATCGAGCGCCAGCGTCAACAAGTGATGGCCGAAGTGGACGTGCCCTGGTGGTACTGGGTGGGCCTGGCGGCCGGGTGGATCGGGCTCGGTGCCCTGGCCAACCACGGCCCGGCCTGGGCCACCATTGCCGGCACCGTGGCCTTCGGCGCCGGCCACGCTTCGGTTGCCCCGTGGGTCCTTTCGGGTCGGCATGGCTCATCCCATCTGAGCGTCCGTAGCGACCTGGTCGGTCGACACATCCCCCTCGTAGTCGTGGGCTTTTTGATGGTGATGACGGTGGTCACAATCGCTCTGGCTCTGGTGGCCAACGCTGATGGCGACCGGAACCCGGCCCTTCTGGCCAGTGTTGTCATAGCTGCGTTGGTTCTGAGGGCGGACCACTACTTATGGCGTCGGTGCGACGACAGGCCGTACGACGCCTCGATGCCCTATGACGGTCGGCCAATTCGACGAGCTCATCCATCCGAGCACCCGCTTGTCCATCGTCGCCATCCTGGCCGCGACCGATTGGGTGGACTTCTCGTTCGTACGCGATCAGCTCGGTTTGTCCGACTCAGCGCTCTCCAAGCAGTTCTCCGTTTTGGAGGAGGCCGGATACATCACGATCGAGCGTCCTCTGACCAATAGAAGGCGTCGAGTCCGAGTTCGGCTCAGCGATGTCGGCCGCAAAGCGTTCGAAGGTCACGTTGCCGCGCTGCGAGCCGTGATCGCCAGCGCCGCATCCGCCGACCGATAGGATCAGCGGGGCGGCTCGTCGCTCCCCGTTTGCGCGCATGTCGGCCCGGACAACTACGGCACGTTCAAATAGTCGCGGCCGCCCACCACATTTCAGAACTCCCCGATAGCAGCATTCGGATCAAAAATTTCGTCATCCGGGTTCTGGCTGCCGGCGCGGAGGAGGTCATCACCATTCGAATCGGCAACTTCCGGCACTCGCTCGAGATCACCGTCGAACGCAGTGTCCGGGGCGGCATCGTATGACTCCACACCACCCTTGTCGCGAACCAGAGCAGTGGGGGTCCCGTCGGAGAACCACCGAGCGGCGTGCACCCCGAAAGGATCCACATACCAACCCTCTATCGCGTCATGAGCCACTGTTCACGATCCTCGTCGTAGGCCGGTCCCCCACATACCAGGACACGAGCCGAGTGTAGGGGCCGTGGGACACCGGATGCGACGGAGCCCATCGATGCAGGCGACCAGTCCTCCAGCCGACCCCCCGCCTTCACCAGTTGAGGTGGAACCACGCCGCGTGGACTGTCGACACCGGCACGGCGGCGACGTTTGGGAACCAGGCGTGGGGCCGGCCGATCAGCTCCGTGACGGAAAGATACCTTGCAGGGCAATGCACGGCGTCATGACCAAAAATGGCGACAATATGGGTGCCGGTTGACTGCCTCCGGTGTTGGCGATCATCCCCGCATTCATCGTGCTGCCGTCGGAGACGGTCGAGAACTCGTCTTTCTTGCCCAAAGCGATGACGCTCCCGCCGGGCACCTTAGAGTTCCCCTTCCCCTCGTCCGCATGGACCAGATGGTTGTGTGCCGGCATCTGATTCGAAGTGAGGGTGACCGACTCGGCGCCGCCATCCTCCCCCAGTACATAGTTCGACAAACCGGGTCCCTCGCCTGCGCCGACGACCGCACGGCCTCGCAGATCGGGGAGATTGAAGGTGGTCGTCCCGTTGCCACCGTAGGTGGTACCCAGGAGGGCGAAGAGCGCTGTGTTCTGGGAGATGGGCATCGTCTGTCCCTCACATAACGCCCAGCCCATCGGTGAGAAATTGTACGGAAAGATCCTGATCTCTCCAAGGTATGGGTTGGCCACCTCTGTCTCCTCTGTAGTTTCGGTCTGCCTACGAACGGTTGACGACGGCCTCGAATCGGACAGCTTGCGTCCCGCGGTCAATCGGTGCAACGAACATCGCCATCTTGCCGATTTCCGGATGGCGGAATTCCTTGATGCCCTGACTGCGCGCCTCATCCTTGGGTGCGGCAAAGATCAGGGAGAACCGGTTCTCATCACCGGCCCGAGTGGTGGGAAGGAGATCATTGATCTCGCTCAGGACTACCTTGACGGTATGGCCACCGCTGGTCATCCGCAGAGTCTGGCCGAGTAGCGGGGTGAAGGTCGAACGGGTGAGGTCAGCTCCGAAAGCGGCCGACACCCGGTGGGTCAGCGACAGAGGGACTGCGCTCAGTAGGGCGACTGCCGCCCCGTTGCGAAGCAATGCACGTCGTGAGAGGGAGTACCCACCCGCCATGTGTCACCTCCTGGTAGGGCCGGCTCAACGAATCGTACGTATTTGAGGGAGCTGAAGCAAGGGTTAACGATTATCGAGCCTCACCAATCCGAAGCGACTCGAGCGATTGGTACACGGGACGGGCCCACCTGTCGACGGCGGAGCGAATTTCTGACGTGGCCAGGCGGTCCTTCTTTGTCGCATCCGCCTCGAATGTGACCAGCGGATTCTTGGCGTCCTGCCTGGCCACACGATCGAACACGACCCGTTGATCTGCTCCGACCTCGATGCCGAGTGTCGGAGCGATTGTGTCCGCCACGCTCGCCGGTAGCGATGCGTAGTTGACCAGGCCCACTCCGCCGTGCCGTGCCGCGTCGAGGGCCGAAGTACACAGTCGGGCAAGAACGAGGGCACCGTACTCCTCGGGGGGCAGCGTTGAAATTTGTTCCGCCGATATCCCGAGCACATACGGCGGCAGAGTGCCGGGCACCATGTGATAGCCCCGATGACCAAGTTGCGATACCAAGACGTCGGTGGGGTCGCGGTAGACAAAAATGAATGGCGTGTGGGGGAACGCTCTTCTTATGAGCGGCCAGTCGAAGATGGCCCACGCGTCGAGCTTCAGGATGAATCGATTGTGATCTGGTCGACGCGGCTGGCCGAGCGCCGAGGTCATCGATACCAGCCAGTCGACGACCGTCTCGTCGGGAAGTGTCGTACTGGTGGACCGCAAGCGCAGGACCTGGTCGAACGGAGCGGGCTCCGACATGACCAGGACGTTGTTCAGAGCGGCGAACATCTGGGAAAGCAGGGTCGAACCCGATCGGGAGAGGTGGAAGATGATTCCGGCCGGTTGCAGGCCCGGATATTCGACAGAAAATTCGGTGAGCGCATCCATATCGGTTTGGCGCCAGAACAGGAGACGGAACGGGTCCTGCACGGCCCGCCGGATCGTGTCATCGAAGAAGGGCTGGGTGAACTGGAGGCCCTCGGTGAAACACCATCTGACGCCGGCTCGATCGGCTTCCCCCTCCACCCCGATCGGCGTCCAACCCGCGAGTTTCGACGCGAGGCCCGTCACACCCATCGACCCAGGATGGCCTGCTCGGCATCGAGTAGGCCTTGCACGATCTCGTCGCGGGAGAGCTCGATCCCGACGCCCGAGGCCAGGTCCACCACCTCCTGGACGAAAACGCTACGATCAGGAGCGGCAAGCAGATGACCCCTCATTTGGGGATCGTCCACGACGATTCGTCGGAGTCTTTCCAGAGCGCTGGAGCCCATCGACGAAGAGGCTAATCCGGTACGATTCGGGGAGTGACCCTCGGTGCGGTCGATACCCGGAGTGTCCGTCTGCCCGACGATGCCGATCTACTGCTCGCCATTTTCGCGTCGACCCGCGAGTCGGATCTCCGGTTATTGCGATTGTCGGGAGCACTGTCAGGCTCTGGGAGCGATGCGTTTCTGCGTATGCAGTTCGACGCCCAGAGCCGCCACTACGGTGCCTCCTATCCCAACGCCTGTGATTTGATCATCACTGTGAGCGACCGGCCCGCCGGGAGGATTTTGGTAGATGAATCAGCGACCGAGATCCTGATCATCGATCTGGCACTGCTTCCGGAGTACAGAGGTATCGGTGTCGGCGCCAAGTTGGTTCGTCGGATGTTCGAAAGTGCCGACGCCAATCAGCTTGCCATACGTTGCTATGTGGGGACACAAAGCGACGCCCGAGCATTCTGGGATCACCTGGGGTTCGAGGAGTTGGGATCAACCGGAGCCCACTTGATGATGGAACGGGCATGCGAGACCTCTCCGCTTTGACGGCCGCCGATTTCGAATCGGCAGTGGACACCGAATTCGAGGTCGCCCATGGGGATGGAGATTGGGTCGCGCTACGACTTGCCAGAGTCGTGGTGGCCGGCGAGCGTCCCGGACATCGGAGTCCGTTCACGCTCGAATTCGTCGGACCGAGCTCGCCCGTCCTGGATCACGTAATCCACGTCGTGACGCACCCGGACATGGGCGCCTTCGAACTGTTTCTGGGGCCGGTCGTATCTCCGGCTGACGGTACGACGTACGAAGCCGTGTTCAACTGAGGTACTTCGTCCGACGAGCGAGTCCGCCGATCGACGCCGAGTCCTTTTTTGGGGCGCTCGGAGATGAGCCACCAGCTGGGCGGTGATGGCCGTCTGGTTTGTTGCCTTTCCCCCGGACTCAGGAGCGGGGGGCGATGGAGAAGTTCTTGTTGAGCCAGTCGGCCACGATGTCGGCGACCTCGGTGTCGCACCGGCGGAGGGAGTGGTCTCCGTCCACGAAGACCAGGCTGACCGGTCCCGGGATGAGGGCGGTCTCGCGCTCCATCTCATCGGGAGTGCCCAAAGCGTCCCGTCGCCCGCTTACGAAAAGACAGGGCACGTGCAGTGAGGGGAAGTGTCCGGTCCGGAGGCGTTCGGGCGCCCGTGCCGGGTGGAGCGGGTAGCTGATGAGGACGAGGGCTGCGACTTCGAGGCCCTCAGAAGCTGCCATCGAGCACATGCGGCCGCCCATCGACCGACCACCCACGGCGACGGCCGAGGTTGTCACGCCGAGCCGCTTGGCCAGCCCCAAGGTGGCTGCCCGTACCGAAGCGATGCAGACCTCCGGCCGGTCCGGCACACGTCGGCCGGCAGTTCGACCGGGGAATTCGATCCGTTCGACGGCCAGACCGCGTTCGGTCACCGCCTCGTCTACGGCCACCAGTGCCGGCTGGTCCCGACCGGCCCCGGCCCCCGGGGTCAGCAACAGACCGGCAATGCCCGCGGACGTCATCCGGCCATACTGGCCCCCGGGTCGGGATCACTGCCAACGGCCGCCCGCCATTGTTTCGATTCGGTTCCCGTCGACTTCGCCCGCACGGCGCAGGACCGGGTTCCCGGCGGGCCCGATCAGCCGTCGGCGGCTGGACGGACCCGTGGGGGCACGGGGACACGCAGAAGGTCCTCGGCGGCTACCACATCGGGGAAGACCGCGGTGGCCTGATCCACCAGCCTTCGGGTGTCCGGGTAGCGCTGCGAGAAGTGGGTGAGGAGGAGGTGCCGGGCTCCGGCGTCGCGAGCAATCCGGGCGGCGTCGGACGCAGTCAGGTGCTTCCACCGGCGAGCGAGTGCCACCTCCTCGTCAGCAAAGGTCGACTCGCAGACCAGAAGGTCGGCACCCTCCGCCAGGGTCACCGCCGCGTGGCAAACACCAGTGTCCATGACGAAGGCCACCCGTTGGCCCGGACGCCTCACCGACATCTCGTCGAGCGTGAACCGTCCAGCGCCACTTTCAATCCAGCCGGTCCGCTGGAGCCGGCCGACATCCGGGCCCTGGATCCCTGCGGCCTCCAGGCGGTCGACCAGGAGGTGACGCCCGTCCGGCTCTTCGACCCTCCAGCCGAAGGTTTCGGGGTGATGGTCGAGGCGGACCGCCGTGAGCGTCACCATCGAGTCGGTGAGGGCCGGTCCGTCCTGCTCGACGGGCACCGGTCGCACCTCGATCCGGTCATGAAATACGGAGGCGCGGCGGAGGCGTTCGAAGTATTCGAACCCGCTGGCCGGGAAGAGCACGTTGACGGGGTGGGGCACTCCATCCAGAGAGAGGCGCTGCAGGACCCCGGGAAGGCCAAGACAGTGATCACCGTGGAAGTGGGTTATGCAGATGTCGGTGATCGACCATGGTGAGCAGCCAGCCAGCAGCATTTGGCGCTGGGTGCCCTCACCCGGGTCGACGAGGATGGATCGGCCGTCCCACCGCAGGAGATACCCGTTGTGGTTCCGGTAGCGGGTTGGAGCCTGACTGGCCGTCCCGAGCACGACAAGCTCGCGCGCCGACATGACCAGACCTTACGGCGGTAGCGCAATCCGGCGGGTCGCCAGTCGCTGCCGGGAACCGGGGTGCTTTGGAGGATCGGGGACGCAGACCGCTACTGGAGCGGCGAGGGCTCGATGAGTCAATCCGGGGTGAGCCGATCAGGCCTTCATGGAGACCGGTCCGTCGCTGACCACCGTCTCATTGGGCCAGGCCAGGTCGAATCTCGCCTCCCGGTGGGTGGCCCATGCTGACGTCTACCGAGGCAGACTCCTCTTGTTCCAGGGTCGGTCGCGCAGTGCCAGTCGGGTCCTGATCGACGCGGCCCTGACCCTGCGTGAGCATCCCGTCGACCCCTCGTGGTGCCTTGCCCTCGCGGCCGAGGCCTACGCACTCCCGGGTCGGCTCGAAGAAACAAGGTCGGCTGCAACCGAAGCCCGCAATCTGGTCAGAAGAGGGATCCTGGCCTTCGAAGCCGACGAACGACGAGCCCTCGCCTGGGTCGATGCCCAGGACGGCCGCATCTCCTCGGCAGTCGACCAGCTCTGGGCCGGCGCCGATTTGGCCGCCTCACGAGGTCAGCTCAGCTTCGAGGCCGTCATCCTCGAGGACCTGTTGCGTTTGGGCGAACATCGGGCTGCCCGCCGGAGTTTGCCACTCGCCGATCAGGTCGATGGAGCCTGGTCCGCGCGGCTATAGCCGCCCATGCCACCGCCGTGCTTTCCGGGGAGACGGCGGATCTTCAGACGGCAGCCACGGCCTTTGAGGCGATGGGATCCTCACTAGTGGCCGCCGAGCTCTGGTTCGCCGTGTCGGCTCGCCGTCAGCGGGAGGGACTACCTGTCCGGGCCACCGAGGCGACGCGGAAGGCCGCCTGGCTGGCTCAGCTGTGCGAGGGAACACACACCCAGGCGATGAACGTAGCCAGGAGTCCGGATCCTCTCTCACGACGTGAACGGGAAACGGCCACCCTGGCGGCCGAGGGCAGAACCAACGCCCAGATCGCCGAGGAACTCTCGGTTTCGGTTCGCACGGTCGAGAGTCACCTCTAAGCTGCATTGGCCAAGCTTGGGATCACCGATCGAGGCCAACTCCCCGACGCCCTCCGGGAGGAATGAGCCCAGGGCGAAACCAGCCCGAATGCCCCGCCTCAACCGGGGAGGAATTGGCAGTAAGGATGCCAAAGCAATCAAATTTGGAGGATTCAGTACGCAGGAAGGTATTCAGTACTCAGTACTGAGACACTTTGCTTCCTGATCCCGTAGCCTGCGGACAAGCGGAACCACTAGGCGGAAGTTGCACCTTCAGCAATTTAAGTCGAGTCAGAGGAGAACACGATGAACGCTTCTGGTCGAGGACGAGATGTCACCACCCCAACTCGAAGTACCTTTCGCGTGGCAGCCACGATTTTGGCGGTTCTGCTTGTGGGCTGCGCCAGCCTGGTCATGCTCGCTTCCATGTCGACGGGAAGAGCGGAGGCAGACACTCAGCCCTATGCGGCCACCTGTTCGGGCAATTTGTTCGGGTCAGGCACTGTCGGTGGTTTCGACACGACGGGAACACTCTCGACGAATCCGATAGCGCCCGGTGGGACCGAAGCTCTCAACAACTACGGGCTGTCCCTTACCCTTCCCTCGACCGAGGTAAATGCTCTCATCGGCGACGATGTCAATCCGTTGGAGGGAACTGCGTCCACTTCAATCGAGGCCACGGGCATCAGTCCCTCAAACACTCCCGAGGAGCTCACCTTCGACTCGGGACCGCTGGTCGAGAACACACCGGCGACCGTCACAACGGCGCCTCTGGCCAGCCCTCCCGGATTCACAGATGCAACAGGATTGGTCCAGGTAACGCAAGCTGCCGACATTGACCTTGACATCTCCGCGTTGGGAGGTGCGCTACACGAAGACGTCGATTGCACAACGACGCCCACGGTCATCGACTCGGCGGCGTTCCCGCCGACCGCGGCGCCGCAGTCCATTACTGCAGCGGCGGGCAATGGTCAGATCCAGACCGACTGGACTGCGCCCATTTCCAATGATGGCTCCCCGGTCACGGGATATGCGGTGACGGCCTCGACCTACGGTGGCGGGCCCACGTACAGCGAGACCATTCCTTCGACGGCGACCACCGCCACGCTGGGTGGGCTCACCAACGGCACCGCTTATGAGGTGACGGTGGCTGCCACGAATTCAGCCGGCACAGGACCCTCCGGATCGGCCTCGGACAGCCCGGTGACACCCACTGCCGCCGCGCCGCTCATCGTTTCGGCCAACAGCGTCAGCGGGGCAGTCGGCGGGAAGATCCGGTTCAGGGTCAGGGCGGTCGGAACCCCGAAACCAACGCTCGACGTCTCGGACCTGCCCGAGTGGTTGACGTTTACTCCGTCGCCCACCGGTGGTTGGGGAATGCTGACGGGAACCGCACCGCCCGGATCCGAGGGTGATTACATGGTGGCCTTCAACGCCTCGAACGGTGTGGGCTTTCCCGACGTGCAGGCTGTCACCGTGTCGGTGATTGGCTTCACGTCACCCACATCGACCACGTTCACCCTGGGCCAGTTCGACAGCTTCACCGTGGTGACCTCGGACACTCCGACTACGCTGGCGCTGGCACTTTCAGGATCCCTACCGCCTGACGTGTCCTTTGTCATCAACGGAAACGGGACCGCAACGCTGAGCGGTGTTCCGACCGGAGCCGCCAAGACGTACCACCTGCGACTAAGTGCATCATCGGGAGCGGTGAAGAGTACGCAAGCGTTCGCACTCACCACTGTTGCGTGAACCGGCCCAGAGGGCGCGTACAAAAGCGGCGAGGTTGACCTCGGCAGGACCAGCCGAGGTCGATCAGGGGTCTCTTCCGATTCTGCGGGGGGCGTTCATGAAGGGATCGATCGATGTCAGGTCGACCGGGTGGGCGCAGTGACCCGGCGGCGGCAGCCGGGCGCACATCCGGCGATTGGAGGGCAGTCAGGGCGCGGCCAGGATTCGCCTCAAGGTTTCCTCCGCGCCGGCCGCCATGGCACGAACAATGTCACCGGCTGATTGGGATTCTGTGATGAGATCAATCGCCTCACTGGCCCAAACGGCTACCGCCCCCATATCGCCTCTACGCTCAGCGTCACGGTAAGCCGAGATCACCTCCCTGTTGCCGTCCAGCTCCGCCTCACGATTCCGCCATTGATCGAGGAAGTCATTCCGAAGCGTTCGACCTGTGTATCGAGCCGGCCAGTCGGACTCCCGAGCGATGTCAGGGACCCGGCTCCGTTCTGTGTCTTCGCCATGTCCGTCCAGGATGGCCTTCACCACCTCGGCATCGACGAGTGCTTCCCTGCTGGCCTGGAATCTCGTCCCCACCAGCGCCCCAGCAGCCCCCAGGGAGAGCGCAGCGGCAAGCCCTCGACCGTCGGCAATGCCTCCGGCCGCCAGTACCGGTGTCGGATGCACCAGGTCGACCACCACCGGCACGAACGGCAGGGTTCCTCGCCTCCCACCGTGGCCGCCCGCTTCTGTCCCCTGGGCGATGATCACATCGGCTCCAACATCGAGGGCCTGGTTCGCTTCGGCCATGTCGACGACCTGGATGATCAGCCGGGTATCAGACCGGCGGACAGCAGGGGCCAGCGTCGTCGGATCTCCGAAAGACAGCATCACCGCACTCGGTCCGTGATCCAATGCGCGCCGGACAGTCGTGAGATCCGTGGCCCAACTCTGGAAGCCGATGCCCCACGGCTTACTCGTACCGCCGGCGACCAGTGCAACTTGGCGGTCCATCCACCTGACGTCACCGCTGCCGTCCCCGATGAGACCGAGGCCCCCCGCGTTGGATACGGCTGCAGCGAGGTCGCCTCCGGCCGAGCCTCCCA
The DNA here is from genome assembly GCA_963824645.1 of uncultured Acidimicrobiales bacterium. GTDB lineage: Bacteria > Actinomycetota > Acidimicrobiia > Acidimicrobiales > RAAP-2 > Bog-756. The sequence goes on from CAWGQC010000010.1 coordinate 265,945, forward strand.
TCGGGGCCGACACAATCGGGTGATCGATATCCAGCATCGCCGTGAAGGTTGTTTGCAATGGCATACGGACAGTCTTCTCCCCGACTGTCCGGGGATCCACCCATCACGCCGGTAAATGTCAGGTCAAGAGCTTCCCGACTGTTACCTCGTCATGTCCGCTGAGCCATGACCCCCGTGCGCCGGTCAGCTCCAGCGGATCACTGACCTGCTCCCTGTGGGTGCAGTCTGGTGGGTGCAGCGGGTTTCAATGTTCCCATGGAGGTGGACGGGTGGCTCCTTCTCGAGTCCAGGCTGAAACAGGAGGCAGCGTCGACTGCGTATCGGATTGTGGTGAGATCGGAATGGAATAGCTCTGTTCCAACCATTCAGCCACGACGCCCATTACTTGGGCCGGATCAAGCACGCCGGTATCGACATCAAAGTCATAGCGAACTCCTTCATGCACCGACCTGGCTTGATGCCGAGCAGTGCCTGGAAGTCGGCTCCCCCGCCGGGCTTCCCTTTCGGCGGCAATCTCTGGGGCGCACTGCACACCAACCCAAATAACGTCCAACCCGTGGAGAGCATCGTTCCACTGTTGTTGATCGTCAAAGCCGTCGAGTGTCACGTCATCGAGCAGCACGTTGACGCCGCTGTGGGCGAGCGCGGCCACTGCAGTCTGGTATCCGGCGTAGAGCGGCCCGAAGATCTCTCCGCGGCTGATCTCGCCCTCGCTCACTGAAAGTCCCTCAGGATGGTTGACCAACTGAGGAGGCAAGGTCCAGATCATCAGGTCGATGCCGAGAAGTAGCCACGGGTCGGACAGGACTGACTGGAGGCGGCGCGCAAGAGTCGTCTTGCCTGCACTCGATCCCCCATTGAGAAAGAGAATCCGACCAGGCTCGCGGTCAACATGTCGCACAGTGATAACGGTAGGCCCTCCGGCACGACACATGCAGTGGGGGTCGGCGACACGGGCGGCGTAATGTATTTGGGATTCAGACATACTCGGGGAGGTCCCCATGGTGGGAACTCACTCCATCTCATCGACTGAACCCCTGCCCTCCCTGCTGCGGTTGTGCGGACTATTCGGTCGTTTTGCTCGAGTGCGGTCCGGAGCTACCCTCTCTCCCCACAGCCTGATGGAGGGAGCCAAATGACCACAGCGCTGCTCAATGAGACTCCACTCCCAAGTCGACCGGAGTCGAGGCCAGCTCAGCAAAGTGCGCTGGCCCGGATCGCCGGATGGTGTCATGACCACCGCTGGTGGGTGCTGATCGTCTGGCTGGTAGCCCTGGTCGCCAGCAATATGTTCGCCCAGTTGGCCGGGAGCGCGTTCTCGAACAATCTTGCTGGTGGTACCCAAGAGGCACAGCAGATCCTGAACGCCAACTTCCCCTCCCAATCCGGAAGCCCGGCCCAGGTGGTCGTCACCACAAGCACCCCGTTTGCCGATAGTTCGAACCGCGCCCGAACCACAAGGCTGGCCGCCGCTCTTCGCTCCTTGCCCCATGTATCGGCTGTGATCAGCCCCTTCGCTCCCGAGGGGGCCGCCCAGATCTCGCGAAATGGTCATATCGGTTATGTGCGCGTCCAGTTCGACGACCAAGCGGGGAACTTGCCGACAGCTGCCGTCAAAAAGGTTGTCAACGACGCGGAGTCGTTCACGACACCGGGCTACCAGGTCGCAATCGGAGGCGAGGCCATCGGGCTCGTGGCCGGCGCAAAACCGGGTTCGAGCGAGGGCATAGGAATTCTTGCCGCCATCGTCATCATGTTGCTGGCTTTCGGATCGGTGGTGGCCATGGGTCTTCCCATCATCACTGCTTTGTTCGGCATCGCCATCGGTTTTGCCCTCCTCGATCTGCTGTCTCATGTGGTGACGACCCCGGTGTTCGCACCAGAGATCATGGCCATGATCGGACTCGGAGTGGGCATCGACTATGCCCTATTCGTTGTTACGCGATACCGCCAGGGTCTGAGCGAAGAGAGAGAGCCTCGAGAGGCCATTTCTCTGTCCTTGGCCACTTCAGGAAGAGCAGTTGTGTTCGCAGGAACAACCGTCATTCTCTCGCTTCTTGGTCTCTTCCTGCTGCAACTCCCCTTCATGAGGGGATTGGCGACCGGCACCATCGCCGCAGTTGTACTGGTGATGATGGCTGCCATCACCCTGCTGCCAGCCATGATGGGTTTCTCTGGTAGGGCCATCGACAATCTCCACGTACCGGGATTGCTCCAAGGCACGGCCGAGCCCACATCTCGGGGGTTCTGGTACCGATGGAGTCGCACCGTGCAACGTCACCCATTGGTCGCGGGGATCACCGCACTGTTGGTGCTGATCTGCCTCGCCCTCCCGCTCTTCTCAATGCGATTGGCATTTACCGATGCCGGGAATGATCCCCCCAACATCACCACCAGGCAGGCTTTTGATGCGCTGGCCACCGGGTTCGGACCAGGCTTCAACGGGCCCTTGATCATCACTGCCAAGGTTCCGGCAGGCCAAAAGGCGGCCATCGAAAGCCTCAACACCACACTCAGACGCACCGCGGGGATTGCATTCGTTAGTCCGATCCAGTACAGCCGGTCGGGCAATGCAGCAGTGATCATCGCAGTCCCGACCACTTCACCCCAGTCCGCCCAGACGGAAGCACTGGTTAATACGCTTCGAAATCAGGTGATTCCCACTGCCATCTCCGGCTCCGGTGTGCGTGCCTTCGTCGGCGGAGAGACCGCGGGCTCGGTGGACGCGTCGTCCTATCTGTCGGCGCGACTCCCTCTGGTTATCGGGGTGGTCCTTCTTCTGTCGTTCCTCTTATTGATGGCAGTATTCCGGTCAGTCGCCATCCCGCTGAAGGCAGTAGTCGTCAACCTCCTGTCGGTGGGTGCTGCTTACGGGGTGATCGTGGCCGTATTCCAATGGGGATGGCTGGGGGGCATTATCGGGATCGGGGCGACCGGCCCGATCGATCCGTGGATCCCGCTCATGATGTTCACCATTCTGTTCGGCCTCTCCATGGACTACGAGGTCTTTCTGCTGTCGAGGATTCGAGAGGAGTGGCGGCAGACCCACGACAACTCATCAGCCGTAGCCGATGGGTTGGCCAAAACGGCACGGGTGATCACCGCGGCAGCGGCCATCATGATCTGCGTGTTCGGGTCGTTCGTGATCGGCGACCCCCTCCACGTGCTCAAGGTGTTCGGACTGGGGCTGGCGGCGGCCATTCTGATTGATGCCACTTTGGTCCGCATGGTGCTGGTCCCCTCGATCATGGAGCTCATTGGCGATGCCAATTGGTGGATGCCATCCTGGCTTGACCGAGTTGTCCCCAGGCTTGGTATCGAGGTGGACGTCGACGACGTGAGCGTGTCGCACGGCCGAACGACGTCGCTGGACTCGGAATCGACCTGAGGTGCCTCTACTCCTGGTTTCGATCGGAGGCACCACGCACCCCTTCGAGGTCATGTGGCCGGTCCTCAGGTGGGCCAGCTGATGTCCCCGGTTGGGGCGGCGGACCGGTAGAGCCCTACGATGACGTCATGCGAGCGCTCATGTACGGGGTGGAGCCGGAGGTGCAGCCCATCGGCGAGACGGACAACCGTCTGTTGCGGATGCTCGCTCGGACGCCAACCCGGCTCATCGACATAGACGAGCCCGGGTTCCTCCGCCCCGACTGGGTGGTGACCAAGCCGCGACTGGTGGGGATCTGTGGATCCGAGTCCAAGGCTGTGTTCCTCGACTACGCCAGCCTGATCGACCCGGCCAATGCGGCGGGCCAGAATCCGATGAAGAATTTTGTCTCGATGCCCCACGTGATGGGCCACGAGGTAATCGCCGAGGTGGTCGCCGTCGGCCCCGAGGCGGAGGGGCTTGAACCGGGAGATCGTGTCGCCCTCAACCCGTGGCTCACGTGCGTGACCCGCGGGGTGTCGCCCATCTGCCCGGCGTGCGAGGCGGGTGACCTGAGCCAGTGCCACTCGTTCGCCAAGGGCTCATTCGCGCCCGGGATCCACATCGGTATGTGCGCCGACGTCACCGGGGGGTTCGCCGACCTCATGCCGGCGCACGAGTCGATGCTCTTCAAAGTGCCGGACACCCTGAGCGACGAGCAGGTCGTCATCGCCGACCCTTTCTCGGTGTCACTCCATGCTGTCACCCGCCATCCACCGCAGCCGGGAAGCAAGGCGCTCGTCTACGGTGCCGGCGCACTGGGCCAGTGTGCCGTCGCCATCCTCCGAGCGTTGTACCCCACGGTCGAGGTGATGGTGGTCGCCCGGTTCCATGCGCAACGCCGGCTGGCCGAGACCTTCGGCGCAACGACCGTGCCCCACGAGCCGCGACTCGAACTTATCGAGCGGGTGGCGGAGTGGTCGGGTGGCGTGCTGCAACCGGCTGACGGGCTCCCCATGGCCTTTCCGGGCGGCGTCGACGTGGTCTACGACACGATCGGGGCAGCCGAGACACTGGAGGTCGGCTGTCGCGTGTTGCGGGCCCGAGGGGCCCTGGTGAAGCTGGGTATGCATGGGGCGGCCAAGTGGGACGACACGCCGGTGTACACCAAGGAGATCACCTATACGGGTTCCAACGCTTTCGGGATCGAGGAGGTGGAGGGAGTCCGGCAGCACGGCATCGCCCACTTTCTGGACATGGTCGGATCCGGCCGGATCGACCTGACACCGATGCTCACCCACACCTTCCGTCTCGACGAGTGGCGCGGCGCGTTCACTGTCCTAGCCGACCAGGAGACGTCAGGGGCCATCAAGGTCGCGATCGACAGCCGCTAGGACGCGAGACTTTCGGTCATGCAACGCTTCCACGACAAAATCGCCATCGTTACCGGTGCGGGCTCGGGAATCGGGCGAGCGACGGCTCGCCGCCTTGCCGCCGAAGGTGCCGCGGTGACCATCGCCGACATCGACGAAGCAGGGGCGGGCACAACTGTTGAGTTGATCCGCACCGACGGAGGCACCGCTCGCGCCCAAGCCACCGACGTCGCCGAGCCCGACGCCGTTGAACGCATGGTGGCCGACACCCTGGCTGCCTACGGAGGACTCGACCTGCTTCACAACAATGCTGCGGCGATCAACCTCAGCCTCACCGACCAAGATGTCGTCACCATGCAGCTGGAGACCTGGCACACCTCGATGCGCGTCAACCTCGACGGGGTCATGCTCGGGTGCCGCTTCGCCATCCCTGCCATGCTGGAACGCGGCGGTGGCTCGATCGTCAACACTGCGTCCGTCGCCGCGACCTACGGCAGCCGCTCCCTCGCCGCCTACGGCACCAGCAAGGCGGGCGTCGTCGCGCTGACCCGCTATGTGGCCACCGCCTACGCCGACCGCAACATACGCGTGAACGCAGTCGCTCCCGGCGTCGTCGTCGACCGCGATCTCCAGGAGAAGCTCGGGGGACCGCACGGTGACACTCTCGCGTCGATCACGGAAGGTCATCTGGTCGGCCGGCTCGGCTATCCCGAAGAGATCGCCACGGCCGTGGCTTACCTCCTGTCCGACGATGCCGCCTTCGTCACCGGCCAGACGTTCACCATCGACGGCGGATACACGGCGCACCGCTGAACCACGAACGCGGTTGTGCGTCATCAGCTTCATGGGCTGAGGGGTACGGATGTCTCGCTCCTGTGGGCCAGACTCGGAAGCTGGATTGTGATGGCGACGGTCGATCAGCGCTGCGACGACCTGAGCTCCTGAAGACCGTCGAGCGAGGTCGGCATGTCGCCCCGGGACATCTGACTCGCCCCGCATCAGGCTCGTTGCCGCGCCTCGGCGAAGCGGGCCAGTGCTTCGTGCCGCTCGAACGCGTGGTCGACCACGACATCGATGGTGGGGACCGATCCTGACTCGGCACCCCCTTTGGTTACGCGGTCGGTTTCGTCCGACTCTTGGAGGTAACGGTTGACGTAGGCACCGGTCGGGTCGAAACGCTCCTGTTGACGCCATGGGTTGAGCACACGGTGGAACGGGGCGGCGTCGGTCCCCGTCCCGGCCACCCATTGCCAGCCGTGTTGGTTTGAGGCGAGGTCCCCGTCGACGAGGTGCCACATGAACCAGCGGGCACCGAGCCGCCAGTCGATGTGGAGATCCTTGACCAGAAAGCTGGCCGTGACCATTCGGACCCGATTGTGCATCCAGCCCTCGGCCAGTAGCTGGCGCATACCGGCATCGACTAGGGGGTAACCGGTCGTCCCCGTTGCCCAGGCCGCGAACCGTTCCCGTGCCCTCCCGTTCGTGTCCCAGCGGAGGCGGGCACCGAATTCCAAGAGTGGAGCCCGCGCCGACTCAGGCCGGTGCCAAAGCACGTCGGCGAAGAACTCACGCCAGGCCAGCTCAGTCTGCATGCGCTCCGCCCCGGCCCCGGTCCCCAGGAGTGCCAACACGCTGCGCGGATGGACGCAGCCGAAGCGCAGGTAGGGCGAAAGACCCGAAGTGCCCGGCACCCCAGGCAGGTCACGGTCACGGTCGTAGTCGGTCAAAGGCCCGGCCACGAAGTGTTCGAGCCGCTTCCACGCTGCCGCCGGCCCGGCGTCGGGGAGCGCGGCCGCGCCACCGAGTGGGAGGCCCTCCCACCAGTCGGGCAGACCGTGGGACCCGGGAGTGGCCAGACCTGACGCCAGGGAGTCGACGCCGTCGCTCGCGAGGCGACGATAGCGAACGTCCGGTGCGGGATGGGGGCCCAGCCACCCGACCGCTTCCCAGGCCCTCTTGTAGGCGGTGAAAACTTTGAACGGACCGCCCGCCCCCGTACGAACCCGGCCCGGGGCGACTGCGTAGTTGGAGTCGATCGTCACCAGACGGCGCCCTTCGGCCGACAGTGCCAGCGCCACTGCAGCATCGCGAACCGTGCCGTGGGGACCGAAGTCGGTGGTGGCGATCACCACGGCCGCCCCGACCTCGGCTGCCACTCCGGGGACCATGCTGACGGGATCGCCCTGGCGTACCACCAGGGCCCCCTCCAGTTCGGCATCGAGGGCGGCCAAAGTCGCCGCCAGGAAGCGTCGCCTGTTCGGGCCGGCCGGTTCGAGGAGGGCCGGGTCGGCTACGAATAGGGCGACGACGTCGCCGGCCTCAGCTGCGGCTCGCAGGGCGGGCAGGTCATCGAGGCGCAGATCCCGCCGGAACCAGAGAACGGAGCTGGCCATCGATTAGGAGGCCGCCGGGGTCGATTCGACTGCACCGGCGTCCCGGGCGGTGAAGGCCATCGGGCGGGTTCGGGGTCGTACCCGGCGGACCCGGCTCCGAACCATGACCCGGAACACCACCTGATGGATGGGCCAGAGGACCCACCAGTAGGCCAGGCCGAGAAGGCCTTTGGGCCTGAAGGCGGCGGCCTGTTCGATGCAGGGCGGTGTGTCACTGATGTGGAATGCGAGCCAGCCCTCCCCACAGAACCACCCGACCGAGGCCAGCACCAGGTGGTCGGGGTCGGCCCGCACCACCTGCCACCAGTCGGCCCACGCTCCGGGGGCGAGAGGTTCGGGCCGCTGGGTCCGGAGCTTCTCGCCGAAGAGCCGGCCGAGCACCACGCGTAGGGACCAGGCCCATGCCACGCCATACCACGAGAGGTTCCCGCCCACTCGGGCCAGGTCGTCTCGCGCCGCCTCGATTCGATCGGGCGCCAGCCGTTCAGCGCATCGAATGACGTAGACACCGGTGCCAAGTGACTTGGAGCGGTCGAGTAGCCCAGCCGAGACCCGGTCGCCCTCGTCGCTGATGGCGCGGCGGACCGCTTCCCTGACCGGCAGGGGGGTGATGCCGAAGGCGGCGAATGTGCGTTCGGGATGGTGGACGAGCACCTCGTTCACCAAGCTCTGTATCAGCGCGTGGCTGATGCGTCGGTCGACCGGGCTGACCAGGTCGACCCAGCGGGCCGAGAGCGAGGGTGTGACGAAGGGCACGGTGAAGATGCGCCGGGACGGTAGCCCCCTGGACTCGGCGTAGCAGCGCATCATGGCCCCGTAGTCAGTCACGTCGGGCGTGCCGATCTCATAGATGCCCGGCGGGGCGACGAGGGAACGAGCAAGGTAGTCGAGCAGGTCGCTCTCGGCCAGCGGTTGGAGTCGGGTGGTGATCCAGCGCGGGCAGACCATGACCGGAAGCCGCTCGGTGAGCGAGCGCAACATCTCGTAGGAGATGCTGCCCGCCCCGAGGATGACCGCAGCCCGCAGCTCCACAACCGGCACACCGGAGGCGGCCAGCACTCCGCCCACCTCGTGCCGGCTGACCAGGTGGGCCGACAGATCGCCCTGGCCCAGGGCACCCAGGTAGATGATGCGCTCGACACCGGCCGATTTTGCTGCCCGGCCAAAGGTATCGGCGAGTTGGCGGTCGCGGGCCTCGAACCCGCTGCCGCCGGCCATGGCGTGGACGAGGTAATAGGCGGTTTCGGTACCTACCAGGGCTCGGACGGTGCTCTCCGGGTCGGCCACATCGACGGGGACGGCCGAGATCCGTTCTCCGGTGGGCAGGGTGTCCGGATGCCGGCCCAGGGCGGACACCTGGTGGCCGGCTCCGGCCAGCCGGTAGGCCAGCAGTCGGCCCACATAGCCGCTGGCCCCGGCGATGGCGATCCGGGACATGGGGGCAATGGAGTCCATCAGCCCATCGCTCCCGCTCCGCATGACACCTGATCGATCACGGCCTTGCTCCCGGTACGGGCGTTTCGGTCCCCGTGTGCGCCGCACACCAGGCGAGGAGTCGTTCTGGATCACCAGGACCGCTCGGGTGAGTGACCGGGAAGCGGTGGTCAGGCCGGGGGTGCCGGTCGTGGAAGAAGCCCGAGGTGATCGGTGGCGTCCCTGCCACCCGCGCCGCCACTGTGGGGCCGCCGGCGGCCAGCCACACCGCCGTATCGGCCCCTTCGTCCGGGGTGCGCAGCAGCGGGCGCATCAGGGTGCGGAAGCTGGGTAGGCCCTCGGCCAGGCCCGGAGTATCCACCCAGCCCGGGTGCATGGCGTAGCTGGCGACGTGGGCCGGAGCGAAGCTGGCGGCCCACGCCTCGGCCAGTACAAGCTGGGCCCGTTTCGCCCTGGCGTAGGCCACCACGCCGTCGTACCCATCGGGGCCGGCCTCGAGGGCACCGAGATCGAAGCGCTGCGAGTACATGCCCCCCGAGCTCATCGTGACGATGGTGGCCGGAACCCCGGGCGCGTCGTCGGTACCGCAGGGTGAGGAGAAGAGCAGCGGGGCCAGGGCGGCGGTCAGCAGGTAGGGGCCGAGCACATGGGTGGCGAGCGTGCGCTCCACACCATCGGCGGTGGTCTGATAGCTGGGGCTCAGTGCTCCGGCGTTGTGGACCAGCGCGTCGAGGCGGGCTACACCGTCGTTGAGGCTCTTCCCCAGTGCGGCCACGGCGGTGGGATCCGAGAGGTCGACCAGGTGGAGTCGAGTCCGGCCCGGGCCCCTCGCGTCCACCGCGTCGAGCGCGGTGGCACCCCGGAGCGGGTCGCGGCCCACCAGGTGCACATCGGCACCGAGGCCGGCCAGCGCGGTGGCGGCTGCCAGCCCGATGCCCGAGGTGGCGCCGGTGACCAGGGCTACGCGACCTCTCATGGCGGGTGGGTCATCCCACTTCTCCAATTGGCGGCGGAGCCCGATTCCGACCCGGCTGAAGCTCGGGGCCACGGTCATTTCAGCGAAGGCGTCAACGGCCCGGGCCAGAGCGTGCCGGGCACTGTCCACAGCCATGGTCAAGCCGCCAGAACGGCGGGGCGGCTCATGTCGTCAGAGACTTCAGCGGCGGCCCCCGGAGACGTGACACGTTCACGGTAGGTCGCCATTCCCGTAGTTTAGTACTAAATTACGTCGGAAGCTGGTCCGGCTCCGAACAACGGGTCGGACGGCACGAAAGAGGCATGTCATGCGGATCGCCATCATCGGGAGTGGGGTATCGGGCCTGGTTACGGCCCACCTGCTGCGCGGGCGCCACGATGTCGTCCTCTACGAGTCAGAGGAGCGTCCCGGGGGTCACTGTCATACCCACCGGATCGAGCTGCCCGAGCTGACCTGTGATGTCGATACCGGGTTCCTCGTCTACAACCAGCGCACCTATCCCTTGTTCTCACGCCTCCTCGACGAACTCGGCGTCGCCTCCAAGTCCAGTGACATGAGTTTCAGCGTGGCCGACCAGCGCACCGGACTCGAGTGGCGGGGAACGTCGTTCTCCACCGTCTTCGCACAGCGACGCAACCTGGTCCGGCCCGACTTTCTGCGCATGCTGACCGACGTGGCCCGCTTCAACCGGTTGGCCCGGGGGCTCTTGGCCGAACCGCCGCCCGACAGTGTGACGTTGGAGGAGGTCCTGGCCCCGCACCGGTGGTCGGCCGGATTCCGGGAGTGGTACCTGATCCCCCTGGGCTCGTCCATCTGGTCAGCCGACCCGTCCACATTCACCCAGATTCCCGCCGCTACCTTCGCCCGCTTCTTCGAGCGCCACGGATTGCTCCATGTGCGCCACCAGCCGAGGTGGCGGACGGTGGAAGGCGGCTCGCAACGCTATGTCGACGCCGTCCTGGGCCCGTTGCGCACCGAGGGCCGCCTCCGACTCGGGACCCCGGTGAGCAAGGTCCGCCGGGAGCCGGCTGGCGTCGAGGTGGTGAGCGAGTCCGGGGTCGACACCTACGACCATGTCATCCTGGCCACCCACAGCGACCAGGCCCTGGCCCTCCTGTCCGATCCCGATCGGGGGGAGCGTGAGACGCTCGAGGCGTTGCGCTACCAGTCGAACCGGGCTGTCCTGCACACCGACGCCAGCCTGCTGCCGGCCGAGCCCCGGGCCTGGGCCAGCTGGAACTACCACCGCCTCGAAGGCGAGCAGAACGAGGCCACGCTGACCTATTACCTCAACCGTCTCCAGGGCATCGACTCGACCACCCCGGTGTTGGTCACCCTCAACCATGACGAGGCCATCGACCCCGGCAAGGTACTGGCCCGCATGGAGTACGCCCACCCGGTTCTCGATCCGGCTGCGGCGCGGGCCAAGGGCCACCACGGTGAAATCAACGGCCGGCGGCGGACCTGGTTCGTCGGTGCCTACTGGGCCGATGGCTTTCACGAGGACGGCGTGCGCAGTGCGGTGGACACGTGCAGGACGATGGGGGTGGTGTGGTGACTGTCGCCACCACGGACACGTCCCGGGTCCGGACACGGGCTGGCAGGGTGAAGCGGGACAGCGCGAGGGGCACTCCCCCCACCTGGCCCGACCGGGACTCGAACGGCCTGCGCAGCGCCATGTATGAGGGTGTACTCATCCACGCCCGCTTCGGTCCCGGGCCGACGCACTCGTTCAGCTACAAGGTAGCCATGCCGCTGCTCGACCTGGCCGAGGTCGACGACGTGATGGGCCTGCACCCGGCGTGGTCGGCCCATCGGCCCACCCCGGTTCGATTCCGGCGCCAGGATTTCCTGGGTGACCCGGCCACACCCCTCGACCAGGCGGTGCGGGACCTGGTCGCCGAGCGCACCGGGCAGCGCCCCGATGGCCCGGTCGCCCTGCTGGCCAACCTCCGTACCTGGGGCTGGTTGTTCAACCCCATCAGCCTCTACTTCTGCGCCGATTATGGAGACCCCGTCGGCCCACAGGTACGTATCGGCGCTCTGGTGGCCGAGGTGGAGAACACGCCATGGCACGAGCACCACGCCTACGTCGTCGGCCCCCCGGGCAGGCACCGCTTTGCCAAGGAACTCCATGTGTCACCGTTTCTCCCCCCGAGCCTCGACTACGCCCTTCGCTACACGGATCCGGGACCACAGCTCACCGTCCGCCTCGATGCCCTCCAGGGCGACCAACGCCTTTTCGCTGCGACCCTCTTCCTCCGTCGCCGGACCCTCGATCGCGCCGCACTGGGCCGGCTCCTCTGGAGTCACCCGGCCATGACGCACCGGGTGACCGGCGGTATCTATGCCCAGGCCGCCCGCCTCCGGCTGCAGGGCGCTCCCTTCTTCAGCCATCCGGCCGGCCGAGGCGGAAGGATGGGCATCGTCCCCCTCGGCTCCTGCCCAGACGTTCGGACTCAGCGATGACCCGGACCGATGGTTTGGTGAAAGGTGACACCGGGCCCTACGGCGCAGTGGCGGAGACCACCCTGCCCGGCGGCACCGTTGCCAAGCGTGTGTCAACGGCCGGCGCCATCGCCGACAGCACCGATGTCACGAAGGTACATGCGGCGGAGGATCGAGCTCCCGACCCGGTGCGCCGCCCCCGCGCCCTGCGCCACCCCGCCCCGTCTGACCGTCGCCGGAGCACCGGCCTGGCGCGCTGGATCGTGCTCATGGCCGGACAGCACGCCGGTGGCGCGGCGATCGATGTCACTGAGGGGGACGAGACCTGCCGGGTGGGCCGAGGTGAGCCCATGGCCCGGGTGACGGTAAACGACCGGCGCGCCTACGGCGCCCTGCTGCGGTCAGCCTCGGTAGGTCTCGGGGCGTCGTACGTGGCCGGCTGGTGGGACACCGACGACCTGACCGGGTTGGTCCGTGCCCTTTCCCGCCAGACCCGCCCCCTACGCGAGCGCTCGGATCGGCTGGGGCGGGCATGGGGTGGAGTCCTTGATTCTCCTGCTCGCCTGCTCACCCCGGGCCGGATCGAGGACAAACGGAACATCACTGATCACTACGACATCTCTAACGACTTCTTCGCCCTCATGCTGGACGAGACCATGAATTACTCCTGCGCAGTGTTCGACCGGTCCGAGGCCACCCTCGCCGAAGCTCAGGAAACCAAGATGGACCGGATCTGCGCCAAGCTCGAACTGGATTCCACCGACCACCTGGTCGAGATCGGCTCGGGGTGGGGTGGCCTGGCCGTCCACGCCGCCGCCCGCTTCGGCTGCCGGGTAACCACCACCACGATCTCCGATGCCCAACGTTCCTATGTGGAGAGTCGGGTGGCCGCCGCCGGGCTGTCCGATCGGATCACCGTGCTCGGGTTCGACTGGCGGGATCTGACCGGCAGGTTCGACAAGCTGGTCTCGGTCGAAATGGTCGAGGCGGTGGATTGGCGGTGGCACGATCGGTTCCTGACCAAGTGTTCCGACCTGCTCACTGACGATGGGCTGGCCGCCATCCAGGCCATCGTCATCGATGACCGCAGCTTCGAGCGGGCCAAGCGCCACCAGGATTTTGTCCGCCGCATGGTCTTCCCCGGTGGGTGCCTTCCCTCGGTGGCCTCGCTCACCACCTGCCTGGCCCGGGCTACCGACTTGCGCATCGTGGACCTCGAGGATGTCGGCCGGCACTACGCGGAGACGTTGCGGCGCTGGGCGGAGAACCTGGCTGTCCACACCGACGCGGTGGCGGCCCTCGGGATGGGTGAGGAGTTCCGTCGTCTCTGGGACCTGTACCTGGCTTACTGCGAGGCTTCGTTCCTCGAACGCCACATCAGCGACGTCCAGTTCGTCCTGTCCAAGCCCGGCCGCGCCGGACAACTGGCTACACGACCCGGATGATCACCCGGTCCCGACGCCCGGACCTTGCCGTTTGAGTGCCCGGTCGGCAAGGTGGGCACCAAGAGGCAGGCCGTGCCGGGCTGAGCGACGCAGGCCCGATCCGTGGCGGACGCTCCCATCCGACCAGCCGACCTATTGGGCGATGGCCAGTTGCTCGATGGCCCGGACCAGGTCGTCGCCCCGGCGGCCGGTGAAGCCGTCGGCCCCGAGGCGGCGCGCCTGGTCGGCATCGTTGATAGCGGCTCCGCCGAGCAACACCGTGGTGCCGGGGAGGGCACCATGCAGATGGGCGACGACGCGGCGGGCCGAGGTGGTCGAGGACTGGGTGGTACAGGCCATGGCCACGGCCAGCAGGTCGGGCACGCCGGCCACCGTTTGGGCCAGCGCGTCGGCCGGGGTGTCCGCGCCGAGCTCGATCACATTGAAGCCGGCCCACCGCAGCAGGTCCGCGGCGATGGCCACCGGGGCTGAGTGCTGCTCGGCCGGCGGTGTGGTGATGACCACACTGCCGCGCTTGGGCCCCCGACGGCCGAACCGAGCACCGATGCGCGAGATGACCCGCACCGCCACCGCACTGGCACGATGCTCGTCGGCCACGGTGAGCTCGCCGGTATGCCAGCGGTCCCCGATGGATTCGAGGGCCGGTGCTACCAGTTGAAGGAGTACCTGGGAGGGGGAATGACCGGAGGCAAGGGTGGCCTCGACTACACCCCAGGTGCCGGGTTCGTCGCCGGCCAACAGCCGGGCCTCGACCTGTTTGGCCGCATCGGCTTGGCCGGCCGGCTTCCGGGAGCGGCGGGGGGCGACCGGCTTGATCCTGGCCAGGTCATCGGGGTCGACCTGCCAACCACTCCCTACGCGGGTGGCCGGAAGTTTCCCAGTGCGGACATAGCGGTAGATCGTCATGTAGTGCACGCCCAATTTCTCCGCAGCCTGCAGCAGGGTCAATGGGTTTTTTGGCATCTCTGCTCTTTCGACTCAGGCCTGAGGCCGTCGTAATTTAGCAGTAAATCTCATTCGAATGGAGATTGACAGTCACAGTTCGGCTCTTCCTATCGGCTCTCCCGGAGGCGACCGACCAGAACAGGTAGGGACGGCCAGATTCTGCACTCTCCACGCACTTCTCCATTTTGGAGGAGGCCGGATACGTCGCCATCGAGTGTCCACCGACGAACAGGAGCCGCCGAGTTCCAGTTCGTCTGAGCGATGTCGGTCGTCAGGCCGTTGAAGGACGGGTTGCTGCACGGCAAGCCGTCATTGCCAGCGCAGAATCGGGCGCCCGATAGGAACCAGCAGGAGAGCTGGCGGGGGGGCAGAACGACGACTCGGGTGTGGTCAGAACAGGTCCGCCATCTCGGGATCGATGTAACGGTGAATGTCCATGCTGGCGAGTTCAAGTTCACCGAGACCGCGGCCAAATGCGGCGAAATGTGGGGTGCCGAAGTGGTGGGTGAGCGCCTCCTGCGAGCCCCACTCCTCGAAGATCCGGAATCGACCCCGGACGTCTGGGTCGGCCCACAGACCGTAAGCGCGGCAGCCCGGCTCCTTCAACGACTCAGTCGACACGGTGCGAGCGATGTCCACCATGCGGTCGTGAGACGAGGGCCCGACGGTCATTATTCCCGAAACGATGATCATGCCCGATTGTAGGGAAAACCATCGGACGGGATCTGCATTGGTGGCGGGCGCCATTGCCAGCCACAATGGAGGTAGGAGGTAGTCCGATCATGAAACGCAAGCGTCTGATCTTCGTAGCGCTCGGGGCCGGTGCGGTGGGGTATGGGTTGGCACGACGGTCGAAAGCCGCCAAAGAACGCTCCCTGAGGATGACCGCCACCGGATCAGGGGGTGAGAGCCCTCTTGGGGTGATGGAGGTCGAGACCGGAGGCGTTGATGCTGCCGGCAACCTCATCGTCGATGACCTCATCGTCGCCGTGGACGGCGATGGAAAGATCGTGGCCGCAGACGAGACCGTCGCTGTGATCACGCCGGAGGGTGACACTGTCATCGATGAGAAACTGTCGGTCGTCGGGGAGGACGGCGAGCTCCACACCGTCGAGGAAGACATATCTGCAACGGAAGGCGACGAGTAGGACTCCGAAGCATCCGACCCGTCCAAAGGCGGAATGCCGACGGAGCAGGTACTTTCCAAAGAGGACCTGATTCGGATCAGAAGGGTCTTCTCGGTATGGCCGGGATTTGACAGGCTCCAGCCCAACCATGGTCCGAGTCCCCATACTGGTCAGGTGATGTCCGAGCGCCGATCCCGGATGACCGCCCGTCGGACGGCGGAGTCCGCTTCGTCCGAGGATGAGGCGTCGGGCCGCCCGGCCCGAAGCATGCGATGGGGGCTGCTGGTCGCCGGCGTGCGCTGGCGGGCGTGGTCGACGCTGTCGATGCTGGCCCTGGCCGTGGTGGCTGTGGCGCTCAGCGCCTTCGGTCCCCTCTACCTACAGAGCGCCGATCAGTCGATCCTCAACGGCACTCTTGACGGGGCAGCCACCGCCAACATCGGTCTGACCCTGTACTCGTCGGGCACCACCGTAAGCCCCGGCTCTCTCGCCTCCGCAGCCGCCCACGTCCCCCGACCGACGGGAGGGGGGGCGTGGTTCGGCCCCGGCCTCGCCACCTCGTCGGCCGGTGTGAACCTCAGCGCCAACGGCCAGGCCTACAGCGCCACCCTGGTGGCTCGCACGGGGATGTGCCACCACGTGGTCATCGTGGCCGGGGAGTGCCCGCAGGGTGGGGCCGCGGCGATGATCAGCACCAGGAGCGCGCACGAACTGGGTGTGGCTGTCGGCCAGGACCTGTCCGTCTCCTTCGGCCGCACGACCCCCAGGGTGCGGTTAACCGTGGTCGGACTGTACGCCGCCGGCAGCGCGGCGGCCGCCTACTGGTGGGGTGACAACTACTTTCCATTCGGATCCGGCACCCCTCAGATGCCCATGATCGACGACCTGTTCTCGACGGCTTCCACCCTGGCCCGGGCCGACCGCTCGTCGACCATCGCCACCATGGTGCAGCTCCCCTTCATCCGGGGGTCACTGTCGGTTGGGGAGGTGGGATACTTCGAGACCGCGTTGGACCGGTTCGGTGTTACCTCACGGGAAAAGCGGGGCGTGGCGGTAAGCAGCCAGATCGTCCACCTGCTGGACCAGGCGGCCTCCACCGAACACACCACCACGACCGTCGTGTGGGTCATCGAGCTCCAGCTGGTCCTACTGACCCTGTTCACCCTGTACTTCGCCTCGACTCGAACCGCGGCGGAGCGCGAGCCCGATGTGCAGCTGGCCGGGCTGCGGGGCTACCGACCCCGCAGCATGCTGGCTGTGGCCATGGCCGAGCCGATAGCGGTCGTCGTCGTCGCCGTGCCGCTGGGACTGGTCGTCGCCTGGGTGATCGCCTCCCTGTCGACGCCCCTCTTCTTCCTTTCGGGTATCGGCGCGTCGATGACCACCCCGGCGGTTCTCTCCGCCCTGGCTACGGCGGTGGTGGCCGGGGCGGCCATGGTCTTCGGAGCCCGACGCCTGGTTTCGGCGGCCGAGTCGGGTTACGGCATCGAGGCCCGCAGCGCCAGGGAACGGTCGTCGATCGGGCGGGTGGTCGTCGACGTGGCCGTCATCGCCGTCGCCCTGGCCGCCTTCATAGAACTGGCCGTGGTGGGAGTGTCCGACACCGCCAGTTCGTCGGTGAACCCCCTGGCCGCTTTGGCGCCCGGTCTGCTGGCCCTCGCCGTCGGGGTGCTCGGGGCCCGGCTGCTTCCCGCCGCGCTCAGGCCCACCCTCCCTCTCACCGAGGACTCACGTTTCGTCGCCTCCACCCTGGCCACCCGTCGTGTGGCCCGCCGACCGGAGTTCAGCTCCCAGGTCATCATTATCATCGTGGCTGTGGCGCTGACGACCTTCGGTGTCAGCGGCTGGGCGGTGGCGGCCAGAAACCGCACGGTGCGCAACGGGTTCGCTGTCGGGGCCCCGACCGTGCTGACCGTGTCCGTCCGCCCCGGGGTCGACTTCCTGCCCGCCGTCCGACGAGCCGACGGAGGCGGGCATTCGGCCATGGCCGTGGTGGTCGAACGGGCCAGCTACGGGACCACCCTGGCGGTGGACGCCAGCCGACTGGCCGCTGTCGCTTCGTGGCCGCCCGACCTCGGCGACCGGACCGCGTCACAGGCGGCTGCCGCACTGGTGCCACCCCATCTGGCCCCGACGGTCCCGGTTGCCGGCAGCCAGCTGGAGGTGACCGCCGACGCCGAACTCGGGACCACCCAGCCCGCCCCCGAGCTGTCGGCCGACCTCTTCGACAACGGCTATCAGACCCCGGAGCATGTGTCTCTGGGCCCACTTATTCCCGGCCCTCACACCTATGCGGGATCGCTGGCCGGACTGTGCCCATCGGGGTGCCGCCTGGTCGACCTCGCCCTGTCATGGGCCGCCCCGCTCACCGGCGGGGTCCCGTCCGGATCGGTCCGGTTGCTCCTCTTTCCCTCACGACCCGGACCGCCCACGGCGGCCCGATGGTGGTCGACGCCGGTCTCTCCAACCCCCGGCAGTGGACGGCGCCCCAGGGCGGCGCCAGGCTTACCTCGACCCACGGGGGCCTTCGAGCCGATGTCACCCTCTCCCCCTACCAGCCGATCACCATCGCCCCGGCCGACGCGCCGGCCCAGATACCGGCGGTGGTGACCCCGGCAACTGCCCCGGCGGCCGGGGTGAGCGGCGGACTGTCGGTGGTCGGGCTGGACGGCGGCACCCTCAACGGCCGGCCGGTGGGCGTGGTGGCGGCTCTGCCCCGGGTGGGGGCCTCCGCCACCCTCGTCGACCTGGGTATCGCCAACCGGCTCCTGTCGGGTCCGATGACCGACGCCACCTTCCAGGTATGGCTGGGATCGACAGCCCCCGCCGGCTTCGACCGGCAGCTGGCCGGCCAGGGCATCACCGTGGTCGGCGTGGACTCCACGACCGGCGCCGACAGCACCCTCGGTAAGACCGGTATCGGCGTTGCCTACACCCTCTTCCTACTGGCTGCCCTGGCCGCTGCGGTCCTCGCCGTTGGGGTGACCGCCTTCGCCCTGGCCGTGAGCTCTCGCCGGCGGGCCCCCGAGCTGGCCGCGTTGGGGGCGGTGGGGGTATCGAGCGTGGCCCGCCGACGGTCCATCGAGATCGAGCAGGGCCTGACCGTGGGAGTCGGCGTCGTCTTGGGTTCGGTAGCCGGTCTGTTCGCCACCGCGCTGACCCTTCGGTCGCTTCCCGAGTTCGTCGCCCCGGGACCGGGACCGCCCCTCGAGCTCGGTCTCCCTGTTGGGCCCCTGGGGGCCACCCTCGTGGTCCTCATCATGGCCCTCGGCATTACGGTGGCCACCGGAGCCCGGTCAGTGCTGCGGTCGGCGCCGGTGGAACGGCTCCGAGGGGGGCGGTCATGACCAGCGTCACGACAACGACGGCCCCGCAGAGCGCCAGAGGTCTGGCCGTACGGATGGTGGGGGTGGTCCACCTCTACCACCAACGGAGCGTCGACATCGTGGCCCTGCGCGGGGTCGACCTCGACGTTGCCGGCGGTGAGATGGTGGCGCTGGTCGGGCCCTCGGGGATGGGCAAGTCGACGGTGATGCGACTGGTCGCCGGCCTCATGCGGCCGTCCGGCGGGATGGTTCAAGTCGGCGGGCACGAAATTGAGCACACTGTCGACAGCCGAGCGACGGGCGCTCCGGGCCACCGACATCGGCTATCTGGTGCAGGGGACCGATCTGAACCTGCTCATGCAGGCCACCGTTCTTCAGAACATCTGGTTCGCCCAGCACGGTGCCCGGGCCCGGGGACACCGGCCGCCCTGGGAGCCACCCGACCTCCTCGACCTGCTCGGGTTGGCGGCCCTCGCCGGGGAACGGATCGTCGACCTCCCCCGGGGTCAGCAGCAACTGGTGGCCCTGGTCGCCGCGGTGGCGTCGGGGCCCGGGTTGCTGTTGGCCGACGAGCCCACCAGCCAGCTGGACGTGGAGTCGGGGGTCGAGGTGGTTGGGCTCCTCCGACGGATCAACCGGGAGTTCGGCACCACCATCGTCATGGTCACCCACGACCGTTCGGTCACCACCTCATTCCCCCGCACGGTGACCATCCGGGACGGCCGGGTGGGATCGGAGGGACGCCACGGTGAGGAGTACGCGGTGGTCGACGGATCGGGCTCGATCCAGCTCCCCCCGGACATCTTGACGATCCTTCCCCCGGCCACACGGGTCCGCGTGGTGCGGGGGCCCGACGGGGTCGAACTTCGGATCGTCAGGGACCAACCGTGATGGGCGACGGTGACCGGTCAACCCCCCTGGAGCTGCGGCTCGACGGAGTCACGTTCGCACCGCACGGGAATCGGATCCTCGGGCCGCTCGACCTGTGGGCCGCTGTCGGAGAGCCGCTCGCCGTGACGGGGCCTTCGGGTGCCGGCAAGACAACCGTTTGTCTCATCCTGGCCGGTGCGCTGGAGCCCACCGACGGAAGAGTGCTCTTCGACGGGGTGCCTTTCAAGGGCGGGACACCCACTATCGGTCTGGTATTGCAGACCCACGGTCTGGTAGTCGGCCTGACCGCGGCGGAGAACGTCGCCCTCCCCCTGCAGGCCCGCGGGCTGGCCCGCCACGACATCGTCCGCCGCACCGCTTCGGCCCTGGCTTCGGTAGGGCTGACGGCCGAAGCGGGTCGGCCGGTGGACGAGCTGTCCGGCGGAGAGCGCCAGCGGGTGGGTGTGGCCAGGGCCGTGGCAGGCGATCCCCAGGTGCTGGTCGCCGACGAACCCACTGCCGAACTCGACGCTGACAATCGGGTCCGAGTGATGGACTTGCTGACCGGCCCGACCGCCGTCCCCCGCATCGTGGTCGTCGCCTCAGATGATCTCGAAATCCTCTCCGGGTTCCGCCAGGTTCTCGAACTCCCCGCCCCCAGATCGTCCGAGCATGAAGGTGCGCCCTGACCGCCCTGACCGCCCTGACCGCCCTGACCGCCCTGACCGCCCGGCGGCCTCCGCACTCAGCCGAACATGGCTAACACCAAAAGTAAGGCCGAAAGCGACGGCACTGCTCTGGTTGGCTTCCGTAAGGTACATCGTCAGCTTCAGAAAGTGGCATCCTCAGCTTCATAGGCTGAAGTGCTGGGCGAACGGATTCCTCAGCTAATACCGATGGCACTTGCTTGTGTAGCCAGACAGTTTGTAGATCAGCGCACGGGAGATCAAACAGCGATTTACTAATTCTGGGATGCAAGTCCTAGGATTTGTAGAGGTGAGGTGTGGATTCCCACCGCACGGACTGTGATGTGACGCCTCAGCCCGCCCGCCTCGACGACCGTCATCACGAGGGAACGAGCCTTTGGGAGTTCACAGAGCGTCGCAGTCGGCTGGGCGTAGAGCGAGGAGAACGCGATTTCGTCTGCGCAGTTTGAGGCTGCCTCCAGCTGGGATGGCCATAGCCAGTCTCCGCTCATCTTCATAGCCGTTAGCCATCCCGCCGTAACTGGAGGCGTGAGGACGATGCCGGTCTGGGATTGGTTCGGGAAGCCATCCGGGTGCTTCACCTCTCGTATCGAAGTGAAGGTGCCTTCGGGAGTGTACGCAAGTTGGAAATCACCTGAAAACACGTTGAATCTGGGAGTCCCTGTGAAAGCGATCCCTTCCGTCAGCAGGGATTCAGCCATGGCGAGTCGCCCACCATCCATCAGGTAAATCTCCGCCTCCCCAGCGCTGGTTGCCACGGCAAGGCTAACTGCCACTCCTCCGACGGCACCGGCGTCGTACACGATTTTGGTGCCGTCGGTGAAGTGCACTGTCTCGGCAGTGCTCCAGCACCCAGCCAATCCCGCTCCAAGACCGAGATCCTCTCCTAGCCAAATGAGTTTCAAGCTCGTGGCCATTGGCTCGGCTGCCCCGAATCCAGGCTGCTGATCTTCCATCCGACCGCACGCACTTGCGTATCCAGTGCCGCCCAGGCTTTGGGGGGATGGTGGCTCAGCGACAGGAGGCATTTCAGCTTTCGGCTCAATCGGAGGTTGCAGCGGAGGTAGAGCCAGATCTTGAGCAGTGTCGATCGAAGCCGCGACTCCAATTGTTGTCGCTGTCAAAGCACCCACTATGACCAGGTTTGCGGCGCTAATGGCGACCAGTGCGATTCCGCCAGTCACAAGCGCGGTCAGGCGCGGGTGGCGACGAACCCCGAAACAACGGTCAACTATGTTCACGGCCCGCGTCTGAAGGGAATCGACGTCTTCATCCTTGAAGAGCCGAACGCGCTTCTTGCCCAACCGACGAACGGCCAACATCGAAGCGAACGTTGATACGGCGGCCAGCGCATAGGGAACAGCGCGTGGGAAGCCTTTCGGATAAGGAGCAAGCAGCAGATCGAGGGCAAACAGCTCCACTGCGACCGCTGACAACTCCTGACGAAAGAGCGGCCAAATGGAGGGACAGTCGCCGGGCTGGCCTGTCGCTGATGACCAAACAATCCGCGCAACTGGGACGAGAGCGGCTAGAACCACAAGAACGATGAGGGCCAGAAGGATTTCTTGCGGACGGGCGTGCCGACTGGCAGCCACTCTTCGGTCATGCGAAAGCAGGTTCAACGCCGTGACGAACGTCACCGCGATGAAGGTGGCGAAGTAGGCGGCACAACGAAGGAACCGAACCAGTGGCCTTAGAGAGACAGCCGGGTCGTTGGCGCCAACGCCTTCTTGGACTCCAACGTCTGGCGGCGGTGAACCCGTATCTGGCGGCGGTAAAGCAGTACCTGGCGAGGCACAGGCCAGCTTTGATGGCGTCCAGGGGGCTGATGAAGACGCTCCCGACGACTCCTACCGGCACGCGAGCTACTCGCAGAGGCCTACCTAATGCAGCTGGGTCCTTACCTAGCCCGCATCGAGGAGGACGATCTGGCCGAACTCAAGGTGCGGATCGTCTCGACGAAGGGCATCTTCGACGACCATCAGTTCTCCTGGATACTTGGACTTGCCGGATACTTCGCTTGACCCAGACGGGGCCCTTCCATGGGGCATCCGGGTGGGATTGCGGGAAGCTCTCCGCGCCTGGAGTGGGCGTGGGTCTCTCTATGCATTGCTCGCCGAACTTCTCCCAGAAGTGGAGCCGTACGATCGGACTTGGACTCCAGATGCGCTCGAGGCTCGCTCACCGGATCCTGTTCGAGCGAATCCTGCCGATGCTCGAGACCTGGCCCACACGATTGTCCACATGGTTTGATGCGCTACCGAGCGCCATCAGTAGCTCACGTGTAGCTCGATCGGCTCCAGATTCGGGCACTTCATGGGTGGAGACCCGCAAGGCTGGTCCATGGCCACCTAGGCAGTTCTTGGGACGCGACCGACGGAGAATGGCCGACCAGCTCCTTATCACCACACTCGCGTGGACACTTGTGAGGCTGGCCCGAATTCGAGCAGACGCATTGAAGCTAGTACCAGATATCGATATGCAGGTGTCGAGGCAATTGGATGTCGCGATAAGGGTCTCAGACTCGACCATCGTGTCGCAGGCTGCGCCAATCAGACCATCGGAACAGGAGCTGCGCATACTGGGCCGTGAGGGGAAGTCCGTGGAACGCCGTGTCAGCCGTCGCCCGAGAGGTGAGACGCCTCGACACCTCGCTGAATGCACTCGCAGACGAGCTCCTGCTCCGGATCCTGAGATCCGATGGAGACTGTTCCACCTTTCCATTCTCGGGATCGTCCTCATTGGTGCTCGCAATATCGGTGCCAAAGTCACGGCCACTGCCCCCCTCACCAGATCGAGTGGTAGCGCTGCATTCCGCATCCTCACCGAGGACGGATTGAGCTGGGACCTGTGGTTTGAGGGAGAGACCGCATGGTCCGCCTACGGACGGTCCAGCCCTTACCTCGAGGTCACCAAGAAGCTCGGCGGCGGCCAGAGGCCGCTCTCGCCCGATCTGCTTCTTGTGCGCGGCGATAATTACGCAGTATCAATCGAGTGCAAATACTCCCAAATTTTGATTATCAACGTACGGGGGTACGAGAAGCGATGGCGTACGCGACTGATCTTGCAGGTCATCTCGCCAGTTCCGTTGATTCGTTGCTAGTGACCTGGAGTGCGAGCAAGGAGACGATCGGCGCCTCGGAGATCATGTCTGGCAAGCTCGCCGTTCATTCGCCCGAGAGCCTCCTTGGGGCCGTCGAGGGCCTTTTCGCACCTAGTTCGGCCATCAAGCATTGAGCGTCCCACCACACCCCCCGTCCCCAGCTCGCGCGTGTCCGTTTGGAGCAGCAAAAGCAAGGCGACACCAAGCCAGAGATCAACCTTCGGCGGGAACTCCATCGTCGAGGCCTCCGGTATCGGCTTCAGGGCCACGTAATACCAGGCACTCGGCGCACGGTGGATATCGTATTTCCTTCAGCGCGGGTTGCCATCGATGTCAGGGGTTGCTTTTGGCACGGATGCCCATTCCACGGGACTTGGCCCCAGTCAAACGCAGATTGGTGGGAAGCCAAGCTTCGCGGCAACCAGCAGAGAGACGCCGACACCGTTCAGAGGCTCGCTGAGGACGGCTGGGAGGTCATCATCGTATGGGAGCATGACGACATCGAGATCCAGGCTGACCTGATCGAACGGCTAGTTAGGAATCGGACGCCCAGTCCAAAGCAAAACCAACAGTGAAAAGTACGCTGAGGACACCTTCCGAAAGACCTTGTCAGCTGCTCTCGCACATCCAGCGTGCTCCCTGGTCAACGGATGCGTTCTTCGATTCATCCTACGTTGCTGGGGCGTTCGTCGGTGACCTCAGCCTCTAGAGCTGATGTTCGCCATTCAGGGGCGAATCTTCACTTGAGGTTCAGATCAGGTCCGCTTGGTCGTCAGCCTTCATGATCTTGTATCCCTGATTAGCTGCAAGCCGGTCGAGTGCTTCCAGAGTCGTGGCGAACCACTCCCGGCCCGCGTATCATCCCGATCCGCGGGCATGACCAAATTCAACCAATGTCGAGTGGAAGATGGCCTCCGCCTCCGCCACACTGTCGGACGGAGGCACATAGACCCGAAAGAGGACATAGTCCTCAGGTAGACCCGTCTGACGCACCTGTTCGACTATGCGTCCATCTGCCGATCGCACGGTCTTTCCGATCTTGAACCAGTAGCGATCAGGGTCGACCTTCTGTGGCACCCGCAGAAAGGTTGGGAGTGACCACACATAGACTCCTGCCAAATCACCAATCGAAGCTTCCAACTTCTGCGATCGATCCTCCAGTTCAGCGACCTCTTGGGCCTGGGCTTCCTCGTCGAAGGTCAGCACGTCGAGCGCTTCGACGAGCCCATTCAGATACTTAACGGCATCTGCCGAAAGCGACGGAGTTTTCAGCAAACTCCGAATTCGGCTAGCGCAGGCGCGGGCGACCGACGGGGCTGTAGGTAGAGATGCCTCACGAATCGCGGTGAGTGCCCGCCTCAGGCTCCAGACGGCTCCTTCATTTGCTGCCCCGCCGAGTTCAACAATTTCACGATTGTTCTGTGCTCCGTCCCTTACGAGCCGAAAGACTTCACCCAGTTGACCTGTGTTGGCGTCCAGAGCAGTGTCAAGTTCGGCCAATACGGCTTCATTGGGAGGCTGGACCATGTTAGAACACTACAACTGAGATCGGACCCGTGAGCTGGGCAGCGGCCGGATCAAGCGTTGGGAGCCGCCACCTCCCGGGGTCACGCGCGAACGTCCTCAGCTGCTTGACCTGAGTCGTTGAATCCAGGGCAAGCGAGCAGCTCGAACAGGCGAAGGATGTCGGCAGCTACTGGGCGTCGAAGCGGAACCAATAGATGCCGAGGGTGGTGAGGACGACCACGTAGCCGCCGCAGGCGAGCAGCGACAGCCAGTCCTGCGAGCCGAAGGTGCCGCGGCCGACGACGCCGGCGAACACCTTCATCAGTGCTCCGACCGGGGTCCATTTCGACACCGTGTCCCAGAAGCTGCCCAATTCGACCGGAGGCCCCGAAGAGGCCGAGCATGACGAGCCCGATGTAGAGGAGGCGGCCGAAGGCCTGAACGGTGTCGGCCGACTTCACCAGACCCACGAGCGCTTGGGCCACGGCCAGAAAGACGGCCGAGGCGAGGATGGAGACCAACAGGACCAGCACGTAGGTCTCGGGCGAGAGCGACAGGTGGTGGATGTCGTCGCCCAAGACGAGCACGACAAGGGCGATGACGAAGTTGGACACCATCTGGACCGACAGCCGGCTGCCCATCACGGCCCAGGTCGGAGCGGGCGAGACGCGTAGGCGTTGGAAGACGCCGTTGTCGCGGTCGCGAGCGACCATGGGGGCATAGCCCATGATGGAGGTGCCGGCGATGCCCGCGGTGATGGCGAGCCCGAGGATGAACGCTGCTCCGCCGAAACTCCGGGTCGCCTTGGACGAGCTGGTCGTCGACAAGATGATGAGCGGTAGCAGCAGGCTCAGGAGCAGCCGCATCTTGTTCTTGGTCAGCACGACCAGGTCCGCCCGCAGCAGGGCGGCCAGCATGGTCCCGAGGCTCGGGGTCTGGACGGTCGGCGGTGCAGCGGTGCTAGTCACGGATTTCACTCCCGGTCAGTCCGATGAACACGTCTTCGAGGGTCACCTCACCGCGCGCTGCGGCCCGGACGAGGGGATCGTCCCGGTGTGGTCGATGAGGTTGTGGGGAGCATCGATCGCCAGCACCCGCCCGTGGTCGATGATGGCCACCCGGTCGCAGACGCGCTTGGGCCTCCTCCATCGAATGGGTGGTGAGCAGGATGCTCCCGCCGTCGGCCCGGATCCGCTCGATCCGGGCCCACAGGTGCCGGCGCGACTGAGGATCGAGTCCGGTGGTGGGCTCGTCGAGCAGCAAGAGCGTGGGATCGTGAATCACCGCTACGAAGAACGACAGTCGTTGCTGCTGGCCTCCCGAGATCTGCTTGGTGGTCCGGTCCAGCTCGTGGCCGAGACCGATGTCGGCCAGAGCCCGATCCAGGTCTTCGTCAGCAGATGGCCACCCCGTAGAGGCCGGCATAGAGCCGGGCCACCTGGCGCACGGTGAGCTCGGACTGGAAGCCGGTGGACTGCAGCTGCACTCCCATCTGGGCCTTGGCCAGGGCTGGCTGCTGGACGATGTCGACCCCGTTGAGGATGACGGTGCCAGAACGCGGCCGGCGCAACCCTTCGATGGCACTCAGCGTCGTGGTCTTCCCGGCCCCGTTCGGACCGAGCAGGCCGAAGATCTCGCTGCGGCGGATCTCGAAGCTCACCCCGTCGACGGCCACCTTCGACCCGTAGGCGACCGTGAGCTCGTGGACCTCGAGGAGCGTGGAGCGGTCCCTGGTCGTCGGGGGCTTCCACCGGCCGGGTGGCGTGCGGTGCGGGATGAGCCGGCGAAGGGGCAGGAGCGGAAGCGTTTTGACGGCGGTTCCGGCGGCTCACTCCGATGGCGATCCGGACCACCAGCACCGCGCCGATGACGACCCAGAGGATGGGGAGGCGGGAACCGGTGTTGGCGAGCATCATGACGCTTCCTTGGCGGCTTGGGGTCCGACCAGCAGGCCGAGCCGCTCGGCCACCATCTCGAGGGCAGCGATCACCTCGGCCACTTCGGCCGCCGATGGGCTGCCGAGCGCCCGGGTTATGGCGGCGTCGGCAGTGGAGGTGACCCGGCTTCGGGCCCGCTGGACGGCGTCAGGCACGATCCATACGAGGGTGCGCCGCCGGTCTCGGGGATCTGCCTCCGTCCGCACGGCACCGTACTCGCGCAGCTTGATGACCGATGTCGATACGTGGCTCTGGGGGTAGCCGGTTCGGGCGGTGATCTCGCTGATGGAACTGCCAGGATTGGCGCCGACGTCGAGAAGCACGAATCGGGCGCTGGTGTTGACGCCCTGCCCGGGCAGCCCCTCTTCGGCCAGCTTCATGAGCCGCCGGCCCAGAACGAATAGGTCCGTCGAATTCATATCAGTACTATATACATCTGTAGATGATGTAATCAACCCATGTCCGAACATTGGCACCCGGTGACATCGAGCTTCTTCCGATGCAGGGTGCGGGTGAGCTGCGGTCGCAGAGCCCGCGTCCTCAGCTGCCTGAGCTGAGGACGCCCGCCTGAACCTAGTTTCCTAGAGCTGATCTGACGCAGCCGCCATACCAACCACTGGTTTGTTCAGCGTCAGTGAGCCTGTCGAGCCCTCGAACTCAGCGTCCCCGAAGGCGAAGATGCCACCGTCGCTCGCCACCAGCCAGTAGCCACGTCCGTCCGATGTTGCCGCCATACCGACCACTGGTCTGTTCAGCGTCAGTGAGCCTGTCGAGCCCTCGAACTTGGCGTCCCCGAAGGCGAAGATGCCACCGTCGCTCGCCACCAGCCAGTAGCCCCGTCCGTCCGGTGTCGGCGCCATACCGACCACTGGTCTGTTCAGCGTAAGTGAGCCTGTCGAGCCCTCGAACTTGGCGTCCCCGAAGGCGAAGATGCCACCGTCGCTCGCCACCAGCCAGTAGCCCCGTCCGTCCGGTGTCGGCGCCATACCGACCACTGGTTTGTTCAGCGTCAGGGCCCCGGTCGAGCCCTCGAACTTGGCGTCCCCGAAGGCGAAGATGCCACCGTCGCTCGCCACCAGCCAGTAGCCCCGTCCGTCCGGTGTCGGCGCCATACCGACCACTGGTTTGTTCAGCGTCAGGGCCCCGGTCGAGCCCTCGAACTTGGCGTCCCCGAAGGCGAAGATTCCTCCGTCGCTCGCCACCAGCCAGTAGCCCCGATGATCTGGAGTCGAGGCCATGCCGACTACAGGCTGATTCAGGCGCAAGGACCCAGTGGAGCCGAAGAAGGGGTCGCCCCCGAAGGCAAAGATACCGCCGTCGGCGGATACCAACCAGTAGCCCGGAGGCGGAGGAGGCGCGCTTGGGGGGCCGGGAAGTCCACCTGGGCCTTTGAATGCCTTTATCGAATTAGAGGTGGGGGCCAAGATGAGGCCGTCGGCAGCCGACGGCGATGGGAATGATGACGCGGCCGACCCCAAGCTGAACTGGTCAAGCGTTTGCCCGGTAACGGTGTTTAGCTCGTTGAGATTACCGCCCCCGATCGTCCACACCTCGCCACCGGCGACAATCGGGGTCCCGCCACCGCCTGAGTTCGAACTCCACAATGAAGTGAGTGTGGTCGGATTGTTGGATACGCGCAGCGCCTCGGCACCGCCTCCACAACCGGTGTAGACCACGTCTCCGGCGTGGGCAGCAGCGCCGTGCCCGAAGCAAGCGGCCCGCGAGATCAATTCACCACCGACCCCGCCGAGATGTGTTTGATTGAGTACAAAGGCAGTGGACGATTTGCCAAGAGCGAACACCAAACCGTTTCCGAGGATCACCGGCGGTGTCGACAGATCCAGATCAGACGCATTGTCGCTGGGCCAGCTCGTCGGAGCGAATGCCTGCAGAAGTTGCATTGTCGGAGACAACTCCAGGACACCATCACTGTTGTCATAGGGATCCGTCGACGATTCGAACTGGCTGTTGCCGGTGGACACCCAAACGTTGCCGGAGGCGTCAATTGCCGGTGCACCGCCTCCCATCCACACAGCGCCTTCACTGTCCCCGGGCAGCGATGCCACTTCGAAATGGGTGGGGGGCGCACCATCCTCAGGAGCTGAGACCACCAGACCGTGATAGGGCTCGCAGTCTCCGGCATTGCCCCCGAAACCGACAATGATCCGGCCATCGGACAGAGCCAGCGAGGCCCGTTGGAGCTCGTGCGCCGGATCGAATCCTGGCGGATCGATGGTCTCGTTGAGCAGTATTGCGCCGGTATAGAGATCGATCCCTATCAGGTGATGAGCGGCGTCATTCGGAACCTGTTCGTCGGCCACAACAAAGATCTCCGAACGGGCTGTGTCGATGACGGGCGTTGAGGTGATCCCGACCGTTGGGTTGATGTCACCGCAAAGACCTGGGACTGTCGTTCGATTGAACGGAGTTCCAACATGGGTGGACCACAGCACGGCCCCGTATCAGCGGCTAGGGCGTACACGGTGTCGTTTTCGGTTGCGGCATAGACCCGACCTGCGGCTACCAGGGGCTGCCCGTAGAGCTGGCCGTCCAACGTCGGTGAGGTCCATGCCGCCGTCACGGTCGAAAAGGAACTGCCCGAGGGATCGACACCCGTCCGGAGGCCGTTCTGGTTGTAGGTGGTCCATTCAGACGGGGTGATGACCGCTGAACGCATGACCGGAGAGCTTCCGTCGGGCACACCGACTGCAGCGCCCGTGCTGGATATCCCGCTCGCGGCCAGGATCATCCCGACCAGAAGCAGAACTGACAGGCTCACTTGTCGAAGTAGTCGCATGGATCCAGTCTGGTCGCTTTTCAGATGGAAGTCCGAACCATCACGGAGGGGCATGCGTCTGAGCGTCACGCCCACGACGGTGCTCTTCCCCTTCGTTGCCGCCGGCGGGCTGGAAACCGACCCCAGCCTGTGGAGCTGATCTTCGAGTTGGAGGACAGAATTCAGCCCCGATTCGGTGGATGTCAGACCGGCTCAGGCCTTGAATCACTTTCTCGAAGCGGTTGGACTGTTTCGGGATTTCTGTTCAGCCAAGCGATTGGGGTGCCAATCATCCTTAGCTGGTGCTGGGATCATCAGCCAGGGAGGAGAGACACTTATCATCCACTGGTGGCTCAGGGACATATGTAGTGTGTGATTGCAAAAGCACAGCGGGCCATCGAGCTCGGCGTTCCCGTGGATTACTCAAGGACTCCCGGGGCGGACGGTTCTCTCACCGTTGGATTCCGATCGGGTTCCTCTGAAAGCACTGATCCTTGGTCACTCGAAATGAGGTCCAATCGACTCCGAATGGACTCAGCTGCTTGAACTGAGGCCGGGGCTGTCGTCTCTGGCGGCTCGTCATTCGTGTCCGCGAGAGAGTGGCCGGTCATCAATGAACGCCGAGTCGATCCGAATGTGCGGTCTACAGTGGAGAACGCCTTTAAGTTGCGGCGATGCATGAAGGGGGATCCACTTATTTTCCAGAGTCAACGACGCAGAAATGTTCTTCGGCTGCATCGAGCGGGAGGCCCAGCACGGAACGTGAGGAATTGGAGGAAGCGACTTCCCCGTTACCTGGTTGCGCCAACGTCTGCCGTCGTTGTACTACTCGGGGTTGTGGTCGGGCCCCCTGTCCCGGTGGCGAGCGCTCAGGCCACACCGGCTACGAACCTCGAGGCTTGGATTTACCCGTCCCCCATGGGCCAACCCGCCTGCGATGCCTCCTCTGAATTGGCAGCGTTGGCGGCCAATCCGATAGCGATCCTCAAGCCGGAATACTTCTATGTAAGTAACCGAGGGCAACTGGTCGAAGAGACGGCAGCGGGTGGTCTTCCCTGCAATGGATTCAGCGCTGCCAACCTGGCCGAGGTGAGGGCGGCAGCTGAGCGGATATATGTCACCGTGTCGGCCAGTACGCGCGGCACAGCGAGCCTTCTTCGACATCCCACGCGCCTGAGAGCAGCGCAACAGAGTATCGAACAGTTTGTGTCCGACAACGATCTCGACGGCGTAGATCTTGACTTTGAACCCAACAAGTGGTCTCAAAGGAATTGGCAGTCTTACATGACCTTTGTATCGGGAATTGCCGCCGCCTTTCAGCCTGCCGGACGCACTGTGGAGGTCGACCTCGATGCCTTCGCGACGACCCCCTGGGACGCCGAGCGGTACTCCGATGTGGCCGCTTCCGGCGCTCACCTTGTAGTCATGGCCTATGACGACGAATACAGCCTCGCGTGCGCTCCCATCAGTCCGTTCAGCTGGCTGCAGGATGTGACCTCGTATGCAGAGAGCCAGGTTCCGTTGAGCGATCTCACCATTGGGATACCCGCTTATGGATACTTCACCACTACTTGCAAAAAGGTCGCCGACATAACGGACAACGTGGCCTACGTGACGATGGAAGAGAAGCCGGGATTCCCCACGACGACTTCGACGGTCGATGCGCTCCGTGACCCGAGCTCGGGGGAGATCCGGTGGTCGTTGGGGAAGACGTTCTACGACTACGTAGACTCGACTGCGCTGAACGACAAGCTGCAGGTGGTTGAGAACATGGGCGTATCCAATGTGTCGGTCTGGAGCCTGGGCGGCCAGCCCTGGTTCAACGGCAACCCAGGTTGACAGCGGGCCAGGCTCAACGCAGATCGGTAGCGGCTGGTTTACCCAGTTCACATGCAGCCAGACCTGTTCCGATCGAGAGTTAAGACCTGTCAATCGTCACGTTCTCAGCTGCGTGGGTTGAGGCGTGAAGCGTGCATGTGAGTTCCGCTTTGCTTGAACTACTCCGGCCCGTGGACTACGTGGCCACTCAGAGCCCGTGACTCGCCTCTGAAGCAGACTTCCTACTGAGAACAGTCATTACTGAGTTGGTCTAGCGATCGCCACTGGGACCGTTGAGCCGGAGCGATGCCTTACTGCGACCCAACGGTTTGAGGTGTGCGTTGCCGCTATCCCCTGATCCGTGCCAAGCTCTCACCTGCGGGAGGCGGAGAGTGAGGAGCAGTGTACGCAGTAGTTGGAAAGGTCAGCCTCGACCCGTCACGGATGGACGAGGTCATTGGGAGTCTTGAAGGCATGGTCATCCCTACGGTTCAGTCACAAGAGGGTCATGTAACGAGCTACTTCACTCGAAGCTCCGATGGGACGAATGGCCTCTCGATGTCTGTTTTCGATACGAAAGAGCAGGCCGAGGCATCGGCGGCCACGATGACAGCGCCACCGGAGGCTCCTGTCACCATCGAGAACGTCGAAGTGCGCGAAGTGATCGGCAACGGCTGAGCGACATCCTGTGGGGCGGACGCTTTCGACTGGCTGAGTTGAGACATTGACGGCGAGGTTTACTCGACCGATCCGATTATTAGTCCCGGCCTTCGAGCTAGCTCAGGCTCGCGGCTTTCTGGCTATTACGAACTCGTGGTCGCTACGAAAGCGGTATACACCTCGCCGATCACGGCAGGGCTCGAGAGCCTCGAGTACGGAGCTCCGAATGGAAGCAGGATCGTTGGATCGCAGAGCAGGGACCGCGGGGCCCACGCTGGACACCGCCCGCCACGCTATCTCCGCGTCCGGCCACTCCACCGTCGAGATGCGACCCCCTCGCTCGAGCACCGAGAAACCGCTCGCCTCCAACATCTCCTCGGCGACACGCGGCCTGGCGATGTCGTTGAGGCGTCGCATCGAACCCCGGTGCTGTTCCGGTCCACGAACCGCGAAGATCTTGAAGACCTCGCGGATATCGAGGGGTGGTCCCTGACCCCAGAAACTGATGCCGATGAGACCGCCGGGTCGAAGCACCCGGAAGGCCTCGTCGAGTGCCGTTCCGCAACCGCCCCAGATGCCGTTCACCGATAGGACCGCATCGAAGGAGTCGTCGGCCCAAGGCAGATCGAACATGGATCCGACTCGCAGGTCTGCGGCAGGCGTCCGTTCGTGTGCCACGTCCACGAGTTCGGCGGCAGCGTCGATGCCCGCCACATCGGCACCGGCCCCGTCAGCAACCCGCACCGCCAACCCCGATCCGCAGGCCACGTCGAGGAGCGACATTCCGGGGCCCACTCCCAGGCGGGGGAGTAGGGCAATGAGTATGTCGAGGGAATAGTGCTCGTAGAGGCACGACCAGTCGGGTGCCCTGCTCCCCCAGGCCTCTCCCGCCTCCTCCCACCTGTGAGGCGGTGTGGCGGTCGCCGTGTCGTCGTGGGGTGCCATAAACCCATCATGCGGCCGACGTCCCCATTGGGTCTTGAAGATCCTGTGGAGATCTCCTGGAGATGATCGTCAGGGGATAACCACTCTGTCTTCATGACTCGCGGCCTGCACTCACGGATAGTGGAGGCAGGGCGACGGCCAGCCGCCTCAAACGAACCGAGAGGACCCGAAATGACTCAGACCCAAGCCCCCACTATCGACAATGGCGTCAATATCGAGGCGCTGCGTGGCGCCCGGCAGGCGTTGACCGATGCGCCCGAGGCGGCCCAGTTCCAGTGGCGTGCCCGCTGCGAATGGGTGAACGGCACGAACAGCCGCTCGACCATCACCGACTTCTTTGGTCTCGGCGAGCAGCACACCCACAGGCAGGGGTACACCATCGAGGCAGACCACCCCGAAGTGTTCGCATCGGAGGACAACGGTGCGACACCTCCGGAGATTGTCCTTGGGGCCCTGGCCTCCTGCTTGACTGCAGGTGTGGCCACGGTAGCCACCAACCGCGGCATTCAGCTGCACTCGGTGACGGCGACCGTTCAAGCCGACATGGACCTGCAGGGCATTCTCGGTATCGATGCTGACGTCCGCAACGGGTTCAACCGAATCGACGTGAAATACGAGATCGATGCGGACGCCAGCCCGGCCGACATTGAGGCCATTGTGGCGCAGTCCCAGAAGCGTTCGGCCGTCTTCGACATAGTGACCAACCCCACTACCGTGCAGGTCACGGTGGCCTGACACCCTCAACCCGCTACGGAGCGCCTGAAGTGCATACGTCGGTCGTGGTCATAGGAGCCGGCCCCGGTGGTCTCGCCATGAGTCATCACCTCACTGGGGCCGGCGTCGACCACGTGTTGCTTGAACGGGGAGATGTAGCGCACTCGTGGCGAACCGAGCGGTGGGACTCACTCCGCCTACTGACCCCAAATTGGATGACCTCACTGCCCGGTGCAGGCTACGAGGGTGACGACCCTGACGGGTACATGACGGCCGCCGAAACCGTAGCGATGTTGGAGAGATACCGCTGCTCGTTCGACCCACCGCTGCACACGGGGATCGAGGTAGAGGCAGCGTGTCACACCGGCGACGGGTTCGAGGTGGGCACCACCGGGGGGACCTGGCGCTGCGATGCGGTGGTCGCCGCCACCGGTGGCTCGAGCGAGGCCCGTATACCGGCCTTCGCATCGGGTCTACCCCAGGCAGTGGAACAGTTCACCTCCCTGTGCTACCGGCGACCGGCGCAAATTGACAGCCACGGCCGTGTCCTGGTGGTCGGTGCGTCAGCGTCGGGAGTGCAGATCGCCGACGAGCTGCGACGAGCGGGTCGCGACGTTACGATCTCGATCGGCGAGCACATACGTTTACCGCGGTCGTACCGGGGTTGTGACATCTATTGGTGGCTGGACCGGATCGGCCAGCTCGACGAGCAGTGGAACGAGGTGGAGGATCTCGAGCGTGCCCGTCGCCACGCATCGGTGCAGGTGGTCGGAAGCGATGACTCGCGGCAGGTCGACCTTCTCTCCCTGCAAAGCCTCGGCGTCCAGCTCGTGGGACGCCTCATGGCCATCGGCGGCACGACCGCCTTCTGTTCCGGAGGACTCGGGAGCCTTGTTGCCAACGCCGACCTGAAGCAGGCCAGGCTCCTACGACGGATCGACGAATGGGTCGACGAACAGAACATGGTCAATCTCGTCGGCCCGGCCATCGATCCGGGTCCGACCGTCCTCACCCAGGTGCCAACCGAGCTCGACCTGCGGGGATTCGCCGCGGTGATCTGGGCGACCGGCTTCCGTCCCTCATACGACTGGCTGGATCCGCGTGCGCTCGACCGCCGGGGTCGCGTGGAACACGACGGCGGCGTCGCCTGCATGCCAGGCCTTTACTTGCTGGGGCTCCCTCTCCTACGACGGCGTCGTTCGAACCTGCTCGCCGGATTGGGTGTTGATGCAGCGGACCTCTGCCAGCACCTCGTCAAATATTTAGCGGGTGTTCGACGGCCGACGTCACGCT
Source organism: uncultured Acidimicrobiales bacterium (assembly GCA_963824645.1). Taxonomy (GTDB): domain Bacteria; phylum Actinomycetota; class Acidimicrobiia; order Acidimicrobiales; family RAAP-2; genus Bog-756. The sequence goes on from CAWGQC010000010.1 coordinate 301,108, forward strand.
GAGGCCAGGATCAGCTGGCGCCGATCAGCGCACGTTGGGTGCGCAACACGATGTCCTCGACGGGGCAGGTGGCGCCGACCGCAAGTAGTTCGCCGGTACGTTCGGTCCCCATGGCGTCGACGAGATGGTTGCGGCTGACAAAGACGAGATCATGCAGTGTGCTCGACATCGGTGCGACACCTATCATCGCGTGTGCCTCGATGGCACCGAGCAGTTCGATGGCCAGTTCGGCCTGATTGATTCGATCCAGGGCGATCACGCAGCGCGACAACGTGTGCCACTGCTGTGACCAGTCTCCGGCGCGGTACCAGACCCCGACCATCTCCGCCAGGCCCGCGCAGCCGGTCTCGAGGTCACCTCGGGAAACGAGAAGTCCGCTCGCCTCCGTGAAAGCGAACGCATGCATCCAGCGGTTGCCGGCGCCGCGGGCGATCCTGCCGCCTGCGGTGAAGGCCTCCAACGCCTCCTCCTCCGTTCTGCTGGCGAACCCGCGTGCCACTTTTACTGACGCCAAGTCCGTTGGCGACGCCGTCTGCTTCGCCACTTCATGGGCTCGTTCAACCAGGGCGTCGGCCTCGTCGTAGTCGCCGTCTGAGCTGTGACCTACCGCCCCCATGTAGCAGGCGTGGACTAGTCGGGACCGGTTGCCGGACTCCGCCGCCAGCTCGATCTGGCGGAGCCCCTCATCGTGGCCTTTTTTCGGGTTGCCTACGATATACAACACATTGGCGAATGTTCGTTCCGCCAGACCGCTGGGAAAGACCGACAGCTGATGCTCAAGCTGTCGGGTTTCTTCAGCGAGCTGTACGGCGAGATCGAACTCCCCACGGACCCAGGCGCCGTACGCACGGATCCCGGTCAGCAGGGGGGCCAGCGGGTGGTCGAGCGCTCCCGGTGCGTTGCAGGCGGCGTCGGCCCAGGCGAAGACTTCGTAGCGCATGGCCCGCATGGCGAACTCGCGGATAGAGCTAATCAGTCCGAAGGTGATATCGAAATCCCCCAACTCGAGGGCAAACCTCTCGGCGGCTCGTAGGTCCGCCATCGACGACTCGGCTCGGGCGATGGCGTCGCCCTCGCCGGGGCCACGGAGCTCCGCCTCGACGGCTCCAGCCTCGGCGGCGAAATATTGAGCGTGTCCGGCGAAAAGCTCGGCGGCGTGGGCATCGCTGAGGCGGGTGCGTCCGTACTCCCGCAGCGTCTCGAGGAGCTCATAGCGGGTCGAACCGCCCGGGCCGGGACGCACGGCAAGCATGGAACGCTCGGTGAGCCGCGTGAGCAGGTCAAGAGCGTCACCTCTGGGTGCAATTGCCTCTGCCGAGCGCAGGTCGAAGGATCCGGCGAACACCGACAGTGCGGTGAAGAGCGCCCGCTCGTCCGGCTCCAGCATGTCGTAGGACCAGCTGATGGCGTCGTGCATTGTCCGGTGCCGAGGGTCGCTCCCTCTGCGCATCGCTTTGAGGACGCCGAAGCGCTGGTCGAGACGGTGGGCGACTTCGGCAACGCCGATTGACCGCGCCCGCGCCGCAGCCAGCTCGATGGCCAGCGGTATCCCGTCGAGCCTCCGACAGATCTCGACAACCAGGGGCGCAGTTCCCTTGTCGAGTTCGAAGGAGGGGTCAGCGGCTTTGGCCCGAGCGACGAAAAGGGCGACAGCGGGGATCTCGGCCAACTGGCCGAGCACGACGTCCGATCCGATCGACTCCTCGGGCCCGGTCGGCAGCGGGTCGACAGTCCAGATCCGCTCGCCCTCTATGGCGAGTGGTTCACGGCTGGTGGCGACGATCGAGATGGCGGGCGCCTCTCGAAGGATGCGCGCCACCAGCTCGGCTACCGGTTCGATCAGGTGCTCGCAGTTGTCAAGAACGAGCAGGCTGTGCCGGGAGCGCAGCAGATCGACGATGGCATCGTCGATCGAGCTCGACTTTCGCAGGTTGACGTCGATGGCCGTTGCCAGCGCTGCGGCTGTGGCGTCCTCATCGGCGATGCCGACCAACTCCACGACGTGGACGCCGTCCTCGAACTCGTCACCGACGGTGCGGGCCAGTTCCATCCCGAGCGAGGTCTTCCCGACGCCACCGGGGCCCACCAGCGTGACCAGCCGATGGTCACCGATCATCTCGGCCAGCTGCTCCAGTAGCGCATCACGGCCGATCAACGGCTGCACACGAACGCCAACGGAGGTCGCCGTTACGACGGGGGCCTGTGCGGCACCGGTTGGACTCTCTCCGATCTCCTCCACGATGGCGACGAATTCGTATCCTTTGCCGTGCACGGTCCGTATGACCGATTGCTTGCTGCCGTCGTCGCCGACCGCCTGGCGGGCCGCCTTGATCCGAGTGGTCAGAGCCGACTCACTCACGAAACGATCACCCCAGATGGCGTCGAGCAGTTCCTCCTTGCGCACGACCGTGCCGCGGTGCACCACCAGGTAGGCGAGCACGTCGAATACCTGGGGCTCGATCCGGATCTCCTCGCCACCCCGTCGAAGGACCACGCGCTCAAGGTTCAGCTCGCAGTCGGCGAATCGGATCACGTCACCAGACCGTAGCCGCGGCGATGGTCACTGCTCGGCGAGAGTCGGCGATAAATCCGGCGTCCACCTTCCGACTATGGAGATTGGATGGGCAGGCCCAAACCAACCTCAGTTGAAAGGACCGTCTCGTCGGATGTTCGAGCTGAGGTTGAGGGCCCAAAACCCGCCACTCTCTGGTTCATTCGTCGTTGCAGCTCAGCTGGGGAAGCAGCGGTGGCAGGTACCTGGTGTCGGCCACTCACTGCCCACGGGCTACGAGAGCCCGGCCGAACCGGGTGCTCCGTTCCCGGAGATGGGCGATGAATTCGGGCGGCGACAGCACTTCAAACTCAGCTTCTGTGGCGCTGAGCGCCATCAATGGCCAGTCGAGTGATTCGGAGGCGATCCGCAGGAGGCACCGGTCCGGGCCGAACTCTTCGATGGAGGCTCCCCGGCCGATCCGCTGCCGGGTCACCTCTGCCGAAGCTTGGATGATCACCTCGACGACGTAGCGGCGGGGCATGCTTCCGATGGCATCCCGGACAAACTGGGCCGCATCGTCGGTCGGAAGCTGGCGTGAAGGAAAGTGTCCGCCAGTGCCGTGAGCGTTTGTGAGGCGGTCGAGTCGGAAAGTCCGCCAGTCGGACCGATCAAGATCCCAGGCGACCAGATACCAACGGGGGCCCAGTAGGACGAGCCGATGGGGGTCGATGTGTCGCTTGCTCGGATCACCGTCCCGAGAGATGTAATCGAACGTGAGCCGCTCGCAATCGCGACATGCCTGGGCAATCGTCGAGAGTTCGCCGGAGTCTGCGCTCGGTGCATCGGCACCGAACACCGCAGGCACCGTCATTGCCGCCAGCGCATCAACTTGCTGACGAAGTCGGGGTGGCATGACTTGGATGAGTTTGCTGAGCGCCTGGACGGAGGACTCCTCGATCCCCGCGATGCTGCCGGCCTGAACTGCAGACAATAGGCCGACCGCCAGTGATACGGCTTCCTGGTCGCTGAGGAGGAGGGGAGGCAGAGCCGCTCCCGCGGCCAACTGGTAGCCCCCGTCGAGTCCCCGTTGAGCCTCGACGGGATATCCCATCTCCCGCAATCGTTGGACATCTCGGCGAAGCGTCCTGGCGGAGACCTCCAGCCGAGAGGCCAGCTCGACGCCAGGCCAATAGCGCCGGTTCTGGAAAAGGGCCAGGAGGCGCAGCGCTCGAGAAGTTGTTGTCGACATCTTTTCAGCAGATCTCTCATTTAGGACAAGTTCTGACCGCTATGGGTCATATGGTGACCTTAGACCCAACGAAGAAAGAGTGATCCGATGATCAAAGACCACACCGAATCAACGTCCACCGAACGATCCGACCTGTTGGAGACGCTGGGCCGACACCGGGGGTTGCTCCGTCAGACGACGCAATCACTGAGCGACCAACAGGCACGCCTCACCCCGACGGCGAGCCAACTCTGCGTCGGCGGGATCATCAAGCACGTCACCCGCGTGGAGTCCATCTGGGCCAACTTCATTCTGAGTGGGCCAGAGGCCAATGGCCCCCTGGACGAGAACACGTTCAGAGCTCAAGTCGAGAGCTTCGTCATGAATGAGGATGAGTCGCTCGAGGGACTAGTCGCCGGCTACGAGGCGGTTGCCCTCCGTACCGATGGGCTCCTCGAGTCGATCCCGTCCCTCGACGACTCTCAGCCTTTGCCGGAGCGCCCGTGGTTCGAGCCTGGGTCTCGCTGGTCGGTCCGCCGAGTGTTCCTGCACCTCATCGCCGAGACCTCGCAACACGCCGGGCATGCCGACATCATCCGTGAATCGATCGACGGCGCCAAGACGATGGGATAGGAGTGGGGCCGGCGGCACCATGCAGCCAGATCGGGAGAATGGGCTTGGTGAACGACGTCTGCCCCACCCCGGTGAGCCACCAAGGCGTGACCACCTCTATTCACACCTGGTCGGATTCACCCGCCCTGTCGGCGTCGAGCGCGGAGTCATAGACACCGGAATTTCCTGATTGTCCTTGACAGTCTGTCCGGCGAAACATGGGCGCCATCGAGTGCTCAGTCGCCGACGGAGTCCTCGGGGGGCCCGCCGGCCTGATCGTCAAGCTTCCAGTTCGGATCGGCCTCGAAGAACTGCTGCACCAACCCTTCGAAGGCGACCGCGAAGAGGGTCCACTCCTGAATCTCCCCGTCCGGTCCGGTGGCCCGGGGGATGCCCCTCATCTTGGATTGATCGACCCGGTCGCGCAGCCCGCAGCCCTGGCCCAGCGCATCGGCCGCCATGGCGAACTGATGGATCGTAAACTGCTCACGGAGTCGGACACCCATCAGTTGCGCCATCGCTGCGTAGACCTCTGCGGCCTGGTCCGTAAAGGCGTCGTACCCCGAGACCAGCGCCACTTCGATCTTCTTGCGCTGCGCCGGCGGTTCGTCGAATACGGCTAACGCCCATATCGCAATCGACAAGGGCCAATAGCTCGAATCTCGTACCGCGTCCATGTTGGCGGCTCCTCCGACCCGACACAGCTCGCGCAGGGCTCGCTCGCGGGACTCCCGCGTCGTGAGGTCGACCGTGGCCAGGATGGGCTCAACGGCCTTCAGTGTGCGATCGAGCTCGTCCGCATTGTCATCCTCGGCGATGGCCACCAGAACGTCGGTCTGGAAGTCGGCCTGGTTGTCCCACATCCGCCGTATAACCGAGGCGTTGGTGAGGCGTATGCCGGTATCCCTTTCGACGCGGTCGAAAACCCTCTTGAAGGTCAGAAGCTCCGCTCCGGTTCCCAGTCCTTCCTCGCGGAGGATGGTCTGGCCCTTTTGGAGGAGCAATTCCCGCAGTTCTTCCCGGTTGCGCCTGGGCTGCTTTGCCGCCACGGTCGTCGATCCCCTCTCCCGCCAGAACAATCCCGCCGGGGATTGCCCGAGATGTCCATTTTCGATCAGACCCGTCGCAACTTCAAGCGGCCCTTCCAAAGCGGGACACTGATCGTTGGCCTGAACGCCGGGGGTTCACACTCTGTCGATCCCGTTGGTCGACGTAATCGATGGAGCCGGGCGCTTCCGCCAACAGGCCCCGCCTCAGCGGTACGTCACTGACGCCGCCGAGAACGCACTCTGAAGCCGTCTGGACCCGACGGGTCAACTCGGGACAGGTGCATTGGAGCGGTACCTCAGCTTGATCAGTGAGAACAGGCCTATCCGTCTCGAGCTGACGCCCACTCCGTGCGTGATGTCAAGGTTCCTGGTTCGGACGAATGGGCTCCGCAGAACGCCGATCCCTACGCAGAAGGCCCAGTCTTGGGGTCAACAAAGAGCTGTGCGTCCACAACACCAGAATGGCGACCAAACCCAGATACACCGATTCAATGAGGACCCGAACCGAGTCGCCTCGACCGCCGAAGGATCCGAACGTCACCGGAGAGGCGACGGCAAAGATGAGGTAGACCGTCAGAACCCCGGTGAGAAGGAGCGCCAAGATCGAGACGAAGGCAACGACGGAAACGTAGCTCTGACCGACTCTGTGGGACGGACCTGAAGGCACTCCCTCCGCCCTTGCCAGGCCAAGCCCTCGGCGAAGATGGGATACGAAGAACGCTGCGCTGATTGCGAGGATCAGAGCGCTTACGAGCATGAGACGGGCTATCGAATGACCTGCGGATGAGGAGTGATGAGCCGTGAGCCACAGAACCGAGGCTACGAACAGCGCGGAACCGAAAATCCCCGTCGTTATGGTGACGAAAGAAACTACGAAGAAGTAGACGGACTGTGGTCGACGCCCTGTCGGGTCGGGATCGGCCCGATTGGCCACCACGGCGATGATGATGATGCCGACGAGCGCCGCCATCGCCGTTATGGCCAGCACCTCGACCAGCACTCCGACGATGGATGAGATTCCCAATCCTGAGGATCCGACGGTGAGGCCGCTACTGCTCCCCGCGATTTGATTGGGGATCGACGGGCACGGAGAGCCCGCTGCGCACGAAATGGCTGTGCCATTGGACGCCAACCCAGGAATGGTTGTCGCTGCTGCCGCCAGAGTGCTCACTTCAGACCGCCTTTGGTTTGCCTGTGTGCCCGCTCAGTGACACTACCCCGGGAGTCCCGAATGCCCTATAGATGCTGCGTACCCCCGAAAGCGGCCATGAGTCCGCATTCCAGTAGGCGACGCCATCCTTCCGGCGCTGCGGCCGGCAATGGCACCCGGAGGCTGAGAGCCTCAACAAGGTCAACGGCGGCGCCGTCCAGGCACGGACTGGTTGGGCCGGCATCGCCCGGCCGGACCTCCACCCTCTCCGTCACGTCCATTACCCACTTCGATGGGGGGCTGTTGGTCGTAAGGGCGAATTCACCTTGGACGCTCTCACCTCGGATGAGTGCGATTGCGGTACCCAGAGCGCTCACGTAGACGAGACTCGAGATGACCTCGTCCGGTTCGACGGGAGTAGGTAGATCGAGGGGGAGCGCGATGTCACGCTCGTGCACCCATCCGTCCCACAGGCCATGCTGCAGCACGAGACGAATGGGGACATGGCCGACCGGACATTCGGCCAGCTCCGACCAACCGGCGTCGTCGAGGCGCCCCACCAGGTTCAGGAGCTCGTCGTTGGAGGCGATCAGTTGGTCCAACAGCTCAGAGGGAGGCTTCCCGCGCACGCTGGCGACCAGCTCGCCTGGGGTCACTGCCGGATCGAAATACTCCAGGTAGCGGGTCGGCGTCCCGGCCAGTCCCTGGGTGATGGACAGTATCCAGAAGCTGTTGACGCTGATCAGGTGAGCGACGACGTCAGCCACATCCCAGTCCTCACACCTGGTCGCTGCAGCCCACTGGTCACTGTCCAGAGAGGCGAGGAGTGCCTCGGTGCGGCGGCGTTGCCGAAGAGAGGGCGCCAGCTGACTGGCAGGGTCTCCGTCGATGGAGATGAGCGGTCGGTCGTCGTAGCGGGGAATGAGCCTCACAATTCGACGTTAACCGTTGCTTCGTTGGACAGGATCCTCGGTCGATCAGTTAACGATGAACCATCCGACATCGGCTGCCTTTCCACTGGGCACCTTCTTGGACAAAAGAATCTCGAAGGATCCGGCAATGACGTTGGGCACTACGGCCTCGACATAGAGCTTGGAAATACTGTTCTGCATCGTGGCCAGTACGAGACTGTTCGTGGAGAGGACTACACCCGTAACGGTTACCGATGTTTTGTCGGCCGGGATTGAGGCCAGACCGCTTCGGGTGAAGGTGGCCACGCCCTCAACCTCCAGTGCCACCCCTGAAGCACTCTGAGCCGATACGCCGATGCCGCTATCGGCGCTTCCGGCGACGCCCACTCCGGGGCCGGTTGTGCCCTGCACCCCGAAGGCGCCGTCCTCGCTCTCGTCGGCACCCCACACGCCGCCCGCGTCAGAAGCCTGGCTTGATCCGAGGACACCCCAACCAGCGGATGAGGTCCCGTACACCCCACTGTCGACGGTGGAGATACCGGTGACCCCGTTACCTCCGCTGGATAGACCCACCACTCCATCAGTGCTGTCGCTGTCGCCCATGACGCCGCCCAGGTGGCCGGAGAGTGCACTTGACCCGCCACTTCTCCCCAGAACGCCGTTGGCATCAACCGATGCGCCGAAGACGCCGTGGTCACTACTACTGTCGCCGATTACCCCGGCCACCACTCCCTCGAGCAGCTCGCTCGACGATCCGCTCTTCCCTAATACGCCGGCGATGTCACCCGATGCACCCACGACTCCGTAGGCGTTGCTGCTGTCGCCGACGACGGCTCCCCGGAAGCCGCTGAGCAGACCGCTCGATGCTTTACTGATGCCGTAGACGCCGTCCGAATCAATTGATGCGCCGAAAACCCCATAGTCACTACTACTGTCCCCGATCACGCCGGACACCACTCCCTCGAGCAGGTCACTCGAGCTGCCGCTCTTCCCTAATACGCCAGCGACGTCGCTCGAAGCCCCGATGACGCCGTATCCGGTAGTGCTGTCGCCGACCACGCCTCCCCGGAAGCCACTGAGTAGATCACTCGAACCCTTGCTGATTCCGTAGACACCATCCGACCCAGTGGACGCTCCGAAAACGCCATAGTTGCTACTGCTGTCGCCGACCACCGCCGATACGACGCCTTCGAGCAGATCACTCGAGCTTCCGCTCTTTCCCAAAACTCCGGCGACGTCGCTCGACGCGCCGATCACGCCGTAGCCATCCGTGCTGTCGCCGACCACCCCTCCCCGGAAGCCACTCAATAGCCCGCTCGAGTTGTCACAGATCCCGTAGAGGCCGCTACCACTGGTCGTGGTCACCTCAGTCGTACTGGTGGCGGTGTTGGTCTCCCCGGCCAGGACGGCGCTGTTTTCAGTGGCGCCCGCCGGATTTGAACCGGCGACAACGGAGGCGGCTGCTCCGACTCCGGCCGCCGCTCCCAACATGAGCGCTCTCCGTCCCAGCCGTCCGGCGACCTCTCCTTGCCTCTCGCGGTTCTCGTCGGACGAGACCCCGTTGTTCTCCGTTGGATCCAGGCTCATCTCACTGCCACCCCTTCAGTTGGGTCATCTCCGTCATCACCCGATGGTGATCATCTTGGTAACGCTCACACCGGAGGGTGGCACTGTCAATCGGTGTCGGCCAGAAAATCACCCACGGCGTCGGCTGGTTCCATTGGTCTAGCTATCCGACCACTCTGGGAGAGACGCAACGGGCCGGCGGCGGCTCCGCCGCCGGGTCCAAGGGGCTCTCGAATCTGTGAGCGCGGAGGGGTGGGAACTACGTCCTCCGCTTGGCCTCGGCCAATCCGGCGGCGCTGTAGACGCCATCGGGGAAGACGGCGTCCCAGGCATCACGTACCCCGCGGAAGTCCTCGCTGGAGCCGTAGGTGGCGCGCGCGGCGGCCAGCACCTCATCTCGACGGGCGGCGACGGCCGCACCCAGGAGGAACTCCAGTTCAGTGTCGATCTGCGCGATTGACTCCGCAAACCGCCGGTCGTGGCCGATCAAGCGAACTGAACCAGCGGGAGGCGTCATGGGGAAATTCCTTGTCGATAAGGGCGGGAGTGAGTTCTCCCGCCCGCCCTCGGAGGGTCTCCGTGCCGTTCGGCTTCATCCTGAGCCATCTCCGGGGGACGAGCAACCGTAGCCTGTGAGGCGACCGACCGTGTCCGCCAGCCCAGAGCGAAGGAGGGCGGCTACCAGCCAATGTGGTCCGAGCGGAGGTAACTTCGTCACAGATGATCTCCACCGAGTGTCAAGGAGCAGACATGACCATCGACGCAGTAGCAACCGAGGCCCAGCACCGAGGTTCAGCCGATCTCCCTTTTGTCGAGGTAGGTGGCGGCAACAAACTCAAGGTGATCCAGGTCGATGTGGCTGAGGGACTGTGGATCGTCGAGAACATCTTCCAAACGGGCTATGCCGTGCAGACCCACCGCCACACGGGGCCGGTCTACGGATACACGACGTCCGGTGCCTGGAAATACCGTGAGTACGACTACGTGAACAGAGCGGGCTCCTTTCTGTTCGAGCCGGCGGGATCGGTTCACACCCTCGAGTGCATCGAGGATGACACGCGTGTGTGGTTCCAGATGTACGGTGTCAATCTCAACCTCGCTGCTGATGGCAGCATCGAGAGCGTGTTCGATGGCCCCGGCACCCTCGAGGCGTATTACGCATTGTGCGAGGCCGAAGGCTTTCCCCGACCGAACGTGCTGGTGAGTTGAGGTCCGCATTATCTGGGCGCCTGTTCGGCTACTCGAACCGAGGAGAGCCAGGTGGCCAGTTGGCGGCTGGGCGAGTGCCCCTCGTCGACCTCACGCCACCGGAAGTGAGGGTGGGAGCTTCGCGGCCAGCCTCTCGGCCAGTCGCTTCACATCATCAGCGGGCACGGGTCCGGGTGCGCCAATTGTCTCGCAAAGCCTCCTCGGCCACGTGACCAGGACTCCCTCCAGCCGGAAGGGTTTGGTGAAGAATCCCCATTCCGCATCGAGGAAACAGAGGGCGGCGTCGACAGGTACGTCGGTGCCTCCAACGGCATCGAGCACGGCGTTGATCTGGCCGGCAAGACCGGAGACGAGGTTGGTCCGATCCCGATCGTCGACGTAGAGACGCTGATCGGATGTGAACACGCCGCCCATGGCGCGCTGTTCAACTTTTCCCTCGTAGTTCTTCGCATCGATAATCCAGATGCCCGATGGGGCGACGGCAACGTGGTCGATGTTGGCCTTGCTTCCCGGAACCTGCCTGTCGTGTAGCACCACCGCTTTTTCGCCCAGGCCTTTGGCCAGGAGGGTGGCCAGACGACGTTCTCCTTGCGATCCCTTGGCCCACGCCTTTGCCGACTGGGGCTCTTTCGAAAGGAACTTGACGACTCCGGCCGCCGCTCCCCATTTTCGTTCGATTCTCTCTTCACGCCGGCGGTACTTCTGCTCATGGACGTTCCGAGCCGATGCTCCAGCTTGTTGGCTGGTTGGGACTTCGGCTCGAGTGGGGTCCTCATCTGAGGGGTTGTCGGGCGCAGTGGACCGCAGTGGACCACCGTTACCGGAATGACAGTCCGGGCAGGTGGCTGCCCTTTCATCCGAGTCCCACCATCCCTGAGCGCCGGGGGAGAGCGCAGATCCACAGTGGGAGCAGACGGCTGAATAGCGCAGCCGAATTAGTTTCTCCACCATCTCAGGCATCATCGGCGACGCTGGATCGGAACTGAAGGTGACCGGGGATCACCTGCACGATGTCGATCGGGGTGTTGCCTCACCCGCCGGCTCGATGTTTTCGGCCGTACCAGGGCTGCGATCAGGGAATTGGTGGACCGAACCCAATCGAGATCGTTTGGGATCCGTCCGGGTTGGGAATAGTTGACTTAGTCGCCAGGCCCGTGGAGTGGGGTTCCGCCGACCCGCTCCGGGTCTGACGCCTGAGGTCCCCCCGGACCTTCTCTCTACCGCTCAGGCGGTAGAGAGCTGACCCTGTTCCGGATGACGGACGGGGCTTCGCTTGCAGCCGGCCTTGGATCTCTCCACCCTCGTCGACCTCCGGATGCCGGGAACGCCGTCGGCAGGGGGCCAGGGTACATCTCGTGGGCGGGTCCGCCGACCACCGGATCGGGTGGGTCGGGCGGTGACCGGAGCGAGTTCGAGGTTCTCGTGACGGCTGAAATCTGATGAAAGCTGTGTGGCCTACGAGAGGAGCGACGGCCCGGGAGTACTCACATTCGGATCTGCATGTACCAGGGATAGCTCACCGGGGGTCGGGAGAGCCTACTCAGGCCCTTGGCCGAATCGAGCGGCAGTGACAACTCGAATCCGGCCAGATTCTGCGTCAGCTGATCCACCGTCCGGGGGCCGATGATGATCGAGGTGATGCCGGGGCGGCTGAGAATCCAGGCCAGACTAACCGCCGTCGGTGTCGTCTCCAGATCAGTGGCGAGCTCGGTCACTTCGGCGACGATTTCGAAGTTGCGGTCGGTGAGAGTGAGCATCCTCATCCCCTCCGCTTCCACGTTGGAACCCCTGCTCAATCGACCGTCCGCTGGAAGGTCATCCCGTTGGGTGTATTTCCCTGTGAGTATCCCGCCTCCGAGCGGGCTCCATACGATGACCCCCATGCCGTGACGGGTGGCGGTGGGCAGAATGTCGAGCTCGATATCGCGCCAGATCAGTGAGTACTGGGGTTGCAGACTGACCAGAGGAGCCCCGCCCTGGCGATCGGCTGCCCACTGGGCCTCGACCAGTTGGCTGCCGTAGAAGTTCGAGCACCCGATGTAGCGGACCTTGCCCGACCGGACGAAATCGTCCAGCGTGGCCATGCTCTCCTCGATCGGCGTGTCGTGGTCCCAGTTGTGCAGCTGGTAGAGGTCGATGTAGTCGGTACCGAGCCGACGCAGACTGGCTTCGAGGGCCCGGGTCAGATGGACTCGGGACGAACCCCGGTCATTGGGCCCGTCCCCCATATGGTTGTATCCCTTGGTGGCCAGGACGACCCCGTCCCGCTTTTTGGCGATGGCCCGTCCGACGAACTCTTCGGACACGCCGGCGTTGTACACATCAGCGGTGTCGATGAAGTTATGCCCGGCACCGAGGAAGGTGTCAACGATCCGTTGCGATTCCGATTCGTCCGTGCCCCAGTCGGTGTTTCCGAAGGTCATGGTGCCCAGGCAGGCACGGGATACCTTCAGGCCGGACTTTCCCAGCGGTACGAAGCTCATGCCGGGCAGGTTAGCGGTGATAGCTGACCCTCCACTTTGGAGGGTCAGGAGGTGATCTGCTGGGACAGGTAGTGGCCCTCGCCGATCTGAGTGATCAGAGTCAGCTGGGTCTCCAGCCAGTCGGCGTGGTCTTCCTCGCCGACCAGGATCGTCTCGAGCAGCTCACGGGTCCCGTTGTCGCCCTGGGCCGCACAGGCGGCGATCCCCCGATTCAACCGGCCGATGGCCTCGGTCTCCAGCTCCAAGGCCAGGCTGAGCTTTTCCGTGGCCGTCTCACCGGTCCGGATGTTGCCCAGGCGCTGGACGTTGGGGTGGCCCTCGAGGTAGAGGATGCGCTCGATGAGCTCGTCGGCGTCCTTCATCTCACCGATCGACTCCGACCGGAAGCGCTCCCCGAGGCGGACGTACCCCCAGTTGTCGAACATTCTGGCGTCGAGGAAGTACTGATTGACGGCGGTGAGCTCAGCGGTGAGCGCATCGTTGAGGAGTTCGATCACCTCACTGCTGCCATGCATGGCACCTCCTCCGGTGCGGTCGACCTACTGCCCTGCATGGTAGGCGACGCGGCCTCGGGTCAGGGATGGTTCAGGCCGCTGACATACCCACCGGCTGACGGCAGTCGGTGACAGCGTCGATCAGCGCCTGCAGGCTGGCATGGCATCCACCGCACCCCCCGCCGGCCCGACACCGGGCCGTGATATCGGCCACCGTATGAGCTCCCGATGCCACCGCGGCATCCACCGTCCGGTCGCTGACCGCTTCGCAGTGACAGAGGACCATGACGTCAGCGACCCCCGTTCCACCGGGAGGTGACGCACGGGGTTCCGGCCCGGATCAGGTCGGCGGCCACCGAAAGGGGCACCGGGCATACCACCGGAAGACGAAAGCCCACGCCTGACACCTCGGCCCGCATCCGCCGATCGTCGGTATCGATGAACAGGTTTACCCAGTCGACCCTGCGCAGCCCGGCCCTACCGGCGGCGTACGTGCCGGCGGTGGCTGGTCCTCGGTCCGTCCGTCGGCGGAAACTCAGCCGGAAGCGTCCCTCATTCGTGCCCTCGACACTGCCGGAGGCCACATCATCGCCGTTCGCCCTCGTATCCATGTGCCGTGCCGGTCTTGCCATTGGACTCCCTTACGGTCGAGGTAAGGTCAGCCTAACTATTAGGCACGCCTAAGTCAAGCGGATGGAGGGTGGATCCCAGGCTCCCGTCGACCCCCGGGCCGGTCGGCCCGGTATTACGGCATCTGGTCGAGATAGGACGGATGGGAGACCAACAACTGGTCCCGTGTGTCGGCGGCCAAAACCGCACCCAGGCCGTCGAGATCGTCGTCGTAGCGGCCGGCCCGGATGGCCGCGGCCACGGCCCGGTCGTCCGGATAGCCGAGAGCTTGGAGCCGCTGATGGTGGGCCGCCTGCAGACCGTCGCCCTGGTCCATCTCCCGGCCCACCATGGACAGCACGTTGTGGGCTACCCGGGCCTCGAATCGGGCGGCGCCCTCAGCGGAGGCGATGACCTTGTCGAGATATTCGCGGACCGCTTCGACCAGTTCGGCCATCGAAGGCGGTCCGAAGAGCGGGCTGGCCCCGGGCCAGCCTCCCTCCCGGGCTTCACCGGGCTCCTCTCCGGACATCGTTTCGGGTACCGCCGGCCGGGCTACCCCCAGGAGACCCAACAGGTCCCACTCGCTCTCGCACACCCGCCGCCCGATGGCCGCCAGTTCCACCGACCGGGTGGCTCTGCTCAGGTGGGCCGACGCCTGGAGCAGGCAGACCACGGCCCACTTGACGGTGGCGTAGGCCTCCCACCACCGGATCCGATCGAGATCCACGGTTCGTCCGCTGGCCGCCGTGTACGTAGCCAAAAATCCCTCCACGTCGCCGAACCCGCCCACCCGGCCCGGGCCACCGAACCGCCACGACCGGGCACACAGCCACCCGATGTCCTCCGCCGGGTCCCCCTGGTGGGCCAGTTCCCAGTCGAGCACGGCCCGCAAGCCGGTGGCGTCGACCAGGAAATTGCCCATCCGGAAGTCACCGTGGACCACCACCGGGCCGTCCCCGGGTGGAGGGCCGAGGGCGAGCCACCGTGCGCCCAGTTCCAGAACCGGCCGCACCTGGTGGAGGGCATCGAGGAAATCGAGGGGGCGGCCCAGCGGATCCTCAGCCGGAAGCCCGGGGATGGACGCCGGATCCATGGAGTGGACGGCGGCCAGGGCCCGGGCCGTCTGATCGCTCAGGACGGGGAGGGCGGCGGCGAACTCCCCGTTCCGCAGGATCCGTCGGGGGATGGTCTCGCCTTCCAGCCGTTCGACCACCAACCATCCGGGAGGGAGCCCGTCGACCGCCCCGGAGGCAACCACCTCGGGCACGGGAACCCCGGCACCACCGGCGGCTCGAAGGAGTCCCGCTTCCGTCTCGATGCCGGGATGGTGGACCGGCCCGGCCCCCCGCAACTGCTGCAGGATGAGCGGCCGCCGTTTTCCCGTGGGTGTCTCGAGGTCGAATGCGCTGGTGATCCGTGACGCGCCCCCGGACAGTTGACGGAGCCCGGTCACGCGCCCGCTGAGCACGGCTCCCAGCCGGTCGGCCACATCGGTGCCCATGCTCACCGGCGCACCCTAACCACTCGACGTTTACTCCACCGGAACGGTGGGGCTCCCGTGTCGATCGATCTGGTGGAGGTACTCGGCGATGCCGTACCCCGCCGCGGTGGTGCCGTCGCCGGCCCGGTAGGTCCACCGGGTGAGACCCTCTTTGACCACCGTCCCTCCCGAGTTGCCGATGTCGGCCACCCGGAGAACGTCACCGGTCAGCTGGTAGGTGCGGTCCTGCTTGTCGCTGACGACGACATGCACGATCCGCTGGGTCAGCCCGTCGTCGGCCAGTTCGGTCCGCAGCCCCACTCCCGGATGCTGGTCAACCGACCGTCCTCCCACACCCAGCCGCGGTGCAGGTCGCCGGCCACCGTACCGAGGCGGATGCCCCCGAAGTGCATCGCTTCGCCCATGTTGATACTGAACCAACGCCACATCGGGGGACCGCCCCACCGACGCGGCCCCCACGAGCGGTCGCGGTTGCCGTAGGCCTCGGTCCAGGGGTGGGTCACACCATCGACGGTCAGCGAACCGGTCCACCGACCGGCTTGCTCGAGGTGGCCTTTTCCGGTGGTGCTGGCCGCGGCCGAGGCTTGATGGCTACGCGGCCCGACCGTGTGCTGTCCGTCGGTACCGACGGCCGGGGACACAGCGTCGAACCGGACATCCACGGCCAGCTGGACCGGCCGCATTGTCCCGTTCGACGGCTGGCAGGGCCGGGCCACCGCATCCACGGCGCCCACGATGTGCCAGCTCTTCACGGCCTCGAGCAGTTCGAACCGGACGCCGCCCACCACCAGGGGCGACCCCGTCAGTTCGTGTTGGTCGATCACGTGTCGGTAGTCGGCCAGCTCCCCGCCCGGGAGCCACACCGACAAGCCCACGTCCATGGTGCCCTCGTGGGGCCGGATGCCGATCCGGGTGAAGAAGCCGCTGTCGGAAACCGGGTCGTAGGCGTTGAAGTAGTACGACTCGCTCCACGCCGTGTCCGACTCCATAGGGTGCGGGTAGTCATGGATGGGTAGGAGGATGGGCATGGGGTCAGATCATGGCTCCGCTACCGGCAGGGGGGAAAGGCCCGGACCGACCCAGCTGGCCGGGCACCGGGTGACCCACCACCCCCTCCAGCCAGTGGGAGGCGGCCACCAATCGTTCCAGGCTCACTCCGGTCGGGACACCCATGCGGTCGAGGAGATGGACCAGGTCCTCGGTGGCGATGTTGCCGGACGCTCCCGGGGCGAAGGGACACCCGCCGATGCCCCCGATGCTGGCGTCGAGGGTCGACGCCCCGGCGGTGACAGCGGCCAAGGCATTGGCGTACCCGGTGTTGCGGCTGTTGTGCAGATGGACCCGGACCGGGAGTCGGGTGTCGGCGGCCACTCCACGGACCAGCGCATCGACCTCGGGGGGCACGGCACAGCCAATGGTGTCGGCCAGGGCGATCTCGATCGGTCCGTCCTCGGCCACCCGCCGGGCCATCTCCCGCACCTGGCCGGGGGTCACCCACCCTTCGTAGGGGCACCCGAAGGCGGCCGACAGGGTCACGGTGGCTCCGACGTGGGCCTCGGCCGCCTCGGCGGCCACCCGGCTCCACATGAGGAGCGCCTCCTCCACGCCCATACCCTGATTGCGGCGGGAGAAGGTCTCGGAGGCCAACACCACCACGTTGATCTCGTCCACCCCGGCGGCCACCGCCCGTTCGAGCCCCCGCTGGTTGAGAACCAGGCCCGAGAGCCGGGTGCCGGGGCGACGGACCACCCCGGCCAGGACGGCCCCGGCGTCGGCCATGGTGGGCACCCGGTCCGGTCGGGCGAAACTCACGGCTTCGACCCGGCGTACCCCGGCGTCGAGCGCCCGTTCGATCAGGGCCACCTTGACCCCGGTGGGCACCACCGCCGGCTCGTCCTGCAATCCGTCGCGGGGGGACACTTCGACGATTCCCACCCCCGCCGCCGGCGACCGAGTCACTGGGGGGGCAGGGCGATGTCGCGGCCCACGTGGCGAGCCTGGTCGGGGCCTTCCCCCGCCACCTCCACCACCGGCTCGACCCGATCGTCGAACTCGGTACGCAGGGCACGAGACATGACGGCGTGCTGCAGGTAAAGCGCTCCGATGTAGGTCAGCTCGAGGACCTGCTCGTCGCCCAGGTGAGCGAGGAGAGCATCGAATACGCCGTCGGGCACCCGGCCCCGGTCGAAAACCAGACAGTCGGTGTAGGCCAGCACCAGTCGCTGCACGTCGCTGAAGCACGAGGCGGCCGCCCAGTGGGGTACGGCAGCCACCAGTTCCTCGTCCACGCCCAGGGCCCGCAGCGACTTGCAGTGCTGGGAGAAGACGAACTGACTCCCGGCGGCCCAGCCGGCCCGGCACTGGGCCAGTTCGCGGAGGATCGGATCGACGAGTCGGTTGGGGCTCTGGTAGAGGCCGAACCCCTGCACGGCGTGCTCCAGCACATCGGGCACCAGCGCGAAGACCGTCCACCAGTCGCCGGGCGACCCGGTGGCCGTTCCCGGTTCGACGACCGGGTCCCGCCCCGCGAAGAGGTGTTCGTACATGATGGTGACGATGGGCGCGTCGGTCTCGTCCTTCCCCACCTGACGCAGGCGCGGCATCGTCCTGCTCTAGGCCGGGGCCGCGTCGACGGCTCGAGCCGGATGGTGGTGTACATCCTCGGGGGTGAACGGCCGGGTCCAGCAGGCGAACTCCAACAGGATCCCGTCGGGGTCCTGGAAGTAGATCGATCGGACGAAGACCCCGGGATGGAGGTCGTCGGCGATACCCCACTCGCTGTCGTCGTGGTTGGCCACATCGGTACAGTCGACCCCGGCGGCCCTCAGCCGGTCGCCGTATTCGTCGATCTTGTCGGGGGGTACGGAGAAGGCGACGTGGTTCATCGAGCCGACGGCACTGGTCAGACTGCCCTGGTCGGGCCGACCGATCGGTGCGGACACCCCCGGTGCGGCCGGCGGCGCGTCGGGGAACCAGAAGAAGGCCAGGGAGTCACCTCCGCCGCAGTCGAAAAAGAAGTGTTGGCCCATGCCGGCCGGAAGCTCGATCGTCTTGATCAGAGGCATCCCGAGCACCGTGGTGTAGAAGTCGACCGTCCGCTGCATGTCCCGACAGACCAGGGCCAGATGATTGATGCCGCGGTACTCGAACCCATCCTCCGAAGGCGTCATGGCGTCCTCCCCTCCCTCGACACTGCCGAACAACGGCTACCCGCCCGGCCCGGCCCGGACACCTGGCCGCCGGTCGTACCGACGGGCGCCATCCGGTTGTTCCCACAGTATCCGGTCGGACCGTACGATCCCCATACCTTCACGATGAGAGGGCGGGCCGGGAGGACCATCGGACCGGCTCCCTACAATCCACTCCATGACCGATTCCCAACCGTCCGGGCCCCTGTCGGGGCTTCGGGTGCTCGAACTGGGCAACTTCATCGCCGGGCCCTTCGCCGGACAACTCCTGGGTGATTACGGAGCCGAGGTCATCAAGATCGAGACGCCCGGAGAGGGTGACCCCATGCGCACCTGGGGACTCACCCACCGCGGCCAGGGCCTGTGGTGGCCGGCCATCGCCCGCAACAAGCGGTCGGTGGCTGTCGACCTGCGGGAGGAGCCGGGGCGGGATCTGGTGCGGCGGATGGCCGACCGGGTCGACGTGGTCCTCGAGAATTTCCGGCCCGGGCGACTGGATGAATGGGGCCTGGGCTACCAACGGCTTCGGCCTTCCAACCCGGGCTTGATCGTGGTCCATGTTTCGGGTTTCGGCCAGACCGGGCCGCGGTCCGCGGACGCCGGCTTCGGATCCGTCGGTGAGGCCATGGGCGGTATCCGGGCCACGACCGGCGACCCCGACCGCCCGCCGGCCCGATGCGGTATCAGCCTGGGCGATGCCCTGGCCGGCCTCTTCGCCGTGGTCGGTACCCTGGCCGCCGTCACCGAGCGATCGCGAAGCGGATCCGGTCAGGAAGTGGACGTGGCCATCTACGAGGCGGTGGCGGCTCTCATGGAGTCGACGCTGGCCGACTTCGAGGTGGGTGGAGTCACCCGCACCCGGACGGGAGGTGTGCTGCCCGGGGTGGCACCGTCCAACGCCTACCGCACCGCCGACGGATCGGATGTGCTCATTGCCGCCAACGCCGATTCCGTCTTTGCCCGCCTGGGCACGGCCATGGATCGACCGGAGCTGGCCGGCGACCCCCGGTTCATCGACCATGCCTCCCGCGGGCGGAACATGGTCGCACTGGACGAGCTCATCGCCGGGTGGACCGGTGGGCTGGCCGCCGACACCCTGCTGGACCTGCTGTCGACCCACGGCGTACCGGCCGGACGGGTCTACACGCCGGCCGATATGTTGGCCGATCCCCACTATGAAGCACGGCAGATGCTGGTGCGGGCGGCTAGCAGGGCCGGCTATGACGTGCCCATGGCGGGCATCGTCCCCAAGTTCTCGCGGACACCGGGTCGGATCGACGACGTCGGGCCCGACCTGGGTGAGCACACCCGCCAGGTTCTGTTGGAGTTGGCCGGCGTGGACGACCTGGAGTGGTCCAGGTTGGCCGCGGCCGGAGTGGTGGCTTAGGGGAACGAGAACGGCGTTGAGTTCCGTCCGGCGCCGCCGATGAGATCGAGGCAGGGTGGACGGCCAGGGCCGTATGATCGTTGGATACGGAAGACCCCGTTCTCCACGTTGGCCCTGTGTCTGGTGCTCACGGCCGGGCTGTTGGTCGCCTGCTCCTCGACCAACGCCGCCAGCGGCTCGGCCCGCGGATCGTCGACACCGCCGATTCCGGCATCTGCCTTCCGCGATCACACCGGGGTGACCCCCACATCGGTGACCATCGGCAATGTGTCGACCCAGTTGGCCGGCCTGTTCACCGGGGCCGTGGTCGGGACCGAGGCCTACGCCGCCTACATCAACTCACACGGTGGCATCAACGGCCGCAAGATCGTGGTGTCGAGCGCCGACGACCGGTTCCAAGGCGCCTTCAACCGGCAGGAGGTGCAGAGCGCCATGCAGTCCGACTTCGCCAGTGTGGGGGGGTTGTCCCTGGAGGACAGCTTCAGCGAGCCGTTGGTCGCCGCCCATCCCGGATTCCCCGACATCACGGCGTCGCTCGACCCGGCGACCGAGAAGTTACCCAACAATTTCAGCCCGCTCCCGGCATCGAACGGATGGCCGACGGGTCCGCTGCTGTACTTCAAGCAGAAGTACCCCACCAAAATCGCCTATACGGCCACCATCATCGCCGACCTGCCCTCAACCGAGTTGTCCTGGGCCAACGAGAAGGAGGCCATGCAGCACCTGGGCTATACGGTGCTCTCCGACCCGGCGCTGTCGCCGGCCACGACGGACTTTACGGCGCAGGTGGTGGCCATGAAGGCCGCCGGCGTGCGGATCCTGTTCCTCGAGCAGGAGCCGCAGAATTATGCCTCGGCCATTTTCAAAGACCTCGACCAGCAGAATTTCCATCCTGTGGTGGTGCTCGGCGCACCCTCCTACAGCCGACAGCTCATCGCCGATGCGGGAGGTCCCCAAACGGTCGACGGGGCCTATCTGGAGCAGGCCGCATCGCTCTACCTGGGGGAGGACGCCTCCCCGATTCCGACGGTCACCACCTTCAACACCTGGGTCCAACACGTCTCACCGGGCTTCACGCCCGACTTCTTCACTCTTACCGGGTGGCTGTGCGGCGAGCTCTTCGTCGATGCCCTCCGTCACGCCGGAGCCGATCCGAGCCGGGGGGCGCTCCTGCAGGCCCTGCGGAAGACCACCGCCTTCGACAGCGGGAATCTCATCCCGGAGAGCAACCCGGCCGGCAAGGTGCCGATCACCTGTTACCTGCTGGGCCAGATCACCGGCGGCACATTCCATCGACTCGATGACCCGCCGGTGACCGGCTCGACCAGCGGGTTCCGCTGCGATGGGACGTACTACAGGGCCAGCTAGCGGCCCTCTCCGGGTGGCCGGATGCGGTTCGGACGGCGGCGAACGCGTCCCGGCCACCGAGCCCGGTCGCCAGGCTGGCTGCGCGTCTGATTCGGCGGCCAAAGGGGAGGCCCTCAGGACACGGTGTTGTTGCTGGCGCAACTAATCGTGGTGAAATTCCAGTTCACCGCTCTGGGAGACACTTCTGGGACCCCACCGAGTCGGCGCCCGGGGACCTGGTGGTGCGACTGGCGTCGGCCGAGACCTTGACAATGAATCGACCGCCATGGGCTCAAGCTGGCATGTGGCGGCGACGATGACAGAAGGATGCCGGCCGCGACCTCTGACCCGTCGGGGATGCCGGCCACACCGCCCGGCGACGACAGTCTGGTCAGGTTGCTCCGCGAGCTCCCCGATGTCGTGATCGTGGTGGACGGGTCAGGCGGCGTCCTGTGGGGCAACACGGCGGCGGAACGGTTGTTCGGCCGATCGCTGCAAACGGCCATCGGCATGTCCGGTCTGGCCCTCGTCCACCCCGAAGATCTGGAGTTCGTCCTGCTCTCCCTGGGGAGTATCCAGAACAAGAGCGTGGGCACACCTATCGAGATCCGACTCAACACACCGACAGGCTGGCGACTCATGGAGCTCGTCGGCGCGCCGGTACCCTGGCTGGAGGACGGATCGGTACTCCTGAGCCTTCGGGACCTGACCGATCGGCGCCGCTATGAACTGGCTTACAACAACGACGGTCGGTTCCGCACCCTGGTGCAGAATGCGGCCGTGGTGACGATGCTGGTCGCACCGAACGGGGATGTCACATCGTGCTCGGGTGCGCTGACCCGAATGCTGGGACACGACCCCGAGAAGGTGGCCGGCCGACCGCTGGTCCAACTGGTTGTGGAGGAGGATCGTCCGACTGTGGTCGCCGCTCTGGAGCGGGCTTCCCGGGGAGCAGCAGCAGCCAGTCCGGTAACGGTGACAGCCGGACTGATGCGCCACGGGAGCGACACCGCCGTTCCCTTCGAGCTGGCCGTGGTCAATTTGGTCGATGACCCGACAGTGGGGGGATACGTCGTCTCCGGGCATGACGTCACCGATCGGAAGCGGCTGGAGGAGGAACTTTCCTATCAGGCGTTCCATGATTCACTGACCGGACTGGGCAACCGAGCCCTGTTCCAGGACCGGTTGGTACATGCGCTCGAGCACATCGAGCGGGACCAGGGACAGCTGGCCGTTCTGTTCATCGACGTGGACAATCTCAAGGCTGTCAACGACAGACTGGGTCATGCCGTGGGCGACGCGCTGCTTCAGGTAGTCGCCACCAGCCTGGTCAGGTGTACACGGAAGGCCGACACGGCCGCCCGCCTGGGAGGAGACGAGTTCGGCGTCATCGTCGAGGACTTCGCGCATCGGGATGTCGTCGAGACGCTGGCCCAGAGAGTGTTGGATGCGTGCCGGCAGCCCGTGGCCATCGGGTCCAACCAGGTTGCCGCCACCGTTAGCATCGGCTTCACCTTCAGCAGACCCGGTATGACCGTCGATGGACTCCTGTCCAATGCCGACCGGGCCATGTACGCCGCCAAAAGTGGGGGCAAGGACCGGTACCAGCACTTCCAGGATTGGATGGTCGGCGCCGTGGGTCCCGCCCACTGAGGCTGTGCGGGCCCAACCACCGGGTGGGAAGAGGCGTTCTCAACCAGGTGGAACGGGCGTCAGCCGGTGAGCACGCTGACCGGGGCGGTGAACACCGAATCCCCACTGCCTGATCGCGGGACGGCGCTGCCCCAACTCAATGCCAATGCACTCGGCGACAAGGTGGTCATTCCGAAGGTGTCACCCGGAAAGACGTTCGCCTTTCCGAACTGCTGTGAGATCTGCACGGCATCCGAAAGCCAGGCGCCGGTGCCACCGTCGCCGTCTATCGAAAACGTGCGCAGATAGACGGCGTAGCCGCTGGGGTTGCTGTCGCTCAGCCAGGCCACGTAGGCCTGGCCCGGTCCGGCTCCGGTGACCTCCGTAATGTGGGGCACGTTCCTCTCATCCGGTGTGGCCTGGACCGGCGCCGACCACTCCTGTCCGCCATCTGTGGAGAAGGACACCCAGCCGATGTCCGATCTCTGACCCCCGACCCTCCCCTGGGTATCCCAGGTGGCGTACAGGTCCCCGCCGGAGTCGGTGGCGATTGATCCGTCGTTCCACCACTCGTTGATGGTTATCTGTCCGGCGGCCGCGCCCACCTCGACCGGGGCCGACCACGTCCCGCCACCGTCGGACGAGGTGATGAAGTACTCGTGTCCGGCGGCGAGCCTCAGTGTCTTCGGGTTGGTCACTTGGTAGGCCTGGTAGAGGACATCGATGGCGCCGTCGGGTGCGACCGTCACGTCACCCTCATCGGCGCCGCCGTCGGGATAACCGGGGTTGACGACCGACATCGGGGTAAAGGTCGCCCCGTCGTCCGTCGAACTCTGAACGACCACGTTGAGGTCGCCGTTGGTGGCCCAGCAACTCCCCGTCGGACTGCAGCTCGATCTGACTTCGGCGTTGGAGGGACCTTAGTCCCAGGCCACATACAGCGTGCCGTTCGACCCGACGACGATGTAGTCGGCATCCCCCCAGTTGCGGTGGGCCTGGGTCGGTCTCAGCGACCTCTGGACGGCGAAGGTGCGACCGTAGTCGTGTGAGACCTCGATGATCGGGTAGGTGCGGAGGCCGATCGTGTCCATAAAGGCGGCGTACAGAGTGCCATCGGGCGCAACCGCCAGCCCCGGGTCCCAACCGCCCCGCGAGTCGGGCAGGGCCGTCGGTGGGGTGTAGCTGTCGCCGCCGGTGGTGGAGCGGACAAAGCCGAGGCCGTCGCCACCGTCGCATCCCTCGAATTCCTGGTAGACGTAGCCACGGGTCGGGTCCACCGCCTCGGAAATATCGCCGGTGCCCGGGCAGCCCACGCTGACGTCGCTGATCGGCCCCACCGAGTACGTGAACCGGGCCGCTGACGGCCCGGGCGGTCGGCCTGTCGGCGAGGCGACGGCCTGGGCCGGCCAACCGGCCAGCGCCACCGTTCCCACGACGACGGTGGCCGCCACCAGCCGGAAGGCGTGCCCAAGAGTGAGTCCTATCAGCTGCATCTAACCCCTGTCGTCCGGGCATGAGACGCTTCCACCGGTCAGGCTATCCGCGGCGCCGACCGGGCGGTAGCGGGGCGAAGCTGATCTGAGTGAGGTGGTCGGCGGGTCGGGGTCAGCGGATCGGACAGAGGGAAACGCTCTCAGAGGATTGCGATCGGATTGACGGGAGATCCGGTGCCGTTGGGAATCCGCAGAGGGGCGATTACGCACAGAAATGTCCAGCGGTTCTCCTCCTCGCACAAGGGGACCAGCTCCTCGAACTGCAGGTAGTCGAGGAGGTGGAGCCCCATGGCCGTGATGGCCAGGACGTGTACGGGAAACGGGACACCGACGACGACGCTGGGGGCAGTGTCGTTGTTACTGTCGCTGCCCAGCACGGCGACCCGACGCTCAGCCACGAAGTCCAGTGCGGTGGGGTGGAGCCCGGCCCGAGTCGATGCAGAATCCCAGGGGCCGATGTCGATCCGTCGCCGCCGGTGGCCGACCCGCACGAATAGAAGGTCGCCCTCACCCACGCTCAGACCCTGGGAGTTTTCGGCGGCCACCAAGTCGTCGCCGGTCACATGGTCACCGGGTTCCAACCATGGGACCCCCCTCAGTCGGGGAATGTCCAACAGGACCCCCCGACCCACGATCCCCTGGCGGGCCACTTCGATGGAGAGGGTGGTGGGTCCCGTTTCGGCGATGGCGTCAGCGTCGACGCCGTTGTAGAGCTTGCCGTCGTAGATCACGTGACAAAGAGCATCGATATGGCTGTCGGCGTTCCCGTGAATATTGAGCGCAATACGATCGAGGGCGAAGTCCAGACCGGTCGTTGTCGGAGTGGTCTCATGGGGTCCGGTCATCTCGTGGCGGCCGGGTTCAGGATTGTCGGCCGAGACGGCGGTCTCGATCGGAGAGCTGAGTGATGCGGTGCGCCCCACTCGGACTTCGCTGACCGCGGCCAGCACGTGCGCCGGTGTGATGTTGTTGAGAGCGCCACGGCGGTCCGACTCGCCGCGAGCGGTGGCGTCCCGCAGCCGACGGAACAGCGCTTCAAATGCTGCCGGCTCCACTACGGGTTGTCGGCTGGCCGGCGAGGTCATGTCGCTCTCGGTGCCGGGCGAGCTGACGAATTTCCGCCTGTCAACGCGATCATGACGACCTTCGTGCCTCGCTCATGGGACCACTCCGGACTTTAGGCACAGACGTACAGGACGGCGCTCATCAATGGGTTACTAGCAGACGTTGGTCTGGCTGACAGTCGTGGCTCCATTGCCCGTGGGTGTGTAGGAGTCGGGCCAGCTTCCGTCACCGAAGCGGTCGCTCATCCACTGAATGACGTCTCCGATGGTGTCAGAGGACCCCCAGGCACTGTCCCCGTTGCCGTTCGGATCGATGGGACTGGTCTGTGTGCCCATGATGCTGAAGTGGTCCAGCCCCGAGTAGAGCCAGCGCTCAAGAGGTTGAGGCGGGCTCAGGGCGCACAATTGATCGGCGAGATCGGCGCTTGTCGACGGGGGGGAAACTGTGTCGGCACTGCCATGGACGATCAGGATCGGAGCAGGGCCGGCGGCTGTGAAGCTCTCGGGGTCATTTTCGTTGAGCAGTGCCTGCCATGCCGGGGGAATGGTCGGGGACAGGAACAGATCGCCATAGGTGTAGTGGCCGGATAGCGACTCTACGATGCCGGTCACACATTGAGTGTTCTTCTTGATCACCGATTTGATGAGGCTCTGTCCGGTCGCATTCAGAAGTTCCCCGAGCGGAGCGGCAGTCTTTCCGTAAACGCTGTTGAACCCAGCGGCAATCATCAGGAGCAACGGCCAATATGTCGTGCTCGTCTCGAGCGAGGTGTAGAGAGTCTGAAGTTCTGACCCCGGCGCCATCGCCACTGCTCCTTTGAGTGACAATTCGGGGGCGTAGCTGGAGGTGATGTCGGAGACCCACAGCGCTGTCTGACCGCCCTCGGACCATCCCCACGCCTGATAGTTGGTGCTGGCGTCGGCAGCCGGCATCTGCCGGGCGGCTCGGACGATATCAATGCTGTTTCGGGCCGCTTCTTCACCAACCAGATAGGGCAAGAGCTTCTTCGATGCGGTGGCGAAGGCGTTCTCGTTCAGATAGTCGGATGCCGTTATCTCCCAACCTTGGGCGAGCAAGTCGTTGGCGAACGGGACGTCTGTGGTCGGATCGAGGGATGGGGCGCAGTCGCTGAGCATGCCGTCGGTCGGATGGGACCAGGTAACCACGGGCCAACCACCAGCTGGAGCCGTCGTCGTAGGAACGATGACCAGACCGCTCACCTTGACCGGCTTATTGTGGGGTACGGATTCCGACCAGTACTCGACCATGTAGGCGGTTCCATCCAAACCGGGCGCCGACACCACGTCAGATCGGATGAGCGTGCCGGGAGCCTTTGAAGCCGCGCTGACAGCCCGATCCCGATGTGTCGATGCGCCGGCTACGGAAGCGGGTACGCAGAAGAGTACGGAGACCAGGATCATTGTCGCTGAAGCAACCATTCCCACCCGTCTGAAATCCGAACGCCGCCGCTGTGGCATCTCCTTACCCCCCTAGATGACTTCTAACGCGTCACAGGGCTGAGACTCTATGGCACGGGAACCACATCGCTCAAGAATGGGGGGCGACGCGGATGCAGGAACGATCCTGACAGTCAGGCCTGATCCGTCGGATCCATCGGACTGCGCTCAGCTGGTTGTCACGATTGCATCTTGATAGCGGCGAAAACGGCACCGTCCGGGTCAGCCAGCACGGCAAAGCGCCCCGGGGGAATATCGGTCGGAGGGACGAGCGTGGTTGCGCCGAGCTCGGATGCGCGGGAGACCGAGGCGTCGGTGTCGTCGACGCCGAAGTAGACCAGCCAGTGGGCCGGAACTTCGGCGGGGACCATGTCGGGCATTGTCATCATGCCCGCCACCGTCTTGTCGCCCAGCTTCCACTCGGTGTAGCTCATTCCGCCCATGTCGAGATCGCTCGGCTCCCAACCGAATACCTCCGGGTAGAAGGTTTTAGCGGCCGAGACATCTCGGGTGTTCAGCTCGTTCCACACGAACGCCCCTGTCTCATTGGCCAGCTCGGCCCCCTTGAAGGTCTTGGGCTGCCAGACGCCGATCGCCGCACCGCCGGGGTCAGCGAAGACCGCCAGGCGTCCTATGTCGGAAACGTCCATCGGCTCGGCAAACACCATGGCCCCGGCCTTTTTGGCCAGGTCGACCGTTGCGTCAGCATCGTCGACGGAAACGTAGGTGATCCATGCGCTGGGTTGGTCCTCACTCATGGCCGTCATGTTGCCGGCCACCGACTTCCCGCCTTTGCGCATGATCGTGTAGTGACCCATTTCCTCACCCTGATCCTCGGCCACCCAACCGAAGAGAGCCCCATAGAAGGAATTGGAGGACTCGAGGTCCTTGGTGGCGTGATCGACCCAAGATGGTGTCCCCGGGTCATACGAGGTGAACTCAGGCATTGGTCTCTCCTCCAGTGGACGGCCCTGACCCTCCGAAGCTTAACGAGGTTCCCACTCGAGAGCCCCCGTGGCTGTGGAGAAGCACTTAGGGCACTCCCACCAGGCAGAACGAATTCCGCAAAGCCCGAAGATCGTCCGCTGATGTCGTCATGCCCCAAACTCGACCGTACCCGTACCCGTACCCGTACCCGTACCCGGACCCGTGCCTTCGCTGCCGTCGATGGTGACGGCATAGGTGTCGCCGGCCGTGATGTGCCAGGTGCCGAACCTGTCGTAGGCGGATCCGAAGCCGAACTTGACCGTCTTCGTTGTCCACTTGCTCACGATGATCCCCACACAGGCGGCGCCGGGTGGCGTACCCTGACCGGCACTGAAGTTACCGACGTCGTCGAAGTAGAAGTTGTTCCCGAAATCGTCTCCGTTGTTGGCGTAGCTGCCCCATTGGTTGGAATCGTCCGACATCCCGACTGGCTCTTTGCCGAGGTGGAGCCCGGTGAGGGTTACCTGGGGGGGACGCGGTGGTTCCGGTGAACGACACCGACTTGATGACGGGCGTCTTCGGCGACCGGGTGACCACCTGGGTCAGGCTCGTTGCGGAGGATTGGTAGGCGCCATATCCGGAATAGCTGGCAGCGACCGACGAGCTTCCCTTGGAAGGGAGCTTGTGGTGCAGGTGGCGACTCCGCTCGTCAAGCTCTGGGCCGAGCAGCCGGCGACCGGCGTACCGCCGTCGGCGAACGCCACCGTTCCCCCACTCGGAGGAGGAAGGACAGAGGCGGTGAACGTGACACTTTGCTTCGGCTTGGCGGGATTCGACGATGAAGCCAGGCTGGCCGTGGTCCCCACTGACCCGATGGCATACGCGTACGAGGCGACGTAGATCGTACCTGTGGTGGTGGAGACCAGCGCCGAGTACAAGCCCGAGGGCGGGTTGGTCAGCCCGCTGAGGGAGATCTCCAGGGTGGTCTGTGGGGGAACATCGCTTGTGGGTAGGAGGTCGCACTGCACAGCAGTGGCGGATACAGCATCGCACCTGCCTTCAATGAGGGCATCCTGCATCAGGTAGCTTTCGCTGCTCAGATCGCCGAGCCCGTTCCGCTGGGGAGCGTCAGGGTGACAGAGTCGCCCGCGGACCCGGATAGCCGGCCCATAGCCGAGGTCGTGAAGGCGATCGCGTACTCCGAAGAAGCCCCCGGTGACGTCGAACCGATGACGTTCACGGAAACGTCGGACACACCGGTCGTTGCGCCGGCAGATACGGCGGGGAGGGCGGCGGTGGCCATCACACCGCACGCCGACAGGATCGCAGTAGTGATTCCCCCTTCATTCGCCTTTTTCCAGAGGCGGCAGTGGGTCAGTTTGAAAAAGTTGAGGCTGTGATATGGACTAAAAGTTCGCACGACCCCATCAGACGCTCACGAAGAAGCAGGGCAAGCCGACCCCTCCGGCAATGGCGGCTGGTGTCGCTGACCAAGTCTGGTCAGTGCAGAGATGGCCTGCTGGACTGAATCTACCGTGCGTATTCGATCGCTTCTGACTTGTCGTCGAATCCAACAATCTCAACGATCCGGCCGTTGCGAACTGTGAGCACCTGAAACCGAAGGGCCGTCCCGCCTCGCTCGCGTGCGCCATCAGTCCCTTGCACGGTGAGCGTAACCAGCAGTCGGCTACCTCGAACATCTATGTCGATGGGGCTGCCTCGGACTCCGGCCTCCTGGGCTCGTTGGTACCAGTTCAGCACCTGGTTACGGTTCTTGCAGGTCGGATTACGAGCGCCAGGCGCCCCCCACGTCACATTTGGATCCAGCAGCACGGCGAAGGCCGTCGCGTCCCCGGACGCCATCACCTTCCGGACTTCCTCCGCCACCTCGTTCATGGTTCCGGGCACAGCCGACGAGCCTACCGGCCCAATTCAAACTGACCACACCCATGATGCGACACGTCGGTGCTACGGCCCTGCCCCGGTTTAGGCGCTCACAGGCTTCTATCGGTTCATTGCGCACCAGACGGAGAAGAAAGGGTGCCGGTCGCCTGTTGAAGCCGGGTCGTGATACGCCACGGTCGATCCATGGTTGACTTTGTGTCATTCTGACCTATTATTGGGGAAGCACTGGCAAACTGCGCCGGCCTCCGGCCAGCCGAGAGAAGGGTCGGATATGACGATTCGGGGCTGGACGAAGAGGGCGGCGGTCGGCCTGGCCGGTGTGGTTATCGGCGGGGCGTCCTTGGTGGTTATCGGCGGATTGGCCAGCACGTCCAGGGCCAATGCAGCCGTTCCTCACGTGCTGCAGGTGGTCCCACCGCTGGCGCAGTTTCCTGACACCACGCTCGGGACCTTCTCCACAGTCGGGGCCCCCTCGGGCCCCTATCTGCTGAACAACACCCAGACGCCCGACACCATCAACCTGATAACCGACGTGTCATTCTCGGGGCCCGGTGCCGACGACTATGTGATGACGGCTGGGCAGTGCGGACCCCAAGGATCGACGATCATCGTTATCACCCCAGGTCTGTTCTGTTTTCCGGACATCTCGTTCCTGCCCGGTGCGCTGGGCGACCGTTCTGCCACCATGACCATCCAGGGTTCAGCCGACGCCAATCCCCTATCGGTCTCCCTTCATGGGAACGGCACCGTCGGCTACTACCAGGTGGATTCCCTCGGCCACGTGGCCCATGCCGGGGATGCCGGCTACTTCGGTGACGCCGGCAACGTGGCCCTCAACGAGCCGATCGTGGGCATGGCGGCCACCGGTGACAACGGTGGCTACTGGCTGGTGGCTAGCGACGGCGGCATCTTCTCCTACGGCGACGCCGCCTTCCACGGGTCGACGGGCAACATCGCCCTCAACAAACCCATAGTGGGCATGGCAGCCACCCCCGATGGCCAGGGCTACTGGCTGGTGGCGAGCGACGGCGGCATCTTCTCCTACGGCGACGCCACTTTCCACGGATCGACGGGCAACATCGCCCTCAACAAACCCGTGGTAGGTATGGCTTCCACTCCTGACGGTCTGGGTTACTGGCTGGTAGCTACCGATGGAGGGATCTTCGCCTATGGCGATGCCCATTTCTACGGGTCGACGGGCAACATCCACCTCAACCAACCGGTGGTGGGCATGGCCGCCACTCCCGACGGCAGGGGCTACTGGCTGGTGGCCGCCGACGGTGGCGTCTTCGCCTTCGGCGACGCCCATTTCCACGGGTCGACGGGGGCCATCCACCTCAATGAGCCAATCGTGGCCATGGCGCCGATGCCCACCGGTGGTGGCTACTGGTTCAGCGCCGCTGACGGAGGGCTGTTCAACTTCGGGGACGCGCCCTTCTACGGGAGCGGGGTAGGTATCGGCCTGGGGCAGGTAGTGGACATGGCCGCCGACGGCGGGGCCACACTGCAGGCACTCACCGATCTGCCCGCTATTCGACAGGCCCATCTGGCCAGAGGCGACACAGGGCCGTCCTTCGGGAGGGTCCGACGTTTCGCCGGTGCTCACTCACTGGCGCCCTGACCTCATAGTCCCATCCGGGCCATCAACGAGCGACCAGGCAGATCCTCCGCTTGGCCTCGTCGTAGACCTGCTGGCGGGTCTTGGGCATAGCCGGGCCCGTTGGTTTCCACTGGACAAAGACGGGGCGCTCCTTGGCCAGGGGGCTGCGGATCGGCTGGGGCAGGGAGGCAATCGACATTTTGGCCCCGATTCCGGCGGCTGCCTTTTTGGTGCTCCGGAAAGCCACTACCCCTAGTTTCTCGACCGTCATCGGACATCTCCAGTCAGGTTGTCTGCCTGAGCTATACCCAACTCTTGCCCTTGAAAAACGCCGCCGGCGACCGGTGACCGGCAGTCGGGGCGGCTGAGCAACGGCCCGGGCAGGTCAAGCGGGGCGAAGGACATCGTCGGGACGCACCCGCATGGGCTGCCGTGTGCGCGTCGGCGCCGCCGACGTGGGCGATGCCGGCAAGACGGATGTGCCGCGACCTCAGGTGGAACGATGGTGGCATGGCGATCCCACTGATGCTGGCCACATTGACCGACCGTAGGGACTTTGGGGCCGATTGGCTTTTGGAGCGCAAGCTCGACGGTGAACGCTGCATCGCCCACAAGGTCGGTAGTGACGTGCGACTGGAATCGCGGAGCGGAAAGGATCTCACCTCCATCTACCCCGAGGTCCGATCGGCGGTGGCGGCTCAAACCGCCCAGGAGCTTCTTCTCGACGGCGAGGTGGTGGCCTACGACGGTGACCAAACCTCCTTCACCCGGCTCCAGCAGCGTCTCGGAGTAACCGCGCCCACCTCCGAACAGGTGGCCAGGGATCCGGTCGTCTACTGCGTCTTCGATCTGTTGAAGGTCGACGGGGAGGATCTCACCCATCGGCTACTCCTCGAGCGACGCTCTCGGCTCATGAGGACGATGGCCTCCAGCGCCGCACTGCAGTACACCGAGGCCTGGCGCGACGATTCGGAACGGAGGTTTGCTGCAGCTTGCCGGGCCGGCTGGGAGGGGCTCATCGCCAAGCGGGCCGACTCTCCCTACGTCGCCGGTCGCTCGAAAGACTGGCTGAAGCTCAAGTGCGTATGGGAGCAGGAGTTCGTCATCGGCGGTTACACCGAGCCGGGCGGAAGGCGGACGGACTTCGGTGCCCTGCTTGTCGGCTACTACGAACAGGGCACCCTTCGTTACGCCGGGAAGGTGGGCACCGGTTACACCAAAACCACCCTCCACGATCTCGGTCGTACGCTGCGGGAGCTCGAAACGGCCGAGCCGGCCTTTGTTGACGCGCGACCTCTTCCCCGCGGTGCACACTGGACACGGCCCGAACTTGTCGCTCAGATCGGATTCGCCGAATGGACCAGCGACTCTCGGTTGAGGCAGCCACGATTTCTAGGGCTCCGCGACGACAAGGACCCGGCCGAGGTCGTCCGAGAGCGGCCCCATTGAGCACGGCGGTGCTCATCAGACGCCCAGGGGACGGTTTTCAGCCGAGGATCGGTCAATCCCTAGCGTCGGCCGCTCTTCGCACTCCGCGATCCGACCAGAAGCTTCAACAACTCTCCGATCGTCTGCTGGCGACCGATAGCTTCGCCCAGCGGAGCATCCACTTGAATGTGGTAGCGATTGCGTCGGCCCTCTTTCTCCTTGGCCACATAACCGCCGGTGATCAGATCGTCGACAATGGCGAAGGCACTGCGTTCGGTGATGTCGAGCGTCGAAGCGATGTCTCGGAGCCGCACGCCGGGATCGTGGGCGATGCAAACCAGGACCCGGGCATGATTGGTCAGAAAGCTCCATTCGGACACGCGGTAATCTTAGCCCAACAATTCCGGAAGCAGATTGCTTGTATTAGATAACTGGAGTATGGTAACAGGAGTCGGAGATGAGCTGTTATCGATCTCCTCCGACGGAAAGAGCCGGTCGACTCGCCTTGAGGGCACCTCGACTGGGCTGGCGCATCGTGCACCGGTCCTCCCTATCCCAGAGGAGCCATATTCGATGCAACGTAAGACATTCGATTCACTCGTCAGCGCGGCAGGACTGCTGCTGGTGGCAGTGCTCCTGGTCGCCGGAGGCTTGCTGACCTGGACAAGCAGCTACATCAACAACGAAGTACACACCCAGCTCGCCGCTCAGCAGATCTATTTCCCAGCTGCCAACAGTCCCGCGGTCGCCGCCCCTGAGTTCCAGGCCATGCGCCAGTACGGAGGACAGCTCATGACCACCGGCCCTCAAGCCGAGGTGTACGCCGATCACTTCATCGCCAACCATCTGAAGGTAATCGGTGGGGGAAAGACCTACGCCCAACTATCGACCGCATCGCTGGCCCAGCCTACGAACACCAAGCTGGCCGCCCAGGTCGGGACGGTATTCAAGGGCGAGACACTGCGCGGCTTGCTTCTCAATGCCTACGCTTTCGGGACCATGGGCATGATCGCCGGCATTGCGGCCGTGGTCGCCTTTGTCGGAGCTGGTCTCATGCTCCTCCTGTGTCTGCTCGGGATCTTCCATGCCCGTCGAGTCTCGCCGACCGAGCAGCTGCTGAACGCCCCTGCCCCCGCTCCTCGTGAGTTGGAACCAGTCGGAGTCTGACCCTTCCGTTCCAACCCCACCGGCGATCAACGGGTCAGACCTGAATCGCCGGTGGGTTTGTACACGGCGGCGAACCCTAACCGAATCTCCAAGATCTCACTCCATCTCAGAAGGAAGTTCACCATGAAGGCACTCGTCTACCACGGTCCCGACTCAAAGGCCTGGGAGGAGGTGACCAAGCCGGAGATCCTTGCCGACACCGACGCCGTCATCCGGGTCGACTGC
The DNA here is from genome assembly GCA_963824645.1 of uncultured Acidimicrobiales bacterium. Lineage (GTDB taxonomy): Bacteria > Actinomycetota > Acidimicrobiia > Acidimicrobiales > RAAP-2 > Bog-756. The sequence goes on from CAWGQC010000010.1 coordinate 335,238, forward strand.
ACCACCATCTGTGGCACCGACCTCCACATACTCAAAGGTGATCTTCCGGCGGTGACCGAGGGAAGGATCCTCGGCCACGAGGCGGTCGGAACGGTCGACATGGTCGGCCCGGCTGTGAAGAACCTCGAACCAGGCGACCGGGTCCTCGTGTCTTGTGTAACGGCCTGTGGTGCGTGTCGATACTGCCGGGAGAGCCGCTACGGTCAATGTCTCGGTGGTGGAGGTTGGATCCTGGGCAACACGATAGATGGCACCCAGGCCGAGTACGTCCGGGTTCCGTTCGCCGATAACTCCACCTATCCCGCACCCGTTGGAGTGAGCGACGAGTCCCTGCTCATGCTGGCCGACATATTGCCGACGGCCTACGAGGTGGGAGTGCTGAACGGACGTGTTCAGCCAGGCGACGTCGTCGCCATTGTCGGAGCGGGACCGATTGGCCTGTCAGCCATCCTGGGCAGCCGCTTGTTCAACCCTTCGCATATCGTTGCCATTGATCTCACCGACAGCAGATTGGATGCCGCCAAACAGTTTGGGGCTGACGTCGTTATCAACAACTCCCGGGAGGATCCGCGTCGGGCGGTATTGGATCTCACTGATGGGCTGGGCGCCGATGTATCGATCGAGGCCGTTGGCGTTCCGGCAACGTTTGAGCTCGCCACCACCCTCGCCCGTCCCGGCGGCCACATCGCCAACATCGGTGTCCACGGGACGCCTGTGACGCTTCACCTGGAAGAGCTGTGGACCAAGGATGTGACGATTACAACGGGTCTGGTCGATACCTACTCCACGCCCACGCTCCTGCGGCTTCTGCGTGGCGATCAGATCGAAGCCGATCGGTTCGTCACTCATAGATTTCCGTTCGATGACTTCATTGACGCCTATGACACGTTCTCTCGGTCTGCGGCTACCGGAGCTCTCAAGGTTGTCCTCTCCCGCGAGTAGGTGCGGTCGACCTTGGCCCACTCGGCCGGTTGACAGAGGACTGGACGTCCGTAGATTCTGGTGACCCACCGGCGGGTGGACAAAATGGGGGAGTGGCCCGTGCATCCGACTGTTTAGAGCCACTCCCGATAGTCTCACCGTCAGATTCTCCGTCAGGGGAACGTCTGATCCAGGTGGGGACCACTCATGAATTTCTGCTGATATCGATCTCATGGACACTGACCAGTGGGTGGAGGGCGTTCCCCACGAGCAGTTCGCATTTCTCCGTAGCGAAGCGCCGGTCTTCCGTCACCCGTGGCCGGAATCGGGTGCGGACAGGTTCTTTTGGTGCCTGACGCTCCACGAGGACGTCAGAATGGCGACCCGCGACATCGAGACCTTCTCGTCGAGTCGAAGCGGCGTGCTGCTCGACACGTTGCATACTCCCGAGGAACGGGAAGCCTTCCAGACGATTATCGACGTCGACCCTCCTGAGCACACGCGTCTCCGCCGATTGGTGAATCGGGCCTTCACGCCGCGGGCCATCGCCGAGTTCGAGGAGCAGTACCGCTCCGCCGTGGGTCGGGTGGTTGGTCGTGCCATGCGGGATCCGACGTTTGACTTCGTTACCGAGGTTGCTTCCCATCTGCCGGCTTACGCCATCTCGGAGCTCCTCGGGGTTCCTGAAGCGGATCGAGACCGGATCATCCATTGGGCGAACCAGATCTCCGGACGTTCCGACCCGGAATTCAACGACGGCCCCGACGCGCCGCTCATCGCGGCGACCGAACTCTACGAATATGCCGGAACGCTGGCCGCTGAGCGCCGAATCGATCCGCGTGATGACATCGTCACCCGGCTGATCACCGAAGTTGACGACGATGCTCTCGGTGCACACGAGTTCGAGATGTTCATTCTGGCTCTGGCCTTCGCCGGCAGTGAGACGACGAGGACGGCGATTTCCCAGGGTCTGATCGCGCTGTTCAGCCATCCCGATCAGATGGCATCGCTGCGCAACGACCCGATCGGTCTGGCCCCGACGGCGGCGGAAGAGATCATCCGCTGGGCAACCCCCGTCGTCTACTTCAAGCGAACAGCAACCCGAGACCTTGAGCTCCATAACGTGCAGATTCGCGAAGATGACCCGGTTGTTCTGTTCTACATGTCGGCGAACTACGACGAATCGGCCTTCGCTGAACCGCACCACTTCGACATCAGCCGATCGCCGAATCCCCATCTGTCGTTCGGAGGGGGCGGAGCACACATGTGCCTTGGGGCTGCTCTCGCTCGCCTCGAGATCCGTGTGCTCCTCGAGGAGTTGATGGTCATGACCCGTTCCATCGAACCTGCCGGACCGGCGGTGCGACTGAAGTCGAACTGGGTCAATGGGGTGAAGCATCTTCCGGTGACTGTGGTCGGCTCCTAGTGGGTGCGCGCAGATCTGCGGGAGGCCACTGGCGGGACCCGGGACGGTCCTGTCACGATCCCGCTTGGAGCGGTCGTACGATCAATCTGATCAGTTGCTCAACCAGGTGACCGAAAAGCCCGACCCCCCACCTGAGAGCGTCGAGGTCCGGGCTTTTGTCTTCTTGCCGCCCTTCTTGGTCATGTTGATCTGGTTGTCGGTGAATCCCGCATAGGAGATCGGTTCGTGATTGGCTGACGCACTGGTGAAGCCGATCGAGCCGAAGTTGGCCAGGGGGAGAACCTTACAGTTGGATCCCGTACATGGCGCCTCGGCGATCCACTCAGCCGAAGAGTTCTCCGGCTGGGTCGGGGGCGTTTGGCTGATGGAGAAGTGCCACTTGGATCCATCGGAGATGGAGAGGGTATAGACAGAACCTGAGGCCGAGACACTGGCTGTAAGCGCATCTCCGGGCACTACCGGATAGGTGGTGCTGGAGAGCACGATGTCAGATTGAGGATAGAACTGGTACCACGCGTAGTAGTTCGGCCCACCGCTCTTCTTCCCCTTTGCCTTCGTGCAGTCCGAGTCGGTTCCAATCTGTTGAACCGTCGGATCGGAAGACGAGTAGCCGTCAATGCCCACCCAGAAGGCAGCCTCCTGAAGCTGATTCTTGGGACAGGTGGCGGTCGGTTGGGTCCAGCTGCCCGCCACGTCCGTGAACGTCGTTCCGGTGACTGCATAGCCGGCCCAATCGAGCGAAGTCTGGACGCTGCCCGCTGGCTGCTTCCCGTTATGGGCCTTGGATGGAGATGCGGAAGTCATCGGGGCGTGGCTTTCCCCAATATTGGGAGCGGCCTGTACGGCCCCGGTTTGAGCCACAACGGTTCCCAGCGCAAGCACCAACGCAACGACAGCCACAAATCCCAAAGTGGTCATTGACGCCAACCGCACTCTGCTCATGTCCATGCCCCATCCGTGGCCGCCATTCGTGGCCACTTCGTTCCTTCGTTTGTTAGCCGGGCCCACCGTCGTTGTCGGACGACGTGATTCCAGGATCCGGGATTGCGGTCCCGGATCCTGACCCACGGTGGTGACGGTGGTGACCGCTTCCCGTTCCCTTGTTCCCACCCCGGTTGGACCCAGTTCCCTTGTTCCCACCCCGGTTGGAACCGGTGCCGTTGTTCCCACCCCGGTTGGAACCGGTGCCGTTGTTCCCACCCCGGTTGGAACCGGTGCCGTTGTTCCCACCCCGGTTGGAACCGGTGCCCGTACTGAAGCCCGTGGCCCGTCCGCCGGTGTCGCCCGGTCTGGTTCCACCTCGGCTCGTACCCTGATTCGACGGCGTCCCGATACCGAGTCCCCCCTCGTGGGTCCCATTGGATGAGCGCCCCGTCTTTTGGGTGTGGTTGCCTGTCGACGTGGATGCGTTCCCTCCGACTGTCGCCTGTAGGTTGCCCGCAGATGTATCGCCACTACCGCTCAGGACCGGATGGCCCGTAGCTACCCCGCAGACCGGGCTCAGCTCGGATCGCTGATCGGTCGACGAACAAGAGGCGGTGTTACCGCTGCCGACTTGGCCTCCCGAGCCGGAAGTTGCCGCGGCCGGGTTGGTCGGTCCGGAAGGAATCGACTGACCCACAGCGGAACCGATCTCTGGAGGCTGGACCGTGAGATCGATGTGCTTCAGAACGTGATCGACAACCCGAGCGGCCGGTCCCGGTAGACCGGTGGCTGCCGCAAATCCCGTAGTGGTGACGAGCAGGCTGGTGACGGCGACAACGGCGACGACGGCCGGTGATCGGCGCACTCGCCGCGTGCTGTTGGACCAGGCCGTGCTCTCGGTGTTAAAGGCAGCCCGGGCGCCGAACTCCCAACTGAGTTCGTGTGACTGGCCCGGCGCACCTGCGGAGGCGATCAAGTTGCCCAATCTCCCACTGTTGGGGTCAGGAAGCGCCACCACGTTGTCGTTGTCGGTGGCAATTAGTTGGCTGGCTGAGAGCCACTGTGGGCGTACGTTACGCATTTAGCCGCCTCTCCTGCTCTGACGGAGCGCTCCGTGCGCTGATCCCAACCGATTTCCCGATCCGGGCGGGCCCTGAGTGCACGGGATGATGTGCGTCCTCTTGTCGGCGGGGGTCGAACTCCTCCAAGTTCTGCTCCAGCCGGCGAAGGCCGCGATGGCAGAGCACTCGCACCGCGCCGGGAGATTTCTCCATGATTGTGGCCACATGAGAAACGTCGAGCCCCGCTACCACTCGAAGCATCACTGCCTCGCCTTGGTCGGTCGGGAGCGACGCGATCAGAGCCACGGCCTTGTCGGTACCGGATAACTCCTCAGCCTCCGCCTCCACGTTGTTGCTGGCAGGCATCACGGCCAGATTTGTTACTCCGATGAATTCAACCCTGCGCTCGCCGGCTCGGTACCAATCGGTCAAGCGATTGCGGGCCATGGTGAAGAGCCATGCATGGAAGGCATTCTGGTCACCTTCGAAACTCCGGAGCGCTCTTATCACCCGAAGCCAGGTGTCAGCGGCCAAGTCCTCTGCAGCGGGAGCCGCCTTTACTTTCAGGTACCGGAGCAACCCGGGCTGAAATTCCCTCCACAGGAAGGCAAAGGCTTCCTCGTCCCCATTTTTCGCTGCCCGGAGCACTTCTCCGAAGTTCCGCAGTTTCTGCACCCTGCAACCCACCCCCTGATGCTGTAATCCCCCTTGGTCTTACACCCTGGTTGGCTCAGAATCCACATCAACCCCTCGGAAATGCGCCGAAAGTTCCAGTTTGCGGCCTTGAGTAATGAAATCCGGTCTCGATCGTTTACAAACGGGGGAAGTGGGCCGTAGCGGGGTCCGGCAGCGTCGCAGATGACGAGTCGGTGGGCAAACAGAGGGCCACGCTGGCCACCGGTGGTGTTTCTGCCTCCTTCTGCCGCTGTAACAGATAGTGCCCATCGAACGTTGACTGAATTGTGGACCAGTGGATCGACGGAAGCTTTTGTGGAGATCCGGGATGCCGGGATGCTCACCGCGGCTTTGGAAGCCAGGATTGATAAACCTCGTGGACCGCAAGATCGTTCTCGTGTCGGGCGCCCCGGGGTCGGGGAAGAGCACCCTTGCCAAGCATTTGGCCAGGATCCTTCAGATGGACCTGATAGGTAGGGATCTGATCAAGGAATCGCTCTGGGACGTTCTCAATCCATCTGTCGGGGATCCCGAATGGCCCCGACGGTTGGACGAAGCCGCTATGGAGGTCTTCTGGGCTCTTGCCGCGCAGACCCGACGCGCCGTTCTGGAGGTCAACTTTCACCCCCATAGCGATTTCGAGAAGGCCAAACTGTTAGGGCTTTCTGCCACGTTGGTCGAGGTGTATTGCTCTTGTCCTTCCGAAGTCGCTCTTCATCGCTATACCCGGCGAGCAACTCAGCCGGCTCTCCATCCGGCTCACGTAACTCTTCCCCTCGACCCAGCGCTGCTGGCGGAATTCGATCAACCGATTGGACTCGGCTCCGTGATCGAGGTGGATACGACGCGGGTCATCCCCATCGAGGAGCTGGCCAAGGTCATTTCGGCGGATCTGACAGCTCTGCCGAGGGCGGATCAGGTGGATCTTGAGGGTTGTACCGGTAACAGGGGGTACTCTCGGCCCGCAAACGAGGGTGTTACGGCGTAACTCCCGGGACGACGGTCGAGCGTAGCGGCCTCGCCTGCGCAGACGGTGACGGCGATCACTCGGTCATGGGACCGGAACCCACTACCAAGGCGCGGCCGAGCGCGCAGGGACAACGTGAGGTCGGAACCGGATTCCGCTCTACGCCGCCGGCCTCGGCCTTCCCGGACGGGACAACTCCTCCGCCCGCTCGCACCCATTACTTAGCGCCCGAGGTTGCCTCGCCGTTGGTGTGGGTCCTCGCTCGTCCCAAGCTGAAGCCAACGCCCCTGGTCTGATGGATGGGTACCGATAAAACTTGCTGACCACGGTCGATTCAGGACCAACGGTTCCGGTTTCCCGGGCCACCCCCCGAATGCCTACTGTTGTTTGCGCAACTAAGTCCAGATGCAGATGAAAGGCGCATGAGTTGCCCTTATCCACCCGGCCGACGGGCCTGGCCAGGGTTTTGCCCACCGCTGCCCCTCATCCCAGGGCCCGTAATGAGCGCCCTAGACTAAGATATTGCTCCGGGACCGTTCGTACAGGGGCGCCCACTGCCGTCGAGGGGACCAGTGAAGAAACCGTTCTCCAAAACCGGGCCGTCCAGCACCGGGAATACACCGACTGACTCCCTCATTTCGGTCATGCGCACGCTCGGTGTGGGCGCTCTACGGGTGAAGATCGGCGCTTTCAGCATCCTCTCCCTCATTGGCGGTCTGAGCCAGGCACTCCTCTTGGTGCTGATCTCCGAGGTCGCAGTGGCCGAGGTCCAGGGCAAGCACTCGATCCATGTCCTCGGTCGATCCGTATCACCGACGACCGCCATCATCCTCTCGTTTCTGGCGTTGGCGGCCTTCCTCTGCACCAACATCCTCGGTGCCCTGATCAGCACGTCTGTCTCGGCTCAGGCGCTGACAATGACCCGGACACGCATCGTCACCGGGTTCTTCCGATCCAACTGGGCCCTCCAATCGACCGAACGGCTCGGGCACGTCCAACAGCTCCTGACCATGAACAGCAACGCCACCGCCAACGCCGTCGGCAACATATCGTCCGGCCTCCAATCGGTCCTGATGCTGTGCGGGCTGCTGGGGGTGGCCCTGGCCGTCGATCCCGCGGCGGCAATAGGGGTCATCGCCATCGGCATCGTGCTCTCGCTGTCGCTCAGGCCTTTCAACAGGCTGAGCAGACGAGCCAACCGCGAACTCTCTGTAGTCACGAGAGCTATGGCCACACAGATGACCGAGTACACCCGTCTGAGCCGCGACTTCCGGTTGTTCGGTGTGGAGACCCGGGTCCTGGGCACGCTCCGCGGGATGATCCAGGACACCGGTCGCGTCTTCCGCAGGACCCAAATGCTCGGCAGCATCGTGCCGATCCTGTACCAATCCTTCGCACTCGGATTCGTCATCGTCGCCATCGTCCTCTTGACCGGAGCCGGGCACGCCAGGCTCACCGAGCTCGGAGCCGTCCTCATCCTGGTGCTGCGATCTGTCGGCTACGGCTCGGCCGTCCAATCTTCGATCCAAGGCCTCCGCAGCTCTCAGGGCTTGCTGGAGGACGTCACCCGCGAGCTCCACCGCTTCGATGAGGCGCGGGTCAATCCTGGACAGCGCGTGCCCGCCTCCTTCGGGGTGGACTTCGATTCCGTGGAGTACTCCTACGACGGAGTGAGCCTCGCCCTGTCCGGTGTCAGCATGAACATCCCGGAGGGGAAGATCGTCGGCATGCTCGGACCCTCGGGTAGCGGCAAGACGACAATCAGCCAGCTCTTGCTGGGTCTACGCCAGCCCACCAGCGGTCGGGCCACCATCGGCGGCGAGGACGCGGCGGAGATCTCCAAGAGTGATGAGCAGAGCACGGTGGCGCTTGTGCCCCAGGAACCGGTGCTTCTGCAGGGATCGGTCATCGACAACATCAAGTTCTTCAGGGAGTTCGAGGAGCAGGAGGTCATCGACGCCGCCAAGTTGGCCCACCTCCACGAGGACGTCGTCCGGATGCCCGCTGGTTACGGGACTCCCGTGGGTGAGGGTGGCGGCGCCCTGTCCGGCGGGCAGAAGCAGCGTCTCGCCATCGCCCGTGCACTGATCGGCTCCCCGAAGCTCATCGTTCTGGACGAGCCGACCAGCGCCGTGGACGGACGCACGGAGAAGCTTATCCGCCAGACCCTCTCCAAGCTCAGAGAGCACGTCACCGTGGTGATCATCTCCCATCGGATCGAGACGACGGCGCAGTGCGACCTGCTGCTCGTCCTCGACAACGGGAAGATCGCCGACTACGGCGAACGGGACGCGGTTCTGGCCGGATCGGCCTACCGGAACATCGTCTTGAACAGGAATGAGCTCGACGGGGACCACGCGTCCGGGCCCCAAAGGTTGGAGAGCGCGATCACCCTCAGGCCCACTCCCTTGCCGGTTCCCGAGGAGAACTGAAAGGCACCCAAACTGTCGATCACGGGACGACTCGAATGATGGTCCCGCGTCGACGACTCGTGCCGGTCCGAACTGCAATCGTGCTCTCATTTCCCCTCGGTCTTTCCATCCGGTCCGTTAACGTCCCGCCGTCGGCGAAGAGGATCGATCGCCAATCGATCACCACGCCGAAGGATGAAGAGCCTTGGTCATCACTATCGGATGCGATTCCCGGTACCCTCAGGTGCCGCCACTTGCGCCCCGATTCGGATTGCCCAGCTCAGGTTTGCTGTGCCAACAGGGGAACCAGTACCTGTGCGTTTGGACTTCCCCAACCCGTCACCGGGTCCCACCCACGAGTCGCCTGGTAACCGACGACCGTCTTCGAGGGGAAGATCACCGTATTGTTCCCCTCCTGTACGTCGTGGAATGCCCGGTGATAGTTGGTGCTCTTGCCTATGCCATAGATCTCGGCATTCACAAAGCCCAAGTGTCGGCCGGCGTATTGGTCCGCCAACGCCATGAGACCCGCCCACAGGGGCGCACCAGCGCTCGTGCCACCGGCCGGAGTGACGTAGTACTTCTGCCTTCCGTCGCTGATGACCAACGCCATGCCAGTGCCGGTCGATGCGTCGGCAGCCACGTCGGGAACGCCCCTGGTCGCTCCCACAGTTCCGATTCCGTCTTGATAGCTGGGACGGGGGAACAGGTGGCTGAACCCGCCGCCCGAGGCCACGGAATGCAGAAGTGGTGGGCGGGGCGGAGTGTTCCAGGCAGTCTCCTTGATGTACTCGCCCGACGTTCGGTCGAGCGAGAGTGTCGTGCCCCCCACGCCCAGGACGAGCGGATCTGCATCCGGAAGTCCGACCTCCTTGATGGGCGAGAAGGCCGTGGATCCGGGGCACGGTTTGCTCACCGCACCGAAATCCCCCGAGGAGCTGACCACGGTCACACGGTCAGCCATCGCAGCCAACAGCGTCGATTGGAGACGGTTCACCTCGGCGGAGGTGAAGCAGTGTTCCCCGAAACTCCCGCTGATCGAGACCACGGCACCGCCGGTTAGGCCCAGACTGAACGCCGATGAAAGGGTGTCGATGAGGGTTTGAGAGCTCTTTTCGGCGGCCGGGTTGATCAGAATGACACGAACGGTGGCTGCAGGGGCAATGGCGTGGACCATCTCGATGTCCTCCACCTCCTCCAGGTTCGCTGATTGGGACGAGGCCGAGGGAGCGAGGGTACTGACAATCTGAATTCTTGCCGGGACCAGGTTGCTGAGACTGTCAAAGCCATTGATGTCTTGGGAGAGGTTGGTGATTTTCGGCGGGTCAAGACGGCCGGGGGCAATTTCGACCAGCGATACTGTCTCGCCTTGGCCATCGATCCCCCGGTTCAGCAGTGGCTGGACGCCGTATGCCGTTCGGATCTGCTGTGCTGAGTAGCAAGCCTCGGCAGCGAGACAATTGAGAGCAGCGCCGCTGGGTTGACCGGATGTAGATGCTGTTGCCGACGAGCTGGATCCGCAAGCGGCGCAGAGTACAGCCGCAGTTACCAGCGTCACCAATGAGCACCACAGCCGAGGTTTCCGCGTGACTGAGAGATTCACTGACATTCTCGTATCAGCGTGACACAACAATGGCCGGACGTCAGGCGAGGGCCGGTCGGAAAGCGACGGGAACCGCAGTGGAATGGGTGTGAGCCGGCGCCGAGGACAACCGGGCCACAGCTCCCACAGGTTTCTGGTGGCGTGCCAGTCGTTGGCCTTCGACATGGGCAAGATCGGCGTGGGCTCTGGATGAGTCCGGTGCCTGCCATCTTCATCGGGACTCGGCGGAGGTGAACGCTCGTTCCACGAACCCGGCCATGGCGGCCATCCCCAGTGCGCTCGGGTGCAGCGGGTAGCTGCCTGACGATACAACGACGGGTGCGACCCAGCGGGAGTTGGCGGGAGAACAGGCATCGTGCGAAGCACTCGGTGTTGACAGGTCGACGTATGCGTCGCCAGCCCTGGCGGCGTCGTTGGCCAGTGTCGAGTTGAGGTCGATTTCGACGCTCCGTAGATAGTCGAGATCGCGCGTCGAGTAGGGGAGCATCGGCCAACAACCCGTGCCGTTTGAAGGAAAGATATTGGGATAGCCAATGACGAACACCTTGGCGTGTGGGGCCCGGGCTCTTATCTCCTCGAGCGACGTTGCCACCCTCGAACCCACCAAACGGACGGCCGCGGTCAACCGATTGACGCCATTGACTGTGTAGTGCGACCGGCAGCTCCATCCGACCTTGGTTACGCCCCATGGCGTGGCGGCCACACAGCTGGCCGCGATCGTCGAGAAGCCAAGATCATTCCCGCCGATTCCCAGGGAGACCAGTGAGGTGTTCGGACGGAGCGCAGACAGCTGGGCCGGAATTCCCGGGTGTTGGGGGGCTGTCAGATCCCTGGTGGTGGCTCCGGCGCAACTTGCGTCGCGCAGAGTCAGACCGAGGGCACGGGCAGTGAGCGAGGGGTAGTTCTCCGATGAGCGCATGCATGGGCCAGGAGCGCTCGGCCGGGTACTGGGACCGAGTTGCACCGGAATGCCTGGTCCCGACGTGAAGGAATCACCCAACGCCACGTACGAGCGAACGATGGTGGCTGCCGACACCGTTCGGGACAGTATGGCGTTGGCGGGTATGGCCAACGCCGCTACCCCCAAACCGAAGAGTGCGGCACAGATGGCCAAGCGCCGATAGCGGGAAGCATGCCGGAGCGTCGGGAAGGGACAGCTCTGATCTCGGGCCTTGTTGCCGCTCGGGGGGAGTGCCGTCATGGGTGCAGAAGGTTAGATGGCCGAACCCTCGGGCAGACGTCGCCTCTGGCCCTCCATGGCGGCACCGAAGTGAACGGTGTGGGGTGTGGTCCCAGATGCGGTGGTGGGTGGAGCCTCCCGGTCCGGGATTCGCCGTGGTAGAAAGTTCGGTACCGGAGGGTGCCATCCGCCGGTCGTATCGCCGCCGACTCATGACGGTGGTGCCGGAGAGCGAGGGGAGAGCAGTCGATGCGGGTTCGTCGTCGTACATTGGTGGTTCTGACCGCCCTGACCGCCCTGGGGTCGACCGTGGCGCTCGCCGGCGTGGCCGGTCCGGCCCAGGCTTCGTCCCAGGGGAAGCGTCAGAGCGCACCGGTCTTCAAATCGAAGCCCGACGCCACAGTTTCCACCGGCGAGTTCACGTACACCATCACGACCAAGGCCAACCCCGTGGCCGCTATCAGTGCCGTGGGTACCCTGCCGCCCAGCCTGTCCCTCGTCGACAACGGCGACGGCACTGCCACCCTGACCGGCACCGAGGCCTACGGCGCCGTGGACACCATTGATCTGCAAGCGTCGAACACGGTCGGCACCACCGACCAGGCCCTGATCCTGAGGGTCCAAGGCCTGCCCGAGATCCGGCACGTCTTCGTCATCGTCATGGAGAACGAGGGGTACGGTGCCACGTTCGGCCACCCGTCGGTCGACCCCTATTTGGCCAGGACAATGCCGGCCCAGGGCATCCTGCTGAAGAAGTACTACGGGATCGGCCACTTCTCCAACGACAACTACGTGGCCATGGTCTCGGGGCAGCCGCCGAACAGCGACAACCAGCTGGACTGCGCCGAGAGCGGGTTCGCCGACTTTCCGGCCGGTGACGGCCTGGTCGACGGCATTCAGCAGGGCGCTGGGTGCGAGTACCCGGCCGACGTGCCCACCCTGCCCGGCCAGCTCGACGCCGCCGGGTACACCTGGAAGGGGTATATGGAGGACATGGGGAATGATCCGATCCGGGAATCGCCCACCTGCGGCTACGCCGGTGACAACCAGTCGGACAACACGCTGTTTGCCGAGTCAGGCGACGGCTATGCAGCTCGCCACGATCCGTTCGTCTACTTCCACTCGATCACCGACGACTCGGCCCTGTGCAACAGCAATGTCGTGCCGCTCGGCACTACGGACGGTGCCATGCCGGCCAGCACGCCGTCCGGGGTGACCGGACTGGCCACCGACCTCCAGTCGGTAGCCACCACGCCCAACTTCAGCTTCATCACCCCCAACCTGTGCGACGACGGCCACGACTATCCGTGCACGAACGAGACTTCGCCGACCAGCTCGGCCGTCGGCGACCAAAACGCCTTCCTTCAGACGTGGGTGCCGCTGATTGAGGCGTCCCCGGCCTTCAAGCAGGACGGCCTTCTGGTCGTGACTTTCGACGAGTCCGACCTCTCCGATGCCAGGGCCTGTTGCGGCGAAACCCCGGGTCCCGCCGCTGACGCCGGCGGTAACGGTCAGAGCGGGCCGGGCGGCGGGATCATCGGCACGGTGATGGTGTCGCCCTTCATCACGCCCGGCGGCAAGGACACCACGCCGCTCAACCACTACTCGCTGCTGGCGTCCATCGAGGACCTGTTCGGCTTCCCCCGCCTGGGCGAGGCGGCCACCGTCACCTCTACCTTCGACACCGGCGTGTTCTCCACGACGGCCAAGTAGCCAACCGCAGAGGGGTCGGCCGACTGGAGATGACGGCATGACCGGCGCGGCCAAAGGACGGTTGCGTCTCGCTCGGGGATCAGCAGTCCGTAGCCGGCCACAAGTGTTCGATCCGCCGGCCGGAAAACAGACTGGGCCAGTTGCCCACGGAAGACGCCGACCTCTTAGCCGAACGCGCGGCGGCCTCATCGGCCGGGTAACAGCTTGTCCGAGTCTTGACGGTCGAGGATCTGCGTGACGTGGATAAGTTCGAGACAGGGGTGGCAAGCCGCCCTATTTGATGGTCACTGGTACTGGTTGGGAAGCAATCCCGTTGGCCACCACCACCAGGTTGCTGGCTCCCGCCGGGGTCGCCTTCGGGACGGTGAAATCCGTGGACGATGGGGCACCGGGTGCCACCGATACGGAACTCCAGTTGCTCGTGCGGGCGTAGGTGACCACTCCGGATGTGGCGTTGGTGATCTGCACCAGGGGGAAGTTGGTGTTGTCCTGGGCGTCGTCACCGTACGCCGCACCCTGATCGAGTCCGGCGAGCTGCGTGCCCGACAGACTGCCCGTCTTGCCCGGGGTCAGGACGGTGGAGCTGATCGATGAAACCGAGGGCGCCCACGCCTGGTTGGGAGAGCCTCCCGCCGTGTAGACCTCCATCGTGTTGCTACCGTCGTTGAACAGCACCTGCCCGTTCGGCAGGGCCAACAGCCGGGTGTAATAGGTGGAGTCGTTGGCCGCGTTAGGGACATTGGGTACCGGGCTCAGTGAATTCGTACCGGCGTTGTACAGGTAGAAGGCGATGGGGGCGTTGTAGACGCACGGGCTCACGTCGAACAGCACGTTTCCGTCGGGCAACACCGAGCCCGGACCGTCGGCGCTGTCGTATTGGAGGCCTCCAACCGTGGGGATCGAGGGACTCTTGACCCAGCGGGCGGTGGCGGCGTTGTACAGCGCGGTGGCCGCCGGCGCGTGGGTGGTGCACGCCGCCGGTGCTTCCGCGCCTGTTCCGGCGCCCACGACGAACGTGTTGCCGCCGGGCATCTCGACCTGAGGGCCGATCTCGGCCGCCGGGCTATTGACGGGCGAGTTGACGGTGTTTCCTGCGCTGGACCAGCTCACGGTGGACGGGGTGAACAACTCGGTGGTTGGGGTCAGCCAGGTGTCGATGGTCAGCAGTTGACCGCTGGGTTCGAGCGTCCAGCCCTCTTCGTCATTGGGGTCGTTCTTGCCCTGTCCGGGGATCACCAACCAGTTCAGACCGTTTGCGTTGAAGAGCGCATCATCAGTCGTGAGGGTGAAGCTAGGAGAGGTGCAGTTCTGGCATGCCTGAGCCAGCACAAACGTGCCGTTGGCCAGCACGTCACTCTGGGCGTCCCCGATGTTCAACCACCCCCCGGGTGGCGCGACCGACCGCCACTTGTTGGTGGCCGGGTTGTAGATGGCGCCCTTGTTGGTCCACACCGGATTGCCCCCGAGGTATTCGCCGCCTTCCACGATCATCTGGCCGTCCGGAAGGATCGCCGACGCGAAATAGAGAGGGTCGTAGCCGGACGGCATGGAGGCGATCTGGCTCCAGGTCCCATCGACGTAACTTCCCTTCGAGTTCGGGGTGAGCTTGTACCAGACGCTCGTACCCCCGGAGGCGGGTTCGGAGTGCACCAGTACCGTCCCGTCACTGGCCAGGAGCATCGTCCCGGGTGGGAAGGGGGGTGCGTGCTTCAGCCGCTGCCATGGCGAAGCGCCCACGCCCTCAGCCAGGTCCGGGGCAGATGTGGCTGGCGTGGCCCGCCCGAGCGGGGGGCCGATGACCGGGCGCGATCCCGTAGCTGGTTGCTGTTTGGGTGCCGCTACTGCCCTTCCGGCGGAGAGCACTGCTACTGCCGCAATGAAGGCGACCACCCCCACACGGGCGAGACCTCGACGGCTCAACCTCATCAAAAGTCCTCCCGTCCATTTGCCGCTGCTCGCCTCTGTCGTCAATCCACACGGTCCGGCCGCCGGGATGTTCTAGTTCAGTGGGCCTGTGGCTTCTGATTCAGAGCGTTGACGCTTCGTAGGCAACTCCCACAGTCCATCATTCGTGCGGAGGATCGTCAAAAAGGTGCGTTATGGGCGCCCGGAACCTCATCCACGTTACGTCGACGGAGGCTTGATCAGGCCCCCGCCAGGTTCACCACGACCGCTCAATCATGAACGGCACCAGCTGAGCCACGAAACGGCGTGCCGGCGAGTCGGCCAGACCGGCGAAGGCCCCCTCCATGGCCGCCCTGGCAGAACGAGCGACCCCCGTGGCGAATTCTTGGGAGAAGGCAATGCTGCCGTAGCCCACCATCAGATCGAAAACATGGGCTGCATCGGGCTCGGGTCGGTCGGCGACGGTCAGGTCGAGGTAGTCCTCCAGCCAGCGCCGGTCGGAGCGGTCGGCCACGGCCAGAAGGTGGATGAGCATCAAGGTGCGCTTTCCCTCGAGTAGGTCACCGAGCGATTCCTTGCCGTAGACGTCGGGGTCCCCGACGAGATTGAGGATGTCGTCCCGGATCTGAAAGGCAGCCCCGAGGTGGAATCCGAAGTCGATCATCCGCTCGAGGTCGGCGGTCCCCCACGATCCGATGAGGGCGCCGGCCCGTAGGGGCAAGACCGTCGTGTACCAGCAGGTCTTCTTCATGATGAGATCCAGGTAGTCGGCGGGATCCAAATCCGTCCTGTTGTCCCTGCGCCACCCGAGTTCGAGCGCCTGGCCCGCCACCGTCTGCTGACTCATGAAGTCGAACTCGACCATGACACGGTCGGCCAGATTGCCTCCGAGCAGGTCGATGTTCTCCCGCAGTACCCCGACCGCGTGCAGCGCCAGGGCGTCACCCGCATTGAGGGCCAGAGCGGTTCCGTAGCGGCGGTGCAGTGTCGGTTCTCCCCGCCGGAACATGCTCATGTCTTCGATGTCGTCATGGACGAGAAAGGCATTGTGGAACAGTTCGATGGCCAAGGCGGAGGGCAGAGCGTCGTCCAGGCGTCCGCCGAAGGCCTCGCAGGTGGCCAGGCACAGGCTCGGGCGCAGGGCTTTGCCGGCGCGACTCGGGTAGTCCATCACCGGGGCGGTGAGGTACTCGCTGCTGGGCATGGCCTCCAGTCGCTGGCGCAACGCGTCGGCGACGATTCCTCCGTAGCGGGCCAGGCTCGCTTCGAGCCCGTCGGGATCGCCCATCACCATGTCGGAGACACGGGGACCACCTGGATCATCAACGGGAAGGCGGCGTCGGGGATGCGCTCGACGAGGACCTGACCGTGGTAGGCCCCCGGCAGTGCCGCGTCCCCGGGGCGGACCATGACGACGACCTCGCGGCTCTCGCCGGGGTCGAGGCGCTCGATCCGCTGGGGCGAAAAGGTAACGGCCTCCTGCGGAAGGGAGTCACCGGCGTGGCCGGCCAAACCGGGGGCCCAGGGTCGCACGTTGACCACACTCGACCTGGTGGTGTTGTGCAGCCACAGGCGGGCGCTGGACGAACCGCCGGGAGCGACGTCCGGGAGGACCAGGGCCGACTCCGTCTTCGGCGCTACCGAGTTCCACGAGCGGGCGGTGTCGAGGAACTGGAGGCCGGCATCGCCGAGTTGGTTCACCATCGAGAGATAGCTGTCCATTGCCCGCCGTACATCGGGTTGAGGACCGGGATAGCCGTTTCTGCCGGGATGCATGCGAAGAGCCCCAGCTCCCGTAGTGCGCCGGCCCAAACCGGTCGGGTCGTTTCCGATCGTGGCGCAGAAATGGCCGAACAGTTCGACAAAGCGATCGACCACGGCCCGGGCCGAATCGAAGCCCAGCTTCTGCACCTCTCGGGCCAGTCGGGCAGCTTCGTCCGCATCGACGGGGAAGGGTTGCCCGGCCCTCTCGCTGTCGTAGCTCATCAGACGAACTCTCCCGGCGCCGGAACGCCCAGGAACTCACGCACGGCCCGGGCCGCCAATCTCCCCGACCGGGTGGCGGCCTCCACGCATCCGGCGTTGAGGCCGCTGTCGGTCCAGTCACCGGCGACGGCCAGGTTGACCAACCCAGTCGAGCCCGGCTTCATCCGGTACTGGTCGGTTCCGGGCAGGGACTGGACATAGAGATCGGACGGGTCGATGTTGGCCCGCCAGTACTGGCTACGGAGGCGCTCCGGACCCACACCGGCGCCGTCCCGAAGCAGTGGCCAGCGGAACCCGTCGCCGTCCACCGCGGCCGGCCACAGTCCGGCCACGTCGCGGTCCAGAAAGGCGCGGGCGGCCTGGCCCACCGCCTCGGTGGCGAGAGATCCGTCGACCACCGGCCCGCCGGGATCCGGTGCCGCCAGCGATCCGCAGAAGTAGGCCAGGGCTCGGGGTCGGTCCGAGGGGGGCCAATTCTCTACCGGAAGCAGATGGGACATCGATGCCCAGGTATCGAAGGGCTTGGCGAACCCGCTCACCGTTACCCCGTCGGGCCCCGACCATCCCAACGAGGACTCGTCCCCGTCCAGCCAGAGCTGCAGTGCCTGAGTGGCCACCGTGCCCAGGTTCTCGACCATCGCCCGCCAGGCCGGACTGTTGTCCACCAGGTCGGCGCACACGTAGCGCACCATCCCGAGCGAGATGCCGAACACCACGACGTCGAAGTCGGCGCCCGCTTCGAGGACACAGCGGCCCACATCGTGGCGGGGAGACCACAGGGACTCGAGATCCACGCCACCGATGGCCGTGGGGTCGCGGAGCTGCGACCCGAGGGCAGCGCTCGGCCAGCAAGGGAGGTCCTTGACCCGGACGAGGGGGTCGTATTCCGGCGTCCCGTCCGACAGTTCGGCCTGGATCCCGAGTTCGATGGAGGCGATCGAAGTGCCGTCGTCGCTCAGTCGCAGGGCGTCCACCCGGTGGAAGAACCGGAACTCGACGCCACGGGCTTTGAGTACCTGATAAAGCGGGGCGAAGATGACCTCGCCCATGCCCGCCTGCATTCGCCAGAACAGCGCTCCCGAGTATCCGAGGAGCATCTTGGTGGCCAGTTGAAGCCCGAGCCCGGCGCTGAAGCGGGGGCGGGAAGGGTCGGCTCCTTCGTAGCCGAACACCAGGTCGTACATGCCTCGGAGAAGGGGAGACTCGAGGGCGTCGGGGTCGATGCCATGACCCGACAGCCAGGCGCGGTAGTCGAGGTGGTCGATGGCCGAGAAACCGTCGGCCCGCAGGAGTAGACCATCAGCCGTGATCCCGACCAGGTTGGCCGTGATGAGCTCGACGAGCTGGTAGCTACGGCGGACAGCCGTGTCGGAGAGGACCGCCTTCTTGAGCGCGCCCTGGAGGGGCAGGACGATGGAGGGCAACAGCCGCGCCATCTCCGCCACTGCCATGTCCGCCCCGGCCAGACCGGCCACCCGTTGGCCCCAGCTCAGAGGCAAGGTCAGACCGATCAGGCCGGCACCGCGCAGGATGTCGGTGATCGGACCCAGCCACGACGGTGGCCTCGGCGCCGGGGGTACCGGCGAGGTGCTCAGGGTCACCGAGCCCTCACCGGCCTGCACCGAGTCGGGCAGCGATGCGAAGAAGTCGAGCAAGAGGCGGAGGGAGCGGGTGACCAGCTCGACGACGGTGAAGGGTGACGAGCCGAGGTCGCTGTTGGCCGGTTGGCCCGGTCGGCCCGGAGTGGGACTGAACGTTGCCACCCAGGGTGCCCAGCGCCCGTTCTCCCGGTCCACCACCCCGACGAGGTTCGACGGCGCCACGGCGTCGTCCCACGACGTCAGGGGACAGCGTGGATCGGAGCGTGGTCGGTCGAGCTCCTCGTAGCAGCGGCGCATGACGTCGAAGGTGTGGTCGTAGTAGCCGAGGAGCACGTGGAGACCGTGTTCCTCGATGCGTCCGTGAGCGCCGCGGCTGCTCGCCCCCTTGCCTCCCAGTCGCCAGCCACGCTGGTACACGGTTATGCGCTCGAACCGTTCGGTCCAGTCCCCCTCGGAGAGCTCCAGTGCGGTGGTCAACGCGGCCATGCCGCCGCCGAGGATGGCGACCGACCCGCGGCCCGAGGGGATCACGCCGGCTGCCGGGGATGTGGTCCGTCCACCGGAGGCGGAGCGGTCAAGATCAGGTCGGGCACGGAGAGGACAGTCTTGACCTAGGCCGTGGGCCGGGCTTTGCTGACGTAGAAGAGAGCCGGCACCCGGTCGGCCGCCGGACCGCCGAGGATCAGCTCGCCCTGGTAGAGCCCGCAGGGTGTCGTGGTGGTGTCCGCTTGGATCGTGACGTGGGCCGGGCTGAGGGTGGGGCGGACGGTAGCCGGTGTGGGAGTGATGTGGAAGGCCGCCAGGGTGGCCGGCTCCGAGCTGACCCGCGTGAGGTCGGTGACCGATACGGGCACGGTGTCGACCTGGGGCGGGACCAGCAGCGTCGTGTGCTCGATGGTGCGGCCTGGGGATGGACCCCGTCCCGGCCTCGACGGAATGTCGGCGTCGGCCCAGTTGACGGCCACATCCGTCCCTGCCTGCCAGGCCCGGGACCAGTCCCGGGCCAGCCGGAGGAAGAGTCGGCCGCTGTCCTGGGCCGCATCCTCCCGCTGGTACCGCCCCGACCAGAGGCGGGATCCCACGTCGGTGGCGTACTCACTGTAGAACTGGGCCATGTCGGTGACCGCGTCCGTCCACTGCTGGCCATACCCCGCCGTAAACCCGGCCGCCTCGTCGTCCATGGGGTCCCAAAGGCCAGGATCGGAATCGCCCAACGAGCCGGGCGTCGGGTCGACCGATCCGCTGGCCCGGGCCGCCGCCTTAACAGTGGCACGACGTACCCACATACCCCATTCGGGGCAGATCGTCGTGGCCGCGGCGTTGAGGAGCGTGTCGGTGAACCCAATGACCTTGAGTGCCTTGACCTGTCGCCTTCCGGCAACGTCGACGGCCAGGAGGTAACCCCGGTCCACCTGGAGCACACCTCCCACGCTGTAGTCGAGGTCGTAGGTCATGGCCGCCCAGGTGGGTGCCGACTTGACGTCGCAGCTGAGAACCGTGTCCAACCGCTGGCCCTGCACTGTCACGACTTCGAGGTAATTGGCGTGGGTGTGGGTCTCGCCCGGTGGCGTCGGCACTTCGGTGACGAGCCCGACCGGTCTCATCTCTTTGAACATGGCCCCTCCCCACGAGGGCCAATTGTCGGGCTTCAGCCATTCCCGAAGGTTGTCGAGTGACTCGTCGGTCTCGAACTCGGTGAAGATCCAGACGGCGGGTTTACCCTCGACGATGACGTCGGTGGCAATGCACATGTCGTGTGAATCAGCGCCCGCCGTTCCCATCCCGGAACCCCTTCATCTGGCCACCGCTTTTGCAAAAGGTTAGTCCACGCCCATGTCGGTTCCACAAGACGAAACGGGCCAAGCAACACCACTCGGCTAGGTGATGGCCACCGATCCCTCGCTGACCGCCGTCTCGTTGGGCCAGCACAGGGCGACGGGACCGGTGGCCGACCCGTTGGGCACGGTCACCGTGATGGCCTTGGTGGTGAACTTGGTGATGGTGCCGTCGATGGTCGAGCCGTTGACCGAGGTGAAGGCGATGGTCGGGAGGGTCTGGCTGTTGGACCCCAACAGCTCGGTGCCCTTGATGGCGATGGTCTGGCCGATGACCCCCTTGGCGCTGACCGATTTCGGCATCTCGGTCAGTTCCTGGACACCCTGGATGCGGAACCGGGGGTCGCCCGGGGCCACCAGGATGGTGACCTGTACGACCCCGGACACCTTGGCCACGGTGGCACAGGGCGCCACCGGTGAGGTCCGGGCGCACTTGGGCAACAGTTGGGGCACGTTGTCCGAGCCGGCGAAGCAGACCTTGACCCCGTGGGTGGAGGTGACCCCGACCAGCTGATCGGTCACGGTCACGTTGGCCGTCGGGGTGAAGGTGGTGGCGTAGGAGGCCACCTGTTCCACCACCGAGAAGCCCTTGGTGGCGCAGTTGAGTTGACCGGGGCCCGAGGTCACGGTCAGCTGCTGGGCGGGCTGACCGGGGGCGGCGGCCGTCACGTTGATCGACTGGGCCGGGGTCTGGGGGGTGGCCGGGGTGTTGATGGCCGCCATGCAGCTGGTGTCATCACTGCAGTCGGTGGTGGTGATGACCACCGGGGCCGAGGCCTCGGCGGCCGCCGTTCCGTGGCTGCTCAGGGTCTGGCCGGTGAAGACCTGGCTGGTCGAGGTGCCGGCGGCGTCGGTTTCGGTCACCGTGGCCGTGTAGGTGCCGCTGCCGGCGTAGGTGTGGGACTCGGTCGGGGTGGTGGTCACGGCCGTGTCGCTGTCGCCGAAGTTCCAGGCGTAGGACACGATGGGCGAGGTACCGGCCACCGAACCGGAGGCGTCGAAGCTGGTGGTGGCCCCCGTGGTGCTGGCCGTGAGGGCGGCGGTCGGGCCCTGGTCGGGGGTGATGGCCAGGCCTTCGGGGTCACCGCCGGCGACGACCGAGCCCTCGTCGGTGTTGGTGGCCGTGTCGATGAGGGAGGCAGTGCCATCCCCCCCGTTGGTTACGTAGACGGTGGACCCGTCGGGGGTGACGGCGATGGCATTGGGCTCGGACCCCACGGTGATGGGCGTACCCGGCGTATTGGTAGCCAGATGGATCGGGGTGACCGTGCCATCGCTGGTATTGGCCACGTAGGCCGTCGACCCGTTCGGAGTGATGGCGATGGCCTCGGGTACGCTCCCCACCGCGATAGGGCTGCCCACCGTAAAGGTGGCCAGGTTGATGGGGACCACCTTGTTACTGAGGTCCTGAACCTCGTAGGCGGTGGACCCGTTCGGCGTGACGGCGATGGCGTAGGGGTCACTGACTCCCGTGACCTGGGTTTCGGCTGTGTTGGTGGCCAGGTCGATGGGGGTCATCCCCAGGTCTGTGGCCACGTAGGCCGTCGAACCGTCGGGCCCGATGGCGATCCCGTCCGGGTTCTGTAATCCGGTGATCGGTGTGCCCTCCGTGTTGTTCTGCAGGTCGATAGGGGTGACCGCGTCACCGCTGTAGCTGGCCACGTAGGCCTTCGATCCGTCCGGAGTGATGGCGATGGCGCTCACCGGCCCATCCACGGTGATCGGAGTACCGGCTGCGCCGGTCGTCGTGTTGACCGGCGTGACCTGACCGGAAGAGTTGTTGCCGACGTAGGCGGTCAGTCCGTCCGGGGTTATGGCAATGGCACGGCCCGGCTCGTAGTCGTTGAACGGGAAGGGGGTTGCCGTGGTCTGGGTGGCCGTGTCGATGGGTGTGATGGTGTTGGGACCCGGATTCGTTGTCAGGGCATAGGGACCGTTCGAGCCCGCGGCGAAGGCGATGATCGGATCGGGACTGGGCGTGGTGCAAGCGAAGGTCGCTTCATTGTGGCCATTGACGGTGAGTTGGAACCCCGTGATGCTGGGCCCCGGTGCGATGCTCACACTGGACCCCGTTCCCGTGAACGAGGGTGAAGGGCTGGCCGTCCCCACCATGTTGAAAGGCCCTGAGGCGGGAACCGCGGTGTTGCCGTAGGTGAGGGTCTCCGACTGTGAGGCCGGCGACGCTCCGGTGGAGTCGATGGTGGTCTGGTAGGTCGCCGACACGACGGCCCCGGCTCCATAGGCGCCGTTGATCTCCGTCGTGAGTTCGGCCGGTGCGGTTAACACGGTCTGGAGGCCGGACACGGTGAAGGGGAAGCCATCGGGGACGTCGTCGGGGATCGATCCCTTGATGACGGTGGGGAACTGAACCGTTCCCAGGGAGGGGACGCCGGTGCAGGTGATGTTGAAGGTCGGGGTGTCCGCTCCGGCCGCACCGGGCTGGGCCACCGACGAGACCGCGCCGAGCACGGCACCGCTCCCGACTGCCGTTGACAAGGCGA
The DNA here is from genome assembly GCA_963824645.1 of uncultured Acidimicrobiales bacterium. Lineage (GTDB taxonomy): Bacteria > Actinomycetota > Acidimicrobiia > Acidimicrobiales > RAAP-2 > Bog-756. The sequence continues at coordinate 357,947 of CAWGQC010000010.1, forward strand.
GGGCCAGCCCCGCCACCATGCGAGTCGCCCCGCCAGCTGTCTCTGATCGACGCATGTCGCCCCTTTTTCTTCGGCCAGACTGGGTCGCCCCATTTGACTGGGGTCGCTCGCCTGGCGTCCTCTACCCTGGCATGCCGGCGCTGATCTTACGTTCAGGTTCGAGCGGGCGCATGTCACAATGGGCAGAGCCATTGGAACCGAGTTGAGCAGTCGCCACGATCGTGTTGGGCCGGCCCTACAGCGACGAGGCGACGTCGGCGGACGGCTACTGGACAACGGTGACCCCGGAGCCGTCGCCTCGGGCGCCGAGCTGGTGGCCTTGGCCTACGAGCACCGCATCGGCTGACCCGAGTGGCGCCGACCGGCGTCCGGGAATCATTGGACCGTTGCCGGATGTGGATCAGGAGGCTCCCGGGAACGGCGAATTGGATGACCGAATGGGCCACGATTCGGCGGCCACATCCGCTCCGGAGAACGTTCCGGATGAGGTTTGCCGCCCCCGGGAATCTGGCCACGGCCAGACCAGTTGGTCTACGAAGCCAGGTGACAGCTCGCTTCAGGGTCAGAACTTCCCTTGACTATAAGTCGGAACGACATATAATAAGGCAATGGTATCTATTCGAGGATTGGTTTGCGGTGCGGCCGTTGGAACTCTTTTTGTTGGGGTCGCTGTTTTCACCGTTGGGGTAACTCCGGCTTCGGCCAAGGTGCCTAAGCTTTGGCAGGTCGTAGATGGCTCAGTGACGGCGAACCCCGATACCCAAACGTCAGGATCCGTTGTTTGTCCGGGCACCGAAGTGCCGGTCGGCGGGGGATCCTTCTATTCTGCAGCAACAACCCTCGTCTATCTCAGCACCTCTGAACCAACAAGCAACGGTTGGCAATTCGTACTCGACAACAGCGGGTCTTCCGACATACCAGTGCAGCTCGACGTCGTGTGTATGAAGAAACCCGAAGGCTATGTGATCACTTCAAGCCCGATTAGCGTCCCTCCAGATGCCTACGCGTGGGATTCGTTCGCTTGCCCCACGAAGTCACCCTATGTGCTCGGTGGAGGTTTCTCCACATCGGGGAGCTCGCTAAGTGTCAGCGTCATGAAGAGCTATCCGCTGACGTATAGCACCAAGCCGCCACACTATGGATGGGACTCCTACGCCACTAATGTGTCTAGCGGCGCAAGCGCCTTGACAACGTTTGCCGTCTGTGCGAAAAGAGCTCCGAAGGGATACGTCATCGTCCAAGGGCCGTCCTCCCCTCTGGCTGCAGGCGCAGAATCCGGCGCCGACGCCAATTGCCCCGGTAGCTCCGTACCGCTTTCCGGAGGTGTCATCACACCGGACAGTCCCAGCTACAGATCAGCTTCACTTTGGGTAGAAACATTTGACGAAAATGCCTTTTGGGCTGAAGAGGACAACACCTCGGGAACATCGGCGACCCTTCAAGCAGTAGTCGTTTGCGCCGGAACATAACTGTCGACCGGGTGCGCCGAACTAACTGGGAGTCAAGATCCGAAATAACAGCGCATGACCTCTAAAACGCGACGACAGATCCATTCGTCTGGATGCGGCCAGCGTTTCGGGTTCGTACACCAGTCGCAGGCCGAAACGGGTGGCCGAGGTAATGGAGTCGATGCGGCGCCGGTACCAGCAGGTCACCGTACTGCCCGATAGTGACCCCCCCGCCGCCTGGTATCCCGACCCGAAGAGTCAGGCCCAGTTGCGATGGTGGGACGGCGAGAAGTGGACCGAAAATGTCCACTCGGCGCCCGAACCGGGCTAAGTGATGGTGATCGACGACGCGGTGACCATGATCTCGACTTGGGCCACGCCGTCGGCCACGGCGTTCTGCCACACCATATCGACCGGCCCGGTGGCCGCTCCGTTGGGTACGGTGACCACAATCTCGCTGGACGACTTCGAGACCACTGTGCCGTTGATCGTCGAGCCGTTGACGGATTCGAAGCCCACCTGGGGGACGGCGGTGCCGTTGGCGCCGAGCATCGCCTTTCCCTTGATCTTCATGGTCTTGCCGATGACCCCCTTGGCCGAGATGGACGCCGGCGATTCGATGGGAGTGGCTACCCCGTTGATCCGGAACCTGGGGTCACCGGGAGCCACGAGGATGGTGGCCTGGACCCCTCCGGTGACGACGGCGAGGGAGGCACAGGGGGCCGCCGGTGAGTGGTTGGCGCACTTGTGCAGGTAGAAGGGTGATCCATTGGCCCCCTGGAAGCAGATCTTGATCCCCGCCGTCGAGGTCACTCCGGCGATGAGATCGGTCACTGTGACGTTCGAACTCGGGACGAAGGTGGTCGAATAGGAGGTCACCGGGCTGACCAGGGCGAAGTGCTTGGTGGCGCACTCGAGGGCCCCCTGTCCCGAGGTCACCGTCAGGACCTGGGCGGCCTGGCTATTGGCCGGAGCCAGTACGGAGACCGTCTGCTGGGGGGAGGTCGGGGTGGCGGCGGTCGTGACCTGGGCCTGGCAGTTGTTCTGGTAGGAACAGTTGTCTACATCGATGACCACGGTGGACGACGCCGTGGCCCCGGGGCCCCCGGACAGCGAGGCCGCCTGGCCGGTGTATACCTCGCTGGTCGAGGTGCCGAGGGCATCCGTCTCGGTGACGGTGGCCGTGAAGGTTCCGTTCGATGTGTAGGTGTGGCTGGTGGTCGGCACCGAGGTCATAGCCGTGGTCCCATCACCGAAGTTCCAGGAGTACGAGACGATGGGCGAGGTTCCTGGCACCGATCCCGAGGCGTCGAAGCTGGTGGCGGCCCCCGAGGTGGTGGCCGTGAGGGCGGCCTGGGGTCCGACGTCGGGGCTGATGGCGATGCCGGCTGGATCGCCTCCGGCGGCGATGGCGGTACCGGCCGTATCGGTGGCCACGGAGATGGGTGTCAGGGTGTTATCACCCCCATTGGTCACGTAGACGGTGGACCCGTCCGGGGTGACCGCCAGTGCCGTGGGCAAACTTCCCACCGATATCGGAGCCCCTGCTGTTTCGGTGGCCACGGAGATGGGGGTGACGGTGTTGCTGTCCCTGTTGGCCACATAGACGGTGGACCCGTCGGGGGTCACGGCGACGGCAGTGGGGTCGTTCCCCACGGCAATGGGGGTGCCGGCAGTGTCGCTGGCCACCGCGATGGGGGTGATGTTGTTGTCGCCGGAGTCGGCCACGTAAACGGTGGACCCGTCAGGGGAGACCGCGATGGCATCGGGTGTGCTCCCCACGGAGATCGGAGCGCCGGCCGTCTGGTTGGCCAGATCGATGGGGGTCACCGTGTTGTCGCCGGAGTTGGCCACATAGGCGGTGGAACCGTCGGGGGTGATGGCCACCGCCTCCGGGGCGCTCCCGACCGTGATGGGGTTGCCAGCGGTGTTGGTCCCCGTGGCAATCGGGGTGAGGGTGTTTGACCCGTCGTCGGTGACATAGAGGGTGGAGCCGTCCGGGGTGATGGCCAGGCCGCCCGTGCTGGATTGACCGCCCGCCACAGTTATCGGGGTTCCCACCGCGTGAGTCACGGTGTTGACCGGGGTGATAGCGGCTCCCCCTTCGGCATCGGCCACATAGGCGGTCTGACCGTTGGGGGTGATGGCAATGGCGCTCGGCTCACCGGTATTGAAGGAGAAGGGGGTGCCCGAGGTCTGGGTAGCGGTATCGATGGGGGTGATCAGGTTGGGACCCGGGTCGGTGACGAAGGCGGTGGGGGCGTCCCCGCTCAGGGCGAAGGCGATGGTGGCCGACGGAGTCGGGGTGGTGCAGGCGTAGCCGGTCGTCGGGTTCCCATCGATGGTGAGATTGAAGGCGCTGACGTCCAGCCCCGGCGTGATGGTGACGTCACCTCCGGTGGCGGTGAAGGTCGGGGCCGAGGCCACCGTGCCGGTTATGAGGAAGGGAGTGGCCGGGTCGGGCACTGTGACGGAGTTGAAGTCGAGAGTCACGTTCTGGGAGGCCGGGGAGGCTCCGCTGGCGCTGACGGTCGTGTCCACTGAGCCGGCAACGGCGGTTCCCGGCCCGTACTCCGAGTCGAGCAGGGTGGCCAGGCTCTGCGGCACGGTCACCTGGTAGGCAAGATTGGAGAGAGCGAAGTCTGTCCCGGTGCTGACCACCGGGGGGATCGAGCCACTGGTGACGGTCGGGTACTGCACCTCCCCCACCGTGGGCACGTCGGGGCAGGTGGTGAGGTAGGACGACGGGGGATTGGTATAGGTGAACTGGTCGGAGGTGGTGGTGGCCGAGGTTCCGTTGGGCGCGGACACGGTCACATCGACGCGGCCCGCCGTTCCGGTGGGAGATGTGGCGGTGATGGTGCCGTCGTTGACCACATGGACACTGGTGGCCGCCACCCCGCCGAAATCGACGGCGGTGGCCCCGGTGAATCCGGATCCCGAGATGGTCACCGGGGTGTCGGCCGTGGTAGGTCCTGTCGCTGGGCTCACCCCGGTGACGACAGGAACGGTGATGTAGGTGAACTGATCGGCGGGAACTTCCCCCGAAGTCAGGTGAGGGGTGGTGACGGTGACGTCCACGGTGCCGCTCCCTGCCGGTGACGTCACTGTGATGGAGTAGTCGGAGTTGACCGTGACGTGGGTGGCCGGAGTCGAACCGAAATGGACGGCGGTGGCTCCGGTAAAGCCAGCCCCGCTGATGGTGACGGTTGTTCCTCCGGTCGATGGTCCGGCGGCGGCGCTGACCCCGGTCACGATCGCCCCCGAGGGGGTGATCCGACCGATGGAGTTGTTGTCCTCGTTGGTGAACCACAAGGCCCCGTCGGAACCACTGGCGACGTCGAAGGGGTTGTCCATCCCGGTGCCGGTGTAGTTGGTCACCGTCCCCGAGGGGGTGATCCGACCTATGGAGTTGTTGCCCGCGTTGGCGAACCACATGGCCCCGTCGGGACCGGATGTGACGTTGTAGGGATCGGCGATCCCCGTGCCGGTGTAATTGGTCACCGTCCCCGAGGTGGTGATCCGCCCGATGGAGTTGTTGCCCTCGTTGGCGAACCACAAGGCCCCGTCCGGACCGCTGGCGATGCCGAAGGGGGTGTCGATCCCCGTGCCGGTGTAATTGGTCACCGTCCCCGAGGTGGTGATCCGCCCGATGGAGTTGTTGCCCTCGTTGGCGAACCACAAGGCCCCGTCCGGACCGCTGGTGATGCCGAAGGGGACGTCGATCCCGGTGCCCGTGTAGTTGGTCACCGTCCCCGAGGTGGTGATCCGTCCGATGGAGTTGTTGCCCGCGTTGACGAACCACAAGGCCCCGTCAGAGCCGCTGGTGATACCGAATGGGGTGTCGATCCCCACGCCGGTGTAGATGCTCACCGTACCCGAGGTGATCCGTCCGATGGAGTTGTTGCCGTCGTTGGTAAACCACACGGCCCCGTCGGGACCGGTCGTGATGCCTGTCGGTTCGTCGATTCCGGCACCGGTGAAATTGGTGACCGCCCCCGAGGTGGTGATCCGCCCAATGGAGTTATTGGCATTGTTGGTGAACCACAGTGCCCCGTCGGGACCGGCTGCGACGTTCTCGGGATCGGCGATCCCGGTACCCGTGTAGTTGCTGACGATGGGGGTGCCGGACTGGTCGGTGTCGAATGCCCCGACATCGCAGGGCTTGGCCCGGGCGAAGCCCCGCTCGTCGGTGCTGGAACAAAGCGATGCGCTGGCCACGTGGTCGACGGCGGCGCTTCCTGACTGCAGGGCGACGGTCTCGGTCGGACCCCCGTTGTTCTGGAGCCCGGCGGGGTCGAGGCCCGCGGAGGTGTTCGAGAGGTCTCCGGTGCCGCTCAGGCTGCACGTGCCGTCGTCGTCGAGGTTGTAACCGAGGCTGGTGGGGGCGTAGTCGAAGCAATCGTGGCCCGCTCCGTTTCCCGCCACGATGGAGGCCCCGAGGGTGAGGGCCCCCGGGCTGGCGTCGTTGTCCAGACCGGCACCGAAGCTGGCCGAGTTGTCGGCCACGGTGGAGTTGGTGACGGTGGCCGTGCCCGGCGAACCCATCTCGATGCCGCCACCACCCCCGCTTCCCACCGAGTTCCCGAAAATGGTGCTGTCCGCTACGGTCAGAGCGCCGTCATTGAGGATGCCGCCTCCGAAGGCCCCAGCGCTGTTGCCCGATACCGTGCTGTTGTCGACGGTGACAGTCCCGCCGGAAGAGTTGTAGATACCTCCGCCGTAGTCGGACGCGGAGTTGCCGGAGATGGTGGTGTCGGAGATGGTTGCCACCCCTCCTGACGCGTTGTAGAGACCTCCGCCGTAGTCGGGGGCGGAGCTGTTGCCAGTGATGACGTCGCCGGAGAGGGACAACGTGCCGTTGTTGTAGATGCCTCCTCCGTCGCTGCCGCCCCCATCCTCGATGGTGAGTCCGGAGATGGCGATCGTGCCCGAGGTGACGAACACGGTCGTGCCGCCCATGCCCTCGATGGTCAGGTCGGCGGCACCGGGACCGGCGATGGAGATGTTCTGGTTGGAGTCGATCTCCGCCGGGAAGGCGAGGGCGATGGAGGTGCAGCCGGCGGGGAGATTGAAGGTGACGGTGTCACCGGACGCGGCGTTGTCCGCCTCGTAGGGGAAGGACCCGGGTACCGACGCCGATCCGCTGCAGCTGGTGACCACGTCGGTGGCGGCGGCCGCAGGCTGGATGGGCAGGGCGAGCACCGAAAGCCCAGCCATGCCCACAAAGACCGCGGACCCGAGAGCGGTGAAGCGCCTAAATCCCCCTTTGAGTCCCGACTGCCGACCGTAACCTGATGCACTCTCACCCGACCGACGCACGCGTACCGCCTTTCACGTTCAACGCTCTGACCTGCCCTATCCCCGCAGCATGACACGCCAACGACGCGGGTGCCACCATCCAATAAAGAAAACCACTCCTAGTGCTGGAGCGGACGCTGCCCGTTTGGTTGCGCCGGGAGAGTGGCGCGCGATTCCCATTGCGTCGGTCGATCGGTCTCAGCCGAAATGTCTTCCGGGGATTTCACGGGCCGGTTCGCACTGCCAGATGAGACCCACAAGCCCGCTTTTGTCCGAACCCGTTGGTTGGTTGGTGGTTCGGAGGGCTACCGACAGAATCCTGTCGACCACAGATCTTCGACAGCGCGTTGTCGACCACTTACCACGCTCTCGGTCTGAGTTCTGCACATCGTTGGACGGGCTATCAAAGGTCACAAGGCCCTGGATGACGCCCGGTATGGGCCGGGTTGCCGCATCCGGTCAGCCGGCCTAGCCTGCGCCCGGCATCTTGGCGAACGACGCCGGGTGGGGGCAGAGGGCGGGGGTGGGGCACATGGCTTTCCGAGGGAAGTTCGGTCGACTCGCAGTGGTTCCGGTGTGGGCTCTGGTGCTGGTTGGCACCGTGGCCGGATCGGGTGGGGTGGCGGTGGCCGGCACGCACATCCCGGGTACACAGTCGGGTGGTGCTGCGACGAAGGTCCCCGGTGAGCGGGTGATCGTCGTGCTGAAGGATCAGCTCGCCGCCACCCCCGACACCCGAGCGGCCGGCGCCGCCCGCCGGTCGGCCGCCGGTACGGCCGAAGCGGGTGTCGTCGGCCGGCTGACGGCGGCCAAGGCCACACGGGTCCACCAGTTCACCCTCCTCGACGCTGTGTCGGCCACCGTCGGTTCCGCCGAAGCCCGCCAGCTGGCCTCCGATCCGGAGGTGGCCGAAGTGGTTCCCGACGCCACGGTGCGGATGGCGGACTCTCCCACCATTCGGACCACGGCCGCCACTACTTCCGCCCACAGGACACCGGTGCGGCCGGCCAACCCACTACCGTGAACGTCTCGGTGGCCAACGCCGGATCGACGAGCGAGCAGTTCTTCGCCGATGCGAGGACCGATTCCCAGGTCACCATTCCACTAACGGCGGAGAACCACGCCTCTGACACCTTGCCCGATACAACCCTCGACGCACCCGAGTACCTCGTGCCCCCGGGGACCACAGCGCTCACGGCATCGGTCACCTCGCCAGCGCCGGTCACGACAGCGGCGTTGTGGGCCTTCGGGGATCCGAGCGTGGGATCGGGGGGAGCGCCGTCGGACGACCCGTCGGTGACACTGTCGGCACCATTCATCGTGCCTGGCACGTGGATCGTTCCCACCGCCCTCGGCGGGCCGTTCGGGCGCGCCGCCCCGGCCCCGGTCACCATCGCGTCCGCCATGGAGGTGACGACCCAAGGGTTCGATTCGACCATAACCTGCACGAGCGGGGATCTGTGGGCGCCGAGCACCGACCCGTCGGCGGAATTCTCTCTCGTCGATGCGTCCCCAGGCGCCACTGCAGACCTCCCGATAACCATCGTGCCCACCGGTACGACGGGCACGATCGTGTCCGGCACCCTCTACATCGACGTGGCGACGTCGGCGGACGGCGACTACACGGACAACGGCGACTCCGGACCGGTCGCTTCGAGCAGCGAGGTGGTGGCCCTGCCATACGAGTACCGCATCGGCTGACGGGAGGGGGTGCCGACCGCCGTCGGGGAAACGGGGATCCTCCCCCGTCGACGGGTTCGGTCCTTCACCGGCGAGAGAGTCGCAGCCGGGGGCCGAGAATCCAACGCCGCTCCTCTCCGCCAGGTCGGAGCCCGCAGCCCGTTCGCAGCGGTATCGCACCGCACGTGGTGAGCTAGGCGGTATGCCGATTACGGGCCGAAACCGTCATTCTCCGTAGTCAGGGGGCAGATAAGGTCCACCACCCCTGAGTCAAGCGAATTGACGCAGACTCCTGCTACCGTGCACAGACTCGATACGGGGGTGGAGAGGCGGTCCACGGTGCGGACAAAGATGATTTCGTTGTGCACAGCATCGATGCTCACGGCTTCGCTCTTGGGAGTGCTGGTGTCTGGTGCTCAGACTGCTGGAGCTTCACCAGCACCTTACGCCGTTGCCATAGGTGGCTGCGACGTGAACTACACCTCCGGAATGGGCCGCGCACCGGTTCCCGATAGCTATGTTTCCGTGCAGGCCTACAACCTCCCGAATAGTGCCGACGGCTTCACCACGGTTGCTCCTCCCCCCGGGTTCCCCGGCCCGATCCAAGCGGCCAACACAACCTATGAGGCCACATCGGCCAACCAGACGTTTGTCCCGATCCCCAACGGTCCATGGGACAACAGTCATATGGGCAATCCTGTAGCTGCCGGAGGTCGATTCACGGCGACAGCCTTTGTAACGTTGCCCTTCCCGGCGAAGGTGCAAGTTGCCTATGTGGCTCCGAACGGCACCACGGTGGTGCTGCCGGCCATGACTCTGAATCCACCATCTGTCTACGCCTGTCAGGCGGGGAACAGCACGACCTCAGTAAGCACGCCACCGGGGGTCGTCCCCGCCCCAGTCGTGGACATGACTAGTACGCCGAATCAGAAGGGTTACTGGATGGTCGGGTCCAACGGACAGATCTACTCATTCGGCAACGCGTTCAACGTTCTCAATCCGGGGTCTTATAACCCCGCCCCACCTGCGCTAAATCAGCCCATCGTTGGCATGGCCGCCACCCCCGATGGAAAGGGCTACTGGCTGGTCGCCTCCGACGGTGGCATCTTCTCTTACGGCGACGCTCACTTCTACGGCTCCACCGGGAACATAAGTCTCAACAAACCCATCGTGGGTATGGCCTCCACACCCGATGGCGGGGGCTACTGGCTGGTGGCCTCGGACGGCGGCATCTTCGCATTCGGCAACGCCCGCTTCTACGGCTCGACGGGGAACATCCGCCTCAACCAGCCAGTCGTCGGAATGGCGCCGGACGATGTAACCGGGGGCTACTGGTTGGTGGCCGCCGACGGAGGCATCTTCAGCTTTCGGGCACCGTTCCATGGGTCGACTGGGAATATCCGCCTCAACCAGCCCATCGTGGGCATGGAAGCCCCGGCCAACGGATCCGGTTACCGGTTCGTGGCCTCGGACGGCGGGGTCTTTTGCTTCAATGAACCGTTTGCCGGCTCAACCGGGAACATCCGTCTGAATGAACCGATCGCCGGAATGTCACCCTCGGGCACGAACGGGTATTGGCTCGTCTCGAAGGACGGTGGCATCTTCAGCTTCGCCGCTCCCTTCTATGGGAGCGTGGGCTAACGCGATTACAGCGTTCACTTGGCACTCTGCAGCGGCCCGTGCCACCAGTTTGCACCGTGCCACCAGTCCGTCACAATGCAAAACCTGAGGCTTCGCTGGCACCATTCTTGCGGCGAGTAAAGTCCGTTGACTTTAGGTCATACTGACATATAATGGAGATCGAAGGCCTCGGATGAGCTTTTGGCAGTCCCAGGGCATGACCCGCTGAATACTCAGTTGATGAGAAAGCAAGACTGGTCGATGGATGCAAGGAGTGTCATGCGTGAACGGCCGCAACCCAGGCAACGAGCCGATGCAGTCAAGCGTCTTCTCCGGATGGCCCTGGTAATCTGCCTCTGCCTCCTCGGAGTAGGCCTGGCCGTGGTGGGGACACCCCGAGCCGCCCTGGCCGGAGGGACCTGGTCGTCCCCTACGAGCATTGCCAACGCTCCGATCGCTGCCGTCTCTTCCGCGTCTTCAACCTTCTGCGTGGCCGTCGATACCGCCGGCAACGCGATCACGGACACTGTGGGGAGTTGGGCCGCACCCATCGATGTGGACCAAAACCAGAACTTCACTTCGGTCTCGTGTCCCACGTCGTCGTTCTGTGCCGCGGTCGATGCAGAGGGTTACGCCTACACCTACCAAGGCTCGTGGTCCCACGTGCAATCAGCCATCGACCCATGGCCATTCACGTCGGTGTCCTGTGCTTCGGCTACGTTCTGCATGGCCGTCGACCAGGACGGCTACGCCTCGGTGTACAACGGCTCAGGCTGGTCGGCACCTTCACTCGTCGACTCCAGTGCCCCCAGTCACAATCCCTGGCTCATGTCGGTGTCCTGTCCGTTGCAGACGACCACATGCATCGCCGTCAGCAAGTCGGGACTGGCCTACCTCTACAACGGATCTCAGTGGTCGGGCCCGGCGGTGGTGGACAACAGCATCAGTCTCTCATCGGTGTCGTGTCCCTCACCCTCGTTCTGCGCGGCCGTCGCCAGTAACGGCAGTTCGGTAAATGCATTCTTCGACAGCAATGGATCCTGGTACGCACTCTCGATACCCAACGCGCCCTATCCACTCGACTCGGTATCCTGCGCGTCGGCGCTTTTCTGCACGGCAGTGGACGATCACGGCGATGCGTACACCTACAACGGGACGTCGTGGTCAGCTCCGACAACCGTCAACACCGCTGACGACCTCACGTCGGTGTCGTGCCCCTCCTCGTCCTTCTGCACCACCGTCGACCACAGCGGCTACGTGTTTACTGTCGGTACAGTCGGCACAGGAGGGTCTCCCCTTACGGGTACATGGTCGGCGCCCCCCACTAGCCTCTCCACTGTCACGCTTAGCTCGATCTCCTGTCCGTCGACGTCGTTCTGTATGGCGGTCGACGACCGTGGGGAGGCCTTCACCTTCGACGGTGCAACCTGGCGAGGGCCCAGCACCTTCGACCCGACCCGTCCGGTCACCTCGGTCTCGTGTCCCACGTCGTCGTTCTGTGCCGCGGTCGATGCAGAAGGCTACGCCTACACCTACCAAGGCTCGTGGTCCCACGTGCAATCAGCCATCGACCCATGGCCATTCACCTCGGTGTCCTGTGCGTCGGCCACGTTCTGCATGGCCGTCGACCAAGACGGCTACGCCTCGACCTACAACGGCTCGGGCTGGACGGCACCTTCACTCGTCGACTCCAATGCCCCCAGTCACAATCCCTGGCTCATGTCGGTGTCCTGTCCGTTGCAGACAACCACGTGCACCGCCGTGAGCAAGTCGGGGTTGGCGTACACGTACGGCGATTCAACATGGTCGGGACCGACGGTAGTGGACAACAGCATCAGCCTCACTTCGGTGTCGTGTCCCACGACGTCCTACTGCGCGGCGGTGACCGCGACTGGCAACGCGTTCGCCGAAACAAACGGATCGTGGTCGGCCCTCGAGCTTCCCGGTGTATCCATCACGTTCAACTCGGTGTCCTGTGCATCGTCCTCGTTCTGTATGGCGGTCAACGGTGCCGGGGATGCTGTCACCTATGACGGAACGGCATGGTCGGCTCCGACACCGGTGGACGAGCCCGACGCCCTCACCGCGGTGTCATGTTCCACGTCGTCGGCCTGTGTCGCGGGAGACTCCCTGGGGAACGTCTTCACCTTCGGGACGCCGGCATCCACAAGCGGCTCGGGTGGTTCCGCGGGAAGCGGAACCGGGGGTGGTTCCTGGTACGGCTGCGCCTGCGGTGAGACGACGTACCGCACCGGGGGCGGAGGCTCTGGCGGGGGAGGAGGCACCGTGGGGAGCGAGGGATTTTTCCCGCCCGACCTGTTCCCACCCATTCCGTGCTCGACGAACTGCTTCTACTCGCCCCCGAGCGCACCACCCCAGCTGTGGGCGACGCCTGGCTTTACCATCGCCAAGGTGAGTTGGAGCCCCCCGGCAAGCACCGGGAACTCGACCATCGCGAACTATACGGTGACCTCGTCACCCGGTGGCCAGACATGTACATGGACGTCGGGGCCCCTCGACTGCACGGTGTCAGGTCTGACCGACGGAGTGGACTACACCTTTTCGGTCGCGGCCAGCAACGGCGTCGGCACCAGCTCGGCGTCGAGTGCATCAAACACCGTCGTTCCCCAGATCACCCCGCCTGATCCTCCGACCGGGTTGACCGTCGTGAACGGAAACGGTGACGCCGAGGTCTCGTGGAACGCTCCCGCTTCGAACGGAGGCTCTGTCGTCACCGGGTATACCGTCACCGCCTCGCCCGGGCGGCAGACCTGCTCTTGGACCTGGACGTCCGGCCCGCTCGACTGCACCGTGTCCGGCCTCACGGACGGAGTCGTCTACACCTTCTCGGTCGTCGCAACCAATACCGTCGGCACAGGCCTTCCCTCACAGCCAGCGTCGTTCACGGGCGTGCTCGGCTCGCCCGACCAATGGTCCGACCTGGGCCATCCGGAAGGGATGAACGCGGTGTCGTGCGTTTCGTCATCGTTCTGTATGGAAGGAGATGCGGATGGAGGCGTATCCACCTACGACGGGTCCGGATGGTCTGATCCGACGATCGTCGACACCGACGGTGGACCGTTCGGATTCCAGTCAGTGTCGTGCCCCTCGGTCGACTTCTGCATGGCAGTCGACGAAAACGGCAACGCCTTCGAGTACAGCGACGGATCATGGTCTGGTCCCGTCACCTTGACAGCCGGCGATCTGTTGAACTCGGTGTCGTGCGCGTCTGTGGGGTTCTGCGTGGCCGTCGATGCCGGTGGCAACGCATTCACCTACACCGGAACGGGGTGGTCCGGACCCGAATCCGTCGATCCTGGCCAGGACCTTCCCGCCGTCTCGTGCCCGTCATCAACATTCTGCGCCGCCGTGGGAGAGACCGTGAGCCAAAGCGGTGACAGTGACGGTACCGTGCTCGTGTTCAACGGGAGCTCGTGGTCGGCGCCCGGCGCCATCGGACCGTCGACTCAGACGTTGACGACTGTGTCATGCACGTCGGCAACGTTCTGCGTCGCTGCTGGAGATGAGAACGCCAACAACGGCGAGAACACTATGGCCGTCACGTACGACGGCACCGAATGGTCGGCACCTACACTCATCGACAGTTCGGAATTCAGCATGTCAGTGTCGTGCACCTCGCCGACCTTTTGTGTCGCCGTGGGATTCTACGGGACGTCAGTCGAGTTCAACGGTTCGTCGTGGTCCCCTCCGGTACCCCTGCTGACGGACTCTGTTTTCTCGGTGTCCTGTGCTTCCCAGGCATTCTGTATGGCCGTGAGCACTACGGAGAGCGAATGCGCATTCTCGGATTCCATCTCGCCTCCGCCGCCTCCCACGGGAGTCTCCGCCACTCCCGGTGACGGCCAGGCGACAGTTTCGTGGAGCGCGCCGACGTCGGACGGAGGGGCACCGATCATCGGCTATACAGTGACCGCGACACCGGGTGGCCAGACCTGCTCCTGGAGTTCCGGGCCGCTCAGCTGTACAGTGCCCGGCCTCACGGATGGGGTTGCGTATACGTTTGCCGGCACAGCCGCCAGCAGCGTCGGCACCGGCAGCCCATCGGCAGCGTCCAATTCCGTGATCCCGTTTTCCCCTGAGCCTCCCGCCATCACGTCGGCCGGCAACACTACGTTCACCGCGGGAGTGGCCGGGTCTTTCACGATGACTGCCACAGGGGGACCCGCACCGACATTTTCGGAAGAGGGTTCGCTCGACGGCCTCAGCCTCAACAGCATCACCGGCGTGCTGTCCGGAGTGCCGACTGCCGTCGGGTCGTTCCCGATCACTGTCACGGCGAGCAACGGGGTCGGTTCACCGGCCACCCAGGACTTCACCCTCGACGTATTCGGGATCACAACCACGTCCCTTCCTGGGGGAAGTGTGTATTCCAAATCCAACAAGGCCAATTACTCCGCGACTCTCACGGCCGGCGCGGGCAACGCCCCCTACAAATGGTCTCGCGCCCCCGGTTCAAGCCCACTTCCCCCGGGCCTGAAGCTCAGCTCCAAGGGAGTCATCTCCGGCAAGGCCAAGACGGCGGGGACCTACAACTTCACCGTCCAGGTCGTGGATACGAAGACGAAGACCAAGCCGCCGACGCAGAACAAGGCGACGGCGACACTGTCGATCACAATAGGGTAGGCGCTCGTTTCCCGGGTCTTGCGGATTCAGACGAGTAGTGAGTTAGTAGGTGAACCAATGACCGAGATTTTGAAAGAGGGGTATCACTGCATGGGAATCGATATGCGAGCACGGCAGAAGGGATCGTCCATCTTGACGCGGTGCACTTCCACAACTGTCGTTGGTCTCCTCCTTCTTCTGGCAGTCGTCGTGATTCCGCCATCTTTGGCAGGAGCGCAGGGATCCAACGGCCCGTTTGCCTATATTGTCACCGCTACCGGCAAGGTCAGCGAAATTGATCTGGGGAGCGGGTCGGTGATCGGATCCGTCGCTGTGAATCAAGTCGGCTTACGCGGTCTCGCCATCACACCAAACGGCGCGACCGCCTATGTGGCGAACTATACCGACAACACGGTGACCCCCATCAACACAGCAACCAACAAGGCTGGCACGCCTATCACGGTTGGGGATATTGCCGAAGGCATCGCCATCAGCCCTGATGGGACGACGGCCTATGTCGTCAATGAGGGCAGCAATTCCGTGACACCGATCGACACCGCCAGCAACACGGCGGGAACTCCGATACCGGTGGGCAGCAGTCCCGCCGCTATCGCCATTACGCCCGACGGAGCTACTGCCTACGTCGCCAATGAGGGCAACGATACGGTGACACCGATCGACACCGTCACCAACACGGCGGGAACTCCGATACCGGTGGGCAACGGTCCGACTGCTATCGCCATTGCACCCAACGGTGCCACCGCCTATGTCGTAAACGAGGGCGGCAATAGTGTCACGCCCATCAACACGGCCAGTAACACGACGGGAGCACCGATTACCGTGGGTGGTGAACCGATCGAGATCGCCATTACTCCTGACGGAACCACTGCCTATGTCACTGACTACGCTTCCACCACGGTAACTCCGGTTGACCTCACAACCGGTGCTCCCGAGTCGCCGATCAGCGTGGGATCCTCCATGTTCGGCCCGGATGGGGTTGCTGTAACACCGGACGGTTCCACCGCTTATGTCACCTACGTAAACAGCAACGCGGTAGTCCCCATCGATACGGCCACCAACACGGCGGGTGTCCCGATCAGCCTGGGCTCCATTCCCTACGCCACTGCTATCGCAATCGTGCCCGACCAGGGGCCGGCGGCTTCGCTGTCGGCAACAACCGCGGGGTCGACCACCACCTTTGACGCCGCGGGTTCGGTGGCGGACTCGTCGCCCATCTCCTCCTACGCTTGGAACTTCGGGGACGGCCAGACGGCCACTACCTCGATCCCGACCACAACCCACACCTATGCCAGCGGGGGGACCTACACAGCTACCGTGACCGAGACCGACGCCGCTGGCACCTCGACCACCCAGGTCTTCACTGGCCAGACGGCCTCCCTGGAGGGGGGACCGGAGGCCGAGGCATCGGCCACGGTTGTGATCGCGAGCGCCGACTGCAGCAACCAGAACTCGTGCACAACAAGCCTGACCGCCCCGGCCACCCAGACCGCGCCGGCCCAGACAGTCACTGTGCAGGTCCCGGCCCCAGGACAGCCGTCCCAGGCACTGACGGTGACCTCAGGACCGGGGGCGCTCGTCTGTGCCACCAAGCACTTCACCCTGGTCAGTTCGGTCACCTCCTATGCCACCACCTTTGCTCCGTCGTCGGATGTGACGGTGACCGACCTCATCGCCGGAGCCACCTCCACCCATGGGGTCAAGATCTGCTTCCAGAGCATCTCCGGTTCACCCAGCTTCCTACCCACCTGTTCCGTCCATACGCCGGCCCCTTGCGTCACCCTGGCCGTGGTCGCGGGGGGCGTGGAAGCCACCATCTCGGTCCCACCGGGCGACCCGCGGTTCCGGGTGGATGGAGTGGCCACCCTCATCGAATCGCCCTCCACCATCTCCTCCAAGGGCACCATCGGCAAGACTGTCAAGATCAAGGGAACCGACCTCTTGGGCTCCGACGGACAGACCGTCCCGCAGCTGGGCTTTACCTCGGCCAATGGCTCGACCGTGGGGGGGATGATCGCCTCCAAATCGGCCACCGAGATCGTCGTGAAGGTGCCCAACGGTGCGGCGACAGGGCCGGTGGACATGGTCTGGCAGAACGTAGAGGATGGGGTTGCCCAAACCGAAACCATGGTCAGCGAGTCGTCAATCACCATCAAGTGAGGTGAGCGGGCCCGGCGCTCTCCGACGCCGACTATACGACAAGGCTCTCCCGCCGGCTGAAGGAACCAATTTAGAGTGTGCCTGTGCCCTGGCTTTTCTCCGAGGTTCTCGGCGATGATCCACCGATGACCCGGATCCACCACTGACGTCCTGAGGAGAAGAAACGTCTACATCGGCCGACATGAGCGGCTGCAGCGCTCCCATCGTGAGGGCAACCGGTGACTGGACCCCGCAAAAACGCTCGCGCAGCCATTATCCTCAGATCGCACGGTGGACGAGGCGCGATTCGCTGGTAATCGCGTCCATGCGTGATTTCGTGCCGAGTTTTGTCGACGTAACCCGGGCAGTTGTGTCGGTACCCGTGGTTGGTTAGTTGGCTACCGACATAACCCGCTTTGCCAGCGGCCAATGACTTGGTTCTTCAGGTAGTTTCCCACGCTATTGGTCTCGACTTCGCACATTATGGCCGACGCAACCAAACATGAAGTTTCGGTTCAGTCAGGCTGGATGACATCTCTGCACCCACGTCGCGGCGAACGATTCTCTCGATCAAGTCCATTTCAAAAAGCGCATTGACCTGAGCACTTGAATGAGGCTCTTGGTTACTGTGCCAGCGCGGAGGCTGTCGTGGATCGGCGGCTGCCGCTCTTCGGATTCCCGAGAGAGAGGCAACTCCGACTGTGCCGTCACCTCGGGCCCGTGCGGATCAAGTTCGCTTCGACCTGCCCGTGTGCAATCTGAATCGGCGCCCCCCATCAGGAAGGTGGGCTAATGGTGATAGTGAAAGTCTCATCGGCGGTGTGTTGGAGGGTCTGCTGCACGGTGAGGTGACATCCGAGATGGCTTGCCCGAGGGGGCGAGCTGAGAGGATGTCAGTGTGCCCAGACCCTTTCCGAAAGAGTTCCGTGAGGACGTCGTGCGGGTGGCCCGCGACCGTGGCCCGGGGATGACTCTCGAGCAGATCGCCCACGACTTCGGGATCCACCCGATGACGCTGTCGAAGTGGATCCGCCAGTCCGACATCGACGACGGTGTCCGACCCGGTCGTTCGACAGCCGAGAGCGCCGAGCTGCGAGCGGCGAATCGGCGCATCCGTCTCCTCGAGCAGGAGAACGAGGTCCTCCGGCGAGCGGCCGCCTATCTCTCCCAGGCGAACCTCCCGGGAAAAGGCTCTACCCGCTCGTGAGTGAGCTCGCCGTCGACGGGATCCCCGTCGCGGTGTCGTTGCGGGTCTTGAAGCTCTCCCGCCAGCCCTATTACCGCTGGCTCGCCACCCCCGTGACCGAGGCCGAACTCGTCGAGGCCCACCGGGCGAACGCCCTCTTCGACGCCCACCGCGATGACCCCGAGTTCGGCTACCGCTTTCTCGCCGACGAGGCCCGTGAGGCAGGCCAGTCGATGTGCAGGCGCACAGCCTGGAGGATCTGCTCGGAGAACCACTGGTGGAGCGCCTTCGGCCAGAAGAAGGCCCGGTCGGGCAAGAGGCCCGGTCCACCGGTTCACGACGACCTGGTCAACCGTGACTTCTCCGCCGAGGCCCCGAACGAGCTGTGGCTCGGGGACATCACCGAGCACCGGACGCGGGAGGGGAAGCTCTACGTCTGCGCCGTCAAGGATGTCTTCTCCAACCGCATCGTCGGCTACTCGATCGACTCCCGGATGAAGTCGCGCATCGCCGTCAACGCCATCGAGAGCGCCGTCGCCCGACGGGGAGACGTGGCCGGATGCCTATTTCACTCGGACCGAGGATCGCAATTTCGTTCCCGGAAGCTCCAGCGGGCGCTCAATCGCCACCGCATGGTCGGCTCAATGGGTCGGGTCGGGGCCGCCGGGGACAACGCGGCGATGGAGAGCTTCTTCAGCCTGCTGCAAAAGAACGTGCTCAACCGGCGTGTCTGGGACACCCGAGAGGAGCTGCGCATCGCCATCGTGACTTGGATCGAGCGGACCTATCACCGACGTCGCCGCCAAGACGCTCTCGGGCGCTTGACCCCCGTCGAATTCGAACTCATCATGTCCACGCCGGTCGATCAGGCCGCGTGACCGAATATGTCACCAATCCGTGCAGCAGACCCGGATGACAGGCTGAGTCACTGTTTTTGTGTCGAGAACCTCAATGGTGAAGGTAGACGTCGCACTGAGCGAAGTCGGCTTACGGAAGATGACCCCAGTGGATTTATCAAGCTTGAGTCCCTTGGGGAGGTCACCCAGTCCCTCGACAACTTCCCAGCTACAGGGAGGATCGCCACTAACGGCAGCAAGCGTGGCCGAATAGGTCTGGCCTACCGTTCCGTCCGGTAATGCTGAAGTTGAAATTGTGAACGGAATCGTGGATTCGACTAAGGCTCCACCAGGCGACGAAGAGGACCCTACGGCTATGCAGAAGGTCAAACTGGTGCAAGCAGCGTCGGAAAATACGTCAGAAGAATCTCTGACCCCTGGGTCCGGATTGGAAACGAGGGATAGCGCTTCACCATTCCACGATTCGATAAGGGTCTCAGAGTATTCGAACACGTGACCTCCGGAATTCTTCTTTCTGTCGAATAACCCGGCTACGACGCACGCAGTGGGACTGGAGCAGGACACTCCATTCAGGCCGTAGTAGTAGCTCTTGCCTGGGGTGGCATTGGGGATGATCGACCAGTTGCTCCCGTTCCAGGACTCTGAAAGGGTGCCGCCCACGGCCATGCAGTTGGTTATGGGCGATCCGTTGCAAGAAACGCTGGAGAGTGCCCAGCCCGTACCGCTGGGATTCGGGCTCGGTGTGATCGACCAGGCATTTCCATCCCAACTCTCAACCAGGGTGAGGTACCCGTCATTCGCGGGACCTGTTTGGGCACCCACCGCAACGCAGCTCGTTGGGCTTGTGCACGAAACGCTAATGAGACTGTTGTAGTTGGAGCAGACGCTCGGGCTAGGGACGATCGACCAAGTACTGCCGTCCCAGGATTCAACTAGTGCGACAGGCGCCCCTGGGCTCGCCGGTACGTCATTGGCCGGGTCCCCCTGAGATGAGCCACCCACTTTGCGAGTCCGATGCTCCAAAATGGAGCAAGGAGGACTGCACGCATGAAGAACCGCCGGCATTCGCCCGAGCAGATCATCAGGAAGCTGGCTGAGGGCGACAAGCTCCTCAACCAGGGCCAGACCGTCGAGGAGGTCAGCCGCCACCTCGAGATCACCGAGTCCACATGGCATCGGTGGAAGAACCAGTACGGCGGCATGAAGGCCGACGATGCCAAGCGGCTGAAGGAACTGGAGAAGGAGAACCAGCGCCTGAAGCGGATCGTGGCCGACCAGGCCCTGGACATCGACATGCTGAAGTTCCTCTCGGAGGGAAAATTCTGACCCCGGACCGCCGACGGAAGGCCGTAGTGGCCCTACGAGAGCAGTTCGGGGTGTCGGAACGAAAGGCCTGTCGAGTCACCGGGCAGCCCCGATCCACCCAACGCCTGGATCCTCCGGTCCCGGCTGACGAGGAACTGGCCCTGCGGGCGTTCCTCCGAGACTTCTCCCATCGGCGTCCCCGGTGTGGCTGGCGTCGGGCGGCCAGAGCGGCCCGGGACGCGGGTTGGGTGGTCAACAACAAGCGGATCCACCGCCTGTGGCGGGCCGAGGGCCTGCGGGTGCCCTATCGGAAGCGGAAGAAGCCCCTCCGGGGCATTGGGGTGGCGGTCGGTGCCTTCACCCCTATCCGGCCCAACGTGGTCTGGGCCCTCGATTTCCAGTTCGACCAGACCACCGACGGAAGGATGTTGAAGCTCTTGAACGTGATCGACGAGTACACAAGGGAGTGCCTGGCTATCGACGTGGACCGCTCCATCGATGCCGACGGTGTGGTGCGCTGCCTCGACCGCCTGGCGAAGGACCGGGGAGCTCCGGTCTATGTCCGCTTCGACCACGGACCCGAGTTCATCGCCTACGCGGTCGCCGACTGGTGCCGGTTCAACGCCACCGACATCACCTTCATCGATCCGGGGTCTCCCTGGCAGAACGCATGGATCGAATCGTTCAACGGCCGTCTACGCGACGAGTACCTGAACGGACAGCTCTTCGAGACCCTGCTCGAGGCCCGGATCCTGCTCGAGGACTGGAGAATCGAATACAACATCAACAGGCCACACAGCGCACATGGCTGGCTCACCCCGGTCGAGTTCGTCGAGGCCTGGCTCAACCAACAACAGCTGACACTAGCATAGCGAGTGGATCATCTATTGGGACCCAGCCATCATTGCCCACTGCGACGCAGAAACTTGGGCTGGCACACGATACTCCGCTCAGCCCGTCACTGAACCCGGTGTTCGGGCTGGGGATAATCGACCAAGTGCTCCCGTTCCAGGACTCGATCAAAGTCATTGACGGCGAACCATTATCTGTCTGATACTCCCCAACGAGCTCGCAGCTGTTGATCGGAACTCCGGTGCAAGACACGCTCGAAACGCCAAATGAGAACGATGTCGGAATAGAGAGAGGGACGACCGACCAACTGGTACCGTTCCACTCTTCGCTTTCTGAGAGCCCTATAGCCATGCAGCTGGTTGAACTTGTGCAAGACACGTTGGTGAGACCGGATTCACTGGTCGGGGTGGGGACAATCGACCACGGTGAGCTGATCGTTGAGGCGGCAGCCATACCCTGGTTGAGCACGACGACGCCAAGCATTCCGACCAAGCACAGAAGGCTTGCGAAAACCGGCAAAACGAGAGCTCGACGGCCATTCCGTCGATGAATCGTTCGAATCACTTCCCGGCGTGGCCGTCGTCTCAACGGTTGAACGAGCCAGTGCATCTGCACCCCCACCATTTCAAGCCAATGGGCCGACACGTGCCGACTCGACACGATCCAGATATCCGACTGACCGGCGCCTTATCCTTTTGCTCGGGATAACACGATGGCTGCAAGCTGTCAATGGTCGGTAGTGGCGGGTGGAGGACGGTGATGATTGGACGATTGGGTTCTTATCGTCGTGAGTGAGTGATTCAGTGGTGGTTGGTTGGGTTGGTTGGTTGGTGGGCTCCCGACAAAACCCACCTCGCCTGGCCGGATGGTTCCCTACTTGGACACACTCCCCGCCCTATTGCGCTCGATTTCCCACATTGTTGCGAAAGAAACTATGCGCTGGAATTCCGAGGTTAGCCACCCGGATGAGGCTTTTGGCACCCACAAGACGGATGCCGTTTGGGGGTTGACAACGTCCATTTGTGAAGGATCCGGTCAAAGGTTGACACCGGTCCAGCGCCGCTGAATCTCATGTTGAACATTTCTAATGCCGATACAGCGAAAGGTAGGTAGCAAGGAGCCATCGTGAAACCGAAAATCTGGAAAATATTCGGTATCGCCGGTCTTTGCGCGACCGCCGCCTACTTTCTGCTTCCGGGGGCGGGGGCAAAGGACCTGGGATACTCCGTCGTAGGCGTCAGCTCCGTTGTCGCAGTGCTATGGGGTGCCAGGCGGCGGCCCGCACCTGAGCGCAAAGGCTGGTACTCGATTGCCCTTGGCAACCTCTGCTTCGTCCTTGGTGATTCGGTGTACGACCTTTACCAGTTCGTTCTTCATCGATCTACGCCCTTTCCTTCTGTTGCAGACGCTTTCTATCTCGCCGGCTACCCATTTCTCATCGCGGGAGTTGTCCGGCTGACTCGAGGTCACTCCCGATGGAGCGACACCCGCGAGAGCTATGCGGATGCCGCCATCATTACCTGTGGCGCTCTCGCACTCAGTTGGCACTTCCTGATGGCGTCGTATGCGCATGACACATCCTCCAGCGCCTTCGCTAAATTCATCGCCCTGTTGTATCCGGTTATGGATCTTGGTGTGCTTTACATTGTGGTTCGCGGCCTGTTGTTTAAACGCAACAAGAACCTGCCACTGAAGCTATTGGCCGCGGCCATGGGCTTCATGGTTGTTGCAGATTTTCTTTATGACGTCTTGAGTCTCCATAGCGCCTACTCCGTAGGTAGTCCAGTCGACTCCGGTTGGCTCATCAGCTACACGCTCATTGGCGCAGCAGCATTGTGTCCGGAGGCAGTCGAAACATCGACGGTCGAGAAGCGCGGTAGGAGTGAAGCGGTTTGGAGATTGCCGATGGTGGCCCTTGCCGGATTCGTGCCGCCGGCAATCTTGTTTGTGGCTGCGCTTCTCGGAACCCACTCCGACGTGGCAGCGCTATCGTCGATCTCGATCATTGTTTTTGTGCTTGTCGTTGCCCGCATGCGCTGGATGTTTCAGAGAATTGCGCGTCAGAATCAAAAGTTGGAAACTGAGGTCGAGGCGAGGAAGTCGCTGGAAGTTGAGCTTCGCTTTCAGGCGCTTCATGACACGCTTACCGGATTGGGTAACCGGGTGCTCTTCTACGATCGACTTGAACACGCCTTGGCAGCCCTGGGTCGATCCGACGAGTCCATCGCCCTCTGCTTCTGCGACCTTGATCAGTTTAAGACCGTCAATGACAGTTGCGGCCATCTTGTCGGCGATCAGGTGTTGGTAGCCACGGGGAAGCGACTAGAGGAAGCCGTTCGCCCTGGCGATACAGTTGCGAGATTCGGAGGGGACGAGTTCGCGGTGTTACTGGAGGGCATCGACGATCTCAAGACAGCCACAACTTGTGCTGAGCGAATCGTATCGAGTCTTCGCCAGCCGTTTACGATTGATGGGCATCACATCGCACTATCGGTCAGCGTTGGCGTCACCGTCGCCCAGTTTGGGTCGTCCACTGATCGGCTTTTAAATCAGGCTGACTCGGCCATGTATGAGGCAAAGGTAGCGGGCAAAGACCAGTTAAGGGTGTTTCAGGTGACCCCCAACCAAAGTCCCGTATAGGTTTCAAAAGTCTGACATCGGGCCATCGCGTCCAAGGAACGCACACGAGCACCAACCGGTGCCCTGGATGGTTGGTGGGCTAACGACAAACTGCACCTACCTGGTCGTACGACCACCTGGTCTGAGCCATTTCCCACGCTATTGATCTGGATTTCCTCCATTGTTGCTGTAGCACCCAGGTTGAAGAACCCCCTGACATTTCCGCCTCCCACAGGCTGACCCGCCTTCTGATTTGGACCGTCGCTCAGAGCGAAGTCACCCTCCCATGGTCTCCGTTTGGATTCTCACTTCGGTAAGCACTGGTGTGTCGAGTCCCTCGGTGCACCGTCCGTACCAGTGGTGGAGGAGCCGGTGGCCCTCGTCGGCTCGTCCCACCTGTCGGAGAAGACCGGCATAGCCGCACGCGGCGCGAGCTCCGTGGACCGGAAATCCGAACTGGTCGGCGAGCTCGAGCGCCTCGAGCCATGCTGCGGCGGCACGAGACCACGGGTGCGTCGGGTCCGACAGATCGTCCAAGGTGCCCGAGGTCGCCTCGTCGAAGAGGAGCTCGGCCTGCTGCCGGAGTAGAGATGAGTCCCACCAGGGCTGGCCGGTTTCCTTCGAGACTGACCGAGCCATGTCCAGGATCCCCTGGGTAGTCTCACGATCACCGGCGGCATGCGTCGCCTCGGCGACGCGTCCGAGGATAGCGGTCCTCCCACCGCGATTGCCGGTCTCCCCGGCCACCAGCCCGGCCTGAATCACCGCATCTAAGTCCTTGGCCCCCAAAGGTGAGGGGGTTTGACAAGTTCGGGCCTCTGAGGGTGCGGTCGCTGGCCGATGCGAGGAAGTGGACACGGCCGTTCCGGATACACCCGGGGGAACCGGGCAAGCAGGCGGAGTAGCCTGGCTTCGGTTTTAGGGCTGCTCGGTGCACGCCTATGAAAGGACCATCCAATGGACCTGAAGGGCTCGATCACGTACGACGCAACGGTGGACGCCGTGATCACCATGCTCCGCGACCCCGAGGTCACCCGCAAGCTGTACGAGAGCTTGGGTCACCGGGACGTAGATGTCCTCGAGTGCGGGGAGGACGACGGCGTCCTCCGCATCCGGTCGTCACAGGTCGTCGACGTCGACCTGCCCGGCTTCGCCAAGCGGGTACTCAAGCCGACCAACACGATGGTCCAGACCGACGAGTGGCGGAAGGGTGCCAAGGGCGCATGGAGCGGCACTTTCGATGTGGAGGTCAAGGGTGCGCCCATCCACATCGTGGGGACGATGCGCCTCGCCCCCTCGGGGAAGAAGTGCAAGCACGAGATCGACATCGAGGTCAACGTCAAGGTCCCCCTCGTCGGAGGAAAGATCGCAGAGTGGGCCGGAAAGGGTGAAGTGCAGCAGACCCTCGATGGACAGTTCGCCTTCTACAAAGGCTGGTTGGGCGACCACAGCCAGGCTTGAGCCCCGGGCACTGTTGCGTTGAAAGGGAGCCCACTCGGTCCCAGCAGGGATCGTGCCTGGGCCCGTCGAAAGGCGAAGCTGTAGGAGTGAAGCGCCGATACCTCGTTCAACGTGTCCAGCCGCCGAGCGGCTTCCTCGTTACTGATGTTGTGGGGGTTCGCTGCGTCCAGCGATGACCCGCGCCACGACCATCGGTCGTTGGTTGGTTGGTTGGTGGGCTAACGACAAACTGCATCTACGTCCCCGCCCCCATTAGTAACCGGTCCCCGCCCCCATCAGCGGTAACGAACACAGGCGAGGGGGGCGCCGCACCGAGAAAAGCCATCCTGGCAGGCCATGATGCCTTCGCAGGCGGATCGCGAATAAGGCCGGGGAGGTAGTCGCTTGCGGGGAGGCCTATAACTTTGGCTCACTCCCATTCGTACCGACCCATCCGATCGTCGGCATTGCCGCCACATCCGACGGCGGGGGGTTCTTCCTGGTGGCGACTGACGGGGGCGTCTTCTCCTTCGGTGACGCCCGCTTCCACGGGTCGACCGGTGCAATCACACTCAACCGTCCCATCCTGGGAATGTCAGTGAACGACCGCACCGGGGGGTATTGGCTTGTGGCCAGTGATGGTGGAATCTTTGCCTTTGACGCCCCCTTCTTAGGCTCCACTGGTAGCTTGAGGCTCAATGAGCCGGCGGTCGGAATGGCTCCCTCGGCGAACGACAACGGGTACTGGTTGGTCGCGAGTGACGGCGGCATCTTTGCCTTCAATGCACCATTCCTAGGCTCCATGGGAGCGGTGCGTCTGAACAAGCCTGTCGTCGGGATGTCGGCTGACCATGCCACGGGTGGGTACTGGCTTGTAGCCAGTGACGGCGACATCTTTTCGTTCCGGGCGCCGTTCCGGGGTTCTACCGGGAGCGTGGTGCTCAACCAACCCATTGTGGGCATGGAGTCCAGCGTGTCGGGATCGGGCTACCGGTTCGTCGTGTCGGACGGCGGTGTCTTCGCCTTCGGGTCTGCTTTCTATGGATCAGCTGTCGCCCCGCCACCGCCCAGCATTCTGGTTGGCCCTGGGCCCCAGGCCACCTACTCAATCGAGCCGCAGCCCGCTCCGGGGACGTGCCACTACAGGTACGTGGGCAACTACCCGCTTCCCGATCCCTCTTGCACGCCTGGTGCGATCAGCCCGGCAGTTACTCAAGCGAACATCGAATCCACGATCTGCACCAGCGGGTACACGGACAGCATCCGGCCGCCTGAGAGCATCACCGAGCCGGAGAAAATCGCCAACGCCTCCGCGTATAGCTATTCGGGATCATATTCCACCGCCGAGTACGACCACCTGATCCCGCTGGAACTGGGCGGCGACCCAAACGACCCGGCCAACCTCTGGGTGGAACCCAATGACATCCCGAACGCCACTTCGGTCAACAACACCAAGGACCTTCTGGAGAACAAGCTGAACGACCTGGTCTGCTCAGGACAACTTTCGGTGGCAACCGCCCAGGCGGCCATCGCCACCAACTGGGTGACGGCCTACCGCACCTATGGGGGAAAGTCCTACGGCAGCGGGGAATGACCTACGAGCCTGAGGCCGACGATGACTTTGTTGTCGATTCAGTAGCGGCCAGTTCAAGTATGTCCTCGAAGGAATTTCCGCCGGAATATCGAGAAAGGATCATCCGGGGTCCGAATGGTGCCGAACCGTAATCAAGAGGGACGTCCCTCTACGGAAAGGTTGAATTCCGTGAATCCAGAGCTGAGAACCGCGTGACATGGGACACTACCTCGGAGCACCGGCAGACTGATCAAGTTGGTGGTCCTGTTTATTGCTTCTACCACCATGCTGCTCTTTGGCGCTAGCGGGTAACTTCTTGCCACGCCGGCCGGAGCGGTCTCATTGTGTCGGTTCAGGACCCCGCTCCAAATGGCGACAACGGAACGACCATCGATCCGCTTCAGTATAACGGCGGAAATGATGCCGCTACTTGTGGCCAAGTGGGCGAGTCCAA
>CAWGQC010000011.1:0-142756 GCA_963824645.1 uncultured Acidimicrobiales bacterium
GTCCCAATAGATGATCCACTCGCTATGCGAGTGTCAGCTGTTGTTGGTTGAGCCAGGCCTCGACGAACTCGACCGGGGTGAGCCAGCCATGTGCGCTGTGTGGCCTGTTGATGTTGTAGTCGATTCTCCAGTCCTCGAGCAGGATCCGGGCCTCGAGCAGGGTCTCGAAGAGCTGTCCGTTCAGGTACTCGTCGCGTAGACGGCCGTTGAACGATTCGATCCATGCGTTCTGCCAGGGAGACCCCGGATCGATGAAGGTGATGTCGGTGGCGTTGAACCGGCACCAGTCGGCGACCGCGTAGGCGATGAACTCGGGTCCGTGGTCGAAGCGGACATAGACCGGAGCTCCCCGGTCCTTCGCCAGGCGGTCGAGGCAGCGCACCACACCGTCGGCATCGATGGAGCGGTCCACGTCGATAGCCAGGCACTCCCTTGTGTACTCGTCGATCACGTTCAAGAGCTTCAACATCCTTCCGTCGGTGGTCTGGTCGAACTGGAAATCGAGGGCCCAGACCACGTTGGGCCGGATAGGGGTGAAGGCACCGACTGCTACCCCAATGCCCCGGAGGGGCTTCTTCCGCTTCCGATAGGGCACCCGCAGGCCCTCGGCCCGCCACAGGCGGTGGATCCGCTTGTTGTTGACCACCCAACCCGCGTCCCGGGCCGCTCTGGCCGCCCGACGCCAGCCCCACCGGGGACGCCGATGGGAGAAGTCTCGGAGGAACGCCCGCAGGGCCAGTTCCTCGTCAGCCGGGACCGGAGGATCCAGGCGTTGGGTGGATCGGGGCTGCCCGGTGACTCGACAGGCCTTTCGTTCCGACACCCCGAACTGCTCTCGTAGGGCCACTACGGCCTTCCGTCGGCGGTCCGGGGTCAGAATTTTCCCTCCGAGAGGAACTTCAGCATGTCGATGTCCAGGGCCTGGTCGGCCACGATCCGCTTCAGGCGCTGGTTCTCCTTCTCCAGTTCCTTCAGCCGCTTGGCATCGTCGGCCTTCATGCCGCCGTACTGGTTCTTCCACCGATGCCATGTGGACTCGGTGATCTCGAGGTGGCGGCTGACCTCCTCCACGGTTTGGCCCTGGTTGAGGAGCTTGTCGCCCTCAGCCAGCTTCCTGATGATCTGCTCGGGCGAGTGCCGGCGGTTCTTCATACGTGCGGTCCTCCTTGCTCCATTTTGGAGCATCGGACTCGCAAAGTGGGTGGCTCATCTCAGGGGGACCCGGCCAACTGCGAATTAAGGGCGCAGCGCTTTCGGGTTGTCGACGAATCGCTGGACAGTGTGTTGGTGCTCCGCTGTTTTGGGGTCACAGTCGAGGAGCACGACGGAGTTCGCAATCGAGTATGCGAACCAGCGAGTGATCGACGTCGGTGGTCGGCCGATGGCTGATTTGGTGGTTCGACAGTTCAACGAGGCCGATCCCGAGGCCGTTGGAGATGGGGCACGCTACGTTCTCCGCAAGGTGCTCCAGTGAGGCAAGGCCCACGAAGATATGGCATTGTTCCTGCCGCAGGTTAGAGCATCTACTGCAGCGACTGCGAAGGATCTTTGAGGGATGGCCCCCGGTCGGACCTTGGCGGACTCAACCGGAAACCACCCTCACACAGCGGAGGGAGTGGTGCCTGAGTTCAGGAGATAAGCCACACCTGCAGGTTCAGATGTGTCAAGACATAAGCGACATCGAGCGGGAGGTCGCTTCATGGACAAGGGCCGATTTGTGGTCGAGACGCACCTGCGGACGGGACGGCCGATCGGGGAGTTGGCCAAGGCCTACGACATGGACCGCAGCTGGCTCTACCGACGCCTGGCCCGGTATCGCCGCGAAGGGGAGGCGGGCTTCGAGCTCCGTTCGAGGCGACCCCACACCTCGCCGGGCCAGATCGCCGATCTCTACGACGAGGAGATCGTGGCCCTACGCAAGGAGCTCACCGACAACGGCTTTGACGCCGGAGCCGACACCATCCGCAGTCATCTGGCTCGTCGCCACACCGTTGTCCCGTCGACTTCGACCATCTGGCGGGTATTGAAGGCCCGAGGGTTCGTCACCCCCCAGCCCCATAAGAGACCGAAGAGTTCCTACAGGAGCTTCTGCGCCGATCTCCCCAACCAGTGCTGGCAGGCCGATGTGACCCACGTGGAGGTGGCCGACGGGGTGGTCTACGAGGTACTCAACATGGTCGACGACCACTCGCGGCTGTGCGTGGCTAGCAGGGTCTTTGTTTCCACCCGCTCGCCCGACGTGGTCCGGACTCTGCACAGATCAGCAGGTCAGTGGGGCTACCCGGAGAAGTTCTTGGCTGACAACGGAGCCATCTTCCGAGCGTCCAAAGGTGGTGGGGTGGGCGACATGGAAGCCGAGCTGCTCTCCCTCGGCATCGCCTCCAAACACGGCAAGCCCTACCATCCCCAGACCCAGGGCAAAGTGGAGCGCTTCCACCAGACCATGAAGAAGTACCTGGCCCAACAGGACCCGGCCACCACCAAGAAGCAGCTCCAAGGTCAACTCGACCGTTTCGTCACCTACTACAACACCGTGCGTCCCCACCGGGCCATCGGGCGGCGCACGCCGGCCCAGGCGTTCGCCGCCCGGGACAGGAGCCATCCCAAAGGCCCAAGGATCGACAGTGCCGGTTACAGGGTCCGCAATGACAAGGTCAACAAGAACGGCACGGTGACCCTCCGTTACCGTGGGCGCCTCCATCACATCGGTGTGGGACGACCCTACGCCGGATGGCGGGTCGTGCTTTTGGTGGCCGGGCGCGAGGTCCGCATACTCGGCGCCGACGGGTCACCGCTTCGACAGCTGACCCTCGATCCTCATCAGGACTACCAGCGCATGCCATGAGCTGGGGGTCTACGATGTCGCGCGACACCGTTGCTTGTGTCGCGCGACATCACACACAGCGGAGGGAGTGGGATTCGAACCCACGGTGCCTTGCGACACAACGGTTTTCGAGACCGTCCGATTCGGCCACTCTCGCATCCCTCCGCACACCAGGTTAGCCGCGGCGTCAATCGTCGAAGAACTCGCTCAGGGCCGCTGCCCTCCCGGTCTCCCCTTCGTGACCTTTCTCCCTCATGCGCCGCCCGCACGGGAAGCTTCAACCTAGATCGATGCCCACATCAACGGGCATCGTCCTCTCCTTGCAGTGCCAGGCGGGTGAGGTCGGCCCGCCGCCGCCGGCCGGTCTTGTCACGGATGCGGTCCAGATGCGAGTGCACCGTTCGGACGCTGATGAACAACTGTTGGGCGATCTCAGCATCGGTCTCGCCCTCAGCCACTAAAGAGAGGATCTCGCGCTCGCGATCAGTGAGCGGATGATCGTAGTGTCGCTCGCGCTCGTCTCGGAGCAGATAGGCGGCAAGCACCGGAGAGACGTAGGTCCCTCCAGTGGCCACCGCTCCGATGGCAAAGGAGATCTCGTCCGGTGAGGAGGATTTGGGCAGGTATCCGCGCGCCCCGCTGCGATCGCGTCTACGACGCTCTTGCGGTCGTCCGACGCTGACACCACCAGGATGGTGGGACAGAAGGACTTCACTCGGCCGACTGCCTGTGCCCCCACACCGTCGGGGAGATGGAGGTCGAGTAGGACGACGTGGACATTTTGGTAACCGATCGCTTCCATCTCTTCGAGAGTTCCGACGGCGGAGACAACGGTCAGCCCGTCCACCGCTTCGACGATCTGCGTCAGCCCCTGTCGATACAAGGGGTGATCCTCGACGACGGCGACGCCGATCAGTTCGGAGCCCATAACTCGACTCTGGTCCCTTTTCCTGGAGAGGAATTAATGACCGCCGTTCCGCCCACCTCGGATAGCCTGGCAACGATCGAGTGTTTGATGCCGAAGCCCTCGGTCAACGTGGCGGGATCGAACCCTGTCCCGTGGTCGCGGACAACGAACCGTATGCCCGTACTGTCGGCATCGAGATTGACGACCACCCGGTCGACCCCGGCGTACTTGTCAACGTTGGTCAGCGCCTCTCGCAGTGCCCCCAAAAGCGCTTCGGATACGTCCCGTGGCGCGCGCGACATTTGTGTCAATGAGCGCCAGATCGACACGCAGTCCGTTCCGGGTGTACTCGTCGGCAAGATCTTGCACGGCCAGAACGAGGCTGGCAACAGCGTGGTCTCCTCCGGAGATGGCTCGTCGTAAGCGGGTGGCCTCTCGCCGGGCGTGATCTCGGATGGTCTCTGCGGACAGACTCCCCTCGCCGGCAATGAGCTCGAGTGTCTGCAGCACCGAATCATGGAGGAGGCGGTGCTCACGGTTACGTTGGCGTTCGGCGGCCAAACGCTCACTCTCTCGAAGTGTCTCGTTCCGAGCCTTCTCCAGCTTGGCTGAGTCGCCGCGCAGTCGGTTACCGAAACTTCGGGCGGCGACGTGGAATCCGATGTAGCTGGTGGTGTTGGCCAGGGCGGTGGCCATCTGGCTTCCGCCCGAGCGCACGTTGTTCCGGACTGTCGCAACATAGGTGCCGGCGAGCAGCATGGGCACGATGTTCGACGACGGCCCGCTGATGGCTGCGGCCCCACCGACCGTCGTCCCAAAAGTCAGAGGACACATCCAGTTCATCCAGGCCGTCCGGTCGTCCTGCGCCGTCGTCGCCGACATGACGACCAGGCCGCCGACGCCGAATCCGGCGTCGATCCAGGCCAGCCGCGCATCGCGATACGAACGCACACGCCAGGCACGGCTGGCCACCCACGTTGTTTCGAGACCCGAGGCCAGCAGAAGGGCGAGGGCAAGTCGAGGGCGCCGGTAGGCCTTCCATCCGGCCACCAGGCAGATGGCACCCTGGGTGATGTGGACGGCGCGCACGGTCAGGAGTCCGAGCGCAATCATCCGTTCCGCCGAGGCCCGTTCATTAGAGCCGAATGGGGTAGAAGTACCCTGGTCCGAGCTTAAGGAGCGTTGCACACTGAGCCGTAGTGTATCGACGCCCGCCCGCGCCCGTCAGGGCCTCCATCGAGGCCGACAATCCCGTCGTTCTGGCTGGGCTGCGCCGGATAGCAGCCCTTGTCGGCATTCTTGAGGCCTCCGCCGTCCATGACAGAGATATCACCCTCCGTAGTGCCAGCGACGGCCGCTCCCATTCCGGGATAGAGGTCAATTGTTCGAACTCTGCCGTCGTAGTGACGGTGAGCAGTCGGCCGTCTCCTGAGCTCTGGTCGGTGATCTTCGACCTGGTCGGCTATCTGGTTCCCGCCGATGAACGGCCGCCGGAACACGGGGACTGAATACGCCGCGACGGGTTGGTCGCTGTCCCGCATCCACCCGTAGGAATACCCACGGTCCTGCGAGAATTACCCACGGCAAACTACGTAGTTGTCCCTCTGGGACTGTCCTAGCCCTTTCTTCATAATGAAAGCGGAGGCACGCCAGAGGATCTCAGGTTCCTTCCCGCGTGTCATCAGAATCCGCCCGATCCGGCGATAAAAGGAGGACGACCGATGGTGAATATCAAGGCCGCACAGGCAGGTCGCACCCACAGCCCATCCGTCAGGAGCGGGTTCTGGCGCGGTATCGGCGTGGTCGTGGCCGCCACGGTCATCACCGTTACCGTCATGGTTCCTGTCGCCGCTGCCCAGGGTCCCACCTCGGTGTCCAACGTGTCGGTGGCGGTGACCGGTCCGTCTGATGCGGCCGGCGCCCTCTCCGAGTTCACCTTCAACTTCACCACTTCGGCGTCGGGAGCGATGTCGCAGGCCGGTGGCAGCGAGTGGTACGCCGTGTTCCCCTCGGGCACCGGGCTGAACGGCAGCGGCCAGGTCACCGACACCACCACCGGCAACGTGGTGGGCGGGATCGGCACCTGTGCCACCGACACCCTGTGCGGCACCTTCTACGGCGGGGTCAAGATCAACGCCGGTGACACCCTGTCCGTCGACGCCACCGCCCAGATCCTCCCCGCCGCCGGCACCGGCTACACCATCGCCGTCCACACCTCCTCGGACACCACCCCGGCCACCTCGTCCAACAGCTTCGGCGTGGTGCCGACCCAGGCCGTCTCCGCCGTGTCGGTGGCCGAGGTGGGGCCGAGCGACGCCGCCGGCGCCCTCTCCGAGTTCACCTTCAGTTTCAAGACCTCCTCCACCGGTGCCCTGTGGCAGTCGGACAACAGCGAGTGGTACGCCGTGTTCCCCTCGGGCACCGGGCTGAACGGCAGCGGCCAGGTCACCGACACCACCACCGGCAACGTGGTGGGCGGGATCGGCACCTGTGCCACCGACACCCTGTGCGGCACCTTCTACGGCGGGGTCAAGATCAACGCCGGTGACACCCTGTCCGTCGACGCCACCGCCCAGATCCTCCCCGCCGCCGGCACCGGCTACACCATCGCCGTCCACACCTCCTCGGACTCCACCCCGGCCACCTCGTCCAACAGCTTCGGCGTGGTGCCGACCCAGGCCGTCTCCGCCGTGTCGGTGGCCGAGGTGGGGCCGAGCGACGCCGCCGGCGCCCTCTCCGAGTTCACCTTCAGTTTCAAGACCTCCTCCACCGGTGCCCTGTGGCAGTCGGACAACAGCGAGTGGTACGCCGTGTTCCCCTCGGGCACCGGGCTGAACGGCAGCGGCCAGGTCACCGACACCACCACCGGCAACGTGGTGGGCGGGATCGGCACCTGTGCCACCGACACCCTGTGCGGCACCTTCTACGGCGGGGTCAAGATCAACGCCGGTGACACCCTGTCCGTCGACGCCACCGCCCAGATCCTCCCCGCCGCCGGCACCGGCTACACCATCGCCGTCCACACCTCCTCGGACTCCACCCCGGCCACCTCGTCCAACAGCTTCGGCGTGGTGCCGACCCAGGCCGTCTCCGCCGTGTCGGTGGCCGAGGTGGGGCCGAGCGACGCCGCCGGCGCCCTCTCCGAGTTCACCTTCAGTTTCAAGACCTCCTCCACCGGTGCCCTGTGGCAGTCGGACAACAGCGAGTGGTACGCCGTGTTCCCCTCGGGCACCGGGCTGAACGGCAGCGGCCAGGTCACCGACACCACCACCGGCAACGTGGTGGGCGGGATCGGCACCTGTGCCACCGACACCCTGTGCGGCACCCTCTACGGCGGGGTCAAGATCAATGCCGGTGACACCCTGTCCGTCGACGCCACCGCCCAGATCCTCCCCGCCGCCGGCACCGGCTACACCATCGCCGTCCACACCTCCTCGGACACCACCCCGGCCACCTCGTCCAACAGCTTCAAGGTCACCGCCGCTCAAGCAACATCGGCACTGACAGTTTCCGTGAGCAACGATGACGCCGGCGCCGACGGAGTGACCTATGCGGTGACCTTCAAGACCTCCTCCACCGGGGCCCTGTGGCAGTCGGACAACGGCGAGTGGTACATCAACCTGCCCTCGGGCACCGTCGTGAACGGCAGCGGCCAGGTCACCGACACCACCACCGGCCAGGTGGTGGGCGGGATCGGCACCTGCGCCACCGACACCCTGTGCGGCACCCTCTACGGCGGGGTCAAGATCAATGCCGGTGACACCCTGCAGGTTGTCGCCACTGACATCACCAACACCACCACCACCGGCAGTCAGACCCTCAAGGTCACGACCTCCTCTGACACGGTGGCCGCCGACGGGGCCTACGCCATCGGGCAGTCGGCGTCCATCTCCGGCACGGTGCTCGACGCCGCCAGCAACCCGGTCGACGGTGCGCCGGTCCAAGCCTGTCCGGCCGATGGAGGTCCCTGTCAGCTGGGGACCTCGGGTACCGGAGGGGCGTACACCCTGGTGGGCGAGGCCACCGGCACCTACACCGTCATCGCCCACCCGCCCCCCAATGCCGCCGGGGCGGAGAGCGGCCCGATCTCGGTGTCCACCACAATTCCGAACTCGGTCACCGGGATCGATCCGCAGCTGGTGGCGACGGTCGTCATGCCCAGTGGAACCACCCTGACCAGCGGCGGCACGACCCAGGAGGGCAACGTCCCGTTCGTCAACTGGGGCAATCCCATCACCTACAACGTGACCGGTTGTAACGGCGGCTTCGGCGAGGTCAGCATCACCGCCGTCAATACGAGCACAGGCCAGCTGCAGACCGACAACTATCCCTTGATCGAGACGCCGGCCGGCTCGGGCAATTATGTGGCCCAGATCCCACCGTTGGCGCCGTTGCACGGCTCCATGTCCATGCAGTACACGATTGCCTGCCCGGGCCACACCTCGATGCTGCCCGACAGCGGGACCACCGCCGGGGGTACCTCGGTGATCATCGGCGGGAGCGGGTTCACCGGCGCCAGCGCGGTGACCTTCGGCGGCGTGAAGGCCGGGTCGTTCACCGTCGTCAGCGAAAACTACATCCTGGCCACCACACCGGCCGGGACGGGGACCGCACCCGTTGACGTCACCGTGGGCGGCACGACCACCACCATCGGGGCATTCACCTATGACGGGGTGACCGGCATATCCCCGGCCAGCGGCGCGGCGGCGGGCGGAACCACGGTTACCATCACCGGATCCGGGTTCACCGACGTGCAGGGGGTGATGTTCGGGCTGCTGCCGGCGACCTCGTTCACCGTCGTGAGCCCCACGGAGATCCGGGCTACGGCCCCGGCGTGCCTGGGAACGGTGGCCATACAGGTGACGAACAGCTTCGGCAACACCGATCCGGTGAGCGGCTCCATGTTCCAATGCACAGGCGGTCCGCCCGGGTCGAGCTCCCTGGTCGAAGGGACCGGCCCGGATGCCATGTATGGCTATGCGCAGCAGATCGAAACCTACGTGGCCAGCGGTCAGAGTGGGGGATGGGATGGCGGGACGACCACGTATTGCGTGCCCATCGATGTCGGCGGAATCTGGAACTCCGCCTCCGAGATTCTCGAGGCGTTCTCTCCCCTCAATGTCATCGCCGGGACGCTGGCCACCTCCGGCGGCCTGGCCGCCGCTGGCGTCCTCGCCGCCGACCCGATAACGGCCGTCGTCTTCGTTCCTGTGGGCGTGTTGGCATGGACGCTCTTCTGGTACGAGCACGGCAAGAAGCCGAACAACGGGGGCAACTGCGGCTACATCGACCCGAGTGGCACCGTGGTCAACACCAGCGGTAGCCCCGTCGACGGCGCCACCGTCACCCTCCTGCAACAGCAGGTGCCGCCGACCGGGCCTTTTTCGGCTGTGGACCCGGCGAGCGGGGACATCGAGCCGGCCACCAACCCCGAGACGACGGGCTCTTCGGGCACCTTTGACTGGGATGCGCTGGCCGGGACGTACGAGGCTCAGGCGGCATCGTCGAGCTGTTACGCCCCGGGGCATCCGTCCGACCCGGACGTGACCACACCGTCGTTCACTCTTCCTCCGCCGGCCGTGGGCCTCACCCTCACCCTCGACTGCCCGGGGAGTTCAACGACCACGCCGACCGTAACCGGGCTGTCGTCCTCGGACGGCAACAGTGGTGGAGGAGAGGTGGTCGAGATCGACGGTACCGGCCTGACCGGTGCCAGTACCGTGCACTTCGGCAACGCGGCAGCCTCGGGGGTGACCGTCCTCTCCGACAACGCCCTGGCGGCCATCGCCCCCGCTGGCAGTTCGACGGTGGACGTGACCGTGACCACCCCGGGCGGCACCAGCGGTACGTCGTCCGCCGACCAGTACACCTACGTGACGCCGCTCTCCGGTAGCACCGTGCCTTCGATCACCAAGGTCGCACCGGACGTCGGACCGACGTCGGGCAACACCGAGGTGACCCTCAAGGGCAAGAACCTCTCGGATGCCACCCAGATTCTGGTCGGGGGCCAGGCCGCCACCGAGGTCACCGATGTGTCGGCCACCGAGGTCGAGGCGATCGTCCCCGCCGCCAGTGTGGCCGCCGGCGCGGTTTCCGTCGAGGCCCTCAGTCCGAATGGCGAGTCCAAGGTCACCGTGAAGGACGTCTTCAAATATGAGGACTTCTCGGCCCCGCCGAGCGTCACCAAAGTCTCTCCGGCCAGCGGTTCTGCCCACGGTGGCACCAAGGTCACCATCAAAGGCACCAACCTGACCGGTACCGTCGAGGTCCGGTTCGGGACGATGGCGGCTTCCGGATTCAAGGTCAACTCGTCCGGGACCAAGATCACGGTGGACGCCCCACCGGGGTCGGCCGGCACCGTCGACATCACCATCACCCGGCCGGGGGGGGTCTCGGCGGTCACCTTGGCCGACCGCTTCCAGTACACCTGAGCGACTGACCTGGTGGACCAGCTGCTGACCGAAGCCGACAGTCCGGTCAGCGGCCCCGTCGATCGTCGAAGAACCTGGTGAGGAGGGCTGCCGCCTCTTCTGCCCGGACACCGGGGATCACCGGTAGCTCGTGGTTGAGACGGGGATCGGCACACAGGTTGTAGAGGGAACCGCAGGCCCCCGCCTTGGTATCGGCGGCACCGAAGACCAGCCGGCCCACCCGCGCCGCCACCAGGGCCCCGGCACACATCGGGCACGGCTCCAATGTCACCACCAGGGTCACATCGGACAGGCGCCAGGTTCCGACCAACCCGGCGGCATCCGATAGGGCCAGCAACTCGGCGTGGGCCGTCGGGTCGCCACGTTTCTCCCGTTCATTGTGTCGAGAGGCAATGACCCGTCCATCGAGCAGGGCGACCGCACCTACCGGCACGTCTCCATGGCTGACGGCCAGGGCCGCTTCGGTCAGAGCCAGTCCCATGACATCCTCGATGCCCGGTTCGCCCACCGGCCGGAGATGTTGCGCGTCTGTGCCCATGTGGCGGAGGCGGTGGGATTTGAACCCACGGTGAGTTTCCCCACACACGATTTCCAATCGTGCCGATTCGGCCGCTCTCGCACGCCTCCGGTCGTGTGGCCTCTCGACAGGATCGAGGGGGCCGACAGCCCCGCCAGGCTACTCCCCGCCGCCCAACCCTCCGGAGGTGCCGGGTGGCAGAGGCCCGCAGTGTGGGCCTGGAGCGGTTGAGCCGGTAGCATTGTGCCGCCCCGGCGTTCCGTGCGACGGCTGGGTCCTGCGCAACGTTCTCCTGTGAACCGAGTCAGGGTCGGAAGGCAGCAGCTCTCAGCGGGTAAGGCCGTGTGCCGCAGCCAACCTGGCCGTCGCACCGAGCGCCGGGGCCCTTCTGATCACGGCCTGATCGGCCTGACCTGAAGGCGCGGGACCCTCCGTTCGACCCCAAAGGTCGTTCCCCCCGACAGATAGGCTCCCCCGACGTGGCTGACCCACCCGACGACACGCCCTACCAGTCGCTCTATCGACGGTTCCGCCCGGCCATGTTCAGCCAGGTCAAGGGCCAGGACCACGTAGTCCTCGCCCTGCGCAACGCCGTCCGGGACGGGCGGGTGGCCCACGCCTACCTGTTCAGCGGGCCCCGGGGCACCGGCAAGACGTCCACCGCCCGCATTCTGGCCAAAGCCCTCAATTGCACGGATCTCCGGGACGGTGAACCGTGCGGTGTCTGCTCCTCCTGCGTCGAGATCGCCAAGGGAACATCGTTGGATGTCCATGAGCTCGACGCCGCCTCCAACAACGGAGTGGAGGCCATGCGCGACCTGGTCTCACGGGCTGCCCTGGGTACGCCGGGCCGGCAGAAGGTCTACATCGTGGACGAGGTCCACATGCTCTCCACCCCGGCTTCGAACGCTCTTCTGAAGACCCTCGAGGA
The DNA here is from genome assembly GCA_963824645.1 of uncultured Acidimicrobiales bacterium. Taxonomy (GTDB): domain Bacteria; phylum Actinomycetota; class Acidimicrobiia; order Acidimicrobiales; family RAAP-2; genus Bog-756. The sequence goes on from CAWGQC010000011.1 coordinate 11,611, forward strand.
GCCTCCGTCTCATGTCATCTTCGTGCTAGCCACCACCGACCCGCAGAAGGTCCTCCCCACCATCCGAAGCCGCACCCAGCACTTCGAGTTCCGACTCCTCGGTCCCGAGACCTTGGAGGAGCTGCTCAGCCAGGTGCGGCGGGATGCCGACCTCGACATTCCCGATGAGGCGTTGGACCTGGCCGTGCGGCGCGGCCGGGGCTCGGCCCGTGATGCGCTTTCCGTCCTCGATCAGGTGGCCGCCTCGGAGTGGGTCGATGACGACCTCCCCGAGCTCGACGAGGTGGTGGAGGCGTTGGCCGAGCGGGATGTGGGCCGGGCCCTGGTGGCCGTGGCTCACCTGGCCTCGGCCGGATACAGCCCCCCGCAGCTGGCCGGTGATCTGGTCGACCACCTGCGCCAGGGATTTCTGGCCCTGGTCGCCCCTGATCTGGTGGCCGTCTCGGAATCGGAGCGCTCGGCCGTCACCGGGCAGGCCCAACGGGTGGGGCTGGCGGCCCTGGTCCGGGCCATGGAGGTGCTGGGTCAGTCCCAGGTCACCATGCGCGGACGCGCCCGACCCCCGGGTCACCCTCGAGGTGGCCCTGGTCCGCCTGGCCCAGCCCGAGGTCGACGACACCCCGGGCGCCCTCCTGGCTCGCATCGAACGTCTGGAGTCCTCCGTGCGGGCCGAGGTCACTCCTCCGGCGTCGCCACCACCTCCGGCCGCCGCTGCCGGTTCGGGCGCCCCCGCTCGTCCCACCCCCCGTCCCGAGCCGGTCATGGCTCGCACTCCTGCGCCGAACTCCGAGCCGGCGATCCAGCCCGTGGAGCCCACCGGTTCAGCCCAACAGACAGCCACCGACCCGGTACCTCCGCCGGCGCCGCCCGAGGAAGGGAAACAGGGGGACCGATCGGCGCCCGAGGGATTGGCCGTCTCCTTCCCGACCCGCGACCAGTTGGTGCAGGCCTGGGGCGATCACATCATCGGCCGCCTCCGCCCCAAGGCCAAGGCGTTGTTCCAGGCGGGTCGGTTCGTCGGGGTGGAGGGCGACCGAGCCCTGTTCGGTCTACCCAACGAGACCCACCGGATCCGGTGCGAAGAGGTGCGGGGCGAGATCGAGTCCGCTCTGTCCGATCACTTCGGCCGACCGGTGCCCCTGACCCTGATGGTCGATTCCGGGTCAGGGACCCCGCCCGCACCGGAAGCTTCCCCATCCCTCCCATCCGGGAAGACCACTACCGCCGCCAACGCCGCCGCCCCGGCCTCCGACCGCGGAGCCCCGGCCGCCGAGCAGATCGAAGATCTGTCCACCTTCGACGAGGCCGAACTGGGGGAGGCGGTCGACGTCGACAACTCGGCGGAGTCGCGGGTCCTCGAGGCCTTTCCCGGTGCCGAGGAGGTGGGCTAGGTGGCCGTGTTCTCCGGACCGCTCCAGACGCTCATCGACGAGCTCGGGCGCCTTCCGGGCGTCGGTCCCAAGTCGGCACAGCGCATCACCTTCCATCTCTTGAAGGTGGCACCCGAAGACGCCATGCGACTGGCCGAGGCCATCGTGGCCGTCAAGGAACGGATCACCCTTTGCACCCGCTGCTTCAACGTGGCCGAGGGCGGTCTCTGCGCCATCTGTCTCGACGACCGGCGCAATACCGGAGCGGTGTGTGTTGTCGAAGACCCCCGTGACATCGTTTCGGTCGAGAAGACCGGCGAGTTCGCCGGCCGCTATCACGTCCTCCAGGGTGCGCTCAATCCCATCGAAGGCATCGGTCCCGACCAGCTGCGGGTTCGTGAGCTGTTGGCCCGGGTGGAGGCGGAGGGCATTTCGGAGGTCATCCTGTGCACCAACCCCAATCTCGAGGGGGAGGCCACGGCCATGTACCTGGCCCGCCTGCTCAAGCCGTTGGGTCTCTCGGTAACCCGCATCGCCAGCGGCCTGCCCGTGGGCGGGGATCTCGAGTATGCCGACGAGCTCACTCTGGGCCGGGCCTTGGAAGGTCGTCGCGAGGTCGACGCCTAGCTCTAGCGCCCATGCCCGGGGCTGGGCCACGATGACGTGGTGTCCAGCTCACACCCGGCTCCTCGGCGCTATCTGTGGCTTCTTCGTCACGGCAAGGCGGCGGCGGATGCCCCTCGGCCGGGCAGGGACCGGGACCGGCCGCTGACGCCCCGCGGTCGTGGCGATGCCACGGCCCTGGGGTCGGCGCTGGCGGCCACCGACCCCCTCGGTCTGGTGGACGTCCCCCGGCCCGAGCTGGCCATCTGCTCAGCGGCGGTCAGGACCCGACAGACGGCGGACTTGGTGGTGGCCGGAATGGGAGGTCGGGTCCCACTCGATTCCTATGGTTCCCTCTATGCCGCCGGTGCCGACGTCCTTATCGCCTACGTGGCCGAGATCGACGCCGGTGTGGACAGTGCACTGGTGGTCGGCCACAATCCCGGCATCTTCGAGCTGGCCTGGTCACTGCTGGTCGATCCGGACGACGAGAGCGCCGGCAGCGACCGGGCCGTTCTCGAAAACCATGGCTTCCCCACCTGCTCGCTCGCCGTCATGGCCGTCGAGGCGTCTTCGTGGGCCGAGGTGCAGCCCGAACACGGGCATCTGCGCGGCCTGTTCAAACCGCCCTACTGATCTGTCGATGGCGCTGATCAGCCCTCCTTCGGCTCGGTCGGCCTCCCCTGGAGGGCGGCCTTGGCCGAACGGAGCGGCGCCGTCATCCGCCAGCTGGCCGAGGCCCTGGTCCTGGCCAGATCGTCGGCCAGGTCGTTCACCTGGCGTCCGAGTTCGTCGCTCTCGGCCCGGGCCGACGCCAGGGCGCCCTCGGCCGCGGCCAGCTGGTGGTCGGCGGTGGCCAGAGCCCCCTCCCTCTCGTCGATGGTGCGCCGCAGCACGGTCACCTCGTCCTGCAGCTCGAGGATGCGCTGCAGGCGGTCGTCGGTCAGCACCAGCGAATCGTGGTACGTCTTGATGAGGTCCTGATGGGCTGTACGGATCTCTTCGGTGCCCCGGGTGAGGGTGGCCAGTTGCCCCTCGGTGTCGCTGATGCGATGGCGCAGGTCGAGGACGGTGGTGGCCCAGGCCGATACCTCCGGGGCGGCCGACGAAAGCGCCGGGTGGGGGCCTTCCAGCTCGGTCAGGTGATCGATCAGGGCCCGGTGACGGGCGGTGAGGAGGTCCTCGGCATCGGTGGTCCCGGTGGTGTTGACCGGCAGTCGGGGATCGACCACGGCCGCCGCCGCTTCCGTATCCCACCGCCCGCCACCGACCGGATGGACACCGACCTCCTCCAGCCAGCCGGCCAGCGCCCGGCAGGTTCCCCCCGCGTCGGCCAGCAGGGTCTGGTTGGTGAGGCAGTAGACCGGTAGCCCCTGGAGGCCGTTCAGGGCCTGATGGTTGTAGTACTCCCACAGGGCCAGGCCTTCGGCCAGGGACGATCCGTCACGGGCCCGGAGCGAGCGTGCCACCTCCAGCGGGGATCGCCAGACGAAGACGGCCGCCGTGCTGCCGGGCAACAGGCGCCGCCAGTAGGGGAGGAGCAGGCAGTTGCGCGGATCCTTCCAGACGTTGGGCCCCGGGTCGGGGAAGACGGTGGACAGCGCGGCCCGGGCGCGGTCGTCGAAGTCGGTGGCCGGTGGTTCCGTCTCCCAACCGGGAAGGAGCTGTGGTGGGTCGTCCCAGCCCCCGCCGAGGGCCCCCAACAACGCCGCGTTGGCGTCGATGAGGGTCGTGCTCTCGAAGTGCTCGGGATTGTCAGGGCGCCCGGTCAGCAGGTCCCAGGCCGGTGGAAGGGTGAGACCCAGCGCCGCTACGGCGCCGGCCAGGGCCGATGTTCCGCTCCGGTGCATACCGGCGATCAGGACCCAGCGGGCCGGGTCGTCGCGGGCCGTGGGCTGGCCGTCCTGGACGGTCATCGGGCGGGGCGACTGGCGATCACCATGCGGGCCGGTCGGAACTGTCGGTTGGGCGGGGCGCCCGATCAGACAGAGCGCAGGATGGCGGCATCACCCTGACCGCCCCCACCACACAGGCTCAAAGCCGCCGTCCCTCCGCCCCGCCGCTTGAGCTCGAGCAGGGAGGTCAGGGCCAGCCGGGTGCCGGACATGCCCACGGGGTGCCCGAGGGCGATGGCGCCCCCGTTCACATTGACCACCTCGTCGGTGATGCCGAGGTCGGCGGCCGATGCACAACCCACTGCGGCGAACGCCTCGTTGATCTCGAAGATGTCGATGTCCTTGACGGTCAGTCCGGCTTTGTCCAGCGCCACCCGGGTGGCGTGCGAAGGCTGGTGGAGCAGCGAGGGATCGGGTCCGGCGACCTGTCCGTAGCTGATCAGCTCACCCAGCGGCGACACGCCCAGCTGGTCCGCCCTGTCCTTGGACATGACGATGACGGCGGCACCCCCGTCGGAGATCTGCGAGGCGTTGCCGGCGGTGACCGTGCCGCTCTTGTCGAAGGCGGGACGCAGGCCACCCAGCGACTCGGCTGTCGTCTCCGGTCGCACTCCCTCGTCGGTGTCGACGATCAGGGGATCGCCCTTGCGCTGGGGAACCCGCACCGGAACGATCTCCTCGGCGAACTTGCCCTCCTTGATGGCGGCGGCCGCCCGTTCGTGGGACTGGGCGGCGAAGGCGTCCTGACGGCTGCGGCTCACGCCGTCGGCTCCGTTGTAGCGCTCGGTGGACAGCCCCATGGCGCACTGGTCGAAGGCGCAGAACAGTCCGTCGTACATCATCGAATCGACCGCCGTGGCGTCGCCCAGCCGGTAGCCGGCCCGGGCCCCGGGGAGCAGATAGGGCGCCTGGGTCATGGACTCCATGCCCCCGGCCACCACGATGTCCGCCTCGCCGGCGTTGATCATGAGGTCGGCCAGGTAGATGGCATTGAGACCGGACAGACACACCTTGTTGACGGTGGTGGCCGGCACGGTCATGGGGATCTCGGCCCGCACGGCGGCCTGCCGGGCGGTGATCTGGCCGGCGCCGGCCAGGATGACCTGCCCCATGAAGACGTAGTCGACCTGGTCGGGGGTGATCCCCGCCCGCTCGAGGGCGCCGGCTATGGCGAACCCCCCGAGCTCGGTGGCCGCGAATCCGCCGAGGGCCCCGGACAGCTTGCCGATGGGGGTTCGGGCTCCTGCGACGATAACGGTTCCGGGCATGACGTCCTCCGAGGCCCTCAGGCCAGATCAGGCGGCGACCCCTCTGGCGCCACAACGACTGGGCCCCATGATACGGCCTCCGCCAGGGCCACGCCCGGGGACCGCCGCCCTGAACCGCTGGGCCCGGCCGGTGACCCACCCCCCAGGGAGGCAGGGAGGCAGGGCGGCTATTCTGCCCTTTCATGCAGGAGATCCTCTCGGCCATCCGATCGGGCGCCTCCGCTGAGGAGCTCGCCAACCTGCCGATTCCCGAGTCGTACCGGGCGGCGTTCGTCCGTCGCGACGAAGCCTCGATGTTCGAGGGGATCGCATCGGAGGACAAGGACCCGAGGAAGTCCATCCACGTGGGGGAGGTGGCCGTTCCCGAGCTGGCTCCCGACGAAGCCTATGTGGCCGTCATGGCCAGCTCGATCAATTTCAACACGGTGTGGACATCGATCTTCGAGCCGCTTCCCACCTTCGGCTTTCTGGACCGACTGGGCAAGGAGAGCCGGTGGGGGGCCCGTCACGCCCTCGACTACCACGTGGTCGGATCGGATGCCTCGGGTGTCGTGTTGAAGACGGGCTCGGCCGTGCGTCTGTGGAAGCCGGGCGACAGGGTCACCGTCCACTGCAACTATGTCGACGACCAGAGCCCGAGCGCCCACGACGACTCCATGCTGGCCGACAACCAACGCATCTGGGGCTTCGAGACCAACTTCGGAGGTCTGGCCGATCTGACCGTGGTCAAGGCCAACCAGCTCATGCCCAAGCCCCGCCACCTGACGTGGGAGGAGGCTGCCGTAAACGCCCTGTGCAATTCCACGTCGTACCGGATGCTGGTGTCGAAGAACGGTGCGGCCATGCGTCAAGGGGACAAGGTGCTGGTGTGGGGCGCGTCGGGCGGACTCGGCGCCTTTGCCGTCCAGTACGTGCTCAACGGTGGGGGGATCCCGGTCGGGGTGGTGTCGTCCGCGTCCAAGGTGGCCCTTCTCCACGATCTGGGGGTGGAGGCGGTGATCGATCGCCGGGAGGCCAACTACCGGTTCTGGAAGGACGAGCACACCCAAGACGAGTCCGAGTGGCGTCGACTGGGCAAGGACATCCGCGGCCTGGTCGGAGCGGACGTGGACATCGTCTTCGAACACCCGGGCCGCCAGACCATGGGCGCTTCCGTCTTCGCCGCCAAGCGGGGTGGGATCGTGGTGACCTGTGCCGCCACCTCCGGCTACATGATCGAGTACGACAACCGGCACCTGTGGATGAAGCTCAAGACCATCAAGGGGTCCCACTTCGCCAACTACCGGGAGGCGTGGGACGCCAACCAACTGGTCTGCGAAGGGAAGATCCTTCCGCCGCTCTCGTCGGTGCACAGCCTCGAGGCGGTGGGCGATGCGGCCTACCAGGTCCACCACAACCTCCACGAGGGCAAGATCGGTGTGCTCTGTCTGGCCCCCGAGGAGGGTCTGGGCGTGGAGGATCCCGAGCTCCGCGCCGCGGTGGGCGAGGACCGGCTCCGGGTGTTCAGGAGGCACGGCGCGTGACCGCACCGCTGTTGACCGAAGTGGACCACGTGGCCATCGCCGTACACGACCTCGATGCCGCCGTGGCCTACTACGCCGACACGTTCGGGGCCACCGTCGCCCACCGGGAGCGCATCGAAACCGACGGCGTGGAGGAGGCCCTGCTGAAGGTGGCCGACAGCTACATCCAGCTCCTCACTCCGATCCGGGCCGACTCGCCGGTGGCCAAGTACCTCGAGAAGCAGGGTGAGGGGATCCACCACGTCGGGTACCGGGTCAACGACTGCGCCGAAGCACTCCAGTCGGTGAAGGACCACGGCGGCCGGGTCATCGACCAGGTGCCCCGTCCCGGATCGCGGGGGACCACGGTGGCCTTCGTCCATCCCAAGGGCGCCTTCGGCACGCTCATCGAGCTGGTCCAGGAGTAGCGGCCGCCTCATGGAATCGGCCAAGGCGGCACGGGACCAGACCTCGGCCGAACCGCTCTCCGTCGATCCACCCACCATCGGCGTCCCCCGGATCCCCGCCCAGGTGGGGCCGTCCCACCCGCCCCGGCCGGTTCCCTCCCTTCCGGTGTCCGACGATCCTTCGATGCCGGCACCGGCTCCACTGGCCCCGGTGCGTGCCGTCGCCTCGCCGGTTTCCCCGGCCGCTCTTCCGTCGACCGTCAGCCTCCCCCCTCCCGGCCCCGGGTTCGCCCCCGGGGTGGCCGGGCAGCTGGCGTCGTACGTGTACCTGCTGGTCGATCCCCGGACCGGCCGGGCCTTCTATGTCGGGAGGGGACGCAACGACCGCTGCTTCCGGCACCTGGCCGCGGCCCGGGCCGACCACCAGGGAACGGCTGACGACAAGTTCCCGGTGCTCGATCAGATCCGCGCCATCGAATCCACCGGTCGTAGCGTGCGCATCGACGTCCTCCGCTACGGGCTGAGCCCGACCGAGGCGTCGACGGTGGAAGCGGCCGTTCACGACGCCCTCGGACTGTCCACCCCGGTCAAGCTGGGGAGCCAGCGCCGGCCGGCCATCGACCTCAACGCCGCGCTGGCCAAGCGGGCCCGGTTCAAGCGCACCCATCAGGTGGTGCTCCTGCGGGTGGGTGGCCCCGGGTCCGATTGGGCCTACGAGTCGGTCCGTCACGGGTGGCGGATCGCCCGGCGGTTCACCGATCTCGACGCCGCCCGGGCCCCGAAGTGGGCCGCCATCGTGGCGGCCGACCTGGTGGTCGCCGTCTACCGGATCGAGGGATGGGAGGTCGATCCCCGGGGCGGCCGGGCCGGTGACCGGTACTCCTTTGTCGGGCGCCGCCATCCCGAGCTCGAAAAGCGCTACCGGGGGCGGAGCGTGTCCGGCTATGCCGGAGTCTTCGCCTCCAACCCGCTGACCTATGTGGGTTGTGGTCCCCACAGCGGCCCGTACCCCGACGACCACCTCCCACGGTCCCGCTGAACCCGCTCCCCGGATACGAACCGCAGCGCCCGGTCCGGTAGCCTCACACCTCATGGATCACCCGATGACCCAACGACTCGAGGAGCTGGCCGAACGCCGCGCCCAGGCCCGCAACGCCGGGTCGCCCCGCGCCGTCGAGAAGCACCATGCCAAGGGCAAGATGACAGCCCGGGAACGCATCGACTACCTCCTCGACGACGGCTCGTTCCAGGAGTTGGACATGCTGGCCCGCCACCGGGCCCACGGGATGGGACTCGAGGAGAACCGTCCCTACACCGACGGCGTGATCACCGGCTTCGGCACCATCGACGGCCGGCGGGTCTGCGTTTTCAGCCAGGACTTCACCGTCTTCGGAGGGGCTCTGGGCGAGGTGTTCGCCGAAAAGATCCACAAGGTCATGGACCTGGCCAGTTCGATCGGCGTGCCCATGATCGGGCTCAACGACGGGGCCGGTGCCCGCATCCAGGAGGGTGTCGTCTCGCTGCACTCCTACGGGGGCATCTTCCACCGCAACGCCCAGGCCTCCGGGGTCATCCCCCAGATCAGCGTCATCCTCGGACCCTGTGCCGGCGGGGCCGTCTACAGCCCGGCCATGACCGACTTCATCTTCATGGTCCAGGGGACCAGCCACATGTTCATCACCGGTCCCGACGTGGTCAAGACGGTGACGGGCGAGGACGTGACTCTCGAAGAGCTCGGAGGGGCCATGAGCCACGCCACCAAGTCCGGCGTGGCCGCCTTCGTGGCCCCCGACGAGAAATCGTGCCTCGATGACGTCCGTTACCTGTTGAGCTTCCTCCCGTCGAACAACCTCGAGGAGGCCCCCCTTCTCGTTTCCACCGACGACCCGGAAAGACTGGTCCCCGAGCTGGTCGACCTGATGCCGGCCTCGCCCAACCAGCCCTACGACATGAAGAAGGTCATCGAGGCGGTGGTCGACGACGGCGAGTTCTTCGAGGTCAACCATCACTGGGCCATGAACCTGGTGTGCGGGTTCGCCCGTATCGACGGCCGGGCGGTGGGCATTGTCGGCAATCAGCCCCAGATGCTGGCGGGTGTCCTCAACATCGACGCTTCGGAAAAAGGGGCGCGCTTCGTGCGCACGTGCGACGCCTTCAACGTCCCGTTGGTCACCTTCGTGGACGTACCCGGTTTCATGCCGGGCACCGACCAGGAGTACGGGGGCATCATCCGCCACGGGGCCAAGCTGCTCTACGCCTACTGCGAGTCCACCGTGCCCCGGGTGCAGATCATTACCCGCAAGGCCTACGGCGGGGCCTACGTGGTGATGAATTCGAAGTCGATCGGTGCCGACCTGGCCTACGCCTGGCCGTCGGCCGAGTTGGCCGTGATGGGTCCCGAGGGTGCCGTCGAGATCGTCTACCGGCGCGATCTGGCCGAGGCCGCCGACCCGGTCGGCCGTCGGAAGGAACTGGTCGAGGAGTACACCGAGCGCTACGCCAACCCCTACGCCGCCGCCGAACGGGGCTATGTGGACGACGTGATCGACCCGGCGGAGACCCGGCGGGTCCTGGTCCGCAGCCTGGCCCTTCTGGTGTCCAAGCGGGAGGACCTCCCCAAGCGCAAGCACGGGAACATGCCGCTGTGAGCTCCCCGGTCGAGGCGGCGTCCACCACCGCGGGGAGGGACGGCCACGACCCGGCCGTGACCGGCATCGCCGTCCGGCCGGCCATGGAACCGGAGGTGGTCGCCGTTCTGGCCGCCGCCGTCGACGCCGCCTGGCCCCGACCCCGGATGGTGGTCGACGACGGCCCGCCCCGTGCGCCGGTATGGCGCTTCTCGGGGCGTTGGTGGTCGAGGCCGGCCTCGGCCCGGCGGGTCCGTCCCTGGGCCTGAGGGCGACCGTCGACCGGGCTCAGACGACCAGGCCGGACCGGTGTTCCTCGGCCAGTCCCACCAGGTCGTCCATCATGCGACCGATCTCGAAATCCTTGGGTGTGTAGACCCGGGCCACCCCTTTGCCCAGCAGGATGTCGGCGTCCTCGGGAGGGATGATCCCTCCCACCACCACCGGAGCCTCGATCCCGGCGGCCCGCAGCCGATCGATGACCTCCGGGACCAGTTCGAGGTGGCTGCCGGACAGGATGGAGATGCCCACCACGTCGACGTCCTCGTCGCGGGCGGCGGCTGCGATCTCGGCCGGCGACAGCCGGATCCCCTGGTAGACAACTTCGAATCCGGCGTCGCGGGCGGCTACGGCGATTTGTTCGGCCCCGTTGGAATGACCGTCGAGACCGGGCTTGGCCACCAGCAGCTTCGGCGGACCTCCGGCTCGGTCGGCCATGGCCCGGGACCGGATCCGCACCCCCCGGAACTCGGCGCCGCGATGGCCGACGCCTCCCCGTACACCGGTCGGTGCCCGGTACTCGCCGAACACCTGGCGCAGGGCTCCGGCCCATTCGCCGGTCGTCCCGCCGGCGTGGGCCAGCTCGATGGTGGCCTCCATGACGTTGTTAGTGCCCTCGGCCGCCCGCTGCAGAGCATCGAGCGCCCGTCGCACCGCCGCCGCGTCGCGGGCTCCCCGCCAGGCTTCCACGTCGGCCCGGAGCTCCGCCTCGACGGCCGGGTCGACCCGCAGGATCGAGCCACCGGCCGGCGACCCGTCCTGCCCCTGGCCGTCGGCCGCCGGGGACAGTGGTGAATCGGCCGTCTCGGTGAAACAGTTGACCCCGACCACCTGGAGCTCACCCGTCTCGATGCGTCTGACCCGCTCTGCCTGGCTTCCCACCAGGCGGGCCTTGAGCTCGTCGATGGCTTCGAATGCTCCGCCCAGGTCCAGCACGTTCTGCAGTTCGGCCCACGATGCTTCGGCCACCTCGGCTGTCTTGCGCTCGATCACCACCGAACCGTCGAAGATGTCGTCGTACTCGAGGATGTCCGACTCGAAGGCCAGGATCTGCTGGATGCGGAGCGACCACTGCTGGTCCCACGGACGAGGGAGTCCGAGTGCCTCGTTCCAGGCCGGCAGTTGGATGGCCCGGGCCCGGGCCCGTTTCGACAGGGTCACCCCGAGCGATTCGAGCACGATCCGGGGAACGTTGTTCTCGGGCTGGGCTTCGGTCAAGCCGAGCGAGTTGACCTGCACCCCGTATCGGAAACGCCGGAGCTTGGGGTCGGTCACCCCGTAGCGTTCGGTGCACACCCGTTCCCACAGATGGGTGAATGCCCGCATCTTGCAGGTCTCCTCGACGAACCTGACCCCGGCGTTGACGAAGAAGGAGATGCGTCCCACCACGGAGGGAAACTCGCTCTCGGGGATCTGCCCCGACTGGTGTACGGCATCGAGGACACCGATGGCGGCCGCCAGCGCGTAGGCCACCTCTTGGGCCGGCGTGGCCCCGGCCTCCTGGAGGTGGTAGCTGCAGACGTTGATCGGGTTCCACCGGGGTACACGGCGAACCGTGTAGGCGATGGTGTCCACGGTGAGCCGCAGGCTGGGGAGCGGCGGGTAGATGAAGGTGCCCCGCGACAGGTACTCCTTGATGATGTCGTTCTGGGTGGTGCCCGAAAGGACCATGGGATCCACTCCGTGGTCCTCGGCGTTGGCGATGTAGAGGCCGAGCAGCCAGGCGGCGGTGGCGTTGATGGTCATCGAGGTGTTCATCGACTCGACCGGTATCTGATCGAGCAGCTGGGCCATGTGGCCCAGATGGGCCACCGGGACCCCCACTTTGCCCACCTCGCCGGCGGCCTCGGGGGCGTCGGGGTCGTAGCCGATCTGGGTGGGGAGGTCGAAAGCGATGGACAGGCCGGTCTGCCCCTTGGCCAGGTTGGTCCGGTACAGCTGGTTGGAGGCCCGGGCGGTGGAATGGCCCGAATAGGTCCGCATCACCCAGGGGACGTCACGGAAGGGGAGGGACGGCACCTCCGCCGCTTTGGCTGATTCCTCGGGTCCGGTCACAGATACCACTCCGTTATCCGTCCCGCGATGCCCGAGGTCGAGACTCACCCGGCCGGCATCGGGGGTACAACTCAGATTACCCTCAAGTTACCCGTAGGTCACTTCTGATAGTCGAGGAACCCCCGGCCCGACTTCCGCCCCAGCTGGTCGGCGGCCACCATGCGCCGCAGGAGGGGAACGGCGGCATAGTTGGGATCGCGGTACTCGTCGTAGAGGGCGTCGAGGATGGCCAACGAGGTGTCCAGTCCGACCAGGTCGAGCAAAGCGAACGGCCCCATCGGAAATCCGCACCCACCCTTCATGGCCGTGTCGATGTCAGCGACCGTGGCGACACCCTGTTCGTAGAGGCGAACCGCGTTGTTGAGGTAGGGGAACAACAGGGCGTTGACGATGAATCCGGCCTGGTCCTTCACCTCGACCGGTGTCTTGCCGCAGGCCTCGGCGAATTGGCGGGCGACGGCCAGTGTCTCGTCCGAGGCGGTCAGGGGCCGTACCAGCTCGACCAGCTCCATCACCGGAGCCGGGTTGAAGAAGTGGATGCCGCACACCTTGTCGGGCCGTGTCGTCTGCATGGCCAGCTCGATGACCGGCAGCGTCGATGTGTTGGTGGCCAGAATGGTGCCCTCGGCGGTGATCCGATCCAATTCGGCAAACAGCTCTTTTTTGACGGCCAGGTCCTCGATCACCGACTCGATGACCACGTCGACGTCCTTCAGGGCGGCCAGGTCGGCGGTGGCCCGGACCCGGGCCAGGGCCTCGTCCCGTTCGCCCTCGGTCTTCTTCCCCTTTTCCACCTGCCGGTTGAGGGACTTCTCGAGAGTGGCCATGGTGGCATCAGCCGTGGACTGGCTGCGGGAGCGGAGAACGACGTCGAACCCGCTGACTGCGGCCGTTTCGGCGATACCCGATCCCATGATCCCCGACCCGACGATTCCCACCCGTGCGATTGACATAGCCGACGATGCTAGTGCTGGGCGGGCCGCTCCCGCTCGGGAGGGTCGCCGGCCGTCCCCATCAGCGAGCGCAGGCGTCGGGGGCTCTGATTGATGACGAGACCGGGCCAGGCGCGGTAGACGGCCCCGATGGCCCGGGCGCGGCGGGGGCCACGATGATAGGCCGGTTGAGGGCCACGCCGTCCAGCACGTCGGCGGCCAGACGGGTGGGGGCATAGGGCTTGCCCACCAGCTCGGTCATCATGGAGCGGATGTTGGGAGCGTTGGGGACGGCGGGGAGTCCGTCGGGGTTTCCCTTGTCGAGTAACGGCGTATCGATGACCCCCGGGCAGAGCACACTGACCCGCACGCTGTGGTTGGCTGCTTCGACCCGGAGGCCGACGCTCAATCCGACGATGGCGTGCTTGGTGGTCGAATAGGGGACCAGCAACGGACTGGGGACCAGGCCGGACAGCGACGCGGTGTTGACGATGTGGCCACGTCGGCGACGCACCATACGTGGATAGGCGGCGGCCACACCGTGGATCACGCCGAACAGGTTGACGTCGATGATCCGCTGCCAGTGGTCGAGTGACATCTCGACCACCTCCCCGCCCACCGCTATGCCGGCGTTGTTGAAGATGAAGTCGAGCCCGTCCTGTTCGACGGCGAAGTCGCCGACGACGGTCTCGACCGCCCGGGCGTCAGTCACGTCGAGCGTCACCGCCCGGGTCGCCCCCCGACCAACGGTCGCCCCGGCCACGTCCCGGGCCCGGTCACCGTCTTTATCGGCCACCAGCACGGTGGCCCCCCGGCTGACCAGCTCGCCGACCAGCGCCTGACCGATGCCCGATCCACCTCCGGTCACCACCACCGACGCCCCCTCATAGTGGGCCCGCTGGAGGGCCGCTTTGTCCGCCGAACTTCCCATGTACTCCCCTTGGATCCCGCTTGCGCTTGCCTTGGGTGCGACCCTACAGACAGCATGGGGCCAATGGAGAGCTCCCCGGACGCTTCTGACCGAACGACCGGCGGGTCGCCACCACCGGGCCGGGCCGGCTCAGCCACCGCCAAAACCCGGGGCCCGGCTGCGGCGGCCCGGGTCCGCAAAGCCACCAAGGCGACCAAAGCGACCAAAGCGACCAAAGCGACCAAAGCCACCAAGTCGACCAGGGCCGCCAAGCCGGTGGCAGGGGACACCTCGCTCGATGGGGCCGGGCGACCCGCCTTCATCGATGGCGATGGGCCCGACCGGGCCCCGGGGACCTTCCGTCCACCGTGGCGTCGGCCGACGCGCACCGCCATGTACAACCGCAGGCTGCAGCAGACGTCGGAGCAGTGGCCGGCCATGGCCCGATTCGGTTCGCTCCTGTTCTCCCGCCCGGACCTGGTGCTCGGTCTTCTGGGCCGACGTCCGCCGATCGAGGTCGAAGGTCGGGTCCTCAACCGTTCGACCCAGGCGTTGATCGAGGTGGCGGCCCGGTTGCAGCCAGGAGACCCGGGGGTGGACGGATCGCCGGTTCTCGACCCGGTAGCCATGCGTCCCCAACTGCGGCGGATGGCCCGAGCGGCCATGCCGGTGCGCACCGACGTCCACGTGGTGGGGCGGGTCATCCCCGGTCCGACCGGGGCCCCCGACCTCCCGATCCGGATCTACCGTCAGTTCGGCGCAGGACTGGGTGCCCCCGGACGGGGCGGGGGGAGGCCGCCGGCCATCGTCTTCTTCCATGGTGGCGGATGGGTGACCGGTGACCTGGATTCCCACGACGCCGTCTGCCGGCTGCTGGCCGCGGCCAGCGGGTGCATCGTGGTCGCCGTCGGCTACCGACTGGCGCCGGAGGATCCTTATCCGGCCGCCGTCGAGGACGCGCTGTCGGCTTACCGGTGGGTTCACCAGCACGCCGACCAGGTCGGTCAGGCCGAGGGTCAGGTCGGCGTCATGGGTGACAGCGCCGGCGGGAACCTGGCCGCCGTGGTGGCCCGCGAGACCCGGACGACCGGGGCGGGGACGGATGTCCCCCCTCCGGTGGCCCAGGGTCTGGTGTACCCGGCCCTCGACGCCCGTCTCGACTCGCCGTCGGTGCGGGCCTTCAGCGAGGGGTTCTTCCTCACCCGGCAGTCCATGGAGTTCTTCCGCTCCTGTTATGTCCCCGATCGTGGTCAGTGGAGTTCACCGCGGGTGTCGCCGGTCCTGGCTGACGACCACGGCGGTTCGGCCCCGGCTCTGGTGGTGACGGCGGGCTTCGACCCTCTGCGGGACGACGGGGCCACCTATGCCGGGGCACTGGAAGCCGCCGGTGTCGAAGTGGACTACCGCTGCTACGACGACCAGGTCCATGGCTTCCTGTCGATGGGCATCCTGCCCGACTCGCTGGCCCTGGCCACCGAGGTGTGCGACTCCATGGGCCGGTTGATGAGGCGATCGGTGAGGGCGGCGGCCGCCCGCTGAGGCCGGGTCCGACCGTCCCTCGACCCGGGGGGCGTACGGCACCGACCCCTGCCTCTACAGTGGGCCGATGGACGACCGCGGGGGCACATTGGCACTGGTCGGCGGAGGTGAATTCCGCCCGGGATGTTCGTTCGACGCCGAGTTCCTGGTCGATTCCGGCTCGGACGAGGTGCTGGTGCTGCCGACGGCCGCGGCCTACGAGCACCCCGAGCGTCTGGTGGCGCAAGCCGGTGAATGGTTCGCCCCGCTGGGTGGCCGGGTCGAAGGTCTCATGGTTCTGTCCCGGGCCGACGCCGAGGACGACGGGGCCGCCGCCGTCCTGCGACGGGCCCGGTTCATCTACCTGAGCGGCAGCTCACCCATGCATCTGCGCAGCGTCCTCAAGAACTCGAAGGTGTGGGAGGCGTTGCTCGGGGCGTTTCAGGACGGTGCCGTGGTGGTCGGCTCGTCGGGGGCGGCCATGGCTCTCACCGATCCGATGGTCGACGCCCGCGGTGGTGGCCTGACCATCGGCCTCGGACTGGTGGGTGGGATGTCGGTGGTGCCCCATTTCGGCGACACCCACGAGGACGGGCACGGCGAGAAGCTCCACCGCTCGGTGCTGCTGGCGCCGGCCGGCATACCGGTGGCCGGCATTCCCGAGGGGACGGCGCTCATTCGCCATCCGCAGGGCGGTTGGCGGACAGCCGGCCAGGGTCAGGTGGTGGTCTTCCTCGACGGCGGGCGGGCTGAGGCCGGACTGGGGGCCCTCCCCGGATGAGCCCGGCCGTGCTCAGTCGTCTTCGGTTACGGTGACCGACTCGATGGTCACCTTCTCCGAAGGTGCCCCCGAGCGCGACCCGGCCGCTTCGATGGCGGTGACCACGTCGAGGCCCTTGACCACCTTGCCGAACAGCGAATAGCTGGGGGGCAGTGAGCACCCGTCGGGTCCGCTGACGATGAAGAACTGGCTGCCGTTGGTGTTGGGGCCCGCGTTGGCCATGGCCAGCGATCCGATCTCGTAGCGCCCGGGGGCGGGCAGCTCGTCCTCGAACCGGTAGCCGGGGCCGCCCCGGCCGGAGCCCTCCGGATCGCCGCCCTGGCACATGAACCCGGGGATGATCCGGTGGAAGACGATGCCGTCGTAATAATGCCAGCGGGCCAGGAAGACGAAGTTGTTGACCGTCTTGGGCGCACCGGCGGCGTCGAGGGCGATCACCAGGGTCCCCTTGCTGGTGGCCACCTCGGCCGTGTAGCGCTTGTTCGGGTCGATGACCATCGGCGGCGGTCCGTCGAACTTCTGGGTCTTGGGGCTGGAGCCGTCAACGGCGGGCACGTCGGGGGCCATGGAATTACTCCTCGGGTTCGGTGGGGCGGATCATCGGATGGTGGTCGAGACCGCCCGAGCCTACGACTCGGTGACGGTCACCGAGACCATCCGGTGAGGCACCGTCGGCGTTCCCGAGCTGGCCCCGTCGGCGTTGATCTTCTCGATCACGCTCATTCCCGAGGTGACCTGGCCGAACAGCGAATAGCTGGGGGCCAGGCTCTCTCCCTGCGACCCGGACACGATGAAGAATTGACTGCCGTTGGTGTTGGGGCCCGAATTGGCCATCGCCACCGACCCCAGCGGGTACTGCGGCGACGCCTTCTTCGGAAGCTCGTCGGCGAACTGGTAGCCGGGCCCACCCTCGCCCGTGCCGGTGGGATCCCCGGTCTGGTCGACGAAGGAGGGGATCACCCGGTGGAAGACGACGCAGTCGTAGAAGTGCTGGTTGGCCAAAAAGACGAAGTTGTTGACCGTCTTGGGGGCCTGGGCCGGATCCAGCTTGATGGTGAACGGACCCACGTCGGTGGTCACGGTGGCCGTGTAGGTCTTCGACGGGTCGATGGTCATGGCCGGTGGTGAGGACCACGCCGGCTTGTTGAGGGTGGTCTTGAAATTGGACGGGCAGTCGGCCGAAGTGGTGATGGCCGACAGGCTGGTGTTGCCTGATCCGCCCTTGGGGGCCGGCCGGGTGGTCGTGGTGCTGCTTGACGCCGTGCTGGACGTGGCGCTGGCTGCACTCTTCTTGCCCGGCTTGAAGATGGCGAACGAGATCCCCACCACCACGGCGGCCACGATGACGAAGGTGACGGTGCGGCGCAATGTCCTCCGGCGCTTCTGCGATTTCTGTTCTGCCTCCAACCGGGCCTGGCGGCCGGCCTTCTGGCGTTGACGTTTGTCGGTAGGCACGGGCGTTCAGGGTAGTCGCTCCGGTCCCACCCCTTCTCGTCACCACCCTTCCCCTGGCCGGGCCGGGCAGTGTCCACCTGTAGCCTTGGCACCCATGTCTTTGCTGGTGCAGAAGTTCGGCGGAACCTCGGTGGCCGACGCCGAGAGGATCCGGGCGGTGGCCGATCATGTGGCCCGGACCCGGCGTTCCGGCGACGACGTGGTGGTGGTGGTCAGCGCCATGGGCCACACCACCGATGAGTTGATCCGGCTGGCCGACGACGTGAGCACGGTCCAGCCCACCCGCGAGGTGGACATGCTGCTCAGCTCCGGGGAGCGGATCTCCATGTCCCTCCTGTGCATGGCTCTGGCCGGGTTGGGCATCGAATCCACCTCCTACACCGGCAGCCAGGCCGGCATCATCACTGACGGCGTCCATACCCGGGCCAAGATCGTGGAGGTCCGGGCCGACCGGCTGCGGTCCACCCTCAAGGCGGGCGGCGTACCGGTGGTGGCCGGCTTCCAGGGGGTTTCGACCGACCGCGATGTCACCACCCTCGGCCGCGGCGGGTCGGACACCACCGCGGTGGCCCTGGCCGCGGTGCTGGACGCGGCGGCGTGCGAGATCTACACGGATGTCTCGGGAGTGTTCAGCACCGATCCCCGCATCGTGCCCGAGGCCCACAAACTGGCCCGGGTCAGCTACGAGGAGATGCTCGAGATTGCCGCCACCGGGGGCCGTGTCCTCAATCTGCGGTCGGTCGAGTTCGCCCGGAACCACCACGTCCCGCTGCACGTCCGTTCGAGCTTCACCTGGGAGCCGGGGACCTGGATCGTCGAGGAGGATGAGAGCATGGAGCAGGCCATTGTCACCGCCGTAACCCACGATGCGTCGGAAGCCAAGGTGACCGTCATGGGAGTGCCGGACCGCCCCGGGTTGGCCGCCCGCCTGTTCCGGGCCCTGGCCGAGCGGCATGTCAACGTGGACATGATCGTCCAGAACACCTCCGTCCACGGCACCACCGACATCTCCTTCACCGTGCCCGGCTACGACCTGGCCGTGTCCACCGAGGTGTGCCAGTTCCTCGTTCCCGAGCTGGGTGCCACCGGGGTGACCGCCGACAACGACGTGGCCCGGGTGTCGTTGGTGGGGGCGGGGATGAAGACGCATCCCGGGGTCACGGCTCTGACCTTCGAGACCCTGGCCGCCGAGGGCATCAACATCGAGATGATCTCCACCTCTTCTATCCGGATCTCCTGCATGATCCGGGCTGACGCCGCCGAGCAGGCTGTCAGCGCCCTGCACGCCGCCTTCGAACTGGCCTGATCGGCTGCGGCGCCGACCCCGGCCGGCACCGTAGACTCGATCTATGCGTGTAGCCGTGGTCGGGGCCACCGGTCAGGTGGGATCGGTGATGCGGACCATCCTCGACGAGAGGGCGTTTCCCGTCGATGAACTGAGGATGCTGGCTTCGGCGCGCTCAGCCGGGCGACGGATCGCCTTCCGCGGCACGGAGGTGGTCGTCGAGGACGCCACTACCGCCGACGTGACCGGCGTCGATCTGGCCCTCTTCTCGATCGGGGCCACCGCGGCCAGGGAGCTGGCTCCCCGGTTCGCCGCCGCCGGGGTCACCGTCGTCGACAACTCGTCGGCCTGGCGGATGGATCCCGATGTTCCCCTGGTGGTCCCCGAGGTGAACGGAGCGATGCTGTCTTCGCTGCCCAAGGGCATCGTGGCCAATCCCAACTGCACCACCATGGTGGGAATGCCGGTGCTCAAGCCGCTGCACGACGCCGCCGGTCTGCGCCGGATCGTGGTGGCCACCTATCAGGCGGTGTCGGGCTCGGGGCTGGACGGGGTGGCCGAACTCGAGAGCCAGTTGATCAAGACCGTGGACGGCGCCGCCGCCCTCACTTTCGACGGGGAGGCCGTCGATTTTCCGCCCCCCGCCACCTTTGCCGACGTGGTGGCCCACAACGTGCTGCCCGTGGCCGGACACCTGATGGAGGACGGTTCGGACGAAACCAGCGAGGAGCGAAAGTTCCGGGACGAGAGCCGCAAGATCCTCGGTCTTCCCGATCTGCAGGTGACCTGCACCTGCGTACGGGTGCCGGTCTTCACCGGTCACTCACTGGCCATCGTGGCCGAGTTCGAGCACCCGCTGAGCGCCGAGCGGGCCACCGGGATCCTGGCCCGTGCCCCCGGCGTCGAGCTGGCCGACATTCCCACCCCGTTGCACGCGGCGGGGAGGGACGTGACCCTGGTGGGTCGTATCCGCACCGCCGACGATGTCCCGGAGCGTCTGGCCTTCTTCCTGAGTGGCGACAACCTGCGCAAGGGGGCCGCCCTCAACGCCGTCCAGATCGCCGAGCAGCTGCTGGCCTCCGGCCTCCTGCCCTGATCCTCGGGGCGGCGGACCGGCATGGTGGCCCCGGTCGGTGGGGTCCCTTCAGGCCATCGAGCCGGCCGACGGGACCAGCTCGGCCAGCCGTTTGGCCAGGTTGACGGCATGATCGCCGAAGCGCTCGTAGAAGCGGGCCACCATGGCCAACTCGACGGCCACCGGTAGGGGCATGGTGCCGGCCACGACCTCCACCGTCAGGCTCACGTGCAGGTCGTCCATCTCGTCGTCCAGGCTGTCCAGCACCGAGGCGGCCATGGGCTGCCGCTCGGCATAGGCATCGGTCGTGTCGCGCCACATGTGGATGGCCACTTCCCCCATCCGTTCGACCAGGCCCCGGCTCCGGGCCGACAGCTCGCCACCCAACCCGCGAGCGGCGCGGCGGGCCACGTGCTCGGCCAGGTCGCCGTTGCGCTCCAGATCGGGGAGCATCCGGATCACCGTGATCAGGAAGCGCAGGTCGATGGGTGAGGTGATGCCGCCCACGGTGAGCTGCTCCAGGGCCAGCTGCTCGATGTCGTGGTAGAGGACGTCCACCACCTCGTCGCGGTCGGCCAGGATCTTGGCCGCCTCTCTGTCCCCCGACAGAAGGGCGTCGGTGGCTCCGGACACCGATTCGCCCACCAGGGCGAACAGCTGCAGGACCTTCCGGTCGATGAGCTGGAGGGCGTCGTCCACACCGGTCACCGTACCCGCCAGGGCCGGGATTACACGCCGGTCCACCCTCTCAGTGGGACGGTTCAGCGGCCTCGGCGTCCCTCACGCCACCATCCCGCACTTCGAGCATGTCGCCCACGATGACCCGGGGCCCCGATCCCCATGACAGGTAACGCCAGGCCCAGTTGACCAGCACGATGATCCTGTTGCGGAAGCCTATGAGGTAGACGAGGTGCAGCCCGAGCCAGGCGAACCACCCGAGCGTGCCCCGGATGATCCGCCCGTTGGGAAACTCGGTGATAGCGGCCCGGCGGCCGAGGGTGGCCATGATCCCTTTGTCCCGGTAGCGGAAGGGCCGGGTCGGCTTACCCTCGGCGCGGTTGATGATCTGTTGGGCGGCGTGGGCACCGGACTGGATGGCCACCTGGGCCAGCTGGGGGCAGGTGCGCCCCGATCCGTCCCCCCACGGGACGGCGGCGGCATCGCCAACGGCAAAGGCGAAGGGGCGTTCACCGAGGGTGAGGTCGCCTCTCACTTCCAGCCGCCCATGGTCGTCGGCGGCGT
The DNA here is from genome assembly GCA_963824645.1 of uncultured Acidimicrobiales bacterium. Classification (GTDB taxonomy): domain Bacteria; phylum Actinomycetota; class Acidimicrobiia; order Acidimicrobiales; family RAAP-2; genus Bog-756. Next base: position 32,815 of record CAWGQC010000011.1, read on the forward strand.
CGCTGAATCGTGAGGCCACCGAGTCCTTGACGGTGACCCCACCGGCCCAGATGACGGTCTGGGTGGGGATCATCGATCCGTCGTCGAGCTCGACACAGGTGTCGGTGACCGAGCTGACCATGTGCCCCAGCCGCAGTTCGATGCCCCTGCTCCGGAGGAAATCGGCGGCATAGGCGCCGGCCTCGGGGGCGAAGGTGGCCAGCAGACGGTCGGTGCCGTCGACCACGATGATGCGGGCCGTGGCCCGGTCGAACCGGAACCCGTCGTGGCGCACCGCCAGGTCGAGAAGTTCGGCCAGGGCGCCGACCACCTCGACGCCGGTGGGTCCCCCGCCCACCACCACGAAGGTCAGAGGACCCTCCCCGGCCCGGGTCGGGTCGGCATCCGCCCGCTCCAGCCGTCGTAGGACGTGGTCCCGCAGGATGCGGGCGTCGGTGAGGGTGTACAGAGGAAAGGTGAACCGGGAGGCCCCGACCACCCCGAAGAATCCCACCGTGGCCCCGCTGGCCACGATGACCGAGTCGAACGGGATGGGCCCCGCCGACTCGACGGTCAGCGCCCTGTCGTCCCAGTCGACGCCGGTGACCTTGGCAAACCGGAAGGTCACATTCTCGGTACGGCCGAACAGCGAACGGATGGGGTAGGCCACGTCGCCGGCGTCGAGGCCGGCCGATGCCACCTGGTAGAGCAGCGGTTGGAAGGTGTGGAAATTCCGTTGGTCGACCACGGTGACGGCGAACGGCTGGCCCCGGAGCGTCCTGGCCGCCGACAGCCCGGCAAACCCCCCACCGACGATGACCACCCGGTGCATGGACCCATGGTGGCATACCCCTCGACCCGTACCGGCCGGACGGTCCCACAGAAGTGGCACACCCTGTCGGTACGCTGCCGTGAGGGCCTGGAGTGTGGTCCTTCGGGCTCCGAGGAGGGCTGGCCATGATCATCGGACTGACCATCGGACTTTTTATCGGCGCCATGGCGGGGGTGGCCGTGGGCCTGCTGCTGCGGATGGGCCGGGTGGCCGCCGCCCACACGGCCGAGGCCCGCTTGGGCGACGCCCTCGAGCTCAACCGGGCCCTCACCGCTGAACGCGACGAATGGCGGGCCCGGCTCGACGGGCAGAGTCAACGGTCGACGTCGTTGGAGGCAGACGTGGCTCGTCTGGCCGCCGAACTCGATCATGAGAAGGAGTCGGCGGTGCTGCGGGCGGCCGGTCTGGCGGAGACCCGTCAGCAGCTGGCCGGCGAGTTCGCCCGGCTGTCGACCCAGGCCCTCCAGCAGAACAACGCCCAGTTCCTGGAGCTGGCCGACACCAAGCTCAAGGAGAACCGACAGGCGGCCGACGGCGAGCTGGCCCACCGGCAGGAGGCCATCGAGCAGCTTCTCAAGCCGATCAGCGAGCAACTGGGCCGGTACGAGGCGGGCATCCAACGTCTCGAGGTGGAGCGGCAGCGCGCCTATACGACGCTGACTGAACAGATGAAGTACCTGTCCACCTCGCATGACCAGCTGCAGAAGGAGACCCGCAATCTGGTCACGGCCCTCCGATCCCCGCAAACCCGCGGCCGTTGGGGCGAATTGCAGCTGCGACGGGTGGTCGAGATGGCCGGCATGCTCGAGCACTGCGACTTCGACGAACAGGTGACGTCGGATGCCGACAGTGGCCGCCTCCGGCCCGACATGGTGGTGCACCTTCCCGGGGGTCGGAACGTGGCCGTCGACGCCAAGGTGCCGATGCAGGCGTTCCTGGACGCCAACGAGGCCGACGACGAAGGGCTGCGCCGGAGCTGCCTGGCCAGTCACGGTCGTCAGATGAAGGCGCACGTCGACGCGCTGGCCAAAAAGGAGTACTGGAAGCGGATCGATCCGTCACCGGAATTCGTGGTGGCCTTCATCCCCGGCGACCCGCTTCTGACCGCCGCCCTCGAGCATGAACCCGGGCTCATGGAGCACGCCGTGGCCAACCACGTGCTGTTGGCCACGCCCACCTCCCTCATCGCCCTGCTGCGGGCCGTGGCCTACGGCTGGCAACAGGACTCACTGGCCGAGAACGCCCGGCAGATCCAGCGTGACGGCGCGCTGCTCTACGAGAGGCTGTCCCTCCTGGGTGAACATTTCGCCGGTGTGGGCAAAGGCCTCAACGGCGCAGTGGCCGCCTACAACAAGGCGGTCGGCTCGCTGGAGACGAGAGTGCTGGTCACCGCTCGCCGGTTCGTGGAGAAGGGTGTGGTGGCGGCGGGCGAAAAGGAATTGCCCCGCCCGGTCCCGGTCGACGCCATGACCCGCCCGCTCCAGTCCCCCGAACTGAGCGGCTCACCCCTCCCCTTCCCCGAGCTCGAAGATGCTGTGTCCGTCGGCTTTGAGTCGGTTGACTGAGATGACCGTGCTCTTGCCGACGGTCTCTCCCGGCCCTCGGATCGGAGTGCTGTTGACGCCTTTCGGCGCCTTAGAGAGGCTTTCGTGCCCGCCCTCGTAGTGCCCGATTACCGACAGAGTCGCAGTTGGGACGCGCTCTCAGCCCGTTCCAAGGTCGCCAAGTGCTAAAACAAAGCGGGACGTGTCGACCTTTCCCATCAACACCGACAGGTTCGGAGTCGAGAAGGTAGGGCGAACCATTGCCTGAGCGAAAGGGAGACTGGACGTGAACATCCTGGTTTTGGGCGGGGACGGTTATCTCGGATGGCCCACCGCCCTCTATCTGTCGCGACGAGGACATCGGGTGGGAGTGGTCGACAACTTTGCCCGCCGTGGCTACGACCTCGAGATGGGCGTCGACAGTCTGGTGCCCATCGCCGGGTTGCAGCAGCGGGTGCGACGCTGGCGCGAGATCGCCGGTCTCGATCTTGATGTGTTCGTCGGCGATCTGACCGATCCGACCTTCGTGACCGAGACGCTGGCTTCCTTCCAGCCCGAGGCGGTGGTCCACTTCGCCGAGCAGAGGTCGGCGCCCTACTCGATGATCGACCGGAAACATGCGGTCTATACCCAGATCAACAATGTGGCCGGCACTCTCAATCTGCTCTATGCCATCGCCGCTCAAGACCGCGACATCCACTTGGTGAAGCTGGGCACCATGGGTGAGTACGGCACACCCAACATCGACATCGAAGAAGGCTTCATCGAGATCACCCACAAGGGTCGGACCGACGTGATGCCTTATCCGAAGCAGCCCGGATCCTTCTACCACCTGTCCAAGGTGCACGACAGTGCCAACATCATGTTTGCCTGTCGCATCTGGGACATCCGGGCCACCGACCTCAACCAGGGGATCGTCTACGGGCACGAGACCGAGGAAACCGGTCTCCATCCCGATCTGGCCACCCGGTTCGACTACGACGGCGTCTTCGGGACGGTGCTCAACCGCTTCTGTGTGCAGGCTGTCACCGGGCATCCCCTCACCGTGTACGGCGCCGGAGGCCAGACGAGAGGAATGTTGAACATCCTCGACACGCTGGCCTGCGTGGAGCTGGCGCTCGAGACTCCCGCCGAGCGGGGCGAGTTCCGCGTCTTCAATCAGTTCACCGAGTCCTATTCGGTGGCCGAAATGGCCGATCTGGTGGCCGCCGAGTTCTCCGGGCACGCCGTGATCGAGAACGCACCGGACCCCCGGGTGGAGAAGGAGGACCACTACTACCGGGCGGCCCACACCAAACTGTTGGACCTCGGACTGGTGCCCCACCTCCTTACCTCTTCGGTCATCCAGTCGATGCTGGGCCTGGCCGAAAAGTACAAGGAGAACGTCAACGTCGAGGCCATCCGCCCGACCGTCGACTGGCGCAGCACGGAGAGCGATCTGGTCACCTCCCTCTCCGGTCACCCGCACCACGGCGCCGCTCCTTCAGCCACGGTCCAGGCCACCGAGCGGACCCACCGCTAGGGGACGTCGCCCCGGGTCGGGGTGTCGAACCGGCACCCGAGGCCACGAGGTCGGAAGCCGGCACCCAGGCCGGACTGAGCGGATCGGCCGGTCGGTCGGTGCGGGATGGCGCGCACTATCGTCTCCCCGATGCCCAGCTCCCGACGGAGACTCCGCCGCTCCGTCGCCCGCCGCCGGCGGGGGAGGATCCTGGTCATGGCCGTCGTGGGTGCTCTGGTGGCCGTGGTGGTCATCGGTTCGGTGTCGGAGATCAGTGCCCAATCGGCCGGCTACCGCCGGGCCACCGATACGGCATACAGCCAGCTGGCCTCCATCGTGGTCGAGGATTCCAACCAGACGGGAGACCAACTGGCCTCGTTGATGGCCTCGGCCGCCCAGCTTCCCGACGGCCCGGTTGTACCGAACGGATCCGGCGTGCAGCCGTTGGCGGCGGGAACCAGTAGGACCGCCCGCGCCCGCCTGCAACAGGGGCTGGACCAGGCCGTGGCCGCCTCCAGCCAGCAAGCCGTCCGGGCCCGGTCCTTGGTGCCGCCCTACCCGACCGGATCGGTGAGCCCCCGGTTCATCGCTGTCATGAGGGCGCGTGCCGCCAGTACCTCCCGCCTCCGTTCCATCATCGACGGCCTGTTGGGCATGGAGCCCCTGCCCGTCGCCGGTTCTCCACCGGCCGCCGCCCACAGCCCGCCCCCCGCCCCCCTCTCGGTAGCCCAGGCGGCGCCGGCCATGGCCGTGGTGGGACAGGCCCTGTACTACGCCGACAGTGCCTACGGAGACCTGGTCGCCTACGTCCGTCGGGAGCACATACCGGTGCGGCTGCCCCCCTCGCACTGGGTGTCATCGCCGCCGGCCAGCGCCCCGCTGGGTCCCCAGTCCCTGGGCGCCACGGCCTCTGCTCTGTCCGCGTCGCCAGTCATGGCCCCGTGGCACCAGATGGTCATCACGGCCATCGGACTCACGCCCCCGGCGGTGACCACCGGGGCGGCCGGACTGGCCAACACCGATTGCCAGAATCCGGCGTCCACGGCCGCCTCCGCCACCCCGACGGTGCTGCCCCCGACCACATCGGTCAGTGTGGCGGCCACCGTGACCAACTGTGGCACGGTAACCGAAACCGGGGTCACCGTTACCCAGACGCTGACCCTGGCCGATCCGCCCGGCACCAAACCACCATCAGCCGGCGCTCGTGGCGGGCGGTCCCACACCACGGTCACCCTGCCATCGGGTGGGTCGGTCGCCCTCGCTCTGCCCGCCATGACCGTGGCCACCGGGCACCTCTACAACCTGGTCGTGGCTATCGACCTGCCTCCGGGTCAGACCATCCCATCGGGCTCCAGTCAGGCCTTCCTAGTACAGATCTCGAGTTGAGGGGCTGGCGCCAACCCGGAGGTGACCCGTGGTGGGGGAGCTGCCCTCCATCTCCCAGCTGGTCAGTACCGGGGGGTGTGGATCTAGGATTGAGCGCAGGACGAAGGACGTGACGACAGAAGGGTTGAGGATCAGTGGCCGAGAGCATCACGATCACCGATAACCGGAGCGGTGAGTCCCTCGAGATCCCCATCGAGAACGGGGGGGTCTCGGCCGCTCAGTGGTCGAAGCTCCTGCCGGGCATCTGGTTCTTCGACCCGGCCTTCGTGTCCACGGCAGCCTGCGAGAGCTCGATCACCTATCTCGACGGCGAAGAGGGAATCCTCCGTTACCGGGGTTACCCCATCGAGCAATTGGCCGAGAATTCGACCTATCTGGAGGTGGCGTACCTGCTCTTGAACGGCGAGCTCCCCACCGCCGGACAGTTCAACCAGTGGGAGAGCGAGATCACGCTCCACACCTTCATCCACGAAAACGTACGGAAGCGGTTCCTCGAGGGCTTCCACTACGACGCCCACCCCATGGGCATGCTGGTGTCGGCGGTGGCCGCCCTGTCTACCTTCTACGGCGACGCCAAGGACATCTTCGACATCGAGTCACGCCACAAGCAGATCATCCGGCTCATCGCCAAGATGCCGACCCTGGCCGCCGCCGCCCATCGCTTCAGCGTGGGCATGCCGTTCGTCTACCCCGATAATTCGCTTCCTTTCACCTCCAACTTCCTCTCCATGATGTGGAAGATCGCCGAACCCCGGTTCGAAGCCGATCCGATCCTGGCCCGCGCCCTCGATGTGCTGTTCATCCTCCATGCCGACCACGAGCAGAACTGTTCGACCACGGCCATGCGGGTGGTCGGTTCCTCGCACGCCGACCCGTACTCCGCCTGCGCCGCCGCCGCCGCCGCCCTCTACGGACCCCGTCACGGCGGTGCCAACGAGGCGGTCATCCGTATGCTCACCGACATCGGTTCACTGGAGAACGTCGAACCCTTCATCGCCAGCGTCAAGGAAGGGTCGGGGGGACTGCTCCAGGGGTTCGGCCACCGGGTCTACAAGAGCTACGACCCGCGAGCCAAGATCATCAAGCGCACCGCCGACCAGGTGTTCGAGATCACCGGCAAGAACCCCCTTTTGGACATCGCCCTCAAGCTCGAGGAGATCGCCCTTCAGGACGACTACTTCATCTCCCGCAAGCTGTACCCCAATGTCGACTTCTATTCCGGACTGATCTACCAGGCCATGGGGTTCCCCCTCGAGATGTTTCCGGTCCTGTTCGCCATCCCCCGCACCGCTGGCTGGCTGGCCCATTGGCAGGAGATGCTGGACCAGGACTCCAAGATCGCCCGGCCCCGCCAGCTCTACATCGGTGCCGACCCCCGCGACTACGTACCCATCGGCGCCCGCTGAGTCCACCCACTGGCGACTAGCCGCCGACTCACGATTCGGTGGTGCCCTCGCGTACGCGCATGAGTCCCTCCTGGACCATCGACACCACCAGAGCCCCCTCCCGGGTGAACAGGAAGCCCCGGGCCAGCCCCCGGGCTCCGTAGGCGCTGGGGGAGTCCATGTCGTAGAGCAACCAGTGGTCGGCGCGGAACGGTCGGTGGAACCACATGCAGTGATCGAGGCTGGCCCCCATGAAGTTGGCGTCGTCCCAGTTCACGTCATGGGGAGCCAGGATGGTGTCGAACAAGGACATGTCCGAGGCGTAGGCGGCGATGCAGGCGTGGAGCAGGGGGTCGTCGGGGAGCGTTCCGTCGGCCCGGATCCACAGGCGTTGGACCGGCTCCTTGCCCACCTTGTGACTGAAGGGCAGCTCGCCGATGTGACGCTGGTCGATGGGATGAGGCCGTTCGAACCAGTCCCCGAGGGCTTCGCGGTACGGCTCCAGCCTGGTCTCCAACGATTCGAGGCTCTCCGGCGGAGGGACGTCGGGCATCGGGAACTGATGGGAGAGGCCCGGCTCGTCGACGTGGAATGAGGCCGACAGGTTGAAGATGGCCCGTCCGTGCTGGATGGCGACGACTCGTCGGGTGGTGAACGAGCGGCCGTCACGTATGCGGTCCACCTCGTAGAGGATGGGAGCGGTGGGGTCCCCGGGTCGCAGGAAATAGGCGTGCAAGGAGTGTGGCCGTCCGACGTCAACCGTCCGTCCGGCCGCCATCAGTGACTGAGCAGCCACCTGTCCGCCGAACACCCGCTGACGGTCCTCATGGGGGCTGACCCCCCGGAAGATGTTGACCTCGATGGGCTCGAGATCGAGGAGGTCGACGAGAAAATCGAGGGCACTGCTCACGCCTCCATCCTTTCAGGTGGGGGCGCAGCGTTCCGGCGACAGGCCGTCCTCCACTGGCCCCCGGCTCCCGCTACGGTTTCCGGCCATGCCCCGTGACTTCCCCGCCGGCTTCGTCTGGGGTACGGCCACGTCAGCCCACCAGATCGAAGGGGGCAACGTCAACAATGACTGGTGGGCCTTCGAACACGACCCCGGGTCGGGATGCGTGGATGTGAGCGGTGACGCCTGCGATTCCTTCAATCGCTACGCCGAGGACATCGCCATGGTGGCCCGGCTCGGGTTCTCGTCCTACCGTTTCTCCCTCGAATGGAGCCGGATCGAACCCGAAGAAGGAGAGTTCTCGCTGGTCGCGCTGGACCACTACCGGCGGATGACGGCGACCTGTCACGAGCACGGGATCCTCCCCGTGGTGACCTTCCACCACTTCACCCAGCCCCGCTGGCTGGCCGCCGCCGGGTCCTGGGAGTCCCCGGACGCCCCCGACCTCTTCGCCCGGTTCTGCCAGCGGACCACGGCCCACCTGGGCGACCTGATCGGGATGGCGGCCACCCTCAACGAGCCCAACATCGTGGCCACCATGGGGTGGCGTTACGGGATCTTTCCTCCCCAGGTGCAAGACAGGGAGCGGCGCAGCCGGGTCAACGACGCCCTTATCGCCGCCCACCGCTCGGCCGTCGACATGATCCGCTCGGGCCCCGGCTCCTTTCCGGTGGGGCTCGTGCTGTCCATGGCCGACTTTCAGGTTCAACCGGGAGGTGATGCCTGGCTCGAACGTATTCGGCGTCCCACGGAGGATGTCTTTCTCGAGGCGACCGGCGGCGACGATTTCATCGGCGTCCAGACCTATACCCGGACCCGGGTGGGGCCGGATGGGTCGATGGGCGGGGAGGAGGGCGTGCCCACCACTCAGATGGGCTACGAGTTCTGGCCCGAGGCCCTCGAGGGCACCATCCGTCGGGCGTGGGAGAAGACCGGTCACCTGCCGGTGTACGTCACCGAGAACGGGATCGGGACCGACGACGACAAGGCCCGGATCGATTACGTGAGGCGGGCGCTGTCGGGCCTGCAGCGTTGTCTGGACGACGGGATCGACGTGCGGGGCTACTTCTACTGGAGCTTGCTCGACAACTTCGAGTGGGTGCTGGGCTACCGGCCCACCTTCGGGCTGGTGGAGGTGGACCGCCAGACATTCGAGCGAAGGCCCAAACCGAGCGCCTCCTGGCTCGGGGCCATCGCCCGGTCCAATACCCTTTGAGCTGGGCATTCGTCCGATAGGGGTGGTGCCGTGCCGTCGGGCCGCCGATGTCGACGGCTAGGGTTTCTGCGATGACCAGCCTGCCCACCCGCGCCGCGCACCTCTGGCAGAAGCGGGACACCCCCGAGGCCAAGAGGTTGTTCCGGTACACCATGGTGTCGGTGGTGTCGACGGTGGTCTCCTTCGGGGTGCTGGCTCTTGTCTTCGGCGTCCTCCATCTGTGGGGGGAGATCGGGAGCACGGTCTTCGCCAACGTGGTGGCCACGGTGCCGTCCTACTACCTGAACCGCATGTGGGTCTGGGGGAAGGGTGGGAAGTCGCACCTGATGAAGGAGATCGTTCCCTTCTGGGTGATGTCGGCGCTGGGCATCGTCGTGTCCATCGGCGGCGCCGCGGTGGCCCGTCACATCGGGATCGCCCACCACCTGAGCCACTTCGAACAGACCGTGGTGGTCCTGGTGGCCAACCTGATCTCGTTCGGGATCTTCTGGGTTCTCAAGTACCTGGTCTTCAACCGGCTGTTCCGCGTCCATCCCCTCGAGGACCTGGACGAGCTGGTGGAAGCGGCCTGAGGGCCTGGTCGGCCCGGCGGGGTCGAAGGGGCAAGGGGACACGATGACGGCCACTGTGTCCCAGAGCAGCACGGCGGTACTGGTGGTGGCCGTTTTTCTGGCCAGCGCGGTGGAGATGGTCGAGGCCCTCACCATCGTCCTGGCCGTCGGCCTCACCCGGGGGTGGCGAACGGCCCTGGCCGGTGTGGCCGTGGCCCTGGTCACCCTGGCCGCTCTGGTGGCGGTGACCGGTCCGACGCTCATCCACCTGGTGCCCCTGTCCCTGCTCCACCTCATCGTGGGGGCCCTGTTGCTGGTCTTCGGTCTGCAGTGGCTCCGGAAGGCGATCCTGCGGGCTTCGGGTCTCAAGGCCAAGCACGACGAGGACGCCATCTTCCAGGACCAGGTGGCCGAGCTGTCCGATCCGGCCACCGCGTCCGAGGGCGATGCCGCCGGATTTGCGGTGGCCTTCAAGGGTGTTTTCCTCGAAGGCCTGGAGGTGGTGGTCATCGTGATCACCCTGGGCGCGGCGGGAGGCCGGCTCGGCCTGGCCGCGGTGGCCGCCGGGGCCGCCGTGGTGGTGGTGGGACTGGTCGGCCTGGTGGTGGCCCGTCAGCTATCGGCGGTGCCCGAAAACAGCCTGAAGATGTCGGTCGGCCTCATGCTGGTGAGTTTCGGGACGTTCTATGCCGGCGAGGGGGTGGGGGTGCACTGGCCCGGTTCTGATCTGGCCATTCCGGTGCTGGTCGGTTTCTACGGTGCTGTGGCCTGGGTCCTGGTCCTGCGGTGCCGACCCCTCGCCGTCGTCCCCCGGGGGCGGACGCCGATCGGTGAGGGAAGCTCGTGACGGATCCGGAACGGGCGGGCGGTGGGCTACCGGGATGGGGAGCTGTGACCAGGTTCGGGCGATTCTGGTGGCAGTTCCTCATCGGTGACACCCCCGAGCTGTTCCTGGGCGCCGTCGCCGTGGTGGGGGTCACCGCTCTGGTCTGCGTGGACCACGCCCTGCGCAGCCTGGCCAGCGCGGTCCTTCCCCTCCTGGTGGCCTGTGTCCTGTCCGCCTCGGTGTGGCGCGGCGCCCGGCGCCCGCCCCGGTGACCGCTCAGTCCCTGAAGTTGTCGAACTGCAGAGGGATGCCGAAGTCCTGTTCCTTACAGGCGGCGATCACCGCCTGGAGGTCATCCCGCTTCTTGCCGGTGACCCGCAACTGCTCGCCCTGGGTCTGTGAGCTGACCCCCTTGAGCCCCAGATCCTTGATGAACTTGTTGATCTTCTTGGCGTGATCGGACGAGATGCCGGCCTGGATGGTCAGCTTCTGCCGCGCCGATCCCCGCGAGGCCTCCTCGATCTTCCCGACATCGAAGGACTTGAGGGACACCTGACGCTTGACCAGCTTCTCCTGAAGCACCTGGAACAGGGCCCGGAGCCGATCGTCGGTCGATGACGCCAGAAGGAGCTCTTTGTCGGTCAGCTCGATGGAGGAGTCGGTTCCCTTGAAGTCGAAGCGGGTGGCGGCTTCGCGGTTGGCCTGGTCGACGGCGTTGCGAACCTCCTGCATGTCAACGTCGGAAACCACGTCGAAGGTGGGCATGGGAAAACAGTAGCGCTGTACCAGGCGATATCCTTCCGCCCTGCGGGTCGGTGCCCGAGCGGCCAAAGGGAGCAGACTGTAAATCTGCCGGTTCTGCCTACGAAGGTTCGAATCCTTCCCGGCCCACCGCCATGATGCCCCGGGACAGGGTTGGTACCTGTGCCGGGGCATCAGCCCCGGGGCGTCCCGCTTCCCGGGGTTTTCGCCGTCCGACCAGGTCGGTCGGGGAGACTTGATCCCACTCGTCGGTTGGTTACAATGACGTTACGGATTGATTGCGGTCACGGTGCAGTCGCTTACGGACGCCACCCAGTCGGGGACCGATGCAGGTAGGAGAGGGACACCTAGAGCGTGGACCTCATCACATCAGACGGAGCGGAACTGACCGGACGTCCGGCAGCTCAACCGAGGAGTAACCCCACCCTCATGTCATCCGAGATGACCCCTCTCACGGGCGATGACGGCATCCCTGCGACCCCCGACGGGTTCTCGGGCCGGTCCTCGGTGGTGGCTGAGGTCGGGGCCGTCGGGATGCGCGCCGCCCTCGGATTGGCCGACTCGCTGCGGAATCGGGTGGTCGCCAACACCGAGGTCGGACGAGAGCCGCCGGCCCAAGCGAGCGACAGTCCCCCCCGAGGATTGGTACTCCGACCGGCCCTCCTGGGCTTCGCCGCCATGGTGGCCATCGCCGTCGGGGCGTCGTTGCCCAGCTCCCCGTTCAAGCTCGAGATGCCCCACGTGTGGTTCTTCGGGGTGCCGAGCACCAATGTGAGCAGCACCTTCGGCCTCTACTTCACCCTGGCCGCCGTGTACGGGGGGCTTCTCCTGCTGATGCGGGTGTGGTGGGGCATGACCCGCCTGTATTCCCGCTGTCCGGGGGTGCCGGTCAAGTGGATGGCCGGCGTGTTTGCCCTCTGGTCGGTCCCCATGCTGGTCATCGCCCCCCTGTTCAGTCGCGACGCCTATTCGTACGCAGCCCAGGGTGAGATGGTCAGCCGCCACATGAACCCGTACCTGTACGGCCCCTTCGAGTTGGGCAACAACGCCTACACGGCACCGGTCGACAAGCTGTGGGGCAACGCCCCGGCCCCCTACGGGCCCTTTTTCCTCCAGATCGACGGGTTCTTCGCCCGGGTCACCTTCCATAACGAGCTGGCCACCATCGTCCTCCTCCGGCTGCTGGCTCTGCTCGGTGTGGTGCTCATCGCCATCTGCGTTCCCCGTCTGGCCCGCCTCTACCACCGGGACGGAGCCGAGCTCTTCACCCTGATGATCCTCAACCCGGTCACCCTGCTCCATCTGGTCGGGGGGGCCCACAACGACGCCCTGATGCTGGGCCTTCTGGTCGCCGGGCTCACCGCCGCCAAGGAGAAGCGACCCATCGTGGGCATCGTGTTGTGTGCCCTGGCCACGTCCATCAAGGCACCGGCGGCCCTGGGCATCCTCTACATCGGATGGAGCTGGCTCGGTCCCGAGGCCCCCACCCGCGACCGCATACGTCCGGTGGTCACCGCCGGGCTGATCGGTACCGGCGTGCTGGGCTTCTTCTCCTACGTGAGCGGGCTGGGCTGGGGCTGGGTCACCATCCTCGGCACCCCCGGGGCGGTGCGCTCATGGACGGCACCGACCACGTCATTGGCCCTGGCCTTCACCGGGATCGCCCATTTCGTGGGCGTAGGCGTCGGGCTCGGCGGGGTGCTGTCGGTCACCCGGTTCTTCGGTCTGCTGGCGGCGGGGATCGCCGGCGTCTGGTTGCTGGCCAACAGCGATCGGATCGGCACGCTCAAAGCGATGGGGGTCACCCTGCTCCTCTTTGTGGCCCTCGGGCCCGTGGTCCAGCCCTGGTATCTGTCATGGGGCCTGATCCTGCTCGCTCCGGTGGCCCTCGGACGCCTGCGCTCGCTGATCATCGGGCTGTCGATGGTCACCGCCTTCATCGAACTGCCCGGCGGCACCGCTCTGGTCAAGCCCCTGATCCACGGGGATCCACTCCAGATAGTCCTCACCCTGCTGTGGATCCTGGTCATCATGACGGTCCCGGTCACCACCTGGGGGCAACCGAATCCGCCCGTGTCCCCGGTGTCCCGCTCGACCAGTCCGACGGTCTCCGCCACCGTCTGACCGGCGGCCGGGAGGACAGCCTCGTCCGGACCGGCACCGTCGGCCCGGTCAGAGCAGGCGCTGAAGGACGGTCACGTCCAGCCAGCGGTTGAACTTCCGCCCCACCTCCTGTTCCACCCCGACCAGGGTGAACCCACAGGCCTGATGCAGGGCGATCGAGGTGGTGTTGTCGCCGCCCACCCGGGCGATGACGGAGTGAAAGCCGTGCCTGGTGGCCAGTTCGACCAGCTCCGCCAGCAGGAGTCGGCCCACCCCCTGGCCGCGGTGGGCTGCTCCGACATAGACCGAGTTCTCCACGGTGGTGGCGTAGGACGGCCGGTTCTTGTACTCGGACAGGGAGCCGAAACCGAGCACCGTCTCGCCCTCGTCCACGGCCACAATGGCCGGGTAGGGTCCCCGGTGTTCGGCCAACCAAGCCAGTTGCTCGTCGACGGTGCGGGGGACGAGGTCGAAGGTGGCGGTCGACCCGGTTACTTCGGCGTTGTAGATCGACCGCACGGCGTCGGCATCGGTCGCTCTCGCCAGGCGGACGCGCATCCGCCGATGGTAGTCAGACCCCGGGCGCGCTCCGCCCGGCCGATCTCTGGTTATGATTGTCCCTTTGCTGCTCGCTCGAGCCGCACTGCCCCCTTAGCTCAGTCGGCAGAGCACAGCCATGGTAAGGCTGGTGTCGTCGGTTCGATTCCGACAGGGGGCTCGCCCATGGCGGCGTAGCTCAGTTGGTTAGAGCACACGGCTCATAATCGTGGGGTCGCCGGTTCGAGTCCGGCCGCCGCTACCAGATCACCACACATGTCGACCCGTCGAGAGGAACGTTGGCCATGGCGAAGAACGAAAAGCGCATCCAGGTCACCCTGGCCTGTGAGCAGTGCAAGAGGCGTAACTACATCACCACCAAAAACAAGCTGAACGATCGGGAGCGGATCGAGATGAAGAAATTCTGCCGCTGGGACCGTCAGCACACCCTGCACAAGGAGACCCGCTAGTCCCCGGCCCCCCGGGGGGAGGGCCGGCGGCCCGGAGCCCGGGTGCCCTTTTCGCCTGGGAATACCCATCTCGCTGGTGGTAACGTAACCAACCGCCCCTGCGATCGGCTGGCCGCTCGCGGCACGGCGATCGACAGAGGGCAGTAGCTCAACTGGTAGAGCACCGGTCTCCAAAACCGAAGGTTGGGGGTTCGAGTCCCTCCTGCCCTGCTCTCCACCATGATCAGCGTCGAAGGAAATCGCACGTGAACCGAGAACAAAAGCGAATGGCCCAGCGCCAAGGGCAGGATCCCGACGGGGAGGCCCCGGCCAAGCGCAACGCGCCCCCGCCGCGGCGGCAGGCCAAGCGCGAGCCGTTCCGCCCCGGCCAGTTTTTCCGGGAGGTGCGCTCCGAGCTCCGTCAGGTGGCCTGGCCCAACCGGTCCGAGGTCATCAACTACACCACGGTGACCCTGGTCACCCTGCTCTCCTTGATGGTGCTCATCTTTGTCCTCAACTACGCCTTTGCCAAAGGCGTCCTTTGGCTCTTCAACTCGTGATCGGTGTGACCATGACCGACAACCAATCCTCCACGCCCCCCGGCGATGATGGGGACCTCGACACCGTCGAAGCTCCTGACGCGCCCGTGGCCGACACGCTGGTCACCGAAGCGGAGGCCCCGGCGGAGGATCCGGAGGCGGCGTCGGAGGTCGACTTCGACGACGAGGAGGACGAGGACGAGCCCTTCGTGGTCAGCCCCTACGACCAGCCGGGCCGCTGGTACGTGGTGCACACCTACGCCGGCTACGAGAACAAGGTGAAGTCGAACCTGCACAGTCGGGCTGTCTCGATGAACATGGAGGACCGGATCTACGAGGTGGTCATCCCCATGGAGGATGTCATCGAGTTCAAGAACGGCAAGAAGGTGGTCGTCCAGAAGAAGGTCTTTCCCGGCTATCTCCTGTGTCGCTGCGAACTCGACGATGACAGCTGGTCGGTCATCCGCAACACCCCCGGGGTAACCGGGTTCGTGGGACCGGGAACCAAGCCCACCCCGCTGTCCCGTCGTGAGGTGGAAGGGATCCTGCAGGTGAAGGTGGAGGGGGCCGAGGCCCCGGCCAAGCGCAGTCGTCCCCGCCTCGAGCATGAGGTGGGCGAGACGGTTCGGGTCAAAGAAGGGCCCTTCGCCGACTTCTCCGGCCAGATCGCCGAAATCAACGAAGACCAGCTCAAGCTCAAGGTACTGGTCAACATCTTCGGACGGGAGACACCCGTCGAGCTCGAATTCAGCCAGGTCGCAAAGCTCTAGCCCCGTCGGTACAGGGCCCCAGAACCACCTAAGGAAACGTCATGCCACCCAAGAAGCGCGTCATCGCCGTCGTCAAGATCCAGCTCCCGGCCGGGGGGGCCACCCCCGCTCCGCCGGTGGGTACGGCCCTCGGGCCGCACGGCGTCCAGACCATGGAATTCTGCAAGCAGTACAACGCCGCTACGGAGAACCAACGGGGTTCGATCATCCCCGTCGAGATCTCGATCTACGAGGACAGGACCTTTTCCTTCATCCTCAAGACGCCGCCCACACCGGCTCTCCTCCGCCAGGCCGCGGGCCTGGACAAGGGAGCGGCCACAGCCGGCCGCGAGAAGGTGGGTACGGTCACCGCCGCCCAGGTGGCGGAGATCGCCGCCGTCAAGCTCCCCGACCTCAACACGGCCGACATCGAGGCGGCCAAGCGCCAGGTGGAGGGCACGGCCCGCTCGATGGGCATCGCCGTCGGCGGCTGAGTACGGCGCAGGAACGAAACCAGAAAACGGAGAATCATGTCCCACGGGAAGAAGTACAAAGCCAGCATGGCCCAGTTCGATCGTCAGCATCTCTACACCCCGGCCGAGGCTGTCGACCTGGTCAAGAGCTCGGCCAAGGCGACATTCGATGAGACCGTCGAAGTGGCACTCCGGCTCGGTGTCGATCCGCGCAAGGCAGACCAGATCGTGCGGGGCACCCTGTCGCTTCCCGCCGGCACCGGCCGCAACGCCCGGGTGGCGGTGTTCGCAGCCGGCGAGAAGGCTACGGCCGCCCGGGCTGCCGGAGCTGACGTGGTGGGGGCGGACGACCTGGTGGCCCGGGTGGCCAACGACGGCTTCCTCGACTTCGACATCGCCATTGCCACTCCGGATCTGATGGGCCAGGTGGGAACCCTCGGGCGGGTGCTGGGTCCGCGAGGCCTGATGCCCAATCCGAAGACGGGGACGGTGACCGACGATGTGGAGCGGGCCGTCACCGAATTCAAGGGTGGGCGCGTCGAGTACCGGACCGACAAGGTGGGAAACATCCACCTGGGGATCGGCAAGGCCTCCTTCGACCGGGCCCAGCTGCTCGACAACCTGCACGCGGTGATGGATGAGATCCAGCGGGCCAAGCCGGCATCGGCCAAGGGACGCTATGTCCGGGCGGTGACCCTCTCGACCACCATGGGTCCCGGAGTGCACATCGATCCGCTCCTGGCCCGCAAGGCCGACGAGGAGCTGGCGGCCAGCGCCTGACCGAAGTCGGCCCGGTGCTGTTGGACCGAGCCCACCGGTGGAGTAGAGTCGCACTTTCCGGTTTCACGACATTCCGACACGATTTCAGCCGGACAATCTTCATTTACCCAGATTTTGATTATTAGAGAACGGCCGTAGACCTCCGGTGCACCGATTGCTGGTGCCGAAGGGACCCGATGAGGGTCCGCCTGACGAGGCGTTCCGCATCCAGGCATCACCTGCTGGGCGGGCATCTCCGATGGCGTGTGCGGCCCCGGACTGAGCTGGGCTCAGCGGAGGGACCATGGACAACCCGAGGGCCGAAAAGGTGGCCGTCGTCGACGAGGTGCGCAACCGTCTGGAAGCCTCGGACGGTGCCGTGCTCACCGAGTACCGCGGTCTCACGGTGGCCGAATTGGCGGCGCTGCGCCGAGAGTTGGCGGCGGCCGGCAGCGATTACAAGGTCTACAAGAACACCCTGGTCAAGCTGGCTATTGCTGACGGTCCTCAGGCCGAACTCCACGGTCTGCTGACCGGACCGACGGCCATCGCCTTCGTGAGCGGTGACTTGAGCGCAGTGGCCAAGGCCCTCAGGGACTTCGCCCGCACCAATCCGAGCCTGGTGGTGAAGGGAGGGGTTGCCGGTTCCGGCCTGCTGTCGGCCTCGGACATCAACGTGCTGGCCGACCTGCCGTCGCGCGACACCCTGCTGGCCCAGTTGGCCGGCGGACTGGCCGCCCCCCTCCGGCAGATGGCCGGGCTGATCCAGGCCCTGCCCCGCGATCTGGCCTTCGGCCTCTCCGCTCTCATCGATCAGCGCCAAGCCGGGGGTGAGGCGCTGGACGCGCCGGTAGCCGAGGCCCAGCCAGCGCCTGAAACCGAGGCAGAGGCCGAAGCCGAGCCCGAGCCCGAGCCCGAGGCGCAAGTAGAGGCCGAGTCAGCAGCCGAGGCCGAGCCGACGGCCGAGGCGCAGTCAGAAACAGAGACAGAGTCACCCGGCACCGAGGGGTAGGGCTAGCAACAGCACCTGCTCAAGCGGCATATCGACGACACATCGACCACCAATCAACACAGAACCAAGGAGACAAGACGATGGCAGGAACACTCACCAAGGACCAGATCCTGGACGGGATCTCGGAGCTGTCGGTGCTCGAGCTCAGTGAGCTCCTCAAGGCGTTCGAAGAGCGCTTCGGAGTGACGGCTGCGGCCCCGGTGGCAGTGGCCGCCGCCGCCGCTCCGGCCGCCGCCGATGCGGGGGGTGGCGAGGACGAGAAGACCGAGTTCGACGTGATCCTGACCGCCGCCGGCGACAAGAAGATCCAGGTCATCAAAGAAGTCCGCTCGCTGACCAGCCTCGGGCTGAAGGAAGCCAAGGACCTGGTGGACGGCGCCCCCAAGCCCGTCTTGGAGAAGGCCACCAAAGAGGATGCGGAGAAGGCCAAGGCCCAGCTCGAAGGGGCTGGCGCCACGGTCGAACTCAACTAGCCGACGCAGGGGACCCCCGGTCGCCGTCGGCGTCCGGGGTGGCCGGCCGGCCCCGTCAAAGGCCCGGAAAACCGAGGATTTCCTTGACGGGGGGCAGCCGATCACCTACCGTGTGCGGGCCTGGATCGGGCTTTTCCGATCCCGGGTTGTTATTTCGTGCGCTTCCGGATAGGATTGTCGGTTGCCGTGCCTGCTCCTTCCGCCTTCACTCGTGTTTTGGCTGATTGACGCGCGCCCTGGCGCCCCCATCGACCGCTCCGGTGGAAGCTGTCGACCCTGAGAAGTGTTTCCGCAGCACCGAAAGAGCCTGAGAAGCATCCGATTCGAGAAGTGAATCACCGTCATACCCCGTCGTCGCCCCATTCGCATCGCAACTGGGAGGAGTAGGCCGTTGCCTGCACGGTCCAACAGCCCGGAACGTTTTTCGTTTGCCAATATCGATGAGGCTCTGCCTTTGCCGGACCTCGTCGCCATCCAGAGGGACTCGTTTCAGTGGTTCCTCGACCGTGGCTTGGCCGAAACCTTCGGTGACATCAGTCCGATAGAGGATTTCACCGGTCAACTGAGCCTCGAGCTCGAATTCGACCCCACCGATCCCGACCTGCGTCCGCCGCCCAAGTTCTCGGTGGAGGAGTGCAAGGAAAAGGACATGACCTACGCCGCACCGGTCTTCGTGCGCGCCCGGTTCATGAACGCCGGCACCGGCGAGATCAAAGAGCAGACGGTCTTTATGGGTGACTTCCCGGTGATGACCAACAAGGGCACCTTCATCGTCAACGGGACCGAGCGGGTGGTGGTCAGCCAGCTGGTCCGTTCGCCGGGCGTCATCTTCCAGCCCGGTCGGGATGCCAAGACGGTGTTCACCGGCACCATCCACCCCTACCGGGGAGAGTGGATCGAGTTCGACGTCGAGGCCAAGCCGTCCAAGGACGTCACCGCCGGCTGCCGGGTGGCCCGCAAGCGCCGCCTGTCGCTGTTCGTCCTCCTGCGGGCGCTGGGTTACGAGGACCAGGCCTTCCTGGAGCGGTTCGTCCGCCACTTCGATTTCCTCGAGGGACAGTGGGAGAAGGAGCAGAACCTGGCCCCTTCCCGTGAAGAGGCCCTGCTCGAGATCTACAAGCGCGCCCGTCCCGGCGAGCCGCTGTCGGTGGAGGCCGCCCGCCAGTACTTCGAGAACGCCTTCTTCAACCCCAAGCGCTATGACCTGACCCGGGTGGGCCGCTACAAGCTCAACCGCAAGCTCGGGCCGGAAATCGAGCGCATCTCGGACATCTTGAAGATCGACCTGGAGCGGCCCACTCCCACCCAGGGGGTACTCAGCCCCTCGGAGATCCTGGCCGCATCCACCTACATGCTCCACCTGGCCAAGCACATGGCCGACGGCGAGTCGACCTACCGGATCGACGACCAGGACCACTTCGCCAACCGGCGTATCCGGTCGGTGGGCGAGCTCATCCAGAACCAGGTGCGGGTGGGGCTGTCCCGCATGGAGCGGGTCGTCCGCGAGCGGATGACCACCCAGGACGTGGAGGCCATCACCCCCCAGACCCTGATCAACATCCGTCCGGTGGTGGCGGCGGTCAAGGAGTTCTTCGGGACCAGCCAGCTCAGCCAATTCATGGACCAGAACAACCCGCTGTCGGGTCTGGCCCACAAGCGCCGTCTCTCGGCTCTCGGGCCCGGCGGTCTGTCGCGGGAGCGGGCCGGCTTCGAGGTCCGTGACGTGCACACCTCCCACTACGGGCGGATGTGTCCCATCGAAACCCCGGAAGGCCCGAACATCGGGCTCATCGGCTCGCTGGCCACCTATGCCCGGGTCAACGAGTACGGGTTCATCGAGACCCCCTACCGCAAGGTGGTCGACGGCCAGGTGACCAAGGAGATCACCTACCTGGCCGCCGACGAGGAGGAGGAGCACGTCATCGCTCAGGCCTCGGCCGCCCTGGACGACAACGGCAAGTTCACCGAGGAGAAGGTGCTGGTCCGCCGCGGTCCGCAGGGAACGGGCGTGCGGGTCGGCGCCACCACCACCTCCTACGGCACGACGTCGGAGATCGACTTCGTGCCTCCGGCCGAGGTCGACCTGATGGACGTCTCTCCCAAGCAGATCGTCTCCGTCTCCACCGCCCTCATCCCCTTCGTCGAGCACGACGACGCCAACCGGGCCCTGATGGGCGCCAACATGCAGAAGCAGGCCGTACCCCTGGTGGTGCCCGAGGCGCCCTACATCGGTACCGGCGTGGAGGCACGCGCCGCCCGCGACGCCGGCGACGTGGTGCTGGCCGAGGCCGAGGGTGTGGTGGTCGACGTCTCCGGTGACCAGATCACCGTGGAGTACAAGGCCGGTTCCAAGGACCGCCTGGGGGCCACCCTGGGCAAGAAGGTGTACCGACTGGCCAAGTTCCGCCGGTCCAACCAGAACACGGCCATCAACCAGAAGGTGATCGTCGAGGAGGGCCAGAAGATCAGCGCCGGCGATGTGCTGGCCGACGGTCCGGCCACCCACAACGGCGAGCTGGCCCTGGGCAAGAACCTGCTGGTGGCCTTCATGCCCTGGGAGGGCTACAACTACGAGGACGCCATCATCCTCTCCGAGCGGTTGGTCAAGGACGATGTCCTCACCTCGATCCACATCGAGGAGCACGAGGTCGACGCCCGCGACACCAAGCTGGGGGCGGAGGAGATCACCCGTGACATCCCCAACCTGTCCGAGGAGATCTTGGCCGACCTGGACGAGCGGGGCATCATCCGGATCGGCGCCGAGGTGGGCCCGGGCGATGTGCTGGTCGGGAAAGTCACGCCCAAGGGTGAGACCGAGCAGACTCCCGAGGAGCGGCTCCTGCGGGCCATCTTCGGCGAGAAGGCCCGCGAGGTACGGGACACCTCCCTCAAGGTGCCCCACGGCGAGCAGGGGACGGTCATCGACGTCCGGGTCTTCTCCCGCGACGATGCCCACGAGCTCCCGCCCGGAGTCGAGCAGCTGGTCCGGGTGTACGTGGCCCAGAAGCGCAAGATCTCCGAGGGCGACAAGTTGGCCGGCCGCCACGGCAACAAGGGGGTCATCTCCAAGATCCTGCCCATCGAGGACATGCCCTTCCAGGCCGACGGTACGCCGGTCGACATCATCCTCAATCCGCTGGGCGTGCCCAGCCGGATGAACGTGGGTCAGGTCCTCGAGTCCCACCTGGGTTACGCCGCCCGCTGGGGCTGGGAGGGCGCCGGCGAGGCGTCCCGGACACCCCTCCGGGGCACCGAGACCAAGACCCGTCCGAAGACCGACCCGGCCGTGTGGGTGTCCACCCCGGTGTTCGACGGGGCCCACTGGGACGAGGAGACCGACGCCGGTCGCCACCCCACCATCCAGCAGATCTTCCGCAAGCTCAACCCCGACGGGGTCGACGGTCAGGTGCAGGTGTCCGATGAGGGCAAGTCCGTCCTCTACAACGGGCGCACCGGCGAGGTCTACGACAACCCCATCTCGGTGGGCTACGTGTACATCCTCAAACTCCACCACCTGGTGGACGACAAGATCCACGCCCGCTCCACCGGTCCGTACTCGATGATCACCCAGCAGCCGCTGGGTGGGAAGGCCCAGTTCGGTGGCCAGCGGTTCGGGGAGATGGAGGTGTGGGCCCTGGAGGCCTTCGGCGCCGCCTACGCCCTGCAGGAGCTGCTCACCATCAAGTCGGACGACGTACTCGGTCGGGTGAAGGTCTACGAGGCCATCGTCAAGGGCGAGAACATCCCCGAGCCGGGCATCCCCGAAAGCTTCAAGGTCCTGATCAAAGAGATGCAGTCACTGTGCCTCGACGTCGAGGTCCTGGCCCCGGGGGGAGAAGAGATAGAGATGCGGGAGCTGGACGAGGACGTCTTCCGCACAGCCGAGGAACTGGGCATCGACATCAGCCGACCCGAGCGTGGCTCGGACGAGGAAGATGCGCGCCGCGCCGCCGAAAGGGGCTTCTAAATATGTTGGACGTCAACGATTTCGATCAGCTACGAATCGGTCTGGCCACCGCCGACTCCATCCGGGGGTGGTCCAACGGTGAGGTGAAGAAGCCGGAGACCATCAACTACCGCACCCTGCGGCCGGAGAAGGACGGGCTCTTCTGCGAGAAGATCTTCGGTCCCACCAAGGACTGGGAGTGCTACTGCGGGAAGTACAAGCGGGTCCGGTTCCGGGGCATCATCTGTGAGCGCTGCGGGGTCGAGGTCACCCGGTCCAAGGTGCGCCGTGAGCGCATGGGCCACATCGAGCTGGCCGCCCCGGTGGTCCACATCTGGTACCTGCGGGGTACCCGCAGCTGGCTGGCCTACCTGCTCATGGGCACCGAAGCCCGCGAGGAGCTGAAGGCCAAGCAGCTGGAGAAGGTCATCTACTTCGCCGCCAACCTGGTCACCTGGGTCGACGAGGCCAAGCGTCACGAGGACCTGCCCGATCTGGAGGCCGAGCTGGGCGTGGAGATCGCTGACGTCGAGAAGAAGCGGGACGTCGAGATCGACCGCCGGTTCAAGGCCCTCGAAGGTGAATTGGCCGAGCTGGAGAAGTCCGGGGCCAAGGACACCGAGATCAAGGCCCGTCAGCGCAACGTGGAGAAGGAGATCGCCGCCGTCCGTGAACGCTACGACAGCGAGATCGAACTGGCCCAGCGCGCCTTCGACGAGTTCAAGAGCCTGCACTCCCGCAAGATCCTCGAGGACGAGATGCTCTGGCGTGAACTGCGCATCCGCTACGAGGACTACTTCGAGGGGGGCATGGGGGCCGAGACCATCTCCCGCCTCATCGACCGCATCGACCTCGACGCCGAGGAGATCAAGCTCCGCGAGATGATCGACGCCGCCGACGGGCGCAAGCCGCTCTCCGCCCAGCGTCGCCAGAAGGTGATCAAGCGACTCAAGATCGTGACCGCCTTCAACCGGCGGGACGAGAACGGGCGCCGGGTCAACGACCCGCGGGCCATGATTCTCGACTCGGTCCCGGTCATCCCCCCCGACCTGCGCCCGATGGTGCAGCTCGACGGCGGTCGCTTCGCCACCTCCGACCTCAACGACCTGTACCGCCGCGTCATCAACCGGAACAACCGGCTGAAGAGGCTGCTCGACCTCGGGGCGCCCGAGATCATCATCAACAACGAGAAGCGCATGCTGCAAGAGGCGGTCGACGCCCTCTTCGACAACGGGCGGCGTGGCCGCCCGGTGACCGGGCCCGGCAACCGCCCGCTGAAGAGCTTGTCGGACATGCTCAAGGGCAAGCAGGGCCGGTTCCGTCAGAACCTGCTGGGCAAGCGGGTGGACTACTCGGGCCGGTCGGTCATCGTGATCGGCCCCACCCTGCAGCTCCACCAGTGCGGCCTGCCCAAGCTGATGGCTCTCGAGCTGTTCAAGCCCTTCGTCATGAAGCGCCTGGTGGACGCCGAGTACGCCCAGAACATTAAGTCGGCCAAGCGCATGGTCGAGCGCCGCCGGCCCCAGGTGTGGGACGTGCTCGAGGGTGTCATCAAAGAACACCCCGTGCTCCTCAACCGGGCCCCGACCCTCCACCGCCTGGGCATCCAGGCCTTCGAGCCCGTGCTGGTCGAGGGCAAGGCCATCCAGGTCCATCCCCTGGTCTGCACCGCCTTCAACGCCGACTTCGACGGTGACCAGATGGCCGTCCACCTGCCCCTGTCAGCCGAGGCCCAGGCCGAGGCCCGGGTGCTCATGCTGTCGGCCAACAACATCCTGTCGCCGGCCACCGGGCGGCCCATCACCGTCCCGACCCAGGACATGGTCTTCGGTATCTACTACCTGACCCTGCCCGTCGACGGGGCCAAGGGCGAGGGACGGGTGTTCCGCCACGCCTACGAGGTCGAGACGGCCTTCGACAACGGTGACATCGATCTGCAGGCCAAGATTGTCATCCGGCCCGAGCACGGCTCCCACCTGGCCCAGTCCATCACCCTGGCCAACGAGGCGATCGCCGAGGCCTCCGCCGAGGGGTCGGCCGTCGAGGTGGATGCCGACGCCCCCGTTCAGCTGGAGACCACGGCCGGGCGGCTGTTCTTCAACACCGCCCTGCCCGACGGCTACCGCTACATCAACGACATCGTGGGCAAGCGCAACACCCCCATCGGGGTCATCGTGGAGGAGGTGGCGGCCAACTTCCCGAAGGGCGAGGTGGCGGCCAGCCTCGACCGGATCAAGGCCCTCGGGTTCCGCTACGCCGCCCAGTCGGGTCTGACCATCTCCATCAACGACGTGCGTACCCCGCCGGACAAGCAGACCATCCTCGACCGCTACGAGAAGGAGGCGGAGAAGGCGGAGGCCCAGTTCAAGCGGGGCATCATCACCGACGACGAGCGGCGCCAGAAGGAGATCGAGATCTGGACGTCGGCCAACTCCGAGGTGGGGAAGGCCATGGAGAAGTCACTGTCCACCATCGCCTTCAACCCACTCGACATGATGGTCGACTCGGGGGCCCGGGGGAACAGCCAGCAGATCCGCCAGATCGCCGGCATGAAAGGCCTGGTGTCCAACCCGCGGGGCGAGATGATCCCCCGTCCGATCAAGTCCTCCTTCCGGGAGGGCCTGTCGGTCCTCGAGTACTTCATCTCGACCCACGGTGCCCGTAAGGGCCTGGCCGACACCGCCCTGCGTACCGCCGACTCCGGGTACCTCACCCGCCGGCTGGTGGACGTGGCCCAGGAGCTCATCGTCCGGGAGGACGACTGCGGTTCGACCCGGGGCATCTGGATCGAGGGGGTGGTCCCCGACGGGGCCGGCACCCGTTCCTACCTCGAGACCCGGGCCTACGGCCGCATCACGGTCGAGCCGGTGACCCTGTCGGACAAGACCAAAATCGAGGCCGGCACGCTGTTGACCGAGGAACTGGTCAGTCGGCTGCGGGACGACCCCGAGGTCGACCGGATCAGGACCCGGTCGGTGCTGACCTGCGAAGCCGAGCAGGGGATCTGTGCCGCCTGCTACGGACAGTCGCTGGCCACCGGCGAGATGATCGAGCTGGGCGAGGCGGTCGGGGTCATCGCCGCCCAGTCCATCGGCGAGCCCGGTACCCAGTTGACCATGCGGACCTTCCACACCGGTGGCATCGTCGGTGAGGACATCACCCACGGTCTCCCCCGGGTGGTCGAGCTGTTCGAGGCCCGCACGCCCAAGGGCGCAGCCGTCCTGGCCCGCCACTCGGGCGTGGCCCGGGTGGAGGAGGACGAGTCGGGCCGTCATGTCACCGTGGTGGCCGACGACGGGGAGGAGCATACCGTCCTGGTGGCCCCCCGGGCCCACCTCGAGGTCAGGGACGGCCAGGAGGTTTCGGCCGGGGATGCCCTGGTCGAAGGGCCGAAGGACCCCAAGGAGCTCCTGGAGGTCAAGGGCATCCGTGAGACCCAGCAGTACCTGGTCGAGGAGGTCCAGAAGGTCTACCGCGACCAGGGTGTGTCCATCCACGACAAGCACATCGAGCTGATCGTGCGCCAGATGCTCCGCCGGGTGCTGGTGGCCGAGCCCGGGGACGCCACCTTCCTCCCCGGTGAGCGGGTGGACAGCCGCTCCTACGCCGAGGTCAACCGCCAGCTGGTCCAGGACGGACAGCGTCCGGCCGAGGGTCGTCCCGAGCTGATGGGCATCACCAAGGCCTCGCTGGCCACCGACAGCTGGCTGTCGGCCGCCTCCTTCCAGGAGACGACCCGGGTCCTCACCGAAGCAGCCATCGAAGGCAAGTCCGACCAGCTCTACGGCCTCAAGGAGAACATCATCATCGGCAAGCTGATCCCGGCCGGATCGGGCATGGAGCGCTACCGCGACATCGAGCTGGACATGCCCGGGGCCGAGGCCATGCCCTTCTGGGCCCTCGGTTCGGACGGCGATGCCGGCACCGAGGACCTGGCTGCCTGGCTGCGGGACACCGGCGGCGACGCTTCCGTCGGAGGGTTCAGTTCCGAGATCGACGCCAGTTGGCTGGGTGCCGTTCCCGGAGCCGAGGACCTGGCCGACGGATCGCCGGACTTCGGGGCCGCCGCCGCACCGGCGGCCGAGGAAGGCCCGCTCGAAGCGGGCGCCTGACAGCCCGGACGGGCGACTGAGCCGGACGGCTTGGTCGCCCCCCGGTCGGGCGTGCGTACCGGTGGGCCACGCCCCCCGGTAGGCTGAGCGGGCTCACCCGCCCTTGCCCGCCGGGCAGGCATGCCGTAGCATGATGGCCTTGCGGCTATGCGCCGCGGGTGGACCACGTCCAGCCGCCGGATGCGTGAGCAAGTCCTGAAGTCTCCCTGCAGTTCCAACCCAGAGGTAACGCGTGCCCACGATTTCCCAGCTCGTCCGCAAGGGACGGGCCACCAAACCGACCAAGTCGAAGACGCCGGCCCTGCGGGGAGCCCCCCAACGCCGGGGCGTCTGCACACGCGTCTACACCCACACCCCGAAGAAGCCGAACTCGGCCCTGCGCAAGGTGGCCCGGGTCCGGCTGACCAGCGGGCTGGAGGTGACCGCCTACATTCCGGGCGAGGGTCACAACCTCCAGGAGCACTCGATCGTGCTGGTCCGCGGCGGCCGGGTGAAGGACCTCCCCGGTGTCCGCTACAAGGTCATCCGGGGGACACTCGACGCCTCGGGGGTGCGTGAGCGCAACCAGGCCCGTTCCCGCTACGGCGCCAAGAAGGAGTCCTGACGTGCCCCGCAAAGGACCGGCTGTACGCCGCGAGCTCATGCCCGACCCCGTGTACCACTCGGTGCTGGTCACCCAGGTGGTCAACCGGGTGCTGAGTCGGGGCAAGCGCACCCTGGCCGAGCGGATCGTCTACGACGCCTTGGCCGACGTGGCCGAAAAGTCGGCCAACGATCCGGTGGCGGTGCTGAAGAAGGCGGTGGAGAACACCCGCCCCGAGCTCGAAGTGCGGAGCCGTCGGGTCGGGGGCGCCACCTACCAGGTCCCCGTCGAGGTCCGTCCCCGTCGGGCCACCACCCTGTCCATCCGGTGGCTGGTCGGCTACTCCCAGCAGCGTCGGGAGAAGACGATGGCCGAGCGCCTGTCCAACGAGATACGCGACGCGGCCAATGGCATCGGCGCCGCCGCCAAGCGCCGCGAAGATCTGCACAAGATGGCCGAATCCAACAAGGCCTTCGCCCACTACCGCTGGTAGGAGGGGCTTCGCCCCCCGCCGGCCGGCGGCGAGAACGACCAACGAGCACGACCCGAGAGCTGAAGAACCATGGCTGAAGCGAGCACACGCCACCATCCCCTGGCCAAGACCCGAAACATCGGGATCATGGCCCATATCGACGCGGGCAAGACCACCACCACCGAGCGGATCCTCTATTACACCGGCAAGAACTACAAGATCGGTGAGGTCCACGAAGGTGCGGCCACCATGGACTGGATGGTCCAGGAGCAGGAGCGGGGGATCACCATCACCTCGGCCGCCACCACCTGCATGTGGCGGGACACGGTCATCAACATCATCGACACCCCGGGCCACGTCGACTTCACCGTGGAGGTGGAGCGCTCGCTGCGGGTCCTCGACGGGGCGGTGGCGGTCTTCGATGCCGTGGCCGGCGTGGAGCCCCAGACCGAGACGGTGTGGCGCCAGGCCAACAAGTACGAGGTCCCCCGGATCTGTTTCATCAACAAGATGGACAGGACCGGTGCCAATTTCGACCAGTGCGTGGAGATGATCCGCGACCGCCTCGACTGCGTCACCGCCGTGGTCCAGCTGCCCATCGGTGCCGAAGGTGAGTTCCGGGGGGTGGTCGACCTGGTGCACATGCGGGCCCTGGTGTGGGACGACGGCATGGGCGAGGAATGGAAGGAAGAGGAGATTCCGGCGGCCATGAAGGCGGTGGCCGAGGAGGCCCACCACCAGCTCATCGACGTGGTCTCCAACCACGACGACACCATCATGGAGAAGTACCTGGGGGACGAGGAGATCACCCCCGAGGACCTGCAACGGGCCCTGCGGACAGTGACCCTGGGCAGCCACGCCGTTCCCATACTGTGCGGATCGGCCTTCAAGAACAAGGGCGTCCAGCCCATGCTCGACGCCGTGGTCGACTACCTGCCCAGCCCGCTGGACATCCCCCCGACCATGGGCACCGTCCCCCGCAAGGAGGGGGTGACCGTCGAGCGCCCGCCCGACGACAGTGCTCCCTTCTCCGCCCTGGCCTTCAAGATCATGACCGATCCCTATGTGGGGAAGCTCACCTACCTGCGGGTCTATTCGGGCACCTTGACCAAGGGGTCAGGTGTCATCAACTCCACCAAGGACCGCAAGGAGCGGGTGGGCCGCATCCTCCAGATGCACGCCAACTCCCGCGAGGATCTGGACGTCACCTACGCCGGCGACATCGTGGCCGCGGTGGGGCTCAAGCAGACCACCACCGGCGACACCCTGTGCGACGCCGACAACCAGGTGGTGCTGGAGTCGTTGACCTTCCCCGAGCCGGTCATCCACGTGGCCGTGGAGCCCAAGACCAAGGTGGACCAGGACAAGCTGGGCAAAGCCCTGTTCTCTTTGTCCGAGGAGGACCCCACCTTCCGGGTGCAGTCCGACGAGGAGACCGGCCAGACGGTGATCTCGGGGATGGGCGAGCTCCACCTCGAGGTGCTGGTCGACCGGATGCTGCGTGAGTTCAACGTGGATGCCAACGTGGGCAAGCCCCAGGTGGCCTACCGCGAGACGGTGCGCAAGAAGGTGGAGAAGGTCGAGCTCCGGTACGTCCGCCAGACCGGAGGCAAGGGCCAGTACGGGCACGTGGTCATCACCCTGGAGCCCACGGGGCCCGGGGGCGGCTACGAGTTCGTCGACAAGATCAGTGGTGGCGTGATCCCGAAGGAGTACATCCCCTCGGTCGATCAGGGCATCCGTGAGTCGATCACCTCGGGAGTGCTGGCCGGCTATCCCACCGTGGACATCAAGGTGACCCTCACCTACGGATCGTTCCACGACGTGGACTCCTCGGAGATGGCCTTCAAGATCGCCGGTTCGATGGCCATCAAGAAGGCGGCCGCCCTGGCCGATCCGGTTCTTCTCGAACCGGTGATGGCCGTCGAGGTGACCACCCCCGAGGACTACATGGGCGACGTGATCGGCGACCTTTCGTCTCGCCGGGGCAAAGTCGAGGGCATGGAGCAGCGGGGCAACAGTCACATCGTGCGGGCCCAGGTACCACTGAGCGACATGTTCGGCTACGCTACCGACCTGCGCTCGCGCACCCAGGGCCGAGCCACCTACACCATGCAGTTCCAGGCCTACAACGAGGTCCCCGAGTCGATCGCCAAGGAGATCATCGCCAAGGCGCGAGGCGAGTAGGGGACGTGCGCCAGAAGTCGTAACCGCAGTACCCAATCAGCAACAACAGCCCGGTGCAGTCGTTGGCATCAGATGCGGATGGACCGGCTGAGCAGTCGTAATCGATACACGAGGAGAGACGACAGGCAACCGCCTGCGTCGTGGCGGGCCCGAGGGGGCACCGTCCGAGATCAGGAGCATTACCCCACCCATGGCCAAGCAGAAGTTCGAGCGCACGAAGCCCCACGTCAATGTGGGCACGATGGGACACATCGACCACGGGAAGACCACGCTCACCGCGGCCATCACCAAGGTCCTCTCCGAGAGCGACCCGACGACGTCGTTCACGCCCTTCGACGAGATCGACAAGGCTCCCGAAGAGAAGCAGCGGGGCATCACCATCCAGATCGCCCACGTGGAGTACGAGACGCCCAACCGGCACTACGCCCACGTGGACATGCCCGGTCACGCCGACTACATCAAGAACATGATCACCGGTGCGGCCCAGGTGGACGGGGCCATTCTGGTGGTTTCGGCCGCCGACGGACCGATGCCCCAGACCCGGGAGCACGTGCTGCTGGCCCGTCAGGTGGGCGTGCCCTACATCGTGGTGGCCCTCAACAAGGCCGACGCCGTCGACGACGAGGAGCTGCTCGACCTGGTCGAGCTCGAGGTGCGTGAGCTGCTCAACGAGTACGAGTTCCCCGGCGACGACACCCCCATCGTGCGGGTGAGCGCCCTCAAGGCCCTCGAGGGCGATGCCGAGTGGGCCGCCAAGATCACCGAGCTCATGGAGGCGGTGGACACCTACATCCCCGAGCCCGAGCGGGACGTGCAGAAGCCCTTCCTGATGTCGGTGGAGGACGTCATGTCCATCACCGGGCGGGGCACCGTGGTGACCGGCAAGGTCGAGCAGGGCATCGTCAAGGTGGGCGAGGAGGTCGAGATCGTCGGTCTCCGTCCCACCCAGAAAACCACGGTCACCGGCATCGAGATGTTCCGCAAGCTGCTCGACGAAGGTCGGGCGGGTGACAACATCGGCGCCCTGCTCCGGGGCACGAAGAAGGAAGAGGTGGAGCGGGGCCAGGTGCTGTGCAAGCCGGGATCCATCACCCCCCACACCAAGTTCGAGGCCACGGTGTACGTGCTGAACAAGGACGAGGGCGGGCGCCACAAGCCCTTCTTCACCAACTACCGGCCGCAGTTCTACTTCCGGACCACCGACGTCACCGGTACCATCTCCCTCCCCGAGGGGACCGAGATGGTCATGCCCGGCGACAACACGGACATGACGGTCGAGCTGGGCAAGCCCATCGCCATGGACCAGGGTCTGCGGTTCGCCATCCGTGAGGGTGGCCGGACGGTGGCCTCGGGCCGGGTCACCAAGATCCTCGAGTAGCTCTCCGAGCCCACCGCAGAACCACAGGGAAGGACCCCGTACCCATGGCCGCAGAAGGCCCCCGCCAGAAGATCCGGATCAGGCTCAAGGCCTATGACCACGAGATCCTCGACCAGTCGACCGAAAAGATCGTCCAGACGGTGCTGCGCACCCAGGCCAAGGTGCTGGGCCCTGTGCCCCTGCCCACCGAGAAGCACCGCTATACGGTGATCCGCTCGCCCCACAAGTACAAGGACAGCCGCGAGCACTTCGAGATGCGGGTGCACAAGCGACTGGTCGACATCGTCGAGCACACCCCGAAGACGGTGGACTCGCTCCAGAGGCTGGACCTGCCGGCCGGGGTGGACATCGAGATCAAGATCCAGACCGTCTAGTCCGGCTTGCCGGTGGGCCCGGGGCATTGTTCCCGCCCGCAGGATGGTATATAGTCGCCGGTCGGCCTGATGTCGGGCCACAAGATCAACAAGACGTGTACGAGCGCCCGCGGCATGCCCACGGGGACCTCGGACCAAACCAGGCGAGCGCTCCGCTCGGGTTTTCTCCGAGCGGAGCGTCTGCGTGCAAGCCATTCCAGTCGGATCACTCGGCCCTGCACCGGCCCGGTGTGCGAGCAGTTGTCACATGAGAATCGGCGCCGGTCGGCGTCGCTACCAGTTGAGAATCGAGACGGAGAGCTCCAGTGGCCACCAAGGCGATCGTGGGCGAAAAAGTGGGAATGACCCAGATCTGGGACGACCAGCACCGGGCCATACCGGTGACGGTGGTGCGCGTGGCGGCGGCCCGCATCGTCCAGGTCAAGACGCCCGAGCGCGAGGGCTACGCCGCCCTGCAGGTGACCTGGGGCCACCGCCGCTCGTCCACACTCACCCGTCCGGAGCAGGGCCACTTCGACAAGGCCGGCGTCGACCCGGGTCGCCGGTTGGTCGAGCTGCGGGTGGAAGATGTCTCCGATTTCGAAGTGGGTCAGCAGCTCACCGCCGACCTGATGGTGGCCGGGGAGCTGGTGGACGCCATCGCCGTGTCCAAGGGCAAGGGGTTCGCCGGCGGCATGAAGCGGCACAACTTCAAGGGCCAGGGCGCGTCCCACGGTAACCACAAGAAGCACCGGTCGCCAGGCTCGGTGGGGGCCTGTGCCACACCCTCCCGGGTGTTCAAGGGCACCAAAATGGCCGGCCGGATGGGTGGGCACCAGGTGACCACCCTCAATCTGGAGATCGTCCAGTCCGACCCCGAGCGGGAGCTGATCCTGGTCAAAGGAGCGGTGCCCGGTCCGCGGGGCGGCGTGGTGGTGCTGCGGGACGCGGTCAAGACGCCTCTGGTCAAGGGAGGCAAGCGCTGATGGCCACCGGAACCCTGGCTTCCGAGCCCACCAGCTGGGCCCAGGTCCGTCGGCTGCGTCGGGCCGAACCCCAGTCCCACTCGGTCACCCGTCGCTCGACGGACGGTACCGAGCTCGGCGAGGTGACGCTCGACGCCTCCTACTTCGGGATCGAGCCCAACCAGTCCGTGCTCCACCAGGTGGTCACCGCCCAACTGGCGGCAGCCCGGTCGGGCACCCAGTCGACCAAGACCCGGGCCGAAGTAAGGGGCGGCGGGGCCAAACCCTTCCGCCAGAAGGGGACCGGACGGGCCCGCCAGGGTTCCACCCGCTCCCCCCAGTGGGTGGGCGGAGGTGTGGCCCTCGGACCGAAGCCCCGTTCGTACGCCCAGAAGACGCCGAAGAAGATGATCCAGCTGGCTCTGCGCTCGGCCCTGTCCGATCGGGCGGCCCAGGGGCGGGTGGGCGTGATCGACGCCTGGTCCTTCGACACACCCTCCACCAAGGCGGCGCTGGCCGCCCTGGGCGCCCTCGGTGTCACCGGGCGGGTCCTGGTGGTGCTGGGAGACGAGGACGGCTACGCCGATCGCTCGTTCGGCAACCTGCCCGAGATCCAGACCATCATGATCGGTGAGCTCAACGCCTACGACATCCTGGTCAACGACTGGATCGTCTTCACCGACGAGACCCTGCCCGGGCAGAGCCAACCCGGGCCGGCACGGGTGTCGGACCACCCCGACGGGGCCGACGACGCCGGATCGGGCGCCGACGCCGGAGGCACGACGGCCGGGGCCGACGACCAAGAAGCCACCGCCGTGCCGAGCGATGAAGCCGACCGGGCCGATGAGACCGACGCAGACGGGAGCGGGTCATGAGGGATCCCCATAACGTGCTGATCCGACCGGTGGTTTCGGAGAAGTCGTACACCCTGATGGACCAGAACGTCTACGTCTTCGTGGTCGATCCGTCGGCCACCAAGATCGACGTGCGCCGGGCCGTCGAGGAGGCCTTCAACGTCCGTGTGATGAAGGTCAACACCCTCAACCGCAAGGGCAAGACCAAGCTCAACCGCAAGAACAACACGGTTGGGCACCGTTCGAACACCAAGCGGGCCATCGTCACCCTTCACCAGGGCGAGTCGATCGACTTGTTCGAGAACTGAGGACAGGGACCCCACCATGGCACTCCGCTCACGCAAGCCCACCAGCGCCGGCCGACGGTTCCAGACCGTCTCCGACTTCGCCGAGATCACCCGCGACCGCCCCGAAAAGTCCCTGCTGGCCGCCAAGCCCCGCACCGGCGGCCGCAACAACTACGGCCGCAAGACCTCCCGTCACCGCGGCGGTGGGCACAAGCAGCAGTACCGGATCATCGATTTCAAGCGCAACAAGGACGGCGTGCCGGCCAAGGTGGCCGCCATCGAGTACGACCCCAACCGCAACGCCCGCATCGCCCTGCTCCATTACCTGGACGGCGAGAAGCGCTACATCTTGGCGCCGGCCCAGGTGGCGGTGGGCGACCGCCTCCAGTCCGGCCAAGGGGCGGAAATCCGTCCCGGCAACGCCCTGCCTCTCCGTTACATCCCGGTCGGTTCGGTGATCCACAATGTCGAGCTCCGGCCCGGGGGCGGAGGAAAACTGGCCCGGGGGGCGGGCATGAGCATCCAACTGGTGGCCAAGGAGGGTGCGTTCGCCACCCTCCGGCTGCCCTCCACCGAAATGCGGCGGGTGGCCATCGACTGCCGGGCCACCCTGGGAACGGTGGGCAACGCCGAAGCCGAGTTGATCAAGATCGGCAAGGCCGGCCGGAACCGGTGGAAGGGTGTCCGCCCCCAGACCCGGGGAGTGGCCATGAACCCGGTCGACCACCCGCTGGGCGGCGGCGAGGGCAAGAGCTCCGGTGGCCGTCATCCGGTCTCACCCTGGGGCCGTCCCGAGGGACGGACCCGGTCTCGCAACAAGGATTCCGACGCCATGATCGTCCGGAGGCGCCGCACCCGCGGCGCCCGGCGATAGGGAAGACAGAGGGAACGCCACGCCATGCCTCGCAGCCTCAAGAAGGGACCGTTCGTCGACGACCATCTGCTCAAGAAGGTCGACGCCCTCAACGCCGCCGGAGACAAGAAGGTCATCAAGACCTGGTCCCGCCGCTCGACCATCATCCCCGACATGGTCGGCCACACCATCGCCGTCCACGACGGACGCAAGCACATCCCGGTGTACGTGACCGAGTCGATGGTCGGACACAAGCTGGGCGAGTTCGCTCCCACCCGTACCTTCAAGTTCCACGCCGGCCAAGAGCGGGCGGGGAGGCGATGACATGCCGGGAGTGAAGACCAACGAACGCGAGGGGACCCGTGCCGTCCTCCGCCATTGCTCGGTCCCGGCCAACAAGGCCCGCCAGGTCCTCAACCTGATCCGGGGCCAGGACGTCGACCGCGCCGCCGAAACCCTGTCGCTGGGTGACCGGGGGGCGGCGGTGACCATCGGCAAGGTGCTGGCCTCAGCCGTGGCCAATGCCGTCCACAACGACGGGCTGGACTCCGAAGAGCTCTACGTGTCGGCCTGCTTCGCCGACGAGGGGACCACCCTCAAGCGGTGGCGTCCACGGGCCCGTGGACGGGCCACCCGCATCCGCAAACGGACCTCGCACATCACCATCATCGTGAGCCGGATGCCCGAAGAGCGCATCGCCCGGCGTCGGGCCCAGCAGGCCACCAACGCCTCCCAGCGGTCGCGCCGGGTGGCCGGGTCGCGGCGTCGCCAGCGGGGCGGGGACACCGGATCCACCGACACCGCCACCTCCCCCACTACCGGCGACACCGGATCCGGGGCGTGGCCCGAGGAAGCCGTCCAGGCCGACGATGTGGTCACCGAGACCGAGGCCGGTCCGCTCGAGGAATCCGACCTCGGGGACGAGGACCAGGGGGGCGTCGTCGGGGCTGACCAGGGCGACGACGTGATCACCGACACCGAAGCCGGTCCCCTCGAGGCATCGGACATCGAGAACCAAGACGAAGCAGATGAGGCCGCCGGAGACGACGACGAGACAGACGGCGGTCCGGCCGTTGGGAAGGGCGAATAGATGGGCCAGAAGGTCAACCCCTACGGGTTCCGCCTCGGCGTCACCACCGACTGGAAGTCGCGTTGGTTCGAAGAGCGCAACTATCAGAACTGCGTGATCGAGGACTGGGAGATCCGCGACTACTTGATGTCCCAGCTCGAGTCGGCCGCGGTCAGCCGTATCGAGATCGAACGCACCCGCGACCGGCTGCGGGTGGACATCCACACCGCCCGACCGGGGATCGTGATCGGCCGCCGGGGAGCGGAGGCCGACCGGCTGAAGAAGCGGATCGAGGAGATCACCGGTCTCAACAACCGGATCCAGCTCAACATCCAGGAGATCAAGCAGCCTGAACTGGACGCCGCCCTGATCGCCCAGGGGATCTGCGACCAGCTGGCCCGCCGGGTGGCTTTCCGCCGGGCCATGAAGCGCTCCATCCAGACCGTGCAGAAGGCCGGCGCCCTGGGCGTGCGGGTGCAGTGCTCGGGACGTCTGGGTGGATCGGAGATGTCGCGCAAGGAGTCCTACCGCGAGGGTCGGGTGCCCCTGCACACGCTGCGGGCCGACATCGACTACGGATTCCGCGAGGCCCGGACCACCTTCGGCCGAATCGGAGTGAAGGTGTGGATCTACAAGGGCGACATCCTCCCCTACAAGATCTCCACCGAGGACAAGATCACCCGTGAGGCGGCCATGGCGGTGGGTGAGACGTCCGGACAGGGCGGCGACGCCCCGCGCCGGCTGATCACGGCCGGTGGCGGACGACGCCGGGCCGAGCAGGGGGCGCCGGGCAGCGTGGTCACGGTGGACGCCGACTCGACCGGTGACACCGAAATTCCCGAAGGACTGGTCGACCGGTCGACCGCCGACATCGCCGCCCCGCCGGCCGTGCCCGATGAGCTCGAGCGCATCCTCAGTGAGGACGAGGAGATCGAGCGACGTACCCGCGAGCACCACGAGACGCCCCACTTCCGCAAGGAGGTGGACTGAGATGTTGATGCCCCGCAAGGTCAAGCACCGCAAGCAGCAACGCGGCCGGATGAGCGGGATGGCCAAGGGTGGCAGCGAGGTCACTTTCGGCGACTTCGGCATTCAGGCCATGGAGCCGGCCTGGCTCACGGCCCGCCAGATCGAAGCAGCCCGAATCGCCATGACCCGCCACGTCAAGAGGGGTGGCAAGGTGTGGATCCGGGTCTTTCCCGACCGACCGGTCACCCAGAAGCCGGCCGAGACCCGAATGGGTTCGGGCAAGGGGAACCCCGAGCACTGGGTGGCGGTGGTCAAGCCCGGGCGCATCCTCTTCGAGCTGGCCGGCGTCGAGCCCGACCTGGCCCGCGAGGCCATGGACCGGGCCATTCAGAAGCTGCCCTTCCGGGCCCGTTTCGTGATCCGCCCCGGAACGCACGGCACGCCCGAGGTCCAGGTCTGATGGTCGAAGCTGCCGACATCGCCGAGTACGACACCGAGGAGCTCGAGCGCCAGCTCAGCGAGTCGCGGCGCGAGCTGTTCAACCTGCGGTTCCAGATGGCCACCGGCCAGCTGGACAACTTCTCCCGTCTCGGCCACGTGCGCAAGGACGTGGCCCGGATGATGACCGAGCTGCGGATCCGCGAGATCGCCGAGGCCGAGGGCATGGCCATGGACGACCTGCCCGCCCACCGGGCCGCCGCCCGCCGCCGGAGCGAGGACGAGGCCCTGGGTCGGAGCCGCACCACCGCCGCCGAACGCCGGGCCGCCCGCCGGGCCGAGGAGTCGCCGGAGGAGGACGCCGTCGACGGGGACCCGGTGGACGACGAGGAACTGGCCGACGAAGTGGCCGACGACGACGGGATGCCCCGTCCCGAGGGCTTCACCGAGGACACCGACGAGGCGGCCGGCCGCGATGACGTCGAAGCCGGCGCCGGCGACGACACAGACGACGAACAGGCCGAACCCGAGGAGACGAACTGATGGCTGACGAAACGGCCACGCCCGAACCCCGGATCAACCGGCGCAAGGTGCGTGAAGGACTGGTGGTCTCCGACTCGATGGACGCCACCGTGGTGGTGGCCGTCATCGAACGGGTCCGTCACCCCCGCTACGGCAAGACGGTGCAGCGCACCAAGCGTCTCTACGTCCACGACGGCGAAGGGGCGGCCAAGGTGGGCGACAGGGTCCGGGTGACCGAGACACGCCCGTTGTCCAAGCTCAAGCGCTGGCGGCTGACCGAAGTCCTGGAGCGTGCCCGATGATCCAGCAGGAGTCCCGCCTCCGGGTGGCCGACAACTCCGGAGCCAAAGAGGTCCTCTGCATCAAGGTGCTGGGCGGCTCCCGCCGCCGTTATGCGTCCATCGGGGACATCTTCGTGGCCACCGTCAAGGATGCCATCCCCGGTGCGGCGGTCAAGAAGGGGGACGTGGTCAAGTGCGTCGTCGTCCGCACGAAGAAGGAGAAGCGCCGTC
Organism: uncultured Acidimicrobiales bacterium; assembly: GCA_963824645.1. GTDB lineage: Bacteria > Actinomycetota > Acidimicrobiia > Acidimicrobiales > RAAP-2 > Bog-756. The sequence goes on from CAWGQC010000011.1 coordinate 70,340, forward strand.
CCGACGGCAGCTACATCCGCTTCGACGAGAACGCCGCCGTCCTCATCAACGATCAGCAGCAGCCCCGTGGCACCCGGATCTTCGGTCCGGTCGGTCGCGAGCTGCGTGACAAGCGGTTCATGCGGATCATCTCGCTGGCCCCGGAGGTGTTGTAGATGCGCATTCGCAAAGGCGACAAGGTCCAGGTCCTGGTGGGCAAGGACCGTGGCAAGCAGGCCAACGTGGTCCGGGCCATCCCCTCGGAGGGTCGGGTCATCGTCGAGGGAGTGCACGTGGCCAAGCGCCACGCCAAGCCCACCCGGGCCACCATGCAGGGCGGCGTGATCGACAAGTTCATGCCGGTGTCGGTGTCCTCGGTGGCCATCGTGTGCGGTGACTGCGGTCCCACCCGGATCGGGATGCGCTTCGACGAGCAGGGCCGCAAGGTGCGGGTCTGCAAGAAGTGCGGGGCCGAGTTGTGATGGCCACCACCACGACCGAGCGGCCGCGTCTCAAGCAGCGCTACGACAGCCAGGTGCGGGCCGAGCTCAAGTCGTCGCTGGGGCTCGACAACATCATGGAGGTCCCCCGGCTCGACAAGATCGTCATCAACATGGGCGTGGGCCGGGCCACCCAGCAGAAGTCACTCATCGAAGGGGCCATGCGCGATCTGGAGATCATCAGCGGTCAGAAGCCCATCGTCACCCGGGCCAAGAAGTCCATCGCCTCCTTCAAGCTGCGGGAGGGCCAGGAGATAGGGGCCAAGGTGACCCTGCGGGGTGATCGGGCCTGGGAGTTCCTGGACCGTCTGCTGGCCATGGCCATCCCCCGCATCCGTGACTTCCGTGGGCTTTCCCCCCGCTCGTTCGACGGGCATGGGAATTACACCTTCGGGGTCACCGAGCAGCTCATCTTTCCCGAAATCGACTACGACCGTATCGACACCGTCAGGGGCATGGACATCACCATCGCCACCACCGCACGTACCAACGAGGAAGGTCGGGCCCTTCTGGCCGCCTTCGGCTTCCCGTTCCGACAGGAGAACCAGTAACGACATGGCGAAGACTGCACTGATCCAAAAGCAGCAACGCACTCCCAAGTTCAAGGTGCGCGGGTACACCCGATGCCGCCGCTGCGGGCGGCCCAAGTCGGTGTACCGCAAATTCGGCCTGTGCCGGATCTGTCTGCGGGTGATGGTCCACGCCGGAGAAATTCCGGGCGTGACCAAGGCCAGCTGGTGAGTGGGAGGACGCGCCGATGACGATGACTGACCCGATCGCCGACATGCTGACCCGCATCCGGAACGCCAACACCGCCCATTTCGACACGGTGACCATGCCCGGCTCCAAGCTCAAGGAGTCGCTGGCCGCCATCCTGGTCGACGAGGGCTACATCGTCGGCTACCAGGTGGCCGAGGATCCCAGCAAGCCGGGCAAGACCCTGCAGATCACCATGAAGTATTCGCCCGACCGTGAGCGGACCATCTCGGGGATCAAGAGGGTGTCCAAGCCGGGCCTGCGCATCTACACCCGCGCCGACAAGCTGCCCCGGGTCCTCGGAGGGTTGGGCGTGGCCGTGGTCTCCACCTCCAAGGGGCTGATGACCGACCGCGAAGCCCGCAAGCGGCGGATGGGCGGCGAGGTGCTCTGTTATGTCTGGTAACCGTGTGTCTGGGTACCGGTCATCGGGAAGGAAGAACTGATGTCGCGCATCGGACGTACGCCCATCCCCCTCCCCTCCGGGGTGACGGTGGCCCTGGGTGAGGGCAACAGGGTCACGGTCAAAGGACCCCAGGGCGAGCTGGCCCGGGCCGTACCGGCCGCCATCTCCATCCAGCAGGTGGGTGACACCCTGGTGGTCGAGCGCCCGGACGATCAGCGCCAGAACCGCGCCCTGCACGGACTCACCCGGTCGCTGGTGGCCAACATGGTGGCCGGCGTCACCGAGGGTTTCTCCAAGGAGCTGGAGATCGTGGGGGTCGGATACCGGGCCGTGCCCAAGGGGCCGGCTGCCCTGGAACTGGCGCTCGGCTTCTCCCATCCGGTCAATGTGAGTGCGCCCGACGGCGTGGCTTTCGAGGTGCCTTCGCCCACCCGGATCATCGTGAAGGGGATCGACAAGGAGAAGGTCGGCCAGGTGGCCGCCGACATCCGTAAGCTCCGCAAACCCGAGCCCTACAAGGGCAAAGGCGTGCGCTACGCCGGCGAGCGGGTCGTGCGCAAAGCAGGAAAGGCAGCCAAGTAATGGCCCGCACCGATCACAAGGTGGAGCTCCGCCGCCGCCGGCACGCCCGGGTCCGCCGGCGTGTCCAGGGCTCGGCCGCCCGCCCGCGGCTGGCCGTGTTCCGCTCCAACAAGCACATCGCCGCTCAACTCATCGACGACGAGGCCGGGGTGACACTGGCTTCGGCCGCCACCGTCGAGAGCGACCTGCGGGGATCGTCGGGAGGCAACGTCGACGCCGCCACCGCGGTGGGTCGACTCATCGCCACCCGGGCCAAGGCCGCCGGTATCACCACCGTGGTCTTCGACCGGGGTGGATTCGCCTACCACGGGAGGGTGGCGGCCCTGGCCGACGCCGCCCGCACCGAAGGACTGGAGTTCTAGACCATGGCTGCCAACGATCTGCAGTTCGAGGAGCGGACCATCCGGGTCAACCGGGTGTCCAAGGTGGTCAAGGGAGGCCGGCGCTTCTCCTTTGCCGCCCTCATGGTGGTGGGCGACGGCAACGGCCGGGTGGGTCTCGGCTACGGCAAGGCCAAAGAGGCCGGGCTGGCCGTCCAGAAGGGCATCGAAGAAGCCCGCAAGAACATGTTCGACGTGCCCCTGGCCGGCTCGACCATCACCCACCCCATCGTGGGGGAGAGCGGGGCCGGGCGGGTCATGCTGAAGCCGGCCGCTCCCGGTACCGGGGTCATCGCCGGTGGTGCGGCCCGGGCCATCCTCGAGATGGCCGGCATCCGCGACATCCTGGCCAAATCACTCGGGTCGTCCAACGGGATCAACGTGGCCCACGCCACCATCGCCGGCCTCAAGGGGCTCAAGCGTCCCGACGAGATCGCCGCCCTGCGGGGCAAGCCGGTCGACGAGGTGGTGCCGGCGGCCATGCTGCGGGCCTACCGGGAGCGCCGGCGAGAGGCCGACGTGTTCACGGAGGTGAGCTGAGATGGCCGCCTCCCCGACCCCGGCGGCCACCACCGGATGGCTGCGGGTCACCCAGGTGCGGTCGGCCATCGGCACCAAGCCCAAGCACCGGGGGACCCTACGGGCCCTCGGCCTGCGCGGCATCGGACGCACCAACGTGCTCCCCGATCGCCCCGAAATCCGTGGGATGCTGGCCCGTGTCCCCCACCTGGTGGACGTGACCGCGGCCGAAGCCGACGAGAAAGGCTGATCCATGAAGGTGCATGAACTCCACCCGCCCGCCGGCTCGACCCGACGTCGGCGACGCGTGGGCCGGGGCATCGCCGGCAAGGGCGGAAAGACGGCCGGCCGCGGGACCAAGGGCCAGGGGGCACGCGACACCATTCCCATGGGTTTCGAGGGTGGCCAGCTCCCCCTCATGCAGCGGATCCCCAAGCGACGGGGCTTCACCAACCCGTTCCGCATCGACTACACGCCGGTCAACGTGGGGGCGCTGGAGGAGCGCCAGGGCGACACCTTCGACCTGGCTGCTCTGGTCGCCCACGGGCTGGCCCAGCGCGGTGACCTGGTCAAAGTCCTCGGAGGCGGCCAGCTGACCCGGGCCGTCCGGGTCGAGGCCCACGCCTTCTCCTCGTCGGCTGAAAGAGCCATCACCGGGGCCGGCGGGTCGATCACCGTGGTACCCCTTCCCTTCGGCCACAACCGGCCGCCGGCCCAGGGCAACGCCCTCACCAACCGGTAGCATCGGCCCCCTGCGGCGTCGAGGAGTCCCATGCTCGCCAGTCTGGCCAACATCTTTCGGATCCCGGACCTTCGGAAGAAGGTCCTCTTCACGCTGACCATCATTGCCCTGTACCAGTTCGGGGCCAATGTTCCGGTCCCCTTCGTCAACTTCTCCAAAGTCGCCCAGCTGACGGCGGCGTCCAAGTCCTCGGGGGTCCTCGGGTTCCTCAACCTGTTCTCCGGCGGTGCCCTCACCCGCATGGCCGTCTTCGGGCTGGGGATCATGCCCTATATCACCTCCAGCATCATCATCCAGCTGCTGGCTACGGTCATCCCCAAGCTGGAGGAGTGGCGTGACCAGGGGGCGGTGGGCCAGAAGAAGCTGACCCAGACCACCCGGTACCTGACCGTGGCCCTGGCTCTCATGCAGTCGACCGGCCTGGTCTACCTCTTCCACAAGGGGGGCGGCGGGCTGTTCGGGACCAACCAGAGCGTCGACCTCATCCTCAACTACTCGATCTGGCGGGCCGCCTTCATCGTGATGACCCTCACCGCCGGCACCGCCTTCGTCATGTGGCTGGCCGAGCTCATCACCCAACGGGGCATCGGCCAGGGCATGTCCATCCTGATCTTCGCCAACGTGGTGGCCGGCATCCCGTCGGGGCTCAACACCGTCCTCCAGGAGGGGGGTCGGGTCAAGTTCGCCACCATCCTCCTGGTCTCGCTGGCCCTCCTGGTCCTGATCGTCTTCGTCGACCAGGGCCAGCGCCGCATCCCGGTGACCTTCGCCAAACGAGTCGTCGGTCGCAAGATGTACGGGGGCTCGAGTACCTACATACCCTTGAAGGTCAACCAGGCCGGTGTGATCCCCATCATCTTCGCCAGCTCGGTGCTGTACATACCGGTGCTGCTGTCCAACATCATCCCGTCGGAGGCCTTCCGCACCTGGGTCAACCACAACGTGACCCCGACCAGCGTGTTCTACATCCTCACCTACTTCATCTTCATCCTGTTGTTCACCTTCTTCTACGTCTACGTGGCCTTCGACCCCCACCAGCAGGCCGACATCATCCGCAAGCAGGGTGGCTACATCCCGGGTATCCGGCCCGGGCACCCGACCGAGCGCTACCTGGCCCACATCCTCAACCGGATCACCTGGCCCGGTGCCCTCTTTTTGGGCGGCGTGGCCATCACCCCCTCGCTGCTGATGGCGGCGTGGAACATCACCAGCTACCCCTTCTACGGCACCACCCTCCTCATTGCTACTGGCGTGGCCCTCGAGACGATGAAGCAGATCGACAGCCAGCTCATGATGCGGAACTACGAGGGCTTCCTCAAGTAAGTGGTACCCGGAGCCAGGCTCGTCGTCCTCGGCAAACAGGGGGCAGGGAAGGGGACGCAGTGTGTGCGCCTTTCCCATCACTACGTGGTCCCCCATGTGTCGACGGGGGACATGCTGCGGGCTGCCGTCAAGCAGGGCACGCCCATCGGTCAGAAGGCCAAGGACCAGATGGACAGCGGCGAGCTCCTCGGGGACGACCTGATCATGGACATGGTGGCCGAGCGCCTGGGGGAGAGCGACGTGCGGGCCCGGGGATTCATCCTCGACGGCTGTCCGCGCACGGTGGCCCAGGCCGAGCGGCTGGCCGCCATCCTGGCCCCCTACGACCTCGACCTGGCCATCGATCTCGAGGTCCATACCGGCCAGGTGCTCCGCCGGCTGGCGGCCCGCCGGGTGTGCATCGACTGCGGAGCCAACTACTCGCTGTCATCCCCGCCCCTCATCAACTGGAGTTGTGACATCTGCGGCGGCGAGGTGGTCCAGCGGGAGGACGACACCGAGGAGGCCATCTCGCGGCGCCTCGAGCTCTACGAGATCTCGACCGCCCCTCTCATCGAGTGGTACCGGTCCCGCGGCCAGCTGGAGCTGGTCCCCGGCACCGGGTCACCGGATGCCGTGACCCGCCGTATGGTCAAGGTGATCGAGCTCCGCCGCCAGCGGGGGAGCGGGTTCGCGTGACCGGTCCCGGTGTGAGGTTCCGGGTCCGGCCGGTATAACCATCCGATGGGGTTGATCCGATGAGACGCTGTATCCGATGAGGTTTACCTGATGAGACGCAATGCCGACGAGCTGGCCAAGATGCGCAAGGCCGGGCGGGTGGTGGCCGAGATCCACGAGGCCACCCGGGCTGTTCTGCGTCCGGGGGTGTCCACCGCCGACATCGACAAGGCGGCTCGCGACGTGCTCGAGCGCCGGGGTGCGGGGTCCAATTTCCTCAACTACCACGGCTTTCCGGCCGTGGTGTGCACCTCGCCCAACTCGATGATCGTCCACGGGATTCCCTCGGCCTCGGTCGTCCTCCAGGACGGGGACATCATCTCGGTGGACTGCGGGGCCATCATCGAGGGCTACCACGGCGACGCCGCCTACACAGCCGCCGTGGGGGAGGTGTCGGCCGAGGCCACCCGGCTGATGGCGGTGACCGAGCAGAGCCTTTTCGCCGGTATCGAGCAGCTGCGCCCGGGGAACCGCCTCCACGAGGTGGGGCGAGCCGTCCAGCAGGTGGCCGAGGAGGCCGGGTTCTCGGTGGTCCGCGAGTACGTGGGCCACGCCATCGGCACGGCCATGCACGAGGAGCCCCAGGTGCCCAACTACTGGCCGGGCACCCCGGGCCCGACCCTCAAGACGGGCATGGTCTTCGCCGTCGAACCGATGGTCAACGCCGGCGGGGCGGCCACCCTCCAGCTCGATGACGGGTGGAGCGTGGTCACCGCCGACGGAGCCCTGTCGGCCCATTTCGAGCACACCATCGCCGTGACCGAGGACGGCCCCGAGGTGTTCACGGTCCTCTGAACAGCCGGCCCTCCGAGCTCCGCTGAGCAATTCGGGGGTCGAACTGGCAATTTGGCGCCGAGGAGCTAGACTGACTGTCCGGCTGGCCACGGGGTTCTCGTGGCGTGTCGATCCCGCCGTGGTGGCACTCCGAGGTGTGCCACCCTCTGCGGTGCGTACGGACGACCGACAGTGGTTCGTGTTGCACGTCGGCCGTCGTGCCGGGCGGAACAGAACGAAGAACGATCGAGGAGATTCACCTGCCCAAGCCCAAGGAAGACGCCATCGTGCTGGAGGGCACGGTTGTGGAGCCGCTGCCGAACGCCATGTTCCGTGTCGAGCTGGAGAACGGTCACAAGGTTCTGGCCCACAGCTCCGGGAAGATGCGGATGCACCGGATCCGCATCCTCCCCGGCGACAAGGTCCAGGTGGAGATCACCCCCTACGACCTGGCACGAGGACGGATCACCTACCGCTACAAGTGATCCGACCGCCCCGACCGGCGCTGAGCCAACCGGTGGGGGCGGATCATCCACGAGTCGGGCGCCCGGTGAAGCCAGTCGGGTCACGAGCAGATCAACAAAGTCAGCCGGACAGATCGCAGGAAAGAGACAGGGACCGAAATGAAGGTTCGACCCAGCGTCAAGCCGATGTGTGAGAAGTGCAAAGTGATCCGCCGCCACCGGCGGGTATTCGTCATCTGCCAGAACCCGCGCCACAAGCAGCGCCAGGGTTGATGCGTCCGGTTCCGGCGTAGAGCGAAAGAGAGACAGAACGTGGCCCGTATATCTGGGGTGGACATCCCCCGCGAGAAGCGGTTGGAGATCTCGCTCACCTACATCTTCGGCATCGGCCGCACCACCTCCCAGCAGGTGTGTGCCGCCACCGAGACCAATCCCGACACCCGGGTCCGTGATCTGACCGACGACGAGGTGACCCGCCTCCGCAACTACATCGACGCCAACCTCCAGGTGGAGGGGGATCTGCGCCGGGACGTATCCCAGGACATCAAGCGCAAGATGGAGATCGGCTGCTACCAGGGGATCCGGCACCGCAAGGGCCTCCCCGTGCACGGTCAGCGCACCCACACCAACGCCCGCACCCGCAAGGGACCGAAGAAGACGGTCGCCGGAAAGAAGAAGGTTCGCAAGTAGATGGCCAAGACCACCAAGCCGGCCGCCGGCGCCCGACGCCCCCGCAAGCGGGAACGCAAGAACGTGACGTTCGGCGTCGCCCACATCAAGTCCTCCTTCAACAACACCATCGTCTCCATCGCCGACCCGGAGGGGAACGTCCTGGCCTGGGCGTCGGCCGGCAACGTCGGGTTCAAGGGGTCGCGGAAATCGACCCCCTTCGCCGCCCAGCTGGCCGCCGAACAGTGCGCCAAGCGGGCCATGGAGCATGGCGTCCGACGGGTCGACGTGCTGGTCCGGGGGCCCGGGTCGGGGCGGGAGACGGCCATCCGGTCGCTGGCTGCCGCCGGCATCGAAGTGGCCGGCATCAAGGACGTGACCCCCATCCCCCACAACGGCTGCCGCCCCAAGAAGCGGCGTCGGGTCTAGGTCGGGACGAAGGGACGTTAGGAAGTCATGGCTCGATACACCGGACCTGTCTGCCGGCTCTGCCGCCGGGAGCGCACCAAGCTCTTCTTGAAGGGTGAGCGCTGCTATTCGATGAAATGCCCGGTCTCCGAGGCGGTGACCGACCGGCACAGCCGCGCCTATCCGCCCGGTGAGCACGGTCGCGACCGGATGCGCCAGGGCTCGGAGTACCTCGGCCAGCTGCGGGAGAAGCAGAAGGCCCGCCGCATCTACGGGCTGCTCGAGCGGCAGTTCCACAACCTCTATGTCGAAGCCAGCCGGGCGCCGGGCATCACCGGCGAGAACCTGCTGCGCATGCTCGAGCAGCGCCTCGACAACGTGGCCTTCCGGGCCGGGTGGGGAGCCAGTCGGGCCCAGGCCCGCCAGTGGGTCCGCCACGGGCACGTCCGGGTCAACGGCAAGCGGGTGACCATCCCCAGCTACCGGGTACGCCAGGGAGACGTGGTGGCCCTCAAGCCGTCCTCGCAGGAGCTCTTCCACGTCCGGCGCAACATGGACACCCTCGACCGCCAGCTGCCGCCGTGGCTGGAGACGGTGGGCGATCGCTTTCAGGTCCGGGTGTTCTCCCTTCCGTTACGCGAGCACATCGACGAGCCCGTCCAGGAGCAGCTCATCGTCGAGTTGTACTCGAAGTAAGCCCCACCAGAACCAGCATCCACACACTGCCGAGGAGTCACGATCCGCATGCTCATCATCCAACGACCCACCGTCGAAACCGTCGGCGAGGAAGAGGACAACCGCCAGAGGTTCGCCGTCGGGCCGCTCGACCCCGGCTTTGGTCACACCCTGGGCAACTCCCTGCGCCGGACCCTGCTCTCGTCCATCCCCGGTGCTTCGATCACCCAGGTCCGCTTCGATGACGCCCTGCACGAGTTCACCACCCTGCCCGGCGTCAAGGAGGATGTGACCGACCTCATCCTCAACTTGAAGGATCTGCTGTTCCGGGTGCACACCGACGAGCCGGTGACCATCCGCCTGGACAAGCGGGGACCCGGTGATGCCACCGCCGGCGATCTGCAGGTGACCGCCGATGTCGAGGTGCTCAGCCCCTCCCAGCACATCGCCTCCCTCAACGCCAAGGGCCGCCTGGCCGTCGATCTCACCGTCGAGCGGGGCCGCGGCTACCTCTCGGCCGACAAGTCGAAGCGGTCGGCCACCATCGGGGTCATCCCGGTCGACGCCATCTTCTCGCCGGTCCGCCGGGTGGCCTTCACGGTCGAGCCGGTCCGGGTCGAGCAGTCCACCGACTTCGACCGTCTGGTCCTCGACATCGAGACCGACGGCTCCCTCACCCCCCGCGAGGCCCTGGCCTCGGCCGGCGACACCCTCCGGACCCTGGTGGGCCTGGTGGCCGACCTCGAGGACGAGCCCATGGGTCTCGAGTTGGGCGAGGTGGGCACGATCGGGACCGGCTCACCGGATCTCGATCTGCGCATCGAGGACCTCGACCTCACCGAGCGCCCCCGCAACTGCCTCAAGCGGGCCCAGATCAACACCATCGGCGAGCTGGTCGACCGCACCCTCGACGACCTGCTCAACATCACCAACTTCGGGCAGAAGTCGCTCGACGAGGTGCTCCAGAAGCTCGACGAGCGGGGCCTGTCCCTGCGGGTCAAGGACTGAGCGGCGCCATGCTGGGCACACCCAAGAAGGGCCGCCGGTTCGGCGGCAGCGCCGCCCACCAGAAGGCCATGATGGGCAACCTGGTGGCCTCCCTCATCGCCGCCGAATACCTGGTGACCACCGAGGCCAAGGCCAAAGCCCTGCGACCGGTGGCCGAGAAGGTCATCACCGCCGGGGCCAAGGGCGGTCTGGCCCGTCAGCGCAACGTGGTGGCCTTCATCCGTGACAAGGAGATGGCGGCCAAACTGTTCGCCGATATCGGTCCGCGCTACGCCGACCGTCCGGGGGGCTACACCCGCATCCTCAAGTTGGGCAACCGCTCCGGGGACAACGCCCCGATGGCCCGCATCGAATTGGTGTGAGCCTGTCCCCCCAGGGTGGGGGGACGGACGACCGATCCGTCGACCGATCCGTCCGCTGGCGCCTCACGGTGGCCTACGACGGTTCGGCCTTCCACGGGTTTGCCGCCCAGGAGGGTCAACGCACGGTGGCCGGTGTGCTGAGCGGGGCCCTGGCTCGGATCACCCGGAGCCCGGTGGCCCTCACCTGTGCCGGGCGCACCGACGCCGGGGTGCACGCCACCGCCCAGGTGGTCCATTTCGACTTACCGGCTGAACGGTCCGAGGGACTGGACCCTGACACTCTGGTCCGTTCCTGCAACCGGCTGCTCGGGCCCCCGGTGGTGGTGGGCCAGGCCGCCGTGGTCCCCGCCCAATTCGACGCCCGCCGCTCGGCCACCGCCCGTCGCTACCGCTACCTGGTGGTCAACGGGCCGGTGCCCGACCCGCTCCTGGCCGGCCAGACCTGGCACGTGGCCGACCCCCTCGACCTGCGCACCATGGAGGCGGCCGCCGATGCCCTGCTCGGCCAGCACGACTTCCGGGCATTCTGCCGGCGGGTGCCGGGGTCGAGCGCCGAGGACCCGATCACCCGCCGGGTCACCGACGCCCGCTGGGCCCGGCTGGGCGGCGTCCCCGACGGGGGGGCGGTGGGTCTGCGGGAACGGCGCTCGTCGGGCACGTTGTTGCCCTGGGTGGGGGATCTGCTGGCTTTCGAGATCGAGGCCAACGCCTTCTGCCATCAGATGGTCCGGTCGCTGGTGGGGACCCTGGTCGACGTGGGCCGAGGCCGAAAGCGGCCCTCCGACATGCTGGCCATTCTGCGCTCGGCCGACCGCCAGCAGGCCTCGCAGCCCGCCCCTCCCCAGGGCCTGACCCTGGTGGCCGTGCGCTACGACACCCCCTGACCGGCGGCCCGGCTTGCCCGGGGGGCCCACTCGTCGTATCCTTGGCGGTCGCCGGGCGAGCCCCGCCGGCCGTATCGCAGGCAGGGCACTGCCGGACGTCGTCCATCCCGGTCGACCCGCTCGCCCCCACCCCGAGGTGCGTCGACCCCGCATCACCGAACAAGGATCCCCGTGCGTACCTACTCGCCCAAGCCCACCGACATCACCCGCGCCTGGTGGATCGTCGATGCCGACGGTCTGGTGCTGGGCCGCCTGGCCACCGAGGTGGCCTCCCGCCTCCGGGGCAAGCACAAGCCCATCTTCGCCCCCCACGCCGACGTGGGCGACCATGTGGTGGTGATCAACGCCGACAAGGCGGTGCTCACGTCGGGCAAGGCCGACAGCAAGCTGGCCTACCGGCACAGTGGTTACCCGGGCGGGCTCACCGCCACCCGGTACAGCGATCTGATGACCGACCGGGCCGACCAGGTGGTGCGCAACGCCATCTGCGGGATGCTGCCCAAGAACCGGCTGGGGCGGCAGATGGCCTCCAAGCTCAAGGTCTACGTCGGTCCCGACCATCCCCACACCGCCCAGTCCCCCGAGCCTCTGGAGCTCCCCGATGCCCGTCGCACGGCATCGGCCCGGAGCGGTGCCTGAAGCTCGGGCCCCCGAGAACGCCACCCCCTAGTCGAATCGCGAGGAACAGACCGTGCCCACCGCCCCACCCCTGTGTCAGACCACCGGCCGCCGCAAGCGGGCCGTGGCCCGGGTCCGGGTCCGTCCGGGCCAGGGCAAGATCACTGTCAACGGCCACGCCTTCGAGGAGTACTTCACCTCGGCCACCCACCGGATGGTGGTGACCGAGCCCCTGCGCCTGACCGATTCGACCGAGTCGTGGGACATCGACGTGACCATCGACGGTGGCGGTGTGTCCGGTCAGGCCGGGGCCTTCCGGCTGGGCATCGCCCGGGCCCTGATCGAGCTCGACCCCGAGAAGCGGACCTCGCTCAAGAAGGCGGGATTCCTCACCCGTGACGCCCGCGAGAAGGAATCGAAGAAGTACGGCCTGAAGAAGGCCCGCAAGGCTCCTCAGTACTCCAAGCGGTAAACCAGTGGTCCGTATCCGGTTCGGCACCGACGGCGTCCGGGGCGTCGCCAATGTCGAGCTCACCCCCGAGCTGGTCCTCTCGCTCGGCCGGGCCATCGCCCGCACCATTTCGGCCGCCACCTTTCTGGTCGGTCGCGACACCCGTCGCTCGGGCCCCATGCTGCAGGCCGCCCTGTCGGCCGGGCTGGCCGGCGAGGGGGCCGACGTGGTCGACCTCGGGGTGCTCCCCACCCCGGCCCTGGCCTGGCTGTCCGCTGTGCGCAATGTTCCGGCGGTGGTCATCTCGGCCTCCCACAACCCGTTCGCCGACAACGGCATCAAGGTGTTCGCCGCCGGGGGGGCCAAGCTCGACGCCGCCGTGGAGGCGGCCATCGAGGGCGAGCTCGAGCGCATCCTCGATCCGTCGGTCAAGGGTCCCCGCTCCCTGGAGGGCCACGGGGTGGGCCGGGTCGACGTGGAGCCCGGCATCGGGGACGACTACGTGGACCACCTGCGTACCCTGTTGGAGGGACGGACCCTCGACCGTCTCAAGGTGGTGGTGGACAGCGCCCACGGGGCGGCCTCGGCCCTGGCCGCCCAGGTGTTCGAGCGTCTCGGGGCCGAGGTCGTGGCCATCGGGTGCGAGCCCGACGGCGCCAACATCAACGCCGGTTGCGGTTCGACCTCCATCGACACGCTGGCCGGCGCCGTGGTCGAGTACCAGGCCGACCTGGGTCTGGCCCTCGACGGGGACGCCGACCGCCTGCTGGCCGTCACCGCCGACGGGGAGGTGGTAAGCGGTGACGAGCTCCTGGCCCTGTTCGCCGTGGATCTGGCCGAGCGGGGCCAACTGGCCGGCAACACCGTGGTGGTCACGGTCATGACCAACCTCGGATTTCGCCGGGCCATGGAGGAGCGGGGCATCGTGGTCAAGGAGACCCCGGTCGGAGACCGCTACGTCCTGGCTGCCCTGGACAAGGACGGGCTGGCTCTGGGCGGTGAGCAGTCCGGGCACATCATCTTCCGCCGGTTGGCCACCACCGGCGACGGGCTGCTGACCGGACTGGTCCTGGCCGACCTGGTGGTGCGGACGGCCACCCCGCTGGCCGGACTGCTCGACGGCCTGCTCACCCGGGTCCCCCAGGTGCTGGTCAACGTGCCCGTTCCCAACACCGAACTGCTGGCCGAGGCGGCGGCGGTGTGGTCGGCCGTCGACGAGGAGAGCGAGCGTCTGGGGGACGACGGCCGGGTCCTGCTGCGGCCCAGCGGGACCGAACCCCTGGTCCGGGTCATGGTGGAGGCGTTGGGCCCGGGGGTGGCCGAGGAGATCGCCCAACGGCTGGCCACCCTGGTCGAGTTCGAGCTGCAGGCGGCGGCAGCCACCCACGGCTGAGTCCTCCCGGGTACCCCGGGGCGGTGGTGTCCCACTAGCCTCGGAAGCCATGTGCGGCATTATCGGCATCACCTATGGGGCGGTGGGTACCGACGGGGATGGTGAGGACCCGGCCGTGCTGGGGGTCCTCCTCGAGGGCCTGGCCCGCCTCGAGTACCGGGGGTACGACTCGGCCGGCATCGCCCTGGTCGGAACCGACCAGGGCACCGGCCTGTGGCGGGCCCGAGCGGCCAACGGGACCCGCTCGCTCGACGACCTGATCAAGCGGGCCGAGGGGGCACCGGCCACCGCCACCGCCGGTGTGGGCCACACCCGCTGGGCCACCCACGGGGGGCCGACCGAAGGCAACGCCCATCCCCATGTCGACTGCTCGGGTCGTCTGGCTCTCATCCACAACGGGATCATCGAGAACCACGTCGAGCTCACCGACGAGCTCACCGCCGCCGGTCACGTCTTCGCCTCCGAGACCGACACCGAGGTCCTGGTCCATCTCATCGAGTCGGCCCTGACCGACCGCCCCGACGGTGGCCTGGCCGAAGCGGTGCGCTCCGCTCTGGGCCGGGTCCATGGCGCTTTTTCGGTGGCCGTCGTCCACGCCGACGATCCCCAGTTGGTGGTGGGGGCCCGCCGGGTCTCGCCCCTCCTGCTCGGGGTGTCCGACGGGGCCGCCTTTCTGGCTTCCGACATCCCGGCCATCCTCGGCCTGACCCGTGACTTCTTCGTGCTGGAGGACGACCAGGTGGCCGAGTTGCGGCCGGGGTCGGTGCGGGTCACCGCCCTCGACGGCTCCGAGGTCACACCGGACCGGATGACCGTCGACTGGGATCTCGACGCCGCCCGCAAGGACGGCTTCGACGACTTCATGAGCAAGGAGATCCACGAGCAGCCCAGAGCGGTGGCCGACACCCTGCTCGACCGGTTGCTGCCCGACGGGACCCTGGTCCTCGACGAAGTCCACATCACCCACGAGGAATTCCGGGCCTTCGACAAGGTGTTCATCGTGGCCTGCGGCAGCAGCTACCACGCCGGCCTCATGGCCAAGTACGCCATCGAGCACTGGGCCCGCCTGGCCGTGGAGATCGACATCGCCAGCGAGTTCCGCTACCGCGATCCGGTCCTCGACGAACGCACCCTGGTCATCGGGGTGAGCCAGTCGGGCGAGACGGCCGACACCATGGAGGCCGTCAACGAGGCCCGCCGGCTCGGGGCCAAGGTGCTGGTCATCTCCAACGTGGTCGACTCGTCCATGGCCCGCAAGGCTGACGCCGTGCTGTACACCCGGGCGGGTCCCGAAATCGGGGTGGCCGCCACTAAGACCCATCTGGCCCAGATCACCGCCCTCGAGATCCTGGCCCTCTACCTGGGTCAGGTCCGCGGCACGTTGGCCCCGGCCGACGCCCGGTCGCTGTTCGACGCCATGGGCGTGCTCCCCGAACAGGTGGCCACGGCCATCGGGCGGGCCGATGAGGTGGAGGCGGTGGCCTTCCGTTACCGTGATTCGCCCTCGTTCATCTTCCTCGGCCGTCAGGTCGGCTATCCGGTGGCCCTGGAGGGGGCGCTCAAGTTGAAGGAGCTCTCCTACCTGCGGGCCGAGGGATTCCCGGGTGGGGAGCTCAAGCACGGTCCGATCGCCCTGGTCGAACCGGGGACGGTGGTCATCGGGGTGGCTACCCGCACGCCGACCTGGGGCAAGTTGATGGCCAACGTGGCCGAGGTCAAGAGCCGGGGGGCCACCGTGGTGCTGGTGGCCAACGACGGCGACCACGAGACGGCCCGCCAGGCCGACGCCGTGTTGTGGGTGCCGAAAACCCAGCACCTGTTCGCTCCCATCGTCGACGTGGTGCCCCTCCAGATGTTCGCCTACGCCCTGGCCCGCCTGCACGGCCACGACGTCGACCGTCCCCGCAACCTGGCCAAGGTGGTCACCGTCGAGTGAGTCCCGCCGGCCGCGGGTCCGCCGCCGGGCTGTCCGGGGCGGCCGCCGATCAGGTCCGCCAGAAGATGCTGTCCGAGATGCGGGGCACCGTGGTGGGCGTGGGTGTCGATGCGGTGGAGGTGGAGCGGTTCCGCCGGGTGCTCGACCGCCGACCCCACCTGGCCCAGCGGGTGTTCACCGCCGTCGAGCGCGGCTACGCCGGACGGGCCGCTGATCCGGTGCCCCGGCTGTGCACCCGGTTCGCGGCCAAGGAGGCGGTCATGAAGGCGCTCGGGGTGGGACTGGGCGCCTTCGCCTTCACCGAGGTGGAAGTGGTACGGGTCGGTCTCGACGCTCCCACGCTGGCTCTGCACGGTGCCGCCGCGGCCCGGGCCGGCCGACACGGCGTGGTCCGGTGGCATCTCTCCCTCACCCACACCGCCCAGGTGGCCCTGGCCCTGGTCATCGCCGAGGGCTCTCCGGGCGGTGGACCGGGCCGGCCCGCCCTGTCCACGGACGGGGCCACGACGCCGTAGCGTCACTACCAATGCGACCGGTGCTGACCGTGGCCGAGATGAATGCCGTCGACGCCGCCGCCGCCACCCATGTCGATCTCGACGTGCTGATCGGGCGGGCCGGGTGGGCGGTGTGCGGCGCCGCCCTGGCCATACTGGGTGGGGCCTACGGGCGCCGGGTGGTGGTCATCGCCGGCCGGGGCCACAACGGCGCCGACGGACGGGTGGCCGCCGCCCTTCTGGTCCGTCGGGGGGCGCGGGTGGAGGTGGTGGAGGCCGGCGCGGCCGCCGCCGTCGACCGGTGCGACCTGATCATCGACGCCGCCTACGGGACGGGGTTCCATGGTCGGTACCAGGCGCCGGACGTGCCCACCGGTGTGCCCGTGCTGGCCGTGGACGTCCCGTCGGGGATCGAGGGCGACACCGGGGCCTCCGCCGGCTCCCCTCTGACGGCCGACCGCACGGTCACCTTCGTGGCCCTCAAGCCGGGGCTCCTCCAGGGCGAGGGGGTGGCCCGGTCCGGTCGGGTGGAGGTGGCCGACATCGGACTGTGGCCCGGTGACCCGGTGATCTCGCTCATGGAGGACGGCGACCTGGCCGACCTCTATCCGTCCCGCCACTCCGATGGCAACAAGTGGTCGGCGGCCGTCCTGGTGGTGGCCGGCTCGCCGGGCATGAACGGAGCCGCCGCCCTCTGTAGCCGGGCCGCCTACCGGGCCGGGGCGGGCATGGTCCGTCTGGGTGTGCCGGGCGCCTCGCTGTCGGAGGCACCGGCCAGCGAAGCGGTCAGCGTGTCCCTCGGGGCCGAGGGGTGGGCCGGCGCCGCCCTGGAGGTGGCCGCCCGTTGTCGGGCCGTGGTGGTCGGACCCGGGCTCGGACGGGCCGATGCCACCGCCTCGGAGGTGCGACGTCTGGTGGCCGAGTCGCCCGTTCCGGTGGTGGTCGACGCCGACGGGCTCTTCGCCCTCGGCCCGGTGTCGGACGGGCCGGTCTCCAGCCGGTCGACCGTGGTGCTCACTCCCCATGACGGGGAGTACGCCCGGCTGATGGGGTCCGACCCCGGTCCCGACCGGATCCAGTCCAGTCGGCGCCTGGCCGTCGGCTCCCAAACGGTGGCCCTGCTCAAGGGACCGACCACCGCCGTGGCCTCGCCCGATGAACGGGTCCTGCTGGCCCGGGCGGGCACGCCGGCGCTGGCCACGGCGGGCACCGGCGACGTCCTGTCCGGAGTTATCGGGGCCATGCTGGCCCGCGGGGTGGAGCCCCGCCCGGCCGCCGCCCTGGCTGCCCACATCCACGGCCGGGCCGGGGCCCGGGGTCCCGGCGAGGGTCTGGTGGCCGGTGACTTGCCCGACCTGGTGGCCGACGTGGTGGCCGACCTGCGCCCGGCCGGTGCCCGTGGCTGACCGTTGGCGGCCGGCCTGGGCCGACATCGATCTCGACGCCGTGCGCCACAACGCCTCGCTGCTGGCCGGCCTGGTCCGGCCGGCCGCCCTGTGCGCCGTGGTCAAGGCCGACGGCTACGGCCACGGCGCCCTGCCGGTGGCCCGGGCCGCCCTGCAGGGAGGAGCCTCCTGGTTGGCTGTGGCCCTGGTGGAGGAAGGGGTCTCGCTGCGCGACGGGGGCATCGAGGCACCCATCCTCCTCCTGTCCGAGCCGCCGGTGGAGGCCATGGCCGAGGCGGTGGCCCGCCGGTTGGTCCCGACCGTGTACACCAACGAGGGGATCGCCCATCTGAGCCGGGCGGTGGGGGCCGCCCGGCCGCCGGTGGCGGTCCACCTCAAGGTGGACACCGGCATGCACCGGGTGGGCGCCGACCCGGAGGATGTCCCCGCCCTAGCCGCCGCCATCGGCGCCGATCCCCACATCACCCTCGGTGCGGTGTGGACCCATCTGGCTGTGGCCGAGGGCACCGAACCGGTCGACCGAGCTTTCACCGCCGGTCAGCTCGAACGTTTCGATGCCATCGTGGCCGCCCTGTCCACCGCCGGCCACCAACCCGCTCTCACCCACACGGCCAACTCGGCCGCCGCCATCGGCATCCCTTCGGCCCGGCACTCCCTGGTGCGCTGCGGCATCGCCCTCTACGGGGTGGCTCCCACCCCGGCCCTGGCCCAGGAGATCGCCACGGCCAACGGCGGCGCCGGCTTGCGTCCGGTCCTCTCCCTGCGCACCCGGGTGACCTACGTGCGCCATCTCGATGCCGGCGAACGCCCCTCCTACGGGAGGCGCCGGCCCCTCGAGCAGCGGTCGACCGTGGCCACCGCCCCGGTGGGCTACGCCGACGGCGTGGCCCGGCGGCTCTTCGATGTGGGGGCCGAGGTGCTCATCGGCGGGGTCCGCCGTCCCCTGGCCGGCGTGGTCACCATGGACCAGGTGGTCATCGACTGCGGCCCGGTGGGCCACTCGGTGGTGGCGGTGGGCGACGAGATCGTGCTCATCGGCCGTCAGGGGGATGAGGAGATCACCGCCGACGAGTGGGCGGGCCTGCTCGGGACCATCAGCTACGAGGTGCTGTGCGACATCGGCCCGCGGGTGCCGCGCCTCCACTCGGGAGGCCACGTTTCCGGTTGAACACCGGGGCGATGTTCCCGCCCCGGAACCGAGGGTGACGGTGTGGGACGCCGGCACCGGGCAGTACCATTCGTCGGTGGCGACGGGGACCGGTCTGGTTGGGTTGGCCCAGGAGGCGGCCGGGTGCACCCGCTGTCCCCTGGCCGCCACCCGTACCCAGGTCGTGTTCGGGGTGGGCAGTCCCACCGCCGATCTCCTGTTCGTGGGCGAGGCCCCCGGCCGGGACGAGGACCTGCAGGGGGAGCCGTTCGTGGGTCGCTCGGGCAAACTGCTCGACCGGCTGGTGGCCGAAGAGATGGGCCTCGAACGTTCGCAGTTCTACATCGCCAACGTGGTCAAGTGCCGACCCCCGGACAACCGCGATCCACGGGCCGAAGAGATCGCCGCCTGCCGCCCCTATCTGGAGGCTCAGCTGGACCTGATCGCCCCGGCCGTGGTGGTCACCCTGGGCAATTTCGCCACCAAGCTCCTGCTCGATACCGACCGCGGCATCACCCAGATGCGGGGAGTCTCCTATCCGATGGGGGCCTACGTCATCGTCCCCACCTACCACCCGGCCGCCGCCCTGCGCTCGGGAGGTGTCCTGCTGGCCCAGATGCGGGCCGATCTGGTGCGGGCCAAGCAGATGATGGAGCCGCGCCGGTGACGGCGGCGGCCCAGCCCGGTCCGTCTCCCCACCGGGGCGTGGAGGGGTTGTCCACCGGATCGGCCGACCAGACCCGACGGCTGGCCGCCGCCCTGGCCGCTCTGTGCCGTGCCGGTGACGTGCTCCTGCTGGTCGGTGACCTGGGGGCGGGCAAGACCGTCTTCGCCCAGGGTTTCGGGGCCGGGTTGGGGATCACCGGCCCCATCACCAGTCCCACTTTCACGCTGGTCCGCCAGTACCCGGTGGAGGGACGGGCGGAGGGCCGGTCGGGAATCCGCTCCTTCGTCCACGCCGACGTCTACCGGCTCGACCGCCTCCACGAGGTGGTCGACCTCGACCTCGGCGAGCTGGTGGAGGATGGCGGCGTCGCGCTGGTCGAGTGGGGAGAGGCGGCCCGCCCCCTGTTCGATGACGGGACGCTCACCGTTCAACTGGAACCGGGCCCGGTGGACACGGCCCGGGTGATCACGGTCCGGGCCACCGGCGAGGCCTGGTCCGACCGGTGGCCGGCCCTGGTCCGGGCGCTGGCCCCGTGGGGGGCGGACCGGTGATCCTGCTGGCCATCGAGACGGCCACCAACACGGTGGGTGCGGCCCTGTGGCGGGACGACGCCGGGGTGGCCGAGAGGGTGCACGTGGGCGGGCGGGCCCATGCGGAGCTGTTGGCCCCGTCCATCGAGGAGGTGTGTGCGGCATCCGGCTGCCGGGTGGCCGACATCGACGCCGTGGCGGTGGACGTGGGCCCGGGGCTGTTCACCGGATTGCGGGTCGGCGTGGCCACGGCCAAGGCCCTGGCCCAGGCTCTGTCCATCGGTGTCCTAGGGGTGAGCAGCCTCGACGTGCTGGCGGCGGCGGCCGCCACACGGTCCCCCGACGACCGACCGGGTCGGGTGGCGGCGGTCATCGATGCCCGGCGGGGGGAGGTGTTCGCCGCCTCCTACCGGTTCGACGGGAGCGGGCCGGCCACCGACCCCGCCTCCATCCGCCGTGACTGCGCTGAACCGCTGACGCCCGACGCGCTGGCCGCCTGGCTGGTCGAGGTGGCGGCGGACACCGGTCACGTGCGGATGGTGGGTGACGGTGCCCTGCGCTACCGGTCGGCGCTGTCGGGCCCGCCCGCCCTCGACTTCAGTTGGGTCGACGACCTCGCCGCCCCGCCCCCCGACGCTCTGGCCCGCCTGGCCCGCCAGCGCCTGGCCGCCGGGGTGGTACCCGACCGGGCCGCCGACCTGGTGCCCGATTACCGCCGGCCGGCCGATGCCCGCATCAACTGGGAGCAGCGGGAGCCCCGCTCGGGGTCACCGGCCGCCCCGGGTCCGGCCCGGTGACGGCCCGCCCCGAAGTGGGCCGCACGCCGGTCCCGGTGGTCATCGCCCCCATGCGTAACCGCGACCTGCGGGGGGTGCTCCGCATCGAAGAGGCGGTCTTCCCCCAGCCCTGGTCGCACCGGCTTTTCGTGGAGGAATTGGCTCAGCGCAAGACCCGGGCCTACCGGGCCGGGTGGGTCGACACCGCCATCGTCGGTTTCGCCGGGTTGATGCTCATCGACGATGAGGCCCATGTGAACAACATCGCCGTCGATCCGGAGTGGCAGGGTCGTGGCCTCGGGGCGGTGCTCTTGGCCGACCTGGTGCGGACCGCTCTCGACCGCGGTGGTCGCCATCTGACCCTCGAGGTACGGGTGGGCAACGAGCCGGCCCTGGCCCTCTACCGCCGCTTCGGCCTGGCCCCGGTGGGCATCCGGCGCAACTACTACCCGGTCACCGGGGACGATGCCCTGACCATGTGGGCCCGTGACATCGACACGGCCGCCTACGGCCGACGACTGGCCGACATCGAGCAGTCGTCATCCGCCGGTTTCACGGTGTCGGCCCGCCACTAGGAAAGCGCCGGTGGGACGGGGCGCCCCGGTGACTAGTGTCCCCTCCATGTCCACCCCCATCCGCAGGGTCCTCGGTATCGAGACCTCGTGTGACGAGACGGCGGCGGCCGTGGTCGACGACGGTGCGGTGATCGCCTCCTCGGTGGTGAGCAGTCAGATCGATCTGCACGCCCGCTACGGCGGGGTGGTGCCCGAACTGGCCGGTCGGGCCCATGTCGAGCTGCTGACCCCGGTGCTCGCCGACGCCCTGGAGGCGGCCGGTTCGGGACCCGGGGGGAGGGGGATCGACGCCGTGGCCGTGACCCGGGGGCCGGGCCTCATCGGCTCGCTGCTGGTGGGCGTGGCCGAAGCCAAGGCTCTGGCTCTGGCCTGGGAGGTGCCCCTGGTCGGTGTCAACCACCTCGAGGCCCACCTCTTCGCTTCGTTGCTCGAGCAGCCCGATCTGGGCTGGCCCATGGTGGTCTTATTGGTGTCGGGAGGGCACACCCTCCTGGTCGAGGTGACCGAACCCGGCCACTACCGGGTACTGGGGGGAACCATCGACGACGCCGCCGGCGAAGCCTTCGACAAGGTGGCCCGTTTCCTCGGACTGGGTTACCCCGGAGGGCCGGCCATCGACCGGGTGGCCGACGACGGTGACCCCACCGCCTTCGCCTTCCCGCGTTCGCTGCCCGGTGACGGCTACGACTTCTCGTTCAGCGGCTTGAAGACATCGGTGGTCACCACCGTGCGCAAACACCCCGACGCCGACACCGCCGACGTGGCCGCCTCCTTCCGCCAGGCCGTGGTCGACGTGCTGGTGGCCCGGGCCCGACGGGCGGCGGCCGACGTGGGGGCCACCGCCCTCTGCCTGGCCGGCGGCGTGGCCGCCAACAGCCTGCTCCGTCGGCGGGTGGAGGAGGTCTGCGCCGAGGACGGCATCGGGGCCTTCCTGCCCGGCCGGGCTCTGTGTACCGACAATGCGGCCATGGTGGCGGCGGCCGGCTGGTGGCGCCTCAACCATGGCGAGCGGAGCCCGTTCAGCCTCGGCGCCGATCCCAACCTTCCCCTGGTGGCCACCGTCTGAGCCGGCCCGGCCGCCCCCTCGGCTGGCACTCGCCGTACCCGGTTGCCAAACGCCGCGGATCTCGCTATCGTTAGCACTCTCAACCCTCGACTGCTAACGCGTGCCACAGGAGGCCCGAACCCATGAGTCTGCATCCCCTCGACGACCGTATCGTCGTCCGTCCCGGCGAATCCGAGGAAACCACCGCCTCCGGCCTGGTCATTCCTGACACCGCCAAAGAGAAGCCCCAGCAGGGCGAAGTCCTGGCCGTAGGACCGGGTCGCCGGGCCGAGTCCAGCGGCGATCTCATCCCCCTCGACATCGCCGTGGGCGACACCGTCGTCTACTCCAAGTACGGCGGCACCGAAATCACGGCCGAGGGCGAGGACCTTCTCATCCTGTCCAGCCGCGACGTCCTGGCCAAGGTGACCAAGTAATGCCCAAGATCCTCAAGTTCGACGAAGCGGCCCGCCGTGGCCTCGAGGCCGGCGTCAACAAGCTGGCCGACACGGTCAAGGTGACCCTCGGGCCCAAAGGCCGGAACGTGGTTATCGAAAAGAAATTCGGTGCCCCCACCATCACCAATGACGGCGTCTCCATCGCCCGCGAGGTCGAGTTGGACGACGTCTTCGAGAACATGGGCGCCCAGTTGGTCAAAGAAGTGGCCACCAAGACCAACGATGTGGCCGGCGATGGCACCACCACCGCCACCGTGTTGGCCCAGGCCCTCATCCGTGAGGGTCTGCGCAACGTGGCCGCCGGGGCCAACCCGCTGGGCCTGCGCAAAGGCATCGACAAGGCGGTGACCGCCGCGGTGGCCTCCATCAAGGATCAGGCCAAGGAGATCGACTCCAAGACCGAGATCGCCCAGGTGGCTTCCATCTCGGCAGCCGACGCCGCCATCGGCGAGGTGCTGGCCGACGCCATCGACCGGGTGGGTAAGGACGGAACGGTCACCGTGGAGGAGTCGAACACCTTCGGCATCGACCTCGAGTTCACCGAGGGGATGCAGTTCGACAAGGGTTACCTGTCCCCCTACTTCGTCACCGACGCCGAGCGCCAAGAGGCCGTGCTCGACGACCCGCTCATCCTCTTCGTCAATCAGAAGGTGAGCGCCGTCCACGATCTGGTGCCGGTTCTCGAGAAGGTCATGCAGACCGGCAAGCCCCTTCTGATCGTGGCCGAGGATGTCGAGGGCGAAGCACTGGCCACCCTGGTGGTCAACAAGATCCGCGGCACGTTCACCTCGGTGGCGGTCAAGGCCCCCGGCTTCGGTGAGCGTCGCAAGGCCATGCTTCAGGACATGGCCGTCCTCACCGGTGCCCAGGTCATCTCCGAGGAGATCGGGCTCAAGCTCGACACGACCACGGTGGATCTGCTGGGTAAGGCCAGGCGAGTCATCGTCAACAAGGACGACACCACCATCGTGGATGGCGGCGGTTCCGACGAGGACGTGAAGGGCCGCATCGCCCAGATCAAGCGCGAGATCGAGGACACCGACTCCGACTGGGACCGCGAGAAGCTGCAGGAGCGTCTGGCCAAGCTGGCCGGCGGTGTAGCCGTGGTCAAGGTGGGTGCCGCTACCGAAGTGGAGCTCAAGGAGAAGAAGCACCGCATCGAGGATGCCCTCTCCGCCACCCGGGCCGCCGTCGAGGAAGGCATCGTGGCCGGGGGCGGGACCGCCCTGGTGCGGTCGCGCAGCGCCGTGCAGTCCGTGGTCGAGTCCCTCAGTGGGGACGAGGCCACCGGAGCCTCCATCGTGGCCAAGGCGCTCGCCGCCCCGCTGCACGCCATCGCCTCCAATGCCGGTCTGGAGGGATCGGTGTACGTGCGTCAGGTCGAGTCGGAGACGGGAACCATCGGCCTCGACGCCAATACCGGCGAGTTGGTCGATCTGGTCAAGGCCGGGGTCATCGATCCGGCCAAGGTGACCCGTTCCGCCTTGCAGAACGCCGCCTCCATCGCCGGCCTGCTGCTGACCACCGAGGCTCTGGTGGCCGACAAGCCCGAGAAGGCCGATCCGGCCGCCGCCGCTGCTGCTGCTGCGGCCATGGGTGGTGGCATGGGTGGCATGGGCGGCATGGGCGGCATGATGTAGCCACCGGCTCCGGTCCTCTCGGACCGGGACGCACGGTGCGTTCGCCGGCACCACGTCCAGGCCACTGAAGTTGCAGTGAGTTGTAGTGACCGATCGGGCCCTTGGGCCCGATCGGTCGCGTGTACGGCTCACAGTTCCGCCCTACAGTTCCGCCCTACAGTTCCGCCCTACAGTTCCGCCCTACAGTTCCGCCCTACAGTTCCGCCCTACAGTTCCGCCCTCCTGTTCGGGCCGCCGCCCTCCTGTTCGGGCCGCCGCCCTCCTGTTCGGGATGATCTCGGCAGACCTCATTGGGCCCGTCCCCGGCTCTATAGCGGAACCCGGACAGCCCCGTCACCGGAGTCAAGGACCCCGCCTCTTGGCTATCACTTTTCGGGAATTGGCCCATTTATCGTCTATGCCCGATATAACGGCCTTTTACTTATCGGTTGCAGACGGTAGAAGTGGGCATTTTTCAAAATTAGTAAAGCCCCGTGGTTCTCCCGCCCACCGGGAGCTATGCCCCCTTGGCTCTTCGAATCCTTGTTTCCGGCCATCGAACCCTTGGCGATCGAAGACCTGAATCCGGTCATCCGAAACGGGGGTCAACCGTCATCTTCGACGCCTATCCTGATCCCCTCATGAATTCTCCCGACGCCGCTCCCGACGCCCCTCCCGACGCCGCCAACCCGGGCCAGGGCAGCGGGACCGGCGGGAACGGCGGGGTGGTCCGCCGGCCCATCCCCCGTCCCCCCGACAACCGGCCCGGGTCACCGGCGCCCTGGTCAGATCTTCCCGGCGCGGCGCGGCGGGGTCTCTCCCTGGCCCGGGTGCGGGAGGCCCTGGAGCGGGAGCGGGCGCTCCGGCCCGCACCGGCTGCCGAGCAGTGGCCCTCCCCGCCCATCCCCGGCAGCCGGCCGGCCGCCGTCCTGGTGGCTCTGTTCGAGGAGGAGGAGGAGGGGGAGGGGCGCGTCGTGCTCACCGTGCGATCGGACCAGCTCCGCTCTCACACCGGCGAGGTGGCCTTCCCCGGTGGGCGCATCGAAGAAGGCGAGTCGGTGGTCGAGGCCGCCCTCCGCGAGGCCGACGAGGAAGTGGGACTCGACCCGGCCGCCGTCACCGTCATCGGCCGGCTCACCCCCCGGCCCACCATTTCCTCCGGCGCCCTGATGACACCGGTGGTGGCCACCCTCGACGCCCGGCCCCGACTCCGGGCCAGCCCCGACGAGGTCGACCGGGTCTTCGACGTGGCCCTGAGCGAGCTGGCCGCCGACGGTGTCTTCCACGAGGAATGGTGGTCGGTCCCCGGTAGACCGGGCGCCTCCGGACTCCCCGCCGGTGAGTTTCCGGTGTGGTTCTTCGCGGTGGAGGGCGAGACGGTGTGGGGGGCGACGGCCCGGACGCTGGTCGAGCTCATCTGCCTGGTGGTCGGAGTGCCACTGCCCGGCTCCCTCCGAGCCGGTTGAGCACCCGACGGGACGCCCTGGCGGATCCGGCGGTCGTCGCCCAGGCGGTATCGTGGGGGCCAATCGGTCGGCTCGGTGTCGGGTTGCCGCCGATCGGAGGTTTGCCCAACTGAGACCGTGGTCGGAGAGGATTCGCACGTGGCTGAGCTAGAGATCGGCATCTTCAAATCAGGGCGGAGGGCGTACGGGTTCGACGACATCGCCATCGTTCCCAGCCGCCGCACCCGTGATCCGGAAGATGTGGACATCAGCTGGGAGATCGACGCCTACCGGTTCGAACTGCCGCTCATGGCCGCCGCCATGGACGGTGTGGTCAGCCCGTCCACCGCCATCGAGATCGGCCGCCTCGGCGGTCTGGGCGTCCTCAACCTGGAAGGTCTGTGGACCCGTTACGAGGACCCGACCCCTCTGTTCGACGAGATCCGCGAGCTGCCGGCCGAGAAGGCCACCGCCCGCATGCAGCAGATGTACGCCGAGCCGGTGCAGATGGAGTTGGTCACCTCCCGGATCAAGGAGATGAAGGCGGCGGGGATCACCACCGCCGCTTCGGTCACCCCCCAGAAGACGACCGATTTCGCCGCCGCCCTCCTGGCCGCCGAGCTCGATCTGCTGGTCATCCAGGGGACGGTGGTATCGGCCGAGCACGTGTCCAAAACGGTCGAGCCCCTCAACCTCAAGCGGTTCATCCGCGAGTTCGAGATCCCGGTGGTGGTGGGCGGTTGCGCCTCCTACCAGGCCGGGCTCCACCTCATGCGCACCGGCGCGGTGGGTGTACTGGTCGGCGTGGGCCCGGGCAACGCCTGCACCACCCGCGGCGTGCTGGGCATCGGGGTGCCCCAGGCCACGGCCATCGCCGATGTGGCCGGGGCCCGCATGCGCCACCTCGACGAGACGGGCGTCTACTGCCAGGTCATCGCCGACGGAGGCATGGCCAAGGGGGGGGACATCGCCAAGGCGGTGGCCTGTGGCGCCGACGCCGTCATGCTGGGCTCACCCCTGTCGTCGGCGGTGGAGGCGCCGGCCCGCGGCTTCCACTGGGGTATGGCCACCTTCCACCCCACTCTGCCCCGGGGCGCCCGGGTCCAGACCACCACCCGGGGGACCCTCCAGGAGATTCTGCTCGGTCCGGCCCACGAGAACGACGGTCGCATGAACCTGTTCGGGGCCCTACGCACGGCCATGGCCACCTGCGGCTACCAGACGGTGAAGGAATTCCAAAAGGCCGAAGTGATGGTGGCGCCGGCCCTCCAGACCGAAGGAAAAGATCTGCAGCGCTCCCAGGGTGTCGGCATGGGCCATTGAGCCCGGCTTCCCCCGTCTCTGGTGACGCAGGTGCCGGCCCCGTCCTGGTGGTCGACTTCGGTGCCCAATACGCCCAGCTGATCGCCCGCCGGGTCCGAGAGGCCCACGTCTACTCGGAGATCGTTCCTCATACGGCCACAGCGGCCGAGCTCACCGCCCGGCGTCCGGCCGGGATCATCCTGTCGGGAGGGCCCAAGTCGGTCAACGACACGCCGGCCCCGCTCATCGATCCGGCCATCTACGACGCCGGCGTCCCCATTCTGGGCATCTGCTACGGCGCCCAGCTCCTGTGCCAGCAGCTGGGGGGCGAAGTGTCCCGTACCGGCCGGGGCGAGTACGGGCGTACCCCGCTGACTGTCACCGCTCCGTCGCCCTTGTTCGTCGACTGGCCCGGACAAGGCGAGGTGTGGATGAGCCACGCCGATGCCATCACTACCGTCCCCGAAGGGTTCGTGGCCACGGCCACCAGCCCCGACGCCCCGGTAGCCGCCCTCCACGACGACCGACGGGCCATTTTCGGCGTCCAGTTCCATCCCGAGGTGGTCCACACCGAGCGAGGCCGCGATCTACTCGAGCACTTCCTCTACGACGTGTGCGGTTGTCCACCGGCCTGGACCCACACCTCGATCATCGAGTCGCAGGTGGAATCGGTCCGGTCGCGGGTCGGATCCTCACCGGTGCTGTGTGCCCTGTCCGGAGGGGTCGACTCGGCGGTGGCCGCCGCTCTCGTCCACAAGGCGGTCGGTGACCAACTCACCTGTGTCTACGTCGACACCGGTCTCATGCGGGCCAATGAGAGCGAGCAGGTGGAGGAGACCTTCCGCCGCCAGTTCCGCATCGACCTGGTCCACGTAAAAGCGGCCGACCGCTTCTTCGACGCCCTGGCCGGGGTGATCGATCCCGAGGAGAAGCGAAAGATCATCGGGGAGCTGTTCATCCGCATCTTCGAGGAAGTGGCCCGCGATCTGGTCATCGAGCAGTTCGACCCGGACGGCTCGGCTACCCCGACCGACAGGTCGGCGGTGGAAACCGACGCCGCCGCCGGCTATCTGGTGCAGGGCACCCTCTATCCCGACGTCATCGAATCGGGCTCGGACAGCGCCGCCATCATCAAGTCCCACCACAACGTGGGCGGGCTCCCCGATGACCTGGCCTTCGATCTGGTCGAGCCCCTCCGTCTGCTGTTCAAGGACGAGGTGCGGGCGGTCGGCGAGGAACTGGGCCTGCCCCCCGACATCATCTGGCGCCAACCCTTCCCCGGTCCCGGCTTGGCGGTACGCATCGTGGGAGAGGTCACCCCCGAGCGGGCCGAGATTCTCCGGGCGGCCGATGCCATCGTGGTCGAGGAGATCCGCCGGGCCGGCCTCTATCGCGACCTGTGGCAGAGCTTCGCCGTCCTTCCCGCCGTCCGCTCGGTGGGCGTGATGGGCGACGGCCGCACCTACGCCTATCCGGTCATCATCCGCGCCGTCACCAGTGACGACGCCATGACGGCGGACTGGGCCCGCTTGCCCTACGACGTGCTCGAGCGCCTCTCCTCACGCATCATCAACGAGGTCGAGGGCGTCAACCGGGTGGCTCTGGACATCACCTCCAAGCCACCTGGAACCATCGAGTGGGAATGACCGACGTGGCCGGGGGCGCCGTTCCGCTCCCCGACGGCGAACCGGCTTACGACGACAGCCTCTTCGCCGAGGACGCCTTCGACGATGCCGTAGCCGAAGGGGAGCGGCGTCGGGACGCCGAGGAACGGGAAGCGGCGGCCCGGGCGGAACGGGCCGAGGCCCTCCTGGAGGGACTCACCGGCCCCCAGCGGGCGGCGGTCGTTCACCGGGGTGGCCCTCTGCTCATCGTGGCCGGGGCCGGTTCGGGCAAGACCCGGGTCCTGACCCGCCGCATCGCCCACCTCATCGCCACCGGCGACGCCGCCCCGTGGCAGATCCTGGCCATCACATTCACCAACAAATCGGCCGATGAGATGAGGCGGCGGGTGGCCGATCTGGTGGGCCGCCGGGCCGCCCGTATGTGGGTGTCGACTTTCCACTCAGCCTGCGTGCGCATCCTGCGGGCCCACGGCGACCGTCTCGGTTACAAGGGTTCCTTCACCATCTATGACGACGCCGACTCCCGGCGGCTCATCGAGATCGTCTGTCGCGAGCTGGAGATCGACACCAAGAAGCTCTCGCCCCGTTCGATCCAGGGTCAGATCAGCCAGGCCAAGTCCTCCCAGCTGGGCCCCCGGGAGTACCGGGCCGCCGCCCTCACCATCTTCGACCGTCGTGTGGCCGACGTGTTCGACCTCTACCAGCAGCGCATGGTCGAAGCCAACGCCATGGACTTCGACGATCTCCTGTCCAACGCCGTGCGCCTGTTCGCGGAGAACCCCGATGTGCTCGACCATTACCGCACCCGGTTCACCCACATCCTCATCGACGAGTACCAGGACACCAACGCCGTGCAGAACGCACTGGCCGTCCAGCTGGCCGGGGGCCACCGCAACATCGTGGTGGTGGGGGACAGTGACCAGTCGGTCTACCGCTTCCGGGGCGCCGACATCACCAACATCCTCGAGTTCGAGCGCGAGTTCCCCGACGCCACCGCCATCACCCTCGACCAGAACTTCCGGTCCACCCAGACCATCCTCGACGCCGCCAACGCCGTCATAGTCAACAACCTCTCCCGCAAGCCCAAAACCTTGTGGACCGACGCCGGCGAGGGTGAGCGCATCGTCCGCTACCGGGCGGAGGACGAGTACGACGAGGGAGCCTGGGTGGCCCATGAGATCACCCGACTCCACCGCGAGCAGGGTCTGCGCTGGGGTGACGTCGCCATCTTCTACCGGACCAACGCGCAGAGCCGCGCCCTCGAGGAAGCCATGGTCCGGGCCGAGGTCCCCTACCGCGTGGTGGGCGGCACCAAGTTCTACGACCGCCGCGAGGTCAAGGACGTCATGGCCTATCTACGGGTCCTGGTCAATCCCGACGACGAGGTCAGCTGGCGACGGATCGTCAACGTCCCCAAGCGGGGGGTGGGGGAAACATCGGTGGCCAAGCTGGCGGGCTGGTCGGGCCGAGAGGGGATGTCCTTCGGGGAGGCGGTGGCCCACGCCGACGAAGCCGGCCTGCCGGCCAAGGCCTCGGCCGCCCTCCGCGGGTTGTCCAGCCTGCTCGACGACCTGCGTCGGCAGATGGCCGTGCCCGCCCTGGTCGATGAGAACGGCGAGGCTGTGGCCCCCGGCCAGGATGACCCAGAGGTCGAGGACGTAGAGGTCGAGGACGCAGAGATCGAGGACGGAGGGGCTGAGGGCGGGCCGGCGAGCACCGACGGCGTTCTCCTGCCCGGCGCCCTGGTGTCGGCCGTGGTCGAGCGCAGCGGCTACCGCAGTGAGCTGTTGGCCGAAGGGACCATCGAGGCCCTGGGGCGGGTGGAGAACGTCGACGAGCTGGTCGGGGTGGCCGACGAGTACCGCACCCTGGCTGAATTCCTGGAGGCGGCTTCGCTGGTCAGTGACGCCGACGACCTCGACGGCGACGGCAGCACCGTCTCGTTGATGACCATGCACATCGCCAAGGGCCTCGAGTTCCCGGCCGTGTTTCTGGTCGGTCTGGAGGACGGGGTCTTCCCTCACCTGCGCTCCCTCGGGGATCCGGTCGAGCTGGAGGAGGAAAGGCGGCTCTGCTACGTGGGCATCACCCGGGCCGAGCGCCACCTCTACCTGTCGCATGCCTGGAGCCGGATGCTGTTCGGGACGACCTCGTCCAACATCCCGAGCCGCTTCCTCAACGAGATTCCGACCGAGCTGTTGCGGGACGTGGGTGGCGATTCGGGCCGGCCCACCTTTGGTCGAGGCGGCCGGTCGGCGCTGGCCGACGATGACGGAGGGACGCCGGGACGGAGCGTGTTCGGGCGGGGACACCGGGACGAGAGCGCCTTCGACGCCACCGGTCGCCACCGCCCGGCGCCGCCCTCCAGCGGGGCGGAGCTGCTGGGCCTGGCTGCCGGTGACCGGGTGGTCCACGGCAAGTGGGGCGAAGGCAGGGTCATCGAGGCCTCGGAACCGGGCGAGGAGGCCGAGGCGGTGGTTGATTTCCCATCGGTGGGGCGTAAGAAATTGCTGTTGCGGATGGCCCCCGTCAAGCGCGCTTAGCGTTCCCGCCCCTCAGCCGGGTACCCGGCGCCACAGGGCCCGGGGTAGGTGGCGGATGACGACCGTGGCCCAGCGCAGGATCGGGGGGGCGTAGACCACGGGGGCACCCGAGATGATCCCCTGGGCCACAGCCTCGGCCACCGCCTCGGGGGTGGTGGCGAAGGGCGCCGGCTGCATCCCCTCGGTCATCCGACCGACGACGAATCCGGGGCGGACAATGGTGACGGCCACACCCGAACCCACCAGCGAGTCGGCCAGCCCCTGGGCGAAGGCGTCGAGCCCGGCCTTTGACGAGCCGTAGATGAAATTGGCCCGCCGGGCCCGTTCACCGGCCACCGACGAGAGCACGATGATCCGACCATGGCCCTGGTGTCGCAGGCGGTCGGCCACGGCCAGGAGGGCGGCGGCCAGACCCACGTAGTTGGTGGTCATGACGGCGGCGGCGGCGGCCGGATCGTGTTCGTCGACCCCCTGGTCGCCGAGGACACCGGCCGCCGCGATGACCAGGTCCATGTCACCGAACCGGGCGAACACGTCCCGGGCGAAAGCGGCGTGGTGGGCGCTGTCATCGGTGTCGAAGGCCACCGCTTCGACCACCTCGGCTCCCGCCTCCCGGGCCTCGGCTACCGCCTGGTCGAGGCGCGGTCCCTCCCGGCCGGCCAGGACGACTGTCCGGCACCGGCCGGGCACCAGAGTGGCCACCACTGCCCGGGCAATTTCGGAGGAGCCCCCGAGGACGAGGAGCGACTGGGGCCGTCCGGTGGCGTCGATCAAGACGATCCTCCTTCGGTCGAGGGGGCGAGGACGGGCGGGGTGGATGACGGCGGAGTCGCCGGACGGGCTCGGGGGTGGCCGCCCTTCGTGCCGGAACGGCCCACTGACGGAACAGGCGCCACCGGACGGTCGCCACATAGTCCGAGCCGCCGGCCCAGGTCGGAGCGGAGGACGCCGTCGGGGTCCACCCGGTCGCGCACCGCCATCCACCGGTCCACCCCGGGGTACATGGATCGGAAGGCGTCTGCCGACAGACGGGAGTCCTTGGCCAGATAGACCCGGCCCCCGACCGCCGCCACCTGATCGTCGAGGCGGTCGAGGAGGGGTCCGAGCCCGGCCGACCCCACCGGCAGGTCGAGGGCCAGGGTCCACCCCGAGCGGGGGAAGGAGAGGGGCCCTGGGCTGGCCGGGCCGAACCGTTTGAGCACAGCTAGAAAGGAAGCCAGCCGGACCCCGGCGATCTGTTCGATGATCCGACGCACCACCTCGGTATCCTCGTCGCCCACCACGAACTGGTACTGGAGGAAGCCCTTCGGTCCGTACAGGCGGTTCCAGGCGCCCACCCCGTCCAGCGGGTGGAAGTAGCCGGCCAGGGTCTCGATCTTCCCGGTCTGATGGCGGGGAGCCTTGCGGAACCAGACTTCGTTGAAGGCGCCCACGGTGAGCGGGTTGAGCAGGCCGCCGGGCGGGGTGAGGGGGACCGACAGCGGCGTCCGGGGGCGGAAGGCCCGGGCTTTGGCGGCGGGACGACGCAGCCGTTCGGGCAACTGTTCGTAGCGTGCGTGATTGCCCCGGGTCAGCACCGACCGTCCCAGTCCGCGGCCGGTGGCCTGGCAGTCGATCCACGCCACCGAATAACGGTAGGCGTGGTCGCCGGTGGCCATCATGGCCATGGCCGCGTCGAGATCGGCGGCCCGCTCGGTGTCGACGGTCATGTAACTGGTCTCCACCGGCACCATCTGCACCACGGCCCGGGTGATCAAGCCGGTCAGTCCCATTCCCCCGGCCGTGGCCCAGAAGAGGTCGGAGTCGGACGAAGGGGACACGGTGACCACTCCTCGGGGAGTGACCAGAGTCAACTGGTGCACGTGGGAGCAGAACCCGCCGTCGGCGTGATGGTTCTTGCCGTGGATGTCGGCGGCGATGGCACCGCCGATGGTGACCATGCGGGTACCGGGGGTCACCGGCACGAACCAACCCAGGGGAACCAACCGCTCCATGAGGGTTTCCAAGCTGACCCCGGCTCCGGCGGTGACGGTGCCCGAGGTCAGGTCCACGTGATGGATGGTGTCCAGCCCGGTGGTGTCGACGACCAGGCCGCCGGCATTCTGGGCGGCGTCCCCGTAGCTACGACCGAGGCCGCGGGCGATGATCCCCCTGCCCTGACCGGCGGCCGAGGCCACCGCTTCGGCCATGGCCCGCTCGATCCCGTCGGCATCGACGGCCCGGACCACCTCGGCGGTGGTGGGGGCGGCGCGCCCCCATCCCGAGAGCGAGGTCCGGCGGCCCGACGCGGCCATCAGCCGTAGACGCCGCAGGCGAACAGGGCGATCCAACAGATGCCGTAGATCTGGAGCCGGCGGTCGCGGAGGGCCAGCTCCTCGGGCTCGGCGCCCTCTCCGGCATCGAGCAGGCGCATTATATGGAGCAGGGCGATGGTGAAGGGGATGATGGTCAGCTGAAACCAGACAGGGTCGTGACCGTGGTGGACCTGGCCGGCCCGCTCGAAGGCCCACAGGCAGTAGGCGGTGACGGTCACCGCGGCGGCGAAAGTCCTCACCGAGCGGAGGAAGCTCGGGGTGTAGGAGCCCAACGTCTGACGGACGCCGTCGTGGTCGGTCTGCTGTTCGGTCAGCAGGTG
Source organism: uncultured Acidimicrobiales bacterium (assembly GCA_963824645.1). Classification (GTDB taxonomy): domain Bacteria; phylum Actinomycetota; class Acidimicrobiia; order Acidimicrobiales; family RAAP-2; genus Bog-756. The sequence continues at coordinate 104,153 of CAWGQC010000011.1, forward strand.
CATTTCTCCCGAGCGTTTCCCGGTCACCACCAGCAACGAACCGAACGAGGCCACGATCAGGAACCAGTTGGACAGGGGGACGCCGGAAGCCACCCCGCCGGCGATGGCCCGGAGGACGAACCCGGCGCTGACAGCGGCCAGATCGAGGACGGGTTCGTTCTTGAGGCCGAGGGAGTAGGCCACGTTGACCACGGCGTAGATGCCCATGACGAGGGCCAGACGCCACCCGGCCAGCCAGGATCCGAGCCCGGCCGAGGCGGCCATCAGCACGAAGCCCAGGACCAGGGCCATGGTCACGCTGACCTGGCCGGAGGGGATGGGCCGATTCCGTTTGGAGGGGTGGTTGGCGTCGGAAGCGACGTCGATGGCGTCGTTGACGAAGTAGGTGCCCGAGGCGGCGACGCAGAAGATGGCGAAGGCGGCGACCGTGCGGCCGAAGATGCCGGCGTGGAAGAGGACGCCGGCGGCGGCCGGTGCCACCACCACCAGGAGGTTCTTGGTCCACTGGCGGGGTCGGCTGAGCCGGACCAGTCCGAGGAGGAGGGAGGACCGCGCCGGATTGCCGCCAGCCTGTTGGTCGGGTCTTTCCACAGCTTCAGCCGGAGTGGTCAAGAGGCGTCCTCGGAGTTCGGGTGATGCCGCAGGCGCCAGAGCGAAGGTAGCACGGACCCCTGTCCCCAGGGTCGGACCATGGCGGTACCGGCCCCTCGGGCGGCGCCGGTGCCCGACGTGACCTGGGCCGTCTGGGCCTGACGGGGCGTCAGCGCTTAGTATCTGCCCTCGTGATCCGCCCGTACCGAGTGGTTGTGGCCAAACCCGGGCTGGACGGTCATGACCGGGGGGCCAAGGTCATCGCCCGGGCGCTTCGGGATGCGGGATTCGAGGTCATCTACACCGGGCTTCACCAGACGGCGGAACAGGTGGTTCAGGCGGTGATCCAGGAGGACGCCGATGCGGTGGGCCTCTCCCTGCTGTCCGGCGCCCACCTCACCCTGGTGCCCCGGGTGGTCGAGGGTCTGAAGGATCAGGGCCGGGACGACGTACTGGTCCTGGTGGGGGGCATCATTCCCGCCCCCGACATCCCGGTACTCAAGGAGATGGGGGTGGCCGAGGTGTTCACGCCGGGGGCCCCGCTCCCGGCCATCGTGTCCCGCATCGGCGAGGCCCTCGACGAGCGTGAGAGTGGAGTGACAGCCTGACCCTACGATCCGGTGGGGGCGGCGCCGTAGCTTCCCGGTGGGCCGGCCGTGCCCGAGCCGTCCGCCTTCCATCCGGGCCGCATCGGAGCCGCGAGTAGACAGGGACAGGAACAACCGAAGCACGGGCAGACGATCCGACCAGACAGACAGATCCGACCAGACAGACAGATCCGACCAACAGACAGATCCGACCAACAGACAGACAAGACAGGGACAGAGAGGAACAGAGCTCAGTGGATCTCTTCGAGTATCAGGGCAAGCAGGTCTTCGCCCGCTACGGCATGCCCATCTCCAAGGGGGGTGTGGCCGACACCGTCGACGAGGCCGTCGTGGTGGCCGCCGGTGCCGGTTACCCGGTCACGGTCAAGGCCCAGGTCAAGGTGGGCGGACGGGGCAAGGCCGGCGGGGTGAAGCTGGCCGACAACGAAGCCGAGCTGCGGACCCACGCCGGCAACATCCTCGGCCTCGACATCAAGGGCCACGTGGTCAAGCGGCTGTGGATCGAGCACTCCTCGGACATCGAGCGCGAGTACTACGCCAGCTTCACCCTCGATCGCAGCGCCAAAAAGCACCTGGGCATGCTGTCGGCGTCGGGCGGTGTGGACATCGAGGAGGTGGCCGTCACCAACCCCGAGGCCATCGCCATCCTCCATGTGGATCCCGTCGACGGTCTGAGCCTCGAGGAGGCCCGGGCCTGGGTGGACCGCGCCGACCTCGACGAGGAGGCCCGGGCCCAGGCGGCCCAAATCCTGGTCAAGCTGTACACCTGTTACACCGAGGGGGACTGCGACCTGGCCGAAATCAACCCTCTCATCCTCACCCCCGACGGCCGGGTGCACTGCCTCGACGCCAAAGTCACCCTGGACGACAACGCCGCCTTCCGCCATCCCGAGTGGGAGGAGTTCGCCGGCAGCGACGTGGAAGACGAGCGCGAGGCCCGGGCCAAGGAGCGGGGCCTCAACTACATCGGGCTCGACGGGTCGGTGGGCATCATCGCCAACGGGGCGGGACTGGCCATGTCCACCCTGGACGTGGTCAACCAGTGCGGCGGGAAGGCGGCCAACTTCCTCGACATCGGGGGCGGGGCCAATGCCGACGTGATGGCCGCCGCTCTCGAGGTCATCAACTCGGATCCGGCCGTGCGGGCCATCTTCGTCAACATCTTCGGGGGCATCACCCGGGTCGACGAAGTGGCCAGGGGCATCCTCGAGGCCCTCGACCGGGTCGACATCAGCTCGCCCATCGTTCTCCGACTCGACGGCACCAACGCCGTCGCCGGCCGTGAGATCCTGGCCGATCACCTGTCCGATCGCCTGGTCGCCGAGCCGACCATGCTCGATGCCGCCCGTCGTGCGGTGGCCTTCGTAGGAGTGGCGTCATGAGCATCTTCGTGGATGAGAACACCAAAGTCGTGATCCAGGGAGTGAGCCCCACCAGTCAGGGCCTCTACCACGGGCTGCGCAACCGGGCCTACGGCACCCAGGTGGTGGCCGGCACCAACCCCCGCCGGGGGGGTGAGGAGATCGAGGGCATCCCCGTCTTCGCCACCGTGTCCGAGGCCGTCGAGGCCACCGGAGCCAACGCCTCGTTCATTTCGGTCCCGCCCCCCTTCGCCGCCGAGGCCATCATGGAGGCCGCCGCCGCCGGTGTCCCCTTCGTGGTGTGCATCACCGAGGGCATCCCGGCCCAGGACGAGGCCCTGGCCTACAACCGTCTGGTCCGCGACTTTCCGGGAACCCGGCTGCTCGGGCCCAACTGCCCCGGTGTCATCTCCCCGGGGAAGTGCAACATCGGCATCACCTCGGGTGACATCGCCCTGCCCGGCGGACCGGTGGGGATCGTAAGCCGGTCGGGAACCCTCACCTACCAGGCCCTGCACGAACTCTCCCAGCAGGGGGTGGGCCAGACAACCTGCGTGGGCATCGGGGGCGACCCTGTACCCGGGACCAGTTTCATCGACTGCCTGACCGCCTTTGAAGCCGATCCCCACACCCAGGCCGTCATGATGATCGGCGAGATCGGCGGCTCCGCCGAAGAGGAAGCAGCCGAGTTCATCGCCTCTTCGGTCACCAAGCCGGTCGTCTCCTACGTGGCCGGGGTGACCGCCCCACCGGGTCGCAAGATGGGACACGCCGGCGCCATCATCTCCGGGTCGAAGGGCACCGCCCAGGCCAAAATGGATGCGTTGGCGGCGGCCGGGGTGACCGTGGCCCTCAACCCGACCGAGGCGGGCGAAGCCATGGTCGACGTCGTCCGGAAACTGGGCTGACGGTCGGGGTCCCTTCCGCCGATGCATTGGGCGGGCGGCGCATCCGGGCGGTCATCTTCGATCTCGACGGTCTGCTGGTCGACTCCGAGCCCCTGTGGCGGCAGGCCGAAATCGAGGTGTTCGGCTCTGTCGGGTTGACGCTGACCGAATCGGACGTGCGCCAGACCATGGGTCTGCGCATCGACGATGCCGTCCGCCACTGGTGGGAACTGTTCCCCTGGGAGGGTCCGACGCCGGTCCAGGTGGAGCGGGAGGTCACCGCCCGGGTGGCCGAGTTGTTGCGCCTCACCGGTGTCGCCATGCCGGGGGCGTTGGCCGCGGTGGACCTGTGCACCCGGTTGTCACTTCCGGTGGCGGTGTGCTCGGGCTCCTACGCCGCTGTCATCGAGGCCGCCCTCGACCGGCTGGGAGTCGGTCCGCAGATAGCGGCATGGCATTCGGCCGAGTGGGAGCCGTTGGGCAAGCCCCACCCCGGTGCCTATCTTTCGACGGCGGCCACCTTGGGGGTGGACCCGTCGGCGTGCCTGGCCGTCGAAGACTCCTTCAATGGAGCCATCGCCGCCAAGGCGGGCCGCATGCGGGTTGTGGTGGTACCCGAGCCCGAGGCGCTCGACTCGCCCCGGTGGGGGTTCTGCGACGCCCGTTTGGCTTCACTGACCGAGTTCGACGAAGCCCTGCTGCGCTCGCTGGGCTCGTTGTGAGCGCCTGACGTCACCGCCTGACGTCATCGTCTGACGTCACTGCCCGGCATCGCCCCTTTCCCCCCTCACCCTCGCTCCGTTTTTCCTGCTCTTCGCGCTGCTTTCGTGTTCGTTCCTGATGGACTGTGTTCCCCCCGCTAGCAAAACTTCGCAAACTTTCACTTCGGATAGCCGGCGATACTGCCGATACATCTTCCGCGAGGGGCATTCCCTGGGCAGGGGAGACCGTGCGAGCGACGAGGGCCCGTAACCGGAGGCAGGCCGGGAGGGCCCCGTCGCCACGGTCTCTTCGCTCGGGACGCTACCACCGGCTCTGTCGTCGAGCTCGCGCTACGCGCGTGTTGAGTTTCGGCCCGGCAACGATCGGCCCCCAACCGCCACTGGTAGCGTTCGCCCGTGGTGCCGCTCTCCGCTCCGTCCCCTCCTCCCGCGCCTATCGGGGTCCTGGCGTCGGGAAGTGGAACCATCCTCGAGGCCATCCTCGACGCCGGTCTGCTCATCCGGGTGGTGGTTGCCGACCGACCCTGTCGCGCTTTGGAAATAGCGGCGTCAGCCGGGGTCCCTTCGCACTTGGTCGAACGGACCGATCACGGTGGGTTCGGCCCCACCTTCGACCGTGACGGCTACACCCGGGCGGTCGTCGACGTCCTTACCGACCATGCCGTCGAAGTGGTGGCCATGGCCGGGTTCGGCACGGTGCTCGGTCAGCCCCTTCAGGACGCCTATGCGGGGCGTGTTCTCAACACCCACCCCGCCCTCCTCCCCGCCTTTCCCGGTTGGCACGCGGTGGCCGACGCCCTGGCCGCCGGGGTCAGCGAGACGGGCACCACCGTGCACATCGCCACCCTGGAGATGGACGCCGGTCCGATCCTGGCTCAGGAGCGGGTGGCCGTGCTGGCCGACGACACCGAAGCGACCCTGCACGAGCGAATCAAGACGGTCGAGCGCCGGCTCTATCCCGAGACCATCCGCCGCTTCGTGGCCGGGTTGGCGCAGCCGGTGGGGGATGGATCAGGATCAACCTCGGAGGTCGCCCGGTGAGAGCACTGCTGTCCGTTTACGACAAGACCGGGTTGGTCGAGCTGGCCGGCGGGCTCACCGATCTGGGGTGGGAGCTGGTGTCCAGCGGCGGCACATCCGCCGCCCTGTCCGAGGCCGGCATCGCCCACACAGAGGTGGCTGATCTGACCGGTGCCCCGGAAATGCTCGGCGGCCGGGTCAAGACCCTGCACCCGGTCATCCACGGCGGCATCCTGGCCGACCGGTCCAAGCCCGATCACCTCGATGCCCTCGACCGGCTCGGCATCGGTCTCATCGATCTGGTGGTGTGCAACCTCTACCCCTTCCCCTCGGACCCTTCCGTCGAGCTCATCGACATCGGGGGCCCGACCATGGTTCGAGCGGCGGCCAAAAATCACGACCACGTGGCCGTGGTCGTTTCGCCCAACGACTACCCCGGGGTTCTGGCCGAGCTGGGCCAGAACGGTTCGCTGTCGGAGAAAACCCGGCGCCGGCTGGCCCGGGCCGCCTTCGCCCACACCGCCGGCTACGACGCCGCCATCGTGGAGTGGCTCGACGCTCGTGAGCAGCCCCCCCCCGACGGTCCCGACGACGTGCTGGACACCACCGCCGGAGGCGACCCCCTCCTCCCTCCCACCATCCATCTGACTCTCGAGCGTGCCGGCTCGCTTCGCTACGGTGAGAACCCCCACCAGCACGGTGCCCGCTACCGGATCGTCGGTCGCCACTCGTGGTGGGACGACGTCGTCCAACACGGAGGCAAGGACCTCTCGTATCTCAACATCTTCGATGCCGACGCAGCGTGGCGGCTGGTCCACGAGCTTCCCCCGCCGGGCGACCCGGTGGTGGCGGTGGCCATCATCAAGCACGCCAACCCCTGTGGCGCCGCTCTCCACTCCGATCTGGTTACGGCCTATGAGCGGGCCCTGGCCTGCGACCCGGCCTCCGCCTTCGGAGGGATCGTGGCCATCGGCGGTCCGGTCACCGTCGAGGTGGCCGAGGCCATCGCCGCCGGACCGCAGGCCGATGTCATCATCGCCCCTTCCTACGACGACGACGCCCTCGCCCGCCTGGCCGGCAAGCGCAAGGCCACCCGTCTCCTGTCGGCCCCGGCTCCCGAGCCCCTGGCCCGTCAACTCCGGGTGTTGGGTAACAGCGTGCTGGTCCAGGACGCTGACCGATTCCTCATCCCACCGGCGGTCTGGGAGGTGGCCACCAAGGCCCGACCCACCGAGTCGCAGTGGCGGGACCTGGCCCTGGCTTGGAAGGTGTGCGCCCGCACCACCTCCAACGCCATCGCCGTGGTCAACGACAGCCAGGCGGTGGGGGTGGGTGCCGGTCAGCAGTCACGGGTGGTGGCGGCGGAGATCGCCGTGGCCAAGGCGGGGTCCCGCAGTGCCGGTGGGGCGGCGGCCAGTGACGCCTTTTTCCCCTTTCCCGATGGACTGCTGGTCCTGGCCGACGCCGGGGTGGCGGCTGTGGTCCAGCCGGGGGGATCGGTCCGCGACGGCGAGGTGATCGCCGCGGCCGACGAAGCGGGTATCGCCGTGGTCATGGCCGGTGGCGAACGACACTTCCGGCACTGAGTGGCCGCGAGAATGACGCGAGAATGACGCGAGAATGACGCGAGAATGACGCAGACACCGACAACGAAGGTGATCCGGACCATGGAGCGCACACCGCGGCGACGACACGGAGTTCGGGGGAGGCGACCATGACGGCCGCCGTGCTCGACGGCGAGTCGCTGGCTGCCCGCATCCGGGGCGAGGTCACCGACCGGGTGGCCCGTTTGCGCAGTTCCGGTGTCGAGGTCGGGCTCGGGACCATCCTGGTGGGCGAAGACGGTCCGAGCGAGCGCTACGTGGCCATGAAGCACGCCGACTGCGCCGAGGTGGGTATGCATTCGGTCCACCAACACCTGCCGGCCGACGTCACCCAGGCCGAGCTGGAGGCGACGGTGGCCCGGTTCAATGCCGACCCCACCGTCCACGCCTATCTGGTCCAGCTGCCCCTCCCTCCGGGGCTGGACGAGGAGCGGGTCCTCCTGGCCGTCGATCCCGACAAGGACGTGGACGGGCTCCACCCGGTCAACCTGGGCCGCCTGGTCATGGGGGCCCACGGCCCGTTGCCCTGTACCCCGGCCGGTATTGTCGAACTGCTGGCCGCCAACCAGGTGCCGGTGGAGGGAAAGCACGCCGTGGTGATCGGACGGGGACTGACCATCGGACGGCCCCTGGCCCTCCTTCTGGCCTTGAAGCGACCGGGTTGCAACGCGGCGGTGACCGTGGTCCACACCGGGGTGGCGGACATGGGTTCCCTGGTGCGCCAAGGCGACGTGGTGGTGGCGGCGGCCGGCCGGGCCGGGCTGGTCACGCCGGACATGATCAAACCGGGGGCCGCCGTGGTGGGGGCGGGTACCTCGTGGGAGGGCAGAAAGTTGCTGTCGGATGTCGACCCCGGGGTGGCCGATGTAGCCGGGTGGCTCACTCCCCGGATCGGCGGGGTGGGGCCCATGACCCGGGCCATGCTGCTGGTCAATGCGGTGCGGGCCGCGGAGCGGTCGGCATGAGGGGCGAGATGGCGGCCCGTGGCCCGTGCCCGGCGGGTCGACGCCGCCTCGTCGGTGCCGCCGGTCGGGCGTCTGCTGTAGCCGTCGGTCTGTTCGTGCTGGCCCTGGCCCCGGTCACCGCGGCGGGTGCGCAGACCACACCCACCGACGTCAGCTCGACCACGACCACCACCGTCCCGCCCACCACGACCACCACTCTCCCCCCGACCACGACCACCACGGTGGTGCCGACCACCACCTCCACCACCGAGACCCCGCGCAGCACGACCTCGTCGTCCTCTTCCACGACCACCACCGTCCCGCCCACCACGACCACCTCCTCGTCGACTCCCTGGGGCCTCATCGTTCTCATCGTGGTGCTGGTGGTGGCCGTGCTGGTGGTTGCCCTGCTCCTCCGATCGCGGAAGAAGAAGGCGACCGAGACCCAATGGCGGCGTGTGGCCGTCCCCGCCGTGAGTGACGCCCAACTGGCCCGCGAGTCGCTGCTGTCCGGCAACGCCCTGTCGGCCGATGCGGAGCTGCGGGGAGCCGTGTCGGTGCAGGCCGAACGAGCGGCAGTGGCGCTCGACCACGCCGCTACCTCGGCCCCCGATCCCCAGGCCGCATCGTCGGCCGCCGCCGCCGCCGGAGCCCTGCGCGGCCTCGCCTTCGCCGTCGAGGCGGACCGCCTTCTGCGCCAGGGCAGTTCGGCCCCCACCGGGGTGCAACTGGCCCAGGCCGACGAGGCCCGACGGGCCCGCCACACCGAGCTCAACTCGGCCCTGGCCCGACTGTCCGCCCGCCTCGGCTCAGGGTCGGCCCACTAGACCCGGCCCGGGGCGGTGCCGCCGCCCGGCAGTAGGCTTGTCCGGTCATGACCCGGATTGCCGATCTGCTGGCCAAGGGCAGGACGTACTCGTTCGAGTTCTTCCCGCCCAAGACCGATGCCGAGCAGGTCACCCTGGTGGCCACCCTCCGCGATCTCGAGCCGCTCGGCCCCTCGTTCGTGTCGGTGACCTACCGGGGGGGCGCCGAGTCACGGAAGCGCACCTTCGACCTGGTGACCGGCATGCTGCGCACGACCACCCTGGTTCCCATGGCCCACCTCATCTGCGTGGCCCACACCCGCCTGGAGCTGGCCGAAATCCTGGTGGCCTACCGCACCGCCGGTGTGGAGAACCTGATGGCCCTGGGTGGGGACCCGCCGAGCGACCCGGACGGTGCCGCCGGCGAGTTGCAGTTCGCCTCGGAGCTGGTCGAGCTGGCTTCAGCCATCGGCGGATTCTCGGTCGGGGTCGCCGCCCAGCCCAGCGGCCATCCTCTGTCCGCCGACCGCAGCAGTGACCGGGACTTCCTGGCCGCCAAGCTGTCGCGGGCCGACTTCGCCGTCACCCAGTTCTTCTTCGAAAGCACCGAGTACGCCGGCCTGGTGGCCGACCTGGCCGAACGGGGGGTGGACAAGCCGGTGCTCCCGGGGATCATGCCGGTCACCTCCCTCCGTTCGGTGCCCCGCATGGCGGCCATGGGGGCCGCCGTGCCCGCGTGGATGGTCGAGAGACTGGAAGCGGCCGATCGGAAGGGCGGAGCCGACGCTGTCCGCCACGAAGGGGTTGTCGTCGCCACCGAACTGTGCCAGCAACTGCTGGATGTCGGCGTACCCGGCCTGCACTTCTATACCCTCAACCGGTCGAGCGCCACCCGCGAGATCTACTCCGCTCTCGGACTGGCCACCCAATGACGGCGACGGACCGGCCCCCCGGGATGGCACCGTCTTCCGGCCCCGGCGGGGATGGCCGGCACCTGACCTGAGCGGCCCCCCGGTTGGCCAGCCGGGGTGGGGGTACCGGTAGGCTCCCCGGTTATGCCCGACCTCATCACCCAGGGACCCGACGGCGCTCTGCATGTCACCGATCAACCCATCATCCCCTTCATCGAGGGCGACGGGACCGGCGTCGACATCTGGCCCGCGGCCAAGTTGGTTCTCGACGCCGCCGCCGCCAAATACGGGAAGACCGTGGCGTGGAAGGAGGTGTTGGCCGGCCAGAAAGCCTTCGACGAGACGGGGGAGTGGCTACCCGACGAGACGGTGGACACGTTCCGCTCCCACCTCATCGGCATCAAGGGTCCCTTGACCACACCGGTCGGTGGGGGCATCCGCTCCCTCAACGTCGCCCTCCGCCAGATCCTCGACCTCTACGTGTGTCTGCGCCCGGTGCGTTGGTTCACCGGCGTCCCCTCGCCGGTGCTCCACCCCGAGAGAGTGGACATGGTCATCTTCCGCGAGAACACCGAGGACATCTACGCCGGCCTCGAGGCCGAGGCGTACACCCCCGAAGCCGACAAGTTGTCCTCCTTCCTGCGCAACGAGATGGGGTGGGAGATCCGGGAGGGGTCGGGCATCGGCATCAAACCCATCTCCGAGTTCGGATCGAAGCGGCTGATCCGGGCGGCCATCGTCTACGCCCTGCGGCACGGTCGGGCCAGTGTGACCATGGTCCACAAGGGCAACATCCAGAAGTTCACCGAGGGGGCCTTCCGCAACTGGGGCTACGAACTGGTCCGTGAGGAGTTCGCCGATGTGGCCGTGGGCTGGGACGACTGCGACGGCAAGCCCGGCGACAAGCTGCTGGTCAAGGACAGCATCGCCGACATCACCCTCCAACAGGTGCTCACCCGGCCGGCCGAGTTCGACGTCATCGCCACCACCAACCTCAACGGCGACTACCTCTCCGACGCCCTGGCCGCCCAGGTCGGAGGGATCGGCATCGCCCCCGGAGGGAACATCAACTACATGACCGGCCACGGCATCTTCGAGGCCACCCACGGCACGGCCCCCAAGTACGCCGGCCTGGACAAGGTCAACCCCGGATCGGTCATCTTGTCCGGCGTCATGATGTACGAGCACCTGGGCTGGACCGATGCCGCGGCCGACATCGTGACCGCCCTCGAGGCCACCATCGCCGACAAGGTGGTGACCTACGACTTCGCCCGGCTCATGGACGGCGCCACCGAGGTCAAGTGCTCGGAGTTCGCCGCTGCCATCGTCGACCGGCTGGGGTAGCGCGGATCGGGTCCCTCCCGGGCCCTCGACCCGGCTCGACCCGGCCAGGTGGCTCCATTAGCCTCGGGCCATGGCCGACAAACCACCCGTCACCGTTACCGTCACCGGGGCCGCGGGCCAGATCGGGTACTCGCTCCTCTTTCGCATCGCCGCCGGCGAGATGTTCGGGGACGACCAGCCGGTCGTGCTCCGCCTGCTCGAGATCGAGCCGGGTATGAAGCCGCTCGAGGGTGTGGTCATGGAGATCGACGACTGCGCCTTTCCCCTGGTCAGCGACATCATCACTACCACCGACCTCAACACCGCCTTCGACGGTACGTCGTGGGCGCTGCTGGTCGGCTCCATCCCCCGCAAGGCGGGTATGGAGCGCGGCGATCTTCTGACCGTCAACGGGGGGATCTTCGGCCCCCAGGGTCGCGCCATCGCGGCCAGCGCCGCCCATGACGTGCGCGTGCTGGTGGTGGGCAACCCCTGCAATACCAACTGCCTGATCGCCCGGGCCAACGCCCCCGAGGTGCCCAGCGACCGGTGGTTCGCCATGACCCGGCTGGATGAGAACCGGGCCAAGGCCCAGCTGGCGGCCAAGGCCGGGGTACCGGTGGCCGCCGTGTCCAACGTGGCCATCTGGGGGAACCATTCGGCCACCCAATTCCCGGACTACGCCCACGCCCTCATCGGGGGCAAGCCGGCCCCGGAGGTCATCGACGACGAGGCCTGGCTCCACGGCGATTTTCTGGCCACCGTGCAGAAGCGGGGCGCCGCCATCATCGATGCACGCGGGCTCTCGTCGGCGGCGTCGGCGGCCAACGCCGCCATCGACTCGGTGGTCAGCATTCGCACGGCCACCCCGGGTGACGACGTGACCTCGTTGGCCGTACCCTCACGGGGCGAGTACGGGATTCCCGAGGGACTGCAGTTCGGGTTTCCCGTGCGGTCCAACGGGGACGGCGGTTGGACCGTGGTGGAGGGACTGTCCCACGACGCTTTTGCCACCGAGCGGATCCGCATCACCACCGAGGAGCTCGAGGGGGAGCGGGCCGACGTGGCCGCCCTGTTGCCCTAGTCGGGCAGCATCGTCCCCTAGGGAACGACGGTGACCTGCAGCCGCCACAGCCGGGCCAGGGCCGGGCAGGCCTGACCGGGTGGACAGAGGATGCCACCCGTGGCCGAAATGGTGGCCCGGCCGGTTCGCCCGGCGGTCAGATCGGCCTCGAGGCGACCTTGGGCGTCCCGGCTGACAGCCGACACGGTCACCGACGGCGAATCGCTGGTGGGATCGTTCCAGTTGAACCCCGCATCGAGGACGATGGCGAACGAGACGCCGAGGACAGCGGTCACCGCGCACAGTCCGTTGGTCCCCGACACCGTCACGCCGGGGCGGACGACCACCCCGCACGGGTCGGGACCCGACGCCGCACCGGGCGGAGGGATGGTCACCGGAGGAGAGGTAAGGCTGGGGGGCGCCGGTTGAGCGCTCATCCGGCCACAGCCGGCCACCACCACCAGGGCCACCGCCAGGGCCATCGGCGCGACCACTCGGGTGGTCCGGGTCGCCCATTTCATGCCCTCTTTCTCACCTCCCGTCCCCGTATCCCGTCCCGCCGCACCCCGTCCCGCCGGCCCCTCCGTCCGGTCGGGCCGGGTCGCCTACACCGTCGAGAAGAATTCGACCAGCACCTCGGACACGGCCGAACCGTGGGTGAAGACCCCGAGGTGGCTGGCGCCGGCGATTTCCGTATAGCGAGCGCCGGGGATGATGGCGGCCGCTTCCCGGGCCCGGGCCGGCGGCGAGTCGACGTCGTGCTCGAAGGCCAGCACCTGGCAGGGCACGGTGATGGTGGGCCAGGCTGCGGTTCGCTCGAGATCGAGTGACCAGGCCAGGGCGGCTTCGAACTGACCCAGTCGTCCCGGATTGGGCCATTCCGGGAGCTCGCCGATCAGGGATAGCCACCCGTCCACTACCGCGTCGTCCTGCAGGTCGTGATTGGGGAGGTAGCGCAAGGTCTCGGTGGCGTAGAACAACGGTGGCAGTGGATAGCCCAGTCGGGCCAGGTCACGCTCGACGGTGGTGATGGCCTTCTCCCACGCCGTGGCCACGTTGCAGCTGCCGATGAAGGCGGCGCCCCGCACTCGGGCCGGATGGCCGATGGCCATGGTCTCGGCCACCCATCCCCCCATCGAGTAGCCGGCCACCCGGACGGACCCCATCCCCAGGTGGTCGATGAGGCCGAGGGTGTCGGCCACCAGATCGTCGATGGCGTAGGGGGGCGGTGGCGATGATGACGGGGCGACACCCCGGTTGTCGAAGGTCACCACCCGGTAGCCCGCCGCCACCAGGGCCGGCGCCACTTCCAAATGCCAGCCGAGCGCCGGTTCGCCGCAGCCGCACACGAGAACGACCGGCTCTCCCTCCCCGAACACGTCGTAGGCGATGGTCACCTCACCCAAGGTCACTTCGGCCATGCCGTTTCCTCCGTTCTCCCTCGCCCCTTAGCGCGATCGTAAGCGACCGGTGGTGAGCGCCCGGGCCCACGAGGGCACGGTCCGGCCGCCTACCGAGCGAATCGGTAGGCAGGGGTTAGAGTGCGCCGATGACGCTGAGCCGTGACGCCGCCCGACTCACCGGACGGGTGGCCGTTGTCACCGGCGGTGGCTCGGGGATCGGGCGGGGCATCGCCCAGGGTCTGGCCGCTTTCGGAGCCTCGGTGGTGATCTGGGAGCGTGATCCGGAAACGTGCGCGGCGGCGGCGGGCGAGGTGGAGGGTCTGGGGCTCACCGTGGACGTCCGCCAGGAAGAGGAGGTCGATGCCGCTCTGGCCCGCACCGAGGCGGAGGTGGGCACGGTCGGCATCCTGGTCAACAACGCCGGGGGCGTGTTCGCCGCACCCTTCCTCGAGAGCCGGGTGAAGGGTTGGGACGCTCTCCACCGGGCCAACCTCCGGCACGTCCTGCTCTGTACCCACCGAGTAGCGCAGTCCATGGTGGCTTCGGCCACGGCGGGCAGCATCATCAATGTCACCTCGATCGAGGGCGTGCGGGCCGCTCCCGGCTACGCCGTCTACGCCGCGGCCAAGGCCGGCGTGATCAGCTTCACCAAAACAGTGGCCCTCGAGCTGGCCCCGCACGGGATCCGAGTCAACGCTCTCGCCCCTGACATAACCCTGACCGAGGGGTTGGTGTCGGTGGCCCCGCCCGACAGCCTGGCCCACTTCAACGAAGTGGTCCCCCTCGGGCGACCGGGCCACGTCGACGAGATGGCCGGTGCCGCCGTCTTCCTGGCCTCCAACCTGTCCAGTTATCTGACCGGCGAGACACTCCACGTCGACGGCGGAACCCACGCGGCGGGAGGTTGGTACCACAGCCCGACCACCGGCGCTTACGTTCTCGGTCCCTCCTGAGCCACTACTGTTCGGCGGCCGTTCCCTACGCAGCAAGCGCACCAGACAGAGCGGCCTCGCCCGAGTCGTTACCGGTCGGGCAGGAGTTCGATCCGGTTGCCGAAGGGGTCGTCGACATACCACTGGGGGTGCCCGGGTACGTCTTCGGTCCGGCGGGTGGTGAAGCCGGCGGCGTCCAGCTGCGCACACAGTTGATCGAGTTGTGAGACCACCAGACCGGGATGAGCTTTGCGGGCGGGACGAAAGTCCTCTTCCACCCCCAGGTGGATCTTTACCCCACCGCGCTCGAACCAACAGCCGCCCCGTGCCGCCAGCTGCGGGGGCTTGGCTACCCGGGGCAATCCGAGCATCCCGGAAAAGAAGACCTCGGCCCGCGCTTCGGCCTCCGGCCCGGCCGGCATGGCCAGTTGGACGTGGTCGATGGACTCGACGATGGGTCGGCCGGCGCTCATCGCAGCTCCTGGGCGTTCAGTTGGCGTTGGTCACACCGCAGCGGGTGGTCGGCGGGTACCTCGACCAAATGGATCCGGAGCCCGTCGGGGTCGTCGATCCACGCTTCGATCAGTCCCCAGGGTTCGCGCTTCGGTGGGCGCACCACCACCACGCCTCGTTCAGTCAGCTCGACCACGGCGGCGTCGAGCGAGCGCACCTGCAGCCACAACACGACCCGATCGGCCTCGGATGCCGATCGATCGTCCGTCGTCGGCTGCGGTGACCCGGTCCCTACCACCTCGATCATGCCGCCCCCGGCAAAGAAGACCACGCCCCGTCCGACCCCTTCGCCGAACTCGCGGGCCACCGGCAGGTGGAGTCCTTCCCCGTAGAAGGCCAATGAGCGGTCGAGGTCGGCGGGATGGATGATGGTCCTCGAGGCCAGAACGTCCATATCTCCTCTTCCCGGTGGTGACGACGCCCACCGTCGCCCCTCCGGCCCTCCGGGCTCCGATGCTATCCACGAGTACCGTCCGTGGGCCTTCCCCGATCGGGGTGGGTCCGGACCTCGGGTCCGGACCTCGGGTCCGGAAACCGGGTCGGAGGCTAGTAGGTGGTGGAAGCGACGACTGACGCCGTAAAGGACCGAGCGGACTCGAGCATCGATTGTGAGGCCACCAGCACCGACAGGTCGCCGCGCACTCGGATCCTTCCGGCGTTGAGGGCCTCGGCCGGTGTCAGCTCGCCCTTCGACATCGCCGCTGCATCCTCGTACGAAAGAGCCACGGTGACGTCGGCCGGCCGGTCGGGCGTCTCCTCCGCGGGATCGGCGCCTTCCGGTACGTCGGGGCCGAGTCCACTCAGGGCGAAGCGTAGCGACCCGTCCTCGACCCGCAGGCCGAACCGGACATCCCCCCCGGGTGTGTCCCGCACCTCCTGGGCGACGGTGAACCGCCCGCCCACCGCGGCCAGGCCGGCCTCCTCACCGGGGCCATCCACCACCACTCCCTCAAGGGCGGCATTGAGAGCGGCAACCCACTCGGGGCTCAGGAAACGGGCCATGTCAGGGGACCGCGCGTCGATGCGGGGGCCTGCCATGCCGGGGCCTGCCATCGGGAGGCCTGATCCGGTTCACTCGGGCGGTGGTTCGTCGCCGGGTGTCACGGCTGGGGCATCGTCCGGCGTGGCCGTCGCCACCGGCTCCTGTTCCTCCATGGCCGGGACAGTAGGAGGCGGCACCGCACCGTTCAGATGGGGAGCGGGGATGCCGTGCACCTCGGACGGAGGTTGAACGGCGGCTGGGCCTTCGGCCGGTGCGTGGGCCGCCGCTTCGGCGGCCGTGCCCTTGGTGCGGTTGCGGATCTTGCGGCCCAGCCAGGCGATCGGGTCATAGGAGGCATCCACCACCCGTTCCTTCAAAGGGATGATGGCGTTGTCGGTGATCTTGATGTGCTCGGGGCACACCTCGGTGCAGCATTTGGTGATGTTGCACTTGCCCAGGCCCTGTTCCTGACGGAGCAACTCGCGCCGGTCGGTGACGTCGAGCGGATGCATCTCGAGCTCGGCCGTCCGGGCGAAGAAGCGGGGCCCGGCGAAGGCCGTCTTGTTCTCTTCGTGGTCACGGATTACATGGCAGACGTCCTGGCACAGGAAGCACTCGATGCACTTGCGGAACTCCTGGCTGCGCTCGACATCGATCTGGGCCATCCGGTAGCCCCCGGCCTTCTCCTCGTCCAGCGTCTTCGGACGCGGGGTGAAAGAAGGGATGCGCTTGGCCACTTCGTAGTTGTAGGAGACGTCGGTGACCAGGTCGCGCAAGATGGGAAAGGCCCGCATCGGTGCGACCACCACTGCTTCGCCCACGGGCAGCGTGTCCATCCGGGTCATGCACATGAGGGCCGGTCGTCCGTTGATCTCCGCCGAGCAGGACCCGCACTTCCCGGCCTTGCAGTTCCAACGGCAGGCCAGATCGGGAGCCTGGGTGGCCTGGACCCGGTGGATGACGTCGAGCACCACCTCACCCTCCTGGGCGGGCATCACGTACTCGGCGAATTCCCCTCCGGCCTCGTCTCCTCGCCAGAGCCGCATGACGACATCGCCGCCGGAATCGCCGCCGGAATCGCCGCCGGTCACGTCGTCGGCCATCAGGTCGCCTCCTCCAGCAGTTCCTTGAGATCGTCGGGCATGGTCGGGATCGGCTCGGGGCCGACGATGATGGACCGGATCGAGGGGGTTGCTCCGGCGCCTTCGACGTCGCCCACGGCGATACGCTCAACGAAGTTGACGGTGCCCAGTTCGGCGTCGGGCTTCGGGTAGTCGTCCCGGGTGTGCCCGCCCCTGCTCTCCTTGCGGTTGATGGCCCCCAGGGTGGTGCACCGCGACACGGTGAGCATGGCCGGCAGATCGGTGGTCAGGTTCCACCCCGGGTTGTAGCGCCGTCCCCCGCTCACGGTCACCCGTCGGGCCCGCTCCTCCAGTTCGTCGAGCTTGCCCATGGCCTCGTCCAGCTCGGCGCCGGTGCGGATGATGCCGACCAGGGTCTGCATGGTCATCTGGAGGTCGTGGTGGACGTCGTAGGGGTTCTCGCCCCCTTCGTTCTCGAAGGGGGCGGTGGCACCGTCGATGGCGGTGGCGATCTGCTCCTGGTCGAGCACGACCGGACCGGCGCGGCCGGAGGCGAACTCAGCCGCCCCGACTCCGGCCCGTCGACCGAAGACCAGGAGGTCCGAAAGCGAATTCCCACCCAGCCGGTTGGCTCCGTGCATCCCACCGGCTACCTCGCCGGCGGCGAACAGACCCGACACCGTGGTGGCCGCCGAGTCGGCCTCCACCCGTACGCCACCCATGATGTAGTGGCAGGTCGGCCCCACCTCCATGGCCTCGGCCGTGATGTCCACGCCGGCCAACTCCTTGAACTGGTGGTACATGGAGGGCAGTCGGCGCCGGATGTCCTCGGCCGAGCGGCGGGTGGCGATGTCGAGGAAGACCCCACCGTGTGGGCTGCCCCGCCCCGCTTTGACCTCGCTGTTGATGGACCGGGCCACTTCGTCGCGGGGGAGGAGCTCGGGGGGACGCCGTCCGGCGGCATGGTCGTCATACCATTTGTCCGCCTCGTCCTCGGAGTCCGCCGTTTCGGCTGCGAACATGGGCGGGATGTAATCGAACATGAACCGCCTGCCCTCCGAGTTGCGCAGGACGCCACCGTCGCCCCGCACGCCCTCGGTCACCAGGATGCCCCGCACCGACAGCGGCCAGACCATGCCGGTCGGATGGAACTGCACCGCCTCCATGTCGATGAGATCGGCCCCGGCCCACAGAGACATGGCATGGCCGTCGCCCGTGGATTCCCACGAGTTCGAGGTGTAGAGCCAGCTCTTACCGACCCCACCGGTGGCCATCACCACCGACTTGGCCGTAAACACCACGAATTCGCCCGACGGACGCCAGTACCCGACCAGTCCGGAAACCACCCCGTTGGCATCGTGGAGGAGGCGCAGCACCTTGACCTCCATGAATACCTCGATGCCGTCGGCCACCGCCTTTTGTTGAAGCGTGCGGATGAGCTCGAGTCCGGTCCGGTCGCCGATATGGGCCAGACGGGCGAAGCGGTGGCCCCCGAAGTCGCGCTGGAGGATCAACCCGTCCTTGGTCCGGTCGAAGAGGGCCCCCCAGTCCTCGAGCTCGCGCACCCGGTCGGGAGCCTCCTGGGCATGGAGCTGGGCCATCCGCCAGTTGTTGAGCATCTTCCCGCCCCGCATGGTGTCGCGGAAATGGACCTGCCAGCTGTCCTCGGCGTAGACGTTGCCGAGGGCGGCGGCCACCCCGCCTTCGGCCATCACCGTGTGGGCTTTGCCCAGCAGCGACTTGCACACCAGCGCGGTGCGCAGCCCCTGGGCCTGTGCCTCGATGGCCGCCCGCAGGCCCGCCCCTCCGGCACCAATCACGATCACGTCGAAGTCGTGGGTCTCGTACTCAGTCATGATGGCCGAACCCCTTAGAAGTGGAAGCCGTAGTCATGAATGGTCCCACTGGCCACCAGCCGCACGTAGATATCGGTGAGCGCCACGAACACCAGGCTCATCCAGGCGAACACCATGTGCCGGGAATTGAGGGGGGTGAGGGTCTTCCACAGTCGGTGACGAATCGGTGATGCCGAAAACTGCTTGACCCCGCCACCACACAGATGACGGCAGGCGTGGCAGCTGAGGGAGTACAGCCACAGTAGCGATGCGTTGATCAAGAGCACCGCCGTCCCCACCGAAAACCCGACCCCCACACCGGGCTGGCGGAAGGCCTCTATCGCGTCGATGGTCAGGATGACGTTGAAGACCAGCCCGAAGTAGAAGAAGTAGCGGTGGACGTTCTGGAGAAGGAGGGGGAAGCGGGTCTCACCCGAGTAGCTCCCGTGGGCGTCCGACACCGCGCATCCGGCCGGGGCCAACCAGAACGACCGGTAGTACGCCTTGCGGTAGTAGTAGCAGGTCAGTCGGAATCCGAGGGGGAAGATGAGGATGAGCAGAGCCGGTGAGATGGTCCACCAGGTGATCACCGTGCCCGGGTGGCTGCCGGGCACACAGCTCTCGACCAGGCACGGCGAGTAGAACGGCGAGATCAGATTGCGGTGCAGGGCGGCGCCCACGTAGTAGTTCTTGTTGATGAATGCGGCCCAGGTCGAATAACCGACGAAGAGGGTCAACACGGTCACGGTGACCACCGGTTGGATCCACCATTTGTCCCGACGAAGGGTGGGGACCGGCGGCCCGCCCCGAACCCCTCCGAGAACCACCGGGGTAACTCTGACGTCCTCCAACGTGGTCACGCCGTCTCCCTGTCTCTACTCGTGCCGGTGGGCCGGGACCGCACCCTCGGTGCGCCGACGCCCTGTCGAGCAGCGGGACTGGCCCACCGCACCTCGACAGGGTACCGAGTCCCACGGCAGAAGTCGAAGAAATGTTTCGTCTTGGAAACATAGGATATTCCTATGCTCCCGGGCGTTAACCAGCTCCGGTACTTCCTGGCCGTCGCCGAAGACGGCCAGTTCACCAGGGCCGCCGAGCGTCTCCAGGTGGCGCAGCCCTCGGTCAGCGCGCAGATCCGGCGGCTCGAGGCATTGCTGGGCACGCCGCTCTTCCATCGGGGTCCCGGTCCGATCACCCTCACCGACGCAGGGGAGACCCTGCTGCCCATCGCCCGGCGGGTGGTCGCCGACCTGACCTCCATCGAGGACGAGATCTCCGGCCTCGACAGGCTCTTACGGGGGCACGTGGCCGTAGGTGCCACCCCGAGCCTCAGCGCCACCCTCCTGCCCAGCGTCCTGGGTCGCTTCCACCGCCTGCACCCCGGCGTGGCCATCCGGGTCTCCGAACAGGGGTCCCCCCAGTTGGTGGACGAACTCCTGGCCGGGACGCTCGACCTGGCCCTGGCCATCGCCCCGGTCCAGCTGAGAGGAGTGGCCAGCGTGGCCCTGGCCGAGGAGGAGCTGGTCGTGGTGACCACGCCCGACCACCCGCTGGCCCGGCGCCGCTCCGTCACTGTCCCCGAACTGGCCCAGTACCCGCTGGTGATGTTCCGCCCGGGCTACGACTTGCGCACCTCGACGCTGGCGTCCTTCGCCCAACACGGTCTCGAACCGGTGGTGGCGGTGGAGGGCGGGGAGATGGGGAGCGTGCTGGCCCTGGTCGAAGCCGGGTTGGGCGCCGCCGTGGTGCCGGGCATCGTCACCACCGCCGAGACCCGGCTCCGGGTCACCCGTTTCCGGCGACCGGCACCGACCCGCACCATCGCCCTGGTCTCCAGCGACGACCGGGTCCCCTCGCGCGCCGCCGATGCGCTGGCCACCACCTTCATGGAGGGGATCACGGCCGGTGCCTGGCCGGGACGGGTGCCCCAGGGGATGCGGCTCCTGCGCTGACCGCGGTGGCCCGCCGCCCGTCGGGCCCCGGTCCGACGAGGGCCGCCCCGCTGTCCCTGGTTGGATCGATCCCGCGTAGGCTCGCCCCATGACCCCGCCGGATCCCGCTGACACCCCCGACGACCTCGCTGTCGACCTCACGCTCCAGTTGACCCCGCCTCCGGATGTGACCACCCTCGGCCACCTGTTGGAATCGGGTTGGACCTCGCTGCCGGTGGGCGAGGAGATCAGGCACAATGCGTCGCGCCGCATCGCCGCCGGTCAACCGCTGGTGGGTGGCGTGCTCGGGTTCGACGACACCGTCCTGCCCCAGCTGGAGAACGCCCTCCTGGCCGGACACGACATCATCCTGCTCGGCGAACGCGGTCAGGCCAAGACCCGCATCATCCGCTCGCTGGTCGGGCTGCTGGACGAATGGCTGCCGATCGTGGCCCACTCCGAGATCAATGACGACCCCACCCACCCGATCTCCCGTTTTGCCAAGGATCTGCTGGCCGAAGCGGGTGACGAGGTCCCGGTGTCGTGGGTCCACCGCAGCGAACGGTACGGGGAGAAACTGGCCACGCCGGACACCTCTATCGCCGATCTGATCGGTGAGGTCGATCCCATCCGGGTGGCCGAGGGCCGGTACCTGTCCGACGAACTCACCATCCACTACGGGCTGGTGCCCCGTCTCAATCGGGGGATCTTCGCCGTCAACGAACTCCCCGATCTGGCCGAACGCATCCAAGTCGGCCTCCTCAACGTGTTGGAGGAGAGGGACGTCCAGATCCGCGGCCACCGGGTCCGCCTCCCCTTGGACATCGTGTTGGTGGCCACGGCCAATCCGGAGGACTACACCAACCGCGGTCGGATCATCACCCCCCTGAAGGACCGCTTCGGCTCGCAGATCCGCACCCATTACCCACCCGACGCCGCCACCGAGCTGCGCATTGCCGAAGCTGAAGCCCAGCTGCCCAGCGGAGGCGACGGTACGGTCGGCCGGCCGCGAGTCGAGGTGCCCGCTTTCATGGCCGACGTGGTGGCCGAGCTGAGCCAGCTGGCCCGCGAGAGCCCCCACCTCAACCAGCGGTCCGGTGTCTCGGTCCGCCTCACCATCGCCAACTACGAGACGCTGGTGGCCAACGCCACCCGACGGGCCCTGCGCAACGGCGAGTCCGAGGCGGTGCCCCGGGTGTCCGACCTGCAGGCCCTGGTCCCCTCGACCCAGGGCAAGGTCGAAGTCGAGTCGCTGGAGGAGGGTCGCGAGGAGATCCTGCTGGCCCAGTTGGTCAACGCCGCCGTGCTCATCGTGTTCCGGCGCCGCGTCGTGCTCGACGATCCGGCGGCCGTAGTCGGTTCGTTCACCAGCGAGACGGTGGTCCATGCCGGGGACGACCTGCCGGCCGCCGCCTACGCATCGGCTCTGGCCCAGATGCCGGCCCTGTCGGCCCCGGTGGTGACCCTCACCGGTGGCTCCGAAGATCCTGCCTTGGTGGCCAGTGCCCTGGAGTTCCTGCTCGAGGGCCTGCACCTCACCAAACGCCTCAACAAGGAGTCGGCCGGCTCGCGGGCTCTCTATCGGGGTCGCTGATGACCTGGCGCTTCGACTACCGCAAGTGGGACGGGACCCAGGAATCGCTGGTCGACGACACCGACGCCGTCCTCTCGCAGTTGACCGACGACCTCTTGGCCAACGGCGACCTGCATGAGGCGCTCCAGCGGATGCTCAACCGCGGGTGGCGCGTGCCCGACGGCACCGAGGTCCAGGGTCTGCGCGACCTGCTGGACGAGCTTCGGCTGGAGCGCGAGGAGCAACTCGATCGTGGTGACCTCGGGGGCGCCTACCACGAGGTGGCCGAGGAAATGCAGGAGGTGCTGGCCGAGGAGCGGGCCGGCATCGACGACCTCGAGTCCGAGGCGCGCCGGTCGGGGGACGAGCGTCGCCAGCAGGTGACCGACGAGGTGGCCTCCGAACGCAGGATGCAGCTGGACCTCCTCCCGAGCGATCTGGCCGGCATGGTACGCAGCCTGCAGGAATATGAGTTCGTCTCCTCCGAAGCCCGCCAGCACTTCGAGGAGCTACTCGAACGGTTGCGGGAGGAGGTGGCCCGTACCTACTTCGACCAGATGTCCGAGGCGTTGGCCCACCCCGACCCCGAACAGTTGGCCCACATGCGAGACGCCTTCGACGCCCTCAACCGCATGCTCGAACAACGCGATGCCGGTGAGGAGATCGATCCGTCGTTCGAGTCCTTCATGGAACAGTACGGCGACCTGTTCCCCGGCGATCCGGCCGATCTCGACGATCTGCTGGCCCAACTGGCGGCCCGGATGGCGGCGGCCCAGGCCATGTGGAACTCGATGTCGCCCGAGCAGCGGGCCCAGCTCCAGGGGCTGGCCGAGTCCCTGCTGGAGGATCTCGATCTGCGTTGGCAGGTGGATCGGCTGGCCGGCAACCTGCAAAAGGCGTTCCCCGGTGCCGGCTGGGACCAGCGCTACCGCTTCAGTGGTGACCAGCCGATGGGGATGGGCGAGGGCACCGACGCGGCGGGCCGGCTTCGCGATCTCGAAGAGCTCGAGAACTACCTCCGTTCGGCCACCTCACCGGCCCAGCTGGCCGAAGTCGACGTGGACAAGGTCAGGAAGCACCTGGGTGAGGACGCCGCCCGGTCGCTCGAGCGCCTTTCCCAGCTGGCCAAGCAGCTGACCGAGGCCGGGCTCATCGACCAGCGCGAGGGCCGCTACGAGCTGACCCCCAAGGGAATCCGTCGCATCGGCCAGCAGGCGCTGGCCGATCTGTTCGACCAACTGGACAAGGACCGGATGGGAACCCATCGCACCACGTGGATGGGGACCGGTCACGATCGCGAGGAGACCACCAAACCCTACGAATTCGGGGACCCGTTCAACCTGGATCTCTCCCGGACCGTGCACAACGCCGTGCGCCGGGCCGGGAGCGGCGTGCCGGTGCGCCTCTCGCCCGACGACTTCGAGGTCATCGAGACCGAGGCTCTGACCCGCTCGGCCACCGTCCTGCTGCTCGATCTGTCCCTGTCCATGCCCATGCGCGACAACTTCGTGCCGGCCAAAAAGATGGCCATGGCTCTCCACACCCTGATCTCCTCGCGCTTCCCCCGCGACTATCTGGGCCTGGTGGGATTCTCCGAGGTGGCCCGGGTCATCGAGCCCGAAGACCTACCCACCGTGAGCTGGGACTACGTCTACGGGACCAACCTCCAGCACGGGCTCATCCTGGCCCGCAAGATGCTGGCCCACCAGGAGGGGACCAAGCAGATCATCCTGGTCACCGACGGTGAGCCCACCGCCCACGTCATCCCCTATCAAGGTGGCGTCGGCTATGACGTTTTCTTCAACTACCCGCCGGTTCCCGAAACGCTGGAGGTGACCCTGGCCGAGGTCATGCGGTGCACCCGGGCGGGGATTACCATCAACACCTTCCTGCTGGATCCCGACCGCGGCCTGCAGGGATTCGTCGAGCAATTGGCCCGCATCAACCGGGGCCGGACGTTCGCCACCTCTCCGGGGGAGCTGGGCGACTACGTGCTGGTCGACTTTTTGGCCCACAAGACCAAACTCCGTACCCGGAGCCGGCGAGCCGGCTGACCGGGAAGGGCCCGGGCCAGTCGGCCCCGGGCCCACCTTCGAGGGAAACCGGGCCATCGGACGGGGGTTTTCCCACTCCCGGCTCGGTGGTGGGCCATGCATACGCAGAGTCGCCCCTTCATCACGAAAAGTGACCTCTGACCTGGCGTCATGTTTGTCCGGCGGCCTGTCGGGCGGACCGCCCGACCGTCGGCGTCGTCGGGGTTCTCCCATCCCCAACAGGATTTTTCTTGCGTTTGGGCCTCCGATAGTGAAAGATGACATATCTGTAGTTACATCCGTGCTATGCGATTCCAGCCGGAACCGTGTGGATGACTGGGAGGGAGACCTGTCAATGGACATGGTGTCATTGATGTACGGGCCCCAAGAACGCAGCTGGCAGACCAAGGCCAACTGCATGGGCGTCGATCCTGACCTTTTCTTTCCCGAGCGGGGTGCATCGACCCGCGAGGCCAAGGAGGTCTGCCGCGGCTGCGTGGTGCGCGAGGACTGCCTCGAGTATGCCCTGGCCAACGGCGAGAAGTTCGGGATCTGGGGTGGGTTGTCCGAGCGGGAGCGGCGAAGGCTCCGGCGTCAGCGGGCCATGCAGCGACGGGCCGTCATCAGCGCTTCTTGACCCGGGGGGCGGTGGGCTACCGACCCACCGCCTGACCCCAGCGCAGCTCCAGGCGGGATTCGATGGTGCGGTCGGGGGACAGGTCGAGTTCCGGCCAGCGGTGGGCGGGTACGGCGGCGAGGACGGCGGCGGGGGCCAGTCCGACCAGCTCCGCTCGCTGGACGGCGCATCCCATCGACTCAGCTCCGCCGGCCACTGCGTCGTACAGTGCGGCCAGCGACACCGATGCCGGGTCGATGACGTTGAAGCTGACCTGGGCTCCTGACGAAATCGGAAAGCCGAGGCTGCGCACCGCCGGACCACGCAGACCGGCGGCCAAGGCACGGGCGACCCGGGCGGGGTCCACCCCGGGCGGGCCATCGCCGGAACCGGCCGCGGCGGCGATCCACACGTTGTAGGCCACCAGCACCGGCCGGACCCCGGCGGCGGCGGCACCGGCTGTGGGGTGCGGCTGCCCCGGCCCGCGGTCGGGCTGGAGGGAGCGGAAGGCGTTGCGGCGGACATCAGGAAGCGACCGTTCCGGCCCGTAGATGAAGGACGGTAGCTCGAGCGACGATGCCGCCCAGTCGGCGAACCGGTCACGGGCGGCCCGCATGCCGGCCATACCTACCGCCGGGACGGAGCCGGCCGGGACCGTGGAGGCCGGAACGAACGGGACCACGTCGGCTGCTCCCAGTCGGGGGTGGAGCCCGACATGAGCGCGCAGATCGATGCGTTCCACCGCCACACGCACCACGGCGCGGGCGGCGTCCTCGACAGCCTCGACCGGGCCGCCCAGAGTCACCACTGAGCGATGGTGTTCGGGATCAGCGTGCAGATCGAGCAGGGTGTCGCCGGCCGCTTCGGCCAGGGCCACGATGACCAGGGGGTCGCGTCCCTCGCTGATGTTGACGACGCACTCGGCCCACATGGCGCCGTCCGGAGCGGTGCGGCGCCGGCCCTCCTGTCTCAGACAGCCACAGCGTGACTGATCCGCCGCCGCCGGAGCAGGCGGCGGCGTTCACGCTCGGACTTGCCGCCCCACACGCCGTGGTCGACTCGCTCCTCCAGTGCGTACTCGAGGCAGGCGTCGGCCACCGGGCACTCGGCGCAGATGCGTTGGGCGGCCTGTACCCCTACGCCGTCACTGGGAAAGAAAATGGCGGGCGCCATGTCTCTGCACTTTCCGACGCTCATCCAATCGGTATCCATGTGGGCCTCCATCGAACTCGAGGATGCTGCGGCGGGATCCGCGTGGGTCGCCCCGGCTCTGCTGCCGTCGCCATCCGTTACCCCACTAGTCTCGCAGTTCAAACCTTTCCGCAGCGCGAAATGGGCCGGTATTGATGGATTCCTCACAAAATTCTTATGAGGCACCAGGGCCTTCTTATGAAAGCGGTGACAGCCTCGAGGCGACGGAGTCCAAAGACCAGGCCACCGACGATCCGGTGCCGGTTCCCCAGGCCGTCCCCTCTCTACCGGTTCCTTTCGAGCTCCCCTCCCCCCTCGGCCCCGGAGCCGGGCAGGCGGCGTCCCCCCCGCCGGCCCCGCCGTCCCCGGGCTATCCGGTGGCCCCGTCCTACCCCTCCTACCCGGCCCCCGGTGGGTTCGGCGGCTACGGCCCCTACGGGGGGATGGTCGGATCACCGGGAGTGCCCTCCCCTTACGGGTACCCCTACGGACTGGTGGCACCGGTTCCCGTGGTGCGTCACACTCTTCAACGCAAGACCTGGGTCTGGGTGGTGGTTCTCACCGCAGTTGTGGCCGCCCTGATCGGGAGCGTGGTCGGGGCCGAGGTCGGCTCCAACAGCCAGCAGACCATCGTCAAGCAGTTCTTCCCCAACAGCAGTGCATTGACCAAACCCCAGGACGTCCAGGAGATTCTGGCCAAGGTCGAACCGGCCGTGGTGTCGATCAACGCTGATGCTGCCGGTCGGGGATCGGCCTCCGGCGACATCGTCGAGGCGGCGGGCAGCGGCATGGTCCTCACGTCCACCGGCGAGGTGCTCACCAACAACCACGTGGTCGCCGGGGCCACGACGGTGACGGTCACCCTGTTCGGTCAGACCAGCGCCCTGCCCTCGCACGTGCTGGGAACGGACCCGGCCCAGGATCTGGCTCTGGTCCAGATCGACCACGTCTCGGGTCTGCCCACCGTGAACCTGGGTCAGTCGTCCGAGGTCCGGGTGGGCGACTCCGTGCTGGCCATCGGGAATGCGCTGGCCCTGGCCGGGGGTCCGACAGTCACCGAGGGGATCGTTTCGGCCGAGGGGCGTTCGCTCACCGCCCAGAACGACAGCGGTCAGACCGAGAACCTGACCGGTCTGCTCCAGACCGACGCAGCCATCAACCCGGGGAACTCCGGTGGTCCCCTGGTGGACAGCCAGGGGCAGGTCATTGGCATGAACACGGCGGTGGCCTCCAGTACCACCGGCAATGCCCCCACCGAGGACATCGGTTTTGCCATCGCCGTCGATTCGATCAAGCCCCGGCTGACCCAGTTGCGCCAGGGCGGCACCGGAGGTTCCGGGCCGGCCACACCCACGCTGCCCGCCGACAATGCCGCCTATATGGGTGTGATCGTCGGGACGGTCACACCCGCCCTCCAGCAGGCCGATCATCTGACACCGTCGTCCGGGGCGTTGGTCATCTCGGTGGAATCCGGTTCGCCGGCCCAGAAGGCGGGGCTGCAGGTGAACGACGTGATCGTGTCCTTCAACGGCGCCACCATCCAGAGCCCGCAGGATCTGACGGCGGCCATCCATCCCCTGGCTGCGGGGGATCATGTCACTGTGGGCGTCTACCGCGGCCCGTCCCACTTCAGCCTGGGGGTGACCCTCGGAGCCCGACCGGCCACCGGGTAGGATGCGCCAGCCGCCATTGCCAGAGGAGCATCAACCATGAGCCCGGTCACCGACGAACCGATTCTTCCCGAAGAGGATGGCGAGCCGCTGCCCCCGGTCGGCCACGTCCGGGTGGTGTACCTCGGGCCGGTCGCCCCCCATTGGGAAGTGCAGTCCGACTACGGCGACGCCGCTCTGATCGAGGAGTTCCGCCGTCGCACCATGGCCCGCCTGGTTCTCCTCCCGCCCCACGATCCGCAGTACCGGCGCAACCGGGAGCGGGTCATCCGCGATGCCGAGCGGGAGAACATCGAGCTCGAGTGGGATCTGGGTGTACCCGAAGAGGAAGTGGTCGTCGAAGTCGAGGTGGCGGCCGACCCCAGCGCCGAGGTCTGATCCGCTCGCCCTCATCGGGCGGTAGGTCCTAGCGTTCCTTACTCAGCTCAGGGGCCGTTGGGATCGTCGAGTGGAGGCAGGGCGATCCGTTCGAGCCACAGCCCGGGGGCATCCACCTCCGAAGGGGTGGGCAGATTGGTATCGGTCGACCAGAGCTTGGCCAGGCCGTCCTCGCCCGCCCTCTCGATGACACCGGCGATGAAGGCCCGACCTCTGTCGACCTGTGACTGTTCGAGATCGAGTCCGAACAGCGCCCCGGCCGCCTCCTCGCCCTTGCCTCGTTCGGTACGGCGGCGGTACCAGGCTTCCTCCAGTTGCCCGTGAGAGCCCACCAGCTTGGTGCCCACCAGGGCCGCGACGTGATCGGCGTAGGCGTCGATGACCACGGCCAGGGCGGTGAGCTGGTCGGAGGACCGACGCGTCTCGGGAGTGAGCAGTTCGCCCAGTAGGGCCTCGGGGTCGCCGAACATCCCCTGCAGTGATTCGAGGTCCATGCCGGTACCCTCCACCCCGCCCGGAAGTCCCAGCCCCCCCAGGCGCGCGGCCAGATCCTGTTGAGCGCTGGCCGAGGAGGCGGCCAGGGCGGCCAGCAACTCCTGGAGGCGGTGGCGAACGGAGGGACGGGTGAGTACCGAGTTGGAGGCCAATTCGCGGGCGCACACCCAGACCAGAGCTTCCTCCTCGGGCAGGCTCCAGTCGGCTGCGAACTGGGCCACGTTGGGCGTGACCAGGAGGAGCTCGTCCGACGGTGCCCACGGGATGGCCAAGGGGTACTGGCCGAGAGCGCGATGGGAAAGATGGCCTACCACCGAACCGACCTGCAGGCCGAAGAACATCGGTCCGATGGCGGAGGCCCACTGACCGAGCAAGCTCCCGAGATCGCCGAAGGATTCGTCTCCGCCGAATCCGGAAGCCGTCATGTCCTCGGCCGGTTGGCTGCCGCCGGGCAGGGGGTCGGTTGTGGGGGTCATGGCCGTCAGGACATCTCGCCATGATTCGAGGGCCCTCAGGGTCCAGTCTCCCCGGCCCACCGGGATGCAGGTCAGCCGTCGACCATCGGGAGCGACCGGCATGCCGGTGGCCTCGACCACGTTGAGCTCCGCCACCCGGGCCAACTGCTCGAGCTGGATCCTCTGCAGGGGCTCGATGTTGTCCTCCGGCGTACCCCCGGTGGCCACGTTGAGGGCGAACGAGCGGGTCATCTCCCACTGGTTGGGGCCGTTGGTCCCCAACATGTTCATCAGATCGCCGAGCAGGGACTGGAACGGGTTTCCCGAGTCACCTGGTTCCGAAGGCGTCATCCTCTCATGCTACGGCGAGGACCCGTCCCCTGTGTCGGCGGGATCGGAGTCGCCCAATACGGCCGAGGTGGTCCGGGTGGTCCCGCCGCGTTCGAAGGTGATCGAGACCCATGAGCCGGGCGGCTGTGCGTACAACATCGATCGCAGCTCTGCCGTCGAGTGGATGGA
Source organism: uncultured Acidimicrobiales bacterium (assembly GCA_963824645.1). GTDB lineage: Bacteria > Actinomycetota > Acidimicrobiia > Acidimicrobiales > RAAP-2 > Bog-756. The sequence continues at coordinate 133,601 of CAWGQC010000011.1, forward strand.
GGCGCCGTCGATGCCCACGATCAGGTCACCCGGCACCAGTCCGGCCGATGCGGCCGGGCTTCCGTTCTCGACGTCCGTCACCGGAGCGCCGTCACTGGTCGAGGCCGTCACCAGGGTCCCCTTGGATGTCGGCGCCGCTGGAGTGGCCGGGGCGCTGGTCACCCCCAGCCAGCCGTGTTCGATCGTCCCCGACGTGACCAGCTGACGGGTCACGTCGAGCACGAGCTGACCGGGAAGGAAGAAGGCCATGGTCGATCGACCGCTGCCCTCCGTCATCTCGAGCATGCCCGACACGCGTCCGCTGGTGTCGAGAAGGGCACAACCGAGGTCGCTGCTGGTGAGGGGGGCGTTGACCGCGGTGGCGGAGAATTCGCTGGCCCCAGGCGGGTCGGCCGGTGCCTGCCCGGCCGACACGACCGTGCCGGCATAGACCGACAAGGCCGGTGCGGGATGGGCGCGCGAGGCCGGCTCGAGGGCGGCGGCCACAGCCACTCCTCCCACCGAAGGATCTTCGGAGTCGAATGTGGCCACAGGCAGGTCATCGTCGATCCTGACCACAGCCAAACCGGTGGTGGGGTCGCTGCCCACCGGGTCGGTCGCCTCCCGGGTGCCGTCCGGCTCGATGGCCGTGACCGATCGCGCTCGGGCCAAGGCAGCCGAGGCGGTCACGATGATGCCGCCCGATTCGGCTACCAGACCGGTCACGTCGGAGGTGGCGCCGCTGGGCGCTTGAATCTGGAGGACGACGGTCGAGGGCAGGACCCGAGACACCATGGCCTCGATGGCTCGGGATGCCGCCATCCCGTCCAAGCCGGGATCGGTGGTGGGAGTGCCGGCCAGAGAGGTGAGTCCGAGGGTGGTCTCTGAACTCTGTTGTTCGGCCGTGCCATGGTCCACGATCACCATGCCCACCGCCGTGACTACCACCACGACCAGCAGGCAGGCCGCCCCGCCGATTATCCACGTTCCCGACCGGGTTCGGGTGATGGGCACGCCTTTTCCCCAGCCCACGGGGGACGAGTCGGGTCCCCACGGCAGGGAGGGCAGACCGCCGGCGCCCGATTCCGACGGGTGGCGCCACAATCGGTCGTCGGGAGGAATCCAACCGTGGTGTCCGCCGACCTCGGATGCCTCGCCTCTCTCGTCTTCGGGTTCGTGTTCTGCGTCCCCCTGAGCACGTCCGTCCACGCCGCGAGATTAGTGAGGCCCGGTCAACTTTGGAGGTCGGTGTACCGGACCCTCTCTCCCGGGGATGCTCACCTGCCTCTCTTGCCTAACGGTGGGTCCGCCCTACGATGACCGGAATGGCTCGGGACCTCGCCATCGACCTTGGCACGGCGAATACCCTCGTTTACGCCCGGGGTCGGGGCATCGTCCTCAACCAACCGACGGTGATCGCCCTCAACACCCGGACCCATGAAGTCCTGGCCGTCGGCAACGAAGCCTGGAAGATGATCGGCAGAACGCCCGGCTACATCGTTGCCGTGCGACCCCTGCGGGAGGGTGCCATCACCGACTTCGACATCACCGAGCGGATGATCCGGCTGCTCCTGCGTCGAGCCGGGCTCACCAAGTTGAACCGGCCAGCGCGTCCTCATCTGCGTCCCTTCGGCCATCACCTCGGTGGAGCGCCGGGCCGTCAAGGAGGCAGCCCGCCGGGCCGGCACGTCGGCCGCCCACCTCATAGAGCAGCCGATGGCGGCGGCTATCGGCGCCGGCTTGGCCATACACGAACCGGTCGGGAACATGGTGGTGGACGTCGGTGGCGGTACCACCGAAACGGCAGTCATTTCGCTGGGAGGCGTGGTGGCCTCCCGGGCCATCCGGTGCGGCGGGTTCGACATGGATGCCGCCATCCAGCACTACGTCCGTCGCGAGCACGGCATAGCCATCGGCGAGAGGACCGGGGAGGAGCTGAAGCTGGCCATCGGATCAGCGCTCCCTTACGCCGATGAGGTCAAGGCCGAGGTACACGGTCGCGAGATCGCCAGTGGCCTCCCGAAGACCGTGGTCCTCTCGCCCGAAGAGGTGCGCTACGCCGTGCGGGACCAGGTCGAGCTCATCGTGGCCACCGTCGTCGCCTGCCTGGGCGAGTCTCCTCCCGAGCTGGCCCAGGACATCATCTTCGAGGGCATCTATCTGGTCGGAGGGGGTGCCATGCTCCGGGGACTGGCCAACCGGCTGGCCGACGAGACCGAGGTTCCGGTCCACCTGGTGGCGACACCGCTCGAATGCGTGGTCCAGGGGGCCGGGCTCTGCCTCGATGACTTCGACAGCCTCCGTCCCATCTTCGCCGCCGCCGAGACCTGACGGTCACTCGACGGCCAGCAGATCCTCGGCCACCTGACGCACCTGCCAGTCGCGGTCCTCGAGGCACCGGTTGAGGGCGGCCTCCACTCCAGGTCCTTCGAAGGCCGCCAGAGCCGCCGCCGCTCGCCGACGTATGGCCGGCTTGTCGTCGAGGGCGGCGATGACAGCCGGTAGCCCGGCGGGATGACCGATGGCTCCCAGGGCGGCTACCGCGGCTTCGCGGCACAGGGGATCGACATGGCCCGAACTGACGGAGGCCAGGGAGGCCAGGGCGGCAACGGCTCCGGGGTCACCCCGCTCACCCAGGGCCCACGCCGTCATTTCCACGACGGAGGGGTCGCTGTCGTTCAAGCCGTCGGCCACGGTCACCCCGATCAGGCCCACCGACAGCTCGGCGGCGCGCCGCCGCACCGCCGGGTCGGGGTCGGCTGCCGCCGTGTAGTAATCGTCTTCGCTGAGCCGGTGTAGCCGGTCGAGCGCTCCCAGGGCGGTGGCCCGGACCGATGGTGCGTGGTCGGACAGGGCGCTGCGCGCCGCCGCTTCGTCACCTGTGTGGCCGGCCAGGGCGGCGGCCCGGCGCCGCTCCGTGACATGTTCCGAGCCGGGTTCCATGGCAGGCTTCATGGGACGGGCGGGCCCAGGGCCGGGCCTGGGCTACGGGTACCGGCGGAGCAATGACCGGTGGCCGACGCATCCGACCAGCGGGGAGAGGGCACCGCACCACTATGGCTGAAGACCACGGATATCCGGACGCCTCCGGGACGGTACCTCCCACGGGACCCGACTCCGAGAGCCACAAACGGCGGCATCGGTGGCCTTTGGCGGTGTTCATCGTGGTGGCGGTGGCGTTGGCTGTGGCCTCACGGGTCGACCTCAACTACTACGCCCTCCAACCGGGCACGGCTCAGTCGGTGCAGAAATTCATCACCGTCCCCCCTTCGCGATTGCACCCTGTGGTCCAGCCGGTCCTGCTCACCGATGTCGAGGAGGGCAGGGTTACCGCCCTCTCCTATCTCATCTACAAGCTTCAGAGTGATACGACGCTCTACCCGGTGGGAGACATCACCGGCGGCACCCCGCCGTCGCAGTTGATCGCCCAGGGGAACCTCGAGATGTCGCAGGCGGAGGCGTCGGCCAAAACGGCCGCGCTCCGGCGACTGGGCTACCCGGTAACCGCCACACCCTCGGGTGCGGTGATCTTCGCCACCTTCCCCGGCACGCCGGCCTACTCGGTCCTCAATGTGGGCGACGTGGTCACCGCCGTGGACGGTGCGGCCACCTCGACCGCCGCCAGCTTGAGCCACACGTTGGCGCAGTACCACTCGGGGCAGACGGTGACCCTCAGCGTGCGCAAGGGTGGGTCCGGTCCGGCTGTGCCGGAGCCGGTCACCCTCAAGACCACGGTGGTGGAGGTCCTCGGTCAGACCGTGCGGGTCGACCTGGGCATCGAACCCGAGGACCAGGTGGACTACACCTATCCGTTCCCCGTCAACATCAATGTGACCAACATCGGCGGTCCGTCGGCTGGATTGGCCATGACCCTGGGGGTCATCGACGCCCTCACCCCGGGTTCACTGACCGGTGGACACACGGTGGCGGCCACCGGCACCATGGACAGTCAGGGCGCGGTCGGCGATGTGGGCGGCGTGGCCCAAAAGACGGTGGCGGTCGAGAACGCCGGCGCAACCATTTTTCTGGTTCCTCCTCAGGAGTACAAGGCGGCCATGTCCAAGGACCGACCCGGGTTGGCCATCTACCCCGTCTCCACCCTCGATCAGGCCCTGGCCGTGCTGGCCGCCCATGGGGGTGTCACCCCCGTGATCCCGACCGTCAGCGGTGCCTCGACGGTCTCCGCAGGATGACGGGATTCGGGGACTGACCGTCGTAGGCTTTCGCTATGCCTGAGGATCGCCTGGTGTCCATCACTTCCTCGTCCCACCTGGTCCCCGACGATGTCGCCCGTCACACCTTCGGCAGCGTTCGACGCGGTTTCGACCCCGGCGAGGTCCGGGCCTATCTCGAGTCCATCGCCATCGGCCTGCGATCCATCGCCGAACGGGAGGGTGAACTCCTGAAGGACCTGGCTGACGCCGAGCATCGCGCCGCCCACCCGGTGCTCGACGAGGCGGCGCTGACCGATGCGGTCGGGGCCGAAACCGCCCGGGTCCTGCACAGCGCCCACGAGGTGGCGGCGGAGATGGAGGCCAAAGCCAAGGCCGAATCCGAGCGCATCTTGAGCGAAGCCACCGGCGAGGCCGAAGAGCTTCGTGCCCGTACCGAGTCCCAGGTCACCGAACAGACCGAGGCGGCCCGGGCGGCGGCCGAAGAACTGCGCCAGCGGACCAGCGAACAGGCTGCCGCCGGGCTCGATGCTGCTCACCACGAAGCCGACCAACTCATGTCCACGGCGCGGGAGCAGTGCCGGGCCATGGTGGAGGAGGCCCAGGAGCTGCGTTCCCGGGTGCTGGCCGATCTGGCCAAGCGGCGGAAGGTCCTCCACGCCCAGATCGAGCAGCTCCGGGCCGGACGGGAGCGGCTCACCCAGACGGTCGACGACACCCGCCGATCGGTAGAGGCCATAGCTCAGGATCTCTTCGCCGCCGAGGACAATGCCCGGGTGGCTGCGGAGGATGCGGGCCGTGCGGCCGCCTCCCGGCCCGACGAAGGATCGCCCGAGGAGTTGGCTGCGATCCTGGCGGCCGAGGCGGAGGAAGTCGGAGGCGAGACGGCCGATTCGGACCGAGGCACCGGGGTCGAGGAACCGGCGCCCGAACTGAAGGTCGACGGGTCGAACACCCCGACCACAGAGCCGTCGACCGAAGCCGATCCGGCACCGGCCGGTGTGTCGCCCCCGGCGAGCGGCGATGACCCCACTCCCGTGGACGAGCTCTTCGCCCGGCTCCGGGCCGAGCACGACGACACCGAAGGGGGGACGGATTCTCCCCCGCCCGACAAGACTCTGGCCACCGACGTCCCTGAGGCTGGATCGGAAGCCCCGGCGGCCGCCAGTGGGACCTCCGTTCCGACCGACGAAGATGGCGACTCCGAGGATCAGCCGCCTGACGACCGCCATCCGGCCGCCATCCAGCGCGACCAGATGATCGAGCCGATCGTGAGTTCGCTGGCCCGACGGCTCAAGCGGACACTGCAGGACAGCCAGAACGACCTGCTGGACAACCTGAGGTCCCATGGCTCCTCCTGGTCCCCGGATCTGCTTCCCGCCGAGGTCGAACAAGTCGACACCCTGGCTACGGCGGCCCTTCCTGCCCTGGAGGCGGCGGCGGAGGCGGGCGTTACCTTCGCCGGGAACGGGAGCGGTCACCGACCACGGACCGATCTTCTGCTGGGAATCGCCCACGAACTGGCCGAGTCGGTGGTGGGCCCCCTCCGTCGACGCCTGGGCGACGAGCAGGCGGCTCCGGCCGACGCCGACGAGGCGGCTGCGATCGAGCACGTCGGCGCCGCCTTTCGCGAATGGAAGGGCGAGCGGGTCGAGCGTTTGGCCGGCGACCACGTGGTGGCCGCTTTTTCGGCCGGCACCCTGGCCGCCGTGGAAGCCGAGCCCGGGCAGCTGGAGTGGGTGGCCGTGGCCATCGGAGCCGATCCACCCTGTCCCGATTGTGAGGACAATGGGCTCAGTGGAGAGCAACAACCCGGTGAGAAGTTCCCCACCGGACACCTTCGGCCCCCGGCGCATCCCGGGTGTCGATGCCTCTTGGTCCGTTCGGCAACCTAGGCTGCCCGATGGTGCGCCCCCCTCAAGACCTCCCTCAGACGCCGCGCCCCGGTTCGCGTCGCCGCCGGTGGATCATTGCCGCCGTCATCGTCGTCGTCATCCTCATTGCTTCCCTGCGTACGTTCGCCGTGTTCTACACCGATGCCCTGTGGTTCTCCTCGGTGAAGCTTCACTCCGTCTGGGTCAAGCTTTTCGAGATAAAAGTGGGACTCCTGGTGACCTTCGGGGTCATCTTCGCCGTCATGCTTCTGGCCAGCCTCATGGTGGCCGAGCGGCTCGCCCCCAAGGGACCCTCGTTGGATGCCGAGGATGAATTCGTCAAGCGCTACCAGGAGGTAATCGGTCCCTACTCCCGTTGGTTGCGGGTGGCCGTGGTCACCATTCTCTCCCTCATCGTCGGTTCGCAGGCGGTGGGTCAGTGGCAGAACTGGATCCTGTTCAAGAACAGGACGCCCTTCGATGCCACGGATCCGGAGTTCCACCGCAACGTCAGCTACTACGTCATGTCCCTGCCGTTCGAGCAGTTCCTGGTGCACTGGGCGCTGGTGGCCCTCATCGTGGTCCTGCTGGTCACCCTGCTCAGTCACTACCTCAACGGCGGGATCCGGATGCAGGGTTCGCGTCCGAGGGTGCGCCCTGCGGTCAAGGCGCACATTTCGGTGATTCTCGGACTGTTGGCTCTGGTCAAGGCGGTCGGCTACTACCTGGCCCGATTCAATCTCGACCTCTCGTCCAACGGATTCGTGCAAGGGGCCGGCTACACCGACGTCCACGCCCGCCTGCCCGCCCTCGAGCTGCTCATCCTGGTGTCGTTGGCTGCCGCTGTCCTTCTCATCTACAACATCCGTCGTCAAGGGTGGGCACTTCCCATACTCGGGGTCGGGCTCTGGTTCCTGGTGGCTCTGACGGCGGGGACCATCTACCCGGCAGCCGTCCAGGCGCTCAAGGTCAATCCGGCCCAGAACGAGCTGGAGCGGCCTTACATACAGCGCAATATCAATGCCACCCGGGCGGCCATGGGCCTCCAGGACGTCAAGAGCATCCAGTATCCGGCGTCGTCCAATCTGACGGCCTCCGAGCTGACAGCCAACAGCGACACCCTGGCCAATGTGAGGCTCTGGGACCCCACCCAGACCCAACAGACGTTCGACAAGCTCCAGGACATCAGGACCCAGTACCAGTTCAATTCCCTGGCTATCGACCGCTACGCCGTCAACGGTGTCGAGACCCCGGTCATCGTGGGTGTGCGGGAGATCAATGACAGCGACCTGCCGTCATCGTCGTGGGTCAACACGACCCTCCAATACACGCACGGCTACGGAATGATCGTTTCGCCGGCCACCACCGCCACCATCAACGGCGATCCCCAATTCGCGGTGGGCGGCGTTCCTCCCAACTCGAACAGCGGTCTCCCCACCATCTTCCAGCCCTCTGTCTACTTCGGTCTCAACAATTCGGGATATGTGGTGGCCGACTCCGAACAGCCGGAGATCGACTATCAGCTCTCCAACGGCACCAACGTGGAGACCCACTACAAGGGCAACGGGGGGGTGCAGCTTTCGAACTGGTTCGACCAGGCCATGTTCGCCGTCCGCTTCAGCGATTTCAATCTGCTGATCTCCAACCAGATAACCAGTAGCTCCCGACTCATGTTCGACCGCGGCGTGCAGGCGCGGGTATCCAAGGCGGCTCCGTTCCTGGCCCTCGACTCCGATCCCTATCCGGTGTTGATCAACGGAGGCATCGACTGGGTCCAAGACGCCTACACCACCACAGACAATTATCCGTACTCCCAGAACGCCGATACCAGCGCACTGCCCGCCACCAGCGGGCTCAACCAGAACTTCAACTACGTGCGCAATTCGGTGAAAGTGCTGGTCAACGCCTACACCGGCGCCATGACCTTCTATGTGATGGACCCGTCCGATCCCATCATCCGGACCTACGAGAAGGCCTTCCCCGGAATGTTCACTCCGGCATCGAAGATGAGCGCCCAGCTCAAAGCCCACCTCCGCTATCCCGAGGACATCTTCGCCGTGCAGGCCACCGCCTATGGCAAGTACCACATCCGGACGGCGGCTAGCTTCTACACGGCCGCAGACGCGTGGGCTCTTTCGCCATCGCCGGGCTCGGGTTCACCTTCGCAGGCGCTACAGACGACGTACACCACCAACGCCCAGGGCTTGCAGGTATCCACCGGTCAATTGGTCCGTATGGCCCCCCTCTATCAGGAGCTCCGTATACCCGGTCAGTCACAACAAAGTTTCAACCTGCTCGACGCCTTCGTGCCGATATCGGGGCAGAGCCAGATCCAAACGCTGTCGGGGTTCATGATTGCCGGCTGCGATCCGGGCCACTACGGGCAGCTCGAGATGTTTGTGACACCACGGAACAACCCGGTCAACGGGCCGGCCATCGTGGCGGCCAAAATCGACGGTACCGCTGAGGTCTCGCGCGCCATCTCCCTCCTCAACCAGAACGGGTCGTCGGTTCTCCTCGGCAACGTATTGATGATCCCGGTAGCGGACTCGCTTCTCTACATCCAGCCGGTCTACGTCGAATCGTCCCGCAATGCCATACCCGAGTTACAACAGGTCATTGCCGTGTACGGGAACCTGCCGGCGGCCATCGCTCCGACGCTGGGTGCGGCCTTGACCCAGGTCTTTCAAGCACCGGTGTCGACCACCACCAGCACCGGGGGGACCGGAACTCTGTCCCCCCAGGTCCGGGCCCTGCTGGCCCAGGCGCAACAGGCCTATCAGCAATCCCAGACCGACCTCAAGGGCGGCAACCTGGGCGCCTACCAGAGTGATATCAACAACCTGGAGTCAGATCTCCAGGAGGTCCAGCAGCTGACCGGCGGCACTTCACCGGCCAGTGTTCCGACGACGTCGACCGCCACCACCACGGCGCCGACCACGTCGACACCCACCACCTCCCACAACGGCTGATCAGCGGCAGTGACCGGGCGGGGCGCCCGAAGCCCGGCGCTGAACAGCGGTTATCCCAGAGGTGCTATTTTGGCGACCAGCGACGCGGGGTGGAGCAGTCTGGTAGCTCGTCGGGCTCATAACCCGAAGGTCGTGGGTTCAAATCCCACCCCCGCCACC
>CAWGQC010000012.1:0-352957 GCA_963824645.1 uncultured Acidimicrobiales bacterium
GTGAACTTCCCCTGAGTTGAGGCCGACGACGAAAGGTCGCCGAGAAGTTTGGCGGGCTGGTTGGACGACGCCGACGACGAGCCGTTGTTGTAGCCAAAGTCGACGACAACTCCATCCTTGGTTGTCTGTGAGCGGCCGGACGCGTTGCCAAGCGTCGCCTTGTCGTTCATTGAAATCAGCACGCGGACGATGTCGCCTACGTTGGCGATGCGCGGCTGGCTGTAAAGCGACGGCGGCGTGCCATTTCCGGAAGGCGGAGGAGGGGGAAGCACTTTCGCGCTCTGGATGCTCGCCGTCTCGTCCGTGACGAGCCCCGAGCCAACGGGCGAGAAGAAGGGTTCGCGCATGAATTCGTTAGCGCTCGTCCAGCAGCCCGTCATCGACACGGCGATCGCCAGCAGAAGCGGCGGCAGAAGCGGCCGCATCAGGACTTTTTCCCCGCATCTGTTGCGCCCGAGAGAATCGTCGCGAGCTTGCTCGCCCGTTCAGCTTCCATCTCATTGAGGATGGCGCCCGCCGCGCCAGCCTTGAGTTTGTCAAAATCGCGGCCGCCATTTGATCGTCCATTGCGGCGATCTGAGTGGCGGCGGTCTCCGGCCGCATCTTGGCGTAAATCGCGACGAGGTTGTCGCTCGCCGACTTAAGGGCGGCGTCTCGCTTGGCCACCCATTCCTGGACTGACGCCTCTGCTTTTTCGAGATCGACGAGCCGTTGCTTGACCTGCGCGTCAAGTTCGCTGAGCTGTTTTGTCTCCCAGGCGACGCGGGCTTCGGCGATCGACGGGCCGGCGTTAGCGCAGAAGCGACTGGCCTCAGTGTCTGGCGTCTTGTCCGCGGTGGTTTTGTCTGACGTTTTGTTCGCGCGGCTTTCGGCTTTTCCTTCTCGGGCGCTTTCCCGTCCTGAGCAAAGGCGGGGCAGGCAAGGAGCACGGCGGCGACGCTCAGCGACACGCGCGGCTGACGCGATCGAGCCGTTAGGCGTTGCAACAGGGAATGAGAGGGCATGTATCGGCCTCAAGGATGCGCGCAATCCTCGACCGCGCGCCTTGCGCTGGGCTGACTTGAGTTAACCAAAACCTACAGCCATGCCCGGCTGAACGTCCGTCACTGAATGACGAGGTCGGCCTGCAGCGCTCCGGCAGTTTTGATCGCCTGAAGGATCGCGATGATTCCCGGCGGCTTGACGCCGATGCGGTTGAGGCCGGCGACAAGCGCTCGGAGGCTCGACCCGCCCAGAATGGCGACGGGACCGCCCCCCTGCTCCACATCGATTCGCGTGTCTGGCGTGACGACCGTCCTGCCGTTCGAGAATGGGGCCGGCTGGGAGACGCGCGGCCGCTCGGCGACCCGAACCGTGAGCGTGCCGTAGGTAACCGCGACGGTTGAAATCTGTACGTCTTGGCCGACGACCACCGTGCCGGTCCGCGCGTCAAGAACGACGCGCGCGGCCATGTCCGGGGCGACCTGAAGCTCGCCAATCTCGGCCATGAATCGAGCGAACGAGATCCTGCGGGGGCGAAACAATTCGACCCTCCGGCTGTCGACCTCGTAGGCGGCGCTCGCGCGGAACCGCTCGCGGGAATACGCGTTGATCGCGTCGACAATCCTGACCGCGGTCGCGTAGTCGGGATTCTTCAATTCGAGCATCGAGCGCAATTCGTCGGCGAAGCCGGGCAGCTCGTGTTCGACGATCGCGCCATTCGGAATGCGGCCGGCGGTCGGCACGCCTTGCGACAGCGTCTCGCCCTGGCCGACGGCGTCGAAACCGGTCACCGAGACTGCGCCCTGCGCGCTCGCGTAGACCGTTCCATCCGCCGCCTGAAGCTGAGTGAGCAGCAGGGTTCCGCCCATCAAAGACGGCGCGTCGCCGAGGGCCGAGACTGTGACGTCAACCCGCGAGGCCGTCTCGACTCCTGCGGAGAGGTCCGCTGTGACGATAACGGACGCGACATTGCGGTTGCGGAGCGAGGCGCCGTGTACGTCAAGACCTAGATGTGTGAGCATCGCCTGGACGGACTGCTCGGTGAAGGGCGCGTTGCGCAACGTGTCGCCCGATCCCTGCAGACCGACGACGAGGCCATAGCCGACGAGCTGAGTGTCGCGCGGCGCTGCGCAGGACCGAGATATCTTTGATCCGCGCAGCAAGGGCCGGCGCGGCGGCAAGACAAAGCGCGAGCGCCAAAATCAGTCGCCGCATTATCCCCCGCTCACTTGGACTGAGCCGTCCGGCTGGACGGCGCCGGACACCGTGACGCCGCTGTCGTCGTTGCGAACCCTCACAATGTCCCCGATCGAGCCGTCCTGCAGAGCTGAGCCCGTGGTTGTGATGAAAAGATCGCCCTCGGAAAAGACGAGTTTGACCTCCGAGCCGTTAGAAACGAGCTTGCGATTGGAGACGCCCGAAAAGGGAATTGCGTGTCCTGGAAGTAGCGTAAGCCGTGCGGCCTTGCCGACGATGAGCGAGCGCGAATTGACGAACGGTCCTGATCCGTCCCGCGCGACATTGGGAACGTCGACAAGCATCTCGTCCAGGATCACATCGCCGGGATAGATCACCGACTTCGGCGTCGGGACGAGAGTTTCCTGGGCCGAAGAAGCCGCAGCGCAAGCCGACGCAAACACGATGATCGCGGCTTTGAGAACCGATCGGGCTTGCGCGAAGAGCATGGTCGATTCTCCCGAGGTTTGGCCTAGCTGCGCATGTTGGAGATTGTGCCGGACATTTGATCCGCGGCCTGGATCACCTTGGAGTTCATCTCATAGGCGCGCTGAGCCGCAATGAGGTTGGTGATCTCGGTGACGGGATCGACGTTGGAAGCCTCGACATAGCCCTGCTGGATGATGCCAAATGAAGTGTCGCCCGGAACGCCGACGGTCGGCTGGCCGGACGCGGCCGTCTGCTGGAAGTAATTGCCGCCGAGCGCGAACAGGCCAGCTTCGTTGACGAAAGTCGCGGTCTGCAATTGGCCGAGCTGCTGCGGCGTCGTCTGGCCTGGGACCGTCGCGGTGACGAGACCGGTCTGGCTGACGGTGACCGCGGTGGCTGTCTGAGGAACCAGAATCGCCGGGTTCACATTGTAGCCGTCCATAGTGACGAGCTGGCCATTCGCGTTGGTGTTGAACGCGCCATCGCGGGTGTAGACCGTGTCGCCATTCGGCGTCGTGACCTGGAACCAGCCCCGCCCTTGAATCGCCAGATCGAGCTGGTTGCCAGTGTTGGTCAGGGCGCCCTGAATGTTGACGCTGCGGATCGCAGCCGTGCGAACGCCAAGGCCGATCTGAGCGCCTTCGGGCACGGTTGCGTCACGGCCCCGATTTGAAACGCCCATCAGGCGTTCGGTCTGGTAGATGAGATCGGTGAATTCCGCCCGCGAGCGCTTGAAGCCGGTCGTGTTGATGTTGGCGACGTTGTTCGCGATCACCTCGAGATTTTGTTCCTGGGCGCTCATGCCCGTCGCCGCGATCGCCAACGCTCTCATGTCAACATCCTTCGCTTTCCGCCTAAAATCGCGCACATCAAGATCGTGTCTCGATCAGATCGCCATGCGCGCAACCTCTTGATAGGCGGAGACCGCCTTGTCGCGGATCGCCAGAACCGTCTGGAGCGAACGTTGAGCCGCCATCACCCCGTCGACGACCTTCATCGGCGAGACCGCGCCCTGGACGCCCTGGATGGCGACCGCCTCGCCTGCTTGCAACGTGTCGACCGCGGAGCCAATCACTTGTGACAGCGCCTGCTCGAAACTCGGTCCCTGAGCCGGCGCAGCTGCGGCGGTCATCGGGGATCGAACGCCGCCGCTCACACTCGCCGAGCCGATCCCGGAAACGCTCTCGATCATCGTCTGGTCCTCATGACCGCTGACGCTCACGCGTCTTTCATCAGGCTGATGGTGGTGTTCAGCATGTCAGCCGACTGCTTGGCGACCTGGAGATTGGCCTCGTAGCTGCGATTGGCTTCCCGCATATCCGCCAGCTCCGTCAGCACATCGACATTCGGCATCTTGACCATGCCGCCTTCGTCCGCCGCCGGATTGCCGGGATCGTGCTCGAGCTTGAAGGGAGCCGGGTCGACGCCGATCGATTTGACCGCGACCACATTGGCGCCGAGCGTCTTGTCCATCTCGCTTTCGAACGAGACGGTCTGGCGGGTGTAGGGGTCGGCGCCGGCGGCGGAGCCGGTTGATTGGGCATTGGCGATATTCTGCGAGACGATGCGAAGCCGCGTCGATTGAGCCTGGAGCCCAGATGCGGCGATGCGAAGCGCGGTCTGTAGCGAATCCTGCATGATCGTTCACTTCAGCGCGGAGAGGAGAAGTTGGTGAAAGACTCGGCGGATGTCGGAATTCATCGTGTAGTCCCGATTGACTTCGCCAAGATTGATCATCTGCTGTTCGATATTGACCGTATTGCCCGACAAGGTCTGTTCGGCCGGGTCGACGTCGACTTGGCGCAGCGCGCCCGCTTCCGACTGAGGCAACGACAGATGAGCCGGATCTGTGGTCGCCAGTTCGACCGGTGACGAGTCGAGGACGGCCGAAAACGGCTGGATGTCGACAGCGCGATAGCTTGGCGTATTCGCGTTGGCGACATTGGCGGCGATCGCCGTTTGGCGCGCGGACAGCCACTGCGCCTTCTGGGAGCCGATCTCGAAGAGATAGACCGATGACAAATTGCACGCCATTCCTGGAAAGGGACTGGATGAACCCTGCGCGTCGGGGCTTGCACGGGGCTTGCTGCAAAGCGCGAATCGGTGGAGTCTAGAGCCGGGCGGTCTCGAGGGCGTCGCGCAAGGCGTTCGGCCTTGGCGAAATCGTCCAAGCCTCGTTCTTCGAAAAGAATGTCGAGGATTTCGACTCCTGCGCGGCGCTGGCCAATCGTAAGCCGGAAGAAGGCGCAGACGGCGGCGTGACGGAACTCCATGTCGATCACGACAGTTGGCGTCGCGTCCCACGGCGCCTTGAAACTCGCCGACAGAGCGTAGCGCAGCGTCCCGCTCTTGAAGAAAAGCTCGGTCGACGAATTGACGAGGTCGGCGAGATTCGCCGCATGCTCGTTTTGGATCATCGACATCAGTTCGCCTGCGTCGGTGAGCCGGAGCTCGCTCGCGAAATCCACCAGCGCGTCGGCGATGATTTGCTCCCGCTCAGGCGGACGGCGCTGTCGTAGACTCTGTCCAGGCGCGTTCAATGTGTTCGTTGGGCCCATTGACCCTTCCTTTGCTGGATCAGGTGAACGATCTCGGCGACGGCTCGATAGAATTCAGCCGGAATTGGTCGATCGACATCGACGGCGGCATAGAGCGAGCGCGCGAGCGGCTTGTCCTCGACAATCGGAATGGCGTGCTCCTCGGCGATCGAGCGAATCTTCAACGCAATGAAATCGGCGCCCTTGGCGACGACCATGGGCGCGCCGCCCTCGGCGCGAACGTATCGGAGCGCAACTGCGTAATGGGTGGGGTTGACCACGACCATCGTGGCGCGCGGCACCGCGGAGAGCATCCGTTTGCGCGAGCGATCGAGACGAAGCGAGCGCAACCGCGCTTTGATCATCCGGTCGCCCTCGGCCTGGCGAAGCTCCTCCTTGACTTCCTGTTTGCTCATCCGGTGGTCGCGCCGCCATAAGATCCGCGACCAGGCGAGATCGGCGGCGGCGACCACAACAGTCGCGACGAGAACGGCGGCGATCGTCTTGACGGATAGGTCCAGCACGCGCTGCGGCAGCAGGCCTGGGTCGATGTCCATCGCCGTGAGCAGGACGACCTTCTGGCCGATCAGCATCATCATCGCCACCACGATCACCGCGGCGAGCTTGAGGAGGCTCTTCACAAACTCCGTCCAACCGCGCGCGCCGAACACACGGCTCAGGCCCTTGCGCAACGAGATGCGCGAGGCGTCGGGCATAATTCGATCGGGCACGATGCGAGGCGGGCTCTGGGCGACAGAGGCGAGAAGGCCAGCGACGGTGAGAAGGATCACCGTCGGCATAAGAAAATGCAGGCCGGCGTCCACGAGGGGACCGGCGAGAGCAAGAACGTCTTCGCCGCGCTCGATGCGCCAGCCGGCGGGATCGTCGATGAGCCCGACGAGCGCGGTGAGGAGCGCTTCGGCGTGGCCGGGAATGACGAATATGAGCACGACGAGCGTCGCGGACAGCGAGGCGAACAGCGGCGCCTCGCGCGAAAAGGCGACTTCGCCGCGCTCGACCGCATCATGGAGCCGCTTTTCCGTCGGCTCCTCGGTTTTGTCTTCCGGATCGACGTCGCCGCTCATCGCTCAACAGCCGGCGCTTTTCGCGTGCCGCCTCCAAGCTCAAGCGGCTTCGGCTGGCGGGCCGCCAAGCTCGATCTCGTTGCGGCTCGCCATGCCGAGCACGATGTCGGCGATGGCCTTGCGCGCCTTGGCGATGTCGCGAGGCGGCGCGTCCGCGCCGGAGCTGAGTTCGCCTTCGACCAGACGGCGCCCACGCGACGGCATGGACGACAGGACCGTGTTGCGGAAGTCCGCATCCGTCCCCCTGAGCGCCATGACGACAATGTCGATCGAGGCGCGGTCGAACAGCAAAGCCCGGGCGCGTTCGGACAGTCGCGGCAGATCGTTGAAAGAAAAGAGCATCGTCTTCACGATGGCCGCGTCTTTCGGGCGGGCCTGTTCGAGCGCCCGCATGGCGTCCTCCGCCTCCGGCGGATCGAGGCCGTTGATGATGCCGGCGAGGCGCGACCGCCCCTCGACGTCGGCGGCCGCCTTTGGCGCTTGTTTCAAGGCGCTCCCGACCGCCTCCTCGATGAGCCGCGCGGCAAGCGGCGTCACGGCGAGCGGCGCGACCAGCCCGCAGAGCGCCGCGTTTCGCCGATCGCGCGGCAGCGCGGCGATCGCCTTCGTCGCGACTGCAGGATCGAGCCTCGAGAGGATGTAGGTCGCGGTCGTCGGCGCGCTCCGCCATCAGCAAGCGCGATGATCGCGGCTTCCGGCGCTTGCGCGAGCGCCCGCCAGACATCGACCTCCTCGCGTTTCGCCGGATTCCACGCCCGAGAATGTCAGCGATCTGCTCAGGCGGCAGGGCGTCGGCGAGCAGGTTCTTGACCTGGCCCGCGTCGCTCAGCAGATCGGCGCCGGCGGAGAAGTCGGTCGCGAATTCGTCGACCAGCCGATCGAGAATCGCCGCCGAAATGGCGCCGAGCCCCGCCGCGGCCCGCGCCACCGCTTGCAAGTCGGGTTGATCGAATTGCTTGAGCAGCCGGGCGGCGGGCGGCTTGCCCATCATCAGCAGCAGAGCCGCGGCTTTTTCGGGTCCGGTGAGCGCTCCTTTCGCCGCTGATCGCCGCCTCACGCATGACCGGTCTCCTGCGGAGCCTTCGGTCGGCTGTTTGAGCGCCGCCGCCGGCGACGACCTCGAGCAGCGACACGCCGAAGCGCTGGCTCGCCTCGTCGACCACGACAATTTCGCCGCGCGCGATCACCGTGCCATTGACGACGACGTCGACCGGGATCGCCGACGCGCTGGTCGAGCGAGACGATCGCGCCGCGGGCGAGCTTCATGAGCCCGGAGACCGGCAGCGACGTCGAGCCGAGCACGACCTGCACCGTGACCGGGATCGACAGGATCGCGCCGAGATTGGAGGGGCGCCGGCGATAGGCTCCGGCTTTCGCGAGACTCGATCGCCATTGGGCGGCTCGGAAGTGATGGCGGCTGCGTCCATGGAAGGTCTTGCTCGACTGGTGTCGGAGCCGTAGGCGACGGAGCGGTCGTCCGGCCTCAGGACTTCAGGGCTTCGTGCCCTTGTGCGATCGGGCTCTCGACTTCGAGACGGTAGCGGCCGTCCGCTTGGCCGAGCTTGCAGGTGAACATTCCGCGGCCGGAACATTCGAGGCGGATGGCGTTGAAGTCGTTGCATTGCAGGGGCAAAAGCCCGCCGACCCGAAAATTGGCGACGTCGCCGAGACTCATCGGAACCTCCTCCAGGATCGCGGTCACCGGCAGCCGCGTCTGCTGGACGCCGGCCTCCATCAGCCGGGACCAGCGCCGATCGGCGGCGACGCCTCGGCGTCGGGATCGTTCGCGAGTTCGGCGCGAAAGGGCAGGAGAAACGCCTGCGGCAGCAGGAGAAGGCCCTGAGCAGGCGCCCCCGTTCATGCCAAGCGTGAACCGCGCCGCGGCGGCCTCGCTATCCCGGCGCCCGAGCGCGAAGGGATCCTGATCGTGGTCAGCCGCTCGAAAACTCAGCGCGACGCGAGCGACGGAAGCGAAGGCCGCCTCGAGCGCCTCCCCCAATGCGCGCGCGAACGCTTCGACGAAGCGCGGACTCGATCGCCGTGCGTGGCCTTTCGGCTTTCGCCTCCCGGCTTTGTCCGGAACGATCGGCGGCTGACAGACTTCGCCGAAAATGGAGGAGACGATCAGGCTGTCGATGCGCTCATCGAACGCGATCATGAATTGCGCTTCGGGTTCGGCGCTCGCATAGATCGCCGCAGTCAGTCCGGAGCACTCGCCAATCGCCTGAAACAGCGTCGTCGCGCGAACCTCCTCGATCGCGCCGCCGGAAGGGCGGGCGATGAGCGAAGCGAGGCGCGCCGGCGCCTCGACGATGAAGCGATTGAGCGCGTAGCCGAGTCCCGGCATCCGCTCGATGGCGAGGCCTGGCATGCTCGAGCATCGCGCCTTGCAGCCGGCGCGCGCCATGATCGAACTCGGGCGTTCCCTCGTCGATGCTCATGCGGCCTCGCGGATCGCGGGCTCGCCGCCGCTGCGCGCCTGCGGACGTCGTCTCGTTCTCGACGACGTCGATCGTCGGCCGCTCCTTGGAGGGGATCGTCTTGCGGCCGAACTCGACCGCCACCTGCGGCATCGCGCCGTTCATGAAGGCGAGCAGGCTTTGCTTCACGAGCGTGAACAGCCTGAGCTGCTTTTGCCGCACCGTTTTGATCTTCTGCGCGATCGGCGCGAGGATCGCATAGGACAGGAAAATGCCGGCGAAGGTGCCGACCAGCGCCGCGCCGATGAGGCCGCCGAGGATCTCGGGCGATTGATCGAGCGCGCCCATGGCGTGGATGATGCCGAGCACCGCCGCCACGATGCCGAGCGCAGGCAGTCCGTCGGCGACCGCCTGATAGGCGTGCACCGGCTTATATCGGTCGTGCGCCAGGGTCTCGATTTCTTCATCCATCAGCGCCTCGATCTCATGCGTTCGCGCATTGCCGATGATGATGAGGCGGCCGTAGTCGCAGATGAAGGTCACGAGGTCCTTGTTCGCGAGCAGCTTCGGGAAGTTCTTGAAGATCTCGGATTCCTGCGGGTTGTCGAAATGCGCTTCGACCTCGCTGCGGGACTTGGCTCTGAGCTCGCGCATCAGCGCGTGCAGGGCTGAGAGCACGTCCAGGAAATCGCGCGGCTTCGGCGCCTTGTCGAGAACCGCCTCGACGAACGCCTTGCCGCAGTCCTTGATCGTCGACATGGCGTTGGCGACGATGAAAATGCCGAGCGACGATCCCACGATGATGACGAACTCGAAAGGCTGAAACAGCACTTCGAGATGGCCGCCCAGCGCCGCATAGCCGCCGAGGATGCAGCCGACGGTGATCACGAGGCCAATGGCGAAATTCAAGAATTCGCTCCCGGTGCGAACGATGCGCAAGGTTTGCCGCCCGAGACTTACGCGAAGCTGTGAGCGGTGAAGTCAGCCACGGACAAGCCGACCGAACGATCGTTTTCCGCGAAGGGCCGGCGTGACTTCGAGGCCTCGCGGAATGGCGTCATGCAGAACGGACTTTATGTCTCCCTCTCGGCTCAAGTGGCGCTCGAGCGGCGGCTCGAAACCATCGCCGACAACGTCGCCAACATGAACACCGTCGGCTATCGGGGGACCGGCGTGTCGTTCGAGTCGGAAATGGCCAAGGCTGGCGATGCGCGGCTCGGCTATGTCTCGAGCGGCTCGGATTTCATATCGCGGCGTCTCGGCGGTCTCACGAAGACCGACAATTCGCTCGATTTCGCCGTGCAGGGCGACGGCTGGTTCGGAATTCAGACGCCGCAGGGGCCGGCTTACACGCGCGACGGCCGCGTCCAGATCGACGAGTCGGGAACCTTGCGCACGCATGAGCGGCGACCCGCTCCTTGACGCCGGCGGCGCTCCGATCCTCATCGACAGCGGGGCCGGGCCTTTGGCCGTCTCCGCCGACGGAATGATCACGCAGAACGGACGGCAGGTCGGCGCGATCGGCCTGTTCGCGATCGCTCCGGACGCGTCCTTGAAACGGGCGGAAAACTCAAGCGTCGTGCCGGACAAGCCGGCGACGCCGATCCTCGATTTCACCCGCGACGGGGTCGTTCAGGGCGCGGTCGAAAACTCGAACGTCGATCCGGTGCGCGAGATGACCAGGCTGATCGAAGTGACGCGGGCCTTCGACGGCGTCGCGGCCGAGACCTCGCAGTCCGAGACGTCGCTGCAAGACGCGATCAAGGCTCTCGGGGCGTCGGCATGACCGAGCGCTCTCGCCGACCCGCTCGCGCCGCTCGAACGCCTCGAACAGCGCGTCGCGCACGGATTGCGAACTCTTCCGGCGGCGCGCGTGAGCGGCGCCGTCATCGAAGTCTCGACGTCGCATTATCGCGTCGCCGGCCTGTCGCGCTTCCTCAAGCTCGGCGAGTGCGTCGGCGTCGATGTCGGCGACCGCGTCGAGATCGGCGAAGTGGTCAGGATCGACGATTCCTCGGCCACTCTCAAGCCGTTCGACACGCGCAGCGACGTGACGATCGGCGCGCGCGCCTTTCGCGCCGAGACCCTGTCGCTGTCGCCGCATCGAGCCTGGAAGGGACGCGTCATCGACGCGCTCGGCCGGCCGATCGACGGCGCGGGCGAGCTCGCTGATGCGGAGACAGGCCGGCGCCGCTCGACGCTGCGCCGCCGCCGCCGCTCCAACGCGCGCGCGTTCATGCGCCGCTGCGCACCGGCGTGCGCGTCGTCGACCTGTTCACGCCTTTATGCGTCGGACAGAGAGTGGGCATATTCGCGGGCTCCGGCGTCGGCAAGTCGTCGCTGCTCGCCATGCTGGCCCGGGCGACCCCGATCGACACGGTCGTCATCGCGCTCGTCGGCGAGCGCGGCCGCGAGGTGCGGGAGTTTCTTCAGGACACGCTGGGCGAGAATCGCAGCTCCGCGGTCACGGTCGTCTCGACCGGCGACGAAAGCCCGATGATGCGCAGGCTCGCTCCGAAGACCGCGATGGCGGTCGCCGAATATTTCCGCGATCAAGGCGAGTCGGTGCTGCTGATCGTCGATTCGGTCACGCGCTTCGCCCATGCGGCGCGCGATGTGGCGCTGGCGGCCGGAGAGCCCGCCGTCGCGCGCGGCTATGCGCCAAGCGTCTTCAGCGATCTGCCGCGGCTCCTCGAGCGCGCCGGACCGGGCGTCGAAGGATCGGGTTCGATCACCGGCATCTTCTCCGTCCTGGTCGACGGGGACGATCACAACGATCCGGTCGCTGACGCGATTCGCGGCGCCCTCGACGGGCACATCGTGCTCGATCGCGCCATTGCCGACGAAGGCCGATATCCGGCCGTCAACATTCTCTCGTCGGTGTCGCGGATGACCGAACCCGTCGTGGCGGCCGGAACAGCGCAAGGTGGTTCGGAACCTGCGCGCGATGATCGCGCGATACGAGGAGACCCGCGAACTGCGCCTGATGGGCGGCTACACGGCCGGCGCCGACCCGATCCTCGACAAGGCGATCAAATCGACCCCGCGCATCTATGAGGCGATGAACCAGACGATGGACGCGCCGCGGTGCGACGATCCGTTCATCGATCTCGCCGCGGCGTTGCGCAACGAAATCGAAAACGTCGAGGCTTGAGGAAGCGATGGCGCCTGCCAACGAAACTGTGATCCGCGCGGTCGGGATGGCGCTCGCCAGCCTCTCCGCCGCCTTCGCCATGTACATGCTCGCCTATGGCGCGGGGAAGACGCGCATCAACGGCATGGAGCATCTGGCGATCTTCGCTCAGCCGCGCGGGCCGGGAGGCGCCGTTCGCGATCCGACGCCGCCGGCGACCAGCCGCCCCGCACTGCCGTCGACATGGCGGCGACAGGTTCGGTGGCCGCATCCCGCAGCGCAAGCCGCGACGACGCCGCGGCCGGTCGAGATCGTCGCCGCCGCAAGCCGACCGCGTCTGGCTGAAGATCGACGGCGCAATCCGCATGGCGACGCCCGGCGACGACGTCGCGGGCCTGGGCCGGATCGGGGCGATCGTCGCGCGCAACGGCGGCTGGGTCGTGCTCGACGACAAGGGCGCGGAGCTTCTCGGGGTGGCGAAAGGCGCAAACGGCGCCTCGCTCTTCACCCGCAGCAGAATCTTCGAATGATGGGGCTATCGCCAATAGGAGTCGGCACGGGCTATTTCCCCTAACGACAATAGTCCACCGCAGTCCACCGCGTGGTTGGACTGGAGAGCGTTCGGGCATAGCGAACGCGTTGCGCTGTTTGCCGTGCTCTACGGGCCGTCAGCCCAACGCCGCATGCCTAAACTTCGAAATCTAGCCCGTGCAAGCTCGTGGAACTCGTTGGCCTTCGTCGCATCGCCCCTGGCCGCCATGACCTCACCGAGGACCCGCAAACAATGACCTTGCTCCGGACCGAGCCTTAGGTTTTCGGCAAGTTCAAGGCCTTCTCGCACAGAGGCTTCGGCGGCTGTGGCGTCGAGGCTGAGCAGCGCAGAGGCTTTCACGCGAAGCAACTCCGCTTCGATCGCGCGATATCCGCTTGTCCGGGCAACCCCAAGTGCGGTCTCGGCGACGTCGAGAGCTCGCCTGGGCTCGCGAGGCGCTAGCGTCTCACCGAGGCGAGCGCCGGTCGACGACGTCAGATACGGCAGATGAATCTCATGCGACCTTTCGAGCGCGGTCTCGAGCAGCGAAACACCGGTCTGAAATTCTCCATTGAGCGCATAAGCGTAGCCAAGCAAGGCCTGATGCCAGGGCAGAGTGAACGCAACTCCATCTCGGGTCGCCTCCTCTATCGCCGCTTGCAATATTGACGCGGCCGCATCTGCGTCCCCGCGAAACAAATGCGCGCGAGCGTGATGATTGTTGAGTATGCTGGAATCGAATGTATTCTTTTGCGGAAGGGCCTGCGCGCGCTCAAGGATCGCGAAGGCTCGATCAAAATGGCCACGATGGGCGAGCGTGTGCGCAAGGATCAACATCGAGTCCAGGAGCAACGAACCGGCAGTCCCGAAATCACGGATCTGTGTCGGATCACGCATGTTCTCGGGCAGATTGGCTGACAGAAGCTCGACCGCCCTGTCGTAGTCTCCACCGATCCAGCAGGCGTGTCCCAAAGCGAATCTTACGCCATAGGCGAGCGACTCGTCCTCGAGGCGAGTGGCGAATTCGAGAGCGCGACGGCCAACGCGAATAGCCTGCCGGGATTACCCCCGTACTGACTAAGGACATGACAGTGCTGCATCGCGATCTCGGTCATGGTGACCGGATCGCCGCTTGCGTCGGCGGCCGCGGCGGCCTCCTCGAGGTGCTTGAGGTTCAACGCATACTCGCCGGCGGTAAAATACACCGACGCGATGGCTCGATTGACCTCGACAAACGCTCGGTCCTGTTTGTTCATCGACCGCAGGGCGTTTTGGTAAGCGCCGATCGCCTCCCGGTAAGCGGAGTTCCTCTGTGCGAGCTGCCCGGCTTTCTGCCAGTATTCCGCGGCGCCCGCCTCATCGCCTGCACGCGCCAGGTGCGTCGCGACTGTTTCCGGCGCTGTTTCGACGATCGCCGGCTGCAGGCGCACGAGAGCTTCGGCGATCTCAGCGTGAATCTCGCGACGCTGGCTCCGCAGCATGCTTTCGTACGCCGCTTCCTGAATCAGTGCGTGCTTGAAGCGGTAGGTCGAGTCTGGCGCGACGCCGTCGACGAACAGGAGATCGGCGTCGACGAGCGTCTCGAGAGCCACATTGAGTTCAGCCTCCTCAACCCCCGCGATTGCGTGCAGGAGGCCAAACCTGAATTCCCGTCCCACGACCGCGCCGATCTGCGCAATTTCGCGGGCTGCGCCGAGTTTATCGAGCCGCGCGGCGAGCGATTGCTGCAGCGTTGAGGGAATCGCTTGCGCTCCGCCTTCGAGCATCAACCGTGTCACTTCCTCGATGAACAAAGGGACCCCGCCCGTGCGAGCCGCGACAGCTTCGACCGCGTCGGGGGCAAGCGCATTCTGCTCGGCAATGGAGCCGACCATCTCGCGAACTTGCTGGGGATCGAGCGGAACCAGCGAAATGATCGCATGGTGCGAGCGCGTCATCCAGGGCGCGCGAAATTCGGGGCGCGCCGTCGCGACGATCATGAGCGGCGCCGTCGCGCCTCGTTCCGCGAGCATCCTCAAGAGATCAAGGGAGGTCGGATCCGCCCAATGGAGATCTTCGAAGGCGAGCACGAGCGGCTGAGCCCGCGCGCCAGCCAGCAACCAGGCGACCATTGCTGCGAGCTGGCGGCGCCGCTGTTCGTCGGGCGGGAATTCGGGCGCCTCAATCGTTGCAGCGGAAATATCGAGTAGGGGCGCAAGCAGGGGCCCAAACTCGACCGGATCGAGCTGCACCTGCGTCAGCGAGGATTCGAGGTCGGCAAGCCGGCTCTCTGGCGCGACGTCGACAGCGCCAAATCGCTGCTTGCCCCACTCGGTCAAGGGATGCAGCGCGGTGTTCTGCAGCAATTGAGACGAGGTCCATTCGACCCAGGAATGGGGTTCCCCGGCGAGCCGGCTGCGAAACTCATCGATGAGACGCGACTTCCCGATTCCGGGCTCGCCGACGATCTGAACGAACTGCCCGTCTCCGCCTCGCGCCCTCTCCCAGCGTTTCATGAGAATTACAAGATCGTCGTCGCGGCCGACGAGCGGCGTCTGGATGCGCGCGCTGGCGCGACGGCCCCCGCCGCTTGGGCGCACGATCCGGTGCAGGACCGGCGAGCCCGGAACGCCTTTGAGTTCATGAGGCCCTTTGTCTTCGACGACGAACAGGCCCGCGACCTGCCGCCGAGACGGCCGCCGTGACGAGCATCGTTCCCGGATCGGCCGCGCTTTGCACCCGGGCGGCGAGGTTCGGAGCGTCCCCAAACACGTCGCCCGTGGAATCGACGACAACTGGTCCGCTATCGAGCCCGATGCGGGCGGCGAGCGCGGGAAGTCCACGCTCGGCGTTGGCGGCGTTCAGGTCTTCGAGCGCGCGAAGGATCGCCAGGCCGGCGCGGGCCGCGCGTTCCGCGTCGTTCTCTTGCGCCCTCGGATATCCGAACAGCGCCATGAGCCCGTCGCCGAGCTTCTTGGCGACATGGCCGCCATATTGGCCGATCGCCTTGGCGGCGTCATCGAGATAGGCTCCGACAAGATCGCGCCAGTCCTCGGCGTCGAGCGTCGCCGCGAGGCTGGTCGACCCGACCAGATCGCAAAACATCACGGTTATGGGCCGTCGCTCCGCTGTGTCTCGCGTTCGGGAGGCGGCGATGGGGATGGCGTCCGCGGCCGCCTCGAGCGTCGACAAACTCGCGATCGCCTTCAGGATCCGCTTGCGGTCGCCGAGCGCCAGACCAAGCTTTTCAAGATCGCTCTCGGTCAGCTCGCGAACGACATCCATGTCAATTCGGCTGTCACGAAAGATGGCCACGTGCCGTGCAAGACCTAGGCCTTGGAGCCAAGTGGAGACGTCCATGACGTCCTCGGAGGTCGCGCGACACGCGGGGGCGGCGGAGAGGCGCAACGTAGCAGCTTCCCGCTGATGCGCAAAAACTCTGTTCCTCTCGCCCTCGCCGCGTTGTTTGGAACTCCTCGTTAGCTTGGAATCCAGCTGTCCTGGTTGGGTCGTCCTAGCAGCGGGAGAGGCATTGGAAAATATCAATATGACTATGTTATTTAAATGACATTTTGTTGCGCTATGCAGAAATCAATGATATCGTTTTCCATTGGTCGGAGCTAGTACGCTGCAACGTTGTCCGTCGCGTCGAGCATAGGATCGAGTGAATTGGGTTTTGAGCGACGGTGTGACAGCGAGGGAAATTTTTTATTCCAAACGGCCGTAAGTCATTGAAAAGTCTAGATTCCAAAAAATAAACGCTAGTAAACGCTAGCATTTTTACTAGCGTTTATTAGCGTTTACTGACGTTTAGTAGCGTTTATTGTCACGCCGGCGAAGCTGCTAGCGGGGCTCTGGCGAGTTCGCGTCGCGCCTCGATCGTAGAGCGTGTTGGCGATCGCCACGCGCGCATTGGCCTGTTCGCGGGCGTCCATAGGCTGGCGATCGGGATGATTGCGCCAGACAAAGTCGCGCCAGCGAGACGTCAGCTCGGCGAGCGTCAGCGCCGCGCCAAGGCCGAGCTCCGTCGCGATCTCGGCCGACGCGTCGCCGGAACGCCGGCGGGTCACGTGGCCCGGGTTGGGGCGGAGGCGGCGCGGGCGGGATCTGCGGGCTCGTCCGTCCAGTCCAAAGCGAGGCCGAACCGCGCTTTGCCGCCGGAACCCTGCCGCGGGGCCAAAGGCGACGCCGCGCATGCGCGGCTCCTCCCGTCGCGGCCCTCGCCGCTCATCGTTCGGCGCGCTATCCTTCCGCCCTGCCTCTTCGAGGGCGCGCTGAAAGGCGTCGCTCGGCGGTCTGGCAATGTCGCGCGATCTTGACGAGCGGGTCAGCTCGCGACGGCGCGTCTGTCGCGCGGCGTGGGTTGGGAGAGTTCGTCATTGGGATCGTCGGCCACGACGCGGTTTCTTCCCTGCGACCTTGGCCTCGTAGAGGCGCTGATCGACGCGCCGCAAGAGGTCATTGGGCGACTCGTCGGCCCTCAGCTTGGCGACCCCGAACGAGGCGGTCACCTTGCTGATGCGCTCGCCGCTCGGCTCGATGGTCCATTGCTTGGACTCGAGAACGGCCCGGATCCGTTCGACCGCGGTCACCGCTTCGCCAAGGCGCGCGCCCGGGAAGATCAGCGCGAACTCCTCGCCGCCGAAGCGCGCGACCTTGTCTTGTCCGCGCACGTTTTGCACGAGGATGTTGGCGAACAGCCGCAACAGCCGGTCGCCGACCAGGTGGCCGAAACGGTCGTTGACATTCTTGAACTTGTCGATGTCGGCAAGCGCCAGGCAAATGTTGTCGCCGAGCCTTCGCGCTTTCTCCACCTCCTCCATGAAGCTCGACGTCGAAGAAACGGCGATTGCCGATCGCGGTCACGACGTCGCGCAATCCAGCCTCTTCCGCCTTTTCCAGGTTTGTCTGCAGATGCACGACCTGGAGGCGCGACTCTTCGAGCTGGTTCCTGACATTGTCGAGCCGGTCGCGCATGTCGCGATTGTCCTCGATGAGGGCCAGCACGATCTCTTTGATGGGCCCGACGGATTCGTGCCGCGACAGGCGCTCGTTGTGGCCGTCGAGGCGCTCGGAAAAGCTTTCGCTGTCGGTCACATGGGTCTGCAGCACTTTGGCGACCTGGCGGAGCACCGCGTCGATCTTTTCGTCCTTGTCGCTTTCGTCCTTTCGGCGTGTCTCGCCGCGCCTTGGCTGGGCTGCCGCTCTCGACCGGGACCTGGCGCAGGCTTGATCGTCAGGCGCCCGAGCCCGACGCCGATCCAGCCGAGCAGCAGAAGCTGCAAGAACGGAGTCGCCCCCGGAATCAGGGACCGCAATGCGCCGAGCGCCTGATCGGGAACAAAGGCTTCGGGCGCGGCCAGCGCGGCCGCGCCAAGAAAGACGGCGAGCGAGAGCGTAAATCGCATGCGGCTTGCGACCGGACGAAGGGCATAATCATGTCATGATCCGCCGATCTCGTTGAGGACGAGCGGATGGAATGGCGAGGCGCGGGCCTCGCCAGCGGCGCGAGCAAACTCGATGGACAGATTCGTGTTCTGCGTGACGCATTCCGGCCGACCTGTGATCGATGCGCTGTGGCCAGCCATCATGGCGTGGCGCGGGCGCGCTTCGGTGCGGCGGCGACGCGACGGAAAGGTCCAAATCATTCGGACCAGACCTGTTTTAACGCCTGCAGGTTACTGTTCCGTAAGCGCGGCGCAGCTCTTGCCGGGTTCGTCGGGACTGTGCGACGTTCGACGCGCGCCTTGGCGGCGGGGGTTTCGACGACCGCAACGCGGCGCGGAAGCCAATTTGAAACAATTCGAGCGCGAGCTTACGCCGCGCCAGGGAGGAAAGCATGGCCATCGAGGGACGCAGCGACGCCAAAAAGGGCGGCAGGATCCGACTGGGCATGGTCGGCGGCGGCGAGGGCGCCTTCATCGGCGCGGTTCACCGCATCGCCTCGCGCATCGACGACCATTACGAGCTCGTCGCCGGCGCCTTGTCGTCGACGCCGGAGAAGGCGCGGCGCTCGGGCCAGGCGCTCGGTCTCGCCGCCGACCGGATCTACGACGATTACGAGAGCATGGCGAAGGCCGAGGCCAAGCGCCCCGACGGGATCGAGGCGGTCGCCATCGTCACGCCGAACGACGTCCACGCCGGGCCGACCTACGCGTTTCTCAAGGCCGGAATCCACGTCATCTGCGACAAGCCGCTGACGCTCAGTCTGGCGGAAGCGAAAAAGATGCGCGCCGCGGTCGAGAAATCGGGCCTCGTCTTCGCGCTGACCCACAATTACACCGGCTATCCGCTGGTGCGCCGGATGCGCGAGATGGTCCGCGCCGGCGATCTCGGCGAGATCCGTCTCGTTCAGGCCGAATATCCGCAGGACTGGCTGACCGGCGCGACCGAGACCACCGGCAACAAGCAGGCCGAATGGCGCGTCGATCCGAAACGTTCGGGCGCGGGCGGCGCGCTCGGCGACATCGGCACGCACGCCTATAATCTCGCCGACTACGTGACCGGGCTCGAACTCACCGAACTCGCCGCCGACCTCACCTCGTTCGGCGCGGGGCGGAAGCTCGACGACAATGTGCAGATCATGCTGCGCTATTCCAATGGCGCGCGCGGCGCGATCTGGGCGAGCCAGGTCGCGCCCGGCAACGAGAACGGGCTCATGCTGCGCGTCTACGGGACGAAGGGCGGGTTCCACTGGCGGCAGGACAATCCGAACTACCTCTTCTGGACGCCGTTCGGACAATCGACCCGGATCGTCACCCGCGGCGGCCCGGATTCGGGCGAGGCGGCGGCGCGGGTGACGCGCGTCCCGCCGGGCCACCCGGAAGGCTATCTCGAAGGCTTCGCCAACATCTATTCGGAGGTCGCGCTCGCGATCAAAGCGGCGCGGGTGGGCAAGAAGCCGCTCAAGTCGGCGCATTTCCCGACCATCGACGACGGGGTCAAGGGCCTCGCCTTCGTCGAGGCGGCGGTCAAGTCGTCGAAGGCCAACGGCAAGTGGGTGAAGCCGTAAGGGGCTTGCTGGCCCAACCTTCGCGAGCGCCATTTCCGAATTCTAGTCAATCTTTTCAAGGCTTTGCGGCCTCGTTCGCCTGTCGGTCTCGCTGACGAGCCGGCGCGATAACTTGCGATGGCACGGAATCGGGCCTTGAAGTTTACGGATTTACCATCCATATACCATCCACTCGACCTCCAAATGGATGGTAATTGCCGCCTCGCCCTCAACACGCCAAACCGCCCGACAGCGAAAAGCTGACGATCAACCTCGGCTTCGTCGATCTCGGATCGATCGATCTTCTGGTCCGCGACGGCTTCTATTCGAACCGCTCGGATTTCATCCGCACGGCCGTCCGCAACCAGCTCGCAACCCATGCCGAAACTGCGAAGCAGGCGGCTT
This sequence comes from uncultured Acidimicrobiales bacterium, assembly GCA_963824645.1. Taxonomy (GTDB): domain Bacteria; phylum Actinomycetota; class Acidimicrobiia; order Acidimicrobiales; family RAAP-2; genus Bog-756. The sequence goes on from CAWGQC010000012.1 coordinate 19,729, forward strand.
CGCGGCTGACCCTTGAACTGGGCCTCAGAACTTACGCTCGCCGGGATCTCGAAGCAATTCAGGAGGCGGGTGAGCGGCTCAAAATCCGCGTTCTCGGGTTGGTGGTCATCGCCGACGACGTCACGCCCGATCTCGCCCGGGCCGCCATCGAATCGATAACTGTCCTCGGCGCGCTGCACGCGCCGGCGGAAATCAAAGCCGCGCTCGCCGATCGCTTGCGCTGATCCATTCCGCAAGGAACAAAATCATGAAATCACGCGTACTCGACGTTATGGGCGATGTTTTGGGGCTGGTGAAAAGATCCGATCTTGGCGGGGCTACACCAACAACAACACCACCGTGGTCGTCAACCTCAAGCCTTACAAGTGGTCGAACGGTGAGACAGTGACGGCGCAGAACGTCATGTTCTGGATGAACATGCTGCATGCCGAAAAGGCCAACTGGGCCGGCTATGCGCCCGGCACCATTCCCGACGATCTCAAGACCATCACCGTCAACAGCCCCACCCAGCTCACCTTCACCCTGACCGCCCCGGTCAACTCCTACTGGTTCACCTACAACCAGCTGTCCCAGATCACCCCCATGCCCAACGCCTGGGACGTCACGTCGATGGGTGCCGCTCCCAATTCCGGGGGCTGCGCCGCCGCCCCCTACGGCACAGCCGACACCCAGTGCGCCGCCGTCTACACCTTCTTGTCCAAGCAGGCGGGCTACGACCCGGCCAACCCGAACGCGGCCAACAACTCGCTGTCGACCTACGCCACCAACCCGCTCTGGCAGGTGGTCGACGGGCCCTGGAAGTTGACCAACTTCGACGCATCCGGAAACGTGACCATGGTCCCCAACCCCACCTACTCCGGCCCGGTCAAGCCGACCATCAAGAAGTTCGTCGAGCTGCCCTATACCTCGGACCCGGCTGAGTTCAACGCCCTGGTGGGCGGCAAGGTCGACGTCGGCTACCTGCCGTTCCAGGACATCACCACGCCGACCACCAACGCCCTGGTCGCCGGGCCGAACAACCCCCGGCTCTCCAATTTCAATCTGGCTCCTCTGTACGGCTGGGCCGATCAACTACTTCCCCTACAACTTCAACTCCACCGGTGACGGCGGCAATGCGGGCAAGATCTTCCACCAGTTGTACTTCCGTCAGGCCATGCAGTTGCTGGTCGACCAGCCCCTGTACAACCAGAAGATCTACAAGGGCTACAGCGTGGGCACCTACGGACCGGTTCCCTCGCAGCCGGCCAACTCCTTCGTGTCTCCGCTGGTCAAGAGCAACCCCTATCCCTACAACCCGTCCAAGGCCATCTCGCTTCTCAAGACCACGGCTGGAAGGTGGTCCCCAACGGGACCTCCACCTGCCAGTCGCCCGGTAGCGGTGCCAACCAGTGCGGTGCCGGAATTCCGGCGGGTGCCCAATTGGCCTTCAGCCTCCAATACGCCAGCGGACTGGACGCCACCACCCAGCTCATGACGGCGGAGAAGTCGGAATGGTCCCAGGCCGGTATCAACATCAGCCTTTCGCAGGCGTCCTTCAATACGGTCATCGGCAACGCCACGCCGTGTCCGAGCGGCTGCTCGTGGGAAATGGCCAACTGGGGGGCGGGCTGGATCTTCTCCCCCGACTACTACCCCACGGGGGAGGAGATCTTCCAGACCGGTGCCGGATCGAACTCCGGCAGCTATTCGGATCCCACCAACGACGCCAACATCGTGGCCACCAACACGACCCAGACGCCGCTGACCCAGTACGAGAACTACCTGGCCCAGCAGCTGCCGGTCGTCTACCAGCCCAACGCCGGCAACCCGATCACCGAATACCTGAAAGGTATGACCGGGGTGACCCCACAGAACGTGTTCAGCTCCCTCAATCCGGAGGCCTGGCGGTTCTGATCCGGGAGTCATGACCGGCATATCGGGTCGATCGTGACTCCGCCACCGACCACTGCGGATCTCGCTCCCTCCTCCGATCTCCGATCGGTGGAGGGAGCCAGTGGCGGTCCTGTCTTCGACCGTGGGGACAGTGGCACATGACCGGCTACATCGTCCGCCGGATCGGTCAGGCCGTCATCGTCATCATCGGGGTCATCCTCATCACCTTCCTGCTGGCCCGGCTCATCCCCGGCGGTGAGGCCAAGGCGGTCCTGGGGGCCAAGTCGACCCCCTTCAACGTGGCCCGTTTCAACCGGCTCAACGGATTGAACCTGCCCATCCTCGACCAGCTGTGGCGCTACGTCGAGGGAATCTTCGTCCACCTCAATCTGGGGTACTCCTACAAGTACAACCAGGGCGTCCGCCAGGTCATCGGGGAACGCCTGCCCAAAACCCTCGTTCTGGTCGGGGCGTCGGTGCTCATCTCGCTGATCATCGCCGTCCCCCTCGGCATCCTGCAGGTGGTCCGCCGTAACAAACCAATCGACTATGTGGCCACCTCAGCCTCGTTCTTCTTTTACGCCATGCCCGATTTCCTCCTGGGGACGTTGCTGATCATCTGGTTCGCCTTCGACCTCCATTGGTTTCCCGTGTCCCCGCCCAGCAACGCCTCGGCGTGGGCGGTGTTCACCGACCCCCGGGCCTTCGTGCTGCCCCTGATCACCCTGTCGGTGACCACCATCGCTTCCTTCAGTCGCTACATGCGCTCGTCGATGATGGACGCTCTGGCCGAGGACTACGTGCGCACGGCTCGGGCCAAGGGTGCCGGCCCCCGACGTGTGCTCTACGGCCATGCCCTCCGGAACGCCCTGATCCCCATCCTCACCCTGCTCGGTCTGGCCCTGCCGGCCATCGTGAGCGGCGCCCTCATCACCGAGGATGTCTTCAACTACCCGGGCATGGGACTGCTCACCGTGCAGTCCGCCTTCAACGATGACATCCCGGTGGTGCTCGGGACCACCCTGGTCATCACCGTGGCCACGGTCATCGGCTCGCTGCTGGCCGACATTCTCTACGCCGTGGCCGATCCGCGGATCCGATTGGGCGGTGGTGACTGACATGGACGACGACGAGGACATCCGCCTCGACCCCGTCTTCAACGACGACGAGGACCGGGCTCCGTTGCCCATCGGGCTCGGGCCCATCATGAGTGCCGGCGAATTCGAGAGGGAGGGGCTCGTTCCCGAGGGGGGCGAGGCGACGTCTACCGGCGGCATCTTCCGGCAGATGGGCCGGGTGTTCGTCGAGAACAAGCTGGCCGTGGCCGGCCTGGCCGTCATCGTCCTGATGATCCTGTTCTGCTTCGTGGGACCCCATCTGTACCCGACCAACCAGACCAACACCCAGCTGGCCCTGCAGAACTCGACGTCCAATGCCCCTCCCGGCAACGGCAACCCCCTGGGTACCGACGAGAACGGCTTACGACATCCTCGGCCGACTGATGTTCGGCGGACAGGCCTCCCTCATCGTCGGTTTTGCCTCGGCCTTCGTGGCCACAGTTTTCGGGACTCTGTACGGTGCCATCTCCGGATTCTTCGGGAGCTGGGCCGATGCCCTGTTGATGCGGGTGGTCGACGTCATCCTGTCCATCCCGGTGCTCTTCCTGCTGGTGGCGCTGGTCACCATCTACCACCAGTCGGAGATCCTCCTGATTCTGGTGATCGCTTTCGTGAGCTGGCTCATACCGGCCCGCCTGATCCGGGGGGAGACCCTGTCCCTGCGGCGCCGCGAATACGTGCAGGCCGTCCGGGTCATGGGCGGGAACCGGACCCGGATCATCGGCCGTCACATCATCCCCAATTCGATCGGCACCATCGTGGTGTTCGCCACGTTCCAGATCGCCGACTCGATCCTGCTACTGGCCGCTCTCGGGTTCATCGGATTGGGCGTGCCGGCCCCGCAGACCGACTGGGGCACCATGCTGTCCAACGGGGTCGATGCCGCCGCCAGCGGTTACTGGTGGCAGATCTACCCGGCCGGTATCTGCATCGTCCTGGTGGTGGTGGCCTTCAACTACGTGGGCGACGCCCTGCGTGATTCGTTCGAGGTCAGGCTGCAGCAGCGCTGACCGGGGCGGTGTCAATCAGTCGGAGGTGGAGTGGGCCCCCGACAGGCTGACCGGCGTCCGCACCGGAAAGTGGCAGGCGGCGACGTGTCCGTTCCCGAAATCGGTCAGTGGCGGCTCGATCTGGGCGCACACCTCCTGGGCGGCCGGACAGCGGGTCCGGAAGCGACAGCCCGACGGTGGATCGATGGAGGAGGGCAGCTCCCCTTCCACCGTGGCCCGAGTGTGGACCTTGGATCTGGCCACCTCGACTTCGGCTTCGGGCACGGCGTCGAGGAGACCGACCGTGTAGTGGTGGGCGGGTCGTTCGTAGACCTCGGAGGCGGGACCCAGCTCGACCATCTTCCCCAGGTACATCACGCCGATGGTGTCCGCCATGTAGCGCACCACGGCCAGGTCGTGGGAGATCATCATGTAGGTCAGGCCGTGCCGGATCTGGAGGTCCTTCATCAGATTGAGGATCTGCGCCTGGATGGAGACGTCGAGCGCTGAAACCGGCTCGTCGGCCACGATCAGTTTCGGATCGAGAGCCAGCGAGCGAGCCAGTCCGATGCGCTGCCGCTGGCCCCCCGAGAACTCGTGGGGGTAGCGGTCGACCGAGTCCTTGCTCAGGCCGACTTCGCCCAGCAGGGAACGTACCCGTTCCGCCTGGTCGCCGGCTGAGCCCACCCCATGGACCTTGAGCGGCTCGCGGATGATGGATCCCGACCCGCATCCGGGGGTCCAGTGAGGCATACGGATCCTGGAACATGAGCTGGAGATCGCGCCGGCGGCTGCGCAGGTCCCGACCGCTCAGCGAGGACATCTCGACGCCGTCGAAGCGTATGGACCCGGACGTGGCCCGATCCAGGGCGACGATGAGATGGCCGAGGGTGGTCTTGCCGCAGCCGGACTCGCCCACCAATCCGAAGGTCTCGCCCCTGCGGATGTCGAAGGTCAGATCGGAGACCGCCTTGACGCTCCCTGTCTGATGGCGGAAGACACTCCCGGACATCACCGGGAACTCCTTGACCACCTCCCTGACCTCGACGATGTTGTCCGCCGTGGCCAGAGCCTGGACCCGCGCCGACTGGTCAGCCCGCTCTTTGACGGTTACCTCTACCGGAATGGGGCGTTGATCGGTGCCGTGGTCGACAGGATGGAAGCAGGCGAAGCGATGGATGAGCTGATCCTCGGGCACCATGTCGGTCAGCGGTGGGTCTTCGTTGCGGCACTGGTCGGTGGCGTACTGGCAGCGGGGTGCGAACCGGCAGTTGGTGATGGTCTGGGAGAGGTCGGGCGGCAAACCGGGGATGGACAGCAACCGCTCGTCTTGGCTGTGGTCCAACCGGGGGACCGAGGCCAGAAGGGCTTCCGAGTAGGGATGGCGGATCCTTTTGAAGAGCTGCCCCGTCTCCGCCTCCTCGGCGATCTTGCCCGCATACATGACCAGGACCCGGTCGGTGCGGCCGGCGATGACCCCCATATCGTGGGTGATGAGCACCACGGCCATCGACAGACGTTGCCGCAGCTCGTCGATGAGATTGAGGATCTGGGCCTGGATGGTCACGTCGAGCGCCGTGGTGGGCTCGTCGGCGATGAGCAGCTTCGGTTCGCAGGCCAGGGCCATGGCAATCATGGTCCGCTGGCGCAGTCCACCCGACAACTCGTGCGGGTACTGGTCGATGCGTTCCGCCGGCTGGGGCATCTCCACCAGACGGAGAACCTCGAGGGCTCGCTGCCCGGCCTGGTCACGGGAGACGTCGCGGTGGAGGCGCACCCCTTCGGAGATCTGACGTCCGATGGTCATGGTCGGGTTGAGGGACGTCATCGGGTCCTGCGGGATGAGGGCCACCTCATCCCCACGGACCTTGCGCATCTGCTTTTCGTCCACATCGGCCAGATCCCGGCCCAGGAGCTTGATGCTGCCCCCGATGAGGTGGCCGTTACCGGGTAGGAGGCGCATGATCGAGAGCCCGGTCGTGCTCTTACCGCACCCCGACTCGCCGACAATGCCGACGCACTCCCCTTCGTCCACATCGAAACTCACCCCGTCGACGGCCACCACCGCCGACGTGCGCATGCGGAACTCGGTCCGCAGGTTCTCCACCTGCAGGACGGGGGCCATTACCGGAGTTTACTCACTGATGACTCCGCCAACCGGCCTTGTCGGGCACGGCGGCACAGCCAAAAGTGGATGGGTCGCCCGCTCGACCGGGGTGGTCGGCGCTTCCCGCCCACCGGACAGTCAGACCGACACCCCGGCCTGGAGCTGCTCGGTGGCCTCGAGATAGTCCTCGACCATCGAGAACACCACGTCCTTGGCCTTCCGAACGGTGGTGGCCCGTCCGATCACCTGACCGCAGGGATTGAAATTGACGTCCTTGGCCTGCTCGGGATACCGGTGGCCCCGGGACACCGCCTCGATGGCCACCATCATCTGCAGCGGCATGGGCAGGGGATCGGGGGTGTTCTCGTCTTCCCAGGCGTCGGTCCAGTCGTTCTTGAGCATCCGGCAGGGCTTGCCGGTGAACGAGCGCGAACGCACGGTGTCGCGGCTGGAGGCGGCCAGGTAGGTCTCCATCTGCTTGGGGGGAATGTCGGCTTCCTCGACGGTGAGCCACAAGGTGCCCGACCACACCCCCTGGGCCCCGAGGGCCATGGCCGCCGCCATCTGGCGACCGCTGCCGATGCCCCCGGCGGCCAGCACCGGAATCGGGGCCACGGCCTCCACGACCTCGGGCCACAGGACGATGCTGCCCACATCGCCGGTGTGGCCTCCACCTTCGGACCCCTGGCAGATGATGAAGTCGAGTCCCGCCGCCTTGTGGTTGAGCGCATGTTTCACCGACCCGGCCAGGGCCCCGATCATGAGGCCGGCGCCCTGCACCCGCTCCACGACGTCCGCCGGGGGAGTGCCCAGCGCGTTGGCGATGAGCTTGACGTTGGGATGGCGTAGGGCGACCGTCAGAAGACCGGCCGCGTGCGCTGCCGTCCACCCGATCATGCCGTTCGAGGACCGCTCCTGCTCAGGAATCTCGGGGACACCGTGGTCGGCCAGGATCTTGAGGGCGAACTCCTTGTGCTGGGGCGGGACCAGCGCCCTGATCTGAGCCTCGAGCTTGTCTGGATCCATCTCGTCCATGCCCTCGTACTTGGCCGGGATGACGATGTCGACCCCGTAAGGACGGTCACCGACGTGCTCGTCGATCCATGTGAGCTCGACCTCCAGCTGTTCGGGGGAGAACCCGATGGCGCCGAGTACACCGATGCCGCCGGCGTTGGTGACGGCAGCCACCACGTCGCGGCAGTGGGTGAAGGCGAAGATGGGGAACTCGATGCCGAGCTTGCGGCGGATTTCGGTATTCATGGTCAGGGCTCCTTTTTTGGGATGATCAGGTCTTGTCGGCCAGGGTGGACTTTGACGCCGGTCGATCGGGGCCGGACGGTGAGGGCAGTCCTACCAGCGCACACAGGCCGCGCACGACCAGGTCCTCGCTGACCGCCTCCGGATCCAGCCGGTGCTGCATGGCCAGGCCGGTCAGAAGGGCACTGACCAGCACGGCCATTTGTTCCGGTTCAGCCGCCGGCCGAGCGCCGACACCGACAGTCCACGATTCCAGTTGGCGGGCGCTGAAGGTGCGGGCCATGGCGTTCCGCTCCCGCATCACCTCGGCCACCTCAGCGTCGCGGGCGGCCCGTAGCCACAGTTCGTGCTCGAGAAGGGTCCACCGGTCGGATTCCTCACCGGTTCCGCCGGCCAGGTTGTCCCATACGGCGGCCAACTGGCCCTGGGGGGAATCGGTCACTGCCACCTCGGCCAGGAGCACGGTGCGTACGGCGTCCTTCCACGAGTCGAGGAGGGCCAGGAGCAGTCCCTGTTTGTTTCCGAAGTGGGCGTACACTGCTCCCGAGGTGCGGCCGGCGGCCTCGGCTACGGCGTCCACCGAAACGGCGTCGACCCCCTGCTCCGCGAACAGGTCGGCGGCTGCCGCCAAGAGGCGGGCGCGGGTTTCGGCTTTGCGTTCTTGTTGCGTCCTGGACACGGTCCCCCGGATCGGCACGGCGGCACGGGCGTGGGCCGGCGGCGTTCAGGCTACATATATCGGAAGCGTTATGCAAAGCGCCGCGGGTGACGAAGGGCCGGGTCGGGAGGCTCGACGCCGGCGCCGCCGTTCCCGACCGGTGCCCATAGAGTGGGCGTCCAACGCTCGATCCTTCGATCGGAGGTAGCCCTCATGTCCCGTTCCGACACCGACGTGCGCGACAGGCTGTTCATCGGTGGCCGCTGGGTCCCCTCGTCCGGATCGGAGTCGATCGATGTCATCGATTCGACCACGGAGCAGGTCATCGGGACAGTTCCCGAAGGAACCGCGGAGGACATCGGCGCCGCCGTCTCTGCGGCCCGGCAGGCCTTTCCGGGGTGGTCGGCCACCCCGGTGGCCACTCGCACCGCGCTCCTGACCGATGTCAGCGCCGCCCTCACCGCCCGTATGACATCACTGGCCGACCTCATTACCCACGAGGTGGGGATGCCCCGGGTCCTGTCCGAGCTGGTCCAGGTGGGACTGCCGATAGCCACCTTCGCCTCCATGGCCGACGTGGCCGACGGCTTCACCTGGGAACAGACCATCGGCAATTCGCTGGTGGTGCGCGAACCGATCGGTGTGGTGGGGGCCATTACCCCGTGGAATTATCCGCTTCACCAGATCGCCGCCAAGGTTGCCCCGGCTCTGGCCGCCGGGTGTACGGCGGTCCTCAAACCGAGCGAGGTGGCCCCCCTCAACGCCTTCGTCCTGGCCGAGGTGTTCGAAGAGGTCGGCTTACCGCCGGGGGTGTTCAATCTGGTGACCGGTTACGGACCGGTGGTGGGCGAGGCACTGGCCGGTCATCCCTCGGTGGACATGGTCTCGTTCACCGGTTCCACCCGGGCCGGAAAGAGGGTCGCCGAGCTGGCCGCGGCCGGTGTCAAGCGGGTGGCTCTGGAGCTGGGGGGCAAGTCGGCCAACGTCCTTCTGACCGATGCCGACCTCCCGCGGGCAGTCCCCGACGGCGTGCGCAAGTGCTACATCAACTCGGGCCAGACCTGCAGTGCCCTCACCCGCATGTTGGTTCCGCGGCAGCGGCTGGCCGAGGCGGAGGCGTTGGCCACAGCGGAGGCGGAGACCTTCACCCCCGGCGATCCCTTCGCAAGGGGCACCCGTATCGGTCCTCTGGTCTCTGCCGCCCAGCGAGATCGTGTTCGCTCCTACATCGAAAAGGGGGTGGGAGAAGGGGCCGTCCTCCTGACCGGAGGGGCTGATCCTCCCGAGGGCCTGGGGACCGGCTACTTCGTCCGACCCACCGTGTTCTCCGCCGTGACCCGCGACATGACCATCGCCCGGGACGAGATCTTCGGCCCCGTTCTGGCCATCATTCCCTACGACTCGGAGGACGAGGCCATCGACATCGCCAACGACACCGACTACGGGTTGGCCGGAGGTGTCTGGTCGGTGGACCCCGAGCGGGCCCGGCAGGTGGCTCGACAGCTCCGCACGGGTCAGGTTGAGATCAATGGCGGCAACTTCAACCCGATGGCTCCGTTCGGGGGCTACAAACAGTCGGGCAACGGGCGGGAGTTCGGGGCCTTTGGACTGGAGGAGTACCTCGAGGTCAAGTCCCTTCAGCTCTGACCACCACGGTTGTCCGGCCCCACCGACGGCCGGCGACCCCTCGATCAGAAACCGAAATGGTCCTCGACCAGTCCGAGATGGATCTGGGCGGCGTCCGTGTAGGTCTTCTCACCGATGAACACGTGCTGGGTCCCCGTGTACATATCGCGGAAGGCCCGTTCCAGCCGGCTGCCCTCCCGAATGGCCGAGGTGCCCGCGGCCAGGTGGGCCCACTGCACGATGTCGCGGCAGGTCTCGGTGGCGAAGGTGGCCGCCACCCGCAGGTCCGCCCGCAACCGGGGCGTGAGGACGCCGCCGGACCCGACTGTCGTCTCGACGTCCCCGAAGGTGGTGACGACCAGAAGGTGCGCCGCCTTCCATGCCGCCGAGTAATGGGACAGGTTCCGTTGAAAGGAGGCTCGGTGGGCGATGGAGGCCTCATCTCCCATCCGAACCTTGGTGGCGGCCAGCTCGGTGACGTCGTCGAGCATGCTTTTGGCCACTCCGAGAGCCCAGGAGGCGTGACCGGCCGCGGTGACCGGAATGAGCCCCATCCGGAAAGCCGGTGAGGCCCCCCTCTTGGGCAGGCGTGAGAACAGTTCGAAGGTTCGGCCCTCGGGGACGAAGAGCTCGCTGACGTTGTAGTCGTAAGACCCCGTACCCTTGAGTCCCTGTACATGCCACCCGTCGGTGAAGACGATCTCCTCCCGGGGGATGACCCCGACCAACAGCCGGGGCATGCCCCCGGCCTCGAGGACCATCTCCCCACCGGCAGTGGGTATGAAACCGGCGGCTACGTAGGGTGAGTGTCCGGTGCCCGACCCGAAGTTCCATGCTCCGGTCACCCGGTACCCCCCGGAAACCGACTCACCGGTTCCATTGGGGAAGAACTGTCCTCCCACGGTCACCCTGTTCTGATGGCCGGTGAACACCTCGGCGAAGCCGTCCTCGGGGAGGTAGGCGGCACAGGCCGCCGCCGACGGGAGGTTGGCGATTCCGATCCAACCCAGCGAGGCGTCCTGCCAGGCCATCTCGATCCAGGTTTCGATCATCTCCGGAAACGTCGGCTCGCTCCCCCCGGCCTCGAACGGGTTACACCACTGCATCAGGCCGCTACGCCACAGAGCATCGACGGTGCGGGGGGTGAGCGTCCGCAGTCGCTCCGATTCGGCCGCCTCGCCGGCGGTGACAGGACGGAGACCGATGGCCGCATCCACGCCCGAGGTGATGGTCGTCATCGGGGGAACGCCGCCACCCTCACGACGGGAGTTCGGTGAGCACATGGTGGCTGATGTCTCCCACCAGGTCGATGAAGTACCGCCTCTCGGTGAAGGCCCAGGCGTCGTCAGCTCGGGCAAAGCGGTCGTGGTAGCGGCCGGCCAGTATGGGCTGGAGGGGGAGGCCGGCCACCGCCTGGAGGACCGTCCAGTAGGAGCGAGCCGCTGCGGTCCCCCTCTGCTCGTCGATCTCGAGGATGAGGTTGGTGGTTACATGTTTGGTGCCGGGGGTTCCGTCGGCATGAATGCGGGTGGTGGCGGTGAACAACGCCCGGATGGCCTGGCGACCGGTGACCATGGCGCTTCCCTCGCCGGAGCCGACGGCGGCATCGGCCAACAGCGAGGCCATCCCGTCGAAATCCCCGCTGTCGATGAGTTCGGCGTAGCGGGCGATCAGGTTCGACAACTCGGTACTGCTGGCCGTGCCCGACATCACCCCACGCCTCTCATCGGAACGTCAGGTCGGCGTCGTCCCAGTAGGCGTAGACCGTGGCGAACAGACCTTCCTCGTCGGTGGTGAACACCTCGATGCCGTCGATGGTCATCGTCGCTCCGCCGGTGACGACGGCAATCTCGAAGTCGATGGCCACGTGGGCCGCGCAGGTGTGGACAGCTTTGGCCGTAAATGTCCACGCCTCGCTGGCGGCGATGGAGTTCTCGAAAAATGTGGCGATGGCCTCACGTCCGATGTTGGGAGGGTTGGAAGCGGGATCGGCTTGGATGGCGTCCTCGGTGAAGAATCGGGCAATGGCCGCTGGATGGCGCTGATTGATGGCGTCGACGTAGGCGCTGATTCGCTCTCTCAGTTGGTCCGGCGTCAGCACTGTTTGCCCCTCCGTCGGTCGGTGGGGGCGGCAGCCCCGTGAGGTGGCTCCGTCTTCTCTGACATGCAGCCTCTTTCCCGAATGGTCGTCATCAGGCCCCGACAGCGTGAAAGCCGCCATCGACGTGCAGTATCTCGCCGGTGGTCATGGGGAGGAGGTCGGACAGCAGGGCTACACAGGCCTTGGCCACCACATCACTGTCGAACACGTCCCAGCCCAGAGGGGCACGGTCCGCCCAGGATTCCTCGAAGGTGGCGAAACCGGGGATGGAGCGGGCCGCCATGGTCTTGACCGGTCCCGCCGCCACCAGATTGACCCGGATACCCTCCGCGCCGAGGTCGCGGGCCAGATAGCGAGACAGCGACTCGAGCGCCGCCTTCGACACGCCCATCCAGTCGTAGGCCGGCCAGGCCACCGTGGCATCGAAGTCGAGACCGACCACGGAAGCACCCGGGCGCCCCTCGCCTCCGGCCGCCGCCAACAGGGGTCGGAAGGCCTCGACCAACGCTTTCAACGAGTAGGCCGACACGTGCAGCGCCACCTGCACCTGTTCCCAGTCGGCGCGGAACATGTCACCCCCGAGGCACTCGGGCGGGGCGTAACCGATGGCATGGATCATGCCGTCCATACGGTCCCAGTCTTCGGAGAGGGAGACGGCGGCGGCAGCCAGCTGATCGGGTTGGGCGACATCGATCTCGAGCACCTTGGCCTCGGCGGGAAGCTTGCGCGCCGTGCGTCGGGTGAGCGACAGACCGCGTCCGGCCCCGCTGAGGACGACTTCGGCCCCTTCCTTTTGGGCCAGCCGCGCTACCGCGAAGGCCAACGAGGCATCGGTGAGCACCCCCGTGATCAGTATCCGTTTACCTTCGAGCAGTCCCATTGCCGAGTCAGGTTATCGTCAACCACCTCATGGGCTCGCACGGTTGTCCGAGCTCGGCAGGAGCGGATGGGTGTGTAAGGGTAGAGCCATGTCGATCGGCATTCTCGGAGGAACAGGGCCGGCGGGACGGGGACTGGCGGTCCGCTTGGCCGCAGTGGGGGAGCGGATCGTGATCGGGTCGCGAGACGAGGGTCGCGCCAAGGATGTGGCGGGGAACATGGTGGCGGCGTGGTCCGATCGTCGGCTGGCCATCGAGGGTGATGCCAACCAGGGTGCTGCATCGTGCGATGTGGTGGTGGTGGCCACGCCGTGGGACAGCGCCGTCGCCACAGTCCGGGCCGTGGCTCCCCAGCTGGCGGGCAAAGTGGTGGTTTCCATGGCCAACGCCCTGATCAAGGAGGGAAGGGAGTTTCTGGCCCTGATCCCTCCCCGTGGATCAGTGGCCGCCTCCCTTCAGGCTGCGGTGCCCGCCGCCCTGGTATCGGCCGCCTTCCACCATCTTCCCGCTTCCGAGATGGAGAAGCTGGCCCGTCCGATCGTGGCCGACGTACTCGTCTGCTCCGATCACCCCGACGCGTCGGCCACCACCATTGGTCTGGTCGACCGTATCGAGGGTCTGCGTGGCGTCGACGCCGGCAGCCTCTCGCAGGCCGCGGCCATCGAAGCGTTCACCGCCGTGCTCATCACCGTCAACATCCGACACAAGGTGCATGCCGCCATGCAGCTGACCGGGTACGGGGACCACTGATCCCATGGCGGTCGGTTCGTCGCCGGAAAAAAAGGATGGACCGGAAAGCCCGGTGGGACCCGACGTCGGGGCCGGCACGGCAGAAACCGCGGCGACCGACGGGATGCGCCTCTTCGATACGGCCCGGGGCGCAGTGGTTCCCCTGCGACCCGGACCGGTGGTCACTCTCTACTCCTGTGGGATCACTCCCTACGATTCCGCTCATCTCGGTCACGCCGAGGTGTATCTGACCTTCGACATCCTCCAACGGCGGCTGCGCGACCTCGGCCATGAGACGCGATGCGTCCGCAACGTCACCGACGTGGATGACGACATCCTGCGCAAGGCCCGGGAGATCGGCGTCCACTACCTCGATCTGGCGGCCGAGGAGATCACCCGGTTCGATGCCGACATGGCTGCGCTGGGGATGATCCCGGCCTGGTCGGAGCCGCGGGCGACTTCGGCCATCGCCGAAATCCTCACCCTGGTCGGGTCGGTGCTGGATGCCGGCTTCGCCTACCAGTCGGGTGGTTCGGTCTACTTCGACGTCACCACCTTTTCGAAGTTCGGAGACGTGAGCCATTACGACGAAGCCACCATGCTGAGCCTGGCTGCCGAGCATGGAGGCAATCCCGACGATACGAACAAGCGGCACCCACTCGACTTCGTCCTGTGGCAGGCCTCACTGCCCGACGAACCGTCGTGGGAATCGAGATGGGGCCCGGGCCGCCCGGGTTGGCACATCGAGTGTTCAGCGCTGGCCCTGCGCGAACTGGGGGAGACCATCGACGTCCACGGCGGCGGTCGCGACTTGATCTTTCCGCATCATGAATGCGAGACAGCCCAGTCCGAGTCGGTCACCGGTCGACAGTTCGTGCGGCACTGGCTGCACGTGGGACTGGTCGGATTGGACGGAACGAAAATGTCCAAGTCACTCGGGAACCTGGTCTTCGTGAGCGACCTGTTGAAGGAGTGGGAGCCGGCGGTTGTGCGCCTGGCCCTTCTCGATCATCACTACCGCCCCGACTGGGAGTGGACGGATGACGACCTGCCCCGTGCCTCCGCCCGGCTGGCCGGATGGCGGGCCGCTCCCCGGCCCGGGGCACGACTCGCCGCCCACCCCGAGGATCGGAATGACGATGTCGATGGGGGAGATCAGAGCCTCCGGATCGTCCGCTCCTACCTCGATGACGATCTGGACACACCGGGGGCCCTGGTTGCCCTGGATTCGGCCGCCCTGTCCGGTATCCCGGTAGCTGGGGGAGCATCCCTCCTGGGCATTAGCCTGTAATCCGGAACCCCACCGGTCCGCCGCCGGTAGGTTCCGGGCGTGCGACACAGCTCGGGGTGTACCCGTCCCGCCGGCACCGGAATCCGACCGTCATCCCAGAAAGGCACCACACATCATGTCAGCCGTCACCGTTCGACTTCCCGATGGTTCAACCAAGGAACTCGATGAGGGAACGACGGCCTATCAGTTCGCCCAGGCCATCGGCCCGCGTCTGGCCAAGGCGGCCGTAGCGGCCACGTTCGACGGGGTCGATGTGGATCTGGCCGCCGTTGTTCCTGACGGGGCCGAGGTCAGTGTGATCACCGCTGACAGCGAGGCCGGTCGTGCCGTCTTGCGTCATTCGACCGCCCACGTGCTGGCCCAGGCCGTTCTTCGCCTGTGGCCGGGCGCCCACTACGCCATCGGACCGGTCATCGAAGACGGCTTCTACTACGACTTCGAGCTCCCCGGCGGCGCCCATTTCACTGATGACGACCTGGTGCGGGTGGAAGCCACCATGCGGGAGATCATGGCGGAGAACCAACCGTTCGTCCGGCATGAACACAGTATCGACGAGGGTCTCTTGATGTTCGAGGACCAACCGTTCAAGCGCGAGATCATCGAGGCGGTCGGAAAGGGAAGCAACGAGGTCGACGCCACGGCCAGCGAGGCGGCATCGGGCACGGTGTCGACTTACTGGAATTCCTCGACCTTCAGCGATCTGTGTCTGGGTCCCCACGTTCCGTCCACCGAACGGCTCGGCCACTTCGCCCTGATGCGGGTGGCCGGCGCTTACTGGCGGGGGGACGAAAAGCGACAGCAGCTTCAACGCATCTACGGCACGGCCTGGGAGTCGGCCACCGCCCTGGCCGATCACCTCCACCGGTTGGAGGAGGCCGAGCTCCGCGACCACCGCAAACTGGGTGCCGAGTTGGACCTGTTCTCCTTTCCCGAGGAGATCGGCTCGGGACTGGCCGTCTTTCACCCCAAGGGTGGGACGGTCCGACGGGTGATGGAGGAGTACTCGCGGCAGCGCCACGAGGCGTCGGGCTACGAGTTCGTCTACAGCCCCCATATCACCAAGTCCGAACTGTTCGAGGTTTCCGGTCACCTGGACTGGTTCGCCGAGGGAATGTTCCCCCCCATGGAGCTCGACGGCGATCACCGGTATTACCTCAAGCCGATGAACTGCCCTTTCCACATCCTGATCTTCAAGAGTCGACAACGCTCCTACCGCGAGCTCCCCATCCGCCTCTTCGAGTTCGGCAGTGTCTACCGCTACGAGAAGTCCGGGGTCCTGCACGGTCTTACCCGGGTCAGGGGCATGACCCAGGATGACGCCCACATCTTCTGCACCAAAGAGCAGATGAGCGGGGAGCTCCGCACCACGCTGATCTTCGTGCTGTCGCTCCTGCGTGATTTCGGACTCGACGATTTCTACCTGGAGCTCTCGACCCGCCCCGAGGGGAAGGCTGTGGGCTCGGCTGAAGACTGGGACGAGGCGACCGAGGCCCTGAGCTCCCTGGCCACCTCCATGGATCTCACCATGGTTCTCGACGAGGGTGGGGGGGCGTTCTACGGACCGAAGATATCGGTCCAGGCTCGCGACGCCATCGGCCGGACCCACCAGATGTCGACCATCCAGTTGGACTTCCAGCTTCCCCAACGGTTCGGCATGGAGTACGTGGGGGCCGACAACGCCAGGCACCGACCGATCATGATCCACCGGGCCCTCTTCGGGTCGGTGGAGCGGTTCTTCGCCATCCTGTTGGAGCACTACGCCGGCGCCCTACCCACCTGGCTGTCGCCCGAACAGGTCCGCGTCCTCGGCGTGCGGGACGATCACGAGGAGTATGCCCACAAGGTGGCCGACCGTCTGCGGGCGGTCGGGGCCCGGGTCACGGTCGACCCCGCTGACGAGCCTCTTTCCGGGCGGGTGGCCAAGGCCAAGGTGCTCAAGATTCCCTACATCCTGGTGGTGGGCGACGATGACGTCTCCTCGGGCACCGTGGGTGTCAACCGCCGGGGTGGCAACCGCCCGGAGCGAGGTGTCGAGCTCTCCACCTTCACCGAGGAGCTGGAGACGGAGATCGTCGAGCGACGCATTCCCGAAGCGACGTGAGCCTCGATCACCTCTGGGCCGGATGGCGCACCGAGTACGTGACATCGGTCTCGACCCCGGCCATCCCGCCCGACCCCGGCCCGGATCCGACGGCACGGAATTCCGATGACCCGGCCCGTTGTGTCTTCTGCCGTATCGCCGCCAGTGGCCCCCCGTCGGCCGACAATGGCGTGCTCTGGCGGGGTGCGCTCACCTACGCGGTGCTCAATGCCTACCCCTACGCCAATGGACACTTGATGGTTCTGCCCGTCCGACACCTGGGTTCCCTGGACCAGCTGGGGGACGACGAGGCGGCCGAGCTGTGGTCGGCCGTGCGCCGGGGGGTGCGGGCCATCGAGGCGGCCCTGGGGGCCGAGGGTGTCAACATCGGGGCCAACCTCGGCCCGGCCGCCGGCGCCGGCATCCCCCGGCATCTGCATCTCCATGCCGTGCCCCGGTGGCGGGGGGACACCAACTTCATGACCACGGTGGCCGCCACCCGGGTGCTGCCGGAGGCTCTGGATGTCACCTGGGAGAAGCTCCACCGGATGTGGCCGGACTGATGGCACCGGGGTCGGTGGCCCGGAATCGATCGGTGACAACCCGTGTTGTTGTGTTTGCGGTCGCGTTTGCCGGCCCGGGGAGTGAGTTATGACCAGCGGAGATGGCCTACGGGCGGGACGGTCGAGATGACGGTCAGGGAACTGGGCCATGTGGTCCTCTACGTGGGCGACATCGAGCGTTCGGCCGCCTTCTACGGTGACGTCCTGGGTTGGGAGTCCGTCTTCCCCACCACCACCGGCATGCCGGTGGCCGCCTTCTCCTCCGGACGAACCCATCACGAGCTGCTCCTCATCGGAGTGGGCCCGGACGCCGCCCCTCCGCCCCAGGGCCGCCATCGTGGGCTCTATCACATCGGATTGAAGGTCGGTGACTCCGACCAGGAGCTGCGGGAGATGGTGGGCCGCCTTCACCAGGCAGGGGTCACCATTGTCGGAGCCAGCGACCACACGGTGACCCACAGCCTCTACATCCTGGATCCGGACGGAAACGAGATCGAGCTCTACATCGACGTGCCCGGTGTCGACTGGAAGGGAGACCCCAGCCTGATAATGGCGCCGATCAAGCCTCTCGTCCTCTGAGCGACGGGTCCCCGGCCACCACCGCCCAGCCCGCTCACAGGGCTCGGCCCCCTCCCTGGCCGGTGGTTGGCCCATCCCGATCGTGCGCCCGGACCCTCTCGTCAAAGGGTGCGGATGGTACAGTGGAGCAGGCTTTCTGGAGGAACCTGCATGTTCGACGGGCGATGGCGCGGCAAGATCGACCGGGGCACAGGCCCGGTCGGCAAGAAGCTGCAGCAATGGGGCGTCACCGCCGACCTGCTGACCGCCACCGGCCTGGTTTCCGCCACGGCCACAGCCGTGGCCGTGGCCACCGGGCACTTCCATCTGGCCATCGTCCTTCTCATCCTCACCGGTTTGCACGATCTGCTGGACGGTCCGGTGGCCAAGGCCTCGGGCACCTCTTCGGTGCGGGGGGCTTTCTTCGACTCCGTCACCGACCGGGTGGCCGATGCACTCATCCTCGGAGGGGTGGCCTGGTATCTCGCATCCACCCATTCCGGTCATATGGCCCTTCTTCCCTTCGCTGTTCTCGGGACCACCTCACTGGTCTCCTACCAACGGGCCAAGGCGGAGTCGTTGGGCATCGCCGCCCGGGGCGGACTCATGGAGCGGGCCGAGAGGATGATCCTGCTCGGCATCGGTTTCCTGTCGCCGGCCTTCCTCGTACCCGTGCTCTGGGTGATGCTGGCCCTTACCGCCGCCACCGCCCTGGGTCGTTTCGCCAAGGTCTGGCGACTGGCCGAGGCTCCGGTTCCGGTAGCCACCGCCCGACGCCACCGACGGTCTCGCAGTGCCGCCCGCAGCGCCGCCCGCGCCGGCGGTCGGAAGGCGTCGACCTCCCCGTCCCGTTGGCGGGCACGGCGACAAGGTGAACTGGCCAGCCGGTCAGGGCGGACCTGGCGGGCCCGGCACGCCCGACAGCCCAGTCGACAACGCTCTGGCCGTCGTCACACCTGAGCCCTCAGACCGGTGAACGAGAACGAGGGCTCGTGAACAAAGGACAGGTGATCTTCCGCACCTATACCACCCTGGCCCGATTACTGGCCGCGCTCCCCGAGCCGGTGGCCATGGGTGTGGGCAGCGCGGTGGGGGACGTTCTCTTCACCGTGAGGGGCGAGCAGCGCCGCATGGTTTCGAACAACCTGCGGAGGGTACTGGATGCCCGATCGACCGATCAGGAAATCATCGACCTGTGGGCGCGACGGTCCTTTCGGGCCTACGCTCGTTACTGGGTGGAAGGGGCCCGGTTGGGCCGGACATCGGCGACGGAGGTGGAGCAACGCACGTTCGTCGACGGTCTCGGATACCTGGTGGAGGGGATGGCAGCCGGAAACGGGGTCATCATGGCGCTACCGCACGTAGGGAGCTGGGAGTATGGCGGTGCATTTCTGGCCACGCAGGGCCTGCCGATGACCTCGGTGGCCGAGAGGATCGAGCCGCCCGAACTGTTCGAGTTCTTCGTGAAGGAACGGGCGGCCATGGGGTTGACCATCGTCCCCCTGGATCAGTCCTCGGGTCGCTCCATCATGGGCACGCTCCGGGCTGGAGGACTGGTCGGGCTGCTGAGCGATCGCGATGTCGCCGGCAACGGGATCGAGGTCGAGTTCTTCGGCGAGACCACCACCATGCCGGGCGGCCCGGCCACCCTGGCCCTGCGTAGCGGGGCCCGCCTGGTGACCGGAGCTGTCTACAGCGGCCCGGGGCCCGATCACCGTGCCATCGTGGAGCCGCCCCTCGACACCACCCGGTACGGATCCCTCCGTCAGGATGTCGCTCGGCTCACCCAGCAGATCGCCACCCGCTTCGAAGGCCTCATTCGACGGGCTCCCGAGCAGTGGCACGTGTTCCAACCTCTATGGCTGGCCGACCGTCCAGAGGCCGATCAGACAGAGACGGCAGCATGACCAAGTTCGAGAACCGACCGCTGGCCGGGGACTCCGAGTTCAGCGCCCCGGTTCCGGGGCCCATTACACCCCGCGCCGCCCGGCCCCGCCCGGTACCCAGCCAGCCGGTGGCCCACCTCCCCAGCACCAATGGCGTCGGCCCCGGCGGCGAGCCCCGATTCCACGCCCTGGATGAGCAGGAGTCGGATGTTGTGGCTGTCCTGGGCCCCGACGGCCGGTTCATCTTCGTCAGCGCCTCGGCCGAGCGCGTGTTCGGCTATGACGTCAGCAACGCCATCGGTCTCGATGCCCTGGAGTTGTTCGACGTCAGCAGCGTGGAGTCGGTCCGCTCCCTGTTCAACGATCTGGTGGCCGGGCGCCGATTGTCGGTCTCACTCGAGATGCACACCGTCCGGGCCGATGGCGTGCCCCTGGAGCTGGACGTCGTAGCGGCCAATCATCTCGATGACCCCATCGGCGGCATCGTGGTCAGCGTCCGCGACATCACCGACCGCAAACAGATCGAGCGGTCGGTGAGCGACGCCTCGCGGCGCCAGACGACACTGATCGAGTCGCTGGCCGACGGTGTCATGTTGGTCGACGTCGCAGGGTCCGTCGTTCAGGTCAACGAGGCGTTCGAGGTGATGTTCGAGGCACCCCGGGTGCGGATCATCGGTCGCGACCTCGACGAGCTGTTGGCTCGAGCGAAGGCCAACGGGGTCCAGATTCTCGACGCCCGGGGCGAACCGGTCACGGTCCGGGACCATCCGATAGCCGTGACCCTGGAGCGGGGCCGGCGTTCGGTCGGTGTCGTCCACGGCTTGCAGCGCCAGGGTCAGCCGCCCTTGTGGATCCGGTCGACCACGCAGGTCCTGCGGGACGGAGACGGGGTCATCACCGGAGCCATCGCCTCGTTCAGTGATGTCACCGCCCTCCGGCAGTCGGTGGCCGAGCTCCACCGTGAAGAGACGTTTCTGCAGGTCCTGTTGGACACCCTGGAAGAAGGCATCGTGGCCTGCGACGCCGAAGGACGCATCACCGTGTTCAACCCCGCCGCCCGTGATCTGCACGGTCTGGCCCGGGGTGATGAACCCATCGGCCGCATTCCGAGCGATGATGGTCTGCGACGGCCCGATGGTTCCCCCATGGCCCAAAGGGAGAACCCTCTGATCAGGGCCATGTCGGGTGAACAGATCCGTGACGTCGAGATCCTTCTCGAATCGGAGAGCGGCGATCGGCGCAAAGTCAGTGTCAACGGACAGGCCCTGGTCGACGACGACGGGCGGATGCTGGGTGCCGTGGTGGCCATGCACGACGTCACCGAACAGAAGCTCAACGAGGAACGCTTGGCCGAGCTGGCTCTCCACGATCCGTTGACCGGCCTGGCCAACCGCACCCTTCTGGCTGAACGCCTGCAGGAGGCGATCGACGAGATCGCCGCCTACGTGACCGACGAGACCCCAGCCAGCGGGCAGCGCGGCGTAGCTGTCTATCTGCTCGATCTCGACGAGTTCAAGGAGATCAACGACGTTCTGGGCCACGACGTCGGTGACGACATGCTGGTGGCTGTGGCCGGTCGTCTGCAGGCCATTGTCCGTCCGACCGACACGGTGGCCCGACTGGGCGGAGACGAGTTCGTGGTGGTGTGCGACATCGAGAGCGGCGAGGAGGAGATGCTGCGCATCGCCGATCGGATCTCGACCGCCCTGGCCCGTCCCTACCGGATCGATGGACGAACACTGACCGTTCTGGCCTCTGTCGGCGGTGTGTTCGCCGACAACGCGGCCACCGATCCCTCCCGCCTGCTGAGCCGGGCTGACGATGCCATGTACGGCGTCAAGTGGAGTCGGCGACGCGAGCGTCGCTCCATGATGGACTGATCGGTCGGTGCCCGCCGACCAACGGTCGACATCATCGAGCCTTCACATTGCCTTGGTCTGCCCCTACAGCCTGTCTCGGCCCGGCGGCGTGCAGGGTCAGGTGGTGGGCCTGGCCCGGGAGTTGGCTCGCAACGGCCATCGGGTCACCGTGTTCGCTCCGGTGGACGACCGGGCCGATGGACCGGACCGGCTCGACCTCGACGTCGGCGCGGAACTGGTGTCCACCGGCCGATCGGTGTCCCTGCCGGCCAACGGGTCGCAGGCCCCGGTGGCCCTCTCTGTCCCCGCCGTGGTCGGTGCCCTGCGAAAGTTGCGGGCCCTCGAGCCGGATGTCGTCCATGTGCACGAGCCGTTCACCCCCGGCCTTCCCTACGGTCTGCTGGTCACCCGACCCCGGGCACCCATGGTGGCCACCTTCCACCGAAGCGGGCCGAGCGGGCTCTACACGTTGTTCAGCCCCATCGTCCGCCGGCTGGCCAACCGGTTCGCCGTGCGCGCCGCCGTCTCCGATGCGGCCCGGACCACCGCCTTCGACGCTCTGGGCGGAACCTACGAGGTCGGCTTCAACGGTGTGGACGTAGACGGTTACCGGTCGGCCGAACCGTGGCCGACCGAGCGGCCGACCATCCTCTTCCTCGGCCGACACGAGGAACGGAAGGGATTGGGCTACCTGCTCGAATCCTTCGACCAATTACGCCGGCGGCCCGGTTCGCCCGTCCTGTGGATCGCCGGATCCGGTCCGCAGACGGAAACGCTCCGCCGCCGTCATCCACCCTCGTCCGACGTCGAGTGGCTGGGTGTACTCAGCGAGGTCGACAAGAGGCGTCGATTGGCGGCCGCCGACGTGCTTTGTGCACCGTCACTGCGGGGAGAATCCTTCGGCATGGTGATCCTCGAGGCCATGGCGGCGGGGACGGTGGTGGTGGCCAGCGACATCGACGGGTACCGGCAGGCGGCCGGGGGTCATGCCGTTCTGGTGTCTCCCGGCGACGTCGACGCCCTGGCCGGTGCACTGTCGCTGGGACTGCTGGGCCGGCTCACAGCCGAGGGCCGCGCCGGTGACCCGGAAGGACAAGGACCGGGAACATCGTGGCTGGCCGCCGGGTCAACCTGGGCTGAACAGTTCTCCCTCCCTCGATTGGCCCGATGGTACGAGGACCTGTACCGGTCGGCGATGGCCGGACGGCAACCATGAGCGGCCGTACACTTCAGGCACCATGAGTGATTCCCTTCCCCCGTCCACGCCGGGCCGTCCTGCCGGACGTTCCGAAGGCTCGGGCAGCTCCGGCCCGTCGAAGGACTCGGGCGGTCAGGGCTCCTCCCGCGGGGCCGGTCCATCGGGTGGGTCGAGCGCCAACCGGAAGCGCAATCGGAACCGCAACCGGAGCAACGGTAGCGGAGGGCGCTCCGGGGGAGGAGCGTCCGGCTCCTCGAGTGGCTCCCGGACGGCCGGTAACCAGTCCGGCGGCCAGGGGCGCGGTCGGAGTGGGGCCCCGTCGGCCCGTAGCGGAGGGGGAGGTACTCGTTCCGGAGGGAGCGGGTCCCGATCGGGGGGCGGGAGCCGTCCATCGTCCCGGGGGGCGACCGGATCGGACGGACGGGCACCCATTGCGGCTCCGGTCGTTCCGTCGGTCGAACGGGCCAGCGAGAACAGCGAAGAGGCCTCGGCCGTGCGTGACAATCGACGTCGGGCCCGACTTTTGTGCGCCGCCCCCGGGGTCATCGTCGGCGTCATCGTGGCCATCGTGTTGGTGGCCGTCGGCCTCCCGTTGGTCGGGGTGGCGGCTCTGGTGGTCATCGCCCTGGCTGTTTCGGCCTGGCTGTGGCGGTTCGCCCCCGGGGCCGTTGTGCGCTCGGTGGGCGCCCACCCCAGTGAGGAATGGGAGCACCCGCGGCTGCACAACCTGGTCGACGGCCTGTGCGCCACCATGGGTTTGCCCCGGCCGGCTGTCTATGTGGTGGCCAGTTCGATCCCCAATGCCATGTCCGTGGGTCGAGATCCGTCCACCGCCGTATTGGTGGTCACTTCGAGTCTCGACCAAACTCTCACTCTGGTGGAGCTGGAGGGGGTGTTGGCCCACGAGCTGGTCCATATCAAACGGTCTGACACGCTGGTGGCGGCCATGGCCGTGGTGGTGATGGTGCCCTGGGCCCTGGTCACCGGAGCGGTCCGGGGGCAGGACAGGGTCCATTCCCTCATCGGACGGGGCCGCGAGTTCTCGGCAGACCAGAGGGCCGCCGGAGTGGTGCGCTATCCCCCCGGGATCGGTACCGCCCTGGCTGTCATGAACGAGCGGTCGCCGTCCTCGTCCTGGCCTCCGGGGGGGGGACGGACGGCGGCCCTCACCCGTTGGTTGTGGATCGATCCGATGGCCGGCGCTCCGGGGGGTGAGTCCGAGGTGGGCAATCTCGATCACACTGGCGTACGGGCCGCCGCCCTCGCCCTGCGCTGACCCCGCGGTCCGAGAGGTCCCCGGACGGGCGGTGGTGCGGGGCAGCCGGAACCTCTGTCGCCCCGCCGAATACCCCCGGCCTCGGGGTATTCATTCCTCCGAGCAGAGCTCGCTGTCGCCCTTGCCCTCCTGGCACTCGAAGCCGGAGTTGAGACTCATCAGATGATCGCGGAGGGTGCGGAGGAGAGCGGCCAGGGTCTCCTCCTCCTCTGCGGTGAAGACGGTGCTCAACAGCTCGTTGACATGGGCGATGTGGTCGGGGATGGCCCGGTCCATCAGCTCCCGGCCTTCCGGCGTGAGCACCGCGAAGGCGCCGCGCCGGTCTTCCGGGCACACCCGGCGCTCCACCAGCCCCTGTTCTTGTAGCCGGTCGACCGATCGGGTCAGACCGCTCGGGCTGAGGGAGGTCTGGGCGGCCAGCTCGCTCATCCTCAGCTCGGTTCCTTCGGTCCGGGCCAGACGGATGAGGACGTCGAAGGCCTGGTTGGAGAGCGACCGCTCCGCCTCCAGCCGACGCTGAAAGACCCGGCGCAGCCCGGCCGAGGACTCGAACAGGAGCCCGACCGTGGTCAGTCTCTCGTCGTCGCCCACCGTCACCCCCGCCGCCATCCGTGCCATCCCGTTCACTGTACAACCCCCCATTGGTACTTGCGATTACAAATACTATCCTATATAGTTGATTGTGCAAGCAACACAGGCGAACGGTGGCCTGGAACAGACGATCAAGGAGAGAGCAGATGACCGAGACAGCAGAGGTAAGCAGCAGGCAGGTGAACGGGTCGGAGTACCCGGCGGTTGGTACCTACGCCATCGACCCGTCGCACACCCAAGTCGGATTCGCCGTCCGTCACATGGCCGTGTCCAAGGTGCGTGGACGCTTCAGTACCTTCGAGGGGACACTCGAGCTGGCCGACAACCCGGTGGACTCGAAGGTTTCGTTGACCATCGATGCCAACAGCGTGGACACCCGTGACGAAAATCGTGACAACCACCTGCGAACCAACGATTTCTTCGACGTTTCCAACCATCCGACCTGGACCTTTACCAGCACGTCGATCGACCCGGTGGATGCCACCGAGTGGAAGGTCACTGGCGATCTGACCATTCGGGGCGTCACCCGCCCGGTGACGCTGGACGTGGAGTTGGAGGGAGTGGTCAAGGATCCTTACGGGAACCACAGGGTTGGCTTCAGCGCCTCGACCCGCATCGACCGGGATGACTTCGGCGTCTCCTTCGGTGCCGTCATGGAGGCCGGCGGCCTCGTGGTGGCCAAGAAGGTCGATATCGAGATCGAGCTCGAGGCTGTCCTCCAGGCGTAACCCGATCACGTAGATGGGCGGAGGCCGGCCGGCTCGTTCAATCGAGCCGGCCGGTGGCCGTGAATGACCATGCGAAGGAATGTCCAGCCCGGCGACGGGTTCCGGGGCCGACGAAGCGGGGATGGCCCGACGACAAGCGCCGGTGCCGGGGGGCTCCCACCGGAGAGCCACTCTCACCGCCGACAGTAGGATGGGGATATGGCCAACGAAGGCACCTCTCCCGAATCGGGATCCCGTCGAGCCACCGGTACGGTGGCCGTCAAGCGGGGCCTGGCCGAAATGCTGCGCGGCGGCGTGATCATGGATGTGGTCGATGCCGGCCAGGCCAAGGTGGCGGAGGACGCCGGCGCCGTGTCGGTGATGGCCCTCGAGCGAGTGCCGGCCGACATCCGCCGCGATGGTGGTGTGGCCCGGATGAGTGATCCGGCCCTCATCGAGGGCATCAAGGCAGCGGTGACCATTCCGGTGATGGCCAAGGCCCGAATCGGCCATTTCGCCGAGGCCCAGGTGTTGGCGGCCCTGGGGGTCGACTACATCGACGAGAGCGAAGTGCTGACCCCCGCCGATGAGGCGTACCACATCGATAAGTGGGGTTATGAGGTCCCCTTCGTGTGCGGCGCCACCAACCTCGGTGAGGCCCTGCGTCGGCTGGCCGAGGGGGCGGCGATGATCCGCTCCAAAGGCGAGGCCGGTACCGGCAACATCGTGGAGGCCGTCCGCCATCTGCGTTCCATTCTGGGCGACATCCGGCGGTTGTCCCAGGCCGATTCGGCTGAACTGTACGGATGGGCCAAAAACCTGGCCGCTCCCATCGGTCTGGTTCAGGAGATCGCCGCCACCGGCCGTTTGCCTGT
This sequence comes from uncultured Acidimicrobiales bacterium, assembly GCA_963824645.1. Lineage (GTDB taxonomy): Bacteria > Actinomycetota > Acidimicrobiia > Acidimicrobiales > RAAP-2 > Bog-756. Next base: position 45,948 of record CAWGQC010000012.1, read on the forward strand.
GCCCCTGTTCTGTGCCGGGGGTATTGCCACCCCGTCGGATGCCTCCCTGGTCATGCAACTCGGAGCCGAGGCCGTGTTCGTCGGGTCCGGCATCTTCAAGAGTGCCGATCCTCCCCGCATGGCCCGGGCCATCGTCGAGGCCACCGCCCACTTCACCGACGCCGATCTGGTGGCCAAGGTGTCGACCGGACTGGGCGATGCCATGGCCGGCCAGGAGATCGGGACCCTCGGTGTACACCTGGCTGAGCGTGGTTGGTGATGGGGGCTCCGGCCGGCCGCGCCGGGGATGCGGACGATGACCGTCGGGGTGCTGGCCCTGCAGGGCGACGTACGGGAACACGCCTCGGCCCTGGCCTCACTGGGTGAGCAGGTCCGACTGGTGGGCGGGCCCGACGATCTGGCTCGCCTGGACGGCCTGATTCTTCCCGGAGGGGAGTCGACCACGCTCTCGCTCCTGCTCGAGTCGTCGGGTCTGTTCGATCCGTTGGCGGACCTCATGCACGACGGCCTCCCTGTTTTCGGGACCTGTGCCGGAATGATCCTTCTGGCCGGGACGGTGCTCGATGGTCGTGACGACCAGCGCCGGTTCGGGGTCATCGATCTCGTGGTCCGTCGCAACGGCTACGGGCGTCAGGCCGCCTCTTTCGAGTCGGACATCGACGTGGCCGGCCTGGGGGAGCCCTTTCCCGCCGTTTTCATCCGGGCGCCGGTGGTGGAGAGCACCGGCACCGGCGTCGACGTCCTGGCCTCACTGCCCTCGGGGACCGAGAACGCCGCCCCGCCCCATCACGCTCGGCCACCGGAGCGCCGACCGGCGGTGTGCCGACAGGACGCCATCCTGACCACGTCCTTCCACCCCGAGTTGACCGGGGACCTCCGGCTCCATCGACTGTTCGTGACGATGACCAAAGAGCGGCAGTGACGACCGGACGGGCAGTGACCAGACCAGACACGGAGCGGCAGTGAAGCCAACGACAGCGATGACCACACCAGAGACGACAGAAGAGAGGCATTAGGCGATGTCGGGACACTCCAAGTGGGCGACCACCAAGTACCGGAAGGGGGCTCAGGACTCGGCCCGGGCCAAGGTCTTCGCCAAAATCATCCGCCAGGTCGAGGTGGCGGCGCGGGAGGGTGGGAGTGACATGACCGCTAACGCCAGCCTGCGCACCATGTATGCCAAGGCCCGCGATGCGTCCGTCCCCATCGACACCATCGAGCGGGCTGTCAAACGGGGGTCCGGTGAGCTCGAGGGCGTCCGCTACGAGTCGACCGCCTACGAGGGCTACGCACCGGCCGGTGTGGCGGTCATCGTGGAATGCCTCACCGACAATCGGAACCGCACCGGGGCGGAGATCCGCAACCTGTTCAACAAGAACGGTGGTGCGATGGCCGAACCCGGATCGGTGAGTTGGCAGTTCGAACGCAAGGGAACCCTCGCCGTTCCCCGTACCTTCGATGAGGAGCGGGTCATGGAGGTGGCCATGGAGGCGGGAGCCGAGGATCTGGCCGATGGGGGAGAGGAATGGACGGTGACCACCGCCCCGGGGGACCTGATGGCCGTGCGGGCGGCGCTCGAAGAGGCCGGGCTCGAGCCGGGGACATCTGAGCTGGCCATGGTCCCGACCACCACCGTCGAGGTGGCCTCGGAGGGAGAGGCGAAGAAGGTGCTGCGACTGGTGGAAGCGCTCGACGACCACGATGACGTGCAGAACGTCTACGCCAATTTCGACATCCCCGACGCCGTCATGGCGGCCTACGCCGGCTGATGCCCGGGGCCGGCCCATCCCGACCGGGTCATCCCTCACCCCGGCCGACCGACCGGATAGCATCGAACGCATGTTCGTCCTCGGGATCGACCCTGGTCTGTCACGGTGCGGCTACGGGGTGGTCACCCGGCGCTCGGGGTCGTTGGCGGCCGTGGCCGGCGGGGTGATCTCGACCGACCCGTCAACCCCCCTTCCCGAACGTCTGCGTATCCTGGCCGAGGAGCTACGGGCCCTGGTGGCCGAGTTCCGACCGGAAGCCGTGGTGGTGGAACGGGTCTTCTTCCAGGTCAATGCCCGCACGGCCATGGCCACCGGCCAGGCGGCCGGCGTCGCCCTGGTGGCGGCGGCCGAATCGGGTTGCGAGGTGGCCCAGTACACCTCGAACGAGGTCAAACAGGCACTGGTGGGCTACGGCGGCGCCACCAAGGAGCAGGTGCAGCGGATGGTGTCCTCGGTCCTCGGGCTACCCGATCCACCCCGGCCGCCCGACGTGGCCGATGCGCTGGCTCTGGCTGCCTGCCACCTGACCACCCAGCCGCTGCGACGGGCGGTGGCCGCCGCCGCCGGCGATCCGTCGTGATCGGCTCCTTGCGGGGCACACTTCTGGACCGACCGGCCCCGGGGGAGATCATCGTCGAGGTCGGGGGCGTCGGGTACCGTGCCCAGGTGCCGCCGTCCCTGGCTGCCCGTCTCGAGGGTCCTGGCAGTCAGGTGTTCCTCCATGTGCACACCCACGTGCGGGAGGACGCCATCGTTCTCTACGGATTCGCCCACGCCGACGAGCGACGCTGCTTCGAGGCCCTCCTCGGTGCTCACGGGGTCGGGCCCTCCTTGGCCTTGGCCATCCTCTCGTCGATGTCACCCGCCGCTCTCTCCACGGCGGTACTCGAGGAGGACGGCGACGCTCTGTGTCAGGTTCCCGGTGTCGGCAAGAAGACGGCGGCCCGCCTTCTGCTCGAGCTCAAAGCTCGTCTCGATCTCCCCTCATTGGGGGGAGACCTGCCGGGGCGGAACGGAACGTCGGGTTCACCCCGGGGCGAGGCTCGCATGGCTCTCGTCGAGCTCGGCTACGGCCCCGAGGAGATCCGGGGGGCGATGGATGCGGTCGATGACGACGGTCCGGTGGAGGAAATGGTGAAAACCGCCCTCCAGGAGCTGGCTCGCAAGCGATGACCCCGGCGGCGAGGCGTGAGGTGTTGGTCGGGCCGGACGGGTCGGGTCCGGACAGTCAGGATCGGGGCCGGGAGGGCGAGCTGCCGGCGTCTTCGGCGCCCGCCGTCGAGGGCGAGGTTCGCCCCGTCGATCCGCAGGCCGCTCCCGCCGAAGAGGTGGAGGAGATCGGTCTGCGTCCCCGCACTCTCGACGAGTTCGTCGGGCAGGGCCAGCTCACCGGCCATCTCCGCATCGTCATCGAGGCGGCCATCAAGCGCCAGCAACCCATCGACCACCTGCTCTTTGCCGGTCCACCGGGGCTGGGCAAGACGTCGCTGGCCGGAATCGTCGCCTCCCACATGGGTGTGGGTCTGCGGATAACGGCCGGCCCGGTTCTCGTGCGGTCGGGTGATCTGGCTGCCTTGCTCACCGATCTGCAGGAGGGCGACGTCCTGTTCATCGATGAGATCCACCGCCTCCACCGATCGGTGGAGGAGATCCTCTATCCGGCCATGGAGGACTTCAAGCTCGACATTCTCATCGGAAAAGGGCCTACGGCGCGGAGCATCCGGCTCGACCTGCCCCGTTTCACGCTGGTGGGAGCGACCACCCGCACCGGACTGGTGGCCGCCCCCCTCCGTGACCGGTTCGGTTTCATCGGACGGCTCGACCACTACGAAGTGGACGAACTGACGGCCATCGTCACCCGGTCGGCCCGCATCCTCGACGTGTCCATCGACGCCGAAGGGGCCGCACGCATCGCCGAACGTTCCCGCGGCACACCGCGCATCGCCAATCGCCTGTTGCGGCGGGTGCGGGACTATGTGGAGGTGAGAGCGGACGGCCGCATCACGGCGGCCACCGCCGTGGCCGGACTGGAGACGTTCGGAGTGGACGAACTGGGTCTCGACAAAGTCGACCGGTCGATCCTCGATGTGTTGTGCCGACGCTTCGCCGGGCGACCGGTAGGGCTGACCACACTGGCCCAGTGCATCGGCGAGGAGCCCGACACCATCGAGGACGCCTACGAGCCGTACCTCCTGCAAAAGGGCCTCATGCAGCGCACCACCCGCGGGCGGGTGCCCGGCCCGGGGGCCTGGACCCATCTGGGCCTGGTACCGACCGAGCCACGGCTGCTCTAGGTCGGTCGCCCCGCCGGTGGGCTGGGTCCCCACCACCCCTGGGCCCCTCCCGGGGCGCTGACCACGGGATCGTCTGCCACCATGGGGGCATGTCGGAGCTCACCTCGGCGCTGAACCTCGTGGCCGGTCGGGGTGGCCGGGCGGAGGACCGACCCGTGGCCATGGACGCCTACGACTACGGGCTGCCCCCCGACGCCGTGGCCCAGCATCCGGTCGAGCCCCGGAGCGCAGCCCGCCTCCTGGTCGGCCCGGGCCTGGGGAGCCAAGGCGATGTCAGCCAGGCCACGGTGGCCGACCTGCCGGGCCTTCTGGGGTCCGGCGACGTGGTGGTGGTCAACGACACCCGGGTCCTGGCCGGACGTCTCGACCTGGTCAAGGCCAGCGGCGGTCGGGCCGAGGTACTGCTGCTCGAACCGGTGGGTGACGATGCGGTCGTGTGGGCAGCCATGGTCAGGCCCGGTCGTCGCCTGCCCGAAGGCACGCCCCTGTTCGAGCCGTCGGGCGATCGGCCGGCGGTGGGGTGGGAGGGACCGGTGGTGGTGGTGGGAGGTCCGGCCGGCCCGAAAGAGGATGGTCGGCGTCTGGTGCGGCTGCTCGATCCGTCGGTGGTGGAACGGAGGGGGTCGATGCCTCTGCCCCCCTACATCCGCGGGGTGCTCGACGACCCCGAGCGCTATCAGACGGTGTACGCCCGGCCCCGGGAGATGGGGGAGCGTTCGGCGGCCGCCCCCACCGCCGGCCTGCACTTCACCCCCGAGCTGATCGAAGCCTGCCGGAGGAGCGGGGCCGTCGTGGTCCCTGTCGAACTGGTCATCGGCCTCGACACCTTCCGGCCCATCACCGCACCGACCCCCGACCGGCACCGCATGCATTCGGAGCGCTATGCCGTTCCGGCGGCGACCATGGCCGCCTGCGCCTCGGCCGACCGGGTGGTGGCCATAGGCACCACGGTGGTCCGGGCCCTCGAATCGGCGGCCGCCACCGGCTCGCTGTCCGGCCGGACCGACCTGTTCATCCACGGGCGCTACCGGTTCGAGGTGGTCGACGTCCTGGTCACCAATTTTCACCTCCCCCGGTCGAGCCTGCTGTTGCTGGTCGAAGCCTTCTGCGGTCCGGTGTGGCGGGACCTGTACGACACGGCGCTGGCCGAGGGTTATCGGTTCCTCTCCTTTGGCGACGCCATGATGGTGAAGCGCGCCGATGGCCCGGGGGGACGGGGATGAAGGGCGTGCAGTTGAAGATCGACGCCTGCGACGGTGCCGCCCGCACGGGGTGGGTTCACACGGAACGGGGTGCCTTTCCGGTACCGGCGTTCATGCCGGTGGGGACGCGGGGGCCGGTCAAATCGCTGGACAGCGCCGATCTGGAGGCGTTGGGCGCCGACGTGATCCTGGGCAACGCCTACCATCTGGCCCTCCGGCCCGGGGCCGAGACCATCGCCGCCTTGGGCGGGCTGCACCGGTTCACCGGCTGGGCGGGCCACACCCTCACCGACTCGGGCGGGTACCAGGTCTATTCGTTGAAGCCGTCGGTGGACGATGACGGCGTGACCTTCGCCTCCGTCTACGACGGATCGGCGGTACGGATGACGCCGGAGTCGGCGGTGGAGATTCAGGGACTGATCGGTGCCGACATCCAGATGACCCTGGACGTGTGTTCCACCCTTCCCGCCAGTCACGCCGTACTGCGGGAAGCGGTCGACCGCACGGCGGCGTGGGCCGAGCGGGCCCGCCACCATCATCGACGGCTCGAGGCGCGACCGGTGGGCCAGGCTCTGTTCGGCATCGTCCAGGGAGGCACCGACCCGGTGCTCCGCAAGGAGAGCGCCTTGCGCACCGTCGAGCTGGACTTCGACGGCTACGGGATCGGCGGACTGTCGGTGGGTGAGCCGCGGCCGGCCATGGTGGCGGCCCTGGCCGCCACCGTCGAACATCTCCCCACTGATCAGCCCCGCTATCTGATGGGCGTGGGTGACCCGGTCGGGTTGATGGAGGCGGTGGCCCTGGGCGTCGACCAGTTCGACTGCGTGGCTCCGACCCGGATGGCCCGGCACGGATCCATCCTGACCAGTGAGGGTCGCCTCAACCTGCGCAACGCCGTGCACGCCGGCAACGACGGGCCACTCGATCCAGCTTGTCGCTGCAGCACCTGCGGGCGCTATTCGCGGGGCTATCTGCGCCATCTTCTGGCCGTGGGCGAGCCCACCGCCTGGCGCCTGCTCAGCCTCCACAATTTGGCCCAGGTTCTCAGCCTGATGGCCGAGGCGCGGTCGGCCATCGCCGCCGGCCGGCTTGACGGCTTGCGGCGCCGGACCGCCGAGCTGTGGGGGCCCTGAGCGCCGGCGGCGCCTCATCCCGGTGGGCCTGAGCTACAGTCAGTGCGCTGTGCGGCCCCTCACACTCCTCCGCGTGTCTAGATCGTGACTGCCCTCGACGTGGCTGTCCCGCTTCTCGGCGCGGCAGCCAAGAAGCAGGGCAGTAACCCCACCATCTTCATCCTGCTCATCATCGGGGTCGGGTTCTATTTCCTCATCTATCGCCCTCAGCAGCGCAAGGCCAAGGCGGTGCGCGAGCAGGGAAAGACCTTCGACGTGGGCGATGAGGTCCTCACCGCCGGAGGGATCGTCGGCCACGTCATCGATATCGATGACGACCGGGTGACCCTCGAGACCAGCGTCGGAGCCTCATTCGTCGTTCTCAAGCAATATGTTTTGCGCACGCTGGTAGAACCGGCGCCGACCGAAGCGGACGACGAGGCGGACTACGAGGACAGCGAGTACGGGGATCTCGGTGGTCACGAGGACGAAACAGAGGCGGACGAAGGTGTGGATACCGAGGCGTCCGAGGGCGATGTCACCGACAGCGACAGTGCCGACCCATCCGCGGTTGATCCATCGTCCTCGAACGGTGACACCCCCTCGGGGCGACGCCGGTCGAAGCGGAGGAGCGCCAAGGACGCCAGCCCTGACGACGGTGGTCCGGGAGGGCCACCGGCCTCTTGAGATCCGATGAAGAACAAGCGTTCGCTGTGGGTCAGTCTGCTTGCCGTCGTGGGCGTGGCCGTCATTTCCCTGGCCGCCACCCTGGCCGCCGGATGGTCCCCCAAGCTCGGCCTTGACCTCGACGGTGGCCTGGCCGTCGTCTACCAGACCCACCGAACCGTCGACCAGGCCGAACTGAACACCATCGTCACCATTCTGGGTGAACGGGTCGACGCCGGTACCAGCGGAGCCACCGTGACCAGCCAGGGCAAGAACCAGATCGCCGTCTCGATCCCGGGCGAGAAGAACACGCAGAAGGTGCTGGCCACACTGGGCAACACGGCCCAGCTGCTGTTCCGCCCCGCCCTCTGCTACGCGCCGTCCTTTTCGGTGGCCAAGGGAGCCAAGCCGTCGACCGGGCCCCTGCCCACCTGCTCGGCCTCCACCCAGCTGACGGCGGCCAACCTGGCCGTCACCCCCGATTCGAGCAACGTGAACGGCTACACCAGCAACACCAACCTGGCCGATGACCCCGCCTTTGCCCCTTATCCGTCGACCAGCTCCCTCAACGACGACAAGGGGGACACCGTCCTTCTGCCCGGCACCGCCGGCAGTTCGGGGCGCTACGTGCTGGGGCCGGCCGAGCTCACCGGGAGCGCCGTCCACTCCGCCTCGGCCCAGCTCAACAACGGTCAATGGGCGGTCAACCTCACTCTCACCTCGGCCGGATCGGCTGCGTGGGACGCTCTGTCCAAGCAGCAGTTCCACGCCATCATCGGGATCGATCTGGACGGTCAGGTCATTTCGGCTCCCATCACCCAACCCACTCAGTCGTCATGGTCCTCCTTCAACGGCTCGGTCCAGATCTCGGGGAGTTTCTCCGAAAATGAGGCCAAGACTTTGGCCACCCAGCTCAACTACGGCTCGCTGCCGGTCAAGCTGGACCGGTTGACCGTCCAGACCGTCTCACCGTCGCTGGGGAAGTCGTCCCTCGAAGCCGGCCTCATCTCCGGCCTGGCCGGGCTGCTGCTGGTCCTGCTCTACGTGGTCTTCTACTACCGCATGCTCGGCCTGGTCGTCATCAGCGGCCTGGCCGTCACCGGCGCCCTCCTCTGGTCCATAGTCGCCCTCCTCGGACAGTCGTTCAACGTCACCATCGACCTGGCCGGCGTCATCGGCATCATCGTGTCCATCGGGATCACCGTCGACTCCTACATCGTCTATTTCGAACGCCTCAAAGATGAAGCGCGGGCCGGTCGCACCATCCGGACCAGCGTCGACCGGGGATTCGCCAGTGCTTTCCGCACCGTCTTGGCGGCGGACGCCGTCTCCCTGCTCGGTGCCGTCGTCCTGTACGAGCTGTCCGTCGGTGACGTCCAGGGCTTCGCTCTGTTCCTCGGCATCTCCACCATCCTCGACATCTTCGTCACCTACTTCTTCACCCGTCCCTTCGTGATCCTGCTCGGACGCAGCCGCAGTGGGAGCGATGCCCGGTCGATCAGCATGGCCAGCGGCCTGGGGGCGACGGCCGGGGTGGGCACATGAGCGCCCGGCGACGCCAGGGTGCGGACGGATCCGACAACGGGGTGAGCGGCAGCGGATCCGACAACGGCGTGAGTGAGAACGGGGCCAGCGGACTCTCCGAGGAGGAGGTGGCCGCGGCTGAGCTGGAAGAGGCATTCGACGAGGAAATCGAGCTAGCCGCCGAAGAGCAGGAACTCGAGGACGAGGGCGAGAAGCGGCCCAACATCTTCGTGCGTCTCTACCGCGGGGAGACCTCGTTCGACTTCATCGGCCGGCGGCGCTGGTGGTTCATGGCGTCGGCCATCGTCATCCTGCTGGGCGTCATCTCGCTCAGCGTCCGGGGTCTCAACCTGGGTATCGATTTCAAGGGCGGCCAGTCCTGGCTGGTGACGTCGCCCACCCTTACCGTCAGTGAGGCCACCACCGCGGCGGAATCGGCCGGCCTGGTCCAGCCCACCGTGGTCCAGCTGACCAACCAGATCAACCACACCAAGCAGATCGAGGTGACCGCCGACCTCAACTCGAAGACGCTCACCGTGCAGCACGACATCGAGAACAACGTGACCGACGCACTGGCCAAGGCGGCCAACACCAACGTCAACAACATCAACTACAGCGAGGTGGGAGCCACCTGGGGTTCACAGGTCACCAAGAAGGCCATCGAGGCCCTCATCGTGTTCTTCATCCTGGTCACTATCTACATCTCTGTCCGCTTCGAGTTCAAGATGGCCATCGCCGCCATCATCGCCGTCTTCCACGACATCCTGGTGACTGTCGGCATCTATTCGATCGCCGGCTTCCAGGTGACGCCCGACACCGTGGTGGCCGTGCTGACTGTGCTCGGCTATTCGCTGTACGACACCGTGGTCGTCTTCGACCGAATACGGGAGAACTCCAAGGGGCTCGGAGCCTCGGGTCGCGTGACGTACTCGGACATGGTCAACCTGTCGATGAACCAGACCCTGGCCCGTTCGATCAACACCTCCCTGGTGGCCATCGTGCCGGTGCTGTCGGTGCTGGTGGTGGGATCGTTCATCCTGGGGGCCACCTCCCTGGAGGACTTCGGACTGGCACTGGTGATCGGTTTGACCAGCGGTGCCTACTCCTCCATCTTCATCGCCTCGCCTCTGCTGGCCATGATGAAAGAGCGCGAGCCCCGGTACACGACCATCCGCCAGCGGCTCGAATCCCGAGGCGAGCGGGGTGCCCTGCTGACACCGGCGGCCGCCGCGGCCATGGCCGGGGCGGCGGCCGGGGGCGGGCGGTCCTCGGGTCGGTCCCGGGGCCAGGCCGCCGGCGTCATACGGCCGGGGGCGGCCACCGCCTCTCGGCGATCGGGGACCAGGGCCCCCAACACGACGGCAGCGGGTGAACCGGTGGGGGCGTCGGCGTCGGGGGGATCACGAGGTTCGACCGGTACGGCCCGGTCGTCGTCCGGGTCGACCCGGCCAGGGGGCACCCGACCGCCCCCGCGTCCCCGCAAGGGAAAAAGCGGCAAGGGGAAGGGCAAGCGCCGCTGATCGGTGGGGCCGCCCGACCATCCGCCACCGGCGGCGGGACGGCCCATCCCCAGTCCGTTACGCCGGGCACCTTCCTTCCCGATCTGTCGGTCCGGCCGCTGCGACAGGTACCGTGTAGAGATGGCTCTGGCCACACCAGTTCCTGCTGAGGGGACGACGACCCCGGTTGACGAACACGTCGCCGGCTCGTCTCTGCCCCCCAACGAAGTGGCGCTGCTGGTTCCCGTCCTCCAGTCATTCCTCCGGCGCCATTCCGACGAGGACACCGAACTCATCGTCCGGGCCGCAGAGACGGCCACCGTGGCCCACGCCGGTCAACTCCGTCGTTCGGGTGAGCCCTACATCACCCACCCCATCGCCGTGGCCGGCATCGTGGCTGATCTGGGGCTGGACGCCCAGACGGTGGCCGCCGCCCTGCTCCACGACGCGGTGGAGGACACCGGCATCACCACTGAGGTCATCGATCGGGACTTCGGCTCTGCCGTGGCTCTCATCGTGGACGGCGTGACCAAGCTCGATCGGCTGCAGTTCGATTCGAAGGAGGCACAGCAGGCAGCCACCGTGCGCAAGATGCTGGTGGCGATGGCCAACGACTGGCGGGTATTGATCATCAAGCTGGCCGATCGGCTGCACAACATGCGGACGCTGTCGGTGATGCCGGAATGGAAGCAGCGTCGGACGGCCCAGGAGACGCTCGACATCTATGCCCCTCTGGCCCATCGTCTGGGCATCCAGGAGGTCAAGTGGCAGCTGGAGGATCTGGCCTTTGCCACCCTCCACCCCAAGCGCTACGCCGAGATCGAACAGATGGTGGCCAGTCGTGCCCCCTTGCGCGACGAATTCCTGGCCCGGGTGCTGGTGGCCGTGCGGGAGAGGTTGGCCGCCTCCGGCCTGACCGCCGAGGTCACCGGGCGCCCGAAGCACCTCTGGAGTATCTACGAGAAGATGGTGGTGCGGGGCAAGGAATTCGATGATCTCTACGACTTGGTCGGGATCCGGGTCATCGTCGAATCGGAAAAGGACTGCTGGGCCGCCCTCGGTTCGATTCATGCCATCTGGTCTCCCGTCCAGGGACGGTTCAAGGACTACATCAACTCACCCAAGTTCAACCTGTACCAGTCCCTCCATACCACCGTCATCGGCCTCGACGGCAATCCCATCGAGGTGCAGGTCAGGACCCACGAGATGCACAGGCGGGCCGAATACGGCATCGCGGCCCACTGGGGCTACAAGGAGAACCCGACCCGACCGGACCGCCCCGCCCCTTCCGGCCGGGCCGCCGCCGCTTCCATCACCAAGAGCCGGGGGGAGACCAAGCCGGGCACGGGCGAGAGGGACAGGGCCGAAGGCAAGGCGGACGGCACCAAAAAGCCGTCGACCCGGGCCACCGTCCTGCCCGACGTGGTCGAACGGGACCGGCGGGCGGAACGACTGGCATTGGCCAAGGAGACCTCGTCGACCACGGCCGAGGTCGAGTGGATGCAGCGCATCGTCGACTTCCAGAACGAGACCACCGACCCCATCGAATTCCTGGAGGCCCTCAAGCTCGACCTCGAGGAAGACGAGGTGTACGTCTTCACACCCAAGGGCAAGGTCATCGCCCTCACCGCCACCGCCACGCCGGTCGACTTCGCCTACGCCATCCACACCGAAGTGGGCCACCGCTGCATCGGGGCCAAGGTCAACGGGCGGCTGGTCCCTCTCGATACCCGGCTCAACTCGGCGGACACGGTGGAGATCTTCACGTCCAAGGCACCGACCGCCGGTCCTTCCCGCGACTGGCTGTCGATGGTGGCCTCCTCGAGAGCCCGCACCAAAATCCGCCAGTGGTTCTCGCGTGAGCGACGGGAGGACGCCATCGAGCTCGGTCGCGAAGAGCTGATCAAGGAATTGCGACGTGAGGGGCTGCCGGTGCAGAAACTGGCCTCCGAACGATCCCTGGCCGATCTGGCCACCACCATGAACTACGCCGATCTCGACGCTCTGCACGCCGCCATCGGTGATAACCGGGTATCGGCCCGGGCGGTGGCCCAGCGCTTGCTGCGGAACTTGCGTGGTGGCATCTACGAGGAACAACTCCCGGTCACGGCCCGCCAGCAGCCCATCGCCTCCCGCCCGGGGAGGGGGTCGGCGGTAGGGGTGTACGTGGAGGGTCTGGACGACCTGATGGTGCGCCTGTCCCGCTGCTGCACGCCGGTTCCCGGCGACGAGATCGTGGGCTTCGTGACCCGGGGCCGGGGGGTGTCGGTGCACCGGGCCGACTGTGCCAACGCCGCCTCGCTGGCCAGCCGGTCCCGCGAGCGTCTGATCGAAGTCGAGTGGGACCACCGCTCGTCGGGAGTGTTCGTGGCCACCATCGAAGTGGTGGCCATCGACCGTTCGCGCCTGCTGACCGACGTGACCAAAGTGGTGTCCGAGCACCACCTCAACATCGTGAGCGCCAATACCCAGACCGACCAGGACCGGATCAGCCGCATGCGGTTCGACATCGAGTTGGCCGATCCGGCCCACCTCGAGTCGGTCCTCAATCTGATCCGTCATCTTGACGCCGTCTACGACGTCTATCGCATCCTCCCCGGCAAGAAGGACTGAGCCGCCGATGGGAGACGAGCCCCTGTCGGCGCGCGCCCCGAGCGGCACCCACGACGTCCTCTACCCGGAATCGGCCCGATGGGAAGCCCTGCTGGCTGCCTTCGCCGTTCAGGTGGAGGCGGGGGGCTACGGGTTGGCCCACACCCCGATCTTCGAGGACGTCAGGGTGTTCCGCCGGGGGACCGGCGAGGGCAGCGACGTGGTGGGCAAGGAGATGTACGAGTTCGAAGACCGGGGCGGACGGGCCCTGGCCCTCCGGCCCGAGGGCACCGCCCCCATCGTCCGCGCCTATGTGCAGCACCGCCCACCTCTCCCCTGGAAGGCGTGGTACGCCACCCCCGCCTTTCGTTACGAGCGGCCCCAGGCCGGTCGCTACCGCCAGCACCACCAGATCGGGGTGGAGGTCCTCGGGGTCGAGGACGCCGATCTGGACGTCGAAGTGGTGGCGTTGGCCGACGACTTCTACCGCACCCTGGGCCTGTCCTCTTTCGAACTGCGGATCAACTCGATGGGGGATGCCGTCTGCCGTCCGGCCTATCTGGACCTCCTCCGGGCCTACCTGGCTGACCATACAGAGGAATTGTGCCCCGAGCACGGCCACCGCCTGGAGGCCAATCCGCTCCGGGTCCTCGACTGCAAGCGGGAGGAGTGCCTACGGGCCACCGCCGGCGCTCCCCCCTTGATCGATCATCTCTGCGATCCCTGTCGGGCCCACTTTGACCGGGTCCGGGCCGGCCTGGCCGCCCTGGGCGTGCCCTACCAGGTCGACCACCGGCTGGTCCGGGGGTTCGACTACTACACCCGGACCACCTTCGAGTTCTCGTCGAGGGCTCTCGAGTCGGCCCAGAACGGTATCGGCGGGGGGGGACGCTACGACGGCATGGTGGAGATGCTCGGGGGCCCGCCCACCCCGGGGATCGGGTTCGGCCTGGGCATCGAGCGCATTCTGCTGGCCTGTGATGCCGAGGGCGTCTTCGCCGTGGCCCCCGTCCCCCTCGACGCCTTCGTGGTGGACACCACCGGAGGCGAAGCGGCCCGCGACCTCACCGTCGAGCTACGCCGATCGGGACTGCGGGCCGACCGGGCCTTCGACGGTCGGTCGCTCAAGTCCCAGATGAAGGCGGCCGATCGTTCCGGTGCCCGGGTGGCGCTCATCGTGGGGCCCGACGAGCTGGCTGCGGGTACCGTTTCCCTGCGACCGTTACGGGGAGACGGGGAGCAGCGCACCGTGGGCCGTGACCGGGTGGTCGACGAGGTGGGTCAGCCGATCGGTGGCGCGGCGATCTGATCGCGCCGGATTAGCGTGTTCCCGACCCCGCGGTCGGGTCTCCCGCTGAAAGGACCCGTTGTGAACCTGCCTGTGCTGTCCCACCAAGCCACGTCGATGCGAACCCGGCTGTGCGGGACTCTGTGTCCCGCCGACGTGGCGTCGGAGGTGACCGTGTGCGGATGGGTGGCCAAGCGCCGCGAGCACGGCGAGCACCTGGCCTTCATCGATGTCCGCGATCACACCGGCATCGTGCAGTGCGTGATCCCCGGCACGGTCGACGTGCGCAGTGAATTCGTGATCGCGGTGACCGGAACGGTCCGTCCGCGACCGGTTGGGACGGAGAACCCCGACCTGCCGACCGGGCAGGTCGAGGTGGGTGACTGCACCGTCACCGTCCTCAACCCGGCCGAGCCGCCGCCCTTCGCTGTCGACGACCGGGCCGAAGTGGACGAGAGCACCCGTCTCCGGTTCCGCTACGTCGACCTGCGGCGGCCTCGCCTGCAGACCAATCTCCGTCTGCGGGCCCGGGTGAACGGAGCCCTGCGGGCGGCCATGGACAAGCAGGGGTTCATCGAGGTGGAGACGCCCTTGTTGTGGTCACCGACCCCGGAGGGGGCCCGCGAATTCACCGTCCCCAGCCGGCTCAACCCCGGTTCCTGTTACGTGCTTCCCCAAAGCCCGCAGCTGGCCAAACAGCTCCTGATGGTGGCCGGGGTCGACCGCTACTACCAGATTGCCCGTTGCCTGCGGGACGAGGACCTGCGGGCCGATCGTCAATTCGAGTTCTCGCAACTCGATGTGGAGGCCTCGTTCGTGGACCAAGAGGACGTCCTCGATTTCGTGTCGGTGGCCGTGCTCGACGCGGCCGAAGCGGTGACCGCTGAGCGCCCCCCTGCTATTCCGCGTATGACCTGGGCCGAAGCCATCGATCGCTACGGCTCGGACAAACCGGACGTGCGCTTCGGCATGGAGCTCATCGATCTGAGCCCTCTATTCGAGGGTACCGGGGTCAAGGCTTTCGCCGCTCCCTGTGTCAAGGGGCTGGTGGCTCCCGGTGAGGGTGGGCTGAGCCGCTCGCGTCTCGACGCACTGACCGATCGGGCCCGGCAGCTGGGGGCCAAGGGACTGGCCTGGTTCCGGGTGGTGGACGACCACGGCGCCCTGTCGGTCGACTCCCCACTGGCCCGGTTCCTGACCGACGACGAGCAGGCCGGTCTGCTGCGGACGACCGGGGCCACCGACGGCGATCTGGTCCTGGTGGTGGCCGACGAGTACCGACTGGCCTGCAGCGTCCTGGGCCAACTGCGTCTCGATATCGGGGGCCGCCCGGTCAGTGAAGGTCCCTACCGCTACTTGTGGGTGGTCGACTTCCCCATGTTCGACGGGGTCGATGACGCCGGCCGTCCCCTTCCGGCCCACCATCCCTTCACCATGCCCCATCCCGATGATCTGGATCGCCTCGAGAGCGACCCGGCTTCGGTGCGAGCCCAGGCCTACGACCTGGTTCTCAACGGCTGGGAGCTCGGATCGGGCAGCGTCCGGATCCACCGCGCCGACATCCAGAGCCGGGTCTTCGACGTACTGGGCATCGCCGAGGAGGAAGCCCAGTCGCGGTTCGGGTTCCTGCTCGGCGCCTTTCGCTTCGGTGCTCCTCCCCACGCCGGCTTTGCCGTGGGCATCGACCGGCTGGTCGCCGTACTGGCCGGCGAGGAGAGCATCCGTGAGGTCATCGCCTTTCCCAAAACCCAGTCGGGTGCGGATCCCATGACCGGCGCCCCCAAGCCGGTCCCGCCCAAGGTGTTGGCCGATCTCGGCCTGCAGGCCGTTCCGGCCAAGGAGTGAGACGTTGTGGCCGGTGACGACCTGTTTGCCGGTGCGGCCGTCGAGCGGCTGGCCGAGCGGGCACCGCTGGCCGCCCGTCTGCGACCGAAGACCCTGGACCAGATCATCGGCCAGCAGCATCTGGTCGGTCCGGGAGCACCGTTACGGGCTCTGGTCGAATCGGATCGGCTGACCTCGGCCATCCTGTGGGGCCCGCCCGGGACCGGCAAGACCACGCTGGCCTCGGTGGTGGCCAGCGAGACGGCCAAGAATTTCATTCCTCTTTCGGCCGTCAGCGCCGGCGTCCGGGACGTGCGCGAGGTGGTCGAAGGGGCTCGTCGTCTGCTCGGTGAACAGGGGCGGGGAACCATCCTGTTCCTGGACGAGGTCCATCGCTTCAACCGGGCCCAACAGGATGCCCTGCTCCCCTCGGTCGAGGAAGGCTTGATCGTTCTCATCGGCGCCACCACCGAAAACCCGTTCTTCGAAGTCAACGCCCCTTTGCTGTCGAGGTCGACTTTGTGGCGCCTCGAACCCCTGTCTCTCGACGATTTGGCCGAGGTGGTGGCCCGCGGGCTGAAGGCCGAGGGAACGACGGCCACCGCCGAGGCCATCGAGGCTCTGACCGGACTGGCCGACGGGGATGCCCGGGCCGCTCTCACCACCCTCGAGGTGGCTGTTGCCCTGGCCGGCGACGGACAGGTGACCGCCGATGACGTGGACCGAGCCCGCCATTCCCGACTGCACCATTACGGCGAGAGCGATCATTTCGACTACATCAGCGCCTTCATCAAATCGGTGCGTGGCTCGGATCCCGACGCCGGGTTGTACTGGCTGGCCCGGATGCTGGAGGCCGGTGAGGACGCCCGCTTCGTGGCCCGGCGCCTGGTCGTCCTGGCCAGCGAGGACATCGGGGAGGCCGACCCGCTGGCCCTGGTGGTGGCCGATGCCGCCGCCCGGGCCGTCGAGTTCGTCGGGTTGCCCGAGGCCCAACTCAACCTGGCCCAGGCCGTGGTCCACCTGGCCTGCGCGCCCAAGTCGAACCGGGTCACGGTGGCCCTCGGACGGGCCCAGGCCGATGTGCGCCACGGCCGGCGCGGTGACGTTCCCACCCACCTACGCGATGCCCATTATCGCAGTGCCGCATCCATCGGCCACGGCCAGGGTTACGTGTACCCCCACGATCGGCCCGAAGGGTGGGCGGACCAGGAGTACCGCCCGGCCGAGGTGGCCGGCCACCGTTACTACGAGCCCACCGATCGGGGCCACGAGGCCGCCGTCGCCGAACGATTGGCCCGCTGGCGCCGGGGAGACGACCACGGTGACCGACCCGGCCCGGACGGCCCCACCGGTGGGGATGAACGGTTGAGGCCCCGGCCCGACGACCGACCGCCACCGGGCCAGGAGGCACCCTTGGGTCGGGCGCGCCCCTCCCCGACGGACCACGGGGAAGAATGAAGCGATGACGACGCGGAGGGGGGTGGGCGTCGGTGGCCGTCGCCGCGGCCGGTCGGCCCGGGGGTTACCGGCCCGGGGGGCGGTGGCGACGGCGGCAGTGTGCCTGGTGGTGCTGGGAGCCATGGGCCCGGTCTTCGGCCCCGGGCCTGGGGCCGGGGCCGCCGTGCCCCGGGCCGAGGTCCGGCTGGCCGGAGCCACCCCCGCCCTGCCGCCGGGAGCGGCGGTCCTCGGACCCACCCGGAGCTCGGCCCTCGTGCAGGCCGAGGTGGCCGTCGAGCCGCGGGATCCGGCCGCCCTGCAGGCCCTGGCCCACGCCGTGTCCACCCCCGGGTCACCCGAGTACCGCCACTATCTGGCCAAAGGTCAGTTCGGGTCGCTGTTCGGCCCCACCCCGGCCACGCTGACCGCCGTCCGAGGGTGGCTGAGCTCGGTCGGGCTCCACCTGGGGGCCACGTCGGCCGATGGTCTGGTCGTCCCGGTGAGCGGCACCGCCGGCCAGATGGAGGTCGCCTTTGCCGTACCCCTGGTCGAGACCAGGCTGCGCGGTGGTCGCCTGGCCCGAGCGTCCACCGCCGGCCCCGAAGTGCCGGCCGCGTTGGCCGGAGCCATCGGCGGGGTGATCGGATTGAGCACGGTGGCCCAGTCCCATCCCCAGATGTGCCCGGGGTGCGGCCGGACCAGCCGACCGGTCAGGCCGGAGGGGCAGCCCTCTCCCCCCACACGGCGACGCCCCACCAGGCGCCGGTGGCCTGTGCCGACGCCGCTCTGCTGGCCAGCGAGGGAGAGGGATGGACAGCCGCCCAACTGGCCACCACCTACGGGCTCTCCACCTTGTACCAGCAAGGTCGGTTGGGTGCCGGGCAACGGCTGGGCGTCTACGAGCTGGAGCCCTTCACACCCGGCGACATCGCCAGTTACCAGTCCTGCTACGGGACCCACGCATCGGTCTCCACCGAGAACGTGGACGGAGGGGCCAACGGGGCCCAAGAGGGCGAAGCGGCCCTGGACATCGAGGTGGCGGCCGGGCTCGCTCCTCTGTCGTCCATCACCGTCTACTCCGGTCCCAACAGCGGTAACGGACCGATCGACACGTACCACCAGATGGTCACCGACGATGCGGTGCGGGTCATCACCACCAGCTGGGGCCAGTGTGAAGGTCCGGGCGGCGTAAGCCCGGAAGAACAGAATCTGGAGAGCACCTATTTCGCCGAAGCCCGCCTGCAGGACCAGACGGTCTTCGCCGCCGCCGGCGACTCGGGGTCGTCCGACTGTTTCAACCCCGAGTACGGTGACGACAGCACGGCGTTGGCGGTGGACGATCCCGCCGACCAACCCGATGTCACCGGGGTGGGTGGAACGTCACTGACCAGTGAGACCTCGACTCCCGCCACCGAGACCGTCTGGAACGACGGCCCCGCCGTCGGCACCGGAGGGGGTGCCGGAGGGGGTGGCAATTCGGTCGACTTCGCCGCCGGCTCCTATCAGCAGATCCCCGAGGCCCAGACCTATGCCGTCGACAACTGTTCCGGACGTATCGGCGTACCGGGATCGCAGCAGTGCCGAGAGGTGCCCGACGTGTCGGCCTCGTCCGACCCGGACCACGGTGATCCCGTGTTCTTCGACGGTGGTTGGCAGCTGTTTGGGGGGACCAGCGCCGCCGCACCCCTGTGGGCGGCGCTCACCACCGACATCAACCAGGGCTGCGCCTCGGCCGTGGGTTTCGTCAACTCCCTGCTGTACGCGGCCGGATCGGGAACCTCCCCGCCGTTCAACGACATCACCGCCGGCGAGAATTATCTGTTCCCACCGCCGCCCGCCGACTATCCGGCCGCCGCCGGCTACGACCTGGCCTCGGGCTGGGGGAGTCCCCGGGCCGCCGGTTTGCTGTCCTTGTTCTCCGGATCGAGTGCCGGCTGTCCGTCGGTGACCGGCCTCAGTCCCGGTTCCGGTCCGGCCACCGGCGGCGGCACGGTGGTGGTCGACGGAGTCGGGTTCGGCACCGGGTCGCCCCAGGTCCATTTCGGCTCCATGGCCGTACCGGTGGTGGCCCACACCCCGACCTCGGTCACCGTGGTGGCCCCCGATGTCGGATCGGCCACCACGCTGCCGGTGACCGTGACCACCTCGGGGACCGCGGGCGGCACCAGCGCGGTGGTGCCGGCCAGTCAGTACACGTTCATCTCCCCCCAGGTCTCGTCGGTGGTACCCGACAGAGGTCCGACCTCCGGGGGCACCGAGGTGACGGTGACCGGGTCCGACTTCTCGGCCGCCACCGCCGTTCTCTTCGGCGGGACCGTCTCGCCCTCCTTCACCGTCCTCTCGGCCACCTCGTTGACGGCCCGGGTTCCCCCCGGCCCGTCCGCCGGGGGAGTGGTGGACGTGATCGTCCGGAGTCCCGACGGCAGCAGTCCCCGGGTCCCGGCCGACCGCTACACCTACGGCCTGCCCGGCTACTGGCTGGTGGCCTCCGACGGCGGCATCTTCGCCTTCGGGGCCGCCGCTTTCCACGGGTCGACGGGAGGTACGGCCCTCAACCGACCGGTGGTGTCCATGGCCTCCACCCCCGACGACCGCGGCTACTGGCTGGTGGCCTCCGACGGCGGCATCTTCTCTTTCGGTGACGCCCGCTTCTACGGGTCGACCGGCAACATCGCCCTCAACCGGCCGGTGGTGGGTATGGCCTCCACCGCCGACGGGGCCGGCTACTGGCTGGTGGCCTCCGACGGCGGCATCTTCTCTTTCGGTGACGCCCGCTTCTACGGGTCGACCGGCGACATCGCCCTCAACCGGCCGGTGGTGGGTATGGCCTCCACCGCCGACGGCCGGGGCTACTGGCTGGTGGCCTCCGACGGCGGCATCTTCGCCTACGGCGACGCCCGCTTCTACGGGTCGACCGGCAACATCGCCCTCAACCGGCCGGTGGTGGGTATGGCCTCCACCGCCGACGGCCGGGGCTACTGGCTGGTGGCCTCCGACGGCGGCATCTTCGCCTACGGCGACGCCCGCTTCTACGGGTCGACCGGCGACATCGCCCTCAACCGGCCGGTGGTGGGCATGGCCCACTCGCTGTCGGGCCGGGGCTACTGGCTGGTGGCCTCCGACGGCGGCATCTTCGCCTACGGCGACGCCCGCTTCTACGGCTCTACCGGCGACATCACGCTGAGCCGGCCGGTGGTGGGAATGGCCGCCACCTGAGCCGGCCGCCGAAGGTCGGCACGCCTCCCCTATGCTGCCGGTCGTGCCGGTGGCCACCTCCACGACCGGTGGGGTCGGCCTCCGTGTCGACACCGGTGCGGGCCCGGACAGCGAGCCGACCGCCCCGGTCGATGAGCCCGCCCCCGCCGATGAGCCGGCCCTCGGGTTCGCCCCCGGGCCCCACTGTCCGCCCACGTGTCCGCCCACGGCCACATCCCGACGGGTCCGGCGCAACCGCTTCCTGTGGTCGGTGGGTCTGCTGGTCGTGGTCGGGTTGGTGGCCTGGTGGCTCAGTGGGGGCGGACCGCCCCCTGCGGTGGTCCGGCCCCCGGCCCATCCCATCCGGCCGGCGGCGGTCCAGGGCTCCCGGCTCGACCCCGACTGGGAGGGGGACGGCCATCCGGTGACGCTGGCCTTCGGTGGGGACGTCAATTTCCCGGCCGACAGCACCCTCGGTGATCGCCTGGCCGCCGACCCCGACACCGCCCTGGGCCCCGGCGTTCCGGCTCTGCTCTCGGGGGTCGACCTGTCCATGGTCAACCTGGAGACGGCGCTCACCGACGGAACGTGTCCCCAGCCCCAGGACAAGACCTACGTCTTCGACGCGCCGGCCTCCGCCCTCACCGCCGTGCGGGCCGCCGGCGTCTCCCTGGTGACCGAAGCCAACAACCACGGCGAGGACTGTGGTCAGGGGGGCCTGCAGATGGCCCTCAGCGCCCGCCGCCAGGCCGACTACACGGTCCTCGGCATCGGGCAGGACGCCACCCAGGCCTTCGCCCCCTATCGGATCACCATCCACGGTCAGAAGGTGTCCATCATCGCCGCCACGCAGGTCATCGACGCCGATCTCCAGACGGCATGGACGGCCACGGCCTCCCAACCGGGTCTGGCTTCGGCCTACGACGTGGGCGATCTGGTGTCGGCCGTGGAGGCGGCACGGAAGGTGTCGGACACGGTCATCGTCTTCCTCCACTGGGGGACGGAGCTCGACGCCTGCCCCAATCCCCAACAGGAGCCGCTGGCCAACCTGTTGGTGCGGGCCGGTGCCGACGTCATCATCGGCAGTCACGCCCACGTGCTGCTGGGCGGCGGTTACCTGGGTTCGGCCTACGTGGACTACGGGCTCGGCAATTTCGCCTTCTACAACGCGCCACCCCCCACCGACCAGAGCGGGTCGCTGGTGGTCACCATCACCGGACGTCATGTGGACGACGTCACCTGGCGACCGGCTCGCATCCAGGACGAGCTGCCCCAGCCCCTGGCCGGCGCACAGGCGGCGGCGGCCCTCCAGAGCTGGGAGGCCGCCCGCACCTGTACCGACGCCGGCGCCGCCCCGGGACCCTCCCTGGCCACGCCGGCCAGCGAGACCTCACCGGCGTCCACCGCCGTGGCCGCCCAATTGTCGGTCGACTCCTGAGCGAGCCCACGCCGGGGCGGCGGGGATTCGCGATCTAAGCTGCCCGGATCATGTCCGCTGGTGAGATCGTCGTCCTGATCGCCTCCGTCTTGAGTTGTCTGGCTGTCGTCGGCCTGCTGGTGGCCCTGCGCTCGTTGCGGAGTGAGACCCGCCGACTGGCCGCCGTCTGCGACGATCTGCGCCGTCAGACGGTTCCCCTGGTGGTCGACGCCCACCGGGTGGTCGGGCAGGCGGCTTCCGAAATGGAGCGGGTCGGGGCGGTGCTCGACTCCACCGAGTCGGTGCATGCCACCGTCGACTCAGCTTCGAAATTGGCCTACCGCGCCTTCGCCAACCCGGTGGTGAAAGTGCTGGCCGTGCGGGCCGGTGCGGCCAGCGGTCTCCGCCGGTTGCGCACCGGACCCGACAGCCGGGGCGCCGTCACCAGTGCCAACGGCCGGCCCGGCGACCCCCGCCGCCCATCCACCGGCCACCGGCGCTCCACTTCCTCGGTCAACACCACCAACGGCCACAGCAACGGACGGGGCTGATCGTGCCCAAGCGCACCTTCTGGTTGGTGGCCGGCGCCGCCATCGGGACGGGCTCGACCCTGTGGGCGGAGCGGAAGATCCGACGTACCGCCCAGGAGATGGCCGCCCGGCTGCAGCCCGATGCGCTGGTCGTCGAAGTGGGCCGATCGGCGCGCCAGGTGGCGGGCAGCGCCCAGGGACGGGTGCGCGACGCCGTGTCGTCGGGCCGTCACGAGATGAAGCGGCGAGAGGACGAGCTGTGGGCCGGGCTCGCCCCCACGGTCCCGGCCGCCGAGATCCGGACACGGCCGGTGGACGCCGAGCCGGGCCCGGCCCAGCGGGTCCGACGTCGCCGCATGGCCACTCGGTGAGCACCGCATCATCGCCGACAGGGTGAGCGGGCCGTCGCCGTCCACCCAGGTGGGGTTGTCAATCCCCGGTAGGATTTGAGGTCGTGACTCCCGGTACGGCCCCCGACGCCGACCAGCTGCGCGCCGCATTCACTCGGTTCTTCACCGAAAGGGGCCACAGCGGCCGTCCCGTCGGCCAGCCTCATTCCCCACGACCCCTCCGTGCTGTTCACCATCGCCGGGATGGTCCCCTTCAAGCCCTTCTTCCTGGGCGACGAGGCGGCGCCCTGGTCGCGGGCCACCTCGGTGCAGAAATGCTTCCGCACGGTGGACATCGACATCGTGGGCACCACCCACCGCCACTGCACCTTCTTCGAGATGCTGGGCAACTTCAGCTTCGGCGACTACTTCAAGGCCGAAGCCATCCCCTTCGCCTGGGAGTTGGTGACCGGTGTCCTCGGATTGGACGGGGAGCGCCTGTGGGTCACCGTGCACGAGACCGACGATGACGCCGAGCAGATCTGGATCGACGCCGTGGGCGTCCCCGCCGCCCGGGTCCAGCGGCTGGGCGAGGACAACTTCTGGAAGATGGGCGATACCGGGCCGTGCGGTCCGAGCTCGGAGATCTTCTTTGACAAGGGTCCCGACTACGGGGACGAGGGGGGACCGGCCCACGGAGGGGAGGAACGGTTCGTCGAGATCTGGAATCTGGTCTTCATGGAGTACAACCGCACCGCCGACGGTGCCCTCGAGCCCCTGCCCCGGCCGAGCATCGACACCGGCGCCGGCCTGGAGCGCATCCTCCCTCTCCTGCACGGGGTCGACTCCATCTTCGCCACCGACCTCTTCGCTCCCCATGATCGAAACGGCCCAGTCGATCACCGGCCATACCTACGGCCGCGACGTAGGGGTGGACATCGGGCTACGGATACTGGCCGACCACGGCCGGGCCATGTCCATGCTGGTGGCCGACGGCGTGCTCCCGGCCAACGAGGGGCGTGGCTATGTCCTGCGTCGGATCATCCGCCGGGCCGTACGGCGGGCCCGTCAGCTGGGGGTGGACGGACCCATCGTGCACCGACTGGTCGACGCCGCCGTGGGCGTACTGGGATCGGCCTATCCGGCGCTGGCCGAACAACACCCATTGGTGGTCGACGTCGCCTCCCGGGAGGAGAACGGGTTCCTGCGCACCCTGACCACCGGTTCGACCATCCTCGAGGAGGAGCTCGCCTCGGGCTCCACCTCCGTCTCCGGTGACCTGGCCTTCCGACTGCACGACACGTACGGATTTCCGGTCGAGCTGACCGTGGAGATCGCCGAGGAGGCCGGGGCCAGCGTCGATCTGGCCGCCTTCGAGGCGGCCATGGACGGCCAGCGGGCCCAGGCCCGCCGGGCGGCGCGGGCGGGCAAGCGGCCCGCCGGCGAACAGGCCTACCGATCCGTCCTCGACGCCGAGGGCCAGACCGTTTTCGTCGGGCAGCGCCCCGATGGCTACTCGGCTCCGGCCCGGGTGGTGGCGGTGCTGGCCCGGACCAGTCCCGATCATCCCGACGAGGCGGAGATCTTCCTGGATCGGACCCCCTTCTACGCCGAGGGGGGGGGACAGGTGGGCGACACCGGGACCATCGTGACCGAGACGGGGACCGCCCTGGTCTACGACACCGTGTCGGCCTTGCCCGGGCTGACTTCCCACCGGGCCCGGGTGTCCGGCGAGCTACTGGCCGGGCAGGACGCCTTGGCCACCATCGACGGGGTGCGACGGGACGCCTTGCGCCGCAACCATACGGGCACCCATCTGCTCCATGCCGCCCTGCGCACCGTCCTGGGCGACCACGTGCGGCAGCAGGGTTCGCTGGTCGCTCCCGACCGGCTCCATTTCGACTTCAGTCACCACGGCAAGGTGGCGCCCGAGGAGCTGGCCGCCGTGCTCGACCAAGCCAATGGGGACGTGCTGAGCGACGCCGACGTGATCGTCGAGGTGACCACCCGGGCCCAAGCCGAAGCCATGGGGGCGTTGGCCTTCTTCGGCGACAAGTACGGCGAGCGGGTGCGGGTGGTCCGGGCCGGCGAGCACAGCATCGAACTGTGCGGAGGCACCCATGTCGGCGCCCTGGGGATGATCGGTCCCATCACCGTGGTGGCCGAGTCGTCCATCGGTTCGAACACCCGGCGGATCGAGGCCGTCACCGGTACCAGCGCCTTCGACCGCATCGTGGCCCGGGAAGGCCTCCTGTCGGAGGCGGCCGCTCTGCTGCGCACCGAACCGGAGCACGTGCCCGAAGCCATCGATCGCCTGCTCGACCGTCAGCGCACCCTGCAGAAATCCCTCGAGCAGGCCCACGGTCGCCAGCTTCAGTCCGAGGCCCGGGACCTGGCGGCCACCGCGGTGGACGGGGTGGTGGTGGCCCGTCGGGACGGGCTCGATCCCGACCAGCTCCGTGATCTGGCCCAGGCCACCCGCTCGGTGGCCGACCTCCGGGCGGTGGTGGTCGGCGGCAGTCCCGACGGCGAGCGGGCCACGGTGGCCGCCTCCGCCGATCCGAAGGCCGTGGCCCCGGTGAACGCCGGGACGTTGGTCAAAGAAGTCGCTCCGCTCCTCGGCGGCGGCGGGGGCGGGTCGGCCGAGGTGGCCGTGGCCGGCGGCAAGGACCCGAGCGGCGTCGACCGAGCCCTCGAGGAGGCTCGGACCATCGTTGCCCGATCCTGACCGGCCGGTGTCGGGGGAGCCTTCCGGCCGACCGGGCCGGGCCGTGGGGATCGACCTGGGCACGCGGCGCATCGGGGTGGCGGTGAGCGATTCCGGCCGAACCATGGCCCTGCCCCGCCTCACCCTGGAGCGATCCGGACAACCCGAGGTCGACCGGCAGCGGCTGGTCGACCTGGTGGTGGAAGAGGGTGCGGTGGTGGTGGTCGTGGGCCTGCCCCTTTCCATGGACGGAACCCGGGGCCCGGCGGCGCTGGCGGCGGCGGACGAGGCCGCCGCCCTGGCTTCGCTCCTGGAGGCCCAGGGGATCCCCGTCGAGTTGTACGACGAGCGCCTGACCACGGTGACCGCCCATCAGACGTTGACTACCACCGGGGCCAACGAGCGGGCCCGCCGCCGGATGGTCGATCAGGCCGCCGCCGCCGTCATCCTGGAGGCCTGGCTGGCCGGTCGCCGGGGGAGGGGCACATGACGGGACCCGCCCCGGTCGGTGAACCGGGCCCGCCGGACCCGCCCCCACCGGGCATCCGTCACCCGTGGCGCCTGGCCATCGGGGTGGTGGTCGCCCTCATCGCTGCCGTCCTCATCGGCGGGGCTCTGTGGGTCCACGCCGAATCCGGCCCTTCGGGAAGCCCCGGACGGCGGGTCATCGTCACCGTGACCGAAGGCAGCGGAACCGGGCAGCTGGCCGACACCCTCGAGGCCAAAGGGGTCATCTCCAGCGCGCTGGCCTACCGGATCTGGAGCGTCATCCATGCCCAGCCGGAGCTCCAGTCCGGCACCTACGCCTTCAACCAGAACCTGAGCTTCGCCGCCGCCGACCAGATCATCGAAGGAGGCCCCAACGTCTTCCCGTTGGTGACACCACCCGGGTTCACGGTGGCCGAGGTGGCCGAGCGGGTGGGCCAGCTCCCCGGACACAGTCAGTCGGCCTTCGAAGCCCTGGCCACCGGGGGGACGGTGCGATCACCGTGGCAGCCGGCCGGGTCGACCAACCTCGACGGCCTCCTGGGCACCGGTACCTACCTGGTGGTCCCCGGGGAAACCGACCGGCAGCTGCTCACCGCCATGGTCGATCGTTTCGACCACGAGGCCGATGCGGTGGGGCTGGCCCGCGGCTCGGCCGCCCTCGGGCTCACCCCCTATGAGACTGTGACCGTGGCCTCCATCGTCGAGAAGGAGGGGGTGATCGCCAAAAACCTCGGTCCCGTGGCCCGGGTCATCCTCAACCGGTTGCACAACGGGATGCCCCTGCAGATGGACTCGACCGTGCTCTACGCCGAAGGTCGGGACGGGGGGACGGTGACCCCGGCCGATCTGAGGCTGCAGACCCCGTACAACACCTATCTGAACACCGGCCTCACCCCCACCCCCATCTGCTTCCCGTCGAGGGCGGCCCTCACCGCCGCCCTCGACCCGCCGCCCGGTTCGTGGCTGTACTTCGTGGTCGTCGACGAGGACGGAACGGAGGCCTTCGCCCACACCTACGACCAACAACTGGCCAATGAGGCCCTGGCCAAACAACGGGGTCTGCCGTGACCGGCTCCCACTGGGCAGAATGATCCCATGTCCTCGCACCCCCCCGACCGGTCGGCCCTGGCCTCCGGCTTGTCCGCCGCCACCGCCGTGGTGGGGGTGGTCGGCGACCCCGTGGTCCACTCCCTCTCGCCCCTGCTCCACAACACCGCCTTCGCCCACCTCGGCCTGGACTGGGTATCGGTGGGATTTCCGGTGCCCGCCGACCGGGCGGCCGACGCCCTGACCGGCGCCCGGGCCCTCGGGATCAGAGGGCTGTCGATCACCATGCCCCACAAGCAGGCCATGGCCCGGCTGGTGGACCTCCGGACACCGTTGGCCGAGCGACTGGATGCGGTCAACTGCGTCGCCCTGGGCCCCGACGCCACCACCGGGGACAACACCGACGGCCCCGGTCTGGTGGCCGCCCTTCGACGCCGGGACGGCTTCGAACCGGAAGGCCAACTCTGTCTGGTGGTCGGGGGAGGAGGGGCGGCCCGGGCCGTGGTGGCCGCTTTGTCCGACGCCGGGGCGGCCGAGGTGGTGGTGGTCAACCGGTCGGCCGACCGGGCCCGAACCACCGCCGCGCTGGCTGGTCCGGCCGGCCGGGTGGGAACGGCGTCCGACGCCGCCCGTTGTCACCTGGTGGTCAACGCCACCTCCCTGGGCATGGGCGCCGGCCCCGGTGGCGACGCCCAGGCGTGGCCGGTCGACCCCTCCCTCATCGGTCCCCACCACCTGGTGGTCGACCTGGTGTACCACCCAGCGGTGACCCCGTGGCTGGAAGCGGCCCGGCGGCGTGGGGCCAGGACGGCCAACGGGCTGGGCATGCTGGTCCATCAGGCGGCTCTGCAGCTGGAGGCCTGGACCGGCCACCAAGCGCCGGTGGAGGCCATGTGGGGCGCCGTCGCCGCCCTCCAGCCGGCCCAGTGAGCCCCACCGGGTGCCGGATCGGGACCCGATGGGCCGGATAGCCTGGGGGACCGGAGCACCTTGGTGACCTACGCCCCTGCCATTGCCACCAGCCGGTCGCGGCGGACCGCCGTCCGCTTCGACGTGGTCCTGCTCGGCGCCTCGGTCTTTCTGGCCCTGACCGGGGTGGTGATGATCTATTCGGCCACCCGGGGAAAGCTGTCGCTGGCCGGCGAGGACCCCCACTACTACCTCAAACGCCAAGCGGCTTACGTGGTCATCGGGGTGGTGATCATGGTGGCCCTGGCCCTCTTCGACTACCGGCGGCTCGAACAGGTCAGCACCATCCTCTACGTGGGCACCCTGTTGGCCCTGCTGGCCGTGCTCTCGCCCATCGGCTCGCCGGCGCTCGGATCGGCCCGGTGGTTCTCCTTCGGACCGCTCCAGCTCCAGCCGTCGGAGTTCGCCACTCTGGTACTGGTGGTGGCCATCGCCACGTACTGTGCCCGACGACCGGAGGGGCTCGAGTTCCGGGACATGGTGCGCCTGGTGCTCATGTCGGCCATCCCCATCGTGCTGGTCATCAAACAGCCCGACCTCGGAACCGGGATCGTCATGGCCGTCATCCTGATGGTCATGCTGGCCGTGGCCGGAATGCCCGGCCGCTACCTCTTGCTCCTGGTGGCCGGGGCCGCCGTTTTGGTGGTGGCCGCCCTCAACCTGGGTCTCCTGCAGCATTACCAGATCGAGCGTCTGACCAGCTTCATCTCACCCAACGGGGCCAGCCAGGCCGCCACCTACAACGTGACCCAGGCCAAGGAGGCCATCGCCGTGGGGGGCATCTTCGGCCAGGGCCTGTTCCACGGGGCCCTGACCAATTTGGCCTACGTGCCCGAGCAGCAGACCGACTTCATCTTTTCGGCGGTGGGGGAGCAGCTCGGTCTGGTCGGTGCCGGATCGCTGCTCCTGGCCTACGGCGTACTGGCCTGGCGGGTCCTGCGCACCGCTCAACTGGCCAGGGACAACTATGGCCGCCTGCTGTGCGCCGGCATCTTCGCCCTCCTCGTCTTCTCGGTGTTCGAGAACGTGGGCATGAACATGGGGATCATGCCGGTCACCGGGATACCCCTGCCCTTCCTGTCCTACGGGGGGTCGGCCACCATAGGATTCTTCGCCGCCATCGGCATCGTGGTGAGCGTAGGGGCCCGGAGCGCCCGGTGAGCGATCGGCCGGCTGGGGTGGAACTGCCGCTGTCGTCCGGGGCCGGTGACCCACCGGCCGATTTCCGGATGGCCGTGGTCTCGTCGGTCAACGTGGACCTCCCTTCCCAGCACCCGACGGTGGTGCTCCGCGAGATCGACTCCCCCCGCCGGCAGCTCACCTTCTCGGTGGCCCTGGCCGACGGGGTGACCCTCTCGCACGCCGTGCGCCGGATACCGACACCGCGACCGCTCACCCAGGAGCTGCTGACCACCATCCTGCAACGCTTCGCCGTCGACGTGGTGGCCGTGCGCCTGGTGGGCCGTCAGGGGGCGGTCTACTTCGCCGAGCTCGACCTGCGGGGGAAAGACAGCCGCGCCGTGCTGTCCTGTCGCCCCTCCGACGCCCTGACGCTGGCCCTCCTCCAACCCGTTCCGGCGCCCATCCTCATCGACGGGCGGCTCTTCGAAGCGGACGGCGACGTGACCCCGGCCACAGCCCTACCGTCGACCGGCTGATGCCGGCCGTCGACGGTAGGCCCGCCGTTACTGACCGCTGAGCAGCCGCCGCCGGCGTTCCTCATATTTTTCGAACTGGACCTGATCGGCGTCGTCGACCGCGGTGTTGCCCTCGTGGGAGATGCGCATGAGCAGGGCGATGAGCACGTAGTTGGCGATGAGGGCCGAACCCCCGTAGGAGACGAAGGGGAGGGTGATCCCGGTCAGCGGCAGCAGGCGGACCACACCACCGATGATGAAGAAGGCCTGGAACCCGATGATCATGGTCAGTCCGACGGCGGTGAGTTTGGCGAACTCCGAGCGGGCGGCCTGGGCTATGCGCAACCCGGCCCCGGCCAGCAGCAGGAAGGCCACCACCACCATGGTCGAGCCGAACAGCCCCATCTCCTCGCCGATGACGGCGAAGATGTAGTCGGTGTTGGCGTTGGTGATCTCGTAGGCCCCCGCCCCCAGGCCCAGGCCTGATCCACTGATACCCCCGCTGCCCAGTGAGTACCAGGCCTGCACCAGTTGTCGTCCGGAGCCTTCGGCGTACTTCCAGGGGTCGAGCCAGTCCTCCACCCGGATGTGGGTCTGACTGAAGTACCGGGCCGTCACGTAGGAGCCGGCGGCGAACAGAACGATGCCGAGGACGAGGTAGCCGGTGCGGCCGGTGGTCACCCACAGCAACCCGATGAACAGGGTGAACAGCAGGGCGGAGAAGCCGATGTCGTGCTCGAGACTCATGACCCCGATGGCGAACACCCAGGCCAGCAGGATGGGCACCAGGGGCCGGGGGTCGAGGATGAGCCGGTTGCCGAAGCGGGCGGTGGGGATGGAGAGCAGCTCCCTCTTTTCGGCGAAGTAGGAGGCGAAGAAGATGCACAGCACGATCTTGGCCAGCTCGACCGGTTGGAACTCGAAATGTCCGACCTTGACCCACAGGCGGGCACCGTTGATGGTGGACAGCCGGGACGGCTCCACCAGGGGCAGGAGCAGCAGGATGACACCCAGGGCCAGGAGGATGTAGCGGTACCGGTCGAGATCACGCGACCGCCGGATGACGGCCATGGTCACCACGTAGGCCGCCACACCCCCGGCCGTCCAGGCCGCCTGCAGGGGGGCGTAGTTGGAACCGGTTCCGAGGTCGATGCGCAGGATCATCACGTAGCCCAGGCCGTTGAGCAGGAAGGCGATGGGCAAAACGACCGGATGGGCGTTGGGTACGAAGATGCGGTTGGCGATGTGGGCCACACCCCCCAGGAGCAGCATGGCCACCAGCAGCGGGACCACGTCGGTCGGCACCTTGGAGGTGTTCCCCAGGATCATCAGGGTGTAGGTGGCGATGATGATCACCGCGGCGGCGGTCAACAGACCCAGTTCGGTACGGCGCCGAGCCTTGAACCCCCGCGGGGGACGTTTGGCGCGGGGGGTCCGGGTGATGACGGCTGACACTGGGGCGAGCCTATCGGTGGGCACTGGCCGGACGGGGGAGCCGGCCGGCACGGCCGGCGATACGATGACCCGTCGATGGGATGCCGGTCTTGAGCGCACAGCCGTGACAGAGGAGTGGATCCCGACGGTGGTAAGGGCGCCGACCGCCCGGGCCATCGGATCGCCCCGGCCCACCGGCCGACGGACCGGGTCGGTCTGGTCCCTGCAGGGCATGCAGGTGGTTCCCGCCGATCCAGCCGACAGCCTGCGTCCCGACCCGGCCGACCGTCCGGACCGGTTCATCAACGGAGAGCTCTCGTGGCTGGCTTTCGGCGATCGCTTGCTGCAACTGGCGGCCGACGACCGGCTCCCCCTCCTCGAGCGGGTCAAGTTCCTGTCCATCTTCGCCGAGGCTCTGGACGAGTTCTTCCAGGTCAGGGTGGCCGGCCTCGAGGACCAGCGGGCGGCCGGCCTGCGGACCCGCTCGCCCGACGGGATGAGCCCGTCCCAGCAGCTGGAGGCCATAACCGGGCGGGTGGAGGAGTTGGTGGCCCGCCAGAGCCGGATCTTCGCCGGACAGCTGGCGCCGGCCCTGGCCGCGGCCGGCGTGGTCATGTCGGACTGGGAGAACCTCGACCAGGAGGACCGGGCCTTTCTCATCGAGGTCTTCAACCGGCAGATCTTCCCCATTCTCACGCCCCTGGCCGTCGACCAGGGCCATCCTTTCCCCTACATCTCGGGCCTGTCCCTCAATCTGGTGGTCCGGGTGCGTCACCCGACCACCTACGAGGAACGGGTGGCCCGGGTCAAGGTCCCGCCCCTGCTGTCCCGTTTCGTCGTCCTCCCCGACGGGCGACGCTTCGTGCCCGTCGAGCAGGTCATCGCCTCCCAGCTGGACAGCATCTTCCCCTCGATGGCCATCATCGAGCACCACGCCTTCCGGGTCACCCGCAACGCCGATCTGACGGTGGAGGAGGACGAAGCCGGCAATCGGGTGGCCGCCGTCGAGCTCGAGCTGCACCGTCGCCGGTTCGGCCAGGCGGTCCGGCTCGAAACGGCCGTGGCCATGCCGCCGGACCTGCGGGACATGCTGGTGGCCGAGGTCCAGGTCCCCGAGCACAACCTGTGTTCTAGCGCCGTGCCCCTCGATCTCGGTGGCCTGCGCTCCCTGAGCGAACTCGACCGACCCGACCTCCAGGCCTCCGATTGGAAGCCGGTGACCCCACCGCTCCTGGCCGGGAGGTTGGACATCTTTGCCGTGCTGGACGAGCACGACATCCTGGTCCATCACCCCTACGAGTCGTTCGAAGCTTCGGTGGAGGCCTTCGTGGCCGCCGCCGCCGATGACGGCGATGTGCTGGCCATCAAGCAGACCCTCTACCGGACGGGGGACAACAGTCCCATCGTGGCCGCCCTGGTGCGGGCCTCACAGGCCGGCAAGCAGGTGACGGCCGTGGTCGAGCTGCAGGCCCGCTTCGACGAGAAGGTCAACATCGGCTGGGCCCGCACGCTGGAGGAGGCCGGCGTGCAGGTCATCTACGGACTGGTGGCCCTCAAGACCCACTCCAAGATCTCCCTGGTGGTGCGCCGCCAGGGAGACGGGATACGCCGTTACTGCCACATCGGCACTGGCAACTACAACTCACACACGGCCCGGATCTACGAGGACGTCGGACTGATGACGGCCGACCCGGAGATCGGCGCCGACGTGGGCGAGCTGTTCAACCTGCTCACCGGGTCGGGCCATCCCCCCACGTTCCGTCGTTTGGTGGTGTCACCTGTCTCGACCAGGGAGTACGTGCGGGCGGCCATCGAGACCGAGGCCGCCGCCGGTGCGTCGGGCCGGATCACCCTGAAGACCAACGGGCTCACCGATCCCGGGATCATCGATGCCCTGTACCGGGCGTCGCAGGCCGGTGTGGCGGTGGACGTCATCGTGCGGGGCCGGTGCTGTCTCCGGCCCGGGGTGCCCGGTCTGTCCGAGGGGATCAGGGTGCGCTCCATCGTGGGCCGCTACCTCGAGCACTCGCGCATCTTCCGTTTCGGCGGTGTCGACGGCCGACCGCTGCGCATATCCATCGGGTCCCCCGACCTGATGGAGCGGAACCTCGACCGACGGGTCGAGGTGATCGTGCCGGTGGACGACCCGGACATCCAGCACCGCCTGTCTGCACTGCTGGACGACGCCCTGCGCGACGAGGCCAACTCATGGACACTGCAGTCCGACGCCGACTGGAGGCGGGTGGTGCCCGCTTCGGCCCCGGGCGCTACCGGGTTCAACCTCCAGGATCACTGCCAAAGGCAGGCTCTGGCCTCCCTCCGGGATCGACGAGGTGTGGGATCGGGCGGCTCCTGGCCCCCGACGCCGGTCCCGCCGGAGGTACCGTCCCGGCGCTGGAGGCGGCCTTGGCGACGTCGGAGCCGCTGAAGCCCATCACCGTACCGCCGAGGGACCGGCTGTTGGTCCCGGTGGCCGCGCCGTTGTGGGAGGGCGACCCGATCATGGTCACCGCACCCGGCCGGGTCGCCGAAGGGGCCCGTTCGAAACGGCGGTGGAGGAAGGCGGTCAGCTTGCGGTAGGCCGGCCTCCGCTCGAACTCGAGCGAGGCGTAGGCCAGGCCGCCGAAGGGGATGGGCAGCCAGAAATTGACGGCCCGGTAGGCCAGCACCCCGGACAGCGCCTGGCCGGCGGTGGGGCCGAATCCGGTGATCATCGACACCAGCACGAACTCCACCACGCCGAGCCCCCCGGGGTGATGGGGATGGCGGCCAGGATGTTGGCCAGCCCGTAGGCCACCAGCAGGTCGACCGGCGAGATGAAATGACTGAAGGCGGCGACGAAGACCCACAGGGAGGCGGCATCGAGCAACCAGTTGGCCGCCGCCCAACCGATGGCCCGGCGGGTCAGAGACCGGTCGCGCATCAAGACGGCGAATCGGTCGGCCAGACGCTCGACCAGCGCCGTGGTCCGGTCGGCGTCCAGAAAGCGGATACGGCCGGCCACCCGCCGGATGACCCGGCTGGCCTGCTGCTGCCCACGGGTGAGGAGGTAGAACAAGCCGCCGAAAGTGCCCAGCAGGACCACCCCCACCCCGGCGGCCACCACCACCAGGATGGTGCCCGACTGGGACTGCTGGCCGTTGTGACTGGCCGGGGCGTGGAAGCCGTGGGTGACCAGGAAGGCCACCAGGGCCAGCCAGAAGATCACGTTGAGCACCACCGCCGAGCCGATGCCCTGGGTCCCGAGGGCGAACCCGGCATCCGAGCCGGTCACCCCGGACTGGGTCAGGAGCCGGTAGCCGAGGGCCGCCCCGGGGGCGGTGCCGCCCGGCGAGACATGGCTGAGGGACAGGGTGGACATGTTGATGCGGAACAGGCGGAGCCGTCGGGGACCACCACTGGGTAGGACCGAGTAGGTCAACTGGGTATAGGCGGCCAGGGCCGCCACTTCGAGGAGGACGCCGAGGGCCAGGTAGGCGATGTTGATGTTGGCCAGAGAATTGACCTCGGCCCGATGGCTGGCCAGCAGGGGGAGAGCCACGTAGAAGACGAACAGGAAGACCAGGAGGGTCCCCACGCTGAGTCTGACCTCCCGGTGCACGAAGGGACCCCGGTACCACCACCGCCGGCGAGGTTCGGTCACGGTTGGTGCAGCTTCGGCCACCATCACCTTCATGTTGGCACGCCGGACCCCCATGGACCTGACATGCTGAGAAGGTGGTTGACCGGGGCCGAGGCGACAGCGAGGTCGAGATCACCCCGTCGTCACGGGAAGCGGGTGGGGTGACCGGTACGGGACCGGCGTCGTTGAGCCCTTCGTCGGTGAGTCGGATCACCCCCTCGGGACCCACCACGGTCATCAACGAGACCCCGGTGGAGGTCCTCGACCGGGAAGTCGGACCGGACGCCACCCGTCGTGAGCGGCTGTTCGCCGCCGCCTCGGCCAAGGGGGTCCCCCTGCGCACCATCCTGGCCGTCGACGGCGTGGTCATCGCCACCTGGGTGCTCTACCGCCTCATCGGCAGGTTGCGCGAAGTCATCCTGTGGGTGCTCATCGCCGCCTTCATCGCCCTGGTTCTCAACCCGGCGGTGAACTTCCTCCAGCACCACCGCTTCCGCCGGGGTACGGCCATCGGGGTGGTCTTCGCCGGCGCCGTCCTGTGCTTCTTCGGTCTCCTCGGTCTGTTCGGCTATCCGCTGGTCAACTCCCTGACCCATGTGGCCGAGAGCCTGCCCACCATGGTGGATCAGCTCCAGAAGGGGCACGGATGGCTGGCCCACACTCTCCAGCGCTTCCACCTGCTCAGCTGGGTCCAGAAGAACGCCCCCAAACTGGAAACGGCGGCCAAAAATTTGAGCAAGCCGGCTCTGGGGGTCGGGGCCAACCTGGGCAAGGCGGTGTTCTCCACCATCCTCTCCCTGTTCACCATCGCCTTCCTCTCCCTGTTCATGATGTTGGAGGCCCCCCGGCTCCGACGGGGCCTGCTCGGATCGATGCGGGACGACCGCCGGACCATGGTGGAGGGCATTGCCCATCGGGTCTCCCACCAGGTGACCGGTTATGTGCTGGGCACCGTCGCCCTCTCGCTCATGTTCGGGGTGGTCATTCTGGTCACCCTGCTCATCCTCGGGGTTCCCTTTGCTCTGCTCATCGGCCTGTGGGTGGCCCTGGTGGCCATGATCCCCCTGGTCGGCGGGCTCATCGCCGCTGTGCCCAGTGTCGTCATCGCCGTTCTCCACTCGCCCACCGACGGCCTGGTCGTGCTCATCGTGTTCATCGGGTTCCAGTTGATCGAGAACCACTTCATCTACCCGGTGGTCATGAGTCGTTCGGTGCGGATGAACCCGCTGTGGGTCCTGCTGTCGGTGCTGATCGGTGCCAACCTGGGCGGTGTCTTCGGCTCGGCTCTGGGCGCACTGGCCGGGGCCCTGGTGGCCATCCCGGTGGGAGGGGCCATTCAGGTCATCGCCGGCGAGCTGTGGGAAAAGACCCAGGCCACCGGTATCACCCCCGGTCAGGCCGGTCAGACCCCGGGCGACCAGCACGGCGGCCCGGGGTCTGAGCTCCCGGTGACCAACGGCGCCGCCACCCGATCGGAGCCGCAGGCCGACACCGCCGTGGCTCCTACCGATGGCTGACCGGACCGGGCGGAGCGGGACGTCCGCCACCCCCGTCGGCCGTTATCCGGGCCGATCCAGCTGTACTCGGCCGGTCTCGTAAGCTTTTCCCATGCGCGTACTGGTGGTCCTGCCCACCTACAACGAGGCCGAGAACCTCGACAAGGTGGTGAGGCGGATCCGCTCGGCTCTGGACGCCGCCACCATCCTGGTGGTGGACGACGGGAGCCCCGACGGCACGGCCGACATCGCCGAGGTGCTGGGCAAGGAGCTGGGCAACGTCGAAGTTATGCGACGCAGTGAGAAGTCGGGCCTCGGCAGCGCCTACCGGGCCGGGTTCCGGTGGGGTATCGACAACGGATTCGAGGCCTGCGTGGAGATGGATGCCGACCTCTCCCACGATCCCGAAGCCCTCCCGTCACTCATCGCACCGCTCGACGCCGGTCACGATCTGGTGATCGGCTCACGCTACGTGCGGGGCGGGTCGATCCCCGACTGGACCTGGCACCGACGCTTGCTGTCCCGGGGGGAAACGTCTATGCCGACATCCTCCTCGGCCTGGGGGTGGCCGATTCAACCGCCGGGTTCCGGGCCTACCGGAGCTCGCTACTGGAACGTATCGATCTCGACCGGATCCGGGCCGACGGCTACGGGTTCCAGATCGAGATGACCTACCAGGCCAAACGGGCGGGGGCGACCGTGGTCGAGGTCCCCATTCGCTTCGTCGACCGGGTCGAGGGTGAGTCGAAGATGTCCATGTTCATCGTGGTCGAGGCGCTGGGCCTGGTCACCCTGTGGGGGGCCCGGCGCTTGGTGGAGAGCCTGCGAAGACAGCCGCTTCCCGTTCGGACCTAGAGCTTCCCGGTGAACGGCAGCCACCGCATTCTGGTCGTCGACGACGAGCCCTACATCACCGACGTGGTGTCGGCCGCCCTCCGGTTCGAGGGGTGGAGCATCGACGAAGCCGCCACCGGCGAGCAATCGCTGGACAAGGCGCGCCACGGGCATTTCGACCTGATCGTCCTCGATGTGATGCTCCCCGACATCGAGGGATTCGAGGTCTGTCGTCGGCTCCGGTTCGAGGAGATCGACACACCCGTGCTGTTCCTGACGGCGCGGGACACCACGGAGGACAAATTGGCCGGACTGGCCCACGGTGACGATTACGTGACCAAGCCCTTCAGCCTCGACGAGCTGGTGGCCCGGATCCGTGC
The DNA here is from genome assembly GCA_963824645.1 of uncultured Acidimicrobiales bacterium. Lineage (GTDB taxonomy): Bacteria > Actinomycetota > Acidimicrobiia > Acidimicrobiales > RAAP-2 > Bog-756. The sequence continues at coordinate 83,241 of CAWGQC010000012.1, forward strand.
CGTTCTCCGTCGCTCCGGCGCGGTGCCCTCCGGTGAGCACCGCCTGCGGGTGGGCGACCTGGTGGTGGACCCCGAGACGCGCCAGGTCTGGCGTCAGGGCAATCCCATCGAACTCACGGCCACCGAGTTCAACCTGCTCTTCTACCTGATGCTCCACAGCCGCCAGGTGCTGTCCAAGGCCCAGATCCTGTCGGCCGTGTGGGACGGCTTCACCGGCGACTCCAACATCGTGGAGATCTACATCTCCTACCTGCGCAAGAAAGTCGACTGCTACGCGCCTCCGCTCATCCACACCGTGCGACGGGTGGGCTACACGCTGCGCGAGTCGAGGCCGTGAGACTGCGTCACAAACTGGTCGCCACCATGATCATCCTGGTGGCACTGGGTCTGGCCGCCGTCGACATCATCACCCTCAGTTCGCTGCACTCGTACCTCTACGGGCGGGTCGACGATCAGCTGACCGACGCCGGCCAGATGGTGAGCCGGTTCGTCCACCACGCCGACAAGCGTGGCTTCACCTTGACACCGGGGGCCTTGGCCGCCAGGGTGAGTCCCGACATCTACGTGGAGCTCCTCGACGGGCACGGCACGGTGGTGGTGGCCCGACCGTCCTCCACCCCGTCGGAGAACGGCGAACAGGTCGACCCGCCACCGATGTTGCCCCCGTCGCTACCCCGACACGCGGTGACGGTGGCGTCCGACAATGCCCCCACGGCCAGTCCCTACCGGCCGTCTTCCACTGCCATGAACGTCGGTTCGGACAACGGCCACGGACCCGAGTACCGACTGGAAGCAACATCACTGCACGGCCAGACCCTGGTGGTGGCCACCACCCTCACCCTGGTCAACTCCACCCTGAGTTCCCTCCGCACTATCGAACTGGCCCTCTCGCTCGGACTCCTGGCCGCCCTGCTCATCCTCATGACCCTGCTCATCCGCCGCGGTCTGCGACCGCTGGAGGAGATGGCCCGCCAGGCCGACACCATCGCCGCCGGCGACCTCTCCCAACGGGTGCAGCCGTCCGATGGCAACGGCGAGATCGCCCGGTTGGGTCGGGCCCTCAACGGGATGCTGTCCCAGATCGAAGCGGCCTTCGCCCAGCGGGCACTGTCGGAGGAGCGGTTGCGCAGTTTTCTGGCCGACGCCTCCCACGAGCTGCGTACACCTCTGACGTCCATTCGGGGCTACGCCGAGCTGTTGCGCAAAGACGCGCTGGGAGACGAGGCGTCCCGCGATCGCGCCCTGTCCCGTATCGAGAAAGAGGCGGCCCGTATGGGAATGCTGGTAGGCGACCTCGGCGTGCTGGCCCGCCAGGGCGACGGTCCCCAACCGATCCTCGGTCGGGTGGACCTGGCCGCGGTGGCCGCCGAGGTGGTGGCCGATGCCCGCACCGTGGCCGCCGACCGGACCATCGCCATGGCCTCGACCGGCGAGGTCCCGGTGGCCGGTGACGAGGCCCGCCTCGAGCAGATGGTCCACAATCTGGTGGGCAACGCCCTGTCCCACACCCCGGCCGGTACCCCGATAGAGGTGGGTGTGTCGGTGCGGGACCAGAGCGCCGTCCTCCGGGTACGCGATCAGGGGCCGGGGATGACCCCGTCCCAGGCCGGCCGGGTGTTCGACCGTTTCTATCGGGGCGACGGCGCCGGCCGGGACGGTGGTTCGGGATTGGGATTGTTCATCGTGGCCACCCTGGCTCGGTCGCTGGGCGGTGAGGCCACCGTGGACACCGCCCCGGGCCGGGGAGCCACCTTCGAGGTCCGCCTGCCCATCTACGACGCCGGTGGGGCGTGGCCCCGAGGGGACGGAGCGGCCGGGGGCTACGACACCTCGGGGCTTACCCTTGGGGAAGTCGCCAGGGGTGACGGGTCCGGCCGGCCCAGCCGGGGTGGTGGGGAGGATGACCCTGTTCTCCATTGACCGCGGCACCGGGCACCCGGTGGTGCTCCTGCACGGACAGCCGGGTACGGGTGCGTCCTGGGATCCACTCCTGCCCCACCTGGAGGGCGAGTTCCGGGTTCTGGCCCCGGACCGGGCGGGCTACGGACGGACATCCGGGCCGGCCCGGGGATTGGCGGCCAACGCCGAGCTGGTGGCCGCCTTCATGGAGGAGCGTGAGACCGGTCCGGCCACCGTGGTCGGGCACAGTTGGGCCGCCGGGGCGGCCGCCCTCCTGGCCGTCGGCCATCCGTCGATGGTCAGCGACCTGGTCCTGGTGGGCGGGGCCTGCACCCCCGACAGCGTCAACGGACTCGATCGGTGGTTGGTCGCCCCCGGCGTCGGCTATGCCCTGACGGTGGCCGGACTGGTGGGAATCGGCGGGGTCCTGCCCCTGGTGCGGCAACACCTCGTCCGTTACGCCCCGCCCACCACCCGCGACCGGCTGGCCTCCATCCTGCCCGGCGACGGGGGGACGGGGGATACGTGGGGGCCGCTGAGCCGCAGCACCCGCTCGTTCATGATCGAGCAGAAGGCGTTGTTGGATGAGCTTCCGACGGTGAGCAGGGCTCTCGGAAACATCGCCGTTCCCACGTCGGTGGTGGCCGGCGAATGGGACATCGTCGTCCCTCCCAAGGCGGCGGTCACGTTGACCCGCGCCATTCCCAACGCCGGACTGACACTGCTACCGCGGGCCGGCCACTTCGTGGCCCGTGACGCCCCCGAGGGACTGGCCCGTGTCATCCGGAGCTCTGCCCGCCTCAGCCGGTGATGGTGGGGACAGCGGGAGTGACCAGCACAGGCTCTCCGTCGTCGGCGGTCAGGGCGTCGACGACGGCGGCCAATTTGACGTTGGTTTCGGCCAGTTCCACGGTGGGGTCGGATCCGCCCACGATGCCCACCCCGGCAGTGAGCCGGGCCCGGTCCCCCCGGACGGTCATGGCCCTGATACCGAGCATCCAGCAGCCGTCCCCGTCGGCCTCCACATAGCCCACCGGTCCGGCGTAGCGTCCGCGGGGCTCGGGTTCGAGTCGTCCGATCAGGGTCCGGGCCGCCGCGGTGGGTGCCCCTCCCACCGCCGGGGTGGGGTGGAGGACGGCCACCAGCTGGAGGGCGTCGGGCACCCTCGGTCGGGCGGCCAACGTGCCCCGGAGCGAGGTACCCAGGTGGACCAAGTTGTGCAGCCGGACCACGTCGGGCTGGTCGGGTACGTCGAGCTGGCGGCACAGGGGTCCGAGGGCTCCGGCTATGCCCTCGACCACCAGCCGGTGCTCGTGACCGTCCTTGCCCGACTCGGTCAGGACGGCCGGCAGGACACTGCCCCCGGCTCCCACCGTTCGTTCCGCCGTACCGGCCAGGGGACGGCTGTGCACCGTCGATCCCCACCGCTCGACCAGGAGCTCCGGGCTGGCCCCCACGAACGGGCCGTTGGGGGTGGGTACCGAGAAGATGGTGCAGTTGGGTTCCAGATGGTGCCAGTGACGGAGCAGGCCGGGCACGTCGATGGGGCGGTCGACGGTGACGTCCACGTGACGGGCCAGAACCACCTTCTCCAGCTCACCGTGGTGGATGGCGGCCAGAGCCGTCTCGACCATCGACACGAACGACCGGTCGGAGGCGTGGGGCTCCCTGCCCACCACCCGGTTCCCGTCGTCCGGCCGGTCGGTGCCCGCCGTGGTGGCTGCGCCCTGCAACCACGATCGCAGGCCCACTGATGTGGTGGGGAGCCGGGCCGACGAGGAAGAGACCACCGTCACCCACTCGTCGTCACCGTCGCGTCCGTAAGTGACCTCCGGGATGACCAGGGCGGCGGGAGCCGATCGGTCGAAGGGCAGGGATCCGACGGCGGCAACGGCCCCGCTGGTCACCGGGCCGTGGTCGGTGACGGAAATGGTGGCCAACGTCTCGGTCACCCGCCGGATGTCGACGTCGGCGTCGAGGCCGTGGGGGAGGGGCACGGTTAGGAACGTCCCGAGGCCCACCCGGACCCGCTCGGCCGTATGGAAGAGGAAACCTCCCTCTGCGGCCAGGGCGAAGGGATCGATCACCGGTCCCGGGTCGAGGGGGAGACGGACGGCGACCGGCGCCGGCGGGTGGGTGCTCACCGCTGACCGGTGCGGGTGGCGGTGATGACCTGGCTGAGCCCTCCCCACAGGGCCCGGTGGTTGACCGACGAGAAGCCGGCCGTCACCAGCATCGACCGCAGCTCGGCCAATGGCGGCAGGTAGGCGGTCGACCGGGGTAGATAACGGTAGGCGTCGCCGTCGGACAGCAGCCCGCCGATGATGGGCACCATCGTGCGGAACCAGAGGTTATGGCCGGCCCGGAGTAGGGGATGGGCGGGCTCGGCCACCTCCAGAAAGCTGAGGCGGCCGCCGGGCCGCACCACCCGGGCCAGTTCGGCCAACACGGCTTCGAGGTCGGTGAAGTTGCGGAGGGCATAACCGCAGGTGACGCCGTCCATGGTGCTGTCGGCCACCGGCAGGGCGGACCCATCGGCCTGGGCCCGCGGCCTCCCGGTGTGTCCGGCCGTCAACATTCCCCACGACAGGTCGACGCCCACCGCCCGCAGTCCGGCGCTGTCGAGGATCCGGAGGAAATCACCGGTGCCGCAGGCCAGGTCCAGAACCGGGGAGCCAGCCGGCAGCCCGAGAGCCCGCACCGCCCGCCGTCGCCACCGGAGGTCGAGGCCGAAGGTCATCAACCGGTTGACCAGGTCGTAACGGGGGGCGATGGCATCGAACATGGAGCGCACCATGACCGTCTTGGCTGGACCGGTGGGCAACTCGGTCTGGTCTGCGGGGGTGATGGGGGTGATGGGGGTCATGAGGCGGGACGGGTCTCGACAGCGCTGAGCACACCCAACTGCTGGACGACCGCTTCCCGTTCGGCATCGGAGCCCACTCTCTCGACGTGGTCGAGGGCGGCCCGGACCAGGGTTCGGGCGAAATGGACCTGGACCAGGGTGGTCACCGCCGGCAGCAGTTCGGCGTAGGCCTGCACCAATCGGTCGGCCTGGGCGCCGGGGGTGGGCGCCCCGTCGGGCGAGTCGGGCGTCCGGCCCTCCTGGCGGAGCGGACGGCGCACGTACTGCGAAAAAAGGGACACCGCCTCGTCGGCCACGGCTTCGGTGGCCTGGTGATGGCGGCGGGCCAGGTCGAGCAAGGCCGACAGGGGAATCCCCCACTCCAGAAGGAGCAGCCCGGCCCGGGCCGCAGCCACGTCCTCGCCACTGTAACGATCCTGACCATCGATCCGGTGGGGGACCAGCAGACCGTCGGCCTCGACCGCCCGCAGCAGGGCCAGCGGTACGCCGGTGGCCTCGGCCAGCTGGTCGATGGTCACCAGGTCCTCGTGGCCGGGAATGACGGAGGTGGCGGAATGGTCGTCCGGCCCCACCGTCCGGCCCACCGCCCCGGTCCGGGCCAGCTCGCCTATGAGAGCCTCGTCGGCCGCGTCGAGCTCGCCGGACACCAAACGCCCAATGGTGGCCAGCGTGAAGCCGCGGCCGCGGAGGTCGCGAATGCGCTCCAGCCGGGCCAGGTGGTCGTCCTCGTACCAGGCCACCCGCCCCTCCCGACGGGGCGGGTCGAGCAGACCCTTGCTCTGGTAGTAGCGGATGGTGTCGACCGACAGGCGGGAACGGGCCGACAGCTGCTCGACGCGCATCTCCATGACTCACACTCTAGGAGTGATTGCTCGTACTGTTTGAGCGCCCGGTCCGGCCCGGTCGGAGGGTCCGTCGCTGTTCCGGTGCCCCGATGGGCGGTCAGTAGAAGTAGCGGTAGACCACCTCGGCCACACAGCTCGGCTTCGATGAACCCTCGGTGTCGAAGCTGAGATCGAGGGCCACCTGCACGCCACCGGTCACGTCCTCGGCCGAGGCCACAGTCGCCCCCAGCCGGAGGTTGCTGTCGACCGGTACCGGTGCCGGAAAACGGACCTTGTTACATCCGTAGTTGACCCCCATGGAGGCCCCCTCGACCACCAGTACCTCGCCCAGCAGGACCGGAGCCAGCGAGAGAGTCAGGTAGCCGTGGGCGATGGTGCCGCCGAAGGGCCCGTCCTTGGCCCGGGCGGCGTCGACATGGATCCACTGATGATCGCCGGTGGCATCGGCGAACAAGTTGATCTGCTCCTGGTCGATGCGGTGCCACTGGCTGTAGCCGAGGTGCTGCCCGACCAGGCCGTGGAAGTTTTCGATGCCCTGCACTGTCGTAGCCATGACCGGAACTGTAGGGGAGTCCTGCCCGGACGACCACCCCGCCGCCCCCTCCGGACCGGAACTGAGGCGGTCCTTCCCCCAGACTTCAGTCGGTCCTCAGCCACCTCCCCTCGGTACGCTGCTCTTCGTGGCCGAGCACAGTCATCGCAACCTCCAGGGCGGGGGACCGCGGGCCGCCGTGTTCGGTCTGAGCGACGGTCTGGTTTCCAACGTCGCCCTCATCCTGGGCATGGCCGGAGCACACGCTTCGGCCGGGGCCGTCCGGTTGGCCGGTATCGCCGGGCTGATGGCCGGATCCTTCTCGATGGCCGCCGGTGAGTACGTCTCGATGCGAGCGCAGTCCGAGCTCATGTTGCGGGAACTCGACGTCGAGCGGGAGGCCATCTGGCACGACCCCGAGGACGAGCGCAAGGAGCTGGCCGCCATCTACGAGAGCCGGGGCCTCGACTCGTCGATGGCCGCCGAACTGTCGGCCAAGATGATGCGCGACCCCGAGATCGCCCTGCAAACCCATGCCCGGGAGGAGCTGGGCATCGATCCGGCCCAAACGGGCAAACCCCTCCAGGCGGCGGCCGTCGTCCTTCGTGACCTTCGCCCTGGGCGCCTTCGTCCCCCTGTTGCCCTGGTTGGTGACCTCGGGAACCACGGCCGTGCTGTGGACCGTGATCCTGGGCGCAGTGGGTGCTCTGGTGGTCGGGGCCGGGCTGGCCCACTTCACCGGTCGCTCGTGGGTGTGGTCGGCCTTACGCCAGCTCCTCATCTCGGGGGTGGCCGCCGGTGTCACCTATCTCATCGGCCACCTCATCGGGGTGACCTGAACCGGTACAACCGGCAGAAGCGGTCAGGCGAACGTCCCCACGTAGGCCCGGTCGACGTGGTGGTCGGTGAAGCCCATCGACCGGTAGAGCGAAACAGCGGCCGTGTTGCCGGCATCCACATAGAGCATGCCGACGGTCAGCCCCTGTCCGGCCAACCAGTCGAGTCCCGCCTCGGTCAGGGCCCGACCCCACCCCCGGCCCTGAAAATCCGGATCGATGCCGATTACGTAGATCTCGCCCATCGGTGGCCGGCTGGCCGCATGCACCTTGGTCCAACAACTTCCGGCCAACCGGCCGTCCTCTTCCACCAGCAAGAGACCCCGCGGGTCGAACCACGGTTCGGCCAGGCGGGCCCGCAGGGCGGCGAGATCCCAGTGTCCCTGTTCGGGATGGTCGACGAAGGACCGGTTGTTGACATACAGCCAGGCCTGTTCGTCGGCACCGGGCCGGAAGGGGCGGGTGGTGAGCCGAGCGGGGCGACGGTGGGCGGCGTCGAGCGGCAAGGGGCAGCGCATCTGGATGAGGTCCCTCTCGCCCCGGAAACCGTACCTGGCCGCCCGCCTGTCATCGGCGGTGGTGGCTTCGGGCGACCACAGCCGCAGGCTTCCTCCGCCCAGCCGGACCACCAGGGCGACGGACGCCTCCACCAGCCTGTCGGCCAGGGCGGCGGGATGGTCGGCATCCGGATCGATGACCACCTCCACGGCGTAGTGCCGCTCCGACAGCTCACCCACCACCGGGGCCAAACCGACCAGTGATGCCGTCGGATGGGCACGGGCTTCGATTGCGCCGGCCAAAGGGGGGGCCGGCGAGTGGTCGGCGGCGACGCCCAGTACCGCCATCCTCTTGTGCTCACTGAGCATCCGGTGGCCCGATGCGGCCGTCACCCGCTCCAGCAAGGAGGCGATGTCGTGGGCCTGAAGGCCATCGGTACCCACGACCGTGGTGAGGTCGGTCACCTCCATGGCGGCGACGCTATCGCCATTAATGTTCCCTCCATGGCCCTCCCTCGGACGCCGGGCGGACGCGCCCGCGTCACCAACCAGCGTTTGGCCCAGGAGTTCCCCGGGTCGGCCGAGGATCTCTGCGCTCTCGATCACGCCGACGCGTTCCAGTTGCTGGCGGCCACCATTCTCTCGGCACAGTGCACGGATGAGAGGGTCAACAGGACCACCCCCGCCCTCTTCGCCCGTTTTCCCGATCCCCGGTCGATGGCGGCGGCCGACCTCGGGGTGGTCGAGGAGCTGATCAGATCGACCGGGTTCTTCCGAGCCAAGGCACGCAGTCTGGTGGGGATGGCCGAGGCGCTGGTCGACCGCTTCGGTGGACAGGTTCCCACCGCCATGGCCGATCTGGTCACCTTGCCCGGGGTGGGTCGCAAGACGGCCAACGTGATCCGTAGTGTGGCCTTCGGACTTCCCGGCCTGCCCGTCGACACCCATGTCCAGCGACTCTCGCGGCGGCTCGGCCTGACCGAGGAGACCGACCCGGTCAAAGTCGAGATGGTGCTCAACCCACTGGTCCCGGCCGCCCAGCGGGGTACCTTCAGCCTCCGCCTCATCCTCCACGGCCGGGCCACCTGCACCGCTCGCTCGCCGCGCTGTGGGGAGTGTGTCCTGGCCGATTTCTGCCCCTCGGCCGAGCTGCCCACCCGGGCCGGGAGGGCGGCGCTGCCCTCCCGGCCCGGTTCTCGGAAGGCGCCATCGGCCCCGTCATCGGCCGGGGGACGGGCCGGAGCCGGCCACCACCGGCCCTCCGGTGGCGGCCGCTGAACCTTGGTTCTAGCTGGGGGGATGCCACCCATCGGACAATCCGGGCCACCGGCCGGGCCCACCCTGTCCCCGAAGTGACTGGCAATCAGGGCCAAAACATGATGATCTAGTGGTCTCGGAACCGGTTCCCGCCAACTGGTTCCGCAGAGCGGTGTTCGGGATCCGCCGCCCGTACCGCTCCCGCGGAGGCACCCTTCGGGGTGCCTTCGCCGCGTCCGGGGACCTCATTCCCGGTGCGCCACCCCCGATGCCCGGCCACCCCTTTCAGCGTCGACCCAGAGCAGAGGCCAGGCGGGCCAGACGGCGGTTGGCCGTGGCCAGGGCGCGTTCGATGGCGAACAACTCCCGCGCCGTTTCCTCGTCGGTGCTGGCACCGGCGGCGTCGGCGTGGACGGTTACCCGTCGGGTCAACTCGTCGAGGGCGGTGGCCAGTGAGGCCAGTTCCGCGGCGCGGACGGGTTGAGAGCGTTCGGCGGCCATAGGACGATCATGACATCACCCGGCGAGGTGGAAGCACGCTCGGGCGCCCTGGATCCGACGGTGGGCCCGCGTTTCCTGTCCGGTAGCATCGACGAGCTATGGCTCTCCGCCGGTTCGATCTCCGCGGCTTCACCGGCGACCGGCGCCAGATGGAGGCAGCCCTGCCGGCGCCGGTCGATGAACAGGATCGCTCATCGGCGGCGGTATCCGCCATCATCGCCGATGTTCGGACCAACGGCGACGAAGCCGTGCGTCGACTGACCGAGCAGTTCGACGGCGTGGCTGTCGATGAGCTCAGGGTTCCGGCCGGCCAACTGGACGAGGCGCGGGACCGGGTTCCTGCCGCTCTGCGTGAGGCGCTGGAGGTGGCGCGCCAGCGGATCTTCGCCTACCACGCCCATGAGGCCGGCGATGACCGCCAGGACGACTTCGAACTGGGTGGGATCGAGGTCCGCCGTCTGGTGCGACCGGTGACCCGGGCCGGGTGCTACGCCCCCGGTGGTCGGGCCCGTTACCCCTCGACCGTTCTCATGTGCGCGGTGCCGGCCCAGGTCGCCGGGGTCGAGTCGATCGCCCTCTGTGTCCCGCCCGGTCCCGACGGACGGGTCGACGACGCCACCTTGGCGGCGGCAGCGGTAGCCGGTGTCGACGAGGTGTACCGGGTGGGCGGGGCCCAGGCCATTGCGGCCATGGCCTACGGAACCGCCTCGATCGAACGGGTCGACGTGGTGGTCGGGCCCGGCAATCGCTTCGTGGCCGAGGCCAAACGGCAGGTGTCGGGGGTGGTGGGCGTGGCCTCCGCCTTCGCCGGACCGTCCGAGGTGGTGGTCATCGCCGGGGTCGATACCCCGCCGGCGTGGGCGGCGGTCGATCTCGTGGTGCAGGCCGAGCACGGACCCGACGGCCTGGCCTGGTTGGTCACCTGGTCAGAGGCCGTGGCCGACGCGGTCAGTGACGAGGTCGATCGGCTGGTGGCCGCCTCGCCACGCCGGAGCCATCTGGAGTCGACCCTCGCCGCCGGTGGCATCATCGTGCTGGTCGACGGTCCGGAGCAGGCGTGTGCGGTGGCCAACGTGGTGGCCCCCGAGCACCTCGAGATCCTCATCGAGGAGGCCGAGTCCCTCCTGCCGCTGGTCCGATCGGCCGGCGCCGTGTTCCTCGGTCCCGACTCGCCGGCCAGCATCGGTGACTATCTGGCCGGACCCAACCATGTCCTACCCACCAACCGGACGGCTCGATTCGCCAGCGCTCTGCGGGTCGACGACTTCAGGCGACACATCCACGCCGTGACGGTGAGTGCGAAGGCCCTGGAGGTCCTCGGTCCACACGTGGTGACACTGGCCGAAACCGAGGGGCTGCCGGCCCACGCCGAATCGGTAAGACGGCGATGGCCGAAGTAGACCGGTCGGGGGACACGTCGTCCCTCCCGGCCGTGCGTGAGGACCTGGTGGTGCTGACCGGATACCACTCCCCGCAGCTGGATGTCGAGGTCCGGCTCAACACCAACGAATCGCCGCTGGCACCACCGGCCGAATGGCTGTCCGCTTTCGGCCACGAGTTGGCCGCCCTGGATGTCCACCGCTATCCCGACCGGATGGCCACCGCCCTTCGGGAGGCTCTGGCTGCGTACCACGGGGTGCGTTCCGACCAGATCTTCTGCGGCAACGGGTCCAACGAAGTCCTGCAGTGCCTGCTTCTGGCCTACGGCGGGCCGGGCCGGGTGGTGGGACTGTTCGAGCCCACCTATACCCTCCACCGGCACATCGCCCGGATCACCGGGACCGAGGTGGCGGCCGGGAGCCGCACCGACACCTTCGGCCTCGACTTCGGCCAAGTGAGACGGTTGATCGACGAGCACCGGCCGGTGATCACCTTTTTGTGCTCGCCCAACAATCCGACCGGCCGGTCCGAACCGATCGACGATGTGCGGAAGGTCCTGGACATGGCGCCCGGGTTGGTGGTGGTGGACGAGGCCTACGGGCAGTTCGCCCCCGTGTCGGCCACCACCCTGATCACCGCGGCGGAGCCGGGTTCGGACCGACTGGTCGTCGTCCGCACCTTCTCCAAGACCTGGGCCATGGCCGGGTTGCGTCTGGGCTATCTGATCGGACCGCCCGAGGTGGTCGAGGCCTGCCAGACGGTGGCCCTGCCCTATCACCTCGACGCGGCCAAACAGCTGGCCGGACGTCTGGCCCTGCAGTTCGTCGACCAGATGGAGACGCGGGTGGCCATGCTCAAAGAGGAGCGGGGGCGCATTGCCGCCGCGCTGGCCGAACTTCCGGTGGAGACGTGGCCCTCCGACGCCAACTTCGTACTGTTCCGCCCGCAGACCACCGGGGCCGGCCAGGTCTGGAACGATCTGCTCGACGCCTCGGTCCTCGTGCGAGACTGTTCGGAATGGCCGGGACTCGAAGGTTGTCTGCGGGTCACGGTGGGCCTGCCCTCGGAGAACGACCGGTTCCTGGCCGCCTTGCGCGCCAGCCTGCGATGAACCTGCGAAGGGACTGCGATGAGTGAGAACCGGCCGTGAGTACCGCCACTTCCCTTCCTCCCCGGACCGGTTCGGTGGCCCGATCGACCAAGGAGACGTCCATCGAGGTGGTCGTCGACATCGACGGAACCGGGGTCACCGCCGTGGCCACCGGATTGCCCTTCTTCGACCACATGCTGAGCCAGCTCGGTCGTCACGGTGGGATCGACCTCACCGTGGCGGCACGGGGCGATCTCGAAGTGGATGCCCACCACACCGTGGAGGACGTGGGCATCGCCATCGGTGAGGCCCTGGCCGACGCTCTGGGGGACAAAGCCGGCATCCGGCGCTTCGGATCGGTCTCCCTGCCCCTCGATGAGGCCCTGGTGGACGTGGCCCTCGACCTGTCGGGTCGGCCCTTTCTGGTCTACGAGATCGACTTCCCGCCCGAGACCCTCCCGCTCGGGACACCTCCCTTCGACCCGCAGCTGGCCGAGGAGTTCTGGCGGGCCCTGGCTACGGCGGCGGCTCTGACCCTCCATATCCGGGGGCGCTCGGGCAAGAACACCCACCACATCCTGGAGGCCTCGTTCAAGGGGGTGGCCCGCGCCCTGAGGGACGCCATGCGGCGGGAGGGGGCCGGTATTCCCTCCACCAAAGGGTCGCTGTGACCGCGCCGATCGGGCCGGTGACAGCGGCGGCGGTGATGACGGTGGCCCGCCGGCGCAACTCTCCCGTGTGTCCGGTCACCCGCCCCGACCGGTGATCGCCGTCCTCGACTACGGGATCGGCAACCTGCGCTCGGCGGAAAAGGCCCTCCAGCACGTCGGAGCCGATGCCCGTCTGGTCGCCGATCCGGACCTGGCCGCCACCGCCGACGGCATGGTGCTGCCCGGGGTGGGAGCCTTCGGACGTTGCGCCCAGGCGCTGCGGTCCAGTCGACTGGACCTGGCGGTGCGGTCGGCGGTGGAGAGGGGTGTGCCCTTCCTGGGCATCTGTGTGGGATTCCAGCTGCTCTACCAAGGCTCGGACGAAGAGCCCACCGAGCCCGGTCTGGGTGTGTTGCCGGGCTGGGTGCGGCGGTTGCCGGCGACCGTCAAGATCCCCCAGATGCAGTGGAACGTTCTGGACACCGACGACGGCACCCCTTCGGCCCTGCTGGCCGGCGTGGATACGCCGGCCTGGGTCTATTTCGTGCACTCGTTCGCTCCCGAAGTGACGGTGGAGACCACCGCCACCTGCGATTACGGAGGCGCACTGACGGCGGCGGCGGAGAAGGGGACGCTGTGGGGGACCCAATTCCATCCCGAGAAGTCCGGTGCCGTGGGGCTCACCATTCTGGACAACTTCGTACGGGCCGTGGACGGGGCGGCCGGCTGATGGACCTGTACCCGGCCATCGACGTCCGTGACGGTGAGGCCGTGCGGCTGACCCAGGGCGACTTCACCCGCCAGAGCCGGTACGGCGATCCTCTCGATCTGGCCCGGCGGTTCGCCGCTGCCGGTGCCTCCTGGCTGCACGTGGTCGACCTCGACGCCGCCCGCACGGGGCGACCGGTCAACCGAGCTGTGGTCCTGGCCATGGTGGCGGCCGTTTCGGTCCGGGTCGAGGTGGGTGGGGGGGTGCGCACCGAGGCCGACGTGGACCAGCTTCTCGACGGAGGGGCGGCGCGGGTGGTGCTCGGCACAGTGGCGATCGATCACCCCGACCAGGTCCGCAGGATGGTGCGCCGCCACCCCGGCCGGGTGGCGCTGGGTATCGATTACCGCTTGGGTTCCGACGGCCGCACCGAAGTGGCGGCCCGGGGCTGGGAGCAGGGGAGCGGACGCACCGTGGCGGAGGTCGTCGCCGAGTACGCCGACTTGGAGCTGGCCGCTGTGGTGGTGACGGCCATCGCCCGCGACGGAACCCTGGAGGGACCCGATCTCGATGGTCTGGCCACCGTGCTGGCGTCGACCGCGCTCCCGGTCATCGCCTCGGGGGGCGTGGGCGGGGTGTCCGATGTGGAGGCCCTGGCCCGGTTGGCCCCGTCGTCGGAGGGGTCGGCTCCGGTCGGTGGGGAGGGGCGGAGGCTGGCCGGTGTGATCACCGGTCGGGCTCTGGTGGACGGACGGATGACGGTCGAGGAGGGATTGGCGGCGTGCGCACGGTCCGGGTGATTCCCTGTCTCGACGTGGACGGGGGCCGGGTGGTCAAAGGGGTGCGTTTCACCGACCTGTTCGACGCCGGTGATCCGGTGGAGTTGGCCCGGCGCTACGACGCCCAGGGCGCCGACGAGCTGGTCTTCCTCGACATCACCGCCTCCTCGGACAACCGCCGGACCATGGTGGAGGTGGTGTCCCGCACCGCCGAGGTCGTCTTCATCCCCTTGACCGTCGGGGGGGGCGTGCGCACCGTGGAGGATGCCCGCCTGCTGTTGCGGGCCGGGGCCGACAAGGTCGGGGTCAACACGGCCGCCGTCGACCGTCCCGCCCTGGTGGCCGAGCTGGCCGCCGAGTTCGGCCGGCAGTGCGTGGTGGTGGCGGTCGATGCCCGTCGGCGGGTCTCCGGTGACGACACCCGGCCCGGGTGGGAGGTGTTCACCCATGGCGGAAGGCGGCCCACCGGCATCGATGCCGTCGAATGGTGCCGGCAGTCGGCCGCCGCCGGCGCCGGCGAGATTCTCCTGACCTCGATGGATCGTGACGGCACGCGCCACGGGTTCGATCTGGCCCTCACCCGGGCGGTGACCGATCGGTGTGCGGTGCCGGTGATCGCGTCGGGAGGAGTGGGTACTCTCGATCACCTGGTCCAGGGGGCCCAGGAGGGTCGGGCCGAAGGACTGCTGGCTGCATCGATATTCCACCTCGGGCAGTTCACCGTGGCCCAGGCCAAGGAATGCCTGGCCGACGCCGGCGTCACGGTGCGTCCGGTGGCCGGCGGGGAGGGGTAGGGAGAAGCGCCCACCCGACCCGGTCGGTGACAAGGGCGGTCCGATCAGGGCGATTGGAGGCTGCGGTAGCCTGGCTGACGTGCCCACAGCAACCCCGGAGATGACGCCGGAAGTGACGACGACCAGCCAGAACGGCGACCGCGGGTCGGAAAAACTGGCCATCAACGTGCTGGCTGACCGGGTTCTGGTGCAGGTGGGCCAAGCCGAGGGTGAGCGCCGGTCCCGGGCCGGAATCCTGATTCCGGCCACGGCCCAGGTGTCGCGCCGCCTGGCCTGGGCCGCGGCCGTGGCGGTGGGTCCCCACGTCCGTTCCGTCAAGGTCGGCGACACGGTGCTGTTCAACCCCGAGGACCGCTATGAGGTCGAGGTTCAGGGGGAGGAGTACGCCATCCTCCGGGAGAGGGACATCCACGCGGTGGCTGCCACCCGGATCGACAGCGGCACCGGACTCTATCTCTGACTGGACCGGGGCCCCTACCCGACCGAGGACGAAATGCCATGACCACCACCGCCCGACCCGACCCCGTACCCATCGAGTTCTCCGATGGGGAGCTGGCCCGAATCACCTTCACCACCGACGGTCTGGTGCCGGCCATCGTCCAGGACGCCGGCGATGGCACCGTGCTCATGTTCGCCTGGATGAACCACGATTCTCTCGTGCGCACCCTGGAGACGGGACGTACGTGGTTCTGGAGCCGCAGTCGCCAGGAGTTCTGGTGCAAGGGCGAGACGTCCGGCAACCGTCAGTACGTGCGCAGCGTCCGTTACGACTGTGACGGGGACGTGGTGCTGGTAACCGTCGACCAGGAAGGCGACGGCGCCTGCCACACCGGGAACCGGTCCTGTTTCTATCGGGCGTTCGGCGACCGGCAGTGACCGCCGCCGGCCGACCGATGGGTCCGGGGTCCTCGGGCCCCGGTGCCCAGGAGTTCGTCACCCTGGCCGCCAAGCACCGCATCGTGCCGGTGTGGCGCCAACTGGTGGCCGACACCATCACCCCGGTGGGCGCCTTCCTCCACATAGTGGAGGGGGCCGACCGCACCGGGTTCCTCCTCGAGTCGGTCGAGGGGGGTGAGCGCTGGGGCCGCTACTCGTTCGTCGGCCGCGACCCGCTGGCCACCATCACCGCCCGCGGTACCCGGGTGACCACCCAGGGACCGGTCGATCTCGACGCCGTCACCGGTGGCCGGGTCAGCGGCACCGGTGGCATCCTGTCGGCCCTCGATGCCGTGCTCCAAGCGTTCGAATCCCCAGACCTGCCCGACCTGCCGCCCCTCCACGCCGGGCTGGTCGGCTACCTCGGCTACGACGTGGTCCGCGAGGTCGAGCACCTTCCGTCCGTGCCCCCCGACGACCTCGGCCACCCCGACGCCGTCCTGGCCGTCATCGGGCAGCTGGCCGCCTTCGACCACTGGCGTCAGAGGGTGGTCCTCATCGACAACGTGGTCATCGAGGCCGAGGCCACCGAGGAGGAGCTCTCCGGTGCCTACCAGGGCGCCCAGGAACGCCTCGACCAGCTGGCGGCCGACTGCTTCCGCCCGGTCGAGCACGCCGCCCGGCTACTGCCCGAGAGGGCGGCTCCTCCCCCGATGTCGGGCGCACCATGTCCGATGATCTCTACCAGGACGCCGTGCGGGCGGCCAAGGAGCACGTACGGGCGGGAGACGTCTTCCAGGTGGTGCTGTCCCAGCGGTTCGACGTCGACGACCTGGGAGCGGCGCCGTTCGATGTCTACCGGGTCCTGCGCCTGGTCAATCCCAGCCCCTACCTCTACTTCCTCCGGTTCCCCGAGATCACCGTGGTCGGCGCCTCGCCCGAGCCGATGGTCCGCCTCCGAGACGGAACGGTCACCTCGCGGCCGATCGCCGGTTCACGACCGCGAGGGGTGACCGAGGCCGACGACAGCCGCCTCGAGGGGGAGTTGATCGAGGACCCCAAGGAGGTGGCCGAGCACGTGATGCTGGTCGACCTGGCCCGTAATGACGTCGGCCGGGTGGTGAGCTTCGGCACCGAGGTGCTGGACGAGATCATGGTGGTCGAGCGGTACAGCCACATCATGCACCTGACCTCGCAGGTGTCCGGACGGCTGGCTCCGGGCAAGGGACCGATCGACGTCCTGCGGGCCACCCTGCCGGCCGGGACGCTGTCCGGGGCGCCCAAGGTCCGGGCCATGGAGATCATCGACGACCTCGAACCCACCAAGCGGGGTGTCTACGGCGGGATAGTCGGCTACCTCGACTTCTCCGGCAATCTGGACACTGCCATCGCCATCCGGACCATGACGGTGAGCCCCGACGGTCGAGCGTCGGTGCAGGCGGGGGCGGGCATCGTGGCCGACAGCGACCCGGCCAGCGAGAACGCCGAATGTGCCCACAAGGCAGCGGCCATGCTGTCGGCCGTGGCCATGGCCCGGGCCTCCGACCCGACCACCGGCGCCTCCCGTGTCGGGGACTCCCCCCGGTGGCCCGGTGAGTGCGACCGAGATTTCGGGCGCGGTGGCGTGGCAGTACGACGCCCTGCGTGGGGGGCGGGGGTGCATCGGGCCCGCCGCGACGTGGTCGCGGTCGCCGGTCCCGATGCCGCCTCCTATCTACAGGGCCAGTGCAGCCAAGACGTGGCCGGTCTCCCTATCGAGGGCAGCGCCGAGGCTCTTTTGTTGAGTCCTCAGGGCAAGGTCGAGGTCTACGTGCGGATCACCCGCCGGGCCGACGATGCCTTTGTCATCGACACCGATGCCGGCTTCGGACCGGCGGTCATCGCCCGGCTCGAGCGTTTCCGGCTGCGGACCAAGGTGACCATGGAGCCGCTCGACTGGGTGTGTCTCAACGTCCGCGGACCGGAGGCCGGAGAGGTCCTGGCCGCTCCGCCGGCCCTGGTGGTGGCGGTGGCCTGGCCCGGGCTGAGCGGGGTCGATCTCCTCGGGCCGTCAGGCGGCCTCCGGCCCCGACGGCTGGGTGACGGCCGGCGCCGTCGCCTGCGGTGAGGAGGCCTGGGAAGCGGTCCGGATCGAAGCGGGGGTGCCGGTCAACGGACGGGAGGTGGTCGAGGGGACCATCGCCGCCGAGGTCGGACTGGTGGAACGGACGGTGTCGTTCACCAAGGGATGCTTCACCGGCCAGGAGTTGGTGGCCCGACTGGACGCCCGTGGTTCCAAAGTGGCCCGTTCATCTGAGAGGGGTCACCGTCGCCGTCGACCGGGGAGGGGACGGACCGCCGGTGGGCGCCGAGGTCCTCACCGCCGACGGCTCGCACCCGGTGGGGTATCTGTCTTCGGTGGCCTGGTCCCCGGGCCGGGGTTCGCCGGTGGCCCTGGCCACCCTCCACCGACGGGTGTCACCCCCCGAGCCGGTGCTGGTCCGTTGGCGGCCGGCGGCCGACCAGGCCGACGTCACCGTCCCCGGCCACAGCCACCTCCTGCCTCTGATCGGGTGAGACAGCCGGGACGCCGACGGCGAGGCCAGGGGGACACCGGCGGGAGAAGTGATAGACCGTGCTCCGGATGGATGGGCAGGGCCCGAGGGGGTGAAGGGATGAGTACACAACCAGCGCCGCGACCGGCGGGTACGCCCCAGGCCGCCGCCCCCGAGCACATCACCACGTCCACCCGCGATCCGGCGGATACGGCCGAGCGTCTCCAGGGTTGGCTGGCTGTCCACCTGGGACCGGGCCACGATCCGCGCATCACCGAGGTGTCCAGCCCCGACAGCAACGGCATGTCGTCGGAGACACTCTTGTTCACCGCCGTCTGGAGCGAGGACGGGTGCCGAGGTGGCGCACCGCCTGGTGGCCCGTATCGAGCCGCCGACCACCGATTACCCGGTTTTCACCTCCTACGACCTCGACATGCAGTTCGAGGTGATGCGCCTGGTGCGGGAGCAGACGGCGGTGCCGGTACCCGAGGCCTACTGGTACGAACCCGACCCGAGCGTGCTCGGCGGACCCTTCTTCGTGATGGCCCGGGTCGATGGCCGGGTGCCTCCCGACGTCCTTCCCTACACGTTCGGCGACAACTGGGTGTTCGACGGGAGCCCCGCCGACCGGTCAGCCCTCCAGGAGTCGGCGGTGACCACGCTGGCCGCCATCCATGCCGTCAACCCCCGGCACTACGATCTCGGCTTTCTGCAGTTCGGCCAGCCCGGCACCACCTCACTCGAGCGCAGTCTCAATCACTGGCGCGCCTACCACCGGTGGGTGGTGCAGGACCGACCGTCCCCTCTGCTGGCCGACTGCTTCCAGTGGCTGGTGGACAATCTGCCCAGCGACACCAGCGAGGACGCCCTGTCCTGGGGTGACAGCCGGATCGGCAACATGATGTTCGACCACAACCGGGTGGTGGCCGTGCTCGATTGGGAGATGGCCGGCGTGGCCCCTCCGGAGGTCGATCTGGGGTGGATGTGCTACCTGCATCTGTTCTTCCAGGACCTGGCGGTGGACCTGGGCACGACCGGGCTGCCCGACATGTTCCGACCGGTGGACGTGGCTGCCACCTACGCCCGGGCGTCCGGACGGGAACCGGGCGATCTCACCTGGCACATCGCCTTCGCCGCCATCCGTCACGGTGCCATCATGCGCAGGGTCACCGAGCGGTCGATCTTTTTCGGCGAGACCGAGGCACCCGATGACATCGATGAGCTGATCATGCACCGCGCCACTCTCCGCGGCATTCTGGACGGGAGCTACTGGGCCGGCGTGGCTCTGTGATCACCCGGGCCGGGTGATCACCAGAACGAGGATGCGCCGTCCAGTCCCCGATCGGGATGGGATCCGGTGATCATGGGCTGGCAGTTTCCCCATCCCTCCGCTCCCGACGCCGGTTCACTGATGTGGACGAAGGTGTCCCGCAACTGGTGGAGCTCACGGGCCAGATCAGGTTGACGGCAATCCTCCAGCCGTTCGCCGTCGACATGGAGCTCACCCCGCCATTCGCCGTGGTGGTGGCCCTGCCATCCGAAGTACAGGCCGGCGCCCAGGTGGAACCCGGTATCGGTGGGCACCTCCAGCAGGAACGTCCGCTCCTTTCCGTCCTCCAGCGTCACCGTCACCGTTCCCCCCCGCAGCCGGCGGTTGACGGGCTCGAAGCGGAGATCGGTGCGGATGTCGGCCATCCGTTCGATACGCCCGTCCCCGTGCTCGACCGCTCCGGTCACCGTGCGCTGGTGATGACCGAATCCCTGGGCGTCGATCAGGTGCATGAACAGTCCCCAGCGGGTTCCGTCCGGATCGACCATCAGGGCCGGACACCAGATCATCTGGAAGGCCATGGCGGCAACCGGGTCGAACGGGTCGGTGTCGGTGGGCGGGGTGCCGACGTCGTAGCGCACCCCCCAGCTGTGATCGCGGGTGGAGACCCAGTCGTCGGGATCGATGGTGTGGCGCTCCCCGTCGATCTGGATCCAGCCCGAGGCCGTCCCGATCTGGTGGTAGCGGACGAGGTCGGCGCTCACCCGGTAGCCGAGAGGAGCCCGTTGATGGGTGCGCTCCTCGGTGGCCGGGGGCAGCACGGCCTGGTAGATCCAGTCGAAGGCCAGTGGCTGGCAGGGGTTGGGTTCGAGGACGAAGCGCACCCGTTGCATGGGTTCGAGGACCTCGTAGCGGATCGGTCCCGCCGCGGTCAGATCCGGGTCGGGGAACAGACGGCGGCTGCCCCGCACGGTGATCTGCTCGGCTCCCCGCGACAGGCCGGCGTAACCGTCGAGCAGGTTGCGGTTGGTGTACTTGCCCATTCCGAAGCCCAGCTGCAGGCTCCCGTCCCGGCGGGCGGCCATGGCGCACACCTTCTCCGTCCAGGACGGGTCGCTCGTTCCCACCGTGGCGAAAGTGTCGGCTACCTGGTGGTCGAACCGCTCGTCGGCCGGCCCCAAAGGACCCAGTGGATTGGCCATCCGCTTCCCGTCCCCATCCCTGAACTCCCGGATCGGCGTCCCTCGCCGACCGGTTGGCTCAGACCCCGAGGCTACCTTTGGCCGCCTTTTCGAAGAGACGGTAGGGCAGAAGTCGTTTGCCGGCGATGCCGATCCGCTCATCCACCCGTCCCACCGATCGACGACGGGGTGGACGACGTGAGTGCAGGACCCCTTCGACGACGGCGGCCACGTCCTCCGGGCTGACGCCGTTGGCCTCGTCGGTGGCCATGGTGTCCACCGCCCGGGTCGCCGTCGGGGCGTACGGGTCCTCGCCGGCCATCTCGATCAGCCGTCGGTTGCGGGTGAAGTCGGTCCGCACGTTGCCCGGCTCCACCAGAGTCACGTGGATGCCGAATGGCGACACCTCGTAGGCCAGCGCCTCCCCGTACCCCTCCATGGCGAATTTGCTGGCGCTGTAGAACGACTGGAAGGGGATGCCGACGATTCCCCCGATGGAGCTCATGAGAACGATCCGGCCGCGGCCCGCCCTCCGCATGAGGGGCAACGCCCTCTGGACCACCCGCACCGCTCCCCAGAAGTTGGTCTCCATCTGTTCTTTGGCCTCGGCCACCGAGGTCATTTCGGCGGCCCCGGCCAGACCCCAACCGGCACAGGCCACCACGGCGTCGAGCCGATCGCCGTCGGCGGCCAGGCCGGCAAACCCGTCCCGCACCGAGTCGTCGCGGTCGACGTCCATGGACATCGGCGTCCATCCCCCCGGTGACGTCCCCCTCCGGCTGGCCCCGATGACCGTCCAGCCCCGCCGGTGGAGCCGGTCGGCACAGGCCAGACCGATACCGGCGGAGGCCCCGGTCACCAGGACCACAGGGCTCGGCGGGGACGGGATGGGCGAATTGCTCATGTCTGGTTCCTCCCGTTCGACACTCCGCTACCGGCGGGCCGCAGGGCGTCGGCCTCCGGTGAAGCGGGAAGGGCGTAGCCGGTGTCCGGCGGCCGGAGCCAGATCGTCATACGGGTTCCCCTACCTTCCGACACCGGTGATTCGACCTGCACGGTGGCATCCATGGCCGCGACCAGTTCGGCCACGATGGCCAGGCCCAGGCCCGCCCCCTTCCTCCGTCCCGTGACCCGGTCCGAAACAAAGTGGCGTTCGAAGACCCTTCCCAATTGATCGGTGGGTATACCCGGTCCGTCGTCGCCCACCCAGATCACCGCCCGGCCGTCGACCGCACCGGCACCCACGGTGACCAGGTGTCGGGCGAAGGAGGCGGCGTTCTCGACCAGGTTGGCCACCACCTGTCCCAGCCGATCGGCGTCGGCCGACACCCAGACAGGCCCGGAGGCCACCACGGTGGCCAGTTCGAGGCCGAGTTGGGCCGCCCGGGGCCGGAAGCCGTCGGCCACCTGCCCGACCACAGCGGCTCCGTCGACCGGTTGGAGGTCGAGCGAGAAGCGGTCGGCATCCAGACCGGGCCAGGTCGAGCAGGTCCTGGACCAGTCGCTCGAGGCGGCGAGCCTCGCCGCTGATGACGGCCGCCGCCTCGGCCGGATCTTCGGCCGCCCCGTCGACGACCGCCTCGGCGTAGCCGCGGATGGAGGTCAGCGGTGTCCGCAGCTCGTGGGACACCGACAGCAGGAATTGACGCTCCTGTTCGCGGGCGCGCACCAGATTTCCGCCCATGGTGTTGATGGATTCGGCCAGCTGGACGAACTCGGGATCCTCGCCCGGCCGGACGGGGACGGTGGCGTCCAGGTCGCCGGAGGCGATCCGGCCCGTGGCCGCTACTGCCGCCACCAGGGGCCGACTGAAGCGTCGGGCCAGGGCGGTGGCCACCACGGCGGCCACGGCCAGGCCGATGACGCCTATCAGGAGGAAGTACCGGATTCCGTTGGCCGGGTCGTGGATCTGGCGGGTGACGACCAGGATGGGCACGTAGCTGGTCACCCCGTTTATCGGGGTGGGGACGGCCGAGTAGGCCAGCAAGGAGGAGGTGTGCCCGATGGTCTGTCGACCCTGTTGGAGGCCGGGGATGTCGAGGTCGGCCACGGTGATCCCCGAAGGCAGGGGGGGACCGGTGGTCGTACCGTCGGAGCGGAGAGCCAGCACGTCGATGCCGGCCAGATCGGCCGCGTCGGAGATGAGATCGGTGTCCCGTTTGAAGGCGGCCTTGGTCCGGAAACGGGTGGTCGACAGGGTGGTCGAAATGGCTTTGGCCTGGCTGGCCAGCTCCTGGGTACCGGTGCCGACGGCGGCGTGCCGGATGAAGATGGCGCTGCCGATGGTGGTCACCACCACCGTGGCCGCCACCAGGACGAGGATGGTGATGGTCAGGCGGCGTTTCATCCCAGTCGGTAGCCCACGCCCCACACCGTGGCCAGGGGTAGGTCGGTGCCCAGCTTCTTTCGGAGTTGGCGCACGTGGACGTCGACCGTTCTCTCGTCGCCGAACCAGTCGTCGCCCCACACGCCGTTGAGCAGCTGTCGGCGGGAGAGGGCCAGTCCCAGATTGTCGGTCAGAAAGGCCAGAAGATCGAATTCGCGGGTAGCCAGAGGAACGACATCACCGCTCCGGCGCACCTCTCGCCGTCGGCTGTCGACCTCGATGGCACCCAGGGCCACCAGTGGAGCAGGTTCGGCCGCCGGGGCTTCGGTGCGACGAAGGATGGCATGGACCCGGGCCACCAGCTCGCGGGCGGAGAAGGGCTTGGTCACATAGTCGTCGGCCCCCAGCTCGAGGCCGAGCACCCGATCGACCTCGTCGTCGCGGGCGCTCAGGATGAGTACCGGCACGGGGTGCGGCTGTGCCGCCCCCCGGGGCGTGCCCGGCGGTCGGACTTCCGGGGCGGAGCCGACGGCACACGTCGAAACCGTCGAGATCGCCGGGAAGTCCGATGTCGACGATGACCAGCTTGGGCTGCTCCCGGTCCACCAGGGCCAGCCCGGATCCGGCCTCGTCGGCCTGCAGGACCCGGAACCCGTCCCGCCGCAGGTACATGGCCACCAGGTCGGATATGTGGTGATCATCCTCGATGACCACCACGGTGTCTCGAGCGGCCATCATCGGGACCAGCCTGCCATTCCCCGGACGGGTCCGTCCGCCACCGTTAGGAGAGTGTGAGCGCGGACGGGGCCGGAGGCACCGGGGGCGACAACCGCGCCGGTAGGCTGCCTAGCGCTATGCCGGCCTACCTGGAGACCATCGTGGCCGCTCACCGGGAGGAAGCGGCGGGCGACCACCGTGACCTCGAGGCGACCCGGGCCCAGGCGGCGGCCAGCCGGACCGGTGCGTCCGTTCGAGGCCGCCATCCGGGCCGGCCACCAACGCCACGGCATGGCGGTGATCTCCGAGATCAAGCGGCGCTCCCCGTCGCAGCGGCGATCTCGACCCCTCCCTCGACCCGGCCCGGGTGGCGGCCGACTACGAAGGCGGAGGAGCCGCCTGCCTGTCGGTACTCACCGACCGCGCCTTCTTCGGCGGCGGGCCCGACGACCTACGGGCCGCCCGGGAGGCCTGCTCCCTCCCGGTGCTGCGCAAGGACTTCACGGTCAGCCCTCTCGACGTCTGTGACGCCCGTTCCATGGGAGCCGACGCCGTCCTTTTGATCGCCGCCGCGCTCGACGACGACCAACTGGGATCGTTCGTCCAGCTGGCCGGCTCGCTCTCGCTCACCGCTTTGGTCGAGGTGCACGACAAGGACGAGTTGGCTCGTGCCCTCGACGCCGGAGCCACGGTCATCGGTGTCAACCAACGGGACCTGCGCACGTTCGAGGTCGACCAACGCCGGGCGGTGGCCCTGGCCGCCGCCATCCCCGAGGGAGTGACGGCGGTGGCCGAGTCGGGCATCAGCGATGCCGCCGATGTGGCTGTTCTGGCCGCTGCCGGCTACCACGCCGTGCTGGTGGGGGAGACACTGGTACGGGCCGGCGACCGCCGCGCCGCGGTGGCCGCCCTTCTCGGAGTCCGGCCGTGACGAAGGGCGGGGCGGATGAGGAGGGCGAGGGTTTCTTCGTCAAGATCTGCGGAGTGACCAGCGAAGCCGACGCCCTGCTGGCCGTGGGGATGGGCGCTTCGGCCGTCGGTTTCGTGTTCGCCCCGTCGCCCCGACAGATGGCCCCGGGCGCAGTGGCCGACATCGTCAAGCGGCTGCCCCACGAGACGGTCACCGTAGGCGTCTTCCGGGACGAGGCTCCTCAGAGGGTGATCGAGATCGCCAACCAGATCGGACTGCAGGCTGTGCAGCTCCATGGCATGGAGTCGGCCGAGGACACCCGGTGGATCGCCAGCCGGACCGCCTGCACCATCAAGGCCTTTCCCGCCGGTCACCGCAATATCGAACGGTTCGACGCCTATGGTGCCCAGTTCCTCCTGATCGACGGAGCCAACCCCGGATCGGGCGAGCTTTTCGACTGGCGTCTGGGGGAAGGAGTGGTCGACCCCGGTCGTCTCATCGTCTCGGGTGGGCTCCGACCGGGCAACGTGGGCGCAGCCATCGTGCATCTGCGCCCGTGGGGAGTCGACGTGTGCAGCGGCGTGGAAGCCTCGCCGGGGGTCAAGGATCCGGGCAAACTCCGGGCGTTCATGGCCGCCGCCCAAGCCGCGGCCAGCCAGGTGGCCCGGTCCCAACAGCTCGAACCGTCCGGCGCCGGGGCGGGCGAAGGCACGGTCAACGGCGACGATCCCTCGGGACTCTTCGATTGGCAGAACGAGTAATGACCACCGAGATCATGGGGGACCCCGGCCCGAGCGGCCGGTTCGGCCAATTCGGCGGGCGCTACGTCCCCGAGTCGCTGGTGCCGGCCTGTACCGAGCTCGAAGCAGCCTTCCGGACGGCGTGGGGCGATACCTCCTTTCGGGCCGAGCTCGACGGACTGCTGGGCAGCTTCGGGGGCCGGCCCACACCGGTCACCGAGTGCCGTCGTCTCTCGGCCGAGGTGGGCCTGCGGATCCTCCTCAAACGAGAGGACCTGGCCCACACCGGCTCCCACAAGATCAACAATGTGGTGGGCCAGGGACTGCTGGCCCGCCGCATGGGCAAGACCCGGCTGATCGCCGAGACCGGGGCCGGGCAGCACGGTGTGGCCACGGCTACGGCCGCCGCCCTGTTCGGCATGACCTGCACCGTCTACATGGGAGAGGTGGACACCCACCGACAGGAGCTCAACGTCTTCCGCATGGAACTTCTGGGGGCCGAGGTGCGGCCGGTATACAGCGGGAGCAGGACGCTCAAGGACGCCGTCAACGAGGCTCTGCGCGATTGGGTGGCCACGGTCGGCGACACCCACTACTGCGTGGGTTCGGTCATGGGGCCCCATCCCTTTCCGTGGATGGTCCGCCAGTTCCAGCGGGTGATCGGCGAAGAGGCCCGCCAGCAGTGTCGCCAGCTCCTGGACGGAAAGGACCCCGACGTGGTGGTGGCCTGCGCCGGGGGCGGTTCCAACGCCGCCGGTATCTTCGCCGGATTCGCCGACACCACCGGGGCCGCTCTGGTGGCGGTCGAGGCGGCCGGCGGAGCGGCGATGACCAACGGCATCCCCGGAGTGCTCCACGGAATGCGCAGTTCCCTCATCCAGAACGAGGAGGGCCAGATCCTCGAGGCCCACTCCATATCGGCAGGCCTTGATTATCCGGGCATCGGTCCCGAACACGCCCATCTGGGCCAGGTGGGTCGGGCCCGCTACGAATCGGCCGGCGACGACCAGGTACTGGACGCTCTGCAGCGGTTGGCCCGCACCGAAGGGATCATCCCGGCCCTCGAGTCGGCCCACGCCCTGGCCTGGGTCATCGCCCGGGCCGGTTCGCCCGACCTACCCACCGGATCGACCGTGCTGATCAACCTGTCCGGACGGGGCGACAAGGACGTGGCCCAGGTGCGCGACCTGCTGCGAACGCCCTCGTGAGCTCTCGTCCGGCCCAGCCGGCCACCTCCGTCGATGCGGGCCACGACCAGCTGGCCGCCACCCTGGTGGCCCACCGTGACGCCGGTCGGAAGCTGCTGGTGCCCTATGTGACCGGTGGGATGGACGACGACTGGCTGTTGACCGTGGAGGCGCTGGCCGACGCCGGGGCCGATGCCATCGAGGTGGGCATCCCCTTCTCCGACCCGATGATCGACGGCCCGACCATCCAGGAGGCGTCGCTGCGGGCCTTGGAACGGGGTACCACCCCCGACGGGATCCTGGCCGATCTCAGCCGTATCGATGCCGGTGTGCCCCTGGTGGTGATGACTTACTACAACCTCATCGTCCGGGCCGGGCACGCCCGTATGGCCGGCACCCTGGCCCAGTCCGGTGTGGCCGGGGCCATCCTGCCCGACCTGCCACTGGAGGAGCTCGACCCGTGGTCGGAGGCGGCCGATCGCGCCGGCGTGGCCACCGTGTTGTTGGTGGCCCCGTCCACTCCTCCCGACAGGGTGCAGGCCATCTGCGCCCGCTCCCGCGGCTTCGTCTACGCCGTCGGTCGCATGGGGGTCACCGGCGAGCAGGCCCAGCTGGCCGAAACGGCGGGGCAGACGGCCCTACGGGCTATGGAGGTCACCAAGTTACCGGTGTGCGTGGGCATCGGAGTCTCCACGCCGGAACAGGCCGTCGACGTCTGTCGGGTGGCCGATGGGGTGGTGGTCGGTTCGGCCCTTGTGCGACGCCTGCTGGAAGGAGCCGGGCCCGACGGGGCGGCCGACTTCGTGGCCACGCTGCGCCGCGCCCTCGACACCCTCTGAGCCTCGGCGCCGGCCCCCTGGTCAGGGGTGGGGTGCCGGTCGCGCCAGGCGTCCGATGGTCCGGAGCAGGGACGGGCGACGCCGGCTCTCCGAGCGCGACTCGAGCCGACGCCGGATCAGTTCCCGACGCTCCTGCAGGTCGCGGAAGGTGATGGCCCCGGTGTCGTCGGCGAATCCCATGGCCGCCCGGTAGCCATCCAGATCGATGGCACTTTCGGCCAGCTCCAGGCCGATGTCGCGGGCGATCCGGTCTCCGTGCCGTTCGGTGAAATAGGTGATGACGGCCAGGATCTCCCCCAGGATGTCGACGTCAGGAGCCAGCGTGGCCATCGAACCGTTAAGGAAGAGGATGTCCTTCACGAACAGCATCAGCTCCTTGGGCAGGCGGGCCCCGTAGCCGAGCAGGGCCTTGGTCACCTCCCTCAGCTCGGCCACCATCTCGTCCGCCGTCAACACGGTGGGGTCGATGGGGGGCCGGTCCAGTCCGAGGTCGCTGATGACGGCCTCCACATCGGCATCGGGGGGCAGAGCTCCGAGGTCGCGGAGAGCCTCGACCTGCACGGTCAGGTTGTTGGAGGTGGCCCCCATCTGCAGTCGCAGGAAGGCCAGACGCTTCCGCTCGTCGAGGCGGCCCGTGATCCCGAAATCGAGCAGGGCCACCGTGCCGTCCCGTTGAACGAGGAGGTTGCCGCCGTGCAGGTCGCCGTGGAAGACCCCGTGCAACAGAGCTCCCTCCAGAAAGGTGATCAGGCTGGAACGAAGAACGGCGGCGGTGTCGATACCGGCCGCCCGCATCCCCGGGGCGTCTTCCCAGGAGAACCCGTGGAGGTGCTCCATGACCAGCACCCGTCGAGTGACCAGGTCGGGATGGGGGCGGGGCACCACGATGAGGTGGTCGGCGCTGTCCGCCATGACCTCGGCCAGATCCAGCATGTTCTGGGCTTCGAGGCGGAAGTCGAGCTCCTCGACGATGGTTTCGGCGAAGAGGTCGACCAGGGCGGGGGGATTGGTGAGAGCAGTGATCGGGATGCGCCCGACCAGCAGGGGAGTGACCCAGGCCATGGCGGCGATGTCCAACCGGACCAGCGACGCCACACTCCGGCGCTGGACCTTGACCACTACCCGCTCGCCCGTCCGCAAGGTGGCGGTATGCACCTGGGCGATCGAGGCCGACGCCAGAGGGACCGGATCGAACGAGGTGAAGACCTCCCCCAGAGTGCGCCCCAGGTCTTCCTCGATGGTGCGGCGTACGGCGGAGAACGGTTCGGGGGGTACCTGATCGCGGAGCAGGCGGAACTCCTCCACCAGCTCTTCGGGAAAGATCCCCTCACCCGACGAGATGATCTGTCCGAGTTTGATGTACGTCGGCCCCAGGCGCTCGAAGGCCGAGCGCAGCCGGCGGGACATCCCGGTGCGGGAGCGCTCGGTTCCCCGGTCGCGCAGCCACCATCCGGCCAGGGCGGAACCGATCCGGACCACGACGGCCAGGGCCCGGATGCCCGACGGCAGTCGCTGCGGGCTCACCAGCTCCCGGGCCAGTGCAGCCGCGCCCTGGCGCAGTACCCCGATGTCACCGTCGGCATCGGTCGGGAAACGCCAGGCCATGGTGGCGGGCTCGACCGTCCAGGGGCCGTTGGGGGTGAACGCCCCTATGGCCAGATCGGGTCGGCCTCTCGGGGCCGGTGCGGGACCGGATGGGCTCAACGGCTCAACCATGGTGATCCAACGGTAGGGGGATGGCGGTCGGCACCGCCCCTCTGACCGGTTGCGTCGTGCCCCGCCCGACTACAGAAACGATGGGCTCAGGCCGGCTTGATCACCAGGCACCCGTTGTGCCCGCCGAACCCGAATGAGTTGGACAGCACCGGTCCGGGCTCCCATGCCCGTGCCGCGCCGGCCACGATGTCGAGGTGGATCTCGGGATCCGGCTGCTCGTAGCCCGAGGTCGGAGGGATGAGGCCGTTGCGGATGCTGAGGATGGCAGCCACAGCCTCGATGGCACCGCACGCCCCCAGCCCGTGTCCGGTGATGCCCTTGGTCGAGGTCACCGGCGGAGCGCTGGCCCCGAATACCTTGGCGATGGCGTCGGCCTCGGCCCGGTCGTTGAGTGGGGTCGAGGTGCCGTGGGCATTGATGTGGCCGATCTGGTCGGGGGTGACGTCGGCATCCTCCATGGCCAGGGTCATGCAGGCGGCTGCCCCCGAGCCGCCGGGAATGGGCGCCGTGATGTGATGGGCGTCGGCGGTACTGGCCGAACCGGCCAATTCTGCGTAGATGCGGGCGCCCCGCGCCACAGCGTGGTTCCAGTCCTCGAGCACCAGGGCTCCGGCCCCCTCGGTGATCACGAAGCCGTCCCGCCGGATATCGAACGGGCGGGACACGCCGGAGGTCGACAGGGCCGTCATGTTGGAGAAGGCAGCCATGCCGACACCGGTCATCCCTGCTTCGGCGGCGCCCCCGATGGCTACGTCACACCGCCCCGACGCCACCAGCCAGGCCGCGTGCCCGATGCTGTGGGCCCCCGCCGCGCAGGCCGTGGTGATGGTCTCGGAGGGCCCGTGCCACCCCATGCGGATGGAGACGTTGGCCGCCGCCGCATTGGACATCATCATGGGTACCAGCCGGGGCGATACCCGGCGGGCACCCTTCTCACCGAACAGCAGGATCTGAGCCTCGAGGGTCTCCAGACCCCCCACACCGGTCCCCATCACCACACCGGTTCGGCCCGGATCAGCGCCGATCTCGCCGGCGTCCTCGACCGCCATGGTGGCCACCGCCACACCGAACTGGGTGAACCGGTCCACCTGCCGGGCCTCTTTGGTGGTGAACCACTGCTCGGGATCGAAATCGGGCACCCGTCGCTCGCCCACCGGGGGAGCCCCGTTGAGACCGGTCCACAGGGACTCGGGTCCCAGGCCGCAACACGAGACGACGCCAAGGCCGGTGACGGCGACGCGACGTCCAGCCACCGGATCGCCGGCAGGACCGATCCCCAGGAGCATCAGAGCTTGGCGTTGATCAGATCGAACGCCTGACCCACCGTCTCGATGCCTTCGAGCTCGGTTTCCTCCACCGAGACGTCGAAGCTCTCTTCGAGGGCCATCACCAGTTCCACGAGGTCGAGACTGTCGGCATCGAGATCCTCGGCGAACCGAGCTTCCCGGGTCACCTTGTCCCCACTGACCTGGAGGACCTCGACCGCGCACTCCTTGAACTTCTCGAATGCCTCGTCGTCACTCACGCGTTTGCTCCTTTTCCATTTCTGGTTTTCATGCTCGGTCTCTGTCTCGGTCTCGGTCTCTATCGTGCCGCTGTCACAGGCCCATACCCAACCCACCGTCGACGGGTAGGACGGCGCCGGTGATGTAACTCGCCTCCGAGGAGGCCAGAAACCCCACAGCTTCGGCAATCTCCTCGGGACGACCGGGACGACCCAGTGGCACCTGGGCCGTCATCGAGCCAAGTCGGTCTTCGCCGAGAGCTGCGAGCATATTCGTTTCGACCAGGCCCGGCGCGATCACGTTCACCGTGATCGATCGGCTGGCTACTTCCCGGGCCATGGAACGGGCCATACCGACCAGGCCGGCCTTGGTGGCGGCGTAGTTGGCCTGGCCGGGAGACCCGATGAAGGCACCGACGGACGAAACCATGATGATCCGGCCGCGGTGGAGCCGCACCATCCTGGTCAGGGCCCTTTTTGACACCCGGAAGACCCCCGACAGGTTGGTCTCGATGACCTCGGACCACGCGTCTTCGCTCATCCGCAGTACCAGTGTGTCCCGGGTGACACCGGCATTGGCCACCAGCACCTCGACCGGCCCCCAGGTCGACTCGACGGTGGCGAAAGCCTCGTCCACCTGCTGCGGATCGGTTACGTCGCAGGCCAGTGGAAGAAGGTGGTCACCCAGCAGTCCGGTGTCCTCCACGCCACCCGAACGTGAGGTCACCGCCACTCTGTCGCCCCGGCGGTGGAACCACTGGGCGCAGGCCAGACCGATTCCCCGCGACCCTCCGGTGACCATGACCACCCTTCCCCCCGGATCCTCGTGGGGTCCGGTCACGAAGAGCTCTCGGTCGTCCGAATCCAGGCCACCGGTTGGCCCTCGACCACCCGTTCGCCCCGCACGGCCAGCCAGCGGACCAGGATTCCGTCGAAGGGGGTACGGACATCGGTGAGCCCCACGGTGCCCACCCGGTCGCCCACGGCCAGGCGGGAGCCCGGTTCGGCCCCTTGGCCGCTACCCGGGGCGGCGGTGGCCTCGGCCAACGCCGTGCTCTCCAGAGCGGCCAGGGTGACGTCGGGTTCGAACACACCAGGCGTGGGGGACACGATCACCCGTTCGGAGGTGTAGAGGTGCTCGCCCTGATGGTCGGGACCGGACGCCGTCCAGTCGTCCGTGCCGGCCACCGTGTCCATCAGCTTGTCCAGATCGGCGGGTACGGCCACGGCCACGCCCCGCACATCGGGGATGGTGCGACGGACCATGCCGGTGAGGACACCTCCGGGCCCGAGCTCGGCCAAAATGGTGGTGCCCCGACCGCCCAGTGTCTCGAGGGACTGCCGCCAGCGCACGGGGCTGCAGAGCTGGGCGGACAGCAGGCCGGGCCATTCGGCGGGGTCGGTGTGGACCCGGGCGTCGACGTTGGCCACTACCGGCACCTCGGGCGAGTGGAAGGTCACACCGTCGAGAGTTTGGCGCAGGCGGGACCGCGCCGGCAGCATGAGCTGGGTGTGGAAGGCACCGGACACCGGGATGGGGAGAACCTTGCGGGCTCCGAGCTCCTTGGCCCGATCGGTGGCGTTGGCCACCCCCGAGGCTGTTCCGGCGATGACCACCTGGCCTGGCGCGTTGTAGTTGGCCACCCAGACCTGGTCCTCGGCCCGCTGACAGGCCGCCTCGGCATCATCGTCGGCGATCCCGATCAGCGCGGCCATGGTCCCGGGCTGCTCGTCGGCCGCCGCCTGCATGGCATCACCCCGTTCGAGGACCAAGCTGGTCCCGTCGGGCAGCGAGAGGGAGCCCGACGCCACCAACGCCGTGTACTCGCCCAGGCTGTGTCCGGCGCAAGCGGCCGGAAACAGGCCCAGACGCTCGACGGCGTCCAGGACGACCAAGCTCATCACGAAGGTGGCCAGCTGGGCGTTGGCCGTACGGGTCAACTCGTCCATGGGGGCATCGAGGAGGAGAGCGGTGATGTCCCGCCCGGCGATCTCCGACGCCTCGGTCGCCACTTCCCAGGAGGGGTGCTTGACCCAGGCGTGGCCCATCCCGGCCCGCTGTGAACCCTGTCCTGGGAAGGCAAAGGCCAGCACCCACCTACTCCTTTCGAAAGCTGCGATCGCACCGCCGTGGCTGGACAAGTGTGGCACGACGGCACCGATGGGGGACATTACCCAGGGGTCACCCGTTCAGGGAGGATGGAGATGGCGCCCGGCTTCGACCTCAGGTCTGGCCGATTTCGTCAATTCCGATGATTGCGGCACCGGACCTCCATCTCTAAGGTGACCGTCAGTCGGGGCCAACCACGTCCCCGCGGCCGGACAGAGCCCGACGACGGGCGAGCGATCGTGGAGGAGAGAGCAATTATGAGGATGTTGACGCGCAGGTCGGTCTACGCCGTGGGGGCAGGGGCTCTCGGGCTCGGACTGGCCATGGCCCTTCCGGGGGTTGCCGGTGCCGGCCAACCCTGGGGTCAGGGCGGCCCCGGCTATCCGGGCGGCCCCGGCTATCCGGGGGCGGTGTTCGCTTCGCCGACCGGTACCCAACCGTGCGGCTCTCCCAGCTACCCGACCATCACGGCGGCGGTGGCCGCCGCGCACCCCGGCGGCACGGTCATCGCCTGCCCCGGCAACTACAGCGAGGATGTGATCGTCCAGCAGCCGGTGACCATCATCGGTCGCGGTGCCACGGTCGATCCCGGACCGGCCACCAATTCGCCATTCTATTCGGAGATCGGGAGCAATGCCTTCACCGTGCTGGTGCCCAACGTGACCATCCAGGGGTTCACGGTGACCGGGGCCAGCGGCGACGGGATCCTGTCGGCCGGAAACCAGTCGACCTTCCGGGACAACCTGGCGGAGAACAACGGCGGCACCGGTATCGACCTCAACGGCAGCTCATGGTCGACGGTTTCGGGCAACACCGCCGTCAACGACGTGGGCGGTGGCTACTACCTGACCAACGATGCGGGCGGGATCCCCGAGTTTGCCGGTCACACCGCATCCCACGACACCATCGTGGGCAATACCGCCAAGAACAATCCCGGCGGCTGTGGGGTGATCCTGGCCGACCATCTGGGTGCACCGACAGGGGTCAACATGGCCCAGGGCATCTTCGACAACACGGTGACCGGCAACGTCCTCAACGACAACGGCACGACGGCCGATGGAGCGGGAGTGGTCCTGGCTTCGCCCGCGCCCGGCGGGGCCGTTTACGGCAACACGGTCATCGGTAACTCGATGAGCGGAAACGGCATCGGTGGAGTG
Organism: uncultured Acidimicrobiales bacterium; assembly: GCA_963824645.1. Taxonomy (GTDB): domain Bacteria; phylum Actinomycetota; class Acidimicrobiia; order Acidimicrobiales; family RAAP-2; genus Bog-756. The sequence continues at coordinate 116,943 of CAWGQC010000012.1, forward strand.
ACTGTCCACAGTCACATTCCGGGCCAGTACTTCGCCGGCAACAAGATCATCGCCAACAACATCGGGACCAACAACCTGTTGGGTGACTACGGTGATCCAGGGACGACCGGGGTGTACCTGGGAAGTGTCAGTCCGGTCAGCATCACGGTGGCCTTCAACGCCATCCACGGCAACCAGTACGGGATCTTCGCCGCCGGACCGGTGACGGTGGTGGGCAAGCAGTTCAACCTCTTCTTCGCCAACGGGTCACCGTTCGGCTCGACGCCCAACTACGCCGGATGATCGGACGGGACAACGGGCCGCTGCTCACCACGGGCGGCCCGTTGTCCCGGATCACCCTCGGCCTGGGTCCTAGGCTGGTACCGAGTCCGAACGGCCCGAGGTTTCGTCGGAAGGGAGGGCATCGTGCTGCTCAAAGGTCTCAACCACGTCGCCGTGATCACCAACGACGCCTCGCGGTTGAATCGGTTCTACCAGGACGTGTTCGAAGCCGATGTCCTGAGAGACGGGTCGGAGTTTCCGAACGGCGAGGGTCCCCGGCTGTCGATCATCAAGATCGGCGACTGGGCGGAGCTCAATGTCTTCGAGATCGAAGGCAATACGGAAGCCGATCGGCAGACGCCGATGTTCGGTCGTGGCCGTCTCGACCATCTGGCCCTCCAGGCGTCCTCGTTGGACGCCTTCGAGAACATCCGTGACCGGTTGATGGCCCGGGGGGCGGCCGACGACTTCGTCACCGATTTCGGGCCCATGCTGAGCATCTTCTTCCGCGATCCGGACGGACTCGAATGCGAAGTCTGCGTGGAGAATCCGGACGCCGTCCCCGGTGCCGGCAACCCGCCCGGTACCCGGGCGGCCCGCTACTCGTAGCGCGCCCGTAGCACGGCAGGGGAGTCGGACACCGCCGTCCCGACTCCCATTGCGTGCGTCAGGCGGAATGTTGCGATTGTGCCGGGCCGAGAGCCAGTGGCGGAACCGGCTCGACCGGCCCGGCCCCCCCTTTTTATCGGTGGAAACTTGGAATTAACTGAGAATCGGACCGCGGTCCGACGACCCGATCGGACTTCGAGGACCGAAGCCCTCGGTCCGAGTCGATCGTGGCCACGACAGTCGGGGAGATGCGCTCGGAATCCGATGCGGGATGCGAGCTCGGCCGTGTTCGTGATGCGGCAGAATGTGATTGCCTTTCGCCGGCAGTCGTGTTACAAAAACGGGGCGCCATGAGCAACGAGGGGCCGAGAATGACCGATCGCCGCGTAGGAGGCGCCGATCAACGCACTCGCCGGGGTGCCGTCTCACGCCTTGACTCGCTCACCGCGCCAACAGGACAGGCGAGGGCAGCCGACGAAAGGTGGGAGTGTCATGCGTAGGCGATACGTCAACTCTGTGGCAGCCATGGTGACGGCATCGTTGCTGGCATGCGGAATGGTGGCGGTCTCCACATCGACTCCGGCGGCGGCGGCCGGAGGCGTGGTGACCAACTTCACCGGCCCCCATATCAACAGTCCTGCGGGCATAACCACCGGTCCTGATGGCGCCATGTGGTTCACCGACGATGGAACCCAGTCCAACAGCTACACCGACACCATTGTCCGCATGACCACCGGCGGGACGGTCACCAATACCTACACCAGCTCCACTCTGGCCGATCCGGGTTCGATCACCACCGGGCCGGACGGCGCCCTTTGGTTCACCAACGATTTCGAAGAGGCCACCTCCATCGGACGGATCACCACGTCGGGAAGCGTGTCGAGCTATCCGCTACCCGGTGAGTTCGGCGGGAACCTCCCGTCCTCAATTGTTTCGGGGCCGGACGGCGCATTGTGGTTCACGACCGACGCCGACATGATCGGACGGGTCACCACCGCGGGGGCCTTCAGTCTCTATCAGAACTCCGAATTGTGTCCTCGGAACATCGTGGTCGGGCCGGACGGCAACCTGTGGTTCGCTAACGGTGAGTGTGGCCCGTCAGGAGCTGTCGGCTCGGTGGGCCGGATCACCCCGAGCGGCGCCATTACCTTCTTCACCGATCCGACCATGGACAACGTGTTCAGCATTACTTCGGGTCCGGGTAGCGCCTTGTGGTACGTGAACGCGGGCTCCGATTCCATCGGCCGGATCACCACGTCGGGATCGGTCACCAACTTTCCCCTGCCGGCAGGTGGAGAGCCTCTGGACATTGCCACCGGCCCTGACGGCGCTCTGTGGTTCACGGAAAACGTGGATCTTGTCGGCCGGATGACCACCACCGGTACCACGACCACCTATACGGCCCTCAACGACTATCTGGGCGATATCACCCAGGGACCTGACGGGGCGCTGTGGTTCGCCGAAACGGAGCCTCTAGTGCCGGGGGCCATCGGGCATGTGACCGTGCCCACCTCGGCCCCGAGTATTTCCGGAGTTCCAACCACTCCCACGGCGGACGGCGGCTCGTACAGTTTTGCCTTCACGATGGGCGGCTACCCGGCCCCCACGGCCACAGTGACGGCCGGATCCCTTCCCCCCGGGCTCAGCCTGTCCTCCTCCGGGACGATCAGTGGCACGACGACCACCCCGGGGAGTTACACGGCCACGGTCAGCGCCGTCAACGGCACCCTGCCCAACGCCATGGACACCTTCACCATCGTGGTCTCCGGGGCCCCCACCTCCACGGTTGTGGCCTCGTCGGCCAACCCTTCGGGTGTGAGGAAGCCGGTCACTTATCGGGCCACCGTCAATCCCGTGCCCGACGGAGGAACCGTGGCCTTCGACAGTGGCGGGTCGGTTCTGTCGGGATGTTCGGCTGTAGCTCCGGTCAACGGTCTTGCCACCTGCACGACCAAACCGACAAAGCCGGGCAGTCTTGCCATTACCGCCAACTATTCGGGTGATGCGAATTTCGGACCCTCGAGCGGCTCTTTGACCCAGGTGGTGACCAACAGCAAGACCACACCGGTGATCGACTCGGTGAAGTTCACCGGCACCACAGCTTCGCCCACCATCGTGGTGAAGGGATCCCATTTCGGGACCGAGCCGGCCGGTCTGTCCGACGCCACTACCGAATGTGGGACCTATACCGGTAACGGCGACGACTACGGCACCGACTTCTATTTCGTGGACAACGGCTACTTCAATGCCGGCGTCGGAACCCCGCCCGATGGAGCCTGCGTTGGGCTGATCATCACAAAATGGACTGCGAGCCAAGTCAAGTTCCGGTTCGGGGCCGCCTACGACACCTTCGATCATTGGTACATCACGGCTGGCGATTCATACACGATTTTTGTGTCCACCAGCGAGGCCACGGGAACGGTGACTTTTGGGCGGTGATGGTGACGATTGGTTACCGGACGGGTCGCCCGTGGGTTGGGATGGCGGGTGGGACGTCAACTGTCAGATCACACGGGAGTGCCGTCCGTCCCTTCCCGCCCATCCCAATCGGTCCGTCCCGGTCCGTCTCAGGTGCCCCATCCGTGAACGACCTCGATGGCACGTGACGGCCCGTCCGAGGTGATCCGAACCGGGCGTTACCGGCCCGACCTAGTGCCGTGACCGCGAAGCCTTTCAGTTCCTCGGCATGGGTCACACAGGCGTCCACGGGCCACCGCTGGCCCTTGCCATCCACAAAGGGCCCACGGGCGACCACAGGCTCCCGGCAGTGGGCGGCATGGCCCACCCCAGTGTGAATGAATCGGAAGCACTGCCCGGGCTCGACGGAGAAGGCTTCGGCGTAGTGGGTCATGATCCGGACCCTACCGGTAAGGGCGATTCGGGGTTCGCAGGGGCACGTTCGGGCATGGGAAACACCGACCGGACTGTCTCCGGCCAGCCAACCAACGGCTCGCCCTAATTATCCGTCGGGGTCAGTTGAGGGTCGAGTGTGCATTTCAGATGGTGACACCGAGTTGCCCGAGGAGTCCGGCAAGGTCCCAGTAGTCCCGTTGCGAGATGACGACCCCAGCTTCAGAGATCTCTCCAATGGATACACCTCGGAATGTGAAGCCACTTCCAGTGCCCGGAAGCGGACCGATGGCGCCCGTGTTCGTGCCCCGGCAGATCGATTCAAAGGCATAGGAACTCTTACCTGTCACCCGCTGGACGACTTCAAAGGACATATTCGCTGACATCGCCAAGGCGTCGGCACCCATTTGCCTGATTCCGTCATGGCCGACGAAGATGGCTCCTGTCGGAACGTCTTCATATCGAACCTCGTCGCTCATGAACGCGAGGAGGCGGGCCATCGCATCCTCGCCCCCGGTGCCGCTCGCGTGGGGGTGGTCGCACCACGCATCGATATATCGGTCCAACCACGAGTGGCTCATAGTCGCTCCTGTTGGCAACGTCGCCGACATCTTCCCATAACTGACGCCACAGCTACCTTGATGAGGTGATGGCATCCGGACCCTTTGACCACCCCCCTACACCGGGTCTGGGATGGCCAACCCTTTCATCCCGCCACCGCAAAGAGATGCCACCGGCCCGGTACCCCCTTCAGTGCGAACTCTCCCCGGTCTTCGAACTCGATGCCCGACCCGGCCACCAGATCCTTCACGGTCGAGGAGACCACAACCTCCCGAGCACCGGCGAGGGCCGATACCCGCTGCCCCAGGTGAACGGCGATCCCTCCAATATCCGCGCCCCGGCGTTCGATCTCTCCGGTGTGCAGCCCGGCTCGGATATCAAGCCCGAGCCGGGCGCCGCCTTCCCGAATGGCCAGCGCCGCCTTGATTGCCCGGGCGGGGCCGTCGAAGGTGGCCAGGAAGCCATCCCCGGTGGTTTTGATTTCTTGACCTGCGAAGCGTGTGAGCTGCCGGCGAACCATGGCGTCGTGTGCGTCCAACAGCTCTCCCCACGTTCGGTCGCCCGAACGCGCCGCGACGGCAGTCGATTCCACAATGTCGGTGAACAGAATCGTCGCCAGGACCCGATTGTCGTCGGGTTCGATGCGCTCGCCGGTCAGGAACTCCTCGATTTCACCCAGGACCGCCTCGGCATCTTGCTCCCAGGGGTAGTGGTCAGTTCCCTCCAGCTCCACGAGTCGCGCCCCGGAAATCTTCGCTGCTGCGTAGCGACCGTAGTTGACGTTGACCCAGGTCTCGTCGACGCGGTGCAAGACCAGGGTGGGGACCCGGATGGTCGCCAGAACGGGGCGGATGTCGATCTCGGTGTTGACGTGGAGAAGGGCCACGGCCATGGCAGGGCTGCAAGCGGCTCGGAAGTAGTGCCCGTACCACTCCATGGCCGTTGCGTTCCCGGCCAAGCTGGGAGTGACCAACTCGACTCCGCTCCCATCTGGGGTTCCCCAACTCTCGGCCACGGTTTCCTTCACCACCTCCCAGACCTCCCAGGACCATGCCCAAGGACACTCATCATCGGCCACACCGACGATGAACGGGCTGAACATAACCAGGGCCGAGGTGCGTTCCGGGTAGGTGGCGGCAAATACGGCGCACGTAGCTGCTCCCTCTGAGCCCCCGAACAAAGCTGCCCGCTCACTACCGACGGCGTCCATGACGGCCCGGATGTCATCCATTCGGTCTTCCATCGTCGGCACGCTCATCATCGGGTCCGAAGAACCGGTGCCGCGCTTGTCGAACAGCACCAGGCGGCAAAACGAGGACAGGCGCTCATAGAACCGGGCAATGGCCGGGTTGCTCCAGGAGAACTCAGCGTGGGAGCACCAGCTATTGGCAAAAACGAGATCGAACGGACCTTCGCCGAATACTTCGTATGCGACGTGGACTCCGTCGCGAGTCTTGGCATAGCGAGTTTCGGGCACCTCGGGCACGGCCACAGTCTGTCAACGATCGCCACGCGGTGCTGACAGAGACGAACAGAGAGGAGGGCAGGGATGAGGGCCGGTGCCCACGTTGGTGCTGCTAGTCGATGATGAATCCAGCCACCGCTACTGCGGCGTCAAACTCGGCGGGTGTCCCGCCCCATAGACCGTGGATCAGTCTGGCCACTGCGAGGTTGGTCCCACCCGCTCGCACTTCGATGGCATCAGACGCAGGATCGGGCGGGGAGACACGCCCCAAGGGAAGAATATTGCGAGCCCCGTCTGCCGTCACAAGTATCTCTTCCATGACCTTGGAGCCGGCGTAGTCCGCTTCGGCCTCGATCGCAGAGGCGATCGGGTTTGGGAAGTTGCTCGTCCACGGCTCCCTGTACTCGGCGTTTACAACACGGCCCCATTGGAGTTGGAGAGCGACGTCGGCGCGGAACGTCGCCAACCACAAGTGACCTCCATCTGTCCAGTTGGTCTTTTCCCATAGCTCCCAGTCATCGGGCGTCGATGAGAGGACCATCTCTTGTGCTGTCGACAGCTGCAATTTCTCGCCTTCCCCCACTCTTGGCACCACGGTGGCAGAACGGACACCGTTTCAGTGCAATTCCTGCGCATCCTACGATGATGTGACCCGTCCGAACGCTGAAATGCACGGGCGCCCTCGGCAGTGTGTGAATTCAGGAGATAAGCCACACCTGCAGGTTCAGATGTGTCAAGACATAAGCGACATCGAGCGGGAGGTCGCTTCATGGACAAGGGCCGATTTGTGGTCGAGACGCACCTGCGGACGGGACGGCCGATCGGGGAGTTGGCCAAGGCCTACGACATGGACCGCAGCTGGCTCTACCGACGCCTGGCCCGGTATCGCCGCGAAGGGGAGGCGGGCTTCGAGCTCCGTTCGAGGCGACCCCACACCTCGCCGGGCCAGATCGCCGATCTCTACGACGAGGAGATCGTGGCCCTACGCAAGGAGCTCACCGACAACGGCTTTGACGCCGGAGCCGACACCATCCGCAGTCATCTGGCTCGTCGCCACACCGTTGTCCCGTCGACTTCGACCATCTGGCGGGTATTGAAGGCCCGAGGGTTCGTCACCCCCCAGCCCCATAAGAGACCGAAGAGTTCCTACAGGAGCTTCTGCGCCGATCTCCCCAACCAGTGCTGGCAGGCCGATGTGACCCACGTGGAGGTGGCCGACGGGGTGGTCTACGAGGTACTCAACATGATCGACGACCACTCGCGGCTGTGCGTGGCTAGCAGGGTCTTTGTTTCCACCCGCTCGCCCGACGTGGTCCGGACTCTGCACAGATCAGCAGGTCAGTGGGGCTACCCGGAGAAGTTCTTGGCTGACAACGGAGCCATCTTCCGAGCGTCCAAAGGTGGTGGGGTGGGCGACATGGAAGCCGAGCTGCTCTCCCTCGGCATCGCCTCCAAACACGGCAAGCCCTACCATCCCCAGACCCAGGGCAAAGTGGAGCGCTTCCACCAGACCATGAAGAAGTACCTGGCCCAACAGGACCCGGCCACCACCAAGAAGCAGCTCCAAGGTCAACTCGACCGTTTCGTCACCTACTACAACACCGTGCGTCCCCACCGGGCCATCGGGCGGCGCACGCCGGCCCAGGCGTTCGCCGCCCGGGACAGGAGCCATCCCAAAGGCCCAAGGATCGACAGTGCCGGTTACAGGGTCCGCAATGACAAGGTCAACAAGAACGGCACGGTGACCCTCCGTTACCGTGGGCGCCTCCATCACATCGGTGTGGGACGACCCTACGCCGGATGGCGGGTCGTGCTTTTGGTGGCCGGGCGCGAGGTCCGCATACTCGGCGCCGACGGGTCACCGCTTCGACAGCTGACCCTCGATCCTCATCAGGACTACCAGCGCATGCCATGAGCTGGGGGTCTACGATGTCGCGCGACACCGTTGCTTGTGTCGCGCGACATCACAAGGGTGCCCGGGGCGGGATTCGAACCCGCACGCCCTTTCGGACAGTGGATTTTGAGTCCACCGCGTCTGCCATTCCGCCACCCGGGCCGATGGGTGCGCAGCCTACCGCTGCCGCCACAGTCCGCATGGCCCTGGTCCAAACGCCGGAGCAGAGCGCCGGTGGTCCGACGGAATCGTAGGCTCCCGCCCATGGAGCCGTCCGAGGACCCGTCGGAAGCCAATGCACCGGTTGAAGGATGGGCGGCTATCGGATGTCCGCGGGCCCTCACCCTGGTAGCCGTCGAGGTCTGGCTGATCGAACTTCCCTTCCTCCGCCCGGTGACCACCGCGGTGGGCACCCATGAGCAAAGGCCGCTGGTGCTGGTGAATGTCATTGGTGAGGTCGAAGGGGTGCCGGTGGAGGGTTGGGGCGAATGTGCGGCGTTGGCCGATACGACCTACGACGACGAGGACGCTCCCCACGCATTCGACACCCTGGTCCTCCGCCTGGTTCCCGCCGTGGTCGAGGAGGCGGCCGCCAGCGGCCGCCTGGTCCCGACACCGGCGGATGTCCACAAAGTGAGGCGAACGGCGCCCCTCGCACCCCTGGCTTTCGCCGCCCTGGAGATGGCTGTTGCCGATGCTCATCTGCGGGCCGAGGGCCGGTCGCTGGCATCCGCCCTGGGGGTGGAGGGCCGGTCGGTCGAGCTCGGCGCCGTCGTCGGCCAGGCCGGATCGATCGACGCCCTTCTCGCCGACGTCGGTTCCCTGGTGGCCCTGGGTTACCGACGGATCAAATTGAAGGTGGGTCCCGGGTGGGACCTCGAGCCGTTGACCGCTGTGGTCAGGGAGTTCCCCCACCTTGCCCTGCAGGTGGACGCCAACGGCGCCTACCGGCCGGAGGACACAAACCATCTGCTGCTGCTCGACCGGTTCGGTCTGCTGTGCGTCGAACAACCCTTCGACCGGGCCGATCTCGACGCTCATGTCCGCCTCGGACATCGGATGGCCACACCGATCAGTCTCGACGAGAGTGTCGATTCGGCCGAGGCCGTACGTCACGCACTGGCCCGGCGGGCCTGTTCGGTGGTGGGAGTCAAGCCGTCACGGTTGGGGGGCCTGGGAGCCGCTCTCGGTCTGGTGGCCTCCTGCACTCGGCAGGGGGTACCCCTGTGGATGGGAGGGATGTTCGAGTCCGGTTACGCCCGGGGGGTGAACACCACCTTGTCCGCCCTACCCGGCTTCCGCTGGCCCGGCGATCTCAGCCCGGCTTCGCTGTACCTGGCCACAGACATCGTTCCCCCGCCCCTTCTGGACCGGACGCCCCCGGTGGGCCCCTTGATCGCCCGAGTTCCGGATGGGAACGGGATGGGGCCGCCACCGGACAAGGAGCACTTTGGGAGCTCCCCGCTTCGCCACCGGCGGATCGATGCTGTCCGTGCCTGACCACCACCGGCGGGTCGGGGTACAGGGGAGGGGAGAGGTGAAGGAAAGCCCCGGTGGGCAAGGCGTGCACCCCATTGCGTGTGGCGGGTCGCTCGGGATGCGTACAATTGCCGTCCCATGCATCGCGCCATCGTCGAACGACGACTCAGTGACGCCCACGACCGATTGGTGCGTGCCCGCTCGGAGCTGGCCGTCCTCGACGAGCAGCTCGTGGTGGTCAACGAGATCGCTGACGACACCCGGCTGCGGGCGCTGGTGGCCGAAACCCCAGTGGCTTCGAAGGAACACGACGAAGCCAGCCGCCAGGCCACGGTGATGCTCCAGTCACGCAGGGCGCTGGTCGACCGCATCGCTGAGCTGGAACGGCGTCAGGACGAACTATTGGACCGACTGGTGGTCGGCCCCGGTTGACCCCTTACCTTTTCCACAGCTCCACCGACAGCCGGTCGATGTTGTCGGCCGAGGCCGTGGTCCCATCCAGGCGGATGGCCCGGTGATGCGACGCGTGGTCATCGCCGAGGACGAAGCCATCATCCGCCTCGACCTGAAGGAAATCCTCCAGGACGAGGGATACGACGTGGTGGGTGAGACCGGGCGCGGGGACGAGGCCGTCGATCTGGTCCGTCAGCACCAGCCCGACCTAGTCATCCTCGACGTCAAGATGCCCGGGTGGGACGGTCTGGCCGCGGCACGGGCCATCCACGAGCTCGAACTAAAGGTGGCCGTCCTCATCCTGACCGCCTTCAGCCAGAGAAACCTGATCGATGAAGCCCGCGACGCCGGCGTGGCCGCCTACCTGGTCAAGCCCTTCCAGCGCATCGAACTCATCCCTGCCATCGACCAGGCCATTTCGCGGTGTGAACAGGAATGGGCTATCGACGACGAGGCCCGCCAGACCGAGGGGTCGGCCGACGGGGGAACACGTCCGTCGAGCGCCGAGGACAAATTGGAGACGAGGCGTCTGGTGGACGCGGCCAAGGGGCAGCTCATGGAGCGATCGGGGATGTCCGAGTCCGAAGCCTTCGGATACATCCAGAAAACGGCCATGACCACCCGTTCGCGCATGATAGACGTGGCCCGCCAGATCCTCGAGGGCTCGCTCGCGCCCTAGCGCGAGTCCATGCGACCGTCCATGGCCTCGACACCGAAAGCAACCAAAAAGGCCAGCTCCGGCGAAGGGAGCGGAACCGACAGCGGGCGTCCCCTTCTTCTCCTGGACGGGATGTCCTTGGCCTTCCGTGCCTACTTCGCTCTGCCTCCCGACCTGGCCACCACCGCCGGTGTGGTCACCAATGCTCTCCATGGGTTCGCCTCGATGCTGGTCAACCTGGTGCGCGACCATCGACCGGTGAGCGTGGCGGTGGCCTTCGATCTTCCGGGGCCCACCTTCCGCGACGAAATCCTGACCGACTACAAAGCGGGCCGGAGCGCCGTTCCGCCTGATCTTCCTCCTCAATTCGACATGATCCGAACGCTGCTCGACGCCCTGTCCATCCCGGTGGTCGGAGCCGTCGGTTTTGAAGCGGACGACGTATTGGCCACCCTGGCCACCGAAGCCCGCGATCGCCAACAGCCGGTGATCGTGGTCACCGGTGACCGCGACTCGTATCAGCTGGTGGAAGACCCGTTCGTCCGGGTGCTCTACAACCGCCGGGGTGTGAGCGACTACGCCCTCTATGATGAAGCGGGCATCGAGGAGCGGACTGGCGTGCGGCCGGTCGACTACACCTTTCTGGCTGCCCTCCGGGGCGACCCCTCGGACAATCTGCCCGGCGTGCCCGGGGTGGGGGAGAAGACGGCGGCCAAGCTGGTCAACGAGTACGGCGACCTCGACAACCTGGCCGCCCATCTCGAGGCTCTGTCACCCAAGCTCCGTCAGAACCTGGCCGACAACATCGACCGGGTCCGTACCAATACCGAGCTGATTCCCCTGATCCGTGACGTTCCCCTCGACGTACACGTGGACCAGCTGACCCTGGGGGGGTGGGATCGCCAGGAGGCCAAGCAAGTCTTCGAAGAATTCGAGCTGCGGACAATTTGGACGCGGTTTGCTTCGCTGGTCGACGACGGCCTGTTCGGTGAAGTCCACGGGACCGACTCGGATGGGGTAGACCCCGGCCATTCCGCCGCCCGCATGGGGGACGGATCACCCTCGTGGCTGAGCACGCCCGAAGTGATCGTGGCCCGCACCGCCGACGAGGTCCGGGACGGCCTGGCCACCGTGCTCGCCGCCGCCCGGGCCTCCACGGGAACGGTGGCCGTTCACCCCCTATGGAGCGGCGAGGCGGGCCGGTCGCCTTTGGTCTCGCTCTCCTTGACCAGCGAAGTGACCACCGGGGAGGTATCCGCACCGGTTGTCTACATCGACACCGTCGCTACCGACGGCCCGGGCCCGCTGGGTGATGCCGGCGTCGTCGCCGCGCTGTCGGCCGGTCTGGGTGCCGAAGGGATGGGCGTGGTGGCCCACGACGGCAAGGAGCTGATGCGGTGGTTGCTGGCCTACGGCATCGATATCACCCACCTGGTCATGGACACGGCCGTGGCTGCCTACCTGCTCGATCCGAGCACCGATCGCTACCGTCTCGATGATCTGGCCGAGCGGTTCCTGGGTGTGACTCTCGACGACGGGTCGAGTGGGAAGGGCCAGGGCTCACTGGCCCTCGAACCCTCGGCCGATGAGGAGGGCGGAGACGAGTTGTCGGCGGCCCGGGTGACCGCCGTGCTGGCCCGCTTGAGGGTTCCGTTGGCCGAAGCGCTGGCCGCAGTGGGAGAGGACGTCCTCTACAGCGACATCGAGCTGCCACTGGTGAGAGTCCTGGCCCGCATGGAAGTGACCGGGATCCCTGTCGACCGGCAGGTACTCCAGTCGATCGCCAAAGGTCTGGCCGACGAGTGTCAGTCGTTGGAAGCCACCATCCAGGACCTGGCCGGCGAGCCGTTCAAGGTCAATTCGGTGCCCCAATTGCGAAGCGTGCTCTACGACAAGCTCGGTCTGACTCCGGTGCGCAAGACAAAAACGGGATTCTCCACCGATGCGCGGACCCTCGAGCTGTTGCGTGGCCAGCACCCGATCATCGAAGCCCTCCTGCGCTATCGGGAGATCGAAAAACTGCGCTCGACCTACGGCGAGAGCCTGGCCGCCGAGGTGGCGGACGACGGCCGCATACACGCCACCTTCCGGCAGACCGTGGCCCGCACCGGTCGGCTGTCGTCGGACCGACCCAATCTCCACAACATTCCGGTCCGAACGGAGGAGGGTCGCCGGTTCCGTGAGGCCTTCATCCCCTCGCCTGGACGACGCCTACTGGTGGCTGATTACGATCAGGTCGAATTGCGGGCTATCGCCCACCTCTCTGGCGATGCCGGGTTGACAGCGGCGTTCGCGGCGAGTGAGGACATCCACCGCAGCGTGGCGTCGCGGGTTTTCGGGGTGGAACGTGACGAGGTCACGCCCAGCCAGAGGTCCACGGCCAAAATGGTCTCCTACGGTCTGGCCTACGGCATGGAGGCCTACGGCCTCTCCCAGCGGCTGGCCGTCCCGGTGGACGAGGCCCAACTCATCCTGGAGGCCTACTTCGGCGCCTTTCCGTCCGTCCGGAACTACATGGAGGGTGCGGTAGCCGAGGCCCGGAACGTCGGGTACACCGTCACCGCCTTCGGTCGCCGCCGACCACTTCCCGATCTGGTTTCCACCAACTACCAGGTCCGTCAGGCCGCCGAGCGACAGGCGATGAACGCCGGCATCCAGGGTCTGGCCGCTGATCTCTTCAAGGTCGCTCTCATCCGGCTGGATGGCGGGTTGGAAAAGGGGGGGTTCGCCTCGCAGCTGGTCCTCCAGGTCCATGACGAGGTCCTGGTGGACGTGGTACCGGAGGAGGCCGAGGCGGTGGTTGCTCTGACCGAGACGGCCCTGACCGGGGCAGCCGATCTGTCGGTTCCGTTGAAGGTGGCCATGGCCTGGGGTTCATCGTGGGCCAAGGCCAAGGGATCCTGAGGTCCGGCAGCGGGGGCCGGTGCCGGCCCGGAGTGGAGCGGACTAAGATTGCCCGCTGGTCACGACCATGTGACCCGATATCAACCATCGCCGGCCTGCTTGGATGCGATGGATCCGTCCGGAAAGCGAGCTACCTACTTCATGTCCGATACGCATTTTGCCACCGAGGGCACGGCCCTCTTGTCTCCGGAGGCCATGGGCCGATTCGACGAGAACGGGGTCTATCTGCCCCGTTCCGTTACTGAGGACGACCTGGAGGGCGCCTCTCTGGAGGACGCCATGGCCGGAACCATCGTCGAGTTCGAGGATGGTGACCTGGTGGAGGGAACGGTGGTCAAGATCGACCGCGACGAGGTTCTTCTCGACATCGGCTTCAAGTCCGAGGGTGTGATCCCGGTGCGGGAGCTGTCGATCCGCAATGACGTGGATCCCTCGGACATCGTCAGCTTGGGCGAGGCCATCGAGGCCCTGGTCCTCCAGAAGGAGGACAAAGAAGGTCGTCTGATCCTGTCCAAGAAGCGTGCACAGTACGAGCGGGCCTGGGGCACGATCGAGAAGCTCAAAGAGGCGGACGAGGTGGTCACCGGACCTGTCATCGAGGTGGTCAAGGGCGGCCTGATCGTGGACATCGGGCTACGGGGATTCCTCCCCGCCTCGCTCGTCGAGCTGCGTCGGGTGCGCGAGCTCCAGCCCTATGTGGGTAAGACCATCGATGCCAAGATCATCGAACTCGACCGCAATCGCAACAACGTGGTCTTGTCCCGCCGGGCCTGGCTCGAAGAGACGCAGAAGGAGCAACGGGGCGAATTTCTCCTCAACCTCAAGCCAGGCGAACGCCGTCGGGGTGTGGTGTCCTCGGTCGTCAACTTCGGTGCCTTTGTGGACCTGGGGGGAATGGACGGCCTGGTTCACGTCTCCGAGCTGTCGTGGAAGCACGTCGACCATCCCTCCTCGGTGGTGTCTGTGGGTGATGAGATCGATGTCGAGGTCCTCGATGTGGACCTCCCCAAGGAGCGGATCAGCCTCTCGCTCAAGGCCACCCAGACCGATCCCTGGCAGGAATTCGCCAATTCCCACCAAGTCGGTGAGCTGGTCTACGGACGCATCACCAAGCTGGTGCCGTTCGGCTCGTTCGTGCAGGTGGGTGACGGTATCGAAGGCCTGGTCCATATCTCGGAGATGGCCGGTCATCACGTGGACCTTCCTGAGCAGGTTGTGACTCCGGGTGAGGAACTCTGGGTCAAGATCATCGACATCGACCTCCAGCGTCGTCGTATCAGCCTGTCCATCAAGCAGGCGGCTGAAGGGGGCGAGGTGTCCGAGGAGTACCGCGAGGCGTTCGGCGAGCATGCCTACGACGCGGAGGGCAACTACGTGGGGCCCTACGAGTTCGCCGCCGAAGCCGAGTTCACGCCGGAAACCGAAGCGCAGGCCGCCTGGGCCGACTATGTCGCCGAGCACGGCAGCACCGAGGGCGGTGCCGAAGGTGCCTCCGCAGGTACTACGGCTCCCGAACCTTCCGGTGCAGAGGCTGCCGCTCCCGAACCTTCCGGTGCAGAGAATGCCGCTCCGGAGGCTGCCGCTCCGGACACTGCGGCTGTGGAGACAGTGGCACCCGTCGAGAGCGAGCCACCGGTCGGTGTCCCCGATCCGGCAGCTGCAGATGCGGGACCGGTCGACGAAGGAGCGGTCGGGACCGGCTGACCGGCCCAACCCTCAGGGGGCGGATGCGCCTGATGGGGGAGCGGTGCTCGCGGCCTTGTCGCCTGTCTTTTCGATAAGGGGGAAGTGGCACGCCACCCAGTGGCGAGGGACGATCTCGCGGAGCGGTGGTTCCTCCTGGGCGCAGCGATCCTGGGCGTAGGGGCATCGGGTACGGAAGCGGCAGCCCGACGGAGGATGGAGCGGTGACGGAAGTTCGCCGTGCAGCCCATCGTGGTCCGATTTCTTGTCGGGGTCGGGTTCGGGGATCGAGGCCAGCAGCGCCTCGGTGTAGGGGTGGGCGGCCGAGCGGTAGAGGTCGTCGGATTCGGCGATCTCGACCAGTTTGCCCAGGTACATGACGGCCACCCGGTCGCTCACGTTCTTGACCACGGCGAGGTCGTGGGCGATGAACAC
Organism: uncultured Acidimicrobiales bacterium; assembly: GCA_963824645.1. GTDB lineage: Bacteria > Actinomycetota > Acidimicrobiia > Acidimicrobiales > RAAP-2 > Bog-756. The sequence goes on from CAWGQC010000012.1 coordinate 132,195, forward strand.
CATGGTGAGGGCGAACCGCGCCTTGAGGTCCGCCAGCAGGTTGAGGATCTGGGCCTGAACCGACACGTCCAGGGCCGAGACAGGCTCATCGCATATGAGCAGGTCGGGTTCGGACATGAGGGCTCTGGCGATGCTGATGCGCTGGCACTGTCCCCCCGAGAACTCTCCCGGGCGACGGTCGCCGGCGGCCTCGGGATCGATGCCGACCGCTTCGAGCATCTCGGCCACCTTGGCCGCCCGGTCCTTCTTTTCGCCGCGACCCCAGATGACCAGTGGTTCGGCCACGATGTCCCGTATCCGGCGCCGCGGGTTGAGCGAGGAGATCGGATCCTGGAAGATCATCTGGATTTTGGTCCGGACCCTACGCAGGTCCCGGGACGACAACTGGCTCAGCACCTGCCCCTGGTACGTGACGGCTCCCGAGGTCGGCGGCTGGATCTGGACCAAGGCCCGGCCGGTGGTCGACTTTCCGCAACCGGACTCGCCCACCAGACCGAGTGTCTCACCCTTGCGGACCGTGAAGCTCACCCCCGAGACGGCGTGCACGGTCTGCCGGCCGCTCCGGAACTCGACCACCAGATTGTCCACCGTGAGCACGGTTTCCTCCGTCTCCGATGAGACGACGTCGTCGACAGGGGACACGGTCGGGCTCTCCGACGACTCTGCGCCGTCAGCGGGGGAGTCAGTCATGAGGACGTCACCTCGCCGGCGGTGTCCGCCACGTCTCCCTGGGACCCGGAGGGCGGTGCGGTAGGAACCCCGTTGACCAGGGGAAACCAGCAGGCAAAGAGGTGATCGGGCGAACTGGCGGTACGGAGCGGGGGCTCGTTCTGCCTGCATTTTTCCTGTACGTAGGGGCAGCGGGGGGCGAACCGGCACCCGCTGGGCGGGTGGACGAGGTCGGGCGGCCGCCCGGCGATGGCGTGCAGCCGGGTTCCGCTGGGGTCGGCCAAACGGGGAATCGAATCCATGAGGGCCTGGGTGTAGGGCATGCGGGTGTCGTGGAACAGCGTGTGAGTGGGCGCCCGTTCGACGATGCGGCCGGCGTACATGACGATGATTTCATTCGCCCGGCTGGCCACCACCCCGAGGTCGTGGGTGACCAGGATGACGGCCATGTGCCGTTCCCTCTGGAGGTCGGCCAGAAGGTCCAGGATCTGGGCCTGCACGGTGACGTCCAGTCCGGTGGTGGGTTCGTCGGCCAGAACCAGGCGCGGGGCGCAGGCCAAAGCAATGGCGATCATCACCCTCTGGCGTTGTCCGCCCGACAGCTGGAAGGGATACCAGCGGATCCGCTCCTCGGGTGAGGGGATGCCAACGGAGCGGAGAAGCTCGATCGCTGTGGCCACCGCCTCGGCCTTGTCCATTCCCGCGTGCAACCGCAGTGATTCGGTGATCTGCTTTCCGATCCGCTTGACCGGATTGAGGGCGGTCATCGGGTCCTGAAAGATCATGCTCAGCTCCGCCCCCCACACCTGACGCAGTTGGGCCGGCTCCATCGAGGTCAGCTGGTGGCCGGCGAACCGGACGGTGCCGGAGGTGATGACGTCACGTGGAGGCAGGAGGCCCATGATCGACCGGGCCAGGACGGTCTTGCCCGATCCCGACTCGCCCACTATGCCCAGAGTCTGTCCCCGGTTGACGGTGAAAGAGACCCCGTCGACGGCCCGGACGGTGCCCCGGCTGGTCCGGAAGGAGGTGTGGAGGTCCTCCACCGCCAGCAGCGGGTTCTGGGGGGTGTCGACATCGGCGAACTCGAGCGTCGATGTGGATCGACGAGACCGGCCCCAACGACTCACAGGAGGCCTTCTCGGATGTCGAACCGTTGCCGCAGTCGGTCGCCGATCAGGTTGATGGACAAAAGCAGCAGGAACATGGCACCCACCGGCCAGATCATGATGTACGGGTTGGTGCTCAGGTTCCCGTTGGAGGCGCCTTCCGAGATCATGTTGCCCCACGACGGGGTCGGCGGGGGGACCGACAAGCCCAAAAAGGCCAGCGATCCTTCGATCACGATGACCCCGGCCACCGTGATCAGTCCGAAGGTGATCGCCACGGGAACCACGTTGGGCAGGATCTCACGGAAGATGATCCGGGTCGAGGTGGCCCCGAGGGTTCGGGCGGCCACCACGAAGTCACGGTTGGCAAAAGTCAGGCTCGACGCCCGCACCACCCGGTACAGAAGGGGGATGGTGGCCACTCCGATGATGACGGTGATCTTCCACAGGTTCGCCCCCCAGAAGGCCACCACGGCGATGACAGCCACGATGGCCGGAAAGGCCAGCAGTACGAAAGCTCCGGCGTTGAGGGAGACATCCAGGCGCCCTCCCTTGTACCCGGAGATGAGACCCAACGATCCCCCGATGAGCATGCCGATCACCACCGAGCCGAAACCGACCACCAGGGATACCCGCGCCCCGAAGATGAGTCGGCTGAACAGGTCACGGCCGAGGTCGTCGGTGCCCAGGAGATGATGGATGCTGGGCGAGGCATTGATGGCCGAATAGTTCTGGAAGTCCGGATTGGGCAGGGGGAGCACGTTGGCCAAAATGGCGGCCAGCACCACCAGGGAGACCCACCCCACGGCCAGCCAGAAAAGCAGGCCGAGGGGCTTTTTGACCAGGATGTCGTCGCTGTGCAGGGTCTCGCTCTGGCGCGAGACGACCAACTCGTCGACCGCGGCCAGCAGGGGCACCTGGTCGGACATCAGGCGGTCGGACGCCCGGGTTTCTCTCAGTTCGCGGTCGTCAGGCATTGCTCACTCCCGTCTACTCCCGGGTCACTCTCGGGTCCACCACGGTGAACACGAAGTCGATGATGAACTGGAGGACCACATAGGCGACGGCGATGACGAGGGTGATGCCTTGCACCACCAAGTAGTCCCTCTGCTGCACGGCGAGCACCAACGAGTAACCGAGCCCGTTGAGGGCGAAGAGGTATTCGACGATGAAGAGACCCCCGATGAGAGCTCCGATGTTGACCCCGGCGGCGGCCAACAACGAGAAGGACGAGGGACGGAAGGCGTGGCGCCACATGATGCGCCGGGAGGAGAGGCCCTTGGACCGGGCCATGGTGATGAAGTCCTCCTGCAGGGTGCTGATGAGGTCCGAGCGGAACAACCGGTAGTAGACGGCGATCGAACCGGCGGTGATGGCCAGCGACGGCAGGATCATGTCGTGGATGTTGGTGGCCGGATCCTGGGTGAAAGGGACATAGCCGGTAGCCGGAAACCAGTGGAGGCCGACGGCGAAGACGGCCACCATGATGGGGGCGATGACGAAGGGAGGCAGGGCCAGCAGACCGAAGGTGCCGGTGGTGGCCACGTTGTCGATGGGCTGATTGGGGCGTCGTGAAGTCATGAGGGCCAGGGGGATGGCTACGGCAAAGGCGACAACCTGCGAGATGACGATGAGTTCGAGGTCGATGGGCCATCCGGTGGAGATGATCGACGTCACCGATTCGTGGTTGAGATAGGACTCACCCAGGTTTCCGTGGAAGACGGCCGTCAACCAGGTCGTGTACTGCTGGATGAGGGGTTTGTTGAGCCCGAGCTGCTTGTAGAGAATGGCCCGGTTGTGGGGATTGTCGTTGGGCCCGAGGATGACGGTCGCCGGATTGCCCGGCAGCAGGTGCACCAGCAGGAACACCAGGATGGAGATGATGAAGGCGACGACGGCCAGTTGGAGTATTCGTCGTATGAGGTACTTGGCCATGGGGAGCGGGTCGCCGGGCTTTCGCAGGGTGAGGCGTCAGCCCAACCAGGTCTGGGTCGGGAAGAAGATCCCCTCGTTGAAGCTGTAGCCGGGCATGCCGTTGGGGAGAACGAAATTGTTGAAGTTCTGGACCCTCTCGGATGCCACCTCAGAGAACAGGTACTGCTCGATCCACAGGTAGGCGAGATCCTTGGCCAACCGCTCGTTCACCGTCTGATAGGCGGCGACCCGGTTGGTCTGGCTGGTGGTGTGTCGCCCCTCGAGCATGGCCGTTTCCATGTGCGGATCGTCGAGCCGGGTGAAGTTGAGGCCGATGGTCCCGATGGGGGCGATGGTGGTCGTGCTCCACCACACGTAGTTGAGGTCCGGGTTGACCGCCCCGAATTGGTAGGAGGTGACCGCCTGGAACCGACCGAAGACGAAGTCGTCGATGATGGTGGCCTGCTCCACTTCGGTCAGGGTCACTTTGAACCCGACCTGTTCCCACATCTGCTGGACGGCCTGGACCACTTTGATCTCGATCGGGTCGGGGATGGTCATCAGCTGCACCGAGGGCGTGCCGTGCTGAGCCTTGTATTGATTGACCAGGCTCTTGGCTCCGGAGGGGTCGAAAGTGGGGTAGTGGGTGTCGCTGTAATAGGGCGAGTTGGGCAGGAAGATGCCGGTAGCCGGTTGGGCCGGCGGTCCACCCACGATCTGTTGCACCTCGGCCTGGTTCATACCCTTGGCCAGAGCCTGGCGGATCCGGAGATCGTTGGTCGGTGGGGTCACCGTGTTGAGCATGATGAAAGCGAAAGTGGGTTGACCGATGACACCGGTGCGGGTATCGACCAGCTGATAACCGGATCCGCCCGAGCCCGAGAAATTGGTGATGGTGGTGGGGGTTATCGATTCGATCATGTCGACGCCGCCGGACCGGAGGGTGGCTTCGCGTTGGTTGGTGTCGGGGATGGGCTTGAAGGTGATGGTGTCCAGGTAGGGCATTCCGGTCCGCCAGTAATGCGGGTTGCGGGTGGCCGTGAAGAAGTTGTTGGGTTGCCACTGCGCGTAGACGAAGGGCCCGGTTCCCACCGGAATCAGCGTGGCGTTGGGATTGGAGGTGGCCTGGTCGATCATGGCTTGGCCGACCACGTAGCCGACCTGGGTGGTGAGCCCGGCCGGAAAGGTCGAGTTGGGACCGGTGAGGGTGTACACCAGAGTCAGGGGATCAGGAGTGTCCAGCCGGGCTATCTGCTTGAGCGGCACTGCGGTCAGGGCCGAGGCGGACAGGGCGGTGTAATTGGACTTGACCACGGCCGAGGTCAGCGCCGACCCGTCGTTGAAGGTGATGCCGGAGCGCAACTTCATCGTCCACACGTCGAAGGTGGAGTTGGGGGTCATCGATTCCGCCAGGTAGGGCTGGATACTGCCGTTGGCCGCTACCGCCATGAGCGGGTCGTACACGGCGTTGGCGTAGAGGAACCCGTTGGTGTCCCAGTGGTTGGTGGGCGGGTAGAAACCGTCGATCTCGGCGATGGTCCCGATGGTCAAGGTCCCACCCCGGACCGGGGACCCGGTGGCCACACCGGGCTTCGAACCGGTCGCCGTGGTGGTCGACGGGGTAGACGACCCCGACGAGCATCCGGCCAGCAGCGACGAGGCTCCCGCCCCCAGGACTACCGCCCCGCCGGCCGCTGCACCACGGGTCAGAAAGGATCGACGGCTCAAACCGTTATCCGATGTCACGGAACTCCCCCATCCCTCTCCCCCTGCCCGATGCCGGTTTCTGCTGGTCGTCGCAAGTTCGATGCACTCTGCCACACGGCGACCCTGTTGTGAGGGCACGTTACTGCCAAGGGGGGCAGGGGTCCATGGATCCGGCCGACGGCACCACGCCACTGTTGACCCTGGATACCATGCCCCCATGGATGCGGCACCGGGTGGCTCATCATCGGTGGTTGAGTCGGCCGCGGGCCGATCGGTCTCCGTGACCGAGCCCGTCGTTGACGGTGGCGTTGCTCCCGCGGCCAACCGCAAGCGTCAGCGGGGAGGCGGAAGGGCTGACCCATCGGGTCGGGCCACCGAGAACGGCGATCCTGAGGGTCGGCCCTTCGGTCCCACCACCCGACGGCTCATCGCCGTAGGTGTCGTCCTGGTCCTGCTCGTCGGTCTGGTCATGCGGTTCTGGACCGTTTCGGATCTCTGGCTCGACGAGGCCCTCACCGTCAACATCGCCCGCCTGCCCCTTCATGAGATCCCCTCTTTCCTGAAACGGGACGGCGCTCCACCGCTCTACTACGTCCTGCTTCATTTCTGGATGGGGTGGTTCGGGACCTCGGACGAGGCGGTGCGCTCGCTGTCGGGCCTGTTCGGAGTGGCCACGGTCCCCCTGGCCTGGTGTGCCGGTGTGCGGTTGGGCGGTCGTAAGGCGGGGTGGGCCGCCATGTTGCTGGTAGCCACATCGCCTTTCGCCATTCGTTATGACACCGAGACCCGGATGTACTCGCTGGTGGTGCTGCTCACGGTGTGCGGCTTCCTCGCTCTCGATCGTTCGGTCCGGCATCCCCGCCCCGGCAACCTGGTGGCCGTGGGCGCCGTCACCGGCCTCCTCCTCTATACCCACTACTGGTCGCTCTATCTCATTGCCACCGTCCTGCTCTGGCTGGCCTGGACGGCGTGGCGGGGGCGGCCGGCCTGGAGGCGGGGGGCCCGAGCCTCACTCCTGGCCGCCGCCATCGGGTGCGCGACCTTCCTCCCGTGGGTGCCCATCTTTCTGTTCCAGTCGGCCCACACCGGCACACCGTGGGCCACACCGGCCAACTTCGCCGCCATGGTGAGCGCCGTAGCCTCTTTCGCCGGGGGAAGCACCAGCCAAGGTCGGGCGCTGGCCCTTATCTTCTTCGGCCTGGCCGGCATCGGCCTGTTCGGGGTGGCCACCGACCGCATCCACATCGAGTTGGACATCAGAACCCGGCCGCTCGGACGTCCGGTGGCCATCGCCGTAGGTGGGACTCTGGCCGCCGCAGTGGCCGGGGGATTTCTGTCCCACAGTGCCTTCGACGCCCGCTACGCATCGGTCGTGTTCGTCCCCCTGATCCTGCTGGTGGCCCTCGGGCTGGTGACCTTTCAGGACCGCAGGGTGCGGGGGATCATTCTCACCGGAGCGGTCCTCCTGGGGGTGGTCTCTTCCATTCCCGATGTCACCACCAACCGCACCCAGGCCGGCCAGGTGGCCGCCGCCCTCTCCGCCCACGGTAAGCCCGGCGACGTCGTGGCCTATTGCCCCGACCAACTGGGCCCGGCGGTCAATCGCCTGCTGCCGGCCGGGCGCTACGTCCAGACCACCTTCCCCCGGTCCTCGGGGCCGGTCTTCGTCAACTGGGTCGACTACGCCGCGGCGGTGGCCGCCAGCTCGCCGGTCGATTTTGCCCAAGGCCTGGAGGCGTTGGCCGCGGCCGGCCACCAGATCTTCGTGGTGTGGGCCGGTGGGTACCAGGCCTACGGCCTCAAATGCGAACAGATCCTCCAGACGCTGCAGGAGAGCCCCGACTACAAGGCCCAGTCGCTGATATCGGGCAACGACGTGTCCTTCTATCAACCCATGTGGATGGTTCGCTTCGTGCCGAACAGGCCGTAGACGGCGTGGTGGCCCCTGGACGTCCGCCGGTCGGAGGTGACTCTGAGGGCGCCGTGGCCACCGCCGCTCCCCGGCCGGAGGTCAGTCGGATACGGGCCGCCACCCACACTGCGGGGCGGGCCCTCTGGCAAGCGCTGCCGGCCTGGATACTGGCCCGGGTTCTGGTCATTGTGAGTTTGATCGCGGCCCACCTGCTGGTCGGGGCGGTGAGGCCGGGCGATGTGGCGGCGCGACTGAAGGTCCATGAAGGCCTTCTCTCCTGGGACGCCGGATGGTACGAGTCGATCGCCGGTCACGGCTATGCCGCCTCGGGGGTCCAGTCGGTTCGTTTCTTCCCCGCCTTCCCCATGGTGGCCCGCGCTCTGGGGTGGGTCACCGGCATGGGGGTCGGTCCCGCCCTGCTGGTGGTGGCCAATCTCTCCGCCCTCGGGGCCATGGCCGCCCTGGTCGTGCTGGTGCGTGACGATCTCGGTGACGCCGGGCTGGCCCGGCGTTCGATGTGGCTGTTGGCCCTGGCCCCGCCGGCCTACGCCCTCGTCCTCGGTTATGCCGACGCCTCCCTCCTGCTGTGCGCGGTGGTCACGTTGTTGGCGGCCAGGACGGGTCGGTGGTGGACGGCGGCCGCCGCCGGTCTGATCGCCGGGCTGCTGCGCCCGCTCGGCGTCCTGTTGGTGGTCCCGGTGGCTATCGAGGTGTGGAGGGCCTGGCGCGGCGGCAGTCCGATCCGACAGTGGCCATCCCGCCTGGCCGCCCTGGCTTCCCCGGTGGTGGGGACAGCCGGCTATCTGGTGTGGGTGGGGGCCCGATTCGGCGATCCCTGGCTTCCCTTCCGGGTCCAACAGGAGAGTGGCCACCGGGGGATCATCACCCTGCCCGTCCGCTCCATGGCCCACAACCTGGCCTCGGCCTTCGGCGGTCACCACCTGGGTTCTGCCCTCCATGTTCCCTGGGTCGTCCTTTGTCTCGGGCTCCTGGTCGTGGCTTTTCGTCGCCTGCCCGCCTCCTACAGCTGTTTTGCCGCTGCCGTGCTGGCGGTGTCCGTGACCAGTTCCAACCTGGACTCCTTCGAGCGCTATGCCCTCGGGGCGTTCCCCCTGGTCATCGCCGCCTCCTTGTACACGGTCCGGCGAGGTGTCGAGGTAACAGTCCTGGTCATCGCGGCCGCCGCCCTGGTGGCCTACGCCACGCTGGCCTTTTTGGGTGTGGTCGTCCCCTAGGGTCGTCCGGTCCCACCGGGCCGACCGGACGACCCACTATCCTGCCGGGGGCGGGAGAGGACAGGACAACCAGGAGATCTGGGCAGGAGATCTGTCAGGAGCCGGTAGAGCAGGAGACAGCAGCATCAGCAGGGCGACCTCGGGGAGTCGCATCGGGCCCGGTGGAGGCGGGCCCGTGGAGCCAGTGTGCCGGGCACGGGACCCGCGCCCGGTCGGACGTCGGCCTGCATCGATGGTCGGGGCGACCGCCGGAGGGGTGGATCGCCGCCGAGGGGGTATGTCCCCAACGGTCTTCCGTCGAGAGAACACGTCACCACCACATCACCGTCCGACGGGACGGGGCCATCACCGTCCGAGCTGGACGGTCCGCATGCCACAGAGAGGACGCCGACGCAGTGCCATCATCCGATCCGCAGCCCCAGAGCGGTCCACCGTCCGGGGTGTCGCCTCCGACGGGGCCCGGTCATGCTCCGGCCACCGGCCGGCTCGACCGACCGGTGGTGGTCATCGGTGGAGGCCCGGCCGGGCTCACCGCCGCTCGCCTGTTGGCTGAGGCGGAGGATCCGGTGGTGGTGGTCGAGCAGGACACCGTGGTCGGAGGTATCAGTCGCACGGTGGAGCGCGATGGTTGGCGGTTCGATATCGGTGGCCACCGCTTCTTCACCAAAGTCAAGGCGGTCGAGGAATTCTGGCACCAGGTTCTTCCCGACGAGGACTTCCTCCTCCGTCCCCGGATGAGCCGGATCTTCTATGAAGGCAAGTTCTACGACTACCCGATCAAATTGGGCAATGCACTCCGGAACCTCGGCCTCATCGAGGCCTTCCTCTGTGGGTTGTCCTTCCTGTGGGTCCGTATCCATCCACCGAAGGATCGCACCACCCTCGAGGGCTATATCGTGGCCAACTACGGATGGCGGCTCTATCGTCACTTCTTCAAGACCTACAACGAGAAGCTGTGGGCGGTGTCGGCGTCGGAGATCTCGGCGGACTGGGGAGCTCAGCGCATCAAGGGGATGTCGCTGTGGAACGCCGTATGGGAGCCCATACGTGCGTCGTTGGCCGGAAAGAGGCGCGACAGCTCAAAGCAGATGACCAGCCTCATCGAGGAATTCCAGTACCCGAAGCTGGGTCCGGGCATGATGTGGGAGCGCTGCGCCGCCCAGGTCGAGGAGATGGGCGGCGCCATCCGGATGGAGACCGGGGCGACCGCTGTCCATGTCGAGGACGGGGCTGCGGTGGCGGTGAGTGTTTCCTCGGGCGGATCCACCGAACGGATCGAGGCTTCGCACGTCATCTCCTCGATGCCCCTGACCGCCCTGGCCACCATTGTCGATCCCCCGGTGCCCGACGAGGTGGCCCGGGCCGCCGCCGACCTCCACTACCGTGATTTCCTCACCGTCGCCCTGGTCGTCCCCGAGGACCGGGGCTTTCCTGACAACTGGATCTATGTGCATTCGCCCGAGGTCAGGGTGGGGCGGATCCAGAACTTCGGCGTGTGGTCGCCGTACATGGTCAAGGACGGGCGAACATGTTTGGGCATGGAGTACTTCGTCTTCGAGGGCGATGACCTCTGGAGCTGCCCCGACCAGGAGTTGGTGACCCTGGCCACCAAGGAGTTGGCCACCATCGGTCTGGTCGATCCCTCCGATGTCGAGGCCGGGTATGTCGTTCGGATGCCCAAGGCCTACCCGGTCTACGACGACGTCTACCGGCAGAACGTCGATGTCATCCGTCGGTGGTTCGAGGAGCACGCCCCCAATGTCCATCCCGTCGGCCGCAACGGCATGCACAAGTACAACAACCAGGACCATTCCATGTACACGGCCATGCTCACCGTGGACAACATCCACGGAGCGGCCCACGACATCTGGTCGGTGAATGTCGAGGAGGAATACCACGAAGAGGGGGAATCCGCTCCCGTGCCGGGCGGCCGCACCGGGCGCGACGCGCCGATCATCCCCCGACGGGCGCGAGAAGTCGGGAACGTCGCTACCTAGTGGAAGAGGGCACCAAGCTCCCGCCGGTGCCTGGGCGCTCCTTTCGGTGGTGGCTGGGCGGAGCCTGCGCCGTGGGGCTGGCCCTCCGGCTGGTCTACGTCTTCGTGGTGAAGGCGGGCGCCCAGCTTCAGGGCGACGCCTTCTACTTCCACGGTCAGGCCCAGCTGAACCTCGAGGGCCACTGGTTCGTCGACCCTCAGGTCTACCTGTCCAAGCATCCCAATCCCGCCCTTCTGGCCTCGGCCCAACATCCGCCGGTGTTCACGTTGCTGCTCACGGCAGGAGACTTGGTCGGTGTGCGCAGCGTGAATGCCCAGCTGGTTCTGGAATGCCTCATTGGCACGGCCACCATTCTTCTCACCGGGATGGTCACCCGGGACCTGGTCTCGCCCCGGGCCGGGGCCATAGCCGCGGTCATCGCCGCCCTCTACCCCGGGTTCTGGGTCTTCGACGGCGAGGTCATGTCCGAGGCCCTGGTCATGCTGTTGGCCGCCCTGGTGGTACTGGCGGCCAATCGGTGCTTTCGTGACTTCACGGTGCGCCGGTGCCTGGTGCTCGCCTTCCTCACCGGTCTGTGCGCCCTGACCCGGGCCGAGTTGGTTCTCCTCATACCCTTGGTGGCCCTTCCCACCATCTGGTGGCAGCACTCAATGGCCTGGCGTCGCCGGAGCGTATTGTGCGCTCTGGCCGTGGTGGTGGCGGTGGTTCCCATGGTGCCGTGGTTCGCCCGTAACTTCGTCGTCTTCCACCAACCGGTCTTCCTCTCCGACCAGCTGCCCATCACTCTCGCCTCCGCCAACAACGAGCAGGCCTACTACGGTCCGCTGACTGCCTCGTGGTGCTACACGTGCCTCCTCGGCACCCACTTCCCCCGCTCGTTGAGCGAGGCGGGGGCCGGCTCCTACTGGGACGCGCAGGCCAGGCACTACATCGAGAACCACGAGGGGCAGGCCGCAGTGGTGGCCGTCCAACGGGTGGGGCTGGAGTGGGATCTCTACGCCCCCCTCCGCCAGGCCAACCAGGATTTCCTCGAAGGATGGCCGACACCGGTGTCGGATGCCTGGCTCATCTGGTTCTATCCCCTGGCTGCCTTGGCCCTGGGGGGCGCCGTCATTCTGCGCCGCCGCCGGCGTCCCATTTTTCCCCTGGTGGCGCTGTTCATCGTTCCCACCGTGGCCGCCGTCGTCACCTACGGGAACTACCGCTTTCGTTCGGAGGCGGAGGTGGCACTGGTGGTTCTGGCCGCGGTGGCTCTCGACGCCCTCTGGGCCTCGATGGCCGGCCGCCCTCCCGACCCCCTAACCGCCGGCACCGAGGTCGAGGTGGTCGGACCCCTCCCGGCCCGTCAGGTCGAGCCAGTGGTGGCATGACCGGCCCCGACGGCGACCTGCACGATCCCGGACTCGAGGTCATCCTGGAGGAAGTCGACCAGGTGGTCGAGCCAGTGGCCGAGTCGGTGGCGATGTCCCCGGCGGTGGGGATCGCCGTAGCCGGTGGCCCGATGATCCCGCTGCCGCCCGACGAGCGGGCCTCGAGCGTGCGCAGTCACGGGGATTCGATTCGATCCGGTCTGAGCCAGGCCGGTCCGGTGGCCATAGCCGGTCTGGTGGTCAATGGAGCCGCCGCCCTGGTGGTGGTGGCCGTGGCCCGGCTGGTTTCGCCGGCGTCCTACGGGGCTATCGCCCAGCTCCTGGGGCTGTTCTTCATCCTGTCCATGCCCGGATCGGCAGTGCTGGTGGGGGTGGTGCGCAGGGTCACGGCTCTGCGCAACGCCGACCAGTCGGACCGGATAGGGCGATGGGTGGGGACCGTCCATCGGATCGTCCTCGGCGCCATCGCCGTCGAAATCGTGGTCGTCCTCGTCATCCGGAACTGGATAGCCCATCAGCTGTCGCTTCCCAACAGCCAGGGTGTCGTGCTCATCCTGGTGGCCGCCGGCGTCTGGATCCTCCTGTGCGTTGACCGAGGGGTGCTCCAGGCCGACAGGCGTTACCGCGGACTGGCCGGCAACCTGCTGGTCGAAGGAGGAGTGCGGACCGTTCTCGTGCTGGTACTGGTGGCTGCGCACGCCGGTGTGGCCGGGTACGCCTTGGGGGTGTTCGTCGGCGAAGTGGCAGCCACTCTCCATGCCCACTGGTTGGTGGGCAGGAACCCCGCCCCTTCGGCTGACTCGATGTCGATGGCCCACGGCACCGCCACCGGTACCACCGCAGCCGACAGCGGGGGAGGGGAGAACAGCCCGCTGGCCCGTCGGCGGCTGATGGCCGACGTGGCTGCCGCTTTCTGTGGGTTGGCCCTTCTCGGGCTGCTCCAGAACGTGGACGTCATCCTGCTCGGGCGGCTGGACCACGCCAACGTCGGCCCCTACGCCGCCATCTCGGTGGCGTCCAAGGCGTTGGTGTTCGGGGCCCTGGCCCTGGGCGCCTACCTGTTGCCCGAGGCCACCATCCGTTGGAACGAAGGAGGGCACGCCATCCGCCAGCTGGGCGTGACCCTCATCTTCCTGGCCGTACCGGCCGGTCTGCTGTTGGCCATCGCCCTGTTCATACCCAAGGCGTTTCTGACCCTGGTGTTCGGGGCCCGACTGAGCGCCGGGGCACCGGCCTTCGCCGCCCTGGTGGTGGCCATGATGTTTCTTTCCTTTTCCGTCTTGGTCACCAACTACCTGTTCGGAACCGGGTCGCGCTGGATTGTCTTGTTGTTGGTGGCCGGATCGGGTCTGGCCCTGGCCCTGGTGGCTCACGCCGACGGGCAGATGGTGGCCACCGCCCGCGCCGACCTGGCCGCTCAGGGCGCCCTGGCCGTGGGCATGGGGGCGGCGTTCGTGGCCGTCCATCGACGGCGGGCCGGCACCGGTCGGTGGTTAGGCCGGAGATCCGGCGCCGGGAACGTCGTGTCGAGCGGCGGAACCGGACCCCATCACTGATCCCATCGACACCACCGGTACACTGACGGAGATATCGGTGGCAGGCCGCAGACAACGAGATGGTTCCGGGGGAATCGGCCTATGAGGCGTGTGATCGGGGAGACTTCGACCGCCCGTGCCGATGGGATGGCGGGCCGCCCTACCGGCTATCCACACTTGGTTCCCGTCCCGGATCCGGAGCCGTCCGGTGCCCTCTCCGGCGGGGGGACGATGTCGGGTGAGTCCCCCTTCGCCCAGCCCGCCCTACGCCAGTTCGCCGGGCTGACCGTAGGCGAGATCGCCGAGCGGGCCGGGCTCAAGCGGATCGACGTGGTGGCCTGGCGCGATTTCGACGATCCGGAGGCAGGAGGGTCGGAGCTCCACGCCCACCGGGTCATGACAGCCTGGTCGGAGGCCGGTCTCGACGTGTCCATGACCACATCATCGGTACCCGATGCCCGGACGGTCATCCGCCGGGACGGCTATCGCGTGATCCGTCGGGCCGGTCGCTACTCGGTCTTCCCCCGCACCATGCTCTCGGGGGCACTGGGCAGGATCGGCAGCGGTGACGGTCTGGTCGAGATCTGGAACGGGATGCCGTTCTTCTCGCCGCTCTGGGCCCATTGCCCCCATATCGTCTTTCTCCATCATGTCCACGCCGAAATGTGGAAGATGGTGCTGCCCACCCCCCTGGCCGAGTGCGGCTACGTCATCGAGCACCAGTTGGCTCCGCCCGCCTACCGCCGGAGCCGGATCGTGACCCTGTCGACCTCCTCGAAGCGGGAGATCGTCGACCGACTCCGGATCCCCGCCGAGCGGGTGTCGGTCTCGCCTCCCGGCGTCGAGCCTCAGTTCACGCCGGGCGGGAACCGGAGCCCGGACCCCCTAGTGGTGGCCGTTGGTCGGCTGGTACCGGTCAAGCGCTTCCATCTGCTCATCGAGGCCCTGGTGGCGATCAAGCCGCTCTTCCCCCGCCTCCGGGTGGTCATCGCCGGTGAAGGCTACGAGCGTCCAGCCCTCGAGGAGCTCCTGAGGCGGCACGAAGCCCAGTCGTGGATCTCCTTGCCTGGTTACGTGGTCGACGACGACCTGGTGGATCTGTACCGGAGCGCCTGGGTGGTGGCGTCCAGCTCGCTGCGGGAAGGGTGGGGGATGACGGTGACCGAGGCCGGGGCCTGCCGGACGCCGGCGGTGGCCACCCGGATCGCCGGCCACCAGGACGCCGTCATCGACGGCCGGACGGGCATCCTGGTCGACGGCCGCCAGGACCTGGTGGGTGCCCTCCGGACCATCCTGGGCGACGAGGCCCTCCGCTTGCACATGGGAACGGCGGCGGCCGAACACGCCGCCCATTTCACCTGGGACGCCACCGCCCGGGGCACTCTGGCCGCACTGGGGGCCCGCGCCCTGGCCCGCCCGTAACCGGGGACCGCCCCTCAGGAACCGTCGGCCGGTGCCGTCGGGGTGACCGGTGCCATTTCGGTTCCCTGTATCTGTGCCGATTCCTTACGGGACCGGCGCCGGTGGAGGATCACGTCGACCGCACCGTCGGCACCCAGGAAGACCACACCGGCCCAGGCGTAATCGGCAGCCTTCTGGAAGGAGAGGGGCCAGGATCCGTCGGGGAGGACGTGCTGGGCTGCCTGGGTGGCGGCCGTGTACTCGCCGGCGGCCACGATTCCGGCAATGGCGACCAACCCGAGGACGATACGGAGCCGGGGGACCAGGAGCACCACGGCGGTGGCCAGGCCCACGGTGAGACCGACGAGGGGCGCGGCGATGACCGCGGCCGCCCCCCCGGCCACCACACCGGTGACCAACGACACCCACACCGGAGCCCGGGGAGCCTCCTTGGCGAAGGGGACCGCCAGTCGGGGACCGTCGCGCGGATCGGTCACCAGCGACTCATCCGGTCCGCCGGCCGCCCGGGCCGCTCCCCGGGCGTGCCCGCCCCTGTTGCGACGGCGTCGCCGGGGCACGAAGACCAGGACGACGCAGGCCACGATGGCCAGCGCCGAGATGATCAGGGCGATGTCCACTCTGCTCTGGGGCTGCCAGGTGAGCACGACGGTGACGGCTCCGTCCCGGACCGCTCCGGGGCCGAGGGTCGACGGGTCGAGCCGCCACCCGTTGGCGAAGCCGTCGATGAGAAAGGGGGGCCCGAGGGTGGGGCCGCCGACCACCGAGGCTCGCCATCCGGCATTGATGCTCTGGCCCAGGACCACGTCGATGGGTGCCTGGCCGGATGCGGGGTTCACCCCCAGCACCGACAGCCGGATGGAGGTGGACGACTGGCGGATGACGTGGACGGTCGGGGCGGCAGGTACCGAAGGGGCGGCCAGGGTGGTCGGTGAGGACAGGGCCATGGGGCCACCGCCCGGAGCCGAATCGAAGGCCAGCTGGTCGATGTCGAATCCGCTGGTCTGACCGGGTACAGCTTCCAGGGTGTGGGTGCCCGGTCCGAGGGTCAGCCCTCCCGCATCGGGTCCGCACAACGAGACCGTCAGCGCCTGGCGGGCCAGAGCGGTGGTGGTGGATCCGGAGACCGACACCCACAGGGGATTGCCGTCCATGGACAAGAGATCGTCACGGCAGGAGGAGGGGATGATGGCCGGTACCGGGGCGGCCTGCAGGCCCGGGATGCCCACCTCGGCAATCCCGATGGGCATGGCGATGGGTGTCTGTGAGTAGTAGTTGGGCGTGTTCTCGATCCGCACGGCATCGACGGTGATACGGATGTCGGCACCGGTCATGGGCGGCAAGGAGACCGGTACGTCGACCACCGAGCCGGGCACCGTGCTGTCGGCCAAAGGAGGGAGGGCGAAGGTGGTGCTGGCCGTGCCGGTCGCCACGGTGACGCGGGTCGGGACCGAGTGCTGGCCGTCGGCGGCGATCTGCAGGTTCAGGTGGTCGAAAGTGATCGGCTCGGGCAGGCGGTAGTCGAGCCAGTCGCCGGCCTGGTGGGTGGCACCGAAGCCCGGCTCCCACAAGGTCGACGGGTCGTTGTCCAGGGTGGCGATGGCGCCCGCCTGGAGGTCGCCGGGCAGCCGGCCCAGCGAATAGGCCACGATGCCGGTTCCGTTGGCTCCGGGTCGGCCCACCAACCGGTCGATCATGTCGTCGGGGATGAGGGGGGAGATGCGGGCCGAGCCGGTCAGGGAGAACGTGCGGCCGGTCGGGAGCCAGAAGCTACGGGACAGCGCCGGCTCCACATCTTGACGCGGGGGGAAACCCGAGCTCCGCAACCGGGTCATGACCAGGCTGAGCCGGTCGAAACCGGATGAGGGCCCGGCCGCCCGCAGCAGGTCCTCGGGCATGGCGATGACCTCGTGCACGGTGAGGCCGGGAATCCCCACCTCGGCGAACCCGACCGAGCTACGCGAACCCACCGGTGTGGCCGGATTGTCCACGTGGCTGGCCTCCACCGTGATGCGCAGGGTGGTGAAGGTCCGCGGCGTGAAGGTGATGGTCTGGCCGGAGGGGAGCAGCGAGGCGGGACCCAGCGCCACGGTGAGGGGATGGCCACCGTCAAAGGTGAGGGTGGCCCGGGTGATGGTCCGATCGGGGTTGCCGGTCTGGGGCTGGACGAGGGTGAGGGAGCTCTCGGTGCGGGGTTGGGCCAGCACCACCTGCCACCATTGGCCGACCGGGGGGACGAAGGAGTTGTCCAGCCAGTTGGTCTGGGTGTTGCCGTCCAAGGCGTTGGCCGGCTGGTCCTCGGGAAGGTAGGTGATGGAGGAGCCGTACGAGGAAGCGGTGACCGAGGACACCCCGGGCAGCACGGCGGTGGTCTGAGCGTCGGCCGGGGCCTTGGGGAAGAGATTGAGGGGAGCATCGGCGGCGTTGGTGGTGTCGGGCCCCTGCGCTGCCGTTTCCGTGTAACCGGTCTGTTCGTTGAGCGAGTTCCACTCGTAACCCTGCTTCCGGTTGGTGTCGGTGACCACCAGGTCGGCCCGTTGGCTCAGGGTCTCCTTCTGCAGTGACCGGTCGGTGTCGAGGGTGCCGGCATAGAGGACGGTGGGGTTGTCGGCCAGCAGGCCGACCGAGGCGGCGTTGTCTATACCGGAGGCGTCACCGTCCACCACCAGGGGAGTGGCGGTCGTTTCGGTGCGCACGATAGGGCGGGGGTCGGTCACCGTGTAGGACACCAGAGGTGGTGTCCACCCCTGGTTCGGCGGGCGCGACAGGGTGGCCTCATCGAAATGGGGAATGACCGGCACGTTGGGCCGGGGCGTTCCGTAGGAGACCGGGTCGGTCAGACCGGAGGGGGTGGTGGCCAGATCGGCGGCCACTTGCTGGGGCAGGGGGGTGTCGTAGCGCTCATAGGCCTGGTCGTACTGGACCAGTACGTCGCCGGCGCTCATGAGCGAAGCCATGGGGCCGAGAGAGTTCCAGTCCATGGTGCCGTCCTGCAACGGGGTGTCCACCGCCTGCAGGACGGCGGCGGTGGCCAACGAGCCCATGATCTGCTGCTCGTGGGTCACGAAGGGACGGGTCATGAGACCGGGGTAGACGGTGTCGATGGTGTCCCCCCACCGGTAGGCGGCGAAGTCGTTGCCGGGCAGGGCGTAGACGCGGGTTCCCGGGTGGCTGCTGTCGAGGGCGGCCGCTGCCTGACCCACGTAGGAGGGAGGCGTGGCCGGCTGGGTGAAGCCGTTGGCGATGATGCCGCCGGTCCACAGGGGCACGGTCGCCCCGGCCACGGCGGCCACGGCGAAGGCCCCGACGACCAGCCCTGTCTTGTGCACCCGGACGGCCACCGCGCTGACCCCTCCACCCAGGAACATGGCCAGACCGAGGATGACCAGGGGGGAGGCCCGGTCGGTCGAACGGAGTGCCAGTCCGGCCGTGGTGTCGACCAGGAGGGACTTGATCAGCGACCCCACGTCGGTCGGATCGCTGTAGGGGTTGGGTCCGACGGCCAGGACCATGCCCACCACGGTGATCAGGACGAAGTAGGCCCGGTGGCGCCACCGGGAGAAGACAGCGGCCACGAAGCACAGCACGGGGACGACGAAACTGGCCACGATGAGCCAGACGTTCTGGGTGTAGGCCACTGCCGTCTGGGTCCACGGTCCCACCCGATCGGATCCGTAGAAGTACCAGTAGCCCAGTCCCCGGATGATCTCCGAGGCCAACGAGGCGCCACTGGTGGCCGGCACCGTCTCGGTGTACTTGAGAACGTTGACGCCGAAGGCGGCCTCGACCTCCAGACCGGCCGCCCACCACAGGGAGACCAGCACCGTCAGGAGCCCGACCTTCCAGGCCACCCCCCAGGCCTGACGCCAGGACGACTGGCGGGCCACGACCACGGCGTAGGGCAGCCACAGGGCGGGGGCGATGCCCACGAAGAGGAAGGAGCTGGCGTTGATGCTGCTGGTCAGGGCCACCACCAGGGCGAACAGGGCCGGATACCGCCACCCCCCCCGGCGCAGGGCCAGAACCACAAAAGCCACCAGCCAGGGCAGCGCGGACCAGGGGAGGAGGATGACCGAGATGCGGCCGGCGTACTGGAGCACGTAGGGCGTGAACATGAACCCGATGGCGGCCACGTAACGGCCCGGACCGGTGAGGCCGATGACCCGGCACAAGTAGAGGACGCCGGCTCCGGCGGCGAACAGCAGGCAGCCCATCCACAGCCGTTGGGCCACCCACAAGGAGACATGGAGCTCGGCCATGACCCAAAAGAACGGGCCCATGGGCAGGAGGTAGCCGATGTTCTGGTGGGTGACGGTACCCATGCCCACGCCCGGGTCCCACATCGAGAGGGCCTGGCGCACATAACGCCCGGGGTCGAGGTAGAGATAGGTCTTGGTGTCATCGGTCACCACACCGGGCTGGGAGGCCAGCATGGGGATGAAGGCCAGCAGGGCCAGGGCCGTGTAGTCGAGGGCTGCCCGCAGGCGGCTCTCGGACCGGATGGACCGGAGCAGAGCTCCGACCCGACCGGGTGGGCGGTCCGCAGGCGCGGCAGAGGAAGGGTGGGGAGCCGACACGAGTGATCGGTAGTGTAAACAACCGACCGCTGACGAAGGCATCATCGCCCTGGCCGGTGACCACCTCTGGCTGAGGCGCCGGCGACACACCGAGCACCTGGAGAATTCCGATGAGCGAGAGCAGTCCGACCCCGGGCCGGCGAGGGGTGCTGGACACCGCCCGGCCGCACCGCCCCGGTCCTCGGCTGACCGGAGAGCGTCCCATGCAGGGGGTCACCCCCGACTCCCTGCTGGCCCTCCACGCCGCCGGGTACCGGACGGTCATCGAGCGGCTGGGCCCGGGCCGGCTGCTCGATGTGGGCTGTGGGCAGGGATTCGAGTCGGCTCGGTTCCTGGCCGAGGACCGGACCGTCTTCGGGGTCGACTACAGCGCCGACGCGGTGGTGGCCGCCCGTCAACGCTGGGCAGGGGAGGGCCTGTCCGTGGCCCAGATGAACGCCCTGGCTCTGGGGTGCGCCGACGGCGCCTTCGACTGGACCTGTTCCTCCCATCTCATCGAGCATTTCGACGATCCCGAAGGTCATGTACGCGAGTTGTCCCGGGTGCTGGCCGACGACGGGACGGCGTTCTTCCTCACGCCCAATGCGCCGGCGGATTTCGAGAATCCGTTCCACATCCACCTGTTCGAACCACCCGAGCTCCAGGCCCTGCTGACCCGCTACTTCGGTGAGGTGGAGATCCTGGGCCTCGACCCGGTGCCCTGGGTCAAGGCCGACTTCGCCGCCCGCCGGGCCAAGGCCGAGAAGGTGCTCCGTCTCGATGTCTTCGATCTGCGCCACCGGATACCGCGGGCCTGGTACATCGGGATCTACACCCGGGTCCTACCGGTGGCCTACCGTTTGATGGCCCGGGGGGACTCCGGCGGCTCGACCGGCATCACCGCCGACGACTTCTCGGTCACCGACCAGTTGGATCGCACCACCATGGTGCTGTTCGCCACCGCTTCGCGGCCCCGCCGGGCGCCACCGGCCGGGACACCGGAGTGATCGCCGTCGGCCTCACCGGGGGGATCGGGTCGGGCAAGTCGACGGTGGCCGATCTGCTGGTGGAAAGGGGCGCCGTGTTGATCGATGCCGACCGGGTGGCCCGCGAGGTGGTGGCCCCCGGCGGGCCGGCCTACCAACCGGTCATCGACCGCTTCGGGACCGCCGTGGTCGACGGCGACGGTCTCATCGACCGGCCCAAACTGGCCTCCCTGGTCTTCGGCCACCCCGAGGCTCTGGCTGATCTCAACGCCATCACCCACCCGGCCATCGGTGTGGAGATGATCACCCGGAAGGACGGTTTCGCCGACACCCCGGCCATCGTGGTCATGGACATCCCCCTGCTCAAGAGCATCCACCGTGAGACGCTGTCGCTGGCGGCGGTGATCGTGGTCGACGTGCCCACCGACCTGGCCCTCGAGCGCCTGGTGACCATACGGGGGATGGACAGGGACGACGCCGCCGCCCGCATCGGCTCCCAAATCGATCGCGACGCCCGCCTGGAGGGTGCCGACCTGGTCATCGACAACACCGGCGACCACGACCATCTCCGGGGCCAGGTGGAGCGGGTGTGGACCGCGCTGGTGGAGCGGCGCGACAGCGGACACCTACCGGGGCCGGGTGGGATGCCGTCGACCGCCGGGTAGCCGCTGCCCCCGTCCTCCCGGATCCATCGTCACACCTGCCCGGTACCATCGTCGTGTGCCGGCATTCGAGGTCGTTTCGCCCTTCCGCCCCGCCGGCGATCAGCCCGAGGCCATCGCCGGACTGGTGGCCGGCCTCGAGCGGGGTGACCGCTACCAGACCCTGCTGGGTATCACCGGCTCGGGCAAGACGGCCACCATCGCCTGGACCATCGAGTCGGTGCAACGCCCCACCCTGATCATCGAGCCCAACAAATCGCTGGCCGCCCAGCTGGCCGCCGAGCTCAAGGAATTGTTCCCCCGTAATCGGGTCGAGTACTTCGTGTCCTACTACGACTACTACCAACCCGAGGCCTACGTCCCCTCTTCGGACACCTACATCGAGAAGGACTCGTCCATCAATGACGAGATCGACCGGTTGCGGCACGCCTGCACCTCGTCCCTCCTGCTCCGGCCGGACACCATCGTGGTGGCCTCGGTGAGCTGCATCTACGGTTTGGGCTCACCGGAGGAGTACCGGGATCGCATCGTGGCGCTCCGCCCCGGGGAGGTCCACGATCAACGCTCGCTGCTCCGCCGGCTGATCGAGCTGCAGTATTCGCGCAACGACGTCAACCTGACCCGCGGCCAGTTCCGGGCCCGGGGGGACACCCTCGAGATCCACGCCGCCTACGAGAGCAAGGCGGTGCGGATCGAGTTCTTCGGTGACACGGTCGAACGCATCCGGCCCTTCGACGTGACCACCGGCGAGATCGGTGACGAGCTCGACGAGCTGGTGGTGTTCGCCAACACCCACTACGGCACCGGCGACGAGCGCATGCGGGCCGCCGTCGAGGGAATCGAGGCCGAGCTCCGGGTCCGGCTCACCGAGCTCACCGATGCCGGCAAGCTGCTCGAGGCCCAGCGGCTGCGCATGCGGACCGAGTACGACCTCGAGATGCTGGCCGAAACCGGGGTGTGCAGCGGGGTCGAGAACTACAGCCGTCACCTCGACGGACGGCGTCCGGGCGAGGCGCCCTTCACCCTCCTCGACTTCTTCCCCAAGGACTTCCTGGTCGTTCTGGACGAGAGCCATGTGGCCGTTCCCCAGCTCCGGGGTCAGTTCGCTGGGGACCGGTCGCGGAAGGAGACCCTGGTCGATCACGGTTTCCGGCTTCCCTCGGCCCTCGACAACCGTCCCCTCCGCTTCGAGGAGTTCATCGAGCGCACCGGGCAGACCATCCTGCTGTCGGCCACGCCCGGCCCGTGGGAGTTCGAGCACAGCGCCAACGTGGTCGAACAGGTCATCCGACCCACCGGGCTGGTCGACCCGGAGGTGGACGTGCGGCCGACCACCGGACAGATCGACGACCTCCGGGAGCGGATTGAATCCACCGTGGCCGACGGGAACCGGGTGCTGGTGACCACCCTGACCAAAAAGATGGCCGAGGATCTGACCGACTACTTGTCCGAACAGGGGGTCCGGGTCCAGTATCTGCACTCCGACGTGGACACCATGGCCCGTATCGAGATCCTGCGCGACCTCCGACTCGGGGTCTTCGACGTGCTGGTGGGCATCAACCTCCTGCGGGAGGGCCTCGACCTCCCAGAGGTGGGTCTGGTGGCGGTGCTCGACGCCGACAAAGAAGGCTTCCTCCGTTCGGCCTCCTCGCTCATCCAGACCATGGGTCGGGCGGCCCGGAACGTGAACGGCCGGGTCGTCCTCTATGCCGACTCCATCACCGAGTCGATGCGGACGGCCATCGGTGAGACCCAGCGCCGGCGGGCCCGCCAGATCGCCTATAACCAGGCCCACGGCATCGATCCCCGCTCGATCACCAAGTCGGTCACCGACATCCTGTCCCGTGTCCGGGACGAGGACGGGATGTCGGCCGCGGCCAGCGGCCGGGGCGACCGGCGGGCCCCGCGACGGTCGGCCAACCGGGACCCGCGGGCCGAGGCGGCGGCCATGGCCCAGGCCGTCGGTCCCGACGCCGACGAACTGTCCGCCCTCATTCACCGTCTCGACGCGGCCATGGCCGTAGCCGCCGAAGAGCTGCGGTTCGAGGAGGCGGCTCTACTCCGGGACGAGATCACCGAGCTGAGGACCCTGCTGGCCCACGATCCGGTGGATGGATCCGTCATCCTGGACGATGACAGTACCGGTCTGGTCACCGTCACCGATGGCTGACCAGGGCACGGCCGGAGGCCCGCATCCGCACCGGTATCCTCACCGCCATGGCTGACCGACTGGTGGTGCGAGGGGCGCGCGAACACAACCTCCAGGACGTCTCGCTCGACCTACCCCGCGACGAGCTCATCGTCTTCACCGGGCTGTCCGGTTCGGGCAAGTCATCGCTGGCCTTCGACACCATCTACGCCGAGGGACAGCGGCGCTACGTCGAATCCCTGTCGGCCTACGCCCGGCAGTTCCTGGGCCAGATGGACAAGCCGGACGTCGACTTCATCGAGGGCCTGTCGCCGGCCATCTCCATCGACCAGAAGTCCGCTTCCCGCAATCCCCGCTCGACGGTGGGGACGGTCACCGAGGTCTACGACTATCTCCGCCTGCTCTACGCCCGCATCGGCAAGCCCCACTGTCCCAACTGCGGTCGGCCGGTGGCCCGTCAGAGTCCCCAGCAGATCGTGGACCGGATTCTGGCCATGGCCGAGGGGACCCGGTTCATGGTGCTGGCACCGGTGGTGCGGGGCCGTAAGGGCGAGTACAGCGCCCTCCTCGACGACTTGGCCAAACAGGGATTCGCCCGGGCCAGGGTGGACGGGACCACCGTCGAGCTGGCCGATCGGGGCCAACTCGACCTGGCCCGTTACGAACAGCACACCATCGAGGTGGTGGTGGACCGGCTGGTCCGGAGGGACGACATCCGTCGCCGACTGACCGAATCGCTGGAGACGGCCTTGTCGTTGGCCGAAGGTGTGGCCGAGGTGGTGGTGGTCGACGCCGACGGCACCGAAGAAGAGGCCATCACCTTCAGCCAACACCTGGCCTGCACCTTCTGCGGGCTCAGCTTCGAAGACCCCTCGCCCCGGAATTTCTCCTTCAACTCACCCTACGGCGCCTGCCCGGCCTGCACCGGACTGGGGACCCGTTTTGAGGTCGATCCCGAACTGGTGGTGCCCGATCCCACCACGTCCCTGGCCGACGGGGCACTGGCCCCGTGGTCCGGGGCCCGGGGCGAGTACTTCACCCGGGTCATCGCCGCCGTGGCCGAGCTGGGCGGGTTCTCCCTCGACACCCCGTGGGAGAAGCTGACCAAGGCCAACAAGAAGCTGGTCCTCTACGGAGCGGGAACCAAGCGGGTCCACCTCACCTACCGCAACCGCTACGGCCGCAAGCGCTCCTTCGACACTCTGTACGAGGGCGTCGTGCCGTGGTTGGAGCGCCGTCACTCGGAGGCGGAGTCCGACTTCCTGCGGGACAACCTGGAGGGTTACCTCCGCGAGGTTCCCTGCCCGGAATGCGGCGGTGCCCGGCTCCGACCCGAATCACTGGCCGTCACCGTCGGCGGTTACTCGATCTTCGCCCTGTGCTCGCTACCCATCGGCCAGGCCGTCGACGTGGTGGCATCGCTCGACCTGTCGGATCGCGACCATCTCATCGCCGACCGGGTCTTCCGCGAAGTGCGTGAGCGGATGCAATTCCTTCTCGACGTGGGTCTGGATTATCTGACGCTGGCCCGGTCGGCGGCCACCTTGTCGGGCGGCGAGGCGCAGCGGATCCGGTTGGCCAGTCAGATCGGAAGCGGACTGGTCGGGGTCCTCTACGTCCTGGACGAACCTTCCATCGGACTCCACCAGCGCGACAACAAACGCCTGATCGGCACGCTCAAACGGCTGCGCGACCTCGGGAACACGGTGATCGTGGTGGAACACGACGAGGAGACCATCCGGGTGGCCGACCATGTGGTCGATGTCGGCCCCGGGGCCGGCGAGCACGGCGGTCGTATCGTCCACTCCGGTCCGGTCACCGGGCCCGGTGGTCTCGAATCGAACCCCGACTCGCTCACCGGGCAGTACCTGTCGGGGGCCCGGTCGATCGCCGTGCCCGGCCGGCGGCGTGCGGGGAGCGGGGAGGTACTGACCGTCGAGGGAGCGCGGGAGCACAATCTGCGTGACATCGACGTGGCCTTCCCCCTCGGACAGCTGGTGGCCGTGACCGGGGTCTCGGGCTCGGGCAAATCGACCCTGGTCAACGACATCCTGCTCCGATCGCTGGCCAAGCAGGTCCACCGGGCCAAAACGTTGCCCGGGTTGCACCGCACCATCAGGGGTGTCGAACAGGTCGACAAAGTGGTCGAAGTCGACCAGGCCCCCATCGGGCGCACCCCACGGTCGAACCCGGCCACCTACACCGGGGTGTTCGACCACATCCGACGCCTGTTCAGCCAGACCCCCGAGGCCAAGGTCAGGGGCTATCTCCCGGGACGGTTCTCCTTCAACGTCAAGGGTGGCCGGTGCGAGGCCTGCTCCGGCGACGGCACCATCCGCATCGAGATGCACTTCCTGCCGGACATCTATGTGCCCTGCGAGGTGTGCCAGGGGGCCCGCTACAACCGAGACACCCTGGAGGTCACATTCCGGGGCAAGACGATCGCTGACGTGCTGGAGATGTCGTGCGAGGAGGCGCTGGCCTTCTTTGCCCATCAGCCGCCCATTGCCCGGCACCTCCAGACACTGGTCGACGTGGGCCTGGGTTACATCCGGCTAGGTCAGCCGGCACCCACCCTGTCCGGAGGGGAGGCCCAGCGGGTCAAGCTGGCTTCAGAGCTCAGCCGTCGGCCTACCGGACACACCCTCTACGTGCTGGACGAACCCACCACCGGGCTGCACTTCGACGACGTCCGCAAGCTCCTCGACGTGCTCAGTCGCCTGGTCGACCAAGGCAACACGGTCATCGTCATCGAGCACAACCTCGATGTCATCAAGAGCGCCGACTGGGTCATAGACCTCGGGCCCGAGGGGGGTGACGGCGGCGGTTCGGTGGTGGCGGCGGGAACACCGGAACAGGTGGCCCGGGCGGCGGCCAGCTACACCGGCGAGGTGCTGGCGCCGCTGCTCGGGATCACCCGGAGGGTCAACGGTGCGGCACGGAAGCCCAAGCGGGCCGCCGGTGTGGTCAAGGCACCCAAAAAGGTGGCTGCCGTCCGCTAAGGACGGAGAAAGAGTTCATACGGTGGCCAGCATGCGTTCGAGGGCCACCCGGGCCCATCGGGCCGTGTCCTCGTCCACCGTGATCCGATTGCGCACCTCGCCCTCGACCAGACCCTCCAGCACCCAGGCCAGATGGGCGGCGTCGATCCGGAACATGGTGGAACACGGGCAGACCAGGGGGTCGAGGGAAACCACCGTTTTGTCCGGGCTTTCGTCATCCAACCGTTTGACCAGATGGATCTCCGTTCCCACCCCGAGGACGGCGCCGGGCGGCGCTTCGGCCACGGCTCGGATGATGAAGTCGGTCGAACCGACCCGGTCGGCCACCTCGACCACCTCGTGGGCGCACTCGGGGTGGACGACCACGATCCCGTCGGGGTACTCAGCCCGAAAAGCCTCGACCTGGCCGGTGCTGAACCGCTGGTGGACCGAGCAGTGGCCCTTCCACAGCAACAGGGCCGCCGATTTGAGCGTGGCGTCCTCCAGCCCACCCCGGGCCAGACGGGGGTTCCAGACCGCCATCTGCTCGGCCCTGTAGCCCAGTTCGAACCCGGTGTTGCGGCCGAGATGCTGATCGGGGAAGAAAAGGACCTGGTCGCCGCGGCTGTGACCGCTCCCGTCCGGCCCCAGGGCCCAGGTCAGCACAGCCCGGGCATTGGACGAGGTGCACACCACACCGCCGTGTCGACCGACGAAGGCCTTGAGTGCCGCCGACGAGTTCATATAGGTGACCGGGACCACCCTTTCGAGATCGGTCACAGTGCCCAAAACGGTCCACGCCTCCTCCACCGAGTCGATATCGGCCATGTCGGCCATCGAGCAGCCGGCGTTGAGGTCCGGAAGGATGACCTGCTGGTGGTGGTCGGTCAGGATGTCGGCCGACTCGGCCATGAAGTGGACCCCGCAGAACACCACAAACTCGGCTTCCGACTGCTCGGCGGCGATGCGGGAGAGGCCGAAGGAGTCACCCCGGGCATCGGCCCAGGTCATCACCTCGTCCCGCTGGTAGTGGTGACCGAGGATGATCAGCCGGGGGCCCAACTGCCGCTTGGCCCCGTCGATCCAGCGGGCCAGCTGATCGGGACCGGCGGTGGCGTAGCGGTCGGGGAGCGCTGTCTGTAACCGGAGCATGGATATGACCCCCTTGTGGAGACGCTCCGGTGTATGGCCGGCGGGGACAGCCTGGTCGCCCATCCGCGGGGATGTCGGCCCCGAAGCGTAGATGTCGCCGGAAGCCAGGCCGGCATTGCCTCCAGTCTATTCCCACCGGCCGACCGAAGGTGCGTTCGCTTTGAACCGGTCCCGAAGACGGCACACTGGGGGGGTGGTGACCCGACCCCTACCCGGCTCCATCCCCGACAGCCCTGGCTCGTACCAATTCGTGGACGGCGAGGGGCGGGTGCTCTACGTGGGCAAGGCCAAGTCCCTCCGACAGCGCATCCCCGCCTATTTCCAGGATCCGTCGGTCCTCCCTCCCCGGACGGCTCAAATGGTGGCCCAGGCCGACCATGTCGAGTGGATGGTGGTAGACGCCGAGGCCGAAGCGCTGCTGCTCGAACACAACCTCATCAAGCAATTCCAGCCCCGCTACAACGTCCGGCTCAAGGACGACAAGAGCTACCCCTGGCTGGCGGTGACCGTAGAGGACACCTGGCCCCGTCCGGCCGTCGTCCGCGGACGCAAGCGGAGCGGCGTCCGCTATTTCGGGCCCTACCCCAACGTGGGGGCCATTCGCGACACGCTCGATCTGCTGCTGCGTTCGTTCCCCGTCCGCACCTGCTCCGACGCAAAGTTCCGGCGGCACGAGCGGCTCGGACGACCCTGCCTGATGTACCACATCGAACGGTGCTCCGGCCCCTGTGTGGGAGCTGTCGACCATGACGCCTACGACCAGATGGTCTCCGACCTCATGGCCTTCCTCAGCGGTGACACCGCTCCCCTCGAGAGGGGCCTCGAGACGGCCATGCGCCAGGCCTCCACCGCCCTGGAGTTCGAACGGGCGTCGGTGCTGCGGGACAAACTCGAGGCGGTGCGGGCCGCCGACGCCGTTCGCCAGATGGAGTTGCGCCATCCCGAGGACCTCGACGTGTTCGGGGTGGCCGAGGACGATCTGGAAGCGGCCATCCAGGTGTTCCATGTACGCCGGGGCAAGGTGGTGGGGCGCTCGGCCCTGTTCGTCGACAAGGTCGAGCAGCTCGACCGAAGCCAGCTGATGGCCAGGGTCCTGGTCGATGTTTACGCCGACCCACCCTCCGGTGTTCCCGGCCAGATTCTGGTTCCGTCGCTGCCCGAGGACGCGCCGGCGGTCACCGAGTACCTGACCGAGCGGCGGGGTGGTCCGGTGGTGGTGCGGATCCCGCTGCGGGGACCCAAACGGGCTCTCCTCGAGACGGTCGAGCACAACGCCGGGGAAGCGTTCGTGCGCCACCGGCTGCACCGCACGGCCGACCACAACAGTCGGGCCCGTGCCCTCGAATCGCTCCAGCGCGACCTGGGCCTTCCCCAGGCACCGCTACGTATCGAGTGCTACGACATGAGTCATCTGCAGGGGACCGACTACGTCGGTTCCATGGTGGTATTCGAGGACGGGTTGCCCAAAAAGAGCGACTATCGCCACTACCGGGTGACCACCGTGGACGGCAACGACGATTACGCAGCCATGGAAGAGGTTCTGACCCGTCGGCTCAAGGCCCTGGTGGCCGAAGATGACCCTGACCCGACGGCCGGGCCCAAAAAGCGGCGATTCGCCTACCCGCCTCAGCTGCTGTTGTTGGACGGTGGGCTCGGTCAGCTCGGCGTCGGCATCAGGGTGCTGGAGTCGATGGGGTTGGCCGACCGGATCCCCATCGCCGCTCTGGCCAAGAGCTTCGAGGAGGTCTACCGACCGGGGAGCTCGGTCCCCATTCGACTGCCCCGCCAGTCCGAAGGCCTCTACCTGCTCCAGCGGCTACGCGACGAAGCCCATCGCTTCGCGGTCTCGTACCACCGGACGCTACGAGGCAAGCGGATGGTGGTGGGTGCTCTCGACAGCATCAACGGACTCGGTCCGAAACGCCGGTCTCGCCTGGTCGAGCAGTTCGGCGGCCTGACCGGACTGCGGAACGCCTCCCGGGACGAGCTGCTGGGCGTATCGTGGTTACCGGCCGAGGTGGGGGCGGCCGTCTTCGATCGGTTACATACGCCCTTGGTGGTAGACGGGAACGCCATGAATCGCACAAAGGTGGATCGGTGAGCGAATACCTGGTGGTGACCGGCATGTCGGGGGCCGGTCGGTCGACGGCGGCGGCCACGCTCGAGGACCTGGGCTGGTTCGTCATCGACAACATGCCCTCGGCCCTCATCTCCAAGGTCTCCGAACTGGTCGACGGGGCCGGATCGGAGATGGAGCGGGTGGCTTTCGTCATCGGTCGGGGGGGCGGCGACCTCGATGACGTCCTGCCCGCAGTGGACGCCCTGGAAGCCGGGCCCAACCGGGTGCGCATCCTCTTCCTCGACGCCGCCGACGATGTCCTCATCCGGAGGTTCGAGGGCACCCGACGTCGACACCCTCAGGCGGCCCGCGGGGTGATCGACTCCATCGCCGACGAGCGCCTCTTACTCGGTGGTCTGCGGGATCGGGCCGATCTGGTTATCGATACCGGCGAGCTCAACACCAACCAGCTGCGCACCAGGCTCATGGAGGTGTTCGGCGCAGAGGAGCCGGGGGGCACCATGCAGACCTCCCTCATCTCCTTTGGGTTCAAGCACGGTGTGCCGCTCGATGTCGACCTCATGTTCGACTGTCGGTTCCTCCCCAATCCCTACTGGATCGACTCGCTGCGGAGCCACAGCGGGCTCGAACCCGAGGTCAGGAAATACGTGCTGGAACGCCCGGAGACAACCGAGTTCCTGGACAAACTGGACGATCTGTTGTGCATGTTGATCCCCGCCTACATGCGGGAGGGAAAGTCCTATCTGACGGTGGCCATGGGCTGTACCGGCGGTCGGCACCGCTCGGTGGTGCTGGCTGAGGAGTTGGGGCGTCGACTGGACGCCAGAGGCCTTCCTGCCAACGTCTTCCACCGGGACGTCGAGCGGTGAACCGTCCTTCTGACCGCGGTGGGCCCCATCCCAAGGTGGTGGCCATCGGGGGCGGTCACGGTCTGGCGGCCACCCTTCGGGCCGTGCGGACCTACACCGACGAGGTGACGGCCATCGTTTCGGTCGCCGACGACGGCGGGTCCTCGGGCCGTCTCCGCCAGCTCCTGCAGATCATTCCGCCCGGCGATCTGCGCAAGTGCCTGGTGGCCCTGGCCGAACCGGGTTCGCTCCTGGCCGCGGCCTTCGAGTACCGGTTCAGTGACGAAGAGTTGGAGGGGCACTCGCTGGGCAACCTGATTCTGGCCGGTCTGATCGACGGTGCCGGCGATCCTGTGGCCGCCCTGGACGAGGCCTGTCGTCTGCTCGGCGCACGCGGTCGCGTCCTGCCGGCCACCATCGACCCGGTGGTACTGAAAGCGGACGCCGCCGGTGGTTCGGTGGCCGGCCAAGTGGCGGTCATGGGCACCGACAACATACGAACGGTGTCGCTGGTGCCGGCTGATCCCGCCCCACCGGCGGACGCAGTGGCAGCCCTCGACGGCGCCGATCAGATCGTGCTGGGACCGGGCTCGCTGTTCACCAGTGTGTTGGCCGCAGCCGTGGTCCCCGAAATACTGGCCGCCGTCAACCGGGCCCCGGCCCCGAAGGTCTACGTGTGCAATCTCCGTCCCCAGGTCCCCGAGACGGAGGCTTTCGATGTCGGGATGCACGTCGATGCGCTGGTTGCTCATGGAATCCATGTGGACGTTGTGGTCTGCGACACGGCCGCAATTTCCTTGGGTGACACCCGTCTTCGCCTGGTCGATCGTGCCCTGGCCCGCCCTAACGGTATGGCCCACGACCCCGCCAAACTGGCGTCAGCCCTCTCTGATCTGCTCGGATAGCGGTATCGCAGGCGTCGATGGCCTAGCCTGTACCGGGCCCAAAGGGGCAGCGGGACAGGAGCGATCCGGCACGATTTTGCCGGATGTAGGTAGACTGAGGGTTGAGGAACAGAGGGCATGACCGTACGAGTCGGCATTAACGGTTTCGGGCGCATTGGTCGCAACTATCTGCGAGCGGCACGTTCGTTGGGGGCTGACGTCGAAGTCGTAGCCATCAACGACCTCACCTCGGCGGAGATGCTGGCCCACCTGCTGCGCTATGACTCCACCCACGGACGGTTCGACAGCGCCATCACCGTGGGCGACGCCGCCATCGTGCTCGATTCGGGTTCCGTCGCCGTGCTGGCCGAGCGTGATCCCAAAGCACTGCCCTGGGACAGCCTCGGTGTCGAGGTGGTCATCGAATCGACCGGACTGTTCACCACCCGGAACGCGGCGGCCGCCCACCTCGAGGCGGGGGCGGCGCGGGTCATCATTTCGGCACCGGCCAGCGATGTCGATGCCACCTTTGTGGTCGGTGTCAACGACCAGGATTTCGATCCGACCAAGGATTTCGTCGTTTCCAACGCCTCCTGTACGACAAACTGTTTCGTCCCCATGGTCAAGGTTCTCGACGACGCCTTCGGCATCGACAGCGGAATGATGACGACCGTCCACGCCTTTACCAATGACCAGAACCTGTTGGACCTGCCCCACAAAGATCTTCGGCGGGCTCGTGCCGCGGCCGTCAACATCGTCCCCACGTCGACCGGAGCGGCCCGGGCCACCGGTCTGGTCCTCCCGGACATGTTGGGGAAGCTGGACGGCAGCTCGTTGCGGGTGCCGATTCCCGACGGTTCGATCACCGACTTCACCGCGGTCCTGCCGGGGACGGTCACCGTGGGCGAGATCAATGCCGCCTTTATGGCTGCGGCCTCGGCGGGGCCTTTGGCCAATGTGCTCGTCTACACCGAGGACCCCATCGTCTCCTCGGACATCGTCGGCAGTCCGGCATCGTGCACGTTCGACGCCGGCCTGACTATGGTGATGCCGTCGGCCTCTGGGTTCACTCTGGCGAAGGTCGAAGGCTGGTACGACAACGAATGGGGCTATGCCAACAGGCTGGTCGATCTCTCGCTGATTATTGGTGGTTCCGGCACCTGAGAGGGGCTGGGCCTCATGTCACGAGATTCGAGGGGGACCACAGACAATGAATCCGAAGCAATGAGTGAGGCGCCGGCCAATCCACTGCTGGACGGGCTTCCTCTTCTGGACGATCTCACCGATCTGTCCGGCGCCAGCGTCTTAGTGCGGGCGGACTTCAATGTCCCCCTGCAATTTTGCGCCGATGGCCCGTCGGTAATCACCGACGATTTCCGGATCCGAGCCGCATTGCCCACCCTTCAGTACCTCCTGGCCCAAGGGGCCAAGGTCACGGCCTGCACCCATTTGGGCCGCCCGGGCGGGGTCCCGGACGCTCAGTGGGACCTCGGACCGGTGCGTGAGGAGCTGGCTGCCCTGGTTCCGTCGGTCGAGCTGCTGGAGAACCTGCGCTTCGATCCGGGCGAGAAGGCCAATGATCCGAGTTTTGTGGAGAAGTTGATCAACGGCCACGATGCCTATGTCAACGACGCCTTCGGTGTTTCCCATCGTCACCACGCCTCGATCGTTGGTCCACCCGCCCGTCTGCCCAGCGCAGCCGGATTTCTCCTCCAGCGGGAGATCGAGGTATTGGGCGGTCTCCTCGGCTCCCCGTCCCCTCCGTTCGTGGCCGTGGTGGGAGGGGCCAAGGTGGCGGACAAGATTGGTGTGCTCAAGGCACTTCTGGAACGGGTGGACACCCTGGTGGTCGGGGGTGGGATGGGCTACACATTTTTGGCCGCGGCCGGTCACGACGTGGGCGCCTCCCTCATCGACGTGGAACGGATCCCGGATTGTGCGGCTCTTCTCCAGTCGGACAAGCAGATCCTGCTCCCCACCGATATCGTCGCCCTGGAGCCGGGGGCCGAATTCGGCGACGGGTGCTCTGACGGTGCTGTCCGGGTGGTCGGGGTGGACATCCCCCCAGGTTGGCAGGGGCTGGACATGGGCCCGGAGACGGTAGCCTCCTTCGCCCAAGTCATCGCCGGCGCCGGAACGGTGCTGTGGAACGGCCCCATGGGCGTCTTCGAGGACGAGCGCTTCTGCGCCGGCACCGCCGGTGTCGCCCGGGCCGTCGCCCAGTGCCAAGGCTTCACCGTTGTCGGTGGCGGTGACAGCGTTTCCGCCGTGCGTGGCCTGGGTCTCAAGGATCGGATCGATTACATCTCGACCGGGGGAGGAGCGTCCCTCGAGCTCCTTGAATACGGGGACCTTCCCGGGCTGGCGGCTCTGAGGGGTGCGTCCAACGCTCCTCCCCGTCTTTCGCTTTCGACCCCCAGTCATTTCGACCGGTGACGGAGACGCCCACCCGCCGTCCTCTGATCAGCGGGAACTGGAAGATGAATTTCGACCACCTGGAGGCCTTGCACGCCGTTCGGGACCTCGGCCTGCGCCTGCAGTCGGGTGACGCCGGACCGGTGGATATTTCCGTGCATCCGCCTTTCACCGATCTGCGCACCGTGCAGTCGCTGATCGAACCGGAGGGGATTCCGGTTTCGCTGGGAGCGCAGAACTGCGCCATCGAAGATAGCGGCGCCTTTACCGGCGAGGTGAGCGCTGTCATGTTGGCCCGCTTGCACGTCGAATACGTGATCGTGGGCCATTCCGAACGCCGTCAACTCTTCGGGGAGGTCGACGAGGTGGTGGCGGCCAAGGTGCGGGCCGTGCTCCGCAACGGGATGACCCCGATCTGCTGTGTGGGCGAGAATTTGGAGGAGCGGGAGCTGGGCGTGACCAAGGAGCGGCTCGCCACCCAGGTTGAAATGGCCCTCAGTGCCCTTCCGGAGGATGCCGTGGCCGGCATGGTGGTGGCCTACGAGCCGGTCTGGGCCATCGGCACGGGCCGGGCGGCCAGTCCGGAGGACGCCCAGGAGGCGTGCAGTTGGATCCGCCAGACGGTAGGCACCTGTGTCGGCCCGGTCGCGTCCGATGCTGTGCGCATCCAGTATGGGGGATCGGTCAACGAGGAGAACGCAGAATCCCTACTCAGTTGTGCCGATGTGGACGGGGCACTGGTGGGCGGGGCCAGCCTTGATATGGCCGCCTTTGTCGCCATCGTCCGGGCCGCGGCCCGGTCCGGGCGATGACTTTGCTAGCGTCTAGCCCGGTCCCGAGTCGAAGGAGAAGGATGCGGTGCTGACCGCCATCATTGTCATACTGCAGATCCTGGCCTCCTTTGCCCTGATCTTTCTCATCCTCATGCACAGCGGGAAGGGCGGGGGACTCTCGGACATGTTCGGTGGGTCGGTGGGAACTGCGGCCGCCGGGTCGACGGTTGTCGAGAAGAACCTTGATCGGATCACCGTCACGGTGGCCGTTATTTTCGCCTTCACCAACATCATCCTCATTCTCCGTCTGCAGTGACCGAAAACGGCGCCGATCCTGTCGAGCGCCGTCCCCGGGTCGCCCTGCTTTGGCGCGAGCATCGCGCCCGGTGGACGTTGCCGCTTGTCATTATCGTGATCATCGGGCTGGTAGCCACCGTCGATCACCTCGATTCACATCGGATCAGCCAGGTCGATGCCCAGGTCAAGCCGGCGTTGGTGGCGGCCACCGGCGGTGCGGTCACTGTCGCCCTCGACCAACCGTGGTCGGGGTTCAATCCGAACACACCGGCGGGAGCCTCCTCGTCGACTCCTGCCCTGCTCGCGTCGGTGCTACCGAGCGCCTATGTGATCGACTCGAACGCCGTTCCGACGGTGAACGGCAATCTGCTCACCAGCGTCGAGGTCACCTCTACATCCCCCCTGACCATTCAGTACGTCATCAGCCCCAACGCCGTCTGGTCCGACGGCGTACCGGTCACCGCTGACGACTTCATCTATGCCTGGCAGTCTCAGCGCGGGGACGGCGTGGACATAGACGGACAGCCGGACCAGATCGCTTCCACACTCGGTTACCGGGACGTGGCCTCTATCACCCCCAGTCACAACGGCAAGACAGCCACGGTGGTGTTCTCGACGCCGTATACGGACTGGCGGGTCATGTTCGACCACATGGTTCCCGCCCACATCGCCCGCCGGGTCGGATGGAACACCGGATTCGATCATTTCGACCCGACGGTCGATATTTCGGCTGGACCGATGATGCTCCAGTCGGTTTCGACGAAGGGCGTGGCCGTTCTTGTCCGGAACCCGAAGTGGTGGGGGACACCCGCCATCGTTCACCGGATAACACTGACAGTCGCCCCCAACCAGGCAGGGTGGATGAGCGAGCTGGCCAGATCCAGTCGCAGTGTGGTCGAAGTGGACTCATTCGGCCTCCAGTCGCTCGATGCGGTGTCCTCCCTGCCCAACACGCAGAGCACGGTCAAGGCGTCCCCTGATCTGTTGCAGCTCAACTTCAACGTCACCTCACCGGTAGCCATGCACCAAGCTGCCCGCCAGGCCATAGGTCACGTCATCGATCGGTCTGCACTGTTGGATCGAGTGTTCGGTTCCCTCGATCCAGCGCTGGTGGTCAATCAGGACCATTTGGCCGTGGCGTCGCAACCGAACTACCAGCAGTCGTCGGCAGCCGGCGAGTATGCCACCCCCGACCTGGCCACCACGAGCCGATTGCTCAAGAGCATCGGTTTCCATCAGGACGACGCCGGCGACTACGTGGATGCGAACGGGAGACAGCTCACTTTGCGCATGGCCGTGGAAACGGGCAACCCGTGGATCGCCTCTGTGGCCACCCTGATCAGCGCGCAGCTGCGCGCCGCCGGTATTGCCGTAGTGGTTCAGCCGGTCAGCGGGATACTGGGCATGGAGAATGCAGCCGCCGCCAATTCGTATGACATGGCCCTGGTCACCGTGGTCGCCAGCCCCTTCCAGTCGGTGACGGCAGCGTGGTACACCGACGATCTAGGCCCTTCCAACTCCTTTGGCACCCAGAACTGGAGCAGAATGGCCGATCCGCAAGTGGACTCCCTGTTCATGCAGGCGTCCCAGGCTCTGAACCCGGTATCGGGCCAGACCATCTACGGGCAGATCGACGACCAGCTGTGGGATCAGATGATCTCACTGCCGCTGTTTCAGGACCCGACCCTGGTGGCCAACGGGGTGCAGGTGGGAAATCTCCAGTACAGCGCATCGGAAGACGGAGTCTTGTGGAACGCGGCGGTATGGACGACCCTCAAGCCCGGGCCCCCGATCGGTGGGGGATCAGCCCACGAGGGGTCGAACACTCCGAGCTGATCCTACTGATGGTCCTGGGCGAGGCCAGAAGTTGTGCAGACAGGAGGTCGCGCCGCGCTACCATGCCAGACGCCCCCGTAACCACATCGGGAGCCACTTCGTCGGAGTGGCGGAATAGGCAGACGCGCTAGCTTGAGGGGCTAGTGCCCGAAAGGGCGTGGGGGTTCAAGTCCCCCCTCCGACACCCCATCCTGACCTGGCGTAATGCTCGTCCGGACATCCGTTGATCGGTGAACGGCCGGCCTTGTCAACATTTTGTCAACAGGACCTTCCGTGATCGTCGAATCGTCTTCAATGTCAATCAAACGACAGCTCGAACTCGGAGCGGCACACACCGTTGCGCAGGTTCTTGGAGGAACCCCTGAGAGCCGTGATAAGCCGGGACCTGGCGCATTGGACGGAACGCACGACTTCGACATCCACCTCCCCGGTGGCGGGGTTGTCGCCCTTGAGGTGACAACTGCCGCGAACAAGGCGATGATCGGCACGACAGCCGCGATGCGCAAACTAAGAGATGCCAAGTGGCCGGAACTCACCCACAGCTGGGGCTTGACCGGTCGCCACCCCGAGAACGGCGCAGACGACCCTCGGATCAACGAGGTGGTGAAGAGAGGCAACCGGCTGCTCGCCCAGCTTGAGCAGGCCGGTGTCCAGAGTTCGACGATCTCCACCGCCACCGGCTACCACCAGTAACGGACGCTGATGCCGACGAGGCGATTCAAGAGTTGCGGTCCATCGGCGTGTTCGCCGGAAAAGCGATGTCGCCGGTCAAAGAGCATGAAGAGGCATTCGTGGCGCATCCCTCGTCGGCGGTGGTGGATGGGTCGACAGCGATGACCTCAACCTCGCCATTGAGCGGGAAGCGCACAACAACCTCTTGAAGCTGGAGCGTTCAACAGGCGATGAGCGGCACTTGTTCGTCTGGATCGACTCAAGCATGCTGTTCCCCTGAGCTGGCCATGTTCACCGGAGATGTTCCCAATGTCGGTCCGCAGCTCCCGCCGCCAATCACGACGGCGTGGGCAGCGACGCTATGGGGTCCGGGGGTGGAGAACTACCGGTCAGACATTGCAAGACTCTGGCGGGCAACTCCGCCCACTACCTCGGGAAGTGCTTGCTGTCCCGGAACTCCCGACAACAGGGACGTGAGGCGCTCACCGGCAGCTTCGCCCATCCCGGGCATCAGGTGCTGGTAGATGTTCATGGTGATGGTGGGGGAGGAGTGCCCAAGAATCTCGGCCACAACTTTCGGCGGCTCGCCAGAGGCCAGCATCAGGGAGGCCGCAGTGTGTCGGGCGTCATGCAAGCGGATCTTGGGGAGGCCCGCCTTGGTGGCCAGTTTCGTGAAGTTCCGGCTCAGTGTTTCGGGCCGGTAGGGTCGGCCCAACTCGTCCACGAACAGGAACCCAGATTCCTCCCATGCCGTACCCGCAGAGAGACGCTCACGGGCCTGTTGCGCCTTGTGGGCACGAAGCTCGGCCACCAGGCGCTCATCCAAAGGAACTGCCCGCCGCCCCGCTTCCGTTTTCGGCTTTGACACGGTGGGTTTAGCCGCTACCACCACCCGCGTCTCGACCACCCGGGCCACACCCACGTCGAGGTCCACGTTCGCCCATTTCAGACCAGCCACCTCGCCCCGTCGCAGTCCTCGGCCCAGTAGAAGGAGTGCTCAGTCGGGAGATGGGAGGCCGGACGCCGTATCCGCGAGCCGTTGTGGCGATTCGATATGCCCAGCTTCTGGGGTCGCTGATGGCCATCACCGAGTCCCCCTGATGCCGTCGGCTACGTACAACGCCGGGCAGCTGGCGGCGCTCCTGGGGGTATCCCCCTGGTCCATCTACTCCTCTGTGAAGAACGGGACCTGCCCCATCGAGCCAATCAAGGTGGGTCGCCGTCTGGTTTGGCCAAAAGCCGCTGTTGACCGGCTTCTTGGGCTGGACGAATCAGCGTGAGCACTTGTCCGTGTATCAAGTCAGTCCGATATAAGACCTGTTCAGATGGCACGTGTCAACGGAATGTCAACGGAATCAGCTCAACTCAGGGTCTCCCCAAAGTCGGATTGCAAGGGGATTCCCCCTTTCCGCGGCTGGAGTCGCTCGCTTATGTGGCGAGATCACCTGACACGCGCGGGAGGCCTCATCTCGTGTCGCTGAGCCGACGGACTTGACGACTGTGTCCCCAAAGCCGGTTCAACGTGACGGCCTCCCCCTCGTCACGGTTGACGCTAACGATGGCCTCCGTGTGGGCCAGTCGGTCAGTATCAAATGCTGGGTTCCGAACGCCCGGTACGCCGGTCGAGATGGGGTTGTTGTAGCCATTGGCGATTCGGAGGTTGGCGTCCGATTTGGAGCAGCGTCCGCCCACCGGTCTGCAACGTGGTTTCGACCTTCCGAGGTATCCCCCACGGAGGTAGGAGAGAGGCCCCCCAATGCCCCTGGTAGGGCACGAAGCGGCGGGGGTTGGTTATCCCGCCCTGATCCGCCCCCCGGAGCCTGACAGGGGTTTGGCGGATGATCTTTCGTGGAACGGATGGGCTTCGTCAGGTTATCGACGCCCTCGACGGCGTTCGGCGCAGTAGCAACGGTTACAGCGCCCGGTGCCCCGGCCATGAGGACCAACACGCATCGTTGAGCGTTCGGCTCGGTGACAACGGGAAAGTGGTGTTCAACTGCCACGCCTGGTGTAGCTATGACCAAATCGTCGGCGGTCTCGGGATTACGCCACTACCAAATACCAGTCGCGTAGCGAGGAAGCCCCTGCGGTCGTTCCACTATCAAGATCGCGACGGAACCGTAGTGGCAAGCAAGCACAGGCGGGCAGGGAGGGGTAGCCCGTTTTACTGGTCCCAGCCCGACGGCACTCTCGGCTTGGACGGAGAATCTGTCGGGCTGTACCGATTGCCCCAGGTCATCCAAGGGGTCAGCAACCGGTCGGAGATCTGGTTGGCCGAAGGCGAGCGGGATGCAGAGACCCTGGCCGCCGATGGGGTGGTTGCGACAACTGGCCCTCACGGGGCCAAATCTTGGCTTCCGTCCTACAGCGAGCCATTGGCCGGGGCATATGTGAAGGTTGTAGCCGACCGAGACAAGACCGGGATCGACGGCGCACGCAGGACGGCTGCGGCACTCACGGAGGTGGGTTGCACGGTGAATATCCTGGTTCCACCTCTGGGGTACAAGGACGTGACCGACCTCTACGAGGCTGGGTTCAGCAGGTTTGACCTGGTCAGCCTCGACGAACAGCTGACCGTCGAGCGCATCCCGGCCAAGTTCCAGGAGGACGGACGGCCCTTTTTCGCGATGCAGCCGGTGACTTGGTTCAGCCTGGACCCGCACTGCTTCAAGTTGGCGTCGTTCCTCGACTACGTCCAGGGTGCCGGGACCGAGCCCCATCGTGGCGAGCGGGAGATTGCCGCCGTCTTGGGTATGTCACGGTCCACGGTGGACCGCCATCTTGAACATCTGGTGGAGAAGGGTGTCATCACGATCACTCAGGTTGGCCGCAAGAAGGCCGAGTACCGGATCAACAATCCGTCTCGGAAGTCGGGTGGACCGTCAGCGAGGCCACCGGTGGACCGCCCCGGGGTCCATCAGGCCCCTGGCCCTGGACCGTCAGGAGTGCCACAGCCCAGGTCTGGTGGTCTCAACAAGTTCTCTGGTTACGTGGAGGAAAAAGTATTGAACCGCGTCCTTAGCTCGTTTCCCGGTGCTGAGGTCGTGGACAGCTAACGCAAGCCCATGACTGCCTTGGACGCTTATGACCGATTGGCCACCCTTCTTCAAGGACTTACCGT
This sequence comes from uncultured Acidimicrobiales bacterium, assembly GCA_963824645.1. Classification (GTDB taxonomy): domain Bacteria; phylum Actinomycetota; class Acidimicrobiia; order Acidimicrobiales; family RAAP-2; genus Bog-756. The sequence continues at coordinate 172,474 of CAWGQC010000012.1, forward strand.
TTGGGACTCCACCATCGACGAGCTTCAACCACTTTCTGACTTGGTTGACCTCGATTCCATCGCCCGCGCAGTCTGTGTCCTCGACGCCACAAGCCGGGCGGTACTTCGTGAGCTGGAACGGACCACGGTGCCGTAGGTCAGAAGTTCCCGGTCCGGTCGACGTGTACCTGGCCTTCGACCATGTTGCTGTCTACACAGGTGCCATCGGGAGGGAGGGGGCTTCAACTACAACTCAGACTCCTAAGGCCCTGCTCGCGCCAATGGAGCTTCCAGGTCACCGAGGGGTCACTGGAAAATAACCCCGCACGGGAATACGCTGCGCGCACGCGCGAGGGAGTCCTGATGCCGTCCTACAAACCAAGTCCGACAATCACCACCCGCCGGGACGGGAGCCAGGCCGTTTCGTATGGACCGTCCCGCGGCTCGCGACCACCGTTCAGGCCGGGCAACATGGCCGCCTTGAAGCACGGCGCTTTTTCGGAACGCGTGATTGCTGAGGTCGCCATCACCGTGGGGGAGGAGCTGCTGCACCTGGTCGAGGAAAGCGAATCCGAAGGCTAAGGGGTCCCAGTTTCTTGTGGCGCTGGAGGGTGGGTTGCAATCAGTCAGCGCCGAAAGGGAAATAGCGGTCCGGGTCGGTCGAGCGAGGATTCCGCTGGCGTTCGCTCCGTGTCGGGTGTTCAGCCAGACGTATCGCACCGATACGGTGGGCGGCCCCGAATCCGAGGATCTCAGGCCGCCCCATAGAAGGGAGCGTCGAAACTGAATATCCCGCCGTCCGATCCCACCAGCCAGTACCCACCAGTCGAGTTGTCCGTTGCCATACCGACCACCGGGGCATTGAGAGTCGCTCCACCCATGGATCCGTGGAACCGAGCGTCCCCGAAGGCGAAGAGGCCCCCATCGGACGCCACGAACCAGTACCCGCCGTCATTTGGGGTGGGAGTCATCCCGTTCACTGGCTGATTCAGGTGAATCCCCCCCGTGCTGCCGTGGAACGGTGCACCGAAGGCGAAGATGCCGCCATCGCTGGCCACCTCCCAATACCCCCCAGTCGCATCATCTGGCGCAATCCCCACAACTGGTTGGTTGAGGTGGGCCGCACCCATGGATCCGTGGAATCGGGCATCGCCGAAGGCGAAGATGCCCCCGTCCGATGCAACCAGCCAGTAGCCGCGCCCATCGGCGGTTGGTGCCAGGTCGACGACAGGTGCATTGAGGGAGCGCCCGCCCATTGAACCGTAGAACTTCGCGTCCCCGAAGGCGAAGGTCCCGCCATCCGCCGCCACCAGCCAGTAACCGCGGCCGTCGGGAGTGGACACGATGTGAGATATGGGCGCATTGAGAGTGGCGCCGTACATCGAACCGTGGTTCTGAGCGTTCCCCCGAGCCTGGACGGCACCTTGGGCGTCGACGATCCAGTACCCGTAGCCATTAGGTGTTGAGGCCATTCCAGTCACTGGTGTGGGAAAGATTGGAATCGAAGGGGGAGCGGGCGGCGGGCCAGAGGCGTTGATCGTGATCGACCAGGCACACTCGCTGTCGACTGCAACCGTGAATGTCCCAGTGTCGGAATAGGAATCCGAACCATTTCCACTGGTTCCCAACTCGTTGGGTCCGATGTCAGCGGTAAAGCCCCCGTCGAGCTGACTGATATTCACTATAAAGTTGCCTTGACCGCCGAAGTTAGAGCAGTTGTAACTCCATGCCATGGTCCAGGAGCCCCCAACGGAAAACGCTCGGGAGTTCCCGCTGACTCCGATCTCGGTGCTCGTAATCGTCACAGGCGTCCCGGTTGGGGTCCCGGCAGAGGGATCGACGGTAAGGGTCCAGTCGCACTCGCTGTCCACTGCAAAGGAGAACGTTCCTGAATCGTAGTAATAGTCAGTCCCACTGCCGCCGTTTCCTGCTTCGTTCACCCCCTGGTCACCAGCGGACGAGTTGTTCACGTTGACGATGAAGTTGCCCGGGTTCCCAAAGTTGGAACAGTCATACGTCCAGGACAGTGTCCAAGGTCCTGACTGAGAGAAACTCGGTGTATTGCCAGAGGTGCCCACCTGCGAACTTGTGTAGGTCGCAGTGTCGGCGCCAGCTGGCGTAGCGACCGCCGTCACTGAGATCCCGACTACCAATAGCAAGCCAGCCAGAAGGGCGAGCAATCGCCTTCCCCTGGTAGCCGATGAGTGTGCGACCGCCATCAGTAGCTTTTTCATGCTTTCAGTTCCCCCAGATCCGCTCGGTTAGCACGAGAACGTACTTTGACGGACGTTCGCTCACACGGATGCTCTCAATGGCCACCGGAAAGGACGGCACTTCTGTTTGTCTTAGGCCCATCGGGATCACCGGCAGAACCGTCGACCTGGCAGACGAGAGGCCGGGTCTCAACAGATCAACCTCTGATTTTCGGGTAGTGCGGTCGGATGACCGCGCTGAGTGGCGAATAGCTCTCATGCCCTGAGATTCCGTTGCCCTTGTGCCAATGGAGATGGGAAAGTGGATTGGTAATCCGTGGGGCAATGGGTTGAACAATCTATGGGGGCGGGGATGCCATGAGCGACACATCGCAGGGACCGGGCTGGTGGATTGCGTCGGACGGGAAGTGGTACGCGGCGGAGCGCCATCCGAACTACCTGCCGCCGCCACCGGCCACGGCAGCGGCGTCGCTTCCACCACCGCCCACAACGGCGCTACCTGCACCCCCAGCATCACTATCAACGGAGCCACAGAGCGCAGTCGGTGGGGACACAGATGGATCTGTCGTCGGTCCTTTTCTCGCGACTGAACCGTCGAGTGAGGTTGCCGATGACGGGGCAACCTTCTATCGGAAGTGGTGGCTTTGGGTCGCGGTGACGGTCGCAGCCGTAGCGATCATCGTTGCCGCTTCGGCGTCAAGCGCATCGAAGAAAACCAATGCCGTCACGAGGACCGAGGCTTCAACGGCCACGACAGCACCTCCGACGACAGCACCTCCGACGACAGCACCTCCGACGACAGCACCTCCGACGACAGCACCTCCGACGACAGCACCTCCGACGACAGCACCTCCCACGACAGTGGGTGCAGCGAACCCTTCGGTTGCTGGATCGGGCAGCGGCCATGTCGGATCCACGCTGGCGTTGACCGACAGCAGCGGTGATAAGACGAACGTGACGCTCAACCAGGTGATTGACCCTGCGACCGGCAGCGATGGCCCACCAACCGACGCTAGCGGGAACCCAACTACATCCAGCTACGTTGCAACTGTGGTCACCATTACCAACACCGGTTCGCAGCCGATTCAAGACGATGCGAATAGTGACGCCGCCCTTATAGGTTCCGACGGGCAGGATTACACCGCCGATTTTGATGACGTTAGTGAGTGTACGAACTTCAACGATGGGGAGTTCTCAATCGAACCGGGTGAGAGCACGACTGGCTGTGTCGTCTTTGTACTGCCAGCCGGAGTCAACCCAGCGAAGGTCCAATGGACACCAGATCTCGGGGGAAACTTTGGCCAGTGGCTCGTGCCGTAAAGCCTTATACCCCCAGTGATCGGGAGTGCTAAGGCTATTTCCTTCGCGGGCCGATAAACCCAAAGATGCCAACCGTGGCAAGGAAGCTGAGCACCGATGAGTGACACTTCACAGGGACCAGGCTGGTGGAAAGCCAGCGACTTGAAGTGGTATCCGCCCGAACAACATCCTGGCTACGCCCCGCCGCCGCCGCCGCCTCCTCCACCTCCTCCACCAGGTGTGGTGGCACCCACTCCACCAGGGGAGCCAGCGGAACCACGAGCTACGGAGACTGAGGCACCGCCAGCAACAACAATAACAATGGCGGCGACACCACCCAAGGTGATTGCCAATCAGACAATAAGGGACACAACCCAAGGAACCGGCACGACGGTGGTTTGGGTACTACTGGGAGCGTGCGGATTTGTGGTCATCGGTTCGCTGCTGCCATGGGTGCAGCTTGGGATCGTGAGCGCCAATGGCACCGACGGGGACGGAAAGATCACCCTGATTGCGGGCCTGATCGCTGCTGGCGGGGTTCTGATGACCACGTTCTCGACCTGGAAGCCGACACTGGCGCGGGTGGTGACGTTGGTGTCGCTGCTTTGCGCGTTAGGCACCTGTGTCTACGAGATCATCCATATCAGTTCCACGCATCCGTCGCTTTTCGGTGACAGGCTGACCGCGTCGGTGGGATCGGGTTTATGGCTTTGCCTTATCGCTTCGATCGTCACCATTGTGGCGTGGGTGATCGAGTTCAGAGGTGCCTTCAAGCCATCGGAGAGTTCGCAACGGCGTATTTCAAGGAGTAGTCCAGTCCCTGGCCGCGTTGATTCTCCAACACCTCCGTTGGCCGCAGAAGCGACCGCCGTAGTCACAGAGCATCGGTTGGCCGATCCTTCGCCACCGACCGAAAGCCTGGGCTTCCTCCGGTTTGACGGACATCCACCATCAGGGGCACTGCCCCGGAAAGGATGTCCAAAATGGAGACCATGGAGAGGAAGAAGCCCCGCCCCCGTCGGTCGTTCACACCGGAGTTCAAGGCTGAGATTGTCGAGCTGTGCCGCCACGGTGATCGCAGCATCGGCCAGGTGGCCAGGGACTTCGATCTGACCGAGACCAACGTGCGGAACTGGGTGAAACAAGCGGAGATCGACCAGGGTGAACGCCCCGGTCTCACCACCGAGGAGAAAGAGGAGCTCACCCGCTTGCGTCGGGAGAACCGCTCCCTCAAAGAGGACGTGGAGATCCTCAAGCGTGCAACGGTTTTCTTCGCCAAGGAGACCCGATGAAGCTGGACCCCTTCATCGAGGCGGAGAAGACTGCAGGTCACAGCGTCCAAAAGACGTGCGACCTGTTCGAGGTCTCCCGTTCCGCCTACTACCAGCGCAGAACCGGTGTTCCCTCCGCCCGGGCCGCCACCGACGCCGAGCTGACCAACCAGATCACCGAGGTATTCAACGAGTCCAAGGGCACCTATGGATCTCCGAGGGTCCACCAAGAGCTCGGTCACCGGGGGATCACCTGCGGCCGGCGACGGGTGACCAGACTCATGCGGTTGGCCGGCCTCGAGGGACGGTGCAAGAAGCGCTGGCGGAAGACCACGGTCGCCGACCCCGAGGCCGAGGCGGCCAAGGACCTGATCCAACGCCACTTCGGACCCTCTGAGGAGATCGACCGTCGCTATGTCGGGGACATCACCTACATCGCCACCTGGGAGGGGTGGGCCTACCTGGCCACCGTCATCGACCTGGCCAGCCGCAAGGTGGTGGGCTGGTCACTGGCCGACCACATGAGGACCGAGTTGGTCGAGGACGCACTGACTTTGGCCTTCGCCAACCGAGCACCTGAAGAAGGAGTCATTTTTCACTCGGACCGCGGCTGTCAATACACGAGTCGAGACTTCGCCGAACTGGCTCGGAGCAACGGCTTCGTGCTCTCGGTCGGGAGGAAGGGCGAGTGCTGGGATAACGCGGTGGCCGAGTCCTTCTTTGCCACCATCAAGCGTGAGCTCATCGACATGCGGGCGTGGCCGACGAGGGCAGGACTACACCGTGCCGTCTTCGAGTACATCGAGGGCTGGTACAACACCCGCCGGCTGCACTCGACGCTCGGCTACCTCAGCCCGAGCCGGTACGAAACGCTCCACCACAACGCCGACCGTCAGGCGGCATAATCAACTGAAGCAACCTGTCCGTCGAACCGGATCAAGTCCAGCCCTAACCGATCAGCATCAAGGCTCAAGTGGCTCGGAGTCGTAGTCGGCGTGCTGGTGTTAGTGGCCGCACAAGACGCAGTACTGGTGCATCTCACGCGGTCAAAGAGTTCCTCAGACTCCTCAAGTACCTCAAACTCCTCGGGGGCGATAGGCGGTAGGAACGTTCAACCGCTTCCCTACACTCAGTCGGGTTCCTACATTGGTAATACCGCGGATTTTGCGGTCACAGATAAGTCCTTCCATTTCAAGTGGTCCTATTTCTGCCCTCAAAGTGCATTCAGTGGCGAGTTTGGCGCTGGCTCACTTCCCCTGTTTACGGTGAGCGTGGCAGACGGGCACGGCAACGTTCTCGCTGATAGTTTCGTCAGCAATGGCAGTACGGACCAAAGTTCCCAAACTTCTGGTCAGGGAGAGAGCCCCCCATACGACGGGCCTGCGGGCACATATCAGCTACAGGTTTTGACTCTGGAATGTACGTGGAGACTGACAGTGCTCCAACCGTAAAGATTCGCCGCTGTACGGGCTGGGCGGCCAGCCACGTCGACGACGAAACGCTGATCCCATCAGACCGCCGGACCATTCCGGGCCTCAGGGGCTTCATGGTTTGTCTTGACCAGTCCGCTTAACTGTCGCGTGGCAACAGGTCGGACCGAAAGTGAGCCACCGCTGAGTGGCTATAAGGACAATCGGAATCCATATAGGCGTCCGATTCGGCATTCCTGTCAACGGATTTGTCAACGAAACATTACCGAACCACCCAAAATGGGCCCTACTGGACCGCATGAGGATTGGGTAGACACCCATCGTGACCTGCCCACACCCAACTGCACTATCTTGAGCCCGTGACTCCCAACGGATTGAGGGGCTAGTGCCCGCAAGGGCGTGGGGGTTCAAGTCCCCCCTCCGACACCCCATCTTGACCTGGGAGTATGGCTGCCCGGTTCTTCCGGTTCGGAACCCGCTTGTCAACATTTTGTCAACGGAAGTGCTTTTGGGCCGTCGTTGTCAACGAATGTCGGCGCATCGGAATGAGGGTTCGCGATCGCGATAGCAAGCACATGGCATTAGGTGGGACGGAATGTGCCCCACCAATCCGGTGCTCGGGTCAGGCAAAGGAGATCGGACCTGTCACACCCGGCGGCCAATCCCATTACCGGCACCTGCTGGCAACGCACTCCTGGGAAGCTCCGCTTACGCACACTCTGGCCTCGATATCTTGGACGGTGGCAGCTGGCGCAAAGTTGTGTAAACCTTCCTGCCAGGCGGTACCCATCAAGGGTCGGTTTGGCGAGAGAGGGGCGGAGCGATGCGCACCAGATCAGGGCGAAATATCAGGACAATCGTGGCGGGGTCCTTGATGTTTGGGAGCGTCATTACTGCCTCGGTGCTCATCGGAGGACATCCGGCGTCGGCCGCCGCTGTCGTTCAGACCATCACCGTGGGTTCCAAGCCTTATGCCATCTCCTCGGACGGCACCCACGTCTGGGTGGGGAACGTCAATAGCAACGATGTGACCGAGCTCAACGCCTCGACAGGCGCGGTCGTCCAGACCATCGCCGTGGGCTCGGAACCCTATGCCCTCTCGTCCGACGGCACCCACGTCTGGGTTGCGAATGCGGGAGGCAACACGGTGACCGAGCTCAGCGCCTCGACCGGCGCGGTCGTCCAGACCATCGCTGTGGGCAGCCCTCCCTACGGCATCTCGTCGGACGGCACCCACGTCTGGGTGCCGAATGGAAACGATGTGACCGAGCTCAACGCGTCGACGGGCGCGGTCGTCCGGACCATCGCCGTGAACGGAAGTTCCGGAGGCGTCTCGTCGGACGGCACTCACGTCTGGGTGGCGAATGTAAACGATACGGTGACCGAGCTCAACGCCTCGACGGGCGCGGTCGTTCAGACCATCACCGTGGGTTCCAATCCCGACAGCGTCTCGTCGGACGGCACCCACGTCTGGGTGGCGAATGCAGGTGGCGTAACGGTGAGCGAGCTCAATGCCTCGACGGGCGCTGTCGTTCAGACCATCACCGTGGGTTCCCAGCCTGTCGGCGTCTCGTCGGACGGCACCCACGTCTGGGTGGCGAACCTGGTTGAAAATACGGCAATCGAGCTCAACGCCTCGACGGGCGCGGTCGTCCAGACCATCGGCGTGGGCTCGTATCCCATAGGCATCTCGTCGGACGGCACCCACGTCTGGGTTGCCAACGAACTTGGAAACACGGTGAGCGAGATCGGCATTAGCGATGACACAGTGGCCTTCAACGCCGAGGGCGGCAGCTCGGTGGGGTCATTGACCGGCCCCGACGGGGGCTCTATCACCCTGCCCGCCGCCCCCAGCAACCCCGGCTACACGTTCGATGGCTGGTTCACCGTGGCGAGCGGGGGCACGTTGGCCGGATTAGCCGGAGCGTCGTTCACCGTGCCGGTGGGCGGGACCACCCTCTACGCCCAGTGGACCGCCAACCTCTGCTCACCGGGGTACTACAGCGGGACCGGGTCGTCTCCGTGCACCGCGGCTCCACCAGGAAGCTATGTGAGTACGTCTGGGGCAACCTCTGCCACGAGTTGTGCCGTCGGCACCTACAGCTCAAGTTCCGCGGCGACGAGCTGTATCCCAGCTCCGGCTGGTAGCTACGTCTCCACAACGGGAGCCACCAGTGCCTCACTCTGCTCCGTCGGCTACTTCAGCTCGACCTCGGGTTCCTCCAGTTGCACCGCCGCTCCGGCAGGCAGCTATGTATCCACAACGGGAGCCACGAGCGCCTCGCTCTGCGCAGTGGGCTATTTCAGCCCGGCCTCAGCGTCATCAAGCTGCACCGCCGCTCCGGCTGGCAGCTATGTATCCACAACGGGATCCACGAGCGCCTCGCTCTGCCCGGTCGGGACCTACAACCCGAACTCTGGGTCAACGAGTTCTGCGGCCTGTGCCTCTGCTCCCCCAGGCAGCTATGTCGACGCGGCCGGATCTGCTTCGGCAACCGGCTGTGCCCCTGGCACCTACCAGCCCAACTCCGGCCAGACCGCGTGTCTGCCTGCCGACCCCGGTAACGCAGTTGCTTCGACCGGGTCCGCCTTAGAGTCACTCTGTGCTGTCGGAACCTACCAGCCCAACTCGGGTCAGTCCGCCTGCCTGGCTGCCGACCCCGGCCGTTTCGTAGCCACCACCGGGGCTGTCTCGGAGTCGGCCTGTGCCGCTGGCACCTACCAACCGGACGCGGCCCAGTCCTCGTGCCTGTCTGCAGATCCAGGTAGCGCCGTCGCCTCAACGGGGGCCACCTCCGAATCCCTATGTTCTGCCGGCACCTACCAGCCGGACTCTGGCCAGTCCTCCTGCCTGCCCGCCGGCGTTGGCAGCTATGTAGGCCTCACTGGGTCCACCTCTGAGTCAGCCTGCGCTGCCGGCACCTACCAGCCCAACTCGGGGCAGTCCGTGTGCCTGCTGGCTGACCCCGGCAACGCCGTTGCCTCGACGGGGGCCACCTCCGAGTCCCCTTGTGCCGCAGGCACATACCAGCCCAACTCGGGCCAGTCTGCCTGCCTCGCTGCCGATCCAGGCAGCTTTGTGGCCACCACAGCGGCTATCTCGGGGTCAGCTTGTGCCGCTGGTACCTACCAGCCAGATGCGGGTCAGACCAGCTGCATCTCGGCCCCGCCTAACACCTTTGTGGATACGACCGGGGCAACGGCCGCCACGCCCTGCCCGGCAGGTACCTATAACCCCAACTCGGGTTCGACCAGCGAGGCCGCCTGTATCCCCGTGCCTTTTGGCGTCAGTACCACCTCGCTGCCCAACGCCACTCCCGGCACCAAGTACCTACCCACCGTGACACTCCAGGTCGAAGGGGTAGGAACGAGCGCCCCCGGTTACACCACCACCCTCAAGTGGCAGAAGGTCTCCCTGCCCAAGGGGATGAAGCTCTCCTCCAAGGGCGTGCTCTCGGGGACCCCGAACAAGAGCCTGCTGGCCGGTCCCAGTTCGGTGACGGTGAAGGTTACCGAGACGGTGACCACCCTCAACGGGACGAAGAAGGTCAAGACCAAGACGACGGCCCAGGCCACCATTCCACTCACCATTACCTGAGCAAGCCAGTCGCAGGTGGGGTTCAGGGGGTGCCCCCACGGACACAGCCGTTTGAGAGCACCATGCAGGCCCCTGGGTGGGGACCCTTTGAGCGCATGGGGTCTGGGTCAGGCTGCCCACTGCGTCCGAAGCGGTGCTGGTGTACTGAGGGTTGGGTTCGCCCCTCCGACACCGCGTGTGACCTGGAAGTATGGCTGTCCGACTCTACCGGTTTCAAGTGCTCGAAAGCCGCTTGTCAACATTTTGTCAACGGAAGTTTTGGGTGGTCGTTGTCAACGGATGTCAGCACATCGGAATGAGCGGGGTTCCGTTATCGCGATGGCAAGCGCCTGGCGCTCGGAGACGGAATCTGCCCCACCGAACCGGGGTAGCCAGGGATAGCTCACCCCATTCCCGCGCTCCAACCCATTCGCCGGTCTCCGGGGGACCAAAGAGGCTCCCTATTGGTCCAACGCTAAGATATGTGGTGCCGATGGGGACCGACATGGAGCCCACGCCTCTATCGAGGGTGCCCGCTCTAGGTCCACCCTGGCTGCCACCACCCTCGTCAACTTTGACGATGACAGTTGACGGATCGTTGTGTAAATCTTGCTTGCGGACTATTCCGAGCGAGGGGTCGGCGGTGGAGAGGGAGAGGCGGAATAATGCGGCGAACCATCTTCGGAAGCCGGAGTGGGCAAAGGGCGGCCTCGAACGGTGCAGGGGCGCTGCGTCGCAGGCAGTCGAAGCTGCGCCGCGGGGTGACAGTCGTTACCGCGTTGATCGCATACACCACTGGCATCGCGATTTTCGTCGTCTCAGGTGCGACGCCCTCATTTGCGGCCACACCGGGCACGATCACGACGGTTGCCGGTGGTGACGCCCCAGGGCCTCTCCTTGCGACCTCAGTCGCCCTTGGACCTGAAGGCGTGGCTGCGTCGGGTGGCAACTTTTACGTCGCCGACCAGGCCGGAAACGTCGTACGCAAGGTCGATAGCGCAGGCAACGAGACCGTTGTTGCCGGTGACGGAACCGACGGATACTCCGGCGACGGCGGAGCAGCCACCGCGGCCGAGCTCGCCGAGCCCACTGATGTCGCCTTCGACCACTCGGGCAACCTCCTCATCGCCGACACGGCCAATAATCGCATCAGGGTGGTGGCGGCAAGTTCAGGCACCTTCTATGGCCAGGCCATGGCCCAAGGCGACATCTACACCATCGCCGGCAACGGGGCCAGCGGCTTCTCAGGCGACGGCGGGGCGGCCACCTCAGCCGAGTTCGACAACGCCACCCACGTCGTCGTCGACCCCTCCGGCAACGTCCTCGTCGCCGATACATACAACAACCGCATCAGGGTGGTGGCGGCGAGCTCGGCGACGTTCTACGGCCAGTCCATGACCAAGGGCGACATCTACACCATCGCCGGCACCGGGACCGGGGGCTACTCCGGTGACAGCGGGGCGGCCACCTCGGCGGAGCTCGCTGACCCCAACGGGGTCGCCGTCGATGCCTCCGGCAACCTCCTCATCGCCGATGAGGGGAACGAGCGCATCCGGGTGGTGGCGGCGAGCTCGGCGACGTTCTACGGCCAGTCCATGACCAAGGGCGACATCTACACCATCGCCGGCACCGGGGCCTATGGCTACTCCGGCGACAGCGTGGCAGCCACCTCGGCGGAGCTCTACGAGCCCTACGGGGTCGCCGTCGACACCTCTGGCAACGTCCTCATCGCCGATACGAACAACAACCGTGTCCGGGTGGTGGCGACGAGTTCCGGCACCTTCTACGGCCAGTCGATGGTCAAAGGTGACATTTACACCATCGCCGGGACCGGAGGCGAGGGCTCCTCCGGCGACGGTGGGCCGGCCACCTCGGCCGAACTCAACGTCCCGTGGGGCGTCGCCGTCGACACCTCCGGCAACGTACTCATCGCCGGCGAGATCGCGTCATTCGGGTGGTGGCGGCAACTACTGGCACCTTCTACGGCAAGTCGATGACCCAACACGGCATCTACACCATCGCCGGCAACGGGTCCCCTTACTACTCCGGCGACGGCGGAGCGGCCACGTCGGCCAGGATCGAGGACCCAGAAGGCATCGCTGTCGACGCCTCGGGCAACGTCCTCATCGCCGACTACTGGAACAGCCGCGTCCGCGTAACGGCCGCCAGCACCGGGACCTTCTACGGCCAGTCGATGGTCCAAGGCGACATCTACACCATTGCCGGAGGCGGGAGTACTTCGGGCAATGGCGTGGCGGCCACCTCGGCGGGGCTCTACCGACCCGACTGGAGTCGCCGTGGACGGATCCGGGCAACGTCCTCATCGCCGACGAAGGCATCTACCGTGTCCAGGTGGTGGCGGCCAGTACTGGCACCTTCTACGGCCAGTCGATGATCAAAGGCGACATCTACACCATCGCCGGAGGCGGAGGTTCAGGGCTACGGGCGACGGTGGAGCGGGCACCTCGGCGGCGCTCACAACCATGGGGGGTCTCCGTCGACGCCTCGGGCAACGTGCTCATCAGTGACAGGGGGTACGAGCCGCGTCCGGGTGGTGGCGGCCAGTTCAGGCACCTTCTACGGTCAGCCCATGACCCAAGGCGACATCTACACCGTCGCCGGCACCGGAACAGGTGGCTACTCGGGCGACGGCGGAGTAGCTACCTCAGCCGAGCTCTACTACCCCTCAGGAGTCACCGTGGACGCCGCGGGTAACGTCCTAATCGCTGATGCCGTCAACGACCGCATCAGGGTGGTGGCGGCGAGCATCGGCTACGTTCTACGGCCAGTCCATGACGCAAGGGCGACATCTACACCATCGCCGGCACCGGGACCGCGGGCTACTCCGGTGACAGCGGGGCGGCCACCTCGGCCGAAGCTCCAGCCCCTTGGTGTCGCCGTCGACGCCTCGGGCAATGTGCTGATCGCCGACAGCGAGAATGATCGGGTCCGGGTGGTGGCGGCAACCTCTGGCACCTTCTACGGCCAGTCCATGACCCAAGGCGACATCTACACCATCGCCGGCACCGGCACGCAGGGCTACTCCGGCGACGGAGGGGCTGCGACCTCGGCGGAGCTCTACTACCCAGAAGGCGTCGCTGTCGACGCCTCGGCCAACATCCTCATCTCGGATGGGGGCAACCAGCGCATTAGGGAGGTCGCCGCTTACGGCACCCAGACCATCACGTTCACCTCAACGCAGCCTTCGGGAGCCTTCTACGGGGGGCCCTCGTACTCGGTGGGCGCGACCGGAGGTGCCTCGGGAAACTCGGTGACCTTCTGGTCGGCCACGCCGGGGGTGTGCTCAGTCAGCGGTTCCTCAGCGAGCTTTGTCGGCGTCGGTACATGCACCATCGATGCTGACCAGGCGGGCAACGCCGATTACGACTCTGCCCCGCAAGTTTCCCAGAGTTTCACCGTTGCTCAGGCGTCCCAGGTCGTCTCTTTCACCTCTAGCAACCCGAGTCCGGTGGTAGTAGGTGGTCCGAGCTACACCCCGACAGCATCGGGAGGTGGCTCGACGAGCCCCGTGGTCATCTCGTTGGATAGCGGTTCAACCGGCTGCACTCTGAACGGTGGCGTGGTCCAGTTCACGACTTCGGGAACCTGCCTCCTCGACGCCAACCAGGCGGGTGACGCCAACTATTTCCAGGCTGTCCAGGTCCAACAGTCGATCACCGTTGATGCACAGTGCTCCCCCGGCTACTACAGCGCCACGGGGGGAGCGCCATGCACGGCGGCCCAGCCGGGTGAGTACGTCAGTACCAGCGGGGCGACGACCGCCACGGACTGTGCTGTCGGCACCTACCAGCCCAACTCGGGCCAGTCCGCCTGCCTGGCTACCGATCCTGGCAGCTTCGTGGCCACCACAGGGGCTATCTCGGAGTCAGCATGTCCCGCTGGCACCTACCAGCCCAACTCGGGACAGTCTGCCTGTCTGGCGGCCGACCCCGGTAACGCCGTGGCCTCGACCGGGGCCACCTCCGAGACTCCCTGTGCTGTCGGCACCTATCAGCCGGAATCGGGTCAGTCCGCCTGCCTGCCCGCCGACCCTGGCAGCTACGTCGGCACCGCGGGGGCCATCGCAGAGTCAGCTTGTGGCCTAGGCACCTACAGCTCGCTCTCGGGCCAATCCAGCTGCACGGCAGCCCCGGCCGGAACTTACGTAGACACGACGTGGGGCGTCAGCACCTGTCGACTGTGGCGTAGGCACTTTCAATCCGACCACCGGCCAGACGAGCTGCACGGACGCCCCGGCGGGGTCGTATGTGGACTCGACCGGAGCTACCTCAGCCACCCTGTGCTCAACCGGGACGTACAGCGGGTCCCCAGGAGCGTCGAGCTGCACCCCCGCCCCACCCGGCACCTACGTCGATACCACCGGGGCGATCGCAGCTACCGACTGTGCCCTCGGTACCTACCAGCCAGATGCGGGTCAAACCAGCTGCATCTCGGCCCCGCCTAACACCTATGTGGACACGACCGGGGCAACGGCCGCCACGCCTTGCCCGGCGGGCACCTACAACCCCAACTCGGGTTCGACCAGCGCGGCCGCCTGTATCCCCGTGCCTTTCGGTATCAGCCACCACCTCGCTGCCCAACGCCACTCCTGGCACCAAGTACCTACCCACGGTGACACTCCAGGCCGAAGGGGTCGGAACGAGCGCCCCCGGTTACACCACCACCCTCAAGTGGGCCAGAAGGTCTCCCTGCCCAAGGGGATGAAGCTCTCCTCCAAGGGCGTGCTCTCGGGGACGCCGAACAAGAGCCTGGCTGGCCGGTCCCAGTTCGGTGACGGTGAAGGTGACCGAGACGGTGACCACCCTCAACGGGACGAAGAAGGTCAAGACCAAGACGACGGCCGAGGCCACGATTCCACTCGCCATTACCTGAGCAAGCCAATCGCAGGTGGGGTTCAGGGGGTGCCCCCAGGGACACGGCCGTTTGAGAGCACCATGCAGGCCCCTGGGTGGGGACCCTTTGAGCGCATGGGGTATGGGTTCAGGCTGCCCACTCCGTCCGAAGCGGTGCTGGTGTACTGAGGGTTGGGTTCGCCCCTCCGACACGCACCGGAACAGCTCGGTACCCTTGAGTACCTGGCCCGAGGATGGAGTGACAGCTCTGGACCTCTGGAGCGGGTCGTTCGATCCATCCTCGTATAACGGTCGGCTATACGAGGATGGGCGTGTAGCGGTCCAGACGTGCTCGTGCGGTGAACTTGGGTGCGGTGGAGTCGTCGCTCGCATTCAGTTCAGCGACGAGACAGTCACCTGGGATGACTTCCGCCACTGGAACTATCTCACTCCTCAGGGAATGGGCTCGTTCGTTTTCTCCCGGGCTGAGTACGACCGAGCCTTGGCCGACGCTCGCCAAGAGGACAGTTAGCGATCGCCGAGCAGCCCCAGTGTCGATCGCCCCGAATCGATAACCGGCCTCCGAGCCGGCGGTCAGGGATACCTCCCTATGCGTCGTGCATGATGGGAGGGGTGGAGGTTCGACGAGTCCGGATGACCGATCCTGAGGGCGTGGAGGCGCTGGAAGGCTGGACCGTTTATGAACGTGCGTTGTACGGGGACCACCCGGAGCTGAATGCCGCCGAAGCATCCGACTTCGAGCCGCCTAATGGTGCGTTCTTTGTGGTACTCGTCGATGGAGCGACTGTGGCCGGAGGCGGTTTCCGCCGAATATCTCCTGACACTTGCGAGGTCAAGCGGATGTGGACCGATCCTCAGCAGCGAAGAAAGGGTCACGCCTCCGCCATCCTCGACGCCATCGAGGACGAAGCACGGAAGCTGGGGTACTCAGCACTGTGTCTTGAAACCGGTCAGGCTCAACAGGAGGCTCTCGGTCTGTACCAGAGGCGCTACCACCCCATTTGGGCCTACCACTACGACGATGCTGTCGCGTTTGGCTACTCCCTGTTGAGCAGGCAAGAGATCGGTCCTGCATAAGCGGTACAGACCCGGTGAGCGGGGATACTCTGGATCGGGTTTGGGTGGTGTTCTATCGTTGCTGCGCTGGTCTGGACAGACAACGGCTACCTCAGTCCCGGCCCCGCTGGTTCTCTGCTCTGGGTCGGGGCAGAATCAGATCCGTGGAACGACTCAGTAACCAGCAAATCCTCGAGGCGGGTCTCACCGATTGGCGAAAGTTGTCCCAGCCGCTGTACGCCCGCTTCCTGATCCCGAACCTGGCAGAAGCAGCCAACTTCGTTGCCGCAGTAGCCGAGGTTGCCGAAGCCGATAGCCGACACCTCGATGTGAGGCTGGGCCACGGAGTTGTTGACCTCTCACTGTGTACCCACGCTGACGGTTTGTGGGTCACGCAGAAGGACATCGACTTGGCGAGAAAGATCAGTTCTGTGGCCGAAGCGAACGGTCTGATGGCTGATCCATCGCGGTGACCCAGCTAGAGGTCGGGCTGGACACCGCACATGAGGACAGGATTGGCCCGTTCTGGTCGGTCCTGCTGACGGGGAGCCCGGACAACAAGGTCTCTGACTCGATATTCGACCCGACCGGTCGCCTCCCAGCCATCTGGTTCCAGAGCACGGAGGATCATGAGTCACCGCGTCAACGCTGGCACTTCGATCTTTGGCTGGCACCCGAGGTCGCCGACGAGCGGATCGCCGCTGCCGTGTCAATCGGTGGATCTGTGGTCGATGCGTCTGGGGGACCATCCTTTACGGTGCTTGCCGATCCCGACGGGAACCGGGTGTGCATCTGCACTACCGTTGGTCGCTGAATCGGCCACCCTTGCCTTGACCGGCTCCTGACCTTTCGACTCCCGATACCGTCGTCTGATCACTACTTGCCGAAGTCCACACGCGTTGATTAGGCCACATTCCCGGCGACGCTCCTATCAATGTCAAGCCCTTCTTTGGGGCTCCGGGGTGAAGACAGCGGACAGAACAATGATGAGCCACTCGAGGGACGATGGCATGCTCTTATGAAGTCACGCGTCTTGTGAGAACAGGCCCGAGTCGTGGGTCGGCGGGTCGCCGGTAAGTCAACCCCGAGGGGCGACAGTTAGGGGGTGAGCCAGACCCACGGCCCGGGAATCAGCCGCGAGGGAGGTAGCGATAGACCTCGCGAGCGATGTAGCGCTGAAGGATGCGGATGATGTCCCGTTGGTCCGGCCTTCCTTCACGCGACGATCGAAGTACGCCCGTGTGTCGGGGTCGTGGGCGATGCGCACCATGGCGATCCGCCACAGGGCACTGTTGGCCTGACGGTCACCGCCGTTGTGCCGACGGAAGTGACCGGCGTTCTTGCCGGAGTCGGCCGGGACCGGCGAGTCGCCACACAGGTGGGCCCAGGCGGCTTCCGAGTGAAGCCGTTCAGGGTTATCGCCGGCGGCCACCAGGAGCGAGGCGGCGGTGTCGGGACCGACACCGAAGCGGGCCATCAGCTCGGGTGCAGTGGCAAGGAGGAGGGACTCGATCTTCTCGTCCAGCTCGGCGAGCTCCTGATCGAAACTCTGGATGCGGTGGGCCAACGACGACAGCGATGCCTTGGTTGCTGCCGTCACAGGGTCCGTCGACCTTGTCTCTCGGAACTTGGCGCATTCGTTGACGAGGGCGTTGACCGTGAGGCCCTTCAGGCGGGAATGGAGCTGTTTGGGCTTCCTCCGGTTTGACGGACATCCACCATCAGGGGCACTGCCCCGGAAAGGATGTCCAAAATGGAGACCATGGAGAGGAAGAAGCCCCGCCCCCGTCGGTCGTTCACACCGGAGTTCAAGGCTGAGATTGTCGAGCTGTGCCGCCACGGTGATCGCAGCATCGGCCAGGTGGCCAGGGACTTCGATCTGACCGAGACCAACGTGCGGAACTGGGTGAAACAAGCGGAGATCGACCAGGGTGAACGCCCCGGTCTCACCACCGAGGAGAAAGAGGAGCTCACCCGCTTGCGTCGGGAGAACCGCTCCCTCAAAGAGGACGTGGAGATCCTCAAGCGTGCAACGGTTTTCTTCGCCAAGGAGACCCGATGAAGCTGGACCCCTTCATCGAGGCGGAGAAGACTGCAGGTCACAGCGTCCAAAAGACGTGCGACCTGTTCGAGGTCTCCCGTTCCGCCTACTACCAGCGCAGAACCGGTGTTCCCTCCGCCCGGGCCGCCACCGACGCCGAGCTGACCAACCAGATCACCGAGGTATTCAACGAGTCCAAGGGCACCTATGGATCTCCGAGGGTCCACCAAGAGCTCGGTCACCGGGGGATCACCTGCGGCCGGCGACGGGTGACCAGACTCATGCGGTTGGCCGGCCTCGAGGGACGGTGCAAGAAGCGCTGGCGGAAGACCACGGTCGCCGACCCCGAGGCCGAGGCGGCCAAGGACCTGATCCAACGCCACTTCGGACCCTCTGAGGAGATCGACCGTCGCTATGTCGGGGACATCACCTACATCGCCACCTGGGAGGGGTGGGCCTACCTGGCCACCGTCATCGACCTGGCCAGCCGCAAGGTGGTGGGCTGGTCACTGGCCGACCACATGAGGACCGAGTTGGTCGAGGACGCACTGACTTTGGCCTTCGCCAACCGAGCACCTGAAGAAGGAGTCATTTTTCACTCGGACCGCGGCTGTCAATACACGAGTCGAGACTTCGCCGAACTGGCTCGGAGCAACGGCTTCGTGCTCTCGGTCGGGAGGAAGGGCGAGTGCTGGGATAACGCGGTGGCCGAGTCCTTCTTTGCCACCATCAAGCGTGAGCTCATCGACATGCGGGCGTGGCCGACGAGGGCAGGACTACACCGTGCCGTCTTCGAGTACATCGAGGGCTGGTACAACACCCGCCGGCTGCACTCGACGCTCGGCTACCTCAGCCCGAGCCGGTACGAAACGCTCCACCACAACGCCGACCGTCAGGCGGCATAATCAACTGAAGCAACCTGTCCGTCGAACCGGATCAAGTCCAGTTCAGGGGCGGTAACGCCTAAGTGCCGCATCTGGACGATGGCCTTCACACGAGCCTGCCGGGCCGAGCGCTTGGCCACCACCAACACCCGGATGGCCTCGACGGGACCGTCCTTGGTCTTGCCCTGACCGAGGGCCCGACCACTGATGACGGCCCGGGCAGCCTCCACCGCATCGAGGGAGTCGGACTTGCCGTGATTGCGTCGGGCCTGGCGGTTGGGCCGACTGACCTCAACGACTTCGACGCCTTTCCGGCGGAGAAATCGGGCCAGACCCGCTCCATAGGAGCCGGTGCCTTCGACTCCGACCTTGGCGACCTGTCCGAACTCCTCGAGCCAGGCCAACAGCCCTTTGTAGCCGGCGGCGTCGGCGTTGAAGGACTCGGTCCCGACGAGTCGACCCAACGGATCGAGTGCGGCAGCGACGTGGGTATCCAGATGGGTATCGACACCACCCGTGATTCCGGGGGGAGCTTCTACGATGGTCATGGCCATCCCTTCCTTCCTTAGCGGTTGAGGGGTGGCACGGCCGTCCTCGATCGGAGTGACGGGTGGTCCGAGTTGTTCCTAGCAACCCGGTCCGATCACCCAACCTCAAAGACGGGGCGTGCCGTTGTCGATGTCCGCTGGAAGAGCTCGGCCGACGACGTCCAAGGACGCCTCATGACTGCAAGTCAGGCCGAATCTCCCAGTGCTCCCGAAGCTATTGAGGACCAGCTGCGAAGCGGTGGACCCTCAAGGCCATTGTCATTGTTAGGGGGCAGGTCATTGGCTTGGCTGCATCGTTGGGGCACCATTTGGGGATGGGCTCACCATCGTCGAATGTGCGGCTCCGTCGAGCCGAGCCGACGGACAACGACGCAGTTGCAACAGTGCACGTGCGGTCGTGGCAGGCGGCATACCGAGGACCCCTGCCTGACGTCTACTTCGATGGACTCAACGTATCTGATCGGGCAGATCGCTACGCCTTCGACAATATGGATTCGGACTCCCCCTTGACGACGGTGGCGGTCGATGGACAAGTCATCTGTGGGTTTTCCACCACTGGGCCCTGTCGGGATCCGGATGCTGCCGATGTTGGGGAGGTCCTTGCCATATATGTGGACCCCGACTGGTGGGATCAGGGAGTGGGGAGGATGCTGATCCGTGACGCACGGGACCGCATGGCATCTCAAGGATTCCCTGAGGCCATACTCTGGGTCCTTGTCGGCACGAGCGGGCCGAGCGCTTCTACCGCCTTGACGGCTGGAGCGGTCCCTCCTCCCGGCGGTATGGGACGGGGCACAGTGCCTGCGCAGCACTAGCGTCGAGATCGTGGAGATTCCCGCATTCGACGTTGATGGATTTCTCAACGAACCTGGTAGATCTGCTCAAGTCGCCTCGGTCTCTCCAACATCAGTACCGTTGCTCGGAAGCTTGTGGTTCTTGTTTGAGAATGAGCGCTTTTGGTTCACGAGCGCACAGTCGTCGCCCCTGGCTCTGGCCGCAGCTAGAGGCGACGAGATCGCCGTCATCGTTGATGATTTCAGTCCACCTGAATCGATCCGCCAGGTTCGTATACGGGGTAGGGGAAGCGTCGAGCGACACGATCACAGGAAAGTGCGAAGGATCTACGAGCGCTACTTGGGCGACCAGGAGCAATCGTGGCCAGCATTCTTTCGTGACCGGGTCGGCCTGACCAGGGGATGGACACTGTGGTCAGTGGATCCGGAGTCGGGCATCGCCGTGACTTCACCCGACTTCTTCGAGGCCGTCTACCGGTGGAACCGTCGAGCCGATGCACCCTTCACACAGCAGTGAAGGAGCCGTCCATCCGGTGATCTGGGGCAACCGACGCCTGCTCGCTAGCGCGGCACGTTCTACTGGTCCTAGACCACGCCCGTTCTCGATGCGAGGATGGCCCTGAGCCGGTCCTCGACTTCGCCGACGCTTTGGTCGTCAGTGAACACATATCGGCGATCGCGGCGGATGGCATCTACGACATTGGCAGCCACGGTGGAGGGTTCGATCGTTCCAATGGGGTTCATCGCAGTTTTGACCTTCCCGGGCATGACGATGCTGGCCCCGATTGGCAATCCCAATGCCATGAACTCGGCGTGTAGAACGTCGGTGAGGCCAAGCACGCCGTGCTTGGCGACGGTATACGGGCCTAGCCGGTCGAGGGGCAATACCGCGGCCATGGAAGCGACATTGACCACATGACCCTCTTCGCCAGTAGAGAGAATGAGAGGGACATAGGCACGAATACCGTGGATAACGCCCCAAAGGTCGACGTCGAGGACTTTATGCCATTCATCGAGTGAGAGTTCCCAGCTGTAGCCGCGATTGACGATTCCGGCGTTGTTCACCGCCACATGCAGAGCGCCGAACCTTTCGAAGGCGGCGGCAGCGGAACGTTCGACCTGGTCAGCCTTCGTGACGTCGGTCGGAACGGCATGGACCGAGCCTGCGGCCTGGCCGTTGAGGCGCTCGACATGACTTCGCAGCTTCTCCTCGTCTCGATCGGCCATCACGATCCGCATGCCCTCGGCGACAAAGGCTTCGGCGAGGGCCAGCCCTATCCCACTTGCCGCACCGGTCACCACGGCGACCCGTCCTCGTAGTTCGCGCACCCTCTAATCTTCGCGGCCCTGCCTCCGGCGTGCAGGGACCCGATCGGGAATGCCAGTCATCGAATAGCCAGTTGCCAGCCCCCTGCCATCAAAGTGCGATTACATGGGTGATCCACGGGGCCTGGACTGAGGACATCGAAACACATTCAGGCTCCAGAGTCGATGCCGTCGATGAAGCCGTCGAGGAGCTGAGCCCTGTCCTCTTGACCGTGGCCGACGGCGTCATCTCGTTGCCGGCGAAGGATGGTCAGGAACTGGGGGCTGGTCTCGAAGAAGCCGCACCGTTCGCAGATGGACTCGAAGTGGCAGTCGAGCCCGGTCGGTCGGGTGCAGTGACCGTTACCCAAGAGACGACGATGCTCAGCGGCGATCCGTCGCATGTTGGCGCCTTCGACGCTTGCGAGTAGCGGTTCGGCGCAGTGGGAAAGCCGTTGCCCCCGCGTGTCTTAGTGAAAACGAAGAAGGCTCTCAGTGTCCCCAGCGGTGTGTCTAAGCTGGCACCTCAAATCCGTTTCGGTTGTTGATACGAAGAGACGGTACGCGAATCCTGGTCCGTGGGGGTCCGATGTGGTGCCACCGAGCTGTGGCGACTGTGGACTACCCATTATTACGGAGTGCATCGAGTGCGGAGCCCCCATCCCGAGGCCGGACTATTACATCGAGTCACCCAGCTTTTGCGTGAACTGCTCGGCACCCCACCCTTGGGCGACGCAGGAGCAGCGGGTAAATCAGGCGAAGGGGCTTCTCGCCCTCGGGGTCCTAGAACCCTCCGGCAAGGCCGGACAAGCTCAGGGAGGCCCGGCACGGGATTGACTTCGACGACCCTCACGTAGAAAATGATCGAGTGGGCCAGGCAGTGATCGGGGGATTCTCTATGAGCGATAAGGCGTTCCGGATTGGGATTGCCTCGGCCTTGGTGATCGTCGCGGTGGTTGGCTTGTCATCGACAGCGTGGGCCTACAAATTACCGACCAAGCCGACGATCACCGTTGTTGTGCAACCGGGCAATTCTTACGTAACTGGCTCTGGCTTCACAGGTCAGGGAGACATCGTCATAAAGGAGAAGACGGTCCACGGCGGGGTCCTCGAAAAGCTCAACGAAGGCGCAGATGGCTACGGAGATCTCACGGAAACACCCCTCGTCTGCGGACCTGCTGGGACCAAGCAACAGGTCTCGGCGTTGGACTGGACTTCCAAGGAGAGGGCCGTGAAGGTGAAGGCAGTTAATCTGCCCTGCGCCTAGGTGCGTCTGGTCGCACCTAGATATCCCACGTTCGCAATTGTCAGCCAGCTCGACTGAGTTCGAGCTGTGCTCGGTGGCCCCGGGCGGTCTTCTCTCGTAGATGGAGTGGCTCGCGAGACACCCGTGAAGAATGCCCACCAGCCGGTTTCCAAGATGTCGGAGGGCGGCGTGGTGAGTGTCTCCGGCCGCCCTTCGGTAGTCATAGAAGACTCGAGCCCCCGGTGATGCGGTCATCGAGGCAAAGGCCCAGAAGTAGACGGCGTCGGCCAGGCGTTTGTTGTGGACGTGACGGGCTAGCACGACCCGCTTGGTGCCCGCGGTCCGGGTTATAGGCGACGTGCCGGCGTAGTTTTTGCGACTCTTGGGGGTGGCATACCTGTTCGGCTCATCGCCGAATTCGCCGGGTGTTGCTCAAAATGGACTTTGAGCTCCTGGGCCAGCTCGGCGAACTGGGTGTTCATGGTGACCATCACGGCCACAGTGGCCGAGACTGATGACCCATGGCTGAAGCCACGAGAGCGGGACCCTTCAGCTGGGGAATTCGTAGGGCCTGTTGGATCTCCTCGGCCTTCTGCTCGACCCGCCGTTCGCGACCACCCCGCCGCAGTGCCGCCGCGATCTTGGAGCGGGACATCCCGACCCCGAGGGCAGGGGTGGGAGCCACTTTCAAGACCTCAAGGGCATCGCCGCTGGTCAGGTCGTCGAAGGCCACCAACGCGGCTGGGGAGAACTCCCGCAGGGTGGACCGCAAGAAGTTGCATTGGCATCCCCTCGACCAGATCATGGTCTGGTGAGCCCGAGCCAGCACCTTGATGGCCTCGGCCAGCTCGCTGTCCCCGGCCACCGGTCGATGGTTGTGCCGGTCGGTGCGAACCATGTCGGCCAGCACCTTGGCGTCCCCCGGGGTCGGATTTGGCTCCGGAAGGTCGAGTGACGGTCCTGATAGCGGGAGGTCGACATCGGGTTACACCTGATAGCCGGCGGCCACCAGCGCCCCGACGAACAGACCCCGGTCGGTCTCGATCCCGATCACCACCTCGTCGGGCTCTTCGGCAAGAGTGCAAGTGCCATCGAACCCATGGCCATAAGTGTGCACGATGACCCGCGACATGCTGTCCACTATGGCCCGGAACAACACACCCCCTCGACACCAGCCGGTGCCCGTCGTCAGAGGTGGATGGCGCTGCACCTTAGTGCCATCCCGGGCTTACGGCGGCCGTGCCATCATTGTCAGAATTGCGGATGCTGGTCGCTGCTGAGAAATAGTGGGGCCGGTCTCTTGCGGACGACCCGCTCCTCGATCGCTCCGCACCTGAAGCAAGCTTTGCTGCGGACGCGAACGGTTCGACCGAGCTCTGGTCTCCACACGGAAAGATGGTATGCCGACGACCATCGATGAAGACCCAATCGGCATCGAAGATGAATCATCCCAATTCGCCCTCCCTGTCCCTTCAAAAATCCTACCTCTCCTTTGGCGCGAACTGCCCCCTAGAAGGTTTCTACGACCTCGGATCGCCATCGAGATGCTGCTGGTGCATTGGGATGGGGCAAGCTCCGCCATTGCAAGTGGCTGTCGTCGCTGGGCGACGGATGGCCTAGCAGCCTCTTCTGCGGTAGCTCCCGCCAGCCATCCTCACCGTGTGGGTGGCTACATGGCCCAAGAGTTGCCTACCGTCGAACACTGCGACGCGGTGGAGGTCGACCCCACCGGCAACCTGGGAAGTACTGGTCGTACCCGAGCTTCCGACAACAGATCCCTGAGGGATCGGGGCCTATGCGGCCCTTCCGATCGTGGGAGAGTCCGTGCACTGAGCGTTGTACCAACTCCCCCCTCCGATACCAACGAATTACCGGGGAGAGCGTGGCTGCCACGTCCTCTCGGCTCGACCGGCTCGACCGGCTCGAAAGCCGCATGTCAACAACTGGATGGCCGTATCCCGGGATTCGATCAGCTCGTGGCCTGATGAAGGGGATCTCACAGCCCTCATGAACGGGGCTGAGATGTCATGGTCGAGCCCCGTCGGCGCGCTCTATTGGCGCATCAAGTCAGGCCCGGAAGCGCCTGTCCATTGACTACGGAGGGCCGATGGATCTGGCGAGGTTGGCGCGGCGCTCAGCCGGCGTGTGCGTACTCATAGACCGTGGTGTGGATGATGCACGATCCGGGTTGGATGATCTCCACCCGGAGGATGCCCGACGCCACCGCGTAGTCGACTCCCTCTGCCTCGAAGGTGCCGGTACATGCGCTTTTTTGAGGAATCGAGCCGAGGTCGATGACGTGTGCGGTGAGAGTACTGCCTCCCAGTGGGTGAGGCAGTACTACTTCCAGCAACGGCTTCTGGTTCGAGAACAGGGTCTGGCTGTCGTCGTCCGACGCGCAGATCACGGTCGTCTTCGATGTGAAGTCACATCCCTGGATATCGTTCACCCTGTGGTCGAGCTTGATATAGCCGACGAGCGGCAGCGGACCACCTTGCGGGGAGGTCCGATGGTTCAGGTCCGGAGTCGGATAGATCTGGAGATGGCTCATGGTCGCCCATTCGCCGGCCACCATCCACTGTGCTCCCGGGGCGATCGTGTCAAAGGAGTTGTTGTAGAGCTCCTTGGACACGAGCGTGTGCACGTACTGAGCCGTAGCACCGGAGGGTTTGGTAACCAAGAACATCTTGGAATGGCCGGAGCTGGGCCCTTGATAAGCATCGATGATGTAACCACCGGACGAATCGGGATCACCAATGTGGCCCCACCCTTCCGCGGCCAGATTCTTCGGCACAGAGGTCAGTCCCCGGTAGAGGAGATAGCTGGCCTTCCCGGGCGGGACCACGGTGGCCACTCCTTCACCGGCATCCAGACTGTTCTCGTCGTAGCTGCCCACCTGCCTCCAGTTGTCGATCCCGGTCGCTGATACCGGCTTGGTCGGACCACTGGCCGTGGCCACCGTCGTCGGGGTGGCCCCCTGCGATGAGCATGCTGTCACCACGAACGCGAGGAGGACTAGACCGATTCCTCCCCCCCGGCCCCGCCGCCTCCGTGTCATCGTTGAGCATCTGACTGCGGCATGCTGACCATCGGCCAATCATGGCATCGGTTTGCTGTCGGTATTGCACGCTATGGCACGCGCCCCACGCTCACCCGTGTGGTTTACCTCGGTGACCCAGCCGTCCACATCGACCAACTGGTCGAATTGAAAACGGTCACATGCGCTGATGAGTCGGTTTTAACCGACACGATCCATAGCTCGTCGCACAGTTGTGTGGGCGAGGGCAGTATTGCGTAGCGAACCCCAGCCAGGGTAGAAGGCGTCCGACGGTTGGATTTCGGCCTCACGTGGACGGCAGAAGTTGGGACAGGTCCCACCCTCGGCTCAGCCACCCAGCCTGGTTACGTGAATAGTCCGTCTTCATTCGACGGGACGTGGTACGCCACTGTCTGGTACTTGGACCATCCCCAAGGTGCAAGTTTCGGGACCTGTCGGTAGAAGCTCCGACTTGTTCGTAGCGTTTGAAGCCTGGACTTGGCCGCCCTAAGGCCACCTTCCCTGGTTGTCAGGGACGGGCTGGCCCTATCGACTGCCGACGTGTCCTTCCAGAGTCGCGCTGGTGCTCAGAACCAGGTGGCCATCGAGCCGCTTCGCATCGACGTCCAAGAACCTGGGAATCTTGGCTCGAATGGCGTATTCCGACAGTCAGGCTCTCACCGATGCGGCCGTTCGGTCATCACCACTTGACAGGAGGCTTTGAACCATGGGCACGATGACAACCCCCGACGGTACGGAGATCTTCTACAAGGACTGGGGGTCGGGCCAACCCATCGTGTTCAGCCACGGCTGGCCGCTCTCGGCCGACGACTGGGACACCCAGATGCTGTTCTTCCTCAATCACGGCTACCGGGTCGTCGCCGCCGACCGTCGTGGGCATGGCCGCTCGACCCAGACCAACGACGGTCACGACATGGACCATTACGCCGATGACCTGGCCGCGGTGACAACTCATCTCGATCTTCACGACGCCGTCCACGTAGGACACTCGACCGGGGGCGGCGAGGTCGCCCGCTACATCGGCCGACACGGAGAGGACCGGGTGGCCAAAGCTGTGCTGATCAGTTCGGTGCCGCCGCTGATGGTCAAGACCAACGCCAACCCCGGCGGCCTACCGAAGAGCGTTTTCGACGATTTCCAGGCCCAGCTGGCCGCCAACCGCTCTGTGTTTTACCGGGCCCTGCCCTCGGGGCCGTTCTACGGCTTCAACCGGCCCGGCGTTGAGCCTCAGGAGGCAATCATCGAGAATTGGTGGCGACAGGGCATGATGGGTGGAGCTAAGGCCCATTACCACGGCATCGTCGCCTTCTCCCAGACCGACTTCACCGAGGATCTTAAGAAGATCACCGTACCGGTGCTGGTGCAGCACGGAGACGACGACCAGATCGTCCCCTATGCCGACTCGGGCCCGCTGTCGGCCAAGCTGGTGAAGAACGGGACGTTGAAGACTTATCCCGGGTTCCCGCACGGCATGCCCACCACCCAAGCCGACACGATCAAAGCCGATCTGCTCGAATTCATCAAATCCTGACGCTGTCAGGCCTGGCGGCTGGAGCCGGCAGAGAGAGCCGCTCCAAAGTGACTCGGAGGCGACCACGCCACCGCGGAGGCAGCGCCTTTGGCAGACCCTCGGAGACCGTGTCCTATCTTGGAGCGATGTTGGAGGACACTGCCACCGTCGGTACCGATGGTATCGCTCACGTCAGGTTCAACTGGTTCTCACATCATTCCAAGTACCAGGTGATACGTATTAATCCACGTGGGTGCGCGTGGGGCTGCACCCCATGAGTGGAGGGTGCTGCGTTCATGGCGACTCGACAAATCGGGGACGATCCCCGATGGGCTCAGGCTGGTGCTCTGAGTCGCGGGACAGCGATCTGAGGTGGCACCGCTGGAAACGAACGAGCCAATGGTGGTTCTTGAGATCGGATGCCGGATTCCTCGACCATGACGGCCGCACCAAACCTGAAGACGGTGGGACTCATCCTTGGTCCCTACCGAAACCTGACCACGCTGACCGCAGCAGTGCTCAGTCTGCACCCGAATACACAGGTGCTCAACCATGCCGGGACGAGGCTGCTTAAGGGGCGGCGGAACTTCATCGAGCGCGCCGATCAGGCAAGCCTGGAGCGATTCGTCGAGGCGGCGCTCGGCGCCTCGACAGAAGGAACGCGCGGCACTCACGGCGGATCCATCCAGTTCTCGCACGCCTTCGACCGAGATAACATTCGGGAGAGTTATGAGCGCCGCTACGGCGACCAGGTAATGAAGGACGACGTTCAGTGCTTTGTCTGGAAGGAGTCGGGGCGGGTCAGCCAGGTATTGCGTCGACGTGACGACGGGATCGAGAGGTTGACCGAGTCGATCCCGAAAGTACGGTTCTTGCAGCCGGTGCGCAACCTGCTCGACTGTACGCTGTCCAACTTTGCGAGCCATCACGCCAAGCTTGTGCCAGGGGTTACGGACTTCAGCCACGAGGGCGTCCTCGACGCCATCGTCGAGAACATCTCCTGGTTTGCAAGATCGGCAGAGAAGTGCCCGGACCGTTTCTTCATGTTCTTCGAGGACGACCCGGTCAGCACCGTCCTCGACGGCTTGGTCAAGGTCCTCGAACTCGACGACGACGAGACTTGGCGGCACGACGCGGCTGGCGCATTCGTCGTGGCCGGGACGTCATACGAGCACGCCCCCGAGATGCGCGAGGCGCTGCGCCGCTCTGTTGAGCGACACGTGACCGATACCCAGCTCGCCCAACGGCTGCTCAGCCTGTCGGATCCCCCTGCAGTTGCGTAAGTTCGAGACATCAAAGCTGTCTCAGGGACGAACCTACGATCTCCGGAGTGAACTCGTCGAGCGGGTTCGCCGTCATCCACTTTCCGATCCGCGGATCCGATACGCCTGCGTCGAACTGCCGGGGGAGTGGGTCTTATTGGCTTTGACCGGCCAGACGTGCGCCACTCGGGGGCGAACCGACGGATGTCGACGACCTGACCAGGATGGCTCCAGGAACCGCACGTCCTGGCCAGGCCGCGATCGGGGCCGTCACCATCATGGATTTCCCTCACTGGGACGATGTTCGCCCCGGGCCGCCTCTGGCGCGATGGGCCGTTGAGCAGTACCCGGTACAATCGCATCAAGAGGTAGCCAGCCCGTAGAGCGGAGTCCCGCCGCCCCGCTCCGGGTTTGGCCTCCTCAAGCCTGCTTGCGTGAAGGTGGCCCCTGCCGGTCATTGCTAGGGATGTGTGACAGCAAAGCAGAATGCTCGCTCCATTTCATCGCTGACCCGCCGAGCCGCCGTGGACGAGCTGATCGCCTCGCTGTCGCCAACTACTGCGTCGTAAGAGGCCGGTAACGCCCCGGTAAGGGGAAACGGTGGTGGTTTGATTCGCTCGGGGATCAGTCAGTGTCCGCTACGGTCGCCACGCACACCAGGTCGAAGGCCAGCGTGTGAAGGGCGGTTGTGGACGTTGACCAACTGTTGCGTTGATCGAGCCAGTAGCCCAGAGACGGGAACACCCGTCGTACACGACGGCTGGGGAGCCGGACCTGATGGAAGACCAATGCCGTGTAGTAGGCAGCAAGGTGGCCCAGCGCCTCGAACGTTCCGCCGAAGACCCGAACATCGCCGTCCTCGAAGACCTCGGAACAGAGCTGGGCCAGTCCCTGGGCGGTGAACCGCCAGTAGTCGTGGTCGTCATGCCGGGGGACAGTTGAGGGAACGGACACGATGGCCCGTCCGCCGGGCTTGAGCACACGACTCATCTCTTGGAGCACCGTTATGGGCTGCAGGACGTGCTCGAGCAGTTCCAGGGCTATGACTGCGTCGGCGGAACCGTCGGCCAAGGGCAGGGACATGGCATCCGCAGCGAAATCCACATGGGGTAGCACGCGGAGGTCGCTGGCCAGATACCGCCCCGGGCACTCCGATTCGAACCTCCGGAGGATCCCGCACCCGATGTTGACCACCAGGGATTCAGGGGATAGCAGGCCGAGGTGTTCGCTGATGAACCGATCGCGTCGGTCCAGCGCCGTCGCATGACCGTCCTTCCCAACGTTGCTAACCTCGAATGTGGAGGAGTCCTCGTAGGTGAACCCCTTGGTTTGTCTGGACAACAGTCGCTAACCCCCCAAAAGTCCGGCACTTGCCGAATGCAGACTGCATCGTAACCCCTCCACAGGAGACCCATGAGGTCGAGCCGGGCCTCACCCGACGATGGGAGCTCGTCCTACACGTGGTCAACGGACCTGTGAAGGGAGGTTCACCGACCACCAAAGATCGAGCCGACTGGACCGCACGACGGCCGAGTCGACATTCATTTCCAATCAGTTCCCCAGACCTTATGACCCCCACGGATTGAGGGGCTTACGCTGGCCAGGGCATCGGGTTCAAGCCCCCCACCCGCACCTGAGTACATGCGGCGTGTCGGGACCCACGGTCGGAGCAAATGCGTTGGCCGGCTCACGACTTGATGGCGACCATCAGGAATGGTTGACCGAACGGTTCGATTGGATCTGTCCAGCACCGGTCTCGCTGGCCAAAGTCCGCCACCACCCCACTCGCCCAGGGCATCTGCACCTCATCTCACGGAGTCGGGGCTCGAATGGTCGTACAGCCTCGAGCCGCGATGGAAGTGGTCCATGAGTACCCCGGGCACTCGCCTCGTGCCTACCAGGAAATATCCGTCGTGCGTGAGCATCCGTTCAAACCCCGTGACACTGGGGCCGAGGCCGTCGTTCACCAACCAGACGTTGCTCGGTGCCGTCGCCTGGTCGTGGTGGCTCTGGGCCAGATCGAACCCATCGATGTAGGGCTGAACCGCCAACTGAGGCCAGGTTCTCATCGGCTTGCGACTCTCCCCAAGGTAGTAGTCGACGGCGGTGGTCAGAGAATGATCGGGTAGGGCAGATTCGCCGGTCCGTCCTACGTCGACCGTGGGTATTGGGCCGCCATCTGGAGATTCTCACTGATGCCCTGAGCCGCAGGCAGCGAGCAGGCGCCGAGCATCACCACCGTAGTGATGCCGAGTGATGCGCCGGCGGCCAGGACGCGTGGCCACTCTGCCCACCGATCGGTGACCTGATCGAAGGCGCGGACGGTGAGCAGGGCAAGGGCGATGGCCAGACCCGGAGCCGAAGCCGTCACGTAGCGATCGACATAGACCGGGTCAACGAAGGAGACAACCACCATGATCACCGTGGGGAGGACCGCCCACGTTGAACAGATGGCAAAGCATTCGAGGTCGGGGCGGGCGGGTTGAAAGCCGCGCCGACGCCATCCCCACAGACACAGGGCAAGGCCCAAAAGTACAGCAGCCTGAATTAGAACGGCATACATGCCAGACCCCCCGTACGCCGGACCCAGCAGATCGGTGATCACCTGCCTTTTCTCGAAGGAATTGGCGATCCACGCAATCTGACCGCGCTGGCTTCTAACAAATGCGACAGAGGCGAAGGTTACGAGCGTCAGCAATCCGATCGGAACGGTCAACGTCCGCTTTCGGCGACGGAACACTGTCGGCCTCACGGCGATGGCGGCGAGCAGTACCGAAAACGGTACCAGGACGGCGAACATCTGGAGATATAGGGTGGCGAGAGAAGCCAGCGAGAACCACCATACCCACCGACTTCCGCCTCCCCCCAGCCATCGGATGAGGGCGATGACGGCTGCTGTGGATGCCAGCGCCGACAATGCGTACGGCCTGGCGTACAGCGCGGCCTGCACCATCAAAGGATTGGTCGCGGCTAGGACCGCGGCCAGCACTCCGCACCAAGCTCCCCCCATGCGGACACCCAGATGTCCCACCAGGAACACGGTGAGTGTAAAGGCCAAGAGCGATAGGAATCTCACCCACTCGATGCTGGCGGATAGCTGAATCCAAAGATGGAGAAACGCGTAGTAGGGGAGCACAACCAGATCAACCACGCGGGATTGCTGCCAGAGTGCGCTCCAACTCAGATGGGCAGCGTAGAGAGAAGATCCCTCATCACGGAACATGGGTTTATTCAGCCATGGCAGCAGTCCCAGTGAGGCTGCCACCGCGATGGCGGTCAGAATGCCGTTGCTCTCCCTGGTTGACCGCCACCGACCAAGGGGAACCTCCCGTTCCACCTGTGAAGGGTGCCGGTCCACAACGGGGCCGGTGAGCGCACCTCTGGAGGCCATGCCGTTGGCGCCGACCCCAGCTACCTGTTTCATTGGGTGCATGCTTCCCTCTAGGCGCTGGTTGGAGTCGGGCACGGTCGCTATCAGTCGCTTACGACTCGAGCACCCCTCGTTTGCCGGCCGCCGAATCGTCTAACGCGAACGAGCCCCCAGCCGCCACCGCCGCTCTGGGGTTCGTCCGCTGGTTCCGCCAGATCTTGGTGGACCGGCTACTGGGCCCATTGTGCGCCCGAATAATAGCGATGTCTGTCGGCTTCCTGTCAGTTCCCGTGTCATCGTCACGACGCTGGCCGGAATATTCCTGTGGTGGTCGGTTTGGGCGGCAAACATCATCACCGCTTGGTAGCCAGAAGCCCGTTGAGCGGAGGTTCCGCCGCCCCGCCCCGCTCCGGGCCTGGCACCCTCGAGGCCCCCTTCGCAGCCATGGCCAACGCTGAGCCGGAAGACCGGACAGACTCCGAGCCAGAGTCCGAACTGGTTTGAAGATCCCGAGATCGGGAGCCGGTCCAAAATGACTGCCACCCCAGTGTCCTCGGGGCAGCTCCGGCCTTCTGGATGACGGACGTCAGCGCAGTTGCCCCTGGCGGCGCCAGTAGGCGGACAAGTGCCTGGCTCGGTCACCCTCCGCCGTCCCCGATGACCGCGAGCCAGACACCTGCGGCCATTGAGATCCCCCCAATTACCGGGAAACAAACGTTTGGCTGGTGGGACGCTCCGGCCTGGCCCATCGATTGGGTCCGGCAGCTCCTCCCCGCCCCGGGGCCCGGGGGAAGGGCGATGATGGCGGTGTACGGCGACCGGTTGGCCAGGTATCCGCCCACGTTCGTGCCCGGCCTATCGGAGGAAACGGAGTCCGGTCAGTGGCGGTGGGACGGTTTGAGGTCATCTGATACACCAGGGCCGGGCGGCCGCCCGTCAAGCTCACGCCAGGTGACCGGCCATTTCGGGGCACCTGGATTGTCGGGCCAATCGATCCATCTCGAGCTCCCGGGGGGTGAGATGGCGAGACCTTTCCGGTCGGCGGGAGCGGAGTGCCTTCGCCCGTGGCCAGCCAAATCGACCCTGGCTGGTTAGGCGAACGCCATAGCTCCCTGGGTGTCCCACGTCCCATGGGCCCGGCGCAGCTGTTCACCCGCTTCTGCCGGCCGACGGTCCGGGCGCCTGGAGGCGGCTCGGTCAGGAGGACAGCGCCGTCATGGTCAGACCTGTGGATTCTCGTCGCCACCGAATGTTGGCGTAGGTCTCTCCCGCACCACCCGCTCGTCGACGGCTCCACACTTGTAGCAAGCTTTGCTGCGGATACGCACGGTTCTACCGAGGTCTCCCCGCCATACGGAAAGATGGTGTCCGGGCGACCATTTGTGTAGACCTACGCGGCAACCGAGATGATGCTTCACCTGATGCCCCCCTTTCCCGGTGATCGTACCTTTTCCCCGAAGGTCACAACCCCCGGCCGACGCAGTGAGCCCTTGTCTCGTAAGAGGAGTGGGGCTGAAGCCGGTAATGCTTGGTTCCACGATCTGGTGGGTCGAATCACTCCCGCCCATAAGTGAGCGGCTTGGCCAGGGGTGACTGCTGGAGGCACCAGGTGGAAACACTCTGAGTGGAATCACCGATGTAAACCGGATGCAGCTGGGAGAAAATAGACAGTGGTCAGACCTGCCGGAGTGACCGATCTGTCGCCTGGCAGGATTCTGGTACCCCTGCCCTTGGGGTGCCCCTTATTCCTCCGCCAGGGGGTAGGGGGCCGTCCCTTCTCGGCGTCCTCGTACCGGTTCGGGCGAGAGTCGCCTCACCGACGTACGGCGACTTCGGCCGCACTCAATGGTGAGGGCTTAACACGACGGCACCCCGGGCGATCGCCGGGGTCCGTCGTGTTGTCGGCAGGTTGTCCCCCCGCTGTCCATCCTGCCCTCGTTGGTGACACAACCGCCATCGTCACAATTGCGGATTCTGTGGCCGGGGGCCGACCAGCGGCCCGAACTATGAGCTGTCTAGCGGCGGCGTGAGCCGGACTGGACGGCGGGCGGTGGAGGTGAGCGTCGACCGAGGGTGTGCGGTAGACGCCCTCCGTCAGTCATCCTCGGTCAGGCATCCTCGGTCAGGCGACATGGCCGGCACCCCTTCGCCCCAACCCTCCGGAACGAGTCCGGATCAGGCCGCCACCCGGCGGACGCTGCGCTCCACGATCAGGCCGGTTTCACAGCGACTCGCCCAGGCCGCCCGCCGGACCAGGTCGGCCAGATAGACAGCCCAATTGAGGAGATCGGTCCGGGCCGACACCCCGGTGAGGGGCGATGGCTCGCTCCGGCGGTCCATTTCGGCCACCTCCAATATGGCCGAACGAAGGGCCACCATGGCGCATTGGGCCTCCTCGATGCCCCTGCCACCTTGGCGCATCCAGGCGGTAAGTCCCAGCTCAAGGGCCAGGTCCGGCTCTGACTCGGCCACCTCTGACAAGCCGCGCAGGATGGCTTCTGCGAACTCGGGGGCCGTCTCGTCCATGGGCTCAGTTTGTCCAGTGGGTGTATCAGGGGTGGTGGATGACCCCTGACCTGGGTAAAGCTAGGGCCATGGCACGCACCATTTGGAAGGGAGCCCTCAACTTCGGGCTGGTCAATGTCCCGGTCGGTCTCTATCCCGCCACCCAGGACAAGAACATCCATTTCAATCAACTGGAGGCGGGGACGTCCGATCGCATTCGTTACCGCAAGGTGAACGAGCGGACAGGTCAGGAGGTCGAATCGAACAAGATCGTGAAGGGCTTCGATCTCGGCGGCGGTGAATACGTCATCCTGAACGACGACGAGTTGGCCGCCGCCGAGCCGCAGAAGTCCCGCCTCATCGAGATCACCGATTTCGTGGACCTCGAGGAGATCGACCCGATCTACTTCCGCGCCACCTACTACCTGGCACCCGAGGGGGAGGCGGCCGGCAAGGCCTATGGACTCCTCCGCCAAGTCATGAGCAACGCCGGCAAGGTGGCCATCGGCACCCTGGTCATGCGTAACAAGGAATACCCGGTGGCCATTCGACCTGACACCGAGGTTCTCAAGCTCGAGACCCTCTACTTCGCCGACGAGATCAGGTCGCCCACAAAAGAGCTGCCCGAGTTGCCCGAGTCGGTCACCCTGAGCGACCGCGAGATTTCCATGGCCCAGTTGCTCCTCGAATCGATGGAGAGCGAATGGGATCCGGCCAAGTACACCGACACCCACCGCCAGAAGGTGGAAGCCATCATCGAAGAGAAGCGCCTGGGTCACGAGGTGGTGGCCCAGGTGACGAGCGAGCCGTCTGCACCCAAGGTCGTCGATCTCATGGAGGTATTGAGCGCCAGTATCGATTCGGTCAAATCGCGACGGGCAGAAGGCACCGGATCGACCGGCACCAAGAGCGTCTCTCCATCACGTCGACCGTCGACGGCGAAAAAAACTGTCAAGGCCGTCAAGGCCGGAGGGAGCAAGAAGGTGGTGCCCAAGGCACCGGCCCGGCGCAAGGCCTCGTGACGACGGTCCTCGCACCACACGTTGCCGGTGGGAACCGACGACCCACCACCGGGTAGCCGGGGAAGCCCGTGCCGGTGAGAAAGGCATCCCTCCAGGAGTACCAGAGGAAGCGGCACCGCGATCGGACGCCCGAACCGATCCCGGTGGCTGACGGAGACCGGCCCCCCGAACAGTCGGCCGGCAACTCCTTCGTCATCCAGGAACATCACGCCTCGAGCCTCCACTGGGACTTTCGACTGGAGCGAGACGGGGTGCTGGCTTCGTGGGCCCTTCCCAAGGGGATTCCGCTCAGCCCGACCGAAAACCACCTGGCCGTGCAGGTGGAGGACCACCCGCTCGAGTACGGATCGTTCAGCGGGGTCATCCCAACCGGCCAGTACGGAGGCGGCCAGGTCTCGATCTGGGACACGGGAACCTACGAATGCCAGAAGTGGACCCCGCGGGAGATCAAAGTTCTCCTCCATGGCGCCCGCGTCGAGGGACGGTTTGTTCTCTTTCCCACCCGGGGAAAGAACTGGATGATCCACCGCATGGATCCACCCTCCGAAGGGTTCGAACCCCTTCCTCGGACGTTGACGCCCATGCTGGCCACCGCCGGCGCACTTCCCCCGGACGACGGATCCTGGGCCTTCGAGTTCAAGTGGGACGGGATCCGCGTACTGTTGTGGGTGGACGGGGGCCGGCCCCGCGCCATCAGCCGCGGGGGTCGGGACATCACCGCCACCTTCCCCGAACTGCGTGAGGTGGCGGCGGCGGTGGGCGCCGATCAAGTCGTGCTCGACGGTGAGATCGTCGTCCTCGACGAAGGCGGTCGGCCGTCGTTCTCACGGCTTCAGCACCGTCTCAACCTCGCCTCGGCCCACGACGTGAAGCAGGCCGCCGGTCGGCACCCGATCAGCCTGGTCGTATTCGATCTCCTCCATCTCAACGGTCGGTCCCTCCAAGCCCTTCCCTACGATCAGCGCCGGGTGCTGCTCGAGCAGTTGGGGCTGTCCGGCCCCCGATGGGGGATCACTCCTTCGTTCACCGACACCCCGGGATCGGACGTGCTGAGCTCGGCCGTCGGGCTGGGCATGGAGGGGGTTGTGGCCAAGCGCCGGGCCAGCATCTACCGGCCCGGCACCCGCACCCGCGACTGGGTCAAGGTCAAGAGCCAGATGGTGCAGGAGGTGGTCATCGGAGGGTGGACGGCTGGAAAAGGCGAGCGTCAGGCCACCTTCGGCGCCCTTCTGCTCGGCCTCCCCGCCTCCGGTGGTAGCCACCGGCTCGACTACGTCGGCAAGGTGGGAACGGGATTCAGCGAACAGGCCCGACGCGACCTGCTGGCTACCCTCGGACAGCTGGTCCGTAAGACGAGCCCGTTTGTCGGTACCCTCCCGGGCCCGGTGGAGACCACCGCCACCTGGGTGCGTCCGGTGGCGGTGGGAGAGGTCACCTTCACCGAGTGGACCTCCGACGGACTCTTCCGCCATCCGGTGTGGCGGGGCCCCCGGCCGGACAAATCGGCCGAAGAGGTGGCTCGTGAGTCCTGACGGTGCCCTCCGGACGGTGGTGGACGGCCGTGAGCTCACCGTCTCCAATCTCGACAAGGTCTTCTATCCGGAATCCGGGTTCACCAAGGGTCAGATGCTCGACTACTACCTGCGGGTAGCGCCGATGATGCTGGCCCACGTACGCGACCGCCCCCTGACCATGAAGCGCTTTCCCAACGGCGTCGAGGGCGCCCACTTTTTCGAGAAACACCTTCCTGTGCACGCCCCGGACTGGTTGCACCGGATCTCCGTCCCCTCGAACACCGAGGGTGGCCTGGTCCAGTACGGCGTGATCTGTGATCTCCCCAGCCTGATCTGGGCCGCCAACCTGGGCACCATCGAGTTCCACGTCCCCCTGTGGCACGTCGGCCGGAGGCGGGTCCTGCCGGCGCCCCCCGATCACATGGTCTTCGACCTCGATCCCGGTCCTGGCTCGTCCATCGTGGAATGCTGCATCGTTGGTCGGCACATCGCCGATCTTCTGGCCGACAGCGAGCGGGTGTGTCTACCGAAAACGAGTGGTTCCAAGGGGTTGCAACTCTACGTCCCGTTGCCCGGACGGAGGACCTGGGATACGGTGCGTCGAGAGGCGCGCTCAGTGGCCACGCAGCTCGAGCGCGACCATCCGGAGCTGATCGTGTCCAACATGCGCAAGGCCCTCCGCCACGGGAAGGTGCTGATCGACTGGAGCCAGAACCACCCGGCCAAAACCACGGTGGCCGTCTACTCACTGCGGGCGCGTCCTTCTCCCACCGTGTCGACCCCGGTGACATGGGCAGAGGTGGACGAGTGCGCACGCCAGGGCGATGCCGACCGGCTCCGCTTCACCGCCGACGAGGTCGTCGAGCGGGTGGAGACCCTCGGTGACCTCTTCGGCGAGGTCTGACCGACACCTGGTTCCGATCGCCCTGGTGGTGGTGGCGGCCCTGATCGTCGGCTGTGGCGGGCCGCCTTCGTCGGCGGCCACCCAGGCCGCCCGCAGGGTCTACTGCGACAACGGGGGAGTCAGCCAGACCATGGACGTCTACCAGCCGGCCGTCGTCCGCCGACGGGCACCGACCGTCGTGTTCATCCACGGTGGGGGATGGGTGACCGGTGACTCCTCCCTGCAGGCGGGGTCGGTCGATGCGGATGTCGAGAGGGAGCTGGTCCACCGGGGGTGGGTCTTCATCTCCATCAACTACCGATTGGCTCCCACCTTTCGCTGGCCGGCCCAGCTGGAGGACGCCAAATGCGCCATCCGCTACGTACGGGCCAATGCCGACGCCCTGCACGTCGACCCGTCACGGATCGCCGTGATGGGGGCGAGTGCCGGCGGTCATCTGGCCAGCATGGTCGGACTCACCGGCACTACCGCTTTGTTCGTGGCCGGGTCCCATCCCGACGTGTCCAGCGCCGTCGCCGCCGTTGTCGACGAATACGGACCGACCGATCTCACCTCGCCCGACCTGGTGGACGCCAAAGCTCTGCCGCTGCTGGTCAAAGAAACCTTTGGCGAGATGGTCGGCCGTCGATCACCCACGCTGGTGGCGGCCAGTCCGCTGACCTACGTGCACCCGGGCGCTCCGCCCTTTCTGGTTGTCCACGGGGTCAAGGACGCCATCGTCCCGGTGAGCCAGTCCGAGATGTTGGTCGACTCCCTGCGGGCCGTAGGTGACAGTGCGCAGTTGATCCTGGTACAGAACGCCGCCCACGGGTTGGTCCATCGGGGCGACGGACCGGTGAGCCCCAGTCTGGCCACGGTGACCGCCGACATCGTCCAATTCCTGACGACACAGCTCCAACCCAGTCACTGACCGCTGTTCCACCTGATGATGGGGCGACGGGCCTGGGTCAGGCCAGCCTCGGGTGGCTCTGCACGGCCATGGTTCGATCGTGACGGGCGCCCCGGAATGCCGAGGCGATGGCCCAGGGCACGTGGAGAATCCCGTCCAGGACCAGAACGGCTCCGATCCCGACGGCGATGCCCCCCAGGGTGTCGGTGGGGTAGTGCCATCGCAGCACGATCACAGCCAACGATGTCCCGATGGTGGCCGCCACACCCACAGCAGCCATCAGCGGCCGGATCACCCGCGGCATGACCAGGGTGGCCGCCGTGGCCAGGGCGGCCACCGCCGCCACCGTCCCGGAGGGGTAGGAGGACCCGCCGGCGATGCCGATGTGACGACCCACCAACGGTTTGGCCAGGTCCTGCACGATCAGAACGGCAATGACCGGAGCCACCGCACAGGCCACCGCCCGCACCCAGTCCCGCCAGACACCCACCAGGAAGATGGCGATGACCCCGAGCACCAGCGCACTCAGCGAGCCCAGAGCGGCCAGGTCGTGGGCCCACCGGGCGTCGAAGCTGGCCGGTAGGAGGCGATACCCCCACACGTCGAGCCGGTTGGGCCAGGGTCTGTGCACGAAAGCCAGCCCGGCCAGGGCCGCTCCACCCAACAGCATGGTCCCGAGGGCCACTTCGGCCGTTGTCCCTGCCGGTGTGGCCGCACCGGGGCCACGGCCCCGCCGCGCCGTGGGTGAGGTGCTGGCCATCACCGGAAGAATACGGCTCCACGGACGGCAAAGGGGGGCGGGGGGGCGTGTCGGACCGACGCCCGACCCACCGCCCCGGTCCGGTGGTGGCCGGTGGTTGACGCCGAACGATCGTTGGATTACGTTCGCAAACCAGGCACCGGAAGGCGCGGTGGGCGGGACGAAGAGCGGCGGTCAGGCGGGATCGATGCAGATCACGGTTGGGCGGAGTCATCGTTTGGGCATCACTGTGCTCCACTCGACAGGCGGCACAGACCTGCACCGGAGCCGTCTACCTGTTCACCGGTTCCGGGAGCAGCTGGACCCAGCAGACCGAACTGGATGACCCCGGGCAGGGTTACTACGACATCTTCGGTTGGCCGCTGGCCATCTCGGGTGGGTCGATCCTGGTCAGCGCCATCGGGGAGAATTCATCCCAGGGTGCGGTGTTCGTGTACACCCAGAGGAACCACCAGTGGGCCGAAAAAGCCGATATCGCCGACCCGGCGGCCACCGCCAACGACCTGTTCGGCTACAGCCTGCAGGCCTCCGGGAAGGAACTGATCGTGGGTGCACCGGAAACGAACGGCTCCACGGGCGTTGCCTATTTGTTCGCTGGGGTCAGTGGCGGTTGGGTGGAGAAGGCCGGTCTCACTGCGGCCAACGGGGAGGGGTGCTCGACGACCTGTACCCAACTGGTCGGCCTCATCTACGGCGACTACTTCGGCAATTCGGTCGCCATCAAGGGGAGGACCGTCGCCATCGGTGCTCCCTACGCTTCCTACCCGACCCCCAAGCCGGACAGCGTCGGCTCCGGAGCCGTCTACGTGTTCACCGGATCGGGAGGCAGCTGGACACAGAACACCGAGATCGCCGACCCGCCTGAGCACACGGCCAACGAGACCAGCCCGGCCGATTGCTCGTTCTTCAATGAGCCCAATTGCGTAGCCGTGGACTTCTTCGGGTACAACGTGGCTCTCTTGGGGACGACAGTGGTGGCCACCGCCCCTTACGACTCCCAGGGCTATCCCAACTACGCCACGGGTGCGGCCTTCGTGATCCCCAAAAAGGGCGCCATGTGGCCGAGCGCCGTTCTCCTGACCGAGTTGGTGGCGTCGGACGGAGCCCCCGGCGATTACTTCGGGTACTCGGGTCTGACCACCATCGGGCACAACACGGTCGCGGTGGGCGCTCCCTATGCGCCCAACGGAGGGCTCTACTTCTTCAAGGACTGAAGACTTCGCCGTCGGACTGGCCGGGCTGGCGGGCTCCCTCCTCCCCGTGGACGGGAGGGAGCCCGACCGGCGTCGTGATCCTGGATCGGTGATCCCCGGGGCCGCCATCCGGAACAGTTCGACCGCCCCTCGCCGTGCTGGTAGAACCGGACGATGGCAGAGCGGAGGGGGCCACGTCGGGCCCTGGTCACCGGGGCCACCCGCGGCATCGGGCGGGCCACCGCCATCGCCCTGGCTCAATCGGGCTGGGACGTTGCCCTCACCGGCCGCACCCTGCGGGAAGGAGACGGACGCGATGATTCCGACACCGGGTCGGGGCGCCGACTGCCGGGCAGCCTGGAGTCGACCGCCGCCCTGGTGACCGAAGCAGGAGGACGGACCCTGCCGGTGGTGGCCGATCTGCACGACCACCCGGGCCTGCGCCGGTCGGTGACCGAGGTGATCGACCAGTGGGGTGGCGTCGATCTGCTGGTCAACAACGCCGTGGATACCGGCCCGGGCAGCATGGTTCCGATCGTCGATCTGGCCATCGCCCAACTGGAGGCCAAGCTGGCTGCCAATGTGGTCGCTCCCATGGTGCTCATCGAGGCGGTGTTACCGGGCATGCGGGAGCGCCGTCACGGTCTGGTGGTCAACGTGACGTCCCACACGGCCACGGCCGACCCTCCGGGACCGGTCGGTGCCGGAGGCTGGGGTGTCGCCTACGCCGCCTCGAAGGCCGCCTTGCACCGCTTCGCCCCGCTGATCGCCGTCGAGCTCGGAGCCGAGGGGATCCGGGCCTTCAACGTGGACCCCGGCTACGTCGATACCGAGCGGCAGCTGGCCAACGCCGAGGCGCTCGGACTGGTCGGTCACTACGTCGGCGCCCCCCCGTCGGCTCCGGCCGCCGCCATCGCCTGGTTGGCCGATCACGGCGACCAGATGGAGAACGGTCAGACGGTCAAGGCCCTCAAGTTGGTTCTCAGCCGGAGGCTCCATCCCGACTGGCGGGAGCCGGCCGCACCCCACTGACGGCGGCCCACCTCCGGGTCAGCCGACCGAGGACCGGGAGGGAAGGGAGGGAGCGGGCTTGGCCGCGGGCCTACCCGGTGTCAACCGTCCGCTTTCGGTGAGTCGGGTGCGGGAACTGACCACATGACAGTGCTCGATGAGGGCCTCGCCGTCGTCCTCGGTGAGCGGGGTGAGCGTGCCGCCCATCCGCCACCCCACATCGCGGGCCGGTCGGGTCGAGCAGATGGCGAAACGCAGGCCCACGTCGCGCGTGTCGCCGTCGATGGTGGGCAGGCTGAGGTGCAGCGGGATCTCTGCGCCCACCTCGAGGGGACGGGGACCGATGATGCCGGCCCCCCCGGGCGTGAGGTCGACCACCCGGACCACCGTGTCGCCGATCACGCCGGCCACTTCGACCGGAACCCGGTAGTGCCGCCGTCCCTGCCGGCGGCGGCTCACCCGGAGCACCACCAGCGTGGTCAGCACGATCTCGCCCACGGCGAAGCCGAGGCCGGCCACCACGGCCAGGCCGGGAAGGGCGCCGAGCTGGATGATTCCGGCCAGAGCCAGACAGCGGGCCACCACCGCGGCCAGAAGGACCAGAGCCACCGCCACGATGAGCCGGAGCTGACGAACAGCCGCCCACCCCCCGTCGTCGATGCCGTCTTTGGGGGTCACCCGAAAGGTGGTCCGGAAGGGATGGACGAGCACGAAGGCGGCCCGGGCGTAGATCTCGGTGGTGAGCAGGTTCGAATAGGCCCCGTCCCACAGGCTGGCCTGTCCCCGGCACAGGGCAGTGGAGGCGGCCAGGTTGAGGGCCATCCACGGCAACCAGAACAGGCAGAACTGCCACAGGGTGGCGTGAAGAGGTAGACGACCGGTGACCAGCATGGCCACCAGGACAGCCACCATGCTCAGGCGCTGGAGCGGCACGAAGTAAGCCAGCAGCGAGGAGAGGTAGCTGGCCCGTTGCTTGAGGGTGAGTCGCGATGCCACCAGCGGGTTCTCCCGCGTCCGGAGTACGGCCAGGTTGCCCCGGGCCCACCGGTCGCGTTGGAGGAGGAAGGTGGCCAGGTCGTGCGGGGCCAGTCCCTGCACCAGGGTCTCGTCGTGGTAGCGGGTGTGCCAACCCTCGGCGTGGAGGCGGATGGTGGTGTGAAAATCCTCGGCCACCGTTTCGGTGGCGATACCGCCGATTCCCTCCAGGGCGTGGCGGAGGATGAGCGCGGCCGACCCGCACCAGAAGGCCCCGTCATGCCTGTCCTTGCCGGGCATGAGGACCTCGAAGAACATGCTCTGGTCGTGCCGCCCGGTCTCGAAGTGTTGGAAGGAGTCGTGGTTGCCGAAGTCATGGGGCGTCTGGACGACGGCCACGGCGGGATCGTCGAAGTAACCCACGGTGGCATCGAGGATGTCGGGCTGAGGGACGTGGTCGGCGTCGAGGATCAACAGGAGCTGACCCTCGGTCAGACCGAGGGCGTGGTTGATGTTTCCTGCTTTGGCGTGCTCGTTGGTGGGTCGGCTGAGATAGCGGGCCCCGAACCGGTCGGCCAGCCGTCGCACCTCCTCCCGTCGCCCGTCGTCGAGCACCCAGGTGGTGTGCGGATAGGTGATCCGGTCACACCCGACCAGGGTGGCACCGAGGACATCGAGTCCCTCGTCGTAGGTGCAGACATAGACGTCGACGGTGGGGCGCCAGCCCACATGCGGTCGTTCCGACACCGGGACCCTCCAGGCCAAAAAGGCGAAGGAGGCCAGCATCAACCACCCGAAGACCTCCCCGGCATAGAGGACCACGAACAGGACGGGCTGAGCCCCGTGCCAGGTGTACAGCGGGCGCCAGACCAGGTAGCCGGCCCCCCAGGCCAGGGCCACCAGAGCCACGACGCGGAGGAAGACGTCGCCCCCCTTGTATGTTCTCGGCCCGTTCTGCCGCTCGGTCGTCACTACCTGGACTATCGACAGCCGCCGCCCTTCTCTTGAGCAGCAGGGGCGACCGGAGACACCGGGCCCGTCCGGCCCAGGCCGGTCCTCCCGTTCAGCCCAGAACGGAGACGATGTCGATGATCACCAGAGCCAGCACCATGCCCCCGACCACGGTGTAGAGGGCGGTGAACGCCCACTTCTGGCGATGGTCGGCCAACCAGAACCGGCGGATGCCCAGATAGTCGAAGGTGAGGGCCAGCACCCCCACCGGGATGCCTATGGCCGGACCGACGCCGCGGGCCACGCCGATGGCCGGAAGGACGACGGGAAGGACGATGTAGCTGAGCAGACAGCGCAAGGCCGACAGGAAGATCGACGCGCTCGAATATCCGATGGGTTTCGGATTCGTCGATGGGGGCCTCGCCGTCAGGTATCCGCAAGAGCCGGCGCATGGCGGCGTCGGCCCGGGATCGCCCTGGTGAGACACTCGGAACAACCGGGGCCACGGCTAACTGGTCCACGGGGCCCATGGTAGGCGGAGCCGTCGGGTGGCCACCAACCGGGCCGGTGTCCTTCGGGGCTAGTGGGGCGGTTGGTCGGCGGGGCAGTCGCCGGCCGGTCCGAACCGGGTGGCGTCGGTCGTCCAGCCGGCATTGATCCAGCCGTCGGTGGTGGCCGGCAGGTGGAACAGGGGTCGCAATTCGGTGGTCACCGCCGCACCCAGCACGGCGGCCCCGGCCGGGCACAGGTGGGTGTTGTCGGTTTTCCGGGCCCGGATCCATCCGCCGTCGGTAGTGGGGAGCCACGCCGAGTAGCGCCCATCCACGTCGAGCGACCCGGCCACCGGCAGATAGGTCACCCGGCCCGGATAACGCCGGGGCAGGACGGAGACGATCCGGTCGAAGGCGTTCCGGTCGGTTTCGGCCGCCGCCGTCTGGGCCTGTCGTGCCGCCGGGTCGATGATCTCATCCAGCGGACCGGTCCGGGGGAACTGGAGGATGGCGACACCGTCGACGCCGTCGCCCGGGGTCAGCATCACATTGATCACTTCGGTCAACAGGTTGGTGAAGGCCACGGGATGGTCGTAGGCATACTGGTTGTCCCATGACCACATCATGAGGATGACCTCGGGATGGTCCTGGGCGATGGCGTCGGCCATGTCGCCGGTCACGTTGCGG
This sequence comes from uncultured Acidimicrobiales bacterium, assembly GCA_963824645.1. Lineage (GTDB taxonomy): Bacteria > Actinomycetota > Acidimicrobiia > Acidimicrobiales > RAAP-2 > Bog-756. The sequence continues at coordinate 217,093 of CAWGQC010000012.1, forward strand.
TCGTTGCGCAGACCCCATCCCGGAAATCCGTGCAGGCTCACGGCAACGTCGCCGGTGGCCTGCAGGGCCGCCTGCATCCCCACCTCCCCGTCGTACATCACGCTGTCGCCGATGGTCATCACCCGGAGAGGGTCGGCGGAGGAGGGGACCCGCCCACCGGGAAGGACGAGGGGAGGTGGAGGCCGGCGGGGCACCGCGTCCCCGGCGGGTACCTTGACCATGGCCGACAGGTGGCTGGACACGTTGGGAGCCGCCTGGGTGGTGGCACTGAGGACAACGGCAGCCGACGTGGCCGCCGCGGCCAGCCCCATCACCGACAGGAAGACCCATCCCTTCCATCGCCGGCGACGGATGGGTCGCTCGATCAGATAGAAGCTCACCGAGGCCGCACCCACGGTGGCGGCCAGGCGGGCGACCAAGAGGGCCCACCCACCGAGTCCGGTGGTCACGTCGGTCATCAGGACGTAGACCGGCCAGTGCCACAGATAGATGCCGTAGGAGATGCCACCGATCCAGCGGAGGGGTCGCACCGACAGCACCCGGCCGAAAGCGCCACTGTCGGGCTGGGCCACGCCCGCGATGACCAGGGCGGCCAGCACCGACGCCACCACCAGCCCCCCTTGGAACATCCATGACACCGGGTTGCCGGCGTCGTCCCCGGCCGTCACCCACAACACCCCCAGCACCACGGCGGCGAGCGGAGCGGCGCGGTGGAGGAGGCGTCGCGTCCGGGGCGAGTGATCCGGACGTCCGGTGACCAACAGAGCCAGGGCGGCCCCGATCAGCAGCTCGAAGGCCCGGGTGTCGGTGCCGTAGTAGACCCGATTGATGTCGGCGCCGTGGCTGGAGGTGTAGAGGACCACCATGTCGGCCGCCGATGCCGTGGCCAGTCCCACCGTGCACCAGAAGGCGGCCGGTCGGGCAATCCGTTTGGGCCCGACGTGGCGGGCCCGACGGTTACCGCCCCAGGCCCTGCCCACGGCCAGCCCGGCCAGGACGAGAAGGGGCCACACCAGGTAGAACTGCTCCTCGATGGCCAGCGACCAGGTGTGGCGCAGGGGGGACGGGACCAGGAACTGATCGAAGTAGGACTGGTGGGTGAATATGAGGTGCCAGTTGGCGTAATAGAACAGCGTGGCCAAGCCGTCCCCACCGAACATCGACGGTGTGATGTTCGGCCCTCCCAACCAGGTGTAGAGGGAGAGCACAAGGAGCAGGAGCATGACGGCGGGAAGCAGCCGCCGGGCCCGGCGGAACCAGAAGGAGCGGAGGCCGATGGTTCCGTGACTGTCTGTTTCGCCCACCAACAGCCCGGTGATGAGAAAACCGGAGAGCACGAAGAAGAAGTCCACGCCCAGATAGCCACCGTCGGCCCCGTGCAGACCGAAGTGGTAGGCCACCACGGCCGCCACGGCCAGGGCCCGGAGCCCGTCCAGAGCGGGCATGTAGTGGTGGGCCCCGGACACCGGGGGAATCTCGATGGGGATGGCTTCGGCGTTGGGGTCGGTGTCCAACACGTCGGCGGTGAGGGGCACGTGGGCTACAGGCGACGGACCGCCCGCCGGGGCCACCGACACTCCCTCCATACATCCATGCTGGCACGCCGTCGGAGTCCGCAGCGCTCACCGCACCCCTTGCGGCCGACGTCCCCACGGCCAGGGCGGGAAGTATCGTGCCTCAGCGATGAGTGCGAGATGGTGAGCGCGGCTGGTGGCGACGACCAGGGAGCAGGCCCGGCGGCGCACACATCCGCATCCGGCCACCGATCGCCGTCCCTGTGGGCGCTGACCGGATCCACCCCGGCCGGTGGGCCCGACGCCGCCGTTGCCACCGGCTGGTTTCTGGTTCCGCTGCGCCTCTTCCTCGGGGCCACCTTCGTGTTCGCCGGCCTCCAGAAACTGGCCAATCCCCAGTTCTTCTCGAACGCCAACCCGATCTCCATCCACGCCCAACTGGTCGGCGCCAGCCATGCCAGTCCCATCCACGCCCTCGTCGTCCACCTGGTCCCGGCGGCCAACGCCGTGGGCGCCGTCATCGCCGTGGGCGAGGTGGCCATCGGACTCGGATTGCTGGTGGGGCTGTGGATGCGGCTGGCCGCTGCCGCCGGCATGGTTCTCTCCTTCAGTCTGTTCCTGACCGTGAGCTTCCACGCTTCGCCGTACTTCACCGGCTCGGACATCGTCTTCTTCTTCGCCTGGACCCCGTTCGTGCTGGCCGGCGCGGCCGGCGCTCCCGCTCTCGACACCTGGTTGGCTCGGCGACGGACCACCCTCCCCTCCGCATCGCCCCATGCCGTTCCCCGACGGGTGGTCCTCACCCGGGGAGCGTGGGCCGGGGTGGTGGCCGGGGCCGTCCTGGTCGGTGGCGGGCTGGCCGCCCTGATCGGACGGGCGGCCGGTGGCACGTCGTCGGTGGCTGACACCACAGTGGCCCTGGGTGCATCCACCCCGACCACCACGGCCGCATCTCCCACCACCACGGTCAAGGGACAGGCGCCTTCCGGCACCTCGATCGGGCCGACGTCGAAGGTCCCGGTCGGCGGGTCGGCCTCCTTTACCGATCCGTCCACCGGCGACCCTTCGCTGGTCATCCAGCAGACGGCCGGGGACTTCGTGGCCTTCGACGCCGTCTGTCCCCATGCCGGGTGCACGGTGGCCTATCAGCCGTCGGCCAAGCTCATCGCCTGCCCCTGCCACGGGTCCGAGTTCAACGCCGAGACGGGCTCGGTCATCAGGGGACCGGCCACCGTCGGTCTGAACCGCATCACGGTGGCGGCCCACCCCAACGGCGATCTCTACGTAGCCGAGTAGGGGAGCCGCACCGGCGGACGACGGGCGGAGCCGCCGGCGTGATGCCGTGAACTACCATCGCTGGAGTCGTCACCCGGTTGGCGACAACGCCCACCATGACAGCAACCGCTCCCGCGCCGATCGGCACCTCACACCCGGATGCGGTGGCCACTGCCGACAGGACCGATTGGCTCTCGTCGGTTCCCTTCTTCGGGGCCCATCTGGTTCCTCTGGCCGCCTTCTTCGTGGTGGTCACCTGGGAGGACTGGGTGCTGTGCGGGCTCCTCTACGTGATCCGCATGTTCTTCATCACCGCCGGCTACCACCGCTATCTCTCCCACCGCAGCTTCCGCACCGGTCGGTTGATGCAGTTCATTCTGGCCGCAGGCGGGACCACCGCCTTGCAGAAGGGGCCCCTGTGGTGGGCCGGCCATCATCGCCTCCACCACCGCTACACCGACCTCGACCAGGACGTGCATTCGCCCCGGGACGGCTTCTGGTGGAGTCATGTGGGTTGGATCCTGTCGACGCGTTACAAACGCACCGACCTGGCCGACATCAAGGACTTTGCCGCCTTCCCCGAGCTCCGTTTCCTCGAACGGGCCTGGTGGCTCGGACCCCTGGCCCTGGCCGCCGGGTGCTTCCTGATCGGCGGATGGGGAGGACTGGTGATCGGCTTCTTCCTCTCCACCGTGCTGTTGTGGCACGCCACCTTCCTGGTCAACTCGGCGTCCCACCTGTTCGGTAGGCGCCGGTTCGCCACTCCCGACACCAGCCGGAATTCTGCCGTCATCGCCCTCCTGACCGGCGGCGAGGGATGGCACAACAATCACCACTATCTGCCCGCCTCGGCCCGTCAGGGTTTCACCTGGTGGGAGTTCGACCCCACCTGGTACGCCCTACGGGCACTGGCCGGTCTCCGGCTGGTCCGCGATCTCCGCGATCCACCGGCGCAGCTGGTGGGTCAGGCCCGGGTCCGTGACGGCGCCTTCGATATCGGCATGTTCCGCTCCTACTGGGAGCGGGCGGCCCGGATCACCGGCGAACGGATCGCCGACCTGAGCACCAGACCGATGGCGGCATCGGCTGAAGCCCACGACGGGGGAGACGAGGGATCGCCTCCCGCTGACGATCCCACGGTGGGCGCCGAACCGCTGTCCCGGCTATCCGGCCTCATCGCCCGGGCCCTCGAATCGGCCGATCAGTTGGCCGTCTCCACCCGACGCACCCGGAGGGGGACCCGGGTGGCCCCGGGCGAATCGGGGTCCACCGACACCGCCGGCCCATGACCGGGCCGGCCTCCGCCGGTGGTTCCGCCTTTGCCTCCGCCACCCTGTGGATCGTGGATCTCGACGGTGTGATCTGGCTGTCCGGCCAGCCCATCGGCGATGTGGGGGCGGCCGTCGGCTCCCTACGCCGACGCGGGATACGGGTGGTGTTCGCCACCAACAACTCGGCTCCGACCACTGCCGAATTGGTGGACCGGCTGGCCCGATGCGGTGTGACGGCCGGGCCCGCAGACCTGGCTTCGTCGGCCGGGGCGGCGGCCTCCCTGCTCGACCCCGGACAGTCGGTACGGGTTCTGGCCCAAGGGGGCGTGCTCGAAGCGCTGGCCACCCGGGGGGTGAAGGCCGTGTCGGGCGACGCCGCCGAGGCCGCCGTGGTGGGCTGGAGCCGATCGTTCGATTTCGACACCCTGGCGGCCACCGCCGATGCAGCCCGTCGCACCGGGCGGCTCATCGGGACCAACGAAGATCCGGTCCATCCCACGCCGGACGGTTTGGTTCCGGGCTCGGGCGCCCTGCTGGCGGCGGTGGCGACGGCCAGCGGTGTGGATCCGACCGTGGCCGGAAAGCCCCACGAGCCCATGGCCGCCCTGATGAGGCAGGCCTTCGGCTTCGCCACCGGCGAACCCTCGGTGGTGATGGTCGGAGACCAGCCCCGTACCGATGGGAAGCTGGCCGAACGACTGGGGATCGCCTTCGGACTGGTCGATTCGGGGGTCACCGCGGCCGGCACCACCGACTTCGACACGCCGGTGACCGTGCGAGCTCCCGACTTCGTGACGCTGGTCCGCCATTCCCTGAGCTGACGCCATCGGACCGCTTGGTGAGGCCGTACACGCCCGTTAGGGTGGGTAGATGGCCGACAAAGACGGGTTCCAGAAGTATCTCGACGCGGGCATCGCTTTCACCGCCCTCACCCGGGCGCGGGCCGAGGAGCTGCTTCACGACCTGGTCCAGAACGGCGAGTTCCAGAGTGACGATGCCCGGGCCAAAGTCGAGGAACTGATCGAGTTGGCCCGCAAGGGCCGCGAGGTGCTGGTGGACCAGGTGCGGCGCGAAGTGGCGCGCCAGATGGACAGTGCCGGCATCACCAACCTCGAGGACCTGGCCAAGCAGGTGGCCTCGCTCATCGGCCGGACGGCAGAGGCCGGAAGGACGGCCACCGCTGCCAACAAGGCGTCGAAGACCTCCAAGGCAGCACCCAAGAAGGCCAAGGCCAGTGGGAAGACGACCGCCGCCGGTAAGCCGGCCACGGCCAAAAAAGCAGCCAGCAAGGCCGCCGCCAAAAAGTCACCGGCCCGCAAGGCGGCAGGTACCAAGGCGGCCGGCAAAAAAACGTCGGCCAAGAAGGCGACAACCAAGCGATCGCCGTCCGCCGACGGGCCGGCCGACTGACCCGCTCCCCGCGGCAGCGGCTCGATCGGGTTCTGGTCGAGCGGGGGATCGTCCCCAGTCGCGCCCAGGCCACGGCCCTCATCGGTGAGGGTCGGGTCCTGGTGGGCGGCTCGGTCGCCGACAAACCATCGCGGCTGGTGGCCAACCACGAACCGGTCGAACTGGAGAGCGGCGCCCGCTATGCCAGTCGTGGGGGGGAGAAGCTGGCCGCCGCTCTGGCCCGTTTCGAAGTGGATCCCCGCGGTAGGCGGGCCCTCGATGGCGGCGCTTCGACCGGCGGCTTCACCGACTGCCTGCTGCAGGCCGGGGCATCGTCGGTCATCGCCGTCGACGTCGGCCACGGTCAGCTGGTCCACCGTTTGCGGCTCGACCCCCGCGTCGTCGATTACGAACACCTGGACCTCCGTGACGTGACACTGGCCACCGTGGGCGGTACCCCTGTCGACCTGGCCACCGTCGATCTCTCCTTCATATCGGTGGTCCGGGCCATCCCCGTCCTGGTGGGTGAGGCGGTGTGCCCCGGTGCGCCGCTGGTGGTTCTGGTCAAACCGCAGTTCGAAGCGGGGAGGGTCGAAGCCTCGCGGGCCCGGGGCGTTATTCGCGATCCGGACATCCATCGGCGCACCATCGGTACGGTGGTGGAGGCGCTGGGCGGGGCTGGAGCGGCCATCATGGGGGTGATGCCCTCTCCCATCCGAGGATCGGCCGGCAACGCCGAGTTCTTCGTCTACGCCCTGTCGCCCCACGCCCCTGGGGATCACGGAGCTGAATCGAGGCCGGACATCGACCAGCTCATCGACCAGGCCGTCACCGAGGCCCACGGCACCGCCGCAGCTCCCGGAGAGGAATCGTGACCCGCATCGCCTTCTACACCCATCCCGATCGTCCGGAGGCATCCCGGGTGGCGGAGCGGGCCGCCGCCTGGGTGGAGGCCCAGGGTCACCAGCCGGTGCCCGCCGTCAACGCCGACGGCTCGGTCGGCCTCGACGGGGCCGCTCTGGTGGTCAGCCTGGGGGGCGACGGAACCCTGCTGCGGGCGGTCGACGCCGCCGTCCCCACCGGAGTGCCGGTGCTCGGCGTCAACATCGGCACGCTCGGTTATCTGACCCAGGTGGAGCCGGCCGACCTCGAGAGCGCCCTGGCCCATTTTCTGGCCGGCACCCACCAGGTGGAGGAACGGATGACCCTCGAGGTGACGGTCACCGACGGCGACGGTCAGACCACAGCCCACCGATGTGCCCTCAACGAGGCGACGGTGGAGAAGACCGTCCCCGGGCACACGGTGCGAGTGGCCACCACCATCGACGACCGGCCCTTCGTGACCTACGCCGCCGACGGCCTGTTGGTGTCCACCCCCACCGGGTCGACCGCCTACAATCTGTCGGCGCGGGGCCCGGTGCTCTCCCCCCGGCTCCGGGCCATCGTGGTGACGCCGGTTTCGCCCCACATGATCTTCGACCGGCCGCTGGTCCTGGAACCCACCCAACGGATCCGGCTGGAGGTGCTCGAACCGCGGCCGGCCGTGCTGGTGGTGGACGGCGTCACCGTCACCACTCTCGATCCTGGTTCCACCGTCGAGTGCCGCGAGGGCGATCGACCGGCCTTGCTGGTCACCCTCGGTCCCCGACACTTCCACGCCATCCTGCGGGCCAAATTCCATCTTGCCGGGCGGTAGGGGCCGGGGACCGTTGACCGCCACCCTGATCGAGCTTCGGGTCCGCAACCTCGGTGTGGTCGACGACGTGACCATCGCCCTGCCGGCCGGCATGACCGCCCTCACCGGGGAAACCGGTGCGGGCAAGACCCTCCTGGTCGAGGCCTTGGGACTTCTGCTCGGAGGTCGGGCCGACCCGTCGGTGGTACGGGCCGGAGCCGACGAGGCTTTCGTCGAGGGGCGTTTCCTCCTGCCGGGGATGGCCGGACGACCGGACCAGGCCGACCGGGCGGAGGGCGAGGAGGCAGAGATCGTGCTGGCCCGGGCCGTGGTGCGGGGCGGTCGTTCCCGGGCCTGGATCGACGGCCGCATGGCCTCGGTGGGAGCCCTGGCCGAGGTGGCCGAGGGCCTGGTGGAATTGCATGGTCAGCACCAGCACCGGGCCTTGGTCCACACCGAAGCCCAGCGCCGGGCTCTCGATCACTACGCCGGCATCGACCACGGCCCCCTGGAGGCCGCCCGTCTGCGGCTGCGCCGGCTCACCGAGGAGAGGGAGGCACTGGGCGGGGATGCCCGTGAACGGGCCCACCAACGGGACCTCCTCGACTTCCAGATCGCCGAAATCGACGATGCCCACATCGAGGACGTGGCCGAGGACGCCCGGCTGGAGGGGGAGGAGGAGCGGCTGGCCGGCACCGCCGCCCACCGTGAGGCGGCAGCCACGGCCCTGACGGCGCTGTCCGAGACGGAGGAGACCAGTGCCATGGACCGGCTGGCCCAAGCGGCCGGTGCCCTCAGCGGGCGAGGCCCCCTGTCGGCCCTGGACGGACGGGTCCGGGCGACCATGGCCGAGTTGGCCGACCTGGTCACCGAGTTACGGTCGGTGGTGGAGACCTGGGACGACGACCCCGAGCGTCTGGCCGCCATCCGGGGACGCCGGCAGCTGCTGCGCCAGCTGCAAAGGAAATACGGGGACGACCTGGCCGAAGTCATTACCTTCGCCGTAACGGCCCGCACGCTGCGGGAGGAGATCGCCTCCGACGAACGACGGGCCGCTTCGGTGGACGAGGAAATCGGGCAGGCCCGGACCAGCCTGGCCCGGGTCGAAGCCACGGTGGCCGAGGGCCGGCGCCAGGCCGCGCCTCGGCTGGCCGCCGAGATCCAGTCGACCTTGCACCGGCTGGCCATGGGTTCGGCCCGCTTTGCCGTCGCCGTCGACGGTGCCGGTGCGGCCGACCAGGTGACCTTCCTGCTCGGAGCCAATACCGGCGAGGCCCTCCAGCCGTTGGCCCGGTCGGCTTCGGGGGGAGAACTGGCCCGCACCATGTTGGCCATACGCCTGGCTCTGACCGACGCCCCGGGGGTGATGGTGTTCGACGAAGTCGATGCCGGTGTGGGTGGTGAGGCTGCCACCGCGGTGGGTGTGGCCCTGGCCGGACTGGGGCGCCGGGCCCAGGTACTGGTGGTCACCCATCTGGCCCAGGTGGCGGCTCTGGCCGACCACCAGATCGCCGTGCGCAAGATCGAGGACGCCGGTCGCACCCGTTCCGAGGTGACGGTGCTCGACGATGAGAACCGCGTGGTGGAGCTCAGCCGGATGTTGTCCGGCCGGCCCGACAGTTCGTCGGCCCGCCGCCATGCACGCGAGCTTCTGGCCGGCGTGCCGGTGCCGGCCGATGCCTCCTGAGCGGCGTCAGGGGTCCGCATGGTGGGTCCACCGCTTCCGCTAACCTCGTCAGGTGCCCGACATGGACGGCCCGCAAGAACCCCGTGGGGAACAGGCGGCGGACGGCCCACCACCGGCCCAGGCCGGTACGAACCCCGGTAGCAACACCGGCACAGGGGCTGCCACCAAGTACATCTTCTTCACCGGAGGAGTGTCGTCGTCGCTCGGCAAGGGGCTGACCGCCTCGTCGCTCGGACGCCTGCTCAAGTCCCGCGGCCTCCGGGTCACCATGTGCAAACTCGACCCCTACATCAACGTGGACCCGGGCACCATGAACCCCTACGAACACGGTGAAGTGTTCGTGACCGAGGACGGTGGCGAGACCGACCTCGACCTCGGTCACTACGAGCGCTTCATCGACGAGAACCTCCACAAGGGCTCCAACGCCACCACCGGCAGGATCTATTCGTCGGTGATCGCCAAGGAGCGCCGCGGGGACTACCTGGGCAAGACGGTCCAGGTCATTCCCCATGTGACCGACGAGATAAAGAAGTCGGTGCGCGCCCTCGGCACCGAGGATGTGGACGTGGTCATCGTGGAGATCGGCGGAACGGTGGGGGACATCGAGATCGTTCCCTTCCTCGAGGCCATCCGCCAGTTCCGCCGAGACGTGGGGCGGGACAATGTGGCCTACGTCCACCTCACGCTGGTGCCCTACCTCGGTCCGTCCGGCGAACAGAAGACCAAGCCCACCCAACACTCGGTCACCGAGCTGAGGAGCCGGGGCATCCAACCCGATGTCATCGTGTGCCGCTCGGACCGGATGATCTCGGATGATCTCAAGCGCAAGATCTCCCTACTGTGCGACGTTCCCATCGAGGCGGTGGTGTCGGCCGTCGACGCCGACAACATCTACCAGATCCCGCTGGTCCTCTACGAGGAGGGGCTGGACCGTTACCTCCTCCGACTTCTGCGGTTCGACGAAACCGATCACCCCATCGACCTGAGCGGCTGGGAGCGGCTGGTGGGCCAAGTGGACGCCGCCGTCCGTCCCGTCCGGATCGGAATTATCGGAAAGTACGTCGATCTCCCCGACGCCTACCTGTCGGTGGTCGAATCGCTCCGCCACGCCGGATTCCACCACGGGGCCAAGGTGCAGATCGTCTGGGTGCAGGCCGCCACCGTGCCCGACCTTCTCGACAATGACGGCCTGCGCTCCTTCGACGGGCTGGTCATTCCCGGGGGGTTCGGCGAACGGGGGGTGGAGGGGAAGATCGCCGCCGCCCGCTACGCCCGCCTGCATGACGTGCCCCTCCTGGGTCTGTGCCTCGGTCTCCAGGTCATGATCATCGAAACGGCCCGGTCGTTGGCCGACCTCACCGGGGCCAATTCCCGTGAGTTCGACCCCACCACCCGGCATCCGGTGGTGGATCTGATGGACGACCAGAACGGGGTAGAGGACAAAGGGGGAACCATGCGCCTCGGTTCCTACAGCGCCCGCCTCCTCCCCGGCTCCCAGGTGGCCGAGGCCTACGGCACCGAAGTGGTGTCGGAACGGCACCGTCACCGTTACGAGGTCAACCCCCGCTACCGCTCTCGGCTCGAGGAGGTCGGACTGGTGTGCTCGGGCATCTCTCCCGACGGTCGACTGGTGGAGTTCATCGAGCTTCCCGGCCATCCCTTTTGGGTCGGCACCCAGGCCCACCCCGAGTTCAAGAGCCGACCCGACCAGCCCCATCCCCTCTTCCGTGAGCTGGTGGGGGCGGCTCTGGTCCGGGCCGAAGGTCGCGACCCCCGGCTGATCGACATCGGTGCCGTCGGCTGAGGGGCCGGGGGCCGGAACGTCGCCGATGCCGAGTCCTCCGATCTTCCCCGGTTCCGGTCCGGCCCCGAGGTGGTCCTCCACCGGGGTCGGTTCATAACCGTCACCCGGGCCACATTCGTCGATCCGGACGGCCACTCCTTCGAGCGGGACGTCGTACGCCATCCGGGCGCGGTGGCCATGGTGGCGGTGACCGACAACCACGCCGTCCTTTTGGTGCAGCAGTACCGTCCGGCCGTCGACCAGTGGCTGCTCGAGGTCCCCGCCGGCACCTGCGACATCGAAGGCGAACCGGGGGAGACCACCGCCCGACGCGAGCTGGCCGAAGAGGTGGGCTACGCCGCCGGCCACCTGCACCTGCTCACCCGCTGTGCCATCACTCCCGGCTTCTGCGACGAGTACTCATCGGTCTATCTGTGCACCGGCCTGTCGCCGGTGCCACTCGACCGCCAGGGGACCGAGGAGCGCTTCATGCGAGTGGTCGAGGTGCCGCTGGATCGGTTCGACGGGATGGTCGACGACGGCACCATCGTCGATGCCACCACCATCCTCGGGGTGGCCCTGGCCCGCCGGCACCTGTCCGCCACCGGTTGAGACGGCCGCCGTGAGCCGACCGGTGTCCCTCGGCGCCGAGGAGTACCTGTCGTGGTTGGCGGTGGAGAAGGGCCGGTCGCTCAATACGCTCACCGCCTACCGCCGGGACATCGTGGCCTGGGAGGAGTGGGCCCGCCAGGCCGGGGTCGATCCGATGGCCGCCGACGTCGACGCCATCGAACGCCATCTGGACGATCTGCGGGGGTCGGGCCGTCACCCCGCTTCGATGGCCCGGTCCACCACCACCCTGCGGGGACTGTTCCGGTTCCTCCACGAGGAGGGCGCTATCGGTGCCGACCCCACGACCGATCTGCGGTCGCCGCGCCTGCCCCGCCGGCTGCCCAAGGCCCTGGACGAGGACCAGGTGGCCATGCTCATCGATGCCGTCGACGGTTCGACGCCGGTCGAGCGACGCGACCGCGCCCTGCTCGAGCTGTTGTACGGGACCGGGGCCCGCATCTCCGAGGCGGTCGGGCTCTCGCTAAGCGATCTGCAGGGGGACAGCGACCTGCTCCGGGTGTTCGGGAAGGGGTCCAAGGAGCGGCTGGTGCCCCTGGGCGGTCAGGCCCGGGCCGCCCTCCAACGGTGGCTGGAGCCCGATGGGCGGCCATGCCTCGAAGAGCGCGGACGCCGCCGGGGACGCCGCGACGACAGGGAGGCGGTCTTCCTCAACACCCGGGGGGGTCGGCTGAGCCGGCAGGGGGCCTGGGCCGTGGTCCACGGTCGGGCCGAAAGGGTCGGGTTGGGTTCCCTGGTCAGCCCCCATGTGCTCCGCCACTCCTGCGCCAGCCACATGCTGGCCCACGGCGCCGATATCCGGGTGGTCCAGGAAGTGCTGGGCCACGTCTCCATCGCCACCACCCAGATGTACACCAAGCTGAGCCAGGACCATCTGCGCGCCTCCTATGAACGGGCCCACCCGCGGGCCACCCTGTCCCAGCTCAAGTAGGCTCTCGGTGTGCCCAGCGACGCTCCCACCATCGATTACCGTCAGCTTCTCGAGGACGAGCGTCGCCAACTTCAGTCTGAATTGAGCGAGCTCGGCTTCGGCGACGGCGGGGGACTTGACTACGACCCCAACTTCGCCGACTCCAGCCAGGTGACGGCCGAACGGGGTGAAGCCGAGGTCCTGGCTGGTCAGCTGCGGGAGACCCTCCAGGAGGTGGCCCAGGCCCTCGACCGGCTGGCCAACGGCAACTACGGGCGTTGCCAGGTCTGCGCCGAGGTCATCGCGCCGGCCCGTCTCGAAGCCATGCCGGCCACCCGGTTTTGCATCAACCACGCCAGCCGGCCCTGATCCACTCCTGATCGACCGGCGCGCGCATGGCCTACGGGTACGGACCGGACAGTGGCGGTTCCCGTCCGCCCCGTCGCCGGTTCCAGCCCAGCCAACGGTCGACCATCATCGCCGTCATCGGGCTGGCCCTGTTCGCCATCCTCATCCGCACCCACCGGATCACCCGGTTCGAGATCATCTACTTTCTGGTCCTGATCCCGTCGATCATCCTCCACGAGATCTCGCACGGCGTGGTGGCCCTGGCCTTCGGGGACGACACGGCCAAGCGGGCCGGGCGGTTGACCCTCAATCCGGCCAAGCACGTGGATCCGGTCGGCACCATCCTGGTTCCCGCCGTGCTCTCCCTGTCGGGCCTGGGTGCCTACGGCTGGGCCAAGCCGGTGCCGGTCAACCCCAATCAACTCCGCAGTCCCCGCAATCACACCGTGATCGTCTCGCTGATCGGGCCCTTCACCAACTTTGCCCTGGCCGCCCTGTTGGGACTGGTCTTCGCCCTGACCACCCCGGTGGCCATCCGTGAGGAGTTGCACCAGATCTACGCCGCCGGCTTTTCCGCCTTTCCCCCCTCTCTCCTCGGTCAGATCCTGTTCATCGGGGGGTTCGCCAACATCGTCCTCGGCGTCTTCAACCTGATCCCGTGCCCGCCCCTGGACGGGGCGGCCGTGCTCGAGCGATTCATTCCGGCCCGTTCGTTGCCGCAGTACTACCAGCTCCAGCCGTTGCTGATGTTCCTGCCCTTCCTCCTCATCCTGATCTTCCACACCCAATTCTCCGAGCTCATCTACCACGTGATCGCCTGGTGGTCGGGCCTTCTGGTGTGAACAGCAGCCGTCTCGCCGTTGTCGCCCGCCGGTGGGGTCCCTACGCTGCTGGCCGGCGTCCTCATCCTCTGTGACTTCCTCTGGCTGTCCCGAGGGTTGTTCCACGCCGCCTACGGCTACCGGGACTGGGCCCTCGGGCGGGGCCTCTACTCGGACATCATCGAGCTCGGGGCCGAGCACTACATCCGCGGCGTCCACATGATCCACCCCGTTCCCTACCTGCACGACCGGATCGAGTACCCGGTCCTGTTGGGATTCGTCCTGTGGCTCCCGTCGTGGTTGCCGGCCGGACCGGCCTCCTGGTTCGCCGTCAACGGGGCGCTGATAGCGGCGGCCACCTTCGGTTCCATCGCCCTCATCCGCCGGCACAACCGGTCGGCCGCCTGGTGGATAGCCGCCTCACCCGCCCTCCTGATCGACTCCGGCATCAACTGGGACCTGATCGGCATCCTGTTCCTGGTGGGAGCGGTGGTGTGGTTCGGCGAAGGCCGGCTGGCCGCCAGTGGGATCTCCGCCGCCGTGGGCACCTGCTTCAAGCTTTTTCCGGTCATCGTGGCGCCTCTGGCCCTGGCCGCCCTCGGGTCGCGCTGGCGACGGGCCGTGGTCCTCCGGCGGGAAGGCGGAGGTGATGGCCCGTCCCCCGTTCCGGCCCCCGCTTCTCGACGGGCCGACCTGGTGCGCTGGGCGGTTCCCTTCGTGGTGGTGGGGGCCGTGGTCACCGTCCCCTTCCTGATCCTCGCCCCCTCCAACACGCTGTGGTTCTACCGCTTCAACAGCCTGCGTCCTCTCAAGGACTCGGTGTGGATACTGGCCCAGAACGCCGTGGGCAGCACGGTGGTCTCCAACCACGTCATCAACACGGCCTCCCTCCTGCTGGTGGCGGCAACCACGGCCTACGCCGCCTGGACGGTGTGGCGCACCCCCGACGCCGCCCAGGCCAGGGCCCTGGCCCTGGCCACCGCCCTGGTCATCGTGGTGTGGATGGCGGTCAACAAGATCTGGAACCCCCAGTACATCCTCTGGGTCTTCGCCGCCGGGGCTCTGGCCGCTCTGCCCGGAGGGTTCGGTGTGGCCCTGGGGGTGGTGGCCGTCTTCGACTACGGCTACGAGTTCGTGCTCCGACTGCCGTCCCGCTCGAGCGCCTTCGCCTGGGCCGGTTACAGCTCGATCGTGGCCCGGTCGCTGCTGTTGGCGGCCATGGCCACCTGGACGGTACTGGCCCTCCGACGACTGCTGGTCGACGACCGGATCGCCCCGGCCGTCCCCGAACCCGTCCGCTCCGCCCCATGAAGGTGGCGATCCCGACCGAGGCCGGGTCGGACACCGGGGGGGCCACCACCGGACGTCACGGGGGACGGGCCGATGGTCTCCACCGCTGGATCCGGACCCACCCGGGCATGGTGGTCCTCCTCCTCCTCCCGGTGGTGGTCTTCGGTCTGCCCCAGCTGTTCGGCTGGACCTTCCTGGACGGCGACAACTTCCTGCAGAACCTGCCCATGCGGGTGCTGGTCGGTCGCGACCTCCGCCACGGGGTGCTGCCCCTGTGGAACCCCTACCTGTTCAGCGGGACCCCTCTGCTGGCCGGGTTCAACGCCGGTGCCGGCTACCCCGCCACCTGGCTCATGGCCGTGCTCCCGATCTTCACCGCCTGGTGGCTCAATCTGGTCCTGGTCTACGACATCGCCCTGGTCGGGACCTACCTTTTCCTCCGTCGTCAGTCAGTCGGCTCCACCGCCGCCACCTTCGCCGCCGCCACCTTCGCCTTCGCCGGCTTCATGACCGGTCAGATCGTCCACATCGATCTCATCAGCGGGGCCGCCTGGCTCCCCTGGATGGTCCTGGCCGTCCAGGCCCTCATCCCGCTCCGACCGGTGGCCACCGAACTCCGGCTCGACGGCCGGGCCGCGGCCCGCCGACGGGGCTGGATGGCCGTGTTGGCTGTGTCGGTGGGGATGACCATCTTGAGCGGAGGGGCCGAGGCCATCATCGACAGCGGGGTGCTGGTGGCCGTCTACGCCGTCGGTCGTCTCATCGAGGCCGGCATGTTCCGCCGTCCCCGGCGCCGGGCCGGGCTGCGGTCGCTGGCTGCCCTGGCCGTGGGGACTGCCGGCGGTATGGCCCTGGGTGCGGCCCAGTGGCTGCCCGGTGCCGTTTTCGCCACCCAGTCGCAAAGGGCCACCACCAGTTACTCCTTCTTCATCAGTGGCTCCCTGCCGTCGCGGGTGATCACCCTCATGGCCTCACCGTTCCTCCTGGGCGGTAACGAAGGCCGGCCCGGCAACTACGCCGGTCCCTACAACTTCCCCGAGGTGACCAGCTACATGGGCGTGCTGGCTCTCATCGCCCTGTGCTCGCTCGGGTTGCGGCGCTACCGCACCCTTCCCCAGGCCCGTCACTGGTGGGTCTGGTACGTGATCCTCGGGGTCGGCCTCCTGTCGGCCCTGGGTGGCGAGACCCCGTTCGGCCATCTCATGTACCTGGTCCCGGTGGTCTCCGACGAGCGTCTCTTGTCCCGCAACCTGTTACTGGTGGATTTTTCCCTGGCCGTGCTGCTCGGGTGGTGGATGCATCTCCTCCTCACCGACCGGGCGGTGGCCACCGGACGGAGCCCGGCCCCGGAGCCGACCGGTGTGTCTCCACCCGGGCGGCCTGGGCGGAAGGAGGGGCGGGCGGAGGTCATCGTGACCTGTATCCCCTTGGCCGTCATGGCCGCCCTGTGCCTCTTCCTGTGGGTGGACGGATCCCGTCTCTACCGGCTGTTGGCCACCCAGGTAGCGGTGACCTCCACCATGCGTGAACACGAGGCCGTCCTGGTCACCGCCGGGGTGATCATCGCCGCCGGGGCCACTGCCATCGTCCTGGCCCGCCGACGGCTCACCCCCCGACAGTTGCACCGGTGGCTGGCCGCCGTACTCGCCGTCGACCTCGTCCTGTTCAACTCGTTCGTCATCCGCCTGCCCACCACCGAGGCCAAAGCCCTGGCCATCGGGCCCCTGTCCACCGCCCTGCACAGCCAGGTGGGGAACGGCCGGTTCATCATCTACGACCCCGACGAGCTCTACCCCGACCAGCTCTACGCCCTGGGCCAGACCGATCTCAACATCTACTCCGGCCTACCCAGTGCCCAGGGCTACACGGCGTTGAGCAGCGGCGCCTACTTCGCCGGCACCGGAGCCCACTACCAGGAGGATCTCAACCCGGCCGACCTCACCGGTTCGGTGTGGGACGACCTCAACGTGACCACCCTCCTCTCGCTCCCGAGCTACTTCGTCACCACGGTGGGTTCCCCGGGCCGTGGCGGACCCGACCGACTGCCCCGGCCCGCCCACGAGGGTGAATTTCGTGGAGCCGCCGGCGCCGACTTCGTTCGTACTGACCCCCGGCGCCGTCCACCGGTGGTATTTCGGTGGGGCCTTCACCGTGCACTCGATCTCCATCCCGTGGTTGCGGGGGACCCACCGCCCCCTGAGGATCGGACTGATCACCCCCTCGGGGGGATCGCAGTGGCTCACCCCGGCTGCCACGTCGGTCACCGACGAGGGGGGACGCCGGACCCTCCAGGTGACGGTGCCGGTGCCGGTGCGGGCGGCCGGGGTTCTGGCCCTGCCGGCCGGTGGCCAGCCGGTGGTGGTGGGTGTTCCCGACGTCGTCAGCTCGCCCTGGGGCCCGTTGGCTCTCGACGGGCGCCTGCAGGACGACGTGGCCGGACCCCGCTGGACGTTCACCGGCACCCTCGGCAACTTCGGCGTCTTCCACAACAACCGGGCCAAGGGGTGGGCATGGGTCACCGGCCCGGCCGGCGGGCCGGCCGGGGCCGGCAGTTCGGTGACGGCCTCGGACGCCACCCGAAACGGCTCCCAGCGGATCCTGGTGCGCACCGCCGGCCCGGCCGTGCTCCACCGCAGCGAGTCGTGGAGCACGGGTTGGAGAGCCACCGTCCAGCGGTTGGCGCCAGGCTCATCCGGCGCCCCCTTGGGGCCGGCCCAGTCCGTCCCGGTGTCCCCGTCCGACGTGATCCAGAGGGTGGCGTTGCCCGGCTCGGGGCTCTACCGGGTGTCCTTCACCTATGCCGCCTCCAGTGCCCTGCTGGGCGTGGCCCTGTCGGCGGTGGCCACGGTGGGCCTGGTCTTGTGGGCGGTACTGGAGATGATCGGTCGCCGACGGCGCGCCCGTGCCGCTCAGTCCGGCGGAGGCCCCTGACCGGGAGCCAACAGACCTACCGCCTCGGCTGTTCGCCGGTAGGTGTCCGAAGCCACCGCCCCCGCCTTGGCCGCCCCTTTCTCCAACAGGGTGGCCACCTCTCCGGGCTCCTGGGCCAGGGCCTGGCGGCGCTCCCGCACCGGCCGCAGCATCTCGACCAGGGCCTGGGTGACCGCCTCTTTGAGCTGACCGTAGGTCGAGAAGGTACCGGCCAGCTCGGCCGGCGCCCCGTCGGTGGCCACGGCCAGAAGCTCGAGCAGGTTGGCCAGGCCCGGCTTGTGCTCGGGGTCGTAGCGGACGTCGCCGTCGGTGTCGGTCACCGCCCGTTTCACCTTGCGGGCGATGACGTCCGGTTGGTCGAAGATGAGCACGGTGCCCTGCGGGGACTGCACCGATTTGGACATCTTCTGGTCGGGGTGCTGGAGGTCCATGACCCGTGCCGCGGTGCGGGGGATGGCCGCTTCGGGCACCACCAGAGTGGGACCGTAGCGGTGGTTGAACCGTTGGGCCACGTCCCGGGCCAACTCGAGGTGCTGTCGCTGGTCGTCCCCCACGGGGACCCGATCGGCGTCGTAGAGCAGGATGTCGGCGCTCTGGAGGACCGGGTAGGTGAACAGCCCCACCCGCACCGTGTCCTTGCCCGCACTCTTGTCCTTGAACTGGGTCATGCGCCGCAACTCGCCCATGGTGGCCGTGCATTCGAGGAGCCACGACATCTGGGTGTGCTCGGGCACATGGCTCTGCACGAACAGGGTGCAGCACTCCGGATCGAGACCGGCGGCGATCAGGTCGAGCGCCGTCTCGAAGGTCCGCCGCCGGAGCTCGTCGGGGGCGATGTCCAGCGTGAGGGCGTGGAGGTCGACGATGCAGTAGAACGAATCGTGGAGGTACTGATCGGCCACCCAGTTGCGGATGGCCCCGACATAGTTCCCCAGGTGAAGGTCGCCGCTGGGCTGGAGACCGGACAGAACGCGGGACATGGAGGTCATCGTAGGTCGGCGGCGATGGTGCACGAGATGAGCCTCGCCAGCCGGTAGGGTCGGTTGGCGTGGGAGCCACTGTCACCACCCCCGCCTTCGAGGGTCCGATCGACCTGCTCCTTCAGTTGGTCAACACCCACCAGGTGGACATCTACGACATCCCCCTGGCTGGGGTGGTCGACGCCTTCGTGGCCGAGGTGGCTTCGTGGGAGACGGTCGACCTACCCACGTTGTCCGAATTCCTGGTCATCGCCGCGGTCCTCATCGAGCTCAAATCGCGTCGCCTGCTGCCCGGACGTGACGACGTCGAACCCGACGAGGAGCTGGCCGGCTGGGAGGAGCGCGACCTCCTGTTGGCCCGCCTGCTCGAGTGCCGGGCCTACGCCGCCGCCGCCGACGGTTTCGCCGTCCTCATGGAGCGGGCCGCCCGCTCGGTGCCCCGGACGGCCGGGCTGGACGGGGACCTGCCGGTGGGCACGCCCGATCTGCTGGACGGGGTTTCCCCGGCCGACGTGGCCGCCGCCTTCCTCCGGGCCACGGCCGAACGCCCGCCCCCGGCTGTCGACCTTTACCACGTCACCGTGGACACGGTCACGGTGGCGGACGCCGTGGCCGAGCTCGAGCGCCGCCTCATGGTCATGGGCACGGCCACCTTCCGGGCCCTCACCGCTCACCTGTCCACCCGTATCGAGGTCATTGTCCGCTTCCTCGGACTGCTGGAGCTGTGCAAACAGGGACGGGTGACACTCGACCAGGGTCATACCTTCGGGGCTCTCGAGGTGGCCTGGGTGGCCTCGGCCCAGGAGCCGGTGGCCGTGGGTGCGGGGCTGGTCGACGAGTACGAGGGATGACCACGGTGCTCTCGCCCGAAGCCCGGGCTGTCGAAGCCGTTCTGGTCGTGGCTGTCGAACCGGTCCCCCCGGGGTTGCTGGCCGAGCTGCTCGAGTTGCCGGTCGACCAGGTGGAGGGGGTGTGCGAGGAGCTGGCCGAGTCCTGTCGCGCCGGCGGACGCGGTTTCGAGGTGGTCCGCATCGCCGGCGGCTACCGCATCCAGACCCATCCCGACCTGGCTTCCTACGTCGAGCGCTTCGCCAACGTGGGTGTCTCCTCCCGGTTGTCGGCTGCCGCCCTCGAGACCCTGGCCATCGTGGCCTACAAGCAGCCGGTGTCGAGGGCACAGATCAGTGCTCTCCGCGGGGTCAATGTGGACGGCGTGGTCCGCCTGCTCGAGCATCGCGGCTACATCGCCGCCGCCGGCCGGGCGGCCGGGCCGGGGCAGGCCGTCCTCTACGCCACCACCGATGCCTTCCTGGAACGGATCGGCATCGACCGCCTGGATCAACTGCCGCCCATCGAGGACTTGTTGCCGGGGCCCGAGGCCCTGGCCGATATGGAGGAGCAGATGCGCCCGGTCGGCGATGGCTGACCCGACCGGGGGAGCGGGGCCCGAAGGCGAACGGCTGCAGAAGGTGTTGGCCCGGCTGGGCGTGGGGTCACGTCGGGTGTGCGAGGAGTACATCGCCCAGGGTCGGGTGACCGTCGACGGGACCGTGGCCGTACTCGGGCGGCGGATCGACCCGACCGCCGATCGGGTGGCCATCGACGGGGTGCCCGTCCCCGTGCATCCCGACCTGGTGCACTACCTGCTCAACAAACCGGCCGGCGTGGTGAGCACGGCCGAGGACACCCACGGACGGCCGACGGTGGTGTCCCTCGTCCCCGGGACGCCCCGGGTCTTTCCGGTGGGGCGCCTCGACATGGACAGCGAGGGCCTCCTCCTCCTCACCAACGACGGCGAGCTGACCCATCTGCTCACCCATCCCTCTTTCGGTGTCCCCAAGGAGTACCTGGTCGAAGTGGTCGGTGAGCCCACCGCCGGTCAGATCCGCCGGCTGCGACAGGGCGTCGAACTGGAGGACGGCCCCACGGCACCGGCCCGGGTGTCGGTGGTGGCTCCGTCCCTGCTCCGGATGGTCATACACGAAGGACGGAACCGCCAGATCCGGCGGATGGCCGAAGCCGTCGGCCACCCGGTGGTCCGCCTGGTCCGTACCCGGATCGGACCCCTCACCGATTCCTCCTTGGCCCCCGGGGCCCACCGGCGGCTGACCCTGGAGGAGGTGCGGGGGCTGGCGGCGGCGGCCGCACCCGTCGCCCCGGATTCGGCGGGGGTCCGCCCGGGCGGCCCCACCGGCCAACCGGGCGGGAGCGGAGCCGCTGGGTAACATGCCTGCCTGATGCCCCTCTCCGTACGAGCCGTCCGCGGCGCCACCACGGTCGACCACGACACCCCTGATGCCATCACCGACCGGGTGGTGACGTTGCTGCGCACCATCCTCGACCGCAACCAGCTGGAAGAGGACGACATCATCTCCATCCTCTTCACCGCCACCGAGGACATCGTCTCCACCTTTCCGGCCACGGCGGCCCGGTCGATGGGGCTCGGCGCCGTGCCCCTCATCTGCGCCCGCGAACTGGCCGTGGTGGGCTCGGTTCCGCACTGCATCCGGGTCATGCTCCACGTGACCACCGAGCGGTCCCGGGCCGACATCCATCACGTCTATCTGGAAGGCGCCCAGGGCCTCCGTGACGACCTCCCCCAGTGAGGGCGCCGGATGGCCGCCACCGGCCGTGGCCATGGGCGGCGGTATGACGCCGGCCGGCCGGGCCATGGTCTTCGGCACCGGCCTCATCGGCGGATCGGTGGGCATGGCCCTCGGCGCCCGCGGTTGGCACGTGAGTGGGGTGGACACGGCACCCGGCGTGGTCGATCGGGCCGTCGAGCTCGGGGCTGTGTCCGAGGCCGGGGTCGACCGGCGGGCCGATCTGGTGGTGGTGGCCACCCCGGTCCATGACGCCACCGCCATCATCACCGAGGTGCTCCACTCGGGGGAGTGGAATCCCGAGGTGGTGGTGACTGACGTAGGGGGGGTCAAGGGCACCCTGGTGGAAGCGGTTGACCATCCCCGCTTCGTGGGCGGACACCCCATGGCCGGCTCGGAGCAGGTGGGTGTGGACGGGGCGTCGCCCGAGCTCTTCGTGGGGGCCACCTGGGTGCTGACCCCGACCGAGGTGACCGATCCGACGGCCTTCGCCCTGGTGCGCAACGTGCTGGCCGACATCGGCGCCCACGTGGTGGCGGTGGCTCCCGGGCGTCACGACGCCATGGTGGCGGTGGTGTCCCACGTGCCCCACCTGACGGCGGCCACCCTCATGGATCTGGCTTCCGGCCTGGGTGAGGAGCACGCCTCCCTCCTGCAGCTGGCCGCCGGCGGGTTCCGGGACATGACCCGGATCGCCGCCGGACAGCCCTCCATCTGGCCGGACATCTGCGATGACAACGCCGAGGCCATCGTGGCCACGCTGGGCCTGCTCATCGAATCTCTGTCGGCCATGCGCCAGCGGGTGGCCGACCACGACCGCCGGTCCCTGCTCGAGATCCTGGGGCGGGCCGCCGACGCCCGCCGGGCCCTCGGCGAGCGGACCCCCCGGCCCGAGGAACTGGTCGAGGTCCGCATCCCGGTGCTGGACCGGACCGGAGCCATCGCCGAGGTCACCGTGCTGGCCGCCGAGCTGGGCATCAACATCGTCGATCTGGAGATCGCCCACTCGGTCGAGGGGGACCGGGGTGTGATGGTGCTGGTGGTGGACACCCTCTCCGGCCCTACCCTGCTCTCCACTCTGGCCGACCGCGGTTACCGGGCCTCCAGCTCACCGGTGGGGTCCACCCGGTGAGCGGGGACACCGAGTCGATCGCCGGCGGCCTGCCCCTGGTCGGGACCATTGCCGTGCCGGGTGACAAGTCCATCTCCCACCGGGCCCTGTTGCTGGCCGCCGTGGCCGAGGGAACCTCGACCATCGCCGGCCTGAGCGACGGCGACGACGTGCGGCGCACGGCCACCGCCATCGCGGCCCTGGGAGCTCTGGTGGCCACCGATGGAACGGCCCTGACCGTGACCGGTGGACGCGGCCGTCTGCACCCGCCGGGCCATCCGGTCGACATGGGCAACTCCGGCACCGGCCTGCGCCTGCTGGCCGGTGTGGTGGCCACGGTGCCGGGTGTGACCGTCCTGACCGGCGACGACTCCCTCCGGGCCCGACCGATGGACCGGGTGGCCGAGCCCCTGGGCTTGATGGGGGCACCGGTGGCCGGGGCCGGCCCCCGGTGTACGCCCCCCCTCACCGTGACCGGCGGCGCCTTGCACGGCATCGCCTACACGCCGCCGATGGCCAGTGCCCAGGTCAAGTCGGCCGTGCTGCTGGCCGGCCTGGCCGCCCAGGGTGAGACCGTGGTCCACGAACCGGTGGCCACCCGACCCCACACCGAGGAGATGCTGGAGGCCATGGGGGCCGAGATCACCATCGAGCGGGACGGCGGTGGGCGTACCATCCGTCTGCACCCCGGCGAACTGCAACCGGGCGCCTTCACCGTGCCCGGTGATCCCTCCCAGGCCGCCTTCTGGATCGTGGGCAGTACGGTCATCCCCGGCAGCCTGGTCACGGTGCGAGGGATCACCCTGGTCCCCGAGCGGTTGGGGTTCCTCGGCGTCCTCCGCCGCATGGGCGCCACCATCGAGGTCGAGGAGGCGGGCGGCGGGACCGGTTCGGTGACCGGCTATTCGTGCCTCCTCCAGGGCACCGTGGTCGAAGCCCACGAGATCCCCTCTCTGGACGAAGTGCCCATACTGGCGGTGGCGGCCATGGCCGCCCACGGCACCACCCACTTCCGGGACGTGGGCGAGCTACGGGTCAAAGAGTCCGACCGGCTGGCCGGTACGGCCGCTCTGGTCGAGGCATTCGGGGGCCACGCCACGGTGGCCGGCGACGACCTGATCATCGAAGGGTCCGGGGCGCCGTTCCGGGCGGCCACCGTCGACGCCCAGGGTGACCACCGGATGGCCATGGCCGCCGCCATCGCCGGCGCCGCCTGCCCCTCGGCCGACGCCACGACGTCGATCGTCGGCTGGGACACGGTGACAACCAGCTATCCGGCCTTCGCCGACGATCTGGCCCGGCTCCGGTCGGGAACAGCGGGGGAGCGGTGAGTCCGGCCGGTGCCGCCCCTCCCATCATCGCCATCGACGGTCCGGCCGGATCGGGAAAGTCGACCGTGTCACGGGCCTTGGCCGACCGGTTGGGCCTCGAACGGCTGGACACCGGGGCCATGTACCGGGCCGTGGCCTGGGCCGCCCTCCAGCGCCGGATCGATCCCGCCGACCGGGCCCCCGTGGCCGAGCTGGCCCGCAACCTCGCCCTCTGGGTGGGCGAGCGGGTGGAGGCGGACGGCGTCGACATCACCGGAGCCATACGGGGGCCGGAGGTGAGCCGGGCGGTGTCGGTGGTGGCGGCCAATCCGGACGTGCGGGCCGCCCTGGTCGAGCGGCAGCGACGGTGGATCGCCGAACGGGGTGGGGGTGTGGTGGAGGGCCGGGACATCGGGTCAGTGGTGTTCCCCGAAGCCGACGTCAAGATCTACCTCACCGCCTCGGTCGAGGAACGAGCCCGCCGGCGTCCGGAGGAGGGAGCCGACGCCCTGGGCCGGCGCGACCACTTGGACAGCAGTCGACCGGTGTCGCCTCTGGGGGTGGCTGACGGTGCCCGCATCATCGACACCACCGACCGACCCGTGCAGGACATCGTCGAGGAGGTGGTGGCGTGGCTGTAACCGACGCATCCGGTCCGGCCGGGGAGGGCGAGAGTGGCCCCCGCTTCGAGGTGGACACCCGCCTCACTCCCATCTACGGCTTCCTGCGCATCCTGGTCCGCAGTGTCAACCACCTGCTGTTCCGGACCACGGTGGCGGGAGCCGAGCGCATCCCGGCCGAAGGACCGGTGATCATCGCCCCCGTCCATCGTTCCTTCATCGACTTCTTCGTGACCTCGGAGGTCACCCGGCGCAAGTTGCACTACATGGCCAAGGACAGCCTGTGGGACAACGGGGTTTTGGCTCGCCTCCTTCCTGCCATCGGCGCCTTTCCGGTACACCGGGGCTCGGCCGACCGCGAGGCCCTCCGGCGGGCCCAGCAGGTGCTCGAAGCGGGGGAGGTGCTCATCTTGTTTCCCGAGGGGGAGCGCCGGTCCGGGCCGGTGGTGTCCGACCTCCACGAGGGGGTGGCCTTTCTGGCCGCCCGTACCGGGGCCACGGTGGTGCCGGTGGGAATCGGCGGTTCGGCATCGGTCATGCCCAAGGGGAAGAAGATCCCCCGGCCCCGCCACATCCATCTGGAGGTGGGTGAGCCCTTGGTGGCCCCGGCCCGCACCGGCGGAGGTCGCATCGCCCGGAGCCAGATCCACCTGTTCACCGAGCAGTTGGCGGCTGCCGTCCAGGAGCTCTACGACCGTTCGGTCCGGGTCACGGGGCGGTACTGAGCGGCCGGAACTGCGCGGCTGGAACTGCGCGGCCGGAACTGCGCGGCTGGAACTGCTCAGAGTCGGTGGCGGTTGCCCAGGGTGACCCGCCACCAGGTCGACCCGATGACACGGCCGTACTGCATACCGAAAACCAGGTTGCTCCCCTTTTTGGAGGTGCCCGAGGCTCGGGGGTGCCACACCGTGGGCCGCTCGGCGATCCGCCAACCCCGGCTGGACGCCACGATCAGGACCTCGGCCGTCTGGTACTGGGTCTGGACCAGGTGGGGCAGGATGTCCTCGACCAGCTCGACCTTGAGGGCCCGGTAGCCGCTGGACGAATCGGTGAGGCCCTGGGCCACGATGGTATTGAGGATCCAGGCGTAGAACCGGACCCCGGCCTGGCGGAACCGGTCCGTGGTCTGGTCGACCCCCAGCCGCCGGGATCCGATGACGAAATCGGCGGTGTCGTCCAGAAGGGGCTGGAGCATGGTGGGCATCTCGCTCGGGTCGTTCTGCCCGTCGGCGTCCAGGGTGACGACGTACCGGGCGCCGTGGTCGACGGCCAACCGGTAGCCCAGCTGGAGGGCGGCCCCGTGGCCCAGATTGACCGGCAGGACACAGGTCAGCACGCCACTGTCGAAGGCCACCTCGGCGGTGCCGTCGGTGCCACCGTCCACGATCACCAGGGTGGACACCTCGAGGTCGCCGATGAGGGTGGGCATGACCTTGAGGACATCACCGATGTTGCGCTCCTCCTCGTAGGCGGCAATGACGGCCACCACCGGGCCGAACCGTGCACGCGGATAGCGGATCTCGAATTCGGACCGGGCGGTGTCCAGAGCGAACTGACGCAGTTTCTGCGACCGTTGCCGTTCGCGGATGGCGGGCAGCGTGATCCAGCGTCGGCCGGAGGACGCCGTCACAGGATGTGGGGGTGGCCGAAGATGGCCCGGACCAGGGGTTCGAAGTGGGCGAGTGACTCGTTGGGATAATCGGGATCGAAGCTGTTCTGATCCCATTCGTCAGCAAATCGCTCGGCCAACTCGAACCACGGCTCGTTGCGGTAGCGATCGCGCATATTGGGGTCCATCTCGAAGTGGTGGTAGTAGTGGCGTCCCTGGAAGTCCTGGTGGGCGGCTATGACCGCTGTCACTTCCGGACGTACGTAGGGCCGCAGGATTTCGGCGGCGACCTTCGGATGGTTGGGTACACCAACCGTCTTTCCGATGTCGTGACAAAGGGAGGCGACCACCATCTCATCGTCGGCACCGGCCCGTTCGGCCCGGGTGGCCGTCTGCAGGCAGTGGGTGAGCTGATCGACGGCGAAGCCGTCCACCAACTCGGATAGGGATTCCAGCATCCGCAGGACCCGATCGGCCACCAGCCGCTGGTTGTCCATGGTTTCTGTGCCGATGACCATCCAGTCGTCCCGAGTGGACACATCCATGCGGGTGAACGTGGTCCTCACCTCGGTTGACCCGGCCATCGACACATTCTCGCATCAAATGGCCGCGGGTGTAACTCCTGGCCCTACTCGGCCAACTCGGCCAACACGTCGGAGGCGGCCACCCCACGATCGTCGGCCAGGGCACGGGTCACCGCACCGCCCGCCGGCGGCGGTCCCACCGGATCCGGGTCGGACACCCCGTTGAGCAGAGCCAGTGCCGTTTCGAGGCCCCGGAGCAGCTCACGCAGCTCGGGAGGCGGGGGGAAATACTCCTCTTCCACGGTCACCGGAGCCCGATGGACCCCATGGACGGGAGCCAGTCGGGCCACCACCGCGTCGACCAGGGCTTCGGGGGCCGAGGCACCGGCCGTGACCCCCACCGTGCCCGCAAGGTCGTCGGGGAGTTCGGAGGCGTCGTTGACCCGCACCACGCGAGGACACCCGAAAGCCACCGCCACCTTCTCCAGGGCCACGGTGTTGGACGAGTTCTCCGAGCCGATGACCACGACAGCGTCGGTGTGACCGGCCAGCGCCTTGAGGGCGGCCTGTCGGTTGGTGGTGGCGAAGCACAGGTCGCTGCGGTTGGGCATCCACAGGTCGGGGAAGCGCTCCCGGGCCCGGTCGACTATGTCGGTCCACTCGTCATGGCTGAGCGTGGTCTGGGCCAACAGGGCCACCCGGGGGGCGCCGTCGTCGTCAGCCACCGGGTCGGCCAGGGCATCGACATCGCCCACCTTCTCCAGCAACCGTACCGAGGACGGAGCCACCGCCATGGTGCCGACCGCCTCCTCGTGGCCGTGATGACCGACGTAGAGAACGGTGTAGCCCTTGGTGGCCCGCACCTTGAGCTCATGGTGGACTTTGGTGACCAGCGGACATACGGCGTCGACCACCACCCGACCCCGGGTGCGGGCCGCCGTCACCGCCTCGGGGGCCGATCCGTGGGCCGACAACATCAGGGGAGCCCCCGGCGGGACGCGGTCGATGTCGTCCACGAAGATCACGCCGCGGGCCCGGAACTGATCCACCACGTGGCGGTTGTGGACGATCTCGTGGTAGCAGTAGACCGGCGGTTCGAACACCCGCACCATCCAGGCCAGCGCTTTGATCGCCTTCTCCACCCCGGCACAGAAGCCCCTCGGCTCGGCCAGAAGCACTCGCTCGACGGGTGACACCGATGACCAGGATACCGGCCCCGGCGGGGGGTCCGGCTGCGCCGATACGGGAAAAGCGGGCTGACCGGGTAGCCTGGCGGCATGTCGGCGCCCCGAGTGACGACGGCACCGCGGGTCGTGGCCGTTGCTGATTCCTCGCCGGCGGACCGGTCTGGACTGCGGACCGGAGACGAGATCCTCTTCCTCAACGGGCGATCGCCCCGCGATGTCATCGAATACAGCCTGCTGGTGGACGAGGGTGAGCTCGACCTGGTGGTGCGTCGGCCCGGACTGACCGAGCCGATCTCCCTGCAGGTGGAAAAGGAAGCGGGCGAGCCCCTGGGGGCCGAAGTGAGTTCGGCCGTCTTCGACCGGGTCCGGACGTGCGACAACCATTGTGAGTTCTGCTTCATCCATCAGTTGCCGAGCGGCATGAGGCGCAGCCTCTCCCTCAAGGACGACGACTACCGGTTGTCCTTTCTGTACGGCAACTTCACCACCCTCACCCGGTTCACCGAAATGGATCTCGAGCGGGTGCTGACCGAGCGGCTCAGTCCGCTCTTCGTCTCCATCCACGCCACCGATCCCGACATCCGGGCCGACCTGCTGCGCAATCGACGGGGGGCCACCAGCCTGCGGTGGCTGGGTGCCCTGCTCGACGGGGGGATCGAAGTGCACGGGCAGATCGTGGTGTGCCCGGGCAAGAACAACGGGCCGGTGCTGGAGGACACGCTGGCCGGCGTGCTCGACGGCTACCCGACCCTGGCCACCGTGGCCTGTGTGCCCCTCGGGGTGAGCCGGTTCTCCAGCGGAAAGGGGATGCGGCCCCACACCCGGGAGGAGGCGGCCGCCGTCTGCGACACGGTGGCCAGTTGGCAGGAGACATTCCTCACCGCCATCGGTCGCCGGATGGTCTTCGCCGCCGACGAGTACTACCTGATGGCCGATCAACCCTTTCCCGACGCCGTCACCTACGAGGGGTTCCCTCAGCACGAGAACGGCATCGGGATGGCCCGTGCCTTCGCCGCCGCTTTCGGCGGGGACCAGGCGACGGCGATGGGCGTGCGCCCCGGATTCTTCGCCGCCGTGGACGGCGCTCCGCCCGCTGGCTACCGGGCCCTCCGGGCCGAGACCGCCGGGGTCACCGACCCACGAGCCCCGGTGGCCGTGCTGACCGGCGAGTACGGGGCCCGGGTCCTGGCTCCTCTGGTGGCTTCCCTGACCCGCACCGACGTCCGATTGGTTCCGGTGGTCAACCACTTCTTCGGGGGCAACATCGGGGTGTCCGGACTCCTGACCGGAGCCGATCTGGTCGATGTCCTCGACCGCCAGCCCGTGGGCCACCGCTACCTGCTGCCCGACTCCTGCCTGTCGGAGGGGCGCTTCCTCGACGACCTCACCCTGGCCGATCTTCCCCGCCCGGTCGAGGTGGTACCCACCGACGGACTGTCCTTGCGCCGTGCCCTCGATGGCCCCGTCGTCCCACCGGTCCTCGGAGCCACACCGGTGGCCGCACCCCGGGCCCGCACCCGCCCGGTGGCCGTGGGGCCCGCTCGATGACCCAGGCCGTCAACAACCAACCGGCCGGATCGGGCCGGGAACGGCCCCTGGTGGTCATAGCCGGTCGGCCCAACGTGGGTAAGTCGACCCTGGTCAACCGCATCGTGGGTCGGCGGGCCGCGGTGGTCGAAGAACGTCCGGGGGTGACCCGCGACCGCAAGGAACTGGACGCCGAGTGGGCCGGGCGCACCTTCACGGTGGTCGACACCGGGGGATGGCTGTCCAGCGAGGATCCGCTCGACGCCCAGGTGAGCGCCCAGGCCGAACGGGCCGTGGATGAGGCGGATGTGATCCTTTTGGTGGTGGACGTGACGGTGGGGCTGATCGACGAGGACCTCGCTGTGGCCCGCATGCTCAAACGCACGGGTCGGCCGGTGCGGGTGGTGGTCAACAAAGTGGACTCGTCCCAGCGTGAGTCGGACGCCTGGGAGGCCATGGCCCTCGGACTGGGCGAGCCCTGGCCGGTCAGCGCCCTCCACGGTCGAGGCACCGGTGACCTGCTCGATGACGTGGTCAGTCTTCTGCCCGTGCCTCCCTCCACCTATCAGGATGAGGGCCAGGGTCGATCGGGGCCGGCCGGTGAGGACGAGACGGGGGGGAGCGAAAGCCCGGGGGGGCCCGATCCGAGCGCCGTCGTCCGGGTGGCTCTGGTCGGGCGGCCCAACGTGGGCAAGTCGACCCTGTTCAACAAGCTGGTCGGTGACGAACGGTCTGTCGTCCACGACATGCCCGGCACGACCAGGGACGCGGTGGACACCGTGGTGGAGACACCCGAGGGCACCGTCTGCTTCGTGGACACGGCCGGCATGCGACGCAAGAGCCGGACCGAGCGCGGGACCGAGTATTTTTCCGTGCTCCGGGCCCTGGAGGCGTTGGACCGTGCCGACATCGCCCTCCTGGTCATCGACGCCACGTCCGGTGTCACCCATCAGGACCAGCGTCTGGCCGAGCGCATCGGCGGGTCCGGGTGCCCGACGGTGGTGGTCCTCAACAAGTGGGAACTGGTGGCCAACGAAGACCGCATCGGGGTGCTGGCCGACATCGGCGACCGACTGGCCTTTCTGGGGGACGCCCCCGTTCTCAAGATCAGCGCCCTGACCGGCTTCGGCGTCCACCGGATCCTGCCGGCGGTGGCCGCCGCCGAAGAGGCGTACCACTCCCGTATCCCTACCGGCGAGCTCAACCGGGCCATGACGTCGATCCAGTTGGCCCATCCGGCTCCCGGGGCCAAGATCCAGTACGCCGTTCAGGGGGCGAGCGACCCGCCCACCTTCACCCTGTTCACGAACGGCCGACTGACGGCGCCTTACCTCCGCTATGTCGAACGGGGCTTGCGGGAGCGGTTCGAGCTCGGGCCCACACCGATCAAGCTGCGGGTCCGCAACCGGAAGTCAGCCGGGAGCGGAGGTCGGGGACGCAGTCGGTGATGGCGGCGGGGGCCTCAGCGGCACGGCCACATCGGCGTAGGACGCCGCGCCCGTCGGCCGCGGAGGGCTGACCGTGCCGTGGTGCGAATCGTGCGACCGTCGGGTGGAAACCGACGAGCTCACCTCCGACGGGCTGTGTCCCGACTGCGGCACCGAGCCGCTCGAGCACCGCAAGTCCCCCTGGTACTTCAAGTTCATGTTGGTGGCCAGCGTTATCTATCTGGGCTACCGGGCCTTTCAGGGCGTGACCTGGGTCGTCCACCATGTGTGATAGGTAGCGACCCCCCTCATGAGGCGCTGGCCCCGGGGATCCCACCCCTCGCCACTCCTGCGAGAGCGGTTCACCGGTGGCCCCGTCCTGCTCGAGGACCAGCGCGACGGACCGCCGGCGAGGAGGAGCCGGCGGTCGTCGAGGCCTCCTCCCAGCATGCGCCTGTCGACGGGTTCCGTCATCACCACAATTTGGTGGTTACCCCGTAGGCGCGGACAGGAAGCGGGGGACGGCGCCAGCGGTAGAATGGGGTGGTGGTACGTCGTTGGTCGATCGAGCCCCTTGTGGGGATCGACGACTTCGCCCTCGGATTCGCTCAGGTGGCGGAAGCCATCAACGAGGCGATGCTGCGCATCGGAAGATCGATCGTCGAGACGTTCGAGAATGTGTTGGCGTGGATCTTTCCCCCCACGTTGGGGCCTTGGGAAGAGGCTCCGGGGATGCTCCTCGAGGAACTGCTCGATCGACCCGCTCTGGATCGAATGATCAAGGCCATGGCTTCCTAGCCATCATCTGACCCGGCAGCCAGCTGACGCCAACAGACCTCGGTCGATTCTGGTGGGGCTTTCACTACGGTTGGCTCCGCTCAGCCTGATCTTCGAATCTGGGCCACTGATACCGGGAACAGTCCGGAATCCTGGTGGACCAGGAAACCGGAACGGCGACCGCTCGGAGTGTGAGTAGGCTCTCGCCGGGTCACTTTCGAAGCCCTTGTGAGCAAGGCGTAGGCAAATGATCCAGCTGGTCGGAATCCGTTTGTGTGGAATAGGGCTCTGACCAGGAGACGGGCTGTGGCGCAGCTTGGTTAGCGCGCTTGACTGGGGGTCAAGAGGTCCCGGGTTCAAATCCCGGCAGCCCGACCACTGCGACGGGTCAGAGTGTTGTCGGGCGGAGATGCCGACCGGCCACATCGCTCTTGTCACCCCGGCTTTAGTTGCTGCCTGGGGCCAGCGTCCACATAGCTACGTGATCGTCCGGCATAGGTCCATCCTGTCGAACGGTGGCGTACCCGACCGTGATCAGGCGTCGCTCGAAATAGCCCACCACGACATCCACCTTCGACAGTTGGGTAGTACCACTCTCAGCGCCAACGCCCGTGCGCGTAGCTAAGTGCGGCCTACCCGGGGCCCCGTCCGGCCCGAGCGTCCAGAGAAGCCAGTCGCCGTTTTTGTGAGTCGTCAGCGTGGCGATGTTGGCCGTGGGGTCGTACGCCAGGTTGAACGGGTCTATCTCAATCATCTGTTCGTCTAACCCACTGATCCTATTGACAAGGTGGGATAAGCCTACCCGAGGAGGTCGGGGCGACGCCGAAGCGTTCTTCGACCTTCGCCCGGACACGCAAGTGACCGCCGCCCGGAAAGGACGACGGCCACTTGAGACGATGCCCCTCCGGTCAGGGAAGCGCGATACTCGATCCGGCCCCGATGGTGAAGGCCGCGTACGGGCCCCAGCCGGAACCACAGGTAGACACGATGTTGGTCAACATGGTGTTGGGCGCGGTTACTGGCGGTGCGAACGATCCACTACCCGTGACGGCAGACCCGGCAGCCTGGAGACTGATGGTGTCGAACGGAGAACCTGAGACGATCGGAGCGGCGCCCACCCCGTAGGTGACGAGGCTCGGTGCGATGTTGGGCGTCGAGTTCCACACGTACTTCACGGTAAGAGCACCGATGGTGTCCTGTCCGGTGAATACCGGGCAGGCATTGGCATTGCCGGGCCCGATGGGCTGAATATAGCCAGCCCCCGAGATCTTGACCCCGTGCACGGTCACCGGGGACAGCGAACCTGCGGAGTTGGGAACCATGACTGAACCGGCGCAACC
This sequence comes from uncultured Acidimicrobiales bacterium, assembly GCA_963824645.1. Lineage (GTDB taxonomy): Bacteria > Actinomycetota > Acidimicrobiia > Acidimicrobiales > RAAP-2 > Bog-756. The sequence continues at coordinate 249,632 of CAWGQC010000012.1, forward strand.
GCCTGTGGAGGCATTTGCCTTCTCTTTGAAACTGAACTTCACCGCGGTGCTCGTCACTCCGGCCAGCGTGAGTTTGGGTGAGAACTTGCCGTTGCCGATAACGTTGCAGCTCACGGTGCCAACGGCCGGTTGAGGTGACGCCCCACTCACTCCTGCGTCAATCGCCGTCAAAGCCGCAGTTGACACGAATACTGCTGCCGTGGTCGCCAGAATCTTCCGAAGCATTGTCCTCCCCAATCCGCCCGAGGATTGCCCTCACTAGGGAGCCAGTCCGCCGGGACAATTACACCGCGGTCGTTGCCGCAGCAGGACGAGTCTCGCCCGTGCGGACGATAGCCCCAAACGGATGGGATCGCTCAAACCTTGGAACGGGATGAGATGCGCTGACCGAGAGCCGGCAACCTCCTGATCTGTCGCCCCATTTGCCCCCAATACTCTTGCCGACCCGGGGGCCGTCAATGCCGAAGCCTTCCCCTTCCAGCCCGGCCAATGCGGCCGAGCTGTGAGGTGCTGACCGCGGCGCCAGCTTCTCGGCCATCCACCAGAACGAGTCGCACGTCGAGAACGTGATAGTGGGGGAGGAGCGGCCCGCTATCTCTGAGACCAACTTCACCGGGGCTTTGTGTGTCTCGACCACCATGGGACGGAGCCAATAGGTGTTAAGCAGCTTCATCATGGGTAGAGCCTCGCTGCTCTCGGGGACTGGGGGACGGGTACCTCCCCTTCCCTCAGTCCCTGGGTGCTTTCTGAGCGTCTGCTGCGAGCGTTTGCCCCACGCTGTGGGCCGTCCGGTAGCGGTCCTGGCGGTGGTGACAACACGATGACGTCAACACAGTGTTCGGCGTGGCCACCGGTGGTGGGAGCCACCCGCCATTCGTCGCATGCGAACAACCCCCCAGCCGCCGCACTGGGGGGTCGTTCGCTGGTTCCGCCAGATCTTGGTGTACCGGCTACCAGTCCATTGTGGGCCCGACCGTGAATCATGTCTGTCGGCTTCGTGTCAGTCCCCGAGTCATGGTGACGACTTTGGCGGGAATAAGACCTGAATCAATTGTCCGGGGCTTCGAATGGGACCGGCCCCGAGGCGGCCGTCCGTCGGTGCGACCGGCGAAGCCCTCTGGGTAAGCCAACCAGGTCTGGGTAAGGTGAGGGTTGTGGGACGTCGAGCACGCATGGAGTCCCGACCGATAGAGCCAGGCCCGGTCCTTCGACCAGTGAGTGCGGCCAAGCTCCTCGATCCCGAGCGTCCTCGACCAACGGTGCGGGTACTGGGCCTGTCCCAGTTGGACCAGGCGGCCAAGGCCGGGCGCCGGTCCCGTGCCGGTGGAGCCCCGTATGGCTCGTCAGGGGCGGCTACCAGCGCATCGGGGCTGCTGGCCGAAGTCGGTCCGACCGGCAACCGCTAGATTTTCGGCATCGACCAGACGCTGTTACATCCGGCTTCAACTCTCTTCGAGTGGGGCGGCAGCACCGCATACCGGGTATGGATGGGTGCCGGGCCACCATCCGTCTCGAGGGCGCGGCCATGAGGCGGCAGATGCGGAACATGCTGCCTTTCGCCGGCAGCGGTCGGGTCCTTCGGTTCTCGGGCAAGAAATCCGGGGCGGGGGAGGAGGACGAGCTCTACCGGGCACTGGGGCGGATCGCGGCCAATCTGGTCACTCATCGAGATCGCATCGGGCATCGTTCTCATGGGGCTGGTCGGGAGCCGCGATGACACCCTGGCCCGGGCGGTGGTAGCCGGACAGCGGGTGGAGAATGTTTGGGAGACGGTCGAGTCACTGTTGGCCACCTACGGGGAAGCCACCGCCGAGGAACTGGCCACCTTCAGGAGCTGGCGGCGGAGTGCCAACAAGTACCGGCGTCGCCGCAACGAGGCGATCCACTGTGCATGGTCGCTGACCGCGGACGACGGGAGCCCCGCTGCTTGGGACGTGATGAGTCAAAGGGCCAAGCGTGGCGCCCGGTCCGACCTGTTCCCCGGGGGCGTGGCCGAGCTCGAAGAATTGGCGCAAGACATCGCCGCCTGCGAAGAGAGACTGAGCTCGATTCGCTCTGCTGTATTTCTCAAGATGGACGGCACGGATCGAGGTCAGTCCGAGCCGTCGCCGGCCGGAGGCTAGTGGGGGTCCGGGCGCTGCGGCTAGTGGAGCAGGGCGCGGTGGCGCTCGTGAGCCATCTCCGGCGCTATCTCGTCATAGCAGTCGATCCACCGCTGGCATGTGGCACAGAACACACTGACGTGCCTCTCGGAACGGGATACGAGGCCGTCCGGCGGCGTGATGGCCCGGTCCTTGGACCGGATGAGGGCCTCCGCAGCACTGACCACGGCCCGTCGATTGACCTGGGTGGCGCTTTTGTTGTCTTCTCGGTGCATTTCATCTCTCCCCACGGCCGGCGCGCGGCCGGGTCTCTACCGAGAGAACGACAACGGAGTCAGGGGACTTGAGAAAAAACTGGCAATAGCCACCTCTCCGCCCTGGACCCCGGCTCTCAAGATCCCTTCCGGTGATGCCGATTTATAGGAGTGCCAGGCCCGGGGGTCGACGATCCACGGACTCACCCCGGGCCTGGTGCCCGTCGTCGTGCGCCGCACGCCAGGCCCATCGTCCACCCCCTACCCTTCGACCGTCGAGGTGGGGCTCGCCGGGCCCGATCGGCACCGCCCGCAGGTTGTCGATACGGTGACCGGGGATGAGTCACAGCCACGCTCCAGGTGTCGAGTTTCCCACGGGGTTCCTGTGGGGGGCGGCCGGTTCCGCCCACCAGATCGAAGGCGGAAACACCAACAACGACTGGTGGGACTTCGAGCACGCTCCCGGCTCGCGTTGCGCTGAGTCGAGCGCTGATGGGTGCGACTCCTTCCATCGGTGGCCCGACGACCTCGAACTGGTGGCCGGCATGGGCCTCGGCAGCTACCGATTTTCGCTGGAATGGAGTCGTATCGAACCGGCGGAGGGGGAATTTTCGTTGGCGGCCCTGGACCACTACCGGCGGATCTGTGCGGAGTGCCACCAGCGAGGAATCCTTCCCGTGGTCACATTCCATCACTTCACCACTCCTTCGTGGTTGGCCGCCCGGGGCAGCTTCGAAGCTCCCGAGGCCCCCGACCTGTTCGCTCGCTTCGTGGAAAGGGCGGGGTCCCATCTGGGCGACCTGATCGGTTGGGCCTGCACCATCAACGAACCCAACGTCATCGGAGCCATGGGCTACACCGTCGGCGACTACCCGCCGGGGGTGAAAGACGAGTTGCGGCGGCATTTGGCCGTCAACCAGGCCATGGTGCGCTCGCATCGGCTGGCGGTGGAGGCCCTCCGCTCCGGACCGGGTACCTATCCGGTCGGTCTGACCCTCTCGATGGCGGAGATCGTGGCTGACGAAGGAGGGGAGGTCACCCGCGACATGGCGGAGGACATTCTCGAGGACACCTTCCTCCGAGCCACCGAGGGAGATGACTTCGTCGGCGTGCAGGCCTATACCCGGATGCATTTCGGCCCGGACGGTCAGGCAGCCGACGATCCATCGGTGGCCCAGACTCAGATGGGGACCGAGAATTGGCCTGGCGCGGTGGCCCACTGCGTTCGGCGCACCGCGGCCTTTACCGGGCTTCCCGTGCTCATCACCGAGAGCGGGATCGCCACCGAGGACGACACCCAACGCGTCCGGTACCTCGAAGCTGTGCTGCGCGACGTTCACCAATGCCTGGCCGAAGGTATCGATGTCCGCGGCTTTTTCGTATGGAGCCTTCTCGACAATTTCGAGTGGAACATGGGGTACGGCCCAAAGCTCGGTCTGCATGCCGTGGATCGGACGACGTTCGCCCGCACGGCTAAGCCGAGCGCCGCTTGGTACGGAGGGGTCGCCCGGTCCAACCGGCTGACCGCCGATTGGCGTTGACCGGGTCCTCGTCCTATGACGACGCTGCCCTCGACCTGGCGTCCCTCACCCGGACCCTCGAACGCGCCGGTTGCGTGGCCGCGCAGGAAGAAGCCGCCGAACTGATCCTGGTGGCCCACCACGAGGCCGAACTGCGCCAGATGCGGGAACGCCGTCTGTCCGGCGAACCACTGGCCTGGGTCACAGGAAGGGCCTCCTTCTGCGGGCTCGAGCTGGCGGTGGAACCCGGCGTGTACGTACCCCGATGGCAGTCGGAGCCCCTGGCCCGACGGGCGGCCCAGCTGCTTCCCGAGAGGGGCGTGGCCGTCGACCTGTGCACGGGATCGGGCGCCCTCGCCGCCGTCATGCAGGCCAACCGGCCCGCCGCCCTGGTGGTGGCCACCGAAATCGACGCAACGGCCGCGGACTGTGCCCGGCACAACGGCATCACCGTCTACCAGGGCGATCTCGACCTCCCCTTGCCGGGCCGACTCACCTGGCGGGTGGACGTGATGACTGGGATCCTTCCTTACGTTCCGGCCGACGTCATGCACCTCTTACCCCGCGACGTCCGGCAGTTCGAACCTCGATTGGCCTTGGACGGAGGCACCGGGGGCCTCACCCTTCTGACCCGCGCCGTCCAGCGCAGCCCGTACTGGCTGAAGACGGGAGGATGGCTGCTGGTGGAGGTGGGCGACGACCAGATCTCCCCGGTGACCGGCTTGATGGGCGAGGCCGGATTCGACACCATCACCGTCATCGAGGACGACGATGGCGATCCCCGTGGGCTCTGCGCCCGCCTGACATCGGAGGGCGTGAACCATCTCGCCCCCGGTGACCGCTAGCGAGGTGACCGGCCAGGTGTCAGTCAGCCAGGATGTCCTCGATAGCCACTCCGAGGAGGACGGCGGCAGCCACCACCATCACGCCGACGATGATCCCGCCGGCGCTGCGCAGCCGCCTCTTGTGCGGGTTGGACGGCGTGAACGGCCGGGAGGCGTCGGACCCGACGGGTGAAGCGGTGGCGGGCACCGGTACCGGATCGGCGCCGGGGGTGGGGGGAGCGACATCGTGACGGGGGCGGGCCAATCCGGATATCACCTCGTTGAGGCGAGCCACCGCCGGCAGACCGGCATCGATGACGGCCAGCATCGGGTCGGGCCGACCGCCCAATTGGGCGCCGACCCAATGATGGAGACGGGCGGTCAGGTCGTCCACCACGTGCGGATGCAGCTCGGCCACGTTGGTCTGCTCGTTCGGATCGGCGGCCAGGTCGTAGAGCTCGACCCCGTCGCGCCCGTAGATGGTGCACTGCAGGTACTTGATGAGCTTCCATTCGGGCGTCCGGATGGCGCGGGCGGCATTCCAGGTGGACTCGCTCAGCATGATGGCGTCACGGTGGGTGCCGACTTCTCCCCGGATGAGCGGCATGAGCGATCGACCGTTGATGCCTTCCGCTTCCGGTAGGTCCAGTACCTCGAGGACGGTGGGCAACACGTCGACCAGTGCCACCATGGCCGAGGACTCGTTGGCCGGGATCCGCCCCGGGGCCCACAGGATCAGCGGTACATGCACCACCGAGTCGTACAGGCCGGCGTGATCGAACCATGAGTCGTGTTCGGTCATGTTCTCGCCGTGGTCGCCGAACAGGACCACCATGGTGTCGTCCAATAGACCGCATTCACCGAGGTGGGCAAAGAGACGACCGATCTCGAAGTCCAGATAGGCCACCTCGGCGTCGTACAGATCGGCGATGTAGTCGACATTGGGCATCGACTCGAGGAAGTCGTAGAGGTTCTGCTTGAACAGGGGATAGCTCGGTCGACCTTCGAGCTTTTCGGTGATGTCCGGGTCGATCCGTCCAGCCGTCCCGTGGGAGAACCGTTCCTTGAACGGAGAGGGAGGGACATAGGGGATGTGGGCATCCCAGAAGTGGAGGAAGAGGAGAAAGTCTTCCTCGGTGTGGTCGCTGATCCACGGAAATCCGATGTCGTTGATCACCGATCCGGGGGAGCGGGAGCGCCCGGGCGGCGGCATGTAGTCGTCGTAGCCCCTGATGAACCAGTCCTTCATGGCGAACAGGTGGTCGACCGCGCCGGTGGTGTAGCCCTGGCGACGCAGTAGCGACGGCAGCCACAGGGTGGACTCGTCCAGGTAGGCGGCCGGATGAAAGTGACTGACGATGCCGGTGTTGACGCCGAATTGTCCGGTGAACAGGGCGGTGTGTGAGGGCTGGGTCGGGATGTCGGAGGCGAACGCCTGGGAGAACAGGGCACCCTCCGATGCGATCCGATCGAGGTTGGGAGTGAGGCCCCGTCCGTGTCCGAGGCAGCTCAGCCGGTCGGCGCGCAGCGTGTCGAGCGAACAGATGATCAGATTCATCGCGCCCTCCCTCGTCGGACGGTCCGGCCGATCGGGTGGATCGAGCCGCTGGTCCGACAGGCTCTGCCTGAGGTACGCGACCTGTTACGCGCTGTGTCCATGGTGCCCCTGCCCTTCGCTCCACCGGTGCCCGCAGCCCACCCGAGCGGTGCCTGCCCACCGTGCGTCCCGCTGGATGTTAGTCAGTTACCACCACACGTGCACAAATGACTACTCAGAGTGATATAGTTGGAGAGCACGGCCGAGTGGGAGAAGCCCGGCTCGCCGGCATCGAGTGGGAGTGTGGGGCAGGCCGCCAACCGATGAACTTCGATCTCCCGAACGGTGCCGCACCCCTGGCACTCCCGGCAGCCACCGACGTCGTTCTCCTGGGTTTTCCGGCTTACCCTCGGCTGAAGCCCCGTCCCGATGACCAGGGTGATGGCCAAGCCCTGGGTTCCTCAGGGTGTTGGCCACAGAGGCGGGGGACCATGCCCGGGCCGCTCATGGGTCGGGACGGAACCCGTCCTCCTCCTCACCCAGGCAACCATCCACTGAAGACGGCACCCCTCCGGCCGCTTCCGCCGCTGCCCGTGTCCACCCCAACCATGGACGGCGCCGGTACGATCGGGCCCGCTCGGACGGGAGGGGCTCCGTGAACCTCATCTATTTCGACATCGATACGTTGAGGGCCGACCACCTCGGGTGTTACGGGTACCACCGGCCCACCAGTCCCAACATGGATGCTCTGGCGGCCGAAGGCATCCGCTTCGACAGCGTCTATGCCTCGGACACCCCCTGCCTCCCGTCGCGCACGGCCCTGTGCACAGGGCAGTTCGGCATCCGCAATGGCGTGGTCAACCATGGCGGCACCGCGGCCGACCTCTTTCTCGAAGGACCAACCCGTCAGTTCCAGACGGCGGCGGCCCGACACAGCTGGATGAGCGCCCTCCGGGACGTGGGGGTCTGGACCGCCTCGATCAGCACGTTCGCCGAGCGCCACTCCGCCTACCACTTCGATGCCGGGTTCAACGAGTGCTTCAACCTGGGGACGCGGGGCCTGGAGACAGCCGACCAGGTGGCGTCGGCGGCCCGCCACTGGCTCAGCGCCAACGCCCACCGCCCCAGTTGGTTCCTCCATGTCCACATGTGGGATCCGCATACGCCCTATCGGACCCCGTCCAGCTTCGGCGAGCTCTTCTCCGGCGACCCGCTACCGGCCTGGCTCACCGAAGAGGTGCGCCAGGCTCATTGGGATCGGCCCGGGCCCCACTCCGCCCAGGAGATCGCCGGATTCGGACCTCGGACGGTGTGGAACAGCTGGCCCCGCCAGCCCCAGCAGGCCGCTGATATGGACGACGTCCGGCGGGTGTTCGACGGCTACGACACCGGGGTTCGCTACGCCGACCACTATGTGGGTCAGATCCTCGACGTTCTGGAGGAGACGGGGGTGGCCGACCAGACCGGTGTGATGGTCTCCGCCGACCACGGCGAGAACCTCGGCGAGCTCGGCATCTACTGCGACCACCAGACGGCCGATGAGCACACCACCCACCTTCCCCTCATCCTCCGCTGGCCCGGCCTGGCCGGCCGGGTCCAGCCCGGTCTGCACTACCAGGTGGACGTGATGGCGACGGTCCTCGAGTTGTTCGGCGCCCAGGTACCCGAACGCTGGGACGGGCAGTCGTTCGCCGCCGAGTTGTGGGAGGGGTCACCCTCGGGACGCGACCATCTGGTTCTCTCCCACGCGGCATGGACGGCCCAACGCTCGGTCCGGTTTGACCGGTGGCTCTGTATACGCAGCTACTTCGACGCCTACCACGGTTACCCCGGCGTCATGCTCTTCGACCTGGTCGACGATCCGCACGAGGAGCACGACCGGGCCGAGGATCGCCCCGATGTCATCGCCCATGCCCTCAGCATCATGGGGGAGTGGGGGGCCGACGCCCTCGGTCGATCGGCCCATGGTGTCGACCCCTTGTGGACCGTTCTGCACGAGGGAGGACCCTGGCATGCCCGGGTCGACACCGACTGGTACCTGGACCGGCTGCGGACAACCGGCCGCTCGGTTTGGGCCGACTATTTCGCCGAGGGACCGGGGCCGAACTCAGGGGTGGCCGAACAGGCCTTTCTCAATCCGTCCACACCGAGCGAACTGCGTTGACCGCGCCCACCCGGCTCTCCACCGGGCCGTGGCCGGCCTACCCGTGCACCGCGCCGGACGTGAGCCGACGCCATCAGGCTCAGGTGGGCCGAAGGGTGATGAGCTGGTTGACGTTGTCGTTGAGGATCATCCGCCGCTCGGCGGCGGTGAACTCCTTGAGCTCGGTCACATAGCCGGTCGGCTCGGGGAGCGCCTCGATGTGAGGCCAGTCGGACCCGAAGATGACCCGGTCCGGACCGATGCATTCCGCCACCTGGGTCACGTCGTCCTCCCAGAATGGATTGATCCACACGTGACGGCGTAAGGCGTCGATCGGATCGTCCTTCCAGTAGCCCGGCATCTTGTTGGCCGTCGACCGGATCTTCTTGATCAGATCGGGCAGGTACTCCGCGCCGTTCTCGATCGATGCGATACGCAGATTGGGGAACCTGTCGAAGTGCTTTTCGAAGATGACGGTCAGCAGATAGTCCCGGATGGCCTGTTCGATGGCGAAGGACTTAATGGATGGTTTCCACCCACCCGAAAAAGTGGCGGCGAACCCGTCGGCGGCATAGCCGTTCGACGAACCGCCACTGTCGGCGGCATGGACGACAACGGTCACACCGGCGTCGTTGGCCAGGCTCCAGAAGGGATCGAACATGGGGTCGAAAGGGTTGCGTCGACCGAGGGCGGTGGTGGGGGCGCCCGGCCTCATGACCACGACGTGGGCCCCCATACCGAGGGCCCACTCCAGCTCCGCCGCCGCCCACACGGGATCGGCCAGGGTGATGTAGGGAGCGGAGTAGATGCGGTCCTGGTAGTTGAAGGGCCAGTCCTCCACCAACCATCGGTTGAAGGCACGGAACAGGTGGCACACCGCCTCGGGATCGTGCGACAACGGTTCCTCGTAGATCATCCCGAGAGTGGGGAAGACCAGACAACCGGCCAGACCCTGTCCATCCAGAGCGACCGTCCGGGCGGCCGGATCACGGTAGGCGGGCCGTATGGGTTCACGTCCGGACAGGAACTCGAGGGGGCTCCGCTGGTCGGGGTTGCCGCGGAAGTAGTCGTGCAGCGCTCCGGGGAAGGCCACCGGATCGAAGGTCGGGTTGGTGACGGCGTGGCTCACTCTGCCCCCGATCACGTGGTACCGGCGACCGCCGATCTCCGACCACTGGATGACCCGGGGACCGAGTTTCGGGTCGAGGTGACGGGTGAAGGCATCGAGTGCCTCGTAGTAGTGATTGTCGGCATCGAATATGGGATGACCGAGGTCGAAGACGTCATCCATGGTCTGCCTCCTCTGGGGGGATCCCACGCAGGACCCCCTTCCATAGTAGAAGTCAGACGTGGGCCGTCTCCGTCACCGGCGCGGCGACGGTCGTCACCGGTCGGCGCTTGTCTGTCACTGGAGCGGACCCAGCCGCCACAACTGGGGGGTGGACGTGGACAGGGCATCGGGCGACGTGGTGTATGCCTCCACCAGCCAGCGGGAGCCGTGAAGAGGTGAACCGGTGAACGAAGCCGGATAGAGGGTCACCCGGGACGATCGGTGGGGCCCCAGCGAGAAAATTCCGATCGTGGGCCGGGTGCCAGAACCCGGCGGGATGGGTGTCGGCCACATCCACCATGAAGTGCGGGGTCACGCTCCGGTCGGTGTCGTTGCGGACTGTCACGGTGACCGAATCCAGCGCTGTTGCCCCGCCCGAGGTGCCCACCGACTGGACACTGATCTGGAGGGGAGGAGACACAAAGGCCAGTATGGCGAAGACCAGTGAGGCCAGGGCCGAGATCCCCACTGCCAGCCCGGGCAGGCCGCCGCGCCGGCCGGCCGCTTGCCCCTCCGGGCGGCGGGCCGGCGCCACCGACACGGCGGCCACCAAAGCGGCCGGTACCAGATCGAGCAAGTAGGTCGACAGGCTGCGGGGGGCGACGAAGAAGATCACCGGGACGACGAGCATCCAGATCCGCTTCATGGCCGGATACCACACGACGAAAGCCAGGAGCACGGTGAGCAGGACCAGGCCCCCGGCCGCGGTGAGCAGGGGAAGGGAGACCCCCCTGGCCACCCCGTGGAGAGCCAGGGTCACCAGACCCTGGCCATCGGGGATGAGGGGGGTTCGGAACGGCAACAAGGTGCCTCGCGCCCATGCCACCGGCTGCCACACGATGAAGGGCAGGTTGACGGCCACGAACACCGATCCCACGATGGCCAGGTAGCCGGCCACCACCCGGCCCGGGCGCCTGCCGTCCCGATGGGCCTCCATCCAGATCCCGACGACCAGAAAGGGAAGACAGAACCACGGCGTCTGCTTGATGGAACAGGCCACCCCCAGGGCCACCGGACCCACCCAACGAGCCCAACCCGCTGTTCGCCCGCAGCCGAACCGGTCCCAACGCCAGACAGCCAGAACCAGAAAGGGCAGAAAGGCGGCGTCGGTGCCTCCCGAGCCGAACGTGCCCACGAAGGCCGGTGTCAAAAGGAGCAGGACACCGAGCCACCGCAGAGTCACGGGCAGGAGGAAGAAGACCAGCACGCCGGTCACGATCCAGGCGTAGAGGTCGACCCAGTCCACGACTTCGTGATGGAATCCGAGCACATAGGCGGGCACGTCGATCAGGAACGATCCGGCCGGGTAGGAGACGTGGTCGACGAAGGTACCGGTGACCGTATACGTCCAGAAGTCGGCCGGAACGTGCAGCAGCCGGGCCGCCGAGGCCATGGTCGTGGTGTACGGGTTCGATCCATGGGCCAGAACCCGGGCGGCCACCTGATCGAAGGCGGCGGCATCGGTGTTGTAGAACCGTCGGTCGTGAATGGACACCCCCTGACCCGACAGGATGGTGACCACGGCCGCGCCCAGAGCCGCCATCTGGAGGAGCGAAGACCGCGGATCGGGCACCAGCCAGGTGGCGACCAGCCCGACCACTCCGATCAAGGTGATCAGCGGTGCGGCGATGCCCCCCACCGACCAGGACGACCATGAGCCCCACAGAGCGATTCCCCCGCTCAGGACCCCGAGCCAGACCAGGCTCCAGATGGTCCGGTCGACGGTGTCGCTTCCGCCCGCCATGCCGTTGGTGATGAGTGGGGCGGGGGTTGCCTCGGGGGCGACGTCGACCGGGTCGGTGTTGGCCCTCGGGCGGTCGAGCAGGTCCACCACGGGGCGCCTTTCGGGTTCCGGTTGAGTGACGATCATCTTCCTTCCGGGAACGCGACCTCGGGCGAGGAAACGATAGCCCGGACCCTCGGGACCACCGGCCGGGATCCTCGGGTGGTCCGACCACCGGTGGCCACGGCCCGGTGCCGTAGGGTCAGGGCATGGCCGTTTACCAGCTGGGTGATCTCGTCCCGACCGTCGATCCCGATGCCTTCGTCCACCCCGACGCGGTGGTCATCGGCGACGTCACCCTCGGTCCGCACACCACTGTCTGGCCCGGTGCCGTGTTGCGCGGCGACTTCGGGGCTATCACCGTGGGCGCCCGGACGTCGATCCAGGACGGCACCGTCATCCATGCCGGACCGGGGTTCCCCACCGTGGTCGGCGATGGCTGTGTCATCGGCCATCTGGCTCATCTCGAAGGGTGCGTGCTCGAGGACGAGTGTCTGGTCGGCTCCGGGTCGGTGGTTCTCCACCACGCCCTCATCGGACACGGGTCGACCGTCGGAGCCAACGCCGTGGTGCCCAATAACATGGAGGTACCGGCCGGGGCTCTGGCCGTGGGCGTCCCCGCCGTCATCCGTCCCGGCAAGTCGAGCCTGGTGCTCATCCAGATCTCGGGCGCGGAGTACGTGGAGAACGGCAGGCGCTACCGCCAGTCGCTGGTTCGTCTCGACTGAGGGCCGGGGTCGACAGGGGGACCACCCATCCCCGTCGGGCCCCGGTGACCGGAGCAGAATCTCCCCATGGAGGGAACTCGATGAAGGGAACGCTGTCCTTCGAGGGCACCCCGGCACCGGCTGATCGTGCCGCCGTCGAGCGTCATCTGCAGGCCGGAGAGTTCTTCTGGCTCGATCTTGACGGCGTGGACCACGAGGTCGACGATCTGTTGCTCAACACCTTCAAGATCCATCCTCTGGCCGTGGAGGACGTCCAGCACTTCGGCCAGCGACCGAAGCTCGACGATTACGACGATTTCATGTACATGGTGGTGCACGGCGCCCCGCCCACACCCGGCACGACCGACGAGGTCCATTTCATCTTCGCCGAAAAATACCTCATCACCGTCCATCACGGACCCTGCAAACCCATGGACGCCGTACGGGGCCGGATCGCCCATCACCGGGCGGCCGAGGTCCATTCACCGCCGGTCGCCCTCATCTACCTGATCATCGACCAGCTGGTGGACACCTTCTTCCCCATGCTCAACCAGTTCGACAACCAGATCGACGAGCTGGAAGACGCCATTTTGGTGACGCCCACCGATGCCCAGCTCGGGACGCTCTTCACCATGAAGCGATCACTCATCGCTGTCCGCAAGGTCGTCACCCCCCAGCGCGACATGTTCGCCAGTATCTCCTCGGGGGTCACCGTGCTGCCCGGGGTGACCGACGAAGGTTTGCGCTACCTGCGTGACATTTACGACCATCTGATCCGCATCAGCGATCTGGTGGACGGCTACCGCGATCTGCTGAGTGGGGTGATGGACACCCATCTCTCCACCGTGTCCAACCGGCTCAATGTGGTGATGAAACAACTGACCATCATCGCCACCGTCTTCCTTCCCCTCAGTTTCCTCACCGGCTTCTTCGGGCAGAACTTCGCCTGGCTGGTCAACCACATCACCGGACTGTGGGCCTTCTTCGTCTTCGGCCTCGGCATCGAGCTGGTGTCGGCTGTCGGTCTTCTCTACCTATTCCGCAAACGGGGCTGGCTGGGGGGACCCACCAACTGAAGAGCTCGGGTGTCGGCGATGGACGGCCATTACGGCGCCCACCGAGCGGGAGGACATGACCGACAGCACCGAGGCAAACGAGAGCAGCGAGGCCACACCGAGGAAGCTTCCCACCGACGCCAAGGACAACGCCGAGCCGATCGACCCGACCGACAGGACCGAACCCACCGAACCGACCGAACCGACCGAGAGAATCGAGCCCTTCGAGTTGATCGACAGGATCGACCCGGTCGAATTGACCGACCACAGCGACCGGTCGACGAGCACCTCTCGGGTCGGTGGAAGTGGCCGGCTCATGCTCGGAGGGCGGTGCGCACCGGGTTGCCGGCGGGGTCGACCACGAACCACAGCCCGCCGGCGTTGGTCAGGGCCTGACCGGTGGCCTGACCGGGGGAGCGGTCGGGCGGCCATTGATAGAGCGGCCATCCGTTGTAGGTGATCTGGGTGGTGCCGTCGGTACGGGGCGCCGTGCCCAACAACCCCGCACGGATGCCCGGTCCGGCCTCCGGCGCGGCCACACCGGAGGGGAGAGTGACCGCCGGCCACTGGATGGCACAGATCCCGTAGCACCGGGATGGTGACCCCTGATGGTCGTGGGCGAACATGTACACGGTGATGCCCTGGCCGTCCACCAATACCGGTCCCAGGCTGCCCACGGTGGCCGCCTTCACCTCATAGGTCGGACCGTGCTGGAGAACCGGAGGGGTGGTGTCGAACGGTGTGGTTACCGCTGTCCCCGACGTGGCGCAGCCGGCCAAGGCCAGGCCCGTCACCAACAACCCGGCGGCCACCAACCCGGTCATCACCGGTGACCGGCTCCCGCCGGGGGTGCTCACGAACCGTCACCCGTGGATCGGAACCAGGCCAGGGCGGGCGAAGGGTAAGCGCCCGCGCCCGGCCGCCATCCGGCCGCCAGCTTCTGTTCGGCGATCCCGTCGGTAGCCCAGATGTGACACGAGTCCCGCGCCCAGGGGCTCCCCGTGTCGGCCAGCAGATCGTCGACCTCACCCCGACTCATGGCCTGGGCCCGGCGCGAGGTGACCCCCTGGACGATCACCGGTCCGAGCGACCGGGCCAACTGCTCGAGATGGGTACACCCCTTCGGCCCACCGAACCGCTGCTGAACCTGGCGGGTGTACCCACGGGCCACGCTGATCCCCACCAGGCCGGCGAAAGCGGCGACGATCCCGGGGCATTCGGTGTGGGGAAACTGATGCATATGGGCCTGGGCTTCGGTGATGGTCAGATCATCGATTCTGACCGATACCTGCAACTCCATGTCGTGCACCACCGACACCTCCGAGCCCACCGCCCAGGGCCGGGTGTCGCGCAGTGTTCCCACCACGGTCAGAGCCTGGCCCTGGTCGAAGACCTGGTAGTCCAGCGCCCGACGGTGCACGGGGAGGGTCTGACTCCCGGTGCCACCCCGGTCGGTCATGACGAAGGGGGGAAAGTGACGATCTCGTACGACCACACTTCGCTGTGCACACCCACCGGTGGCGGGCTGGCCTCGCCGCCCGAGGGAGACGGGCCTCGGTGGCCGTGAGCGAAGGCGGGGGAGGAGACCCATGCGTCGAAGGACGCTTCGTCCCGCCACCGGGTGACCACCAACCACACGCCCCGGTCGTCGGTCGGTCGGAGCAGCTCGAACCCCTCGAAGCCGTCGGCATCGTCCACGGCGCCGGCCCGATGGGCGAAGCGGTGGGCGAGTTCGTCACCGGAACCCTCCCGGACGGTGATGGCATTGATCTTGACCATGGTCATGGACCGATCATTGCCCCGGTCGGCCCTCGGTCCAAATCAGGCTGCCGGCGGCCGGCCACCGGCAGCCGAGGTCACACCCACGTAATTACGGCCTTGTGATACCCTGGACCACGAGGGTCACGGTGAGGTGTCGGTTGACGATAGGCCTCACCATCAG
Source organism: uncultured Acidimicrobiales bacterium (assembly GCA_963824645.1). GTDB lineage: Bacteria > Actinomycetota > Acidimicrobiia > Acidimicrobiales > RAAP-2 > Bog-756. The sequence goes on from CAWGQC010000012.1 coordinate 264,829, forward strand.
CTTCACAGTCAACCTGTGAATGAGGTGGAGGAACCGAGTGCGAGAACAGTCCATCGAGGTGGTCGACTCCGGTGGTCTTTCCGGGGGCCCCGACGAAGGTTTCCGAGGGACCCAGGTCTGCGTCTTGGTCGGTATCACCTATCGACAACTCGACTACTGGGCCCGCACCAACCTTCTCCGTCCTTCCATCACCGACGCCACCGGCAGCGGGAGCCAGCGTCGTTACTCCTACCGGGACGTGCTCGAACTCAAGGTCATCAAGCGTCTCTTGGACGCCGGCCTCAAACTGCAACAGGCGCGCCAGGCGGTCGAGTGCCTGCGGGGCGACTTGGGGGTGGACCTGGCATCGGCCCAGCTGGTCCTCATCGGCAACCGTTCGGTGTTGGCCCACTCCGACGGCGACATCGTCGACCTGCTGGCCGGTGGCCAGGGCGTCTTCAACATCCTTCCGCTGGCCGGCGTGGTATCCGAACTGGAAGCGGCCATCGTGGAGATCGCCGCAGACGACGCACCGGTGGCCGGCAAGCACCCGTCCACCACTCCGCTACTGCACGCTGAGGTTGCCGAGCGTTGACCAGGCCGGCCCCCGAGGTCGAGCGGTCCCGGTGGCGAGGGTGACACGGGTCCGCTCGGACAACGACTTCTTCCCCGTGCCGAGATTCGCTCACGAATCCGAACGGCGCTTCGCTCGGATTCTGGATTTCTACGGGGTTGCCTGGGATTACGAGCCGGTCGAGTTCGCCCTGGAGTGGAACGAGAGCGGGCGACCTACGGCCGGTTTCCGCCCCGACTTCTGGCTGCCGGAACCGGGCCTGTTCGTGGAGGTGACCACGTTGAACCAGCGGCTGGTCACCAAAAAGAACGGCAAGGTCCGTCGCATGGGTGAGTTGTATCCGGATATCCGGGTCACGGTTCTCTACCAGAGGGACACCCTGGCCCTTCTGGCCAAGTACGGGCTGGCCGGCGAGAGCCGGAACGCAGCGTCTGTGGCCCGCACAGCCTGACCGTCGGCCCCGGTATCCTTTCGACGTGGGCGAGACCTCGACGGCACTCGACCAGTCGGGGCCCGGGGCCGAGGTGCCTCTTCGCCACACCGCACTGATCGACGCCCACCGACGTCTCGGAGCCCGTCTGGTTCCCTTCGGCGGCTGGGAAATGCCCCTCTCCTACGGTGACGGAACCTTGGCTGAACACCGGGCCTGCCGCACCGATTCGGTCATGTTCGACGTGAGCCATCTGGGTACGGTGCGGGTCGAGGGTGACGATGCCTTCGACCGTCTGCAGTCGGCCCTGTCCAACGATCTCCGCCGGGTGGCACCGGGACGGGCCCAGTACACCCATCTTCTCGACGACACTGACGGTTCGGTGGTGGACGACATCATCGTCTGGTGGCTGTCCGACTGGGAGTTCGACGTGATGCCCAACGCCTCCAACACGGCTCCTGTGACGGCGGCCGTCGGTGGCCTGGACACCACCCAATCCCGCTGCATCATTGCTGTCCAGGGACCCCACGCCCGGACCCGGTTGGCCACGGTCGCCCCCGAGGCAGCCACCGTTCCCCGCTTCGGGGTGATGCCCTTCGTGTGGGAGGGAGTGCCCTGTGTGGTGGCGGGAACCGGCTATACCGGCGAGGACGGCGTCGAATGCGCCGTCCCGGCCGACGCCGCCGAAGCGTTGTGGGCGGCTCTTCTAGCCACCGGTGTTCGGCCGGCCGGGCTGGGCGCCCGCGACACCTTGCGGCTGGAAGCGGGACTGCCTCTGCACGGACACGAACTCGGCCCGGGCATCACCCCGCTCCAAGCCGGCCTGGGATGGGTCATCGGGTGGGACAAAGAGGAATTCCGGGGACGGTCGGCCCTGGCCAAAGAGCGCCAAAACGGCGTGTCCCGCCGACTGGTCGGACTGGCCACGGCCGGTCGCCGTCCGCCGCGGGAGAAAGCGGACGTCGTGCGGGACGACCGCCCGGCCGGCACGGTGACCAGTGGCAACTTCTCGCCCATGCTCGAGTGCGGGATCGCTCTCGCCTTTATCGACGCCGCCCTCGACCCCCAGCCCGCCACCGCCTTCGACATCGTCCAGCGGGGACTGACCCTGCCCGCCACCGTCGTCCCCACCCCGTTCGTCCGAGCGGGCCAGTGGGCAGTGGCGGAAGGCAGCTGACCCATGCCCACCTACATCCCCCACACCGACGACGAAGTGGTCGGCATGCTGGACTTTCTCGGGCTCACTGCGGTGGACCAGCTGTTCGACGTGGTCCCCGAAGCCCTACGCCTGGTGCACGGACTGGAGCTGGCCGCCGGGTGCGCCGAGCCCGACGTGATGGCATCCATGGAGGAATTGGCCCAACGCAACCGGGCCCGATCGGACCGCCTGGTCTGCTTCGCCGGGGGAGGGGCCTACGACCACGAAACCCCGCCGGTCACCCGGGCCCTGGCCGGTCGGTCGGAGTTCGTCACTTCCTACACGCCCTATCAGCCCGAAGTGGCCCAAGGGGTACTGCAGGCCGTGTTCGAGTTCCAGACGATGGTGGCCCGACTGGCCGGGCTCCCCATCGCCAACGCCTCTCTCTATGACGGAGGATCGGCCATGGTCGAGGCAGTCAACCTCGGGGTGGCCGCCAGCGGACGCCAGAAGGTGTGGGTGTCGGCCGGGGTCCATCCGCATTGGCGTCAACTGCTGGCCACCTGTGCCGCCGGGACCGGCCACCGGATAGAGACCGTCCCCGTGGTCGGTGGGATCACCGCCTGGCCGGCCGACCCGGACGGGGCCGATCCGCCGGGCGTGGTGGTGGTGAGCTATCCCAACTACCTCGGTTGCATCGAGGATCTGGCCGCGGTCCGCCAGCTGAGCGACCGGCTCGGAGCCCTCATGGTGGTGGGAGCGGATCCGGTGGCCGCCGGCATCCTCAAGTCGGCGGGGGAGTGGGGGGCCGATGTGGTGGTCGGGGAAGGCCAGGCCTTCGGGACCAGCCTCGGCTTCGGGGGTCCCTACCTCGGCCTCTTTGCCTGTGCTTCGGCCTACGTGCGCCGGTTGCCCGGTCGTCTGGTGGGCGAGACGGTCGATGTGGACGGTCGCCCCGCCTACGTGACCACACTGAGAGCCCGCGAGCAGGACATCCGCCGTGAAAAGGCCACCTCCAACGTGTGCACCAACCAGACTCTGATGGCGGTCACCGCCGCCATCCAGCTGGGGTGGCTGGGCACTGCGGGCCTGGCCGAGATGGCCCGGCGGTGCGCCCAGGCCACCCGCTACACCCGCCAGGCCGTACTGGCCGTCGAGGGTATCGAACCGGCCACCGAGGCGCCCGTGCTGAGGGAATTCGCCGTTCGGCTCCCGACCCCGGCACCGATGGTGATCGAGCGTATGGCCGACTCCGGGTTCCTGGCCGGCATCGCCTTGGACACCGAGTACGTGGAGGACGAGAAGGGACTGCTCATCGCCGTGACCGAACGACGCACCCGGGCCGAAATCGATGCTTACGTGACCGCGCTGGCCAAGGCGGTGGCATGACCCCGGCGGCCCCCGGCGGCCAGGCGGCCAGCGCCCCCCTCCTCGGCCACGCCGCCGAGCCCACGCTGTTCGAACTGTCCCATTCCGGTCGGCGGGCCTGGTCGTTACGCACCACCGGCGTGCCCGAGGTGCCTCTCGAGGACCTGGTACCCGCCGGTCACCTCCGAACCGAGCCGGTGGCCTTGGCCGAGGTGTCCGAACGGGACCTGGTCGGTCATTTCACCCGCCTGTCCCACCGTCAATTCTCGGTCGATCTGGGGGCCTACCCCCTGGGCTCGTGCACCATGAAATACAACCCGAAGGTCTGTGACGCCGTGGCCGCACTGCCCGGACTGGCCACCGTTCATCCCGCGGCGCCGGCGTCCCTCAGCCAGGGCTGGCTCGAACTGCTGGTGGCCCTGGAGGAGGCGCTGTGCGAGATCACCGGCATGGCGGCAGCCACACTGCAGCCGGCGGCGGGGGCGGCGGGGGAGTTGACCGGGCTCCTACTCATGCGGGCCTGGCATCAGGCGCAGGGCTCGGACCGGCGCACGGTCATCATCCCCGACTCCGCCCACGGCACCAACCCGGCCTCGGTGTCACTGGCCGGCTATGAGGTCGTGACCGTCCCCAGCGACCGGCGCGGCTGTGTGGACATGACCGCCCTCAGCGAGGTCCTGGACGAGAACGTGGCCGGCATCATGCTCACCAATCCCAACACCCTCGGCCTCTTCGAGGAAGACATCGCCGCCATCGCCGCCGCCGTCCACGGCGTGGGGGGCCTGCTCTACTACGACGGCGCCAATCTCAACGCCATCCTGGGTGTCGTCCGACCCGGCGACATGGGTTTCGACATCGTCCACATGAACCTGCACAAGACGTTCGCCACACCCCATGGGGGAGGGGGCCCCGGAGCCGGCCCGGTGGCCGTGTCGGAGCGACTGGTTCCGTTCCTCCCCGGACCCCGGCCCGTCCGTTCCGCCGGCGACCACCGGGAGGACGCCTACCAATGGGTCACCCCTCCGCTGTCCATCGGACGCATGCACACCTGGCACGGCAACGCCCTGGTGCTGGCTCGGGCCCTGGCCTACATCCTCGTCAACGGGGGAGACGGGCTGCGGGAGGTGGCCGAGGCCGCCGTCCTCAACGCCAACTGGCTGCGGCAACGGTTGTCCGGGACGTACGACGTGCCCTTCGACCGGCCCTGCATGCACGAGGTGGTGCTGTCGGCGCGCTCGCTGAAGCAGAGCCACGGTGTCCGCGCCCTCGACGTGGCCAAGCGCCTCCTCGAAGAGGGGTTCCATTCGCCCACCGTCTACTTCCCGCTCATCGTGGAGGAGGCCCTCATGATCGAGCCGACCGAGACGGAGAGCCCTCAGACCCTGGTGGCCCTGGCCGAATCCCTGGAACGCATCGCCGCCCAGGCCCGGGAGCAGCCGGACGGGACGTTGGCCGAGTACCCCCTCCACACCCCGGTCCGGCGGGTCGATGAGGCCCGGGCGGCCCGCACCCTGGTGCCCACGTTCGACGCCCGGGCGCCGGAACCCGACCAGACGTGAAAGGCGGCATATTCACCACCCGCTTCGTCGATCCCTACCTGCGCTTCCACAAGTACGTCTATGAACGGTCCGACGGTCGGATCGGAAAGCACAGCGGCGGGGTCCCCGCCCTTCTGCTCACCACCACAGGCCGCAGAACAGGGCAATCGCGCACCAACGGCCTCACCTACTGCCGCGACCGGGGCGACCTCATCGTGGTCGCCTCCAACGGAGGCAGCGACCGGTCACCGGCCTGGTTGCTGAACCTGCAGGCCGAGCCGCGGATCACCGTGCGGGTGGGGAGGCGCGTGATGCCCGCCACCGCCCGGGTGGCCGGACCGGAGGAGAGAGAACAGCTGTGGCCGTTGGTCAACCGGACCAATCGCGGTTTGGCCCCCCTGCTCCACCGCGGGGTCCGGGGTCGCTATGACGTGTACCAACGTCATTCCGCCCGGACCATCCCCGTCGTGATCATCACGCCCGATCGTCCCGACCCACCCCTCTGAGCACTGCGGTCCGCCGGGGGGTACCCGGGCCGGTCGAACTGCTCTCCGACTCAATCGAGGAGGTCGGGCTGCTCTCTGACGATACGGTCGAAGAGGGGTTGGAAACTGAACCAGCCGGCCAGATGCGAGCCGACCTGGCCGGCGGTCAACCGGGCCATCTCGGCATCGATGAGCACCGGCGTGCCCGCCGAGGAGGCCAGCAACTGGGCCTGGCAGGACCGCTCCATGGTGATGAACCACCACACGGCCTCTTCGACCGAGTGGCCCACGGTCAGCAGTCCGTGGTTCCGGAGGATGGCCGCCTTGTTGTCGGCCAGGGCGTGGGCGATCCGCTTCCCCTCCTCGATGTCGAGGACCACCCCGGTGTAGTCGTCGAAGACGGCATGGTCGTCGTAGAAGGCACAGACGTCCTGGGTGATGGGATCGAGGAGGCGGCCCAGCGAGGACCACGACTTCCCGTAGATGGAATGGGAGTGGGCGGCGGCCACCACGTCCGGACGAGCGGCGTGGATCTGCGAATGGATGGCGAAGGCCGCGGTGTTGACGGGCATTTCCCCTTCCACCACCACCCCGTTGTGGTCGACCAGGATCAGGTCGGACACCCGGATGTGCCCGAAGTTCATGCCAAAGGGATTGACCCAGAAATGGTCGAGGCGCTCGGGATCCCGCGCCGTGATGTGCCCGGCCACCCCCTCGTCGAACCCGAACTTGGAGAACAAACGGAAACCGGCAGCCAGGCGCTGCTGGCGATAGAGGCGCTCCTGCTCCGGTCCGTCGAATTTCATGGTGGTGGCTATCAACTCGGACATATCTCCTCCTCACCGCTCGGGACCGCTGGGGGCCCCGCACAGCTCCATCTTACGCAGCCGGCCGGTCCGGAGTCCCTGAGCCAGGGGAGCGGGGAGGAAGTGCCGACCGGCTGCTGGACCGTAAAGCCAAAAAATTGCTCAAGTCCGGCCGGCGATGTGTCGATGGAGGAAGGCCGGGTCTGTCGAGCGCAACGACCGCTTTCCGCCAAACGCCGTCCATGGCTCCAGACCCGGCCCTTTTTCCGGGCGGTCGGCGTCCATCTACCGGCGGCGGAGGCTCCGGGACCGGATGGCCACATATCCGCTGGCCGAAGCCATAGCCGCCGCCACCAGGGCCACAACCCCGGCGAAGATATCGAGGCCGGGTATCGAGACCCTCCAGCCGGCCAGCCAGCTCCCCGCCATCCATACCCCGGCGAATACCCCACACCACATCCAGGCCAGGCGAGGTTCCACCGAGCCCACCACACCGTCCACCCGGTTGAGGCGGACGTCGGCCGGTGTCGGAGCGGGACAGGAGGGCTGTTCATCCATCTGCCTATCATCGGCACCGGCCCTCGCCGTCTTGACACCCCAGGCCCGCGACACCCCCGATCCGGTCCCCGGACCCCGGTTGACGGCGGCCAGGTCACCGGTGGCGGCCATAATGGCACCCGACCCCTTCCGGGGCACCAGCACCGTGATCATCGCCCACACCCCTCCCTTCGTCTTCGTCCACATCCACAAGACAGGCGGAACATCGGTCGCCACCTCGCTGGGTAGGGACGTCGCCCCCGAAGCCCTGGTCATTCCCCAGGGGTCCGGACACCGCGTCGATACGCACGACCACGCCCTCGGCAAGCACAGCACCGCCGTCGAGATCCGGGATCACATCGGATCGGAGGCCTGGGAAGGCTCCTTCACTTTCTCCATCGTCCGGCACCCCATTGACAGGGCCCTGTCCCTCTACCGTTACATCGAGGCCCAGGCCCGTCCGACCCGCCCGCCCTGGTCACGACGGTTCTGGCACCACGTGTCGGGGCGAGGACGAGGGCGAGGACCGGGCCCCGAGCGTCCGGCGCTGAGCTGGCCCGAGGTCCGTGCCTACCTCGACAGCGACTCCATGTCCGACTTCTTCCGCCATCCCCTGCTGGCCGACGCCCCCGGCATGAAGTCGCAGAGTTCTTCGCTGTGCAACAGCTCGGGGGCTGTGATCGTCGACTTCGTGGGCCGCTACGAGAGCCTGGACGCCGACATCGGCTATGTCCGCCGGCATCTCGGCCTCCCTGACCGCCCCCTGCCGTGGCTCAACCCGTCAGAGCGCGGGGGCTTGCTGCCCACGGACCTGAGCCCGGAGGACCGGTCCTATCTGGTGGCCAGGTTCGAAGAGGATTTCCGGCGCTTCGACTACCCGCTGTGACCCGACTCCCGGCAAACACCCCGCCCGGTGAGATCCGCCTGGTCAGTGGCCCCGCACAGTGGAAGAGAGGTGGGCCGGGCGGGCTCACCTCCTATTTTGCTTTACTTGACATAATATACATTATCGGCGGTCGGGCAGAAGCGGCTCAGGTCCGCATAGGCTCGATGACCACGTCCACCAGGTCCCGGGCCGGATCGACCAGGTGGGCCAGAGCCGTCCGTAACGCTTCCGGCGATTCGTCTTCGGCCAGGTCGGCCTCGATGTCCTCCAGAGCCGTCTCGAGCTGATAGAGCCGATCGTGCAGCCGTCGCAGCTCGGCCTCGGTCACCACCACCTGACCGGCCGGCAAACCGAACCGGTCGGCCCGCTGGCGGGCCTCATAGGCCCGTTGGCGATGGGAACGGCAGCAGAAGGTCCGTTTGCGACCCGGGCCGGGCGTTTGGGCCACGGGGCGATGACACCAGCCGCACCTGTCGGTATTGGGTAATTTCGTCACGGTGACGATTTTACCCACCAACCGGACAGGATCGTCGGACTCGGGTGGCCGGCCCGAGGATGGTCAGAGCGGATCGAGGGCGACCACCGGGATGACCCGGTCGGTCTTGGCTTCGTATTCGGCGAACCCCGGATAGCGCTGGGCCTGCTCGGTGTAGATGCGGTCCCGCTCACTCCCCTCGACCGGGCTGGCCCGCATGGCCAGCGTCTCCGTGCCGATCTCGACCGACACCTCGGGATGGGCCAACAAGTTGTAATACCAGTCGGGATTGGTGGGCGCCCCGGCCTTGGAGGCGAAGACGTAGCGCCTCCCGCCCTCCTCGAGGTACATCATGGGGTTGACCCGGGTGGCTCCCGATCTGGCTCCGGTGGTGGTCAACAGAAGCATGGGCGCCCCCTCGAAGCCCCCGCCCAATCGGCCCTGGTTGGCGCGGAACTCCTCGATGATCTGCCCGTTGAAATCGGTGGCTTCGGCCATGTCAGCTCTCCCGTCCACGGGTGCCGCCAGTCCACGGGCGGCTCCGTCTCTTTTCGTGCGGTCATGATAGAGGTCGGCGGCAATCCGTCCGCTCGCTCCTCCCCGGGCGGCGGTAGTGTCGGAAGCGGATCTGGCCATGGAATTCGACCCGGACGACTTCGACATCGACGACCTGTACGACGAGGACGACCTGTACGGCGACGACGCCTACTTCCGTACCTGCGGCCGCTGCGGAGCCCGGACCTCACCCCGGTGGTCGGAATCGGCCTGCCTCGAAGAGGCCCGACGTTACGGCTGGCGCCGGGTGGCCGCCTCCGACAGACCCGGGGCCCGCCGGATGGACCTGTGCGGCGCCTGTGCCGCCGACGCCGGCTTCGGGCCGCCCCTGGCCCGTTGGGGGTGACCGTCGGTCCGGCCGGCGACGTCGACTACGCCCGCCACGGTGACGGGTACGCCCTCCGCCGACGCCCCGAGCCCCGCATCGCCCGTCAGGTGGCGCAGGCACTCGGGCCGGCCCACACCGTCCTCAACGTCGGGGCCGGTGCCGGCTCGTACGAACCGGCAGACCGCCGGGTGGTGGCCGTCGAACCCTCCGAGGCCATGATCGCCCAACGCCCTCCCGGGTCGGGCGCCGTCATAAGGGCCGTCGCCGGTGCCCTCCCCCTGGTCGACGCCACCGTGGACGCCTCCATGGCCATGGTGACCATCCACCAGTGGCCGGATCCGGCCGCCGGACTGGAGGAGATGCGCAGAGTCACCTCCGGCCCGGTGGTCGTGCTCACCTTCGATCCCCTCCTCCTCGACCGCCTCTGGCTCATGGACTACGTCCCCGAGCTCCTGGAGGCCGAGGCGCGGCGGTACCCGACCATTCCGGACCTGGTCGCCTGGCTCGGACCGGCCACCGAGGTCCAGTCCGTCCCGGTCCCCTTCGACTGCGTCGACGGGTTCACCGAAGCCTTCTACGGGCGTCCCGAGGCCTTCCTCGATCCCGACGTCCGCCGGGCCCAGTCGGCGTGGAGCTTCATCCACTCCGGCGTTGAGGCGCGCTTCGTCGATCGGTTGAGGGACGACCTGGCCAGCGGTCGGTGGGATGACCGTAACGGCCACCTGCGCCGCCAGTCGACCTACGACGGGGCGGTGCGTCTGATCATCGGACGCTGAAGTCCCGGCGATGGGCTACGGGGCCGGTCTCCCGGGTGAGTCGTCGGTGTCGATCACGGTGATCAGCGTGTCGAGCCGAGGACGATCCGGCAGTTGTTTTTTGGGCCTGGACGAGGGGGAGCCGACATTGATCCAGCCCAGCAACCTCTCGTCGTCCGACAGGGCGAACAGCGTGCGCACCGGCGGGGTATCGAGTACCGCCGCGCTCTTCCACACCGCCCCCAAACCGAGGGCGTTGGCCGCCAGCACCATGGCATAACCGGTGCAGGAGGCGGACACCACCTGTTCCCACTCCGGAACGTTGGATCCGGTATCAGGGGAGGCGATCAGGGCAATGGTGCAGGGGGCGGCGAAGGCCTTGTCCCGCATCTTGGCCACCACAGCCGGAGGAACGTCCGGTCCTCGCAGCAGGAGCACACCGGCAGCCAGTGCATCGGCCAGGCGTTCCTGGCCCGGTCCACGGACCACGGCGAACCGCCAGGGATGGAGGCCACCGTGGTCGGGGACGGTCGTGGCCGCCTGCAAGATGCGGGTCAGAGCGTGTTGGTCCGGAGGCGACCCGTTCCGGTCCGGCTCGACTCGCGGCCCCACCAGGGCCGCCATCCAGGAGTCAGCCCGCGCCGGTTCCACCGACCCGATCACGGGCGGACTTCCTCGATGACCACAGGCGGGGGCGACTGTCCGATGGTCCGAGCGTAGATCGGCCGGCAGCCCCGAGGGCGTCTGGGGGCCACGGCGCGGTCAGCTACCGGCGGCTGAGGACTCGTCGGCTGTGGAGGCCAGCGTGGCCTTCACGGTGAGCTGAGCCTGACCGCGGTAGAAGCCGATGGTGACAGTCTGCCCCGGCTTGCCGGCTTGGATGGCCGTACCCAGTTGGTCGGCACTGGTGATGGCCCTGCCGTTCAACGAGGTGATGACGTCCCCCTCCTCGAGACCGGCCACGTCGGCCGGCGAGCCTGATTCCACCTCCAGCACCACCGCCCCCTGACTGGGAACGAAGCCGTAGGCACTGCGCAGCTGCGACGTCAGGCTTTCGATCTGGACGCCGAGGAAGCCGGATCCGTCCTGGCTCGAATTACTGATCTGCTTTTTGCGCAGTTCGGGGAGCATCTGCAGGATCTTGTTGGAGGGGATGGCGAAGCCGATGTTCTGGGCCTCCCCCGTTCCCTGGTCATTGGAGGCCACCGCCGTGTTCATGGCGATCACCGTGCCGGCACTGTCCACCAACGGTCCCCCCGAGTTGCCCGGGTTGATGGCGGCGTCGGTCTGGAACATGTTGCTCAACGTCTCGGTGTTGTCGCCCGATGAATCGGCGGCCTGCACGGTGCGTCCCTTGGCCGAAATGATCCCCTGGGTCACCGTCGGCGTCCCGGCCGACAGCCCCAGGGCGTTGCCAATGGCCACCACCGCGTCTCCCACCTGGACGTCGTCGGAATCGCCGTAGGTCACCGTGGGCAGATGCGATTGGTTGTCGATCTGGAGCAGGGCCACGTCGTTGGTCGGATCAGTGTCGATGAGGGTGGCCGGAAGAGTCTTGAGGCTGCCATACAGGGTCACGGTGATCTTGGTGGCTCCCTGGATGACGTGGTTGTTGGTGACCACCTCGCCGTCCGAGGTGATGATCATGCCGGTGCCCTGGTCCTCCTGTTCCCCGCTGGTCGTCCCTCCGAAGAGTGACGAGGTGACCGGCTGGGGCGAGGTTGCCTCGATGGAGACGATGGCCGGCAGCACCCGGGCAATCACCGATTCGATGTTGGTGACGCCGTTGAGGAGGGCCGGCCCCGAGGAGATCTCCTTGACGGTCGTCGAACCCTGGCCATGGTCGGAGGAGGCGACGATGCCGCCACCGATCAGAGCCCCGACCAGTGCCGCCACCAAGGAGACCACCGCCCAGGTCCATCCCGGAACTCGCCCGGGACTGACCGGGGGAGCCGGCTCGATGACCGCCGGTGGGGGGCCGATCGGACCCCACAGGGGGACCATCGAGCTGACCGGCGGGGGCAGGGGCACAGGAAGTTCGGCACCGCGTCCGCCCTCGGGTGTCGCCGGAGCCGGCCCGGTGGAGGGATCGGGCCCCGGCTTGTCTTCCCGCCACAGCGGTGGAAGAAAGATGTCACGGGACACCGGGCGGGCCGGATCCGGGCCCAGGTCGACGGGGGGCCGGTCATCCTCCCCCGCCGTCGGGCCGCTGGCTTCCGTTGCGTCCATAGCCTCCCCCCCTCGAGCAACGGTCGCCCGCCGGATGCTGCCTCTCTGGTCCTCGGACCACCGTCCGCAACTGTGGCCCCATGGTACGGGGCCGGCCCGACGTCAGGCCCCTATTTAAGCCGTTCTTACCTCCTTCTTAGTCGGGTGGTCGGACGCCCACTCCCCCGCCCATTCCGGTTTCGTCCTCCCCCGGCGGCCACGGCAGTAGCCTGTCGCCCGGTATGGCCCATCGCATCGAAATCGAGTTGACCAGCCAGACGGACCCGTCCACATGGACGTGGCGCACCGTCGGGGCCAAACAACCGCGTGGGACGGTCGAGTCCTCGCTGGTGCCCGAGGGCTCCGGCGTGGGGGCGGTGTTCCGGGCCGAGGTGGAGACCACCCTGGACGGCACGACGGTGACTGCCCTTCTGCCCCCCAAAAGCAAGGACCCCCGGACGACCCAGACCATCGAGGTGCTGGGCGCCCCGCGTAGCGGGCCCGACGTCAACGTGGTGTTGGCCTCCAAGTCGCCCCGCCGGCGCAGTGATCGTGGCGATGGTCCCGATGCCGGCCCGCGGCGACCGTCCGAACGCCGCACCGGGGGGGCGTCGCCGGGCCGCTCGCCCCGTCGCGACAGCGCGCGGAGCGGACCCGGCGACCAAGCCGGAGGTCCGGACGAAGCGCCGTCTCGTCGACGCACCGGCCCGGCCCGGCCGGGTGGGCGTGAAGCGCGGGGGCGCGACACCCCCGGCGGATGGCGCCGTCGTCCACTTTCCGGAACGCCGCACTGGCCACGCTCAAGCCGGAGGAACTGCCGGTGGCCGAGCAGTTGCTGCGCGGGGGAATCCCCGCCGTGCGTCAGGCCATCGACGAGCAGAACGCCCGGGCCCGGGAGGACAAGCGCCCCGAGGTCACGCCGGGTCCCCTGTTGGCCATGGCGGAGTCATTGCTGCCCCTCATCAATTTGGCCACCTGGAAGGACCGGGCGTCGGCCGCTCGGGCCGCCGGAAAAGACATATCGCTGCGAGAGTTGCGATCCATCGTGGCCTCGGCGTCCACCGTCACGCTGGACGACGAAGGCACCGAGATGGCCGCCGCCCTGCGCTCCTCACTCGATCAGCGGGTGACGGCGCTGCGTGACCGCTGGGTGGAACGCATCACCACCTCCCTCGACGAGGGCCGGGTGGTCGACGCCGTGCGCGCCTCGGTCCGACCTCCTGAACCGGCCGCCCGCCTGGCCGCCGATCTGGCCGTGCGTTTGGCCGATGCAGCCGGACAGGCCATGTCGGCGGACACGCCACCCGACCAGTGGCTGGCCCTGCTCGAAGTGGTGGTCGAGTCGCCGGTGCGGCGCACCGTCAAGCCGGCCGGACTCCCGACCGGGGCGGACGACACCCTTCTGGTGGCCGCCCGGAAAGCCTCCGGGTACGTACCGGAGCTGGCCCGGCTCATGGGCATCCCCATCCCACCCCCGCCCGGTCCTCGCCGCCCGGTCCCGGCCCGTTCCGGACAGGGGCGTCGGGTTTCCTGACTTCCCCCTGAACGTCCGCTCCCTGGGACGGCTCAGGGTCGGCGGCGGTGCATGGTCAGCAGCCTGGCTTTGAACCCGGCCGACTCATAGAAGTTCTTGGCCTCCCGATCGCCGGGCAGGGCCAGACCGTCCACCTCCTGGCATCCTTGTTCCTCCAGCCAGGCCACCGTGGCATCGAGGAGCAGACGGCCCACACCCACCCCACGGGCATCCGGTTCGACGTAGCAGGCCCCCAGCCGACCCACCGGGGGATGGCGTCGGTCGTCCACCCGACAGGTGGCGAAGCCCACGATCACCTGGTCGAGAGATCCGACAACGACCCGACCCCTCTCGTCACCCAGCATCCGGGTGATCTCCTCCGGTCCGGCCCTGTCGGTGCCGGGGGGCAGCAGATCGGCCATCAGCTGGGTACCGCCCCGCTGTCCGGCCACCGAGGCGATCAGGTCGTCGATCAGACCGCACAGCCGGGGACCGTCGGCGGCGGTGGCCGTCCGCACAGACTCCAGGAGAACCCGTCCATCCGACCGGACGGGACGGGTCCCGGAGTCAGGAGCGCTCATCGAGGAGCTGGTCGACCCGATTGAGGATGGTGCGGCGCCCGCGGGTGGAGGCTTCATAGGCACGGACCGACACCAGCTCCACCCGATTGAGGCCGTCGAGCCGCTGAACCACCTGGGAAGCAGAGAGGGTGTCGAAGCCGGGGATCGACAGGGTCGACACCGCCGGCACATGGCCGTTCCCGCTGGAGACGGTGGTGGCCGGCGTGGCCCTGGTGGCCGACGGCTCTGCCGGTCCCCGGCCGTCCGGGGACGGTCCCGGGGCCGACCGCGGTGGGCCGGGCAGGGGACGCCCGGGTCTCGACGGCCACAACCCGACCGATCGGCGCACCATTTCGTCCCGGCCGGCTTTGACCGCGAACGCCCCCACGGCCCGGGCCGACGACACCCGGATCCCGAGCCTGTCGCGGCCTCTGGCCGCCCACCTCGGAATCTCGTCGGCCACCGTGACCATGATGCCGGCGGGCAGATAGAACACCACGTCGAGGATGCGATCGTTCAGGGTGCTGGTCTGGTCATCGTCATTCGGATCAGCCATCGCCGGCTCCTGTGGCACGCAGTTGTGGTTACGCCGTGGTCAGACGCAGTCGCGGCAGAGCATCTTCTTCCGGTCCGCCAGCTGGTTGGGGTGCTTGACCAGAAAGCAGGACCGACAGACGAATTCGCCCGGCTGCTTGGGGAGCACCCGCTCGGTGCCGTCGCCCGTACGGTCCTCGGGCTCGGGCGTGTCCTCATCGTCCTCCACCTCTTCGACGACCAGGCGCTCCTTCAGGATGGTGTCCAGGCTGGCCTCGACGTCCTCGTCGTCGGGCTCCTCCTCGTCCTCCTCCTCGGCCTCCTCCCCCGCCGCCGGCTTGGCCGTCGCCTTGGCCCCGACCTCGGGGATGTCGACGACCTCCACCTCGTCGACTTCGTCCACTTCGTCCACGTCGGCCACTACGTCGTCGTCGTCGTCGGCAATGGCCAGGCCATCATCGGCAATCAGATCGTCGTCCACCAACTCATCGAGGTCTCCCTCAATCAGTTCGTCGGGCCCTTCGACTTCGTCGAGTTCTTGTGCCATCTCGGTCTTTCAGAGGTGAGTCGGATGTCACTCGGGGTGACTTCGGCGGGAGCATAGACGCTTCCTCGCCGCTACCGTGCACCGTCCGTATTGCGGCTGTCCAGGCGGTGGTCGGGGCGGTCGGGTCTCCAGGCGGGCGAACTGTCTGTCCACCCGCCTGGGGCCGAAGCCTCAGGCGGTAGGACCCAGGGGTCTTTGGCACCATTTCCTCGCTACCTTCGGTACACACCGCCGGTCTCGGGGGAATGTTTTCTACTCGATCCCCTGGGCCTCCCTCCGCCTCTCACAGCATCCCGCCGTCGAGCCGCACCGGCGACCGAAGTCGTTCGGAGCAACTGTCGGGGCCACTGGGACTGGCCGCACGATAGGCCATCGGCACCGGCGGTCGTCAAATAGCGTCGACCGCCCTCCACCTGCACCTTTACACAACCTCCCAGGTCAGGCGTTTGCAGGATTTCCTACGGGGGAAAGCGAATTTCGCCGTTGCTGGGCGCGTCGTTCCGCGTCCAGCCGACCGAGGTCCTCGGTGCTGTGGTCCACATGGGACATGGCTTCGGCCAACAGCCGGTGGCCGGCCACCTCCCCGATCTGACGATGCATCTCCTGGGCCACCCAGCGGTAGCTCGGATGCCCTTGTGGTCCGGATCGGAGCTCGAGCAGATGCATCGCCTCGCGGGCGTTCATCTGCATGGCGTAGCGAATCCGGTAGGCGAGAGCCACCGCATAGACGGACTCGGCCGGAAAGGTCGGGGCCAGTGCTTCGGCCAGCTCCCGCGACCGCTCCAGTGAGGCCACGTAGCGATCTTCCAGCCCGGCCTCGGCCACCACATCGGGAACGTCGTAACCGAGGCCGACACCCAACGGCTGCCAATCGATGGTCAACATGCGGTGGCGTTGCAGGTCGCGGAAGGCGCCGTAGTCGGTCACCACGTCGAAGCGGTATCCGGTGCGCTCGAAGGCCCGACCCGGTCGGTGACGCCGGTTGGTGCGCTCCCCCACGTAGGCACGCAGCAACGACCGCTTGTCCTCCGCTCCCATACCGTCGACCCTGCGCCGTACCTGGTCCTCCGACACCGAGGTGAGAGGGGCACAGATGGCGGTGATGACCTTGGCCTCGCCATCGGGGTCGAAATCGACCAGAGCCACCGACGGCTGACCGCTCGGTCCCCGGACCGGGTCCTCCGACGGGTCCAAGTCGCCCATCAGAGCTTCGACCCGCTCCGCCGTCTGGCCGCGTGTCCCCTCCAGGTAGGCGCTCCACTCCCCCCCTCGGTCCGGGCGGTCCACCCGCTGGAGAAAGGAGGGAATGACCTTGCGGAGCTCATCGAGCATCATGGTGGCGTAGCGCCGGGCTTCGGGCAACGGGTGCGAGCGCATGCGCAGGAGCAGTGCCTCGTAGGACTGACCCGTCCCGTAGATCCCCACGTTGGAGAGCGACGCAGCCGGCAGGAGACCGCGTAGCGCATCGAGCGCCTTGGCCCGAACCGCCTGACGGTGCACGAAGTCGGAGTCATCCGGTTGGCGGGGATGCCGTAGGGACAGGAAGGACTTGGCCTCGTCCACCAGCTCGCCGTAGGTGTCGAACATCCGGTCCATCTCACCCACGTAGCGCGCCCCGAGCGGCGAGTCGAGCAGGTCCGGGTCCCGGTAATAGCGGTAATGACCGGTGCTGAGGCGTTGGTTGTAGGCGATATAGCGGGTGGACTGCTCGAGGTAGGCCATCAGGCGCCCCCGTTCGAGCACCTTGGTCAGCACGTTGGATGCCTGTTCGCAGGCCAGGTGCACCCCTCCCAGCTGGGCCACCGAGTCGTCCCCGTACTCGAAGAAAACCTTCTCGTAGAGTTGCTCGGCCCGCCTCAACCCGACAGTGGCGTCTACCGTGGCGTCACCGGTTATGTCCAGTTCGCCGACGAACTCGTCGAGGAACAGCCGGCGCAGGCTCTTGGGCGAGCGGGAATAGCGGGCGAACAGAGCGCCTTTGACCACTTCGGGCAGATTGACCAGGGCGAACACGGGCTGGTCGAGGTTGGTGACGTAGCGACGCAGTACGTCTTCTTCGGCGGCGGTGAAGGTCTCCACGGCGTAGGGGAACATGCCCGGATCACACTACGACGGGACCGGCAGGTCAGGCGCGGACCCCGCCGCCGCCGGGTCGTCGGCCCCCACCACGCCCCGCCGGAGGAGGTCGACCGCCGCCTGAGCAGCCGTCTGGGTGCCCGGATGAGGGGCGACCTGGGCCAACTGGCGGAGCAGATCGATCAATTGGCGGGCGTTGCGGACGAAGTCACCGGGAGCGATATCGGTCCCAGTGAGCACCACCTCCAGGCTGGCACCTCGGGCCCAGGCCATCACCGCTCGGGCCAGACCCCCGTCGGAACGCCGTGTCCGACGCAGCCCCACCCGCCGCTCGGCCGACCGTAGCTCGGCGGCCAGGGTGGCCAGCCCGGCCAGGCGATCCACCACCACGCCCTGGGTGGGGGGCACGGCGTCGTCCTCGGCCCGCCGGGCCTCGAAGGTACAGGCGGAGACCACTCCGGCCAGCAGGATCGGATCCAGGCCGTCGAACAGTCCCCGGCGCAGTGCGTCGGTGACCAACAAGTCCGACTCGTGGTAGATGGAGGCCAGCAGGAAGCCGGCCTCGGTCAACCGCCAACCGTCGATGAAGCCGCGCTCCTCCAGAATGGCCAGCCTCCGGTCGAGCTGGGCGGCCAGCGAGACAGACCCGGGCGGTGCCTGCCACTGGCCATAGGAGGCGGCCAGCAACCCGTGAGCCTCCGGGCGAGTCCAGCGGCGGACCAGATTGACGGCCAGGTTGTAGGTGGGATGGAAGGAGGACACCAGATCGGGGGGCGGGGCCACCGCCGTGCGAGCCACCAGCGAAAAGGGCGTAGCCGGCGACCACAGCACGAAGGCGTGGCCCACCGTGTCGATTCCCCGACGTCCGGCCCGTCCGGTCAGCTGTTGGTACTCCCCGGAGGTCAGGGCCGACGTGTCCGATCCCCGGAATTTGGCGAAGCGCTCCACCACCACCGTCCGAGCCGGCATGTTGATGCCCAGGGCCAGCGTCTCGGTGGCGAACACCACTTTGAGGAGGCCCTCACTGAAGCACTGCTCCACCGCTTGGCGGAACGCCGGCACCAGTCCGGCATGGTGGGGGGCGATCCCCGCCTCGAGGGCGGCCGACCAGGGTCCGTACCCGAGGGTGGCCAGGTCCCCGTCGTCCAGGCGGTCGACGGCGGCCTCGGTGAGCGCACGGATTCGTTTCCGCTCCACCGGTGTGGTCAGGCGAATGCCGTCGTCGAGGCACTGTCGGGTGGCGTCGTCGCACGCCGCCCGCGAGAAGATGAAGGTGATGGCCGGAAGCATGTCGGCCTGGTCGAGGTACTCGATGACCTCGCGGCGACGCGGGGCCCGGTAGCGATGTCGACGTTGGCGTCGCACACGGTCGTCCAGCACCGCTCCGGTCGGGTTGGCCTTTCCGTCACGGAGGAGGGGTAGCACGGTCAACTGGTCCCCTCCCCGTTCGGCCACGGCAAAGTGGTGGTGGAGGATGACCGGGCGCCGGGTCTCGACGATGACCCGGGTCGGGCCTCGGATGGAACGGAGCCAGGCCCCGAAATCGGTGGCATTGGCCACGGTGGCCGACAGACCCACGAAGACCACGCTGGCCGGCGTGAGGACCAGGATCTCCTCCCAGACCGAACCGCGGTAGGGATCCTGGAGGTAATGAACCTCGTCCAGAACCACCACGGCCAGGCCGTCGAGCAACGATGACCGGGTGAAGAGCATGTTGCGGAGTACTTCGGTGGTCATGACCACGATGGGCGCCCGGCCCTGGTGGGAGACGTCGCCGGTGAGCAGGCCCACCCGGTCCTCGCCGTAGCGCGCCGCTAGCTCGGCGAATTTCTGGTTGGACAGAGCCTTGATGGGTGTGGTGTAGAAGGCCTTGCTGCCGGCCTCGAGGGCCCGGGCGGCGGCGTACTCGGCCACCAGCGTCTTACCCGAGCCGGTGGGGGCCGACACCAACACCGACTGGCCGTCGTCGATGGCGTCCATCGACCGGCGCTGGAACCCGTCGAGGGTGAAATCGAGCTGCGCTTCGAACTGCTCCCGAAATCCCGAACCCCCATCGGCGTCGCGAGCGGTACTCCGGGCCCGCCCGGCCGTCATCGGGTGATGATCTTCCCGATGACGATCGACACTTCGTAGAAGATGTAGAGGGGCACGGCCAGGGCCATCATCGAGAAGGGATCGGAGCTCGGGGTCACCACCCCGGCCACCACCACGATCAGGACGATGGCCCACCGCCGCCAGGACGAGAGCTGGGCCGGGGTGATGACCCCGGCGATCTCGAGGGAGACCAACAGCACCGGGAATTCGAAAGTGACGCCGAACACGGTCATCAGCAGGACGATGAGGCCGATGTACTTGCTGGGATCGAGGATCTCGGTCAGGCTCGGCCCTCCGATGCTTCCCAGCCAGCGCAGGGCATGGGGAAAGGTGATGTAGGCCACCAGGCATCCCAGCGCAAACAGGAATATGGACACCACGATGAACGGGATGGCGTAGCGTTTCTCGTTGCGCTTGAGGCCCGGCGTAATGAACCGCCACAGCTCCCACAAGAGGACCGGTGACGCCAGAAACAGCCCCCCGTAGGCGGCGATCTGGATCCGTAGGGTCAGGCCGGCGAGCGGAGCGGTGATGTAGAAGCCGCACCGGTGGGGGGAGATCTGGCAGTAGGGGTGCTGGAGGAACGAGAGGATCCACGGGTACAACAGGAAGGCGACGACGCCGGCTATCAGGAAGGCGGCCGCCGACACCAGGACCCGTTTGCGCAGTTCGGTCAGATGTTCGACCAGCGTCATCGAGTCGGGTGACGGCCGGGCCGCGCTGCGGCGTCTGAGGGAAAGGGCCATGACCCGCTACCCCGAGCCGACCGGTGCCCGCACTACCGACCCGGTCAGTTCAGTCCGGGCTGGTCGGGGAGGACGCCCCCCGAGGAACGAACCTGGTGGACGATGCCACCGGCGTCGCTGATCATCAACCCGGGGATGACCGGTGTCTCCTCGGCCGCCTGCACGGTTCCCGCCGGCCGGTTGGAATCGGCCGACGGCTGAACATCATCCCCCTGCACGCCCGGGGTTTCGAACCCGTTGACCGAGGCGGTGGTGCCGTTCTCCGCACTGTGCGAATCGGCCAGCGTGTCGAGGAAGCTGAGGGGTGAGCGGACAGCGTGGGTGATGGTCTCGGTCGACGGGAGATCGGGGAAGTTGCCCCGCACCTCGGTCTCGAGGCGCGCCCTGAACTTGCGGAAATCGCCCCACAGGCTGCCGATCTGCCGGGCCACCTTGGGCAGCTTGTCCGGGCCGAGGACGACCAGCGCCACCACCAGGATGACCAACAGCTTCGCCGGACTCAGGAAATCCACGTTTCCGAGTGTACTTGGGGTCCCCATCGGTGGCAGCCCGGAACCCCGGCGTCACCAGGTGGCGCCGGATACCGGGGGGCCGCGCACCGCCACCGGGGCGGGGGTCCGGGCCCGCTTGGCCGTCAGGGTGGCGACGGCCACCACCAGCACCACCAGGGCCGCCCCCAGGGCCACCACCACCAGCCACCCGCCACCGTCGAGGGGCCAGACCACGAAGGCCATCCGGCCCACGATCAGGCTCCCCGAGATGGGGCCGAAGTAACGGCTGTCCTCGGAATCGGTCCGGTTGTCGCCCATCACGTAGTACTGCCCGGCCGGGACGGTGAAGGGTCGGTTGAGGCTGAACCCGTCGGGCAAAGGGCTGGGCGAGGTGGGCGGGGGCGGATGGGGCAACCAGGGCTCGGCCAGTGGCCTTCCGTCGATGTAGACCCGCCCGTCGACGGCCGAAATCGTATCGCCCGGTAGACCGATGACCCGTTTGACCAGATCGGCGTAGGGCGCCTGCTCGAGCGGAGGTCGCCGGAAGACCACGATGTCGCCACGGTGGACAGCGTGCAGGTGGTAGCTCAACTTGTCGACCACGATGCGATCCCCGATTTGGAGAGTGGGCAGCATCGATCCTGACGGGATGAAGAACATCTGGGCCACATAGGTACGCACCCCGAGGGCCAGCAGGAGAGCGACCACCAGCACCACGCCCCACTCGAGCATCCACCGCCCCGAACGGGGCGACCACCCGCTGTCCAGCTCCGGCACCGGTCGGGGGGGAGGAAGGTCGAGACTGGGGACCGGTTGGGGAAGGCGCTGCCAATCGGACGGCGGCCCCACAACCACGGCTGACGCCTTCTGCAGGTCCGATGCCACCAGGCCGCGACGCTAGTCCACCCCTGGTCCCCATCCGGATCGGTCGGCCGACGACGAGCGGCACCGGTGGGCGGTGGATGACCGGTCAGAGGCCCTTGATGTGGCTGATGGGCCACACCACCGCCACCGCCCGACCCACGATCAACGATTTGGATATGGGCCCGAAGAACCGGCTGTCCTCCGAATCGGTGCGGTTGTCCCCCATGACGTAATACTCGCCGGCCGGGATCTTGACCGGTCCGGGCAGATTGAACTGCTCATTGGGGTCACCGGGGAGCGGGCCGGAATAGGCGTCGGGACCGGGCGGGAGCCACGGTTCGCTGAGTCGTTTCCCGTCGATGTAGATGTGGCCGTTCTTGGCCGAGATGGTCTCGCCCGGAAGCCCGATTACCCGCTTGACCAGGTCGGCGTACTCCTGGTCCTCCAGGGGGGGACGGCGGAAGACCACGATGTCGCCTCGGTGCACGGCGTGGAGGTGGTAGCTCAGCTTGTCGACGATGATCCGATCGCCCACCTGCAGCGTGGGGTACATGGACAGGGAGGGGATCGAGAAGGACTGGATCACGTAGGTGCGCAGGCCCACCGTACAGATGAGCACGGCGATCAGGATGATCGTCCACTCGACCAGGGTCCGATAGCCGCGACCCTTGACCGGCGCGGGCTCCACCGGTCCCTCGACCGGTTGGGTCACGGGTTCGGGTTCGAGCGCGGAGTAGGCGTCTGTAGGGGGTTGGCTCACCACGAACCCAGGACGCTACCCCACCGTCAGTACCTGTTACCGTCGAGGCGGCGTTGGGCCCGGAGCGTGGTTGCTCTCACCCGTTGGGTGAGGTCACAGGCCGGCGATGAGCTTCTCGACCCGCTCGTCCTTGGATTTGAAGGGGTCCTTCAGCAGAACCGTGCGCTGGGCCTGATCGTTGAGCTTGAGATGGACCCAGTCCACGGTGAAGTCACGTCGACGTTCCTTGGCCTTCTTCACGAACTCACCCCGGAGGCGGGCCCGGGTGGTCTGTGGCGGCAGGGACATGGCGGTGGCGATGTCGGCGTCATCACAGATCCGGTCGAGCTGGTCGTGGTGCTGGAGCCGGTAGTAGAGGCCCCGGTTCCGGTCGACATCGTGGTATTGCAGATCGAGGAGGGAGACCGTCGGATTGTGGAGGGAGAGCCGGTGACGGGCCCGGTAGTGATCGATCAGGCGGTACTTGGCCACCCAGTCGCACTCACGATGCAGGGACAGGGGATCGGCCTCGAGCCCCTTCAGGCAGTGTTCCCACATATCCAGGGCCCGGTCCTCCTGCGGGGAGAGACCCTGTCGGTCGCGGTAGCGGATGGCCCTTTGCAGGTACTCGCCCTGGATGTCGAGAGCGCTCATCTCCCGCCCGTTGGCCAGACGGACCGGACGCCGGCAGGTGATGTCGTGGCTGATCTCGCGAATGGCCCGGATGGGGTTCTCCAGGGTCAGATCCCGCATCACCGTGGAGGGATCCTCGAGCATCCGTAGGACGATGCTGGTCGCCCCCACCTTCAAGAAGGTGGCGTACTCGCTCATGTTGGAGTCCCCCACGATCACGTGCAGACGCCGGTATTTTTCGGCGTCGGCATGCGGCTCGTCACGGGTGTTGATGATCGGTCGGCTGCGGGTGGTGGCCGAGGACACCCCCTCCCAGATGTGCTCCGCCCTCTGGCTGAGGCAGTAGACAGCGCCGCGGGCCGTCTGAAGGACCTTGCCGGCACCGGCGTAGGCCTGACGACTGACCAGAAACGGGATGAGCACCTCGGTGTAGTGGGCGAAATCGTCGCGTCGGCTGGTGAGGTAGTTCTCGTGGCAGCCGTACGAGTTGCCGGCCGAGTCGGTGTTGTTCTTGAACAGGTAGATGTCCCCCCGGATGCCCTCCTCACGGAGACGGGCCTCGGCCCCTTCCACCAGTGACGAAAGGATCCACTCCCCCGCCTTGTCGTGCACCACCAACTCGGATATGTCGTCACATTCGGGGGTGGCGTACTCGGGATGACTGCCCACGTCGAGGTAGAGGCGGGCACCGTTCTCGAGGAAGACGTTGGACGATCGTCCCCAGCTCACCACGCGCCGGAACAGATAGCGGGCCACCTCGTCGGGGCTCAGCCGTCGCTGCCCGCGCAACGTACAGGTGACCCCGTATTCGTTCTCCAAGCCGTAGATCCGCTTGTCCATTACCTTCACGGTACCGTGAGCCGGGCGTTAAACCGTGAATTGGCCGTGGGGCTGCCCGAAAGGGACGATTCAGGCCAACAGTGACTCGAGCTCGGCGTCGACCAGACGGCGGAAGGCACGACGCCCATTCCCCTCCGCGAGCACCGCCGCTTCGAGGTCCCGTCCGGCCAGGGTGCGATCGGGTCCGGCCAGGGCAGCCACCGCCGCCCGCAGAGCGCCGGACAGGTCCCAACCCTCGGTCCAGTCCTGTTCGAGGCGCTCGGCGATGGCCTCGGTCTCACCGCCGAGCACGGCGTAGCGGTCCTCGTCGGTGATGGTCCCTTCGTAGGCGATGTGGTACAGCTGCGGAGGGCGTGCTCCCACCCCGAGCTCGGCCACCAGGATCTCCACCTCGAGCGGCTTCATCTCGTGGGTGAAGACCTGACCGAGGTATTGGGCATAGAGGTTGGCCAGTGAACGGGCGTCGACGTCCTCGCGGCTGTAGGCGTAGCCCTTGGTGTCGGCATGACGGATCCCCGACACCCGCAGTTGATCGAACTCGTTGTACTTGCCCACACCGGCGAAGGCGATCCGGTCGTAGATCTCGCTGATCTTGTGGAGGGAGCGTGACGGATTGTCGGCCACGATGGCAATACCGGCGTCATAGGTGGCGGCGATCAGTGAACGACCGCGGGCGATGCCCTTCTGGGCGTACTCGGCCCGGTCCTTCATCACCTGTTCCGGCGCCACGTAATAAGGCATGGTCATGGCTGGCGACCCTCGCTCCGTCGTCTTTCGATGAGGATGGCGAACCGCTCGGCCACTTCTTCATCGGCCACCGCCTGATAGCCCTCGGCCGTCACGGTGGCCACCATCGGGTAGATGCCGCGGATCAGATCGGGTCCCCCGGTGGCGGAATCCTCGTCGGCCGCTTCGTAAAGAGCTTCGATAGCCAGCTCTACGGCGTCGTCCCGGGCCATTCCCACCCGGTAGCCCAGCTTGATGGTGGTACGGGCGTCGCGTCCGCCCGATCCCGTGGCGTTGTGCTCGGTCTCCTCGTAGTGACCACCGGTAACGTCGTAGGTGAAGATGCGGCCCATCTGGCGGGTCAGGTCGTAACCGGCAAACAGGGGAACCACGGCCAGGCCCTGCATGGCCATGGGCAGGTGCTCGCGGACCATCTGGCCCAGTTGATTGGCTTTGCCCTCGAGGCTGAGGACCACGCCCTCCACCTTCTCGTAGTGCTCGAGCTGGGTCTGGAACAGGCGGACCATCTCGACGGCGGGCCCGGCCGCCCCGGCGATGGCCACCGCCGAGTAGCGGTCGGCGGCAAACACCTTCTGCATCGACCGGTGGGCGATGGCGTGGCCCTCGGTGGCCCGGCGGTCGCCGGCCATGACGATTCCGTCCGCCGACCGTAGGGCCACCACCGTGGTCCCGTGGCGGAACTCGCGGCCCGACGGGGCCGTTCCGGTGCCGGGCACCACGGTGTGGCGCAGTGGTACCTGCAGCTTGCGGATCAGTCCTGCGAAGTCGGGCCCGGGGTCTTCGGTCGTCGAAAAGAGCGGCAGCGTCACAGGCGTTACTCGCCACCCTTTTGTACGTAGTTGCGCACGAACTCCTCGGCGTTGTCCTCGAGCACCTCGTCGATCTCGTCCAGCAGGTCGTCGAGCTCAGCCTTCAGCTTGTCACCGGCAGCCGAAGAGGCCGGCACCTCCTCGACGACATCGTCGGCCCGCTCGGTGGCGGTCTTCTTCTTTTGCTCTCGCTCAGCCATAGTGATCAGCCATCCCCTACTCTCCTAGCTGCTCAATCGGTCCAACAACTCGGACGGGCTCGTGCACGCCTCGAGTAGTTCTTCGACATACTCGGCCGTTCCCTTCAGTGGATCCATCATAGGGACACGCCGCAACGGGTCGGTGCCGAGGTCGAACACCAGGGAATCCCAGTTGGCGGTGACCACTTCGGCCGGCCATTTCTTGAGGCACTGGCCCCGGAACCAGGCGCGGGTCCCCCGGGGG
The DNA here is from genome assembly GCA_963824645.1 of uncultured Acidimicrobiales bacterium. GTDB lineage: Bacteria > Actinomycetota > Acidimicrobiia > Acidimicrobiales > RAAP-2 > Bog-756. The sequence continues at coordinate 290,528 of CAWGQC010000012.1, forward strand.
GGCTCGCTCACCGCTGAAGCCACCGCGCTCTCGTCGATCAGGCGTTCGGTGTCCAGACGGACGAACAGCGACCGCGACGGCCGCAGATCGTGGTACTGCAGATCGAGAGCGGCCAGTCGGTGATCGTCCCATCGGCACCCGTGCCGGGCCCGATAGGCCTCGATCAACTGGAGTTTGGCCACCCAGTCGAGCTGACGGGCCAGTGACATCGGGTCGGTCTCCAAGCCATGGAGGACGGCTTCCCACCGGGTCAGCACCGCCTCACCGATCGACTCTTCACCGAGGCATTCGAGGCCGCGGTCGTCGGCGTACTTGCGGGCCAATGAGAACAACTCCCACTGAATGGCCAGCGCCGTGCCGGTGGATCCATCGCCCATCAGGAGAGGCCGGGTGAAGGTGCGGTCCAGGGCCACCTGGTGCATGGCCGTCACCGGATCGGCCAGTTGCAGGCTGCGGCTGCCGGTGACGTCGTCCTCGATCATGGCCAGCACCAGCGAGGTGGTCCCCACCTTCAAGAAGGTGGCCACCTCGGCCAGGTTGGCGTCGCCCACGATGACATGCAGTCGGCGGTAGCGGTGGGGATCGGCGTGCGGTTCGTCCCGGGTGTTGACGATGGGGCGCTTGAGGGTCGTCTCCAGCCCCACCTGCTCCTCGAAGAACTCGGCCCGCTGGGAGATCTGGAAGTCGACCGGCTCGCCGTCGTGGGTGGCGGTTTCCGATCCGACCTTTCCGGCCCCACAGAAGATCTGACGGGTCACGAAATGGGGGGTGACCCCGTTGACTATGCGGGTGAAAGGAGCGGCCCGGTCCATCAGGTAGTTCTCGTGAGCCCCGTACGAGTTACCCTTCCCGTCCGAATTGTTCTTGTAGATGACAATGTGCGAGCCGTCGTGCACGGCCAGGTCGGCCGCCTCCATGGACCGGGTGAGGATGAGCTCGCCGGCGCGGTCGTAACGGAGGCACTCCAGCGCGTCGCGGCACTCCGGCGTCGAGTACTCGGGATGAGCGTGGTCCACGTAGAAGCGGGCCCCGTTGGTCAGGACGGTGTTGACCAGATGGGTCTCGACCTGGGGGGGCATGGCGTCCTCGCGGGCGAAGCCGCGGGCGTCGTTGCCCGGAGCCTCGTCCTCGAAGTCCCAGCCGGTCTGCTGACGGGCGACATCGTGGGCGTAGGCGTTGATGAGCACCGAGGACGCGGCGATCGGGTTGGGGTCGCCGTGCACGACTTGTATGCCGTACTCGGTCTCGATTCCGCAGACCTTGGGGATGGCCACGAGGCCGACCCTATCCCGGCCCCACGCTCAGAGGTACTGACCCGTCCCCACCCGCTCGATGGAGCGACCACCCTTGGTCTCCTCGTGGTCGCTGATCAGGGTCCGGATATAGACGATGCGCTCGCCCTTCTTGCCGGAGATCTTGGCCCAATCGTCAGGATTGGTGGTGTTGGGCAGGTCTTCGTTCTCCTTGTACTCCTGGCGGATCGACCGCAGCAGATCGTCGGTGCGGATCCCCCGGGTGTCGTCGGCGATAGCCCTCTTGATGGCCAGTTTCTTGGCCCGTCGCACGATGTTCTCGATCATGGCCCCCGACGAGAAATCGCGGTAGTACAGCGTCTCTTTGTCCCCACCCTGGTAGGTCACCTCGAGAAAGCGGTTCTCCTCGTCGTTGCGGTACATCTCGCTCACCGTCGCCTCGATCATGGCCTGGGTGGCTTTGGCCGGGTCGCCGCCGCCCAGGGTACGCACTTCTTCGGCGTCGAGCGGCAGATCGGGGGTCAGGTACCGCGAGAAGATCTGGGCGGCCGCCACCTCGTTGGGCCGCTCGATCCGGATCTTCACGTCCAGACGACCGGGACGGAGAATGGCGGGATCGATGAGGTCTTCGCGGTTCGAGGCACCGATGACGATGACGTCCTTCAGGGTTTCCACGCCGTCGATCTCGGCCAGTAGCTGGGGAACGATGGTCGACTCCATGTCGGAGCTGATGCCGGTGCCCCGGGTGCGGAACAGCGAGTCCATCTCGTCGAAGAACACGATGACCGGGACACCCTCTTCCGACTTCTCCCGGGCCCGCTGGAAGACCAGGCGGATCTGGCGCTCGGTCTCGCCCACGTACTTGTTGAGCAGTTCGGGGCCCTTGATATTGAGGAAGTAGCTGCGGGTGTTGGTGTTGCCGGTCACCTCGGCCACCTTCTTGGCCAACGAATTGGCCACCGCCTTGGCGATGAGTGTCTTGCCGCATCCGGGTGGCCCGTAGAGCAGGATGCCCTTGGGGGCCGGCAGTTTGTGCTCGGCGTACAGTTCCCGGTAGAGGTAGGGAAGCTCGACGGCGTCGGTGATGGCCTCGATCTGATCGTCGAGACCGCCGACATCGGCATAGGTCACGTCGGGGACTTCCTCGAGCACCAGCTCCTCGACCTCGGGGCGCGCCAGCTTCTCGATCAGCAGGCCGGTGCGGGACTCCATCAGAACGGTGTCGCCGGCCCTCAGCTTGACCCCGATCAGGGTGTCGGCCATCTCGGCCACCCTCTCCTCGTCGGCCCGTCCGTAGACCAGGGCCCGGCGGCCGTCCTCCAGCACCTCCTTGAGGACCACGACCTCGCCGGCTCCCTCGCCCTCCCGGGCCAGGATGACGTTGAGCGATTCGTTGAGCACGACTTCGTTGCCCCGCTGCATCTCGTCGGCGTCGATATCGGGATGGAGTGACACCCGCATCTTCCGACCCCCGGAAAAGACGTCCACCGAACCGTCGGCGTTGGTGCCCAGGAAGGTTCCGTAGGCCGCCGGGGGCTGGGTGAGCTTCTCGACCTCTTCGCGCAGGTTGGCTACGTGCTCCTTGGCCGTCTGCAGGGTGAAGGTGAGCTTCTCGTTCTGGGAGATGGCTTGGGCCAGCTGCCCCTTGGTCTCGAGCAGCTTCTCCTCCAGGGTCTGAACCCGCCGTGGGCTCTCCTGGAGACGGCGGCGGAGGACGGTGACCTCTTCCTCGGCGGCCCGGGCCCGGATCCGGAGGGTGTCGAGGTCCTCGCCCTCCATCGGATCCACCGACCGGTCGGCCTCTGCCCCGTCATCGAAATCCATGGTTGGCATCACCTCGTTCGTCCTGTGTCCCTACTGGCGACCCTACACCGGCACCCTGGCCTTCAACGCGTCTTTTCCGGCCCCGGGACGCCTCCGGCCACCCTTTCTGACGCACCGTCAATCAACGGGGACCCGGTTACGGATAGCATTGGATACCAGGGCCGCATCCCGAGGTCGTGCGTGCCTAAGGTGAGCCACCACCCCGCCGATCAGCCACCGGCTGTCGAGCGGTGCTCGGCGCCCTGAGGGACCGGAAAGCAACCAGGAGCGAAGTCACTGATGAAGGTCTGGATCGACCAGGATCTCTGCACGGGAGACGGTCTCTGCGAGGAGATCGCCCCTGCTGTGTTCACGCTGCTCGACGACGGGCTGGCCTATGTGAAAGAGGGGGCCGACGTCAAGAGCGAGCCGGGCGGATCGGCCGGCATGGCGGCGGTACCGGAGGAGCTCGAAGATGCCGTGGTCGAAGCCTCCGAAGAGTGCCCCGGTGAGTGCATCTTCATCGAACAGAGTTGAGCCGCCCGACCGGCGCGGTCTGAGCCGGGGGAACCGACCGGAAGACCTCGCTACTCGGCGTCGGCCGGCAGGAGCAGCCGGGCGGTGGTGAGGAAGCCGGTATGGCCGACCATGCGGTGGTTGGGCCGGACCGAGCGGCTCTCGACGTGCCAGGTCCGGTGGAGCACCTCCAGGGTGACCGCCATCCCGAACGGCGAGTCCTCCAAGGCCGACCGCAGGGTGGCCGTCTGATTGATGGAGGGCAGGTAGGCGCAGATGATCCCGCCCGGACGCAGCCCTTTTTCGGCGTGGGGCAGGACACGCCACGGTTCGGGGAGATCGAGCAGGATGCGATCGAGGCCTCGCTCGTCGATGCCGGCGTAGACATCGCGGATCTCCACCCGGTACGAGGCGCCCTCTCCCAGGAGAGCCTTCACGTTGTGGGCGGCCTGGGCGGCAAAATCCTCCCGCAGCTCGTAGCCGATCACGTCGGCTCCGGCCCGCAGCAGGGCCATCGACAGAGCGCCGGAACCCACCCCGGCCTCCAGTACCCGCATGCCGGGGGCGATGTCCGCCTCGATCAGGATGGCCCCCAGGTCCTTCGGATAGATGACCTGTGCACCTCTCGGCATCTTGAGCACGGCATCGGCCAGGGTGGGACGCACCACCACAAACCGCCGTCCGGTGCTGCCGAGGACGGTGGACCCCTCCGGGGCGCCGATCAGATGGTCGTGGTCGACGATGCCCACATGGGTGTGGAAGGTGGCGCCGGTTTTGAGGTTGATCAGGTAGCGACGGTCCTTGGCGTCCAGTAGCAGGACGCGCTCACCGTCCCTGAGGATGCTCCGATCCTCGTCGGCGGTCATCGCGCTCAGTCAGATACGGACGGCGAGGAGCCCGACGAGGCCGAAATGATCAGGCGCTCACCCGGGTTGAGCCGGGTGCGGTAGACGACATCGTTCTGATGCCGGGCCCGGTTGATCATCCAGACGGCCACCCCGACCACCAGCCAAGCGGTGTGGTATCCCTTCAGGCCGCGCCCGAACGCCTTGAGCTGGAGGTACTGGAAGAAGCTGTCCACCGCTCAGATCCGCCGTACTTCGACGATGGCCGACCGGCGCCGACCGTTCCGCCGCCCGATGAGGAAGACCACGGCCACCAGGGCCACCCCCACGGCCAAGGCCACGGTCACCGCCTGGGAACGCTTCGACTCCGCCTCGTCAGTGATCTCGCCGGTCATCTCCCGGAATTTGGCCTCGATGTCGTCGCGGGTGATCGGCGTCGGTTCCGGACTCATCGGACCTCCTCGTCGGCGGTACTCGCCGGACGGCCCTGCCCCCGGGTCACCGCCCACACGGCGACGGCCGCCACCGCCACCACCACCACGGCACAGATCACATAGGGGACCCACGACAGATTGCCGGTGAAAGCCGTACCTGTCTCGCCCTGGAGCAGCCGCAGGAAGCCCACCGACAAGATGACCAGACCGATGGCCAGAGCCACCGACCCGGCCACACCGAAAAGCATGTACCGACCCAGGCCCTTGAGCGGGTCGAGGGTCTCCTGTTTGACGTAGTCGATGACCAGCTGGAGCGTCTCGCTCCCCGATGTGCGCAGGCCGCCCAGTCCTCGTCCTGCCTTGTTACGGCCTCCGGCCACGTTCCTCCTCGGTGTGCGCAGGCGCACAGGGTGGGCGGATGCCCCGGCCTGTGCCCACTTGGCTACGGGTCCTAACTATAGGCAGCGCGTCGGGCCGCACCCGACGACGCCCCGCCCCGGATGGGGGTCGGGTGCTCAGGTGCGCTCGGTGAACAGGTAGGTGGAGCTGGCCCGAGCCACCACCGTTCCCGTCTCATCGACCAGTTCGGCCTCGGCGAAGGCCACCCGGCGGCCGCCCGAGACGACCGACGCCGTGCAGGTGAGGGTGGCCCCCACCCGCACCGGGGCCAGGAAACTGGTCTTCATCTCCACGTTGGAGGAGACCACCCGACGGCCGGCGGCCCGGGCGTAGGTCACGGTGGCCGAACCCATGGCCGAGTCGGCCATGGCCCCGAGGAACCCGCCCTGGACGATGCCGGTCGGATTGACGAAGCGCTCGTCGGCCCGCATCGTCCATCGGGTCGTTCCGGGCTCGGCCTTGTCGATGCAGGTCATCCCCAGGGTCAATTCACAATTGGACGGCACCTGGATCCGCTGTTCGGCCACGGCGGCGACGCTACCCCCTCTCCCGCGTCGATACTGGAGGGATGGCCGTTCCCTCCGCCGTCACCCACCAACCCTCCTTGCCGATGGGCGAGGCCGACGAGAACTGGTCCGGCGACGCCCTCTTCTACGAATACTCGACGGCGGTCGACCCTCTGGCCACCGGCACCATCAAACCGGTGCCCATCCACCGGTTTCCGGCCACCCTCCACCACGGAGGCCCGACCCGGATGGTCTCTCTCGACCTGGCCGACCGGCTGGGGGTGCCCTACCCGGCCACCAGCCCGGGCCTGCTGGCCTCGTTCGTGGTCATCCGGCCGGACGAGGAGCTGATCACCACCCCGGACGCCACCAGTGAGCTCTACACCTGCATCCGGGGGAGCGGCCACAGCCGGGTGGAGGCCTCCCCCACCCACCCCGAGCCGGCCACGGTGACCTGGTCCACGGGCGACTTCTGGACCCTGCCGGCCGGCTGCACCACCGCCCACCGTGCCGATGCCGGGGCGGACAGCGACGCCCTTCTCTACCGGGTGACCGATGCCCCGCTGCTCCACTACCTCGGCGTCCGGCCCGGCCCGAGACGATTCGCCCCCACACGGTTCGACGGTACCGCCGCCCGGGCCCGGCTGGCCGAGGTGGAGGTGGATCCGTCGGCGGCCGAACGCAGTCGGATCAGCGTCATTCTGGCCAACACCGCCACCCCCCAGACCCTTACCGTCACCCACACGCTGTGGGCCATGCTCGGCGTGCTGCCCGTCGGTCGGGTCCAGCGCCCGCACCGCCACCAGAGCGTGGCCCTCGACCTGATCCTCGACTGCGCGCCGGGCTGTTACTCGCTCATCGGGTCGCGCCTCGATGCCGACGGTCTCATCGTCGACCCTGAACGGGTCGAGTGGGAACCGGCCGGTGCCTTCGTCACCCCACCGGGCCTGTGGCACAGCCATCACAACCAATCAGGACAGCCGGCCTACCTGGTGCCGGTGCAGGATGCCGGGCTGCACACCTATCTGCGCTCACTCGACATCCGGTTCGCGCCGACCGGCGACTGAGGGCCATGGCTTTCGCCAGCGCCCTGTCGCAACATCCGGTGGCGTCACAGGCCATCGGTGAAGTGTGCGGCGCCGTACTGGAAGCGGTGGGCGAACGCCCGGATCTGGTGATGGTGACGGCTACCCGACCGCACGCCGGTGCCCTGGAGGACATCGCCGCCACTGTGGCCGCCGTGCTCCAGCCGCTGGCCCTGGTGGGCTGCGCGGCCGAATCGGTGGTGGGGACCGGACGGGAAATCGAGGAGACGCCGGCCATCAGCCTGTGGGCCGGCCGGGTCGGACCCCTGGTTCCCGTGCACCTGCAGGCCACCCGCCTGGCCGACGATTCGTGGCATTTCGCCGGGTGGCCCGAACCGAAGGGGTTCACCCCCAGCGCCCTCATCGTGCTGGCCGATCCCTTCACCTTTCCCGCCGACGAATTTCTGGGCTGGCTGGAGGCCAGCGGCTCCCCCATCCCGGTCATCGGGGGCAACGTCTCCGGTGGTCGCGGACCGGGGGGAAGCCGGCTGGTGGTGGGAGACCGGGTGGTGACCGAAGGTGCGGTCGGGGTCCTCCTCGGCGGCGGGGTGGCCGTCGAGCCGCTGGTGTCCCAGGGTTGTCGCCCCTACGGCCAGACCTTGACGGTGACCCGCTCCGACCGCAACATCATCTACGAGGTAGCCGGTTCGCCGGCCATGGAGTGCCTGGTCGAGCAAATCAGGACCGGGCTCGACCCACCCGACATCACCGGTATCGAGTCCAACGGCCTATGGGTGGGCCGTCTGATCGACGAGCATCTGGCCGAGCCCGGACCCGGTGATTTTCTGGTCCGCTCGGTGGTCGGTGTGGATCGCGCCACCGGCGCCGTGGCCGTGGACGACCGCATCCCTCTGGGCAGCACGGTGCGCTTCCATCTCCGCAACGCCCACACCGCCCACCGGGAGATGTCCACCCTCCTGGACGGCCGAAAGGCCGATGCCGCTCTCCTTTTCAGTTGCAACGGACGCGGCACCCGCCTGTTCGACGAGGCCCACCACGACGCCCGGGCGCTGCAGCGATCCGTCGGTGCCGTTCCCGTTGCGGGGTTCCTGGCCGCCGGCGAGATCGGCCCCATCGGCGGTCACAACTTCGTCCACACCTTCGCCGCCTCGATGGCCCTGTTCCGGGCCCGCTAGGGGGCCGGGGGCACGGGCCCGGACCGGTAGAAGCTGCGGGCGCGCTGGCCGGGATCGGCCGGTAGGGTTGCCGGCAATGACTGATTCGTCGCTGCACGTAACCGATTCCAGCGGCACCGGCCAGCTCGACCAGCTCGGGATCAACGTCATCCGCGGTTTGGCCATGGACGCACCCCGGGCCGCCAACTCCGGCCACAGCGGAACGGCCATGGCCCTGGCTCCCCTGGCCCACGTGCTCTTCACCCGGATCATGCGGCACGACCCCTCTGAACCGCAGTGGCCCGACCGGGACCGCTTCGTCCTGTCCAACGGCCACGCCTCCATCCTGCTCTACTCCCTGCTCTACCTCACCGGGTACGGGCTGACCCTCGACGATCTCCGTGGTTTCCGTCAGTGGGGAAGCCGCACCCCGGGTCATCCCGAGCTCGGTCATGTTCCCGGCGTCGAAGTCACCACCGGGCCCCTGGGTCAGGGGGTGGCCAACGGTGTGGGCATGGGTATCGCCGAGCGTTGGCTGCGCAGCCACTTCTCGCCGGAGGTGTGCGACCACCACGTTTTCGTGTTGGCCGGCGACGGGTGCTTCGAGGAAGGCATCTCCCACGAAGCCGCCTCCCTCGCCGGTCACCTCCAGCTCGGCCGCCTGATCTACGTCTACGACGACAATCACATCACCATCGACGGACCCACCGAGCTGGCCTACAACGACGATGTGGGCGAACGCTTCGCCGCCTACGGTTGGTCGGTCGAGAACGTGGGCGAGGTGGCCAACGACCTCGATGTCCTCGAGGCGGCCGTCGGCCGGGCCAAGGCCGAAGAGGACCGACCCTCCCTGATCATCCTGCGCAGCCACATCGGCTACCCGTCGCCCCACCTCATGGACACGGCCAAAGCCCACGGCGACCCGTTTCCCCCCGATGAGATCCGGCTGACCAAGGAGCTGCTCGGGCTTCCCCCCGACCAGTCCTTCTGGGTACCCGACGAGGTACTCGAGATGTACCGGGGCTGCATCCCCCGCGGCCAGGCCGTCCGTCGTCAGTGGCAGGAGCGGTTCGACGCCTGGACCGGCGACAAGGTCCGTTGGGAAGCCGCCCAACAGGGCCACGGGCTGCCCCAATGGGACGCCGCCCTTCCCACCTTTTCCCCGGCCGACGGACCCATGGCCACCCGGAAGGCGGTCAACGCCTGCCTCGACGCCTCCGGAGTCACCGTCCCCGGGCTGATGCCGGGCAGCGCCGACCTGACCGGCAACACGGGCATGGCCATGGCCGACGCCACCGCCCAATCGGTGACCGATCCGGGCGGGAGCCTCATCCACTACGGCATCCGGGAACACGGCATGGGCGGTGTGATGACCGGCATGGCGGCCCACGGTGGCATCGTCCCGGTGGGCGGCACCTTCTTTGTCTTCAGCGACTACATGCGGGGGGCCGTACGGGTGGCCGCCCTGTCCGGCGTGCACGTGATCTACTCCTGGACCCACGATTCGATCGGACTCGGACAGGACGGGCCCACCCACCAGCCCATCGAGCAGCTGGCCGCCGTGCGGGCCATGCCCGGTCTCCGGGTCATCCGTCCGGCCGATGCCAATGAGACGGTAGAGGCCTGGCGCATCGCCATCAACGGCGACGGGCCGACCGCTCTCATCCTGTCCCGACAGGAGATCCCGGTACTGGCAGCCACATCGGTTCGGGCCGCATCCGGTCTTCAGCGCGGCGCCTACGTGCTGTCGGACCCGGACGACGCCCTGCGGGTCGTCCTCATCGGGACCGGCAGCGAGGTGCATGTGTGTCTGGACGCCGCCGACCTGCTGGCGGCGTCCGGCGTGCCGGCACGAGTGGTGTCCTTTCCCTCGTGGGAGCTTTTCGCCGAGCAGCCCGACCAGTACCGCCACGAGGTCCTCCCCCCCGGGGTACCCCGGCTGGCCGTCGAGGCAGCCAGCTCCTTCGGTTGGGACCGCTACGCCGACGCCACCGTGTGCATCGACCACTTCGGTGCCTCGGCCCCCGGCCAGGTGGCCCTGGACGAGTTCGGCTTCACTCCCCAGAACGTGGCGGCCCGGGCCCTCGATCTGGTGGCGCCCTCGTGACCGTTCCGCACCGCCCGAAAGGAATGCCGTGACCACACTCACCGACCTCTACGAGCAGCAGGGCCAGAGCCCCTGGCTCGACAACATGCGGAGGGACTGGCTTCAGAACGGCACCATGGCCGGAATGGTGGCGGAGGGGATCCGGGGTGTGACGTCCAATCCCACCATCTTCGCCAAGGCCATCTCCGGTCAGGACACCTACGACGACGAGTTCCGGGACCTCATCCGGACCAAGTCGGTGGAGGATGCCTACTGGGACCTGGTGGTGGACGACATCGAGTCGGCCCTCACCATCTTGCGGCCGGTCTACGACTCCTCCGACGGAGGCGACGGCTACGTGTCGGTGGAGGTGGCTCCCTCCCTGGCCCACGACACCGAAGGCACGGTCCGGGCCGCTCGCTCCCTCCACCAGCGCATCGACAAGCCCAACGCGCTGGTCAAGATACCGGCCACCCCCGAGTGCGTCCCTTCCATTCGTCAGATGATCAGCGAAGGCCGGAGCATCAATGTCACCCTCATCTTCAGCCTGACCCGCTACGACGAGGTCATCGAGGCCTACCTGACCGGGCTGGAATCGCTGGCCGCCTCCGGCCGCAAGGATCTGTCCCACGTGGCCAGCGTGGCCTCTTTCTTCGTCAGCCGGGTCGACACCGAGGTCGACCGTCGCATCGAGGCGGCCGCCTCGGGTTCCGCCGATGCCGACCATCTGTTGGGTCTGCGGGGAAAGGCGGCGGTGGCCCAGGCCCGGCTGGCCTACCGCCTGTTCACCGAGCGCTTCACCGGCCCACGGTGGGACGCCCTGGCCGCACTGGGAGCCCGCGTCCAACGTCCGTTGTGGGCCTCCACTTCGACCAAAAACCCGGCCTATCCCGACCTGGCCTACGTGGACACCCTGATCGGCCCCCACACGGTCAACACTATGCCCGACGCCACCGTCGCCGACTTCCTCGACCACGGGCATGTGGCCCGCACCGTCGACGTCGACGATGCGGGGTCGGATCAGGTCATGGCCGATCTGGCCACCGCCGGCATTCACATGGAGGATGTGGCCCAGGTGCTCGAGTCCGAAGGCGTGGCTTCGTTCGCAGCCTCATTCGACGATCTCATGCAGTCGCTGACCGACAAGGCCGGGCAGCTCGCCGCCCGTTCGTAACCTCCGGCGCGCCGGTGGGTCCGATGGGCGTCGGTATCGACCACCCATGTAACCACTACCCAACATGAGGAGAGCACCATGAAGATCGCCATGATCGGTCTGGGGAAGATGGGCGCCAATATGACCCAGCGACTCATCGAACACGGCCACCAGGTCGTCGCCTTCGACCTTTCCGAAAAGGCCCGGACGGCGGCGGCGGCGTTGGGGGCGGAGCCGGCCGCATCGTTGGAGGAGGTCGCCACCAAACTGTCCGCTCCCCGGGTGGCCTGGGTCATGGTGCCGGCCGGCGACGCCACCAACTCGACCATCACCACGCTGGCCGGTCTGTTCGCCGCCGGCGACGTGATCATCGACGGTGGCAACTCCAACTACAAGGAGACCGCCCCCCTGGTGGGGGAACTGGCCGCCCAGGGCATCGCCCTGGTCGACGCAGGCACGTCCGGGGGGATCTGGGGACTCAAGGAGGGTTACTGCCTGATGGTGGGAGGAACGGCCGAGGCGGTAGCCGTGGCCGAGCCGGCCTTTCTGGCCCTGGCCCCCGAAGGGGGGTACGCCCATGTGGGTCCTCCGGGTGCCGGTCATTTCGTCAAGATGGTCCACAACGGCATCGAGTACGGCCTCATGCAGGCCTACGCCGAAGGGTTCGAAATCATGTCCGAAGCCCCCGAGTTCGACCTCGACCTCCACCAGATCGCCTCCATCTGGCGCTACGGCTCGGTCGTGCGCAGCTGGCTGCTGGAGTTGGCCGAAAGAGCTTTGCGACCCGGGGCCGGTTTCGAGAACGTCGAAGCGGTGGTGGTCGACTCGGGCGAAGGCCGGTGGACCGTCGAAGAGGCCATCGACCGCGGGGTGTCGGCCCCGGTCATCGCCTCGGCCCTTTTCGCCCGTTTCGCCTCCAAGAAGAAGGACGCCTTCGGGCTCCGCCTGGTGGCGGCCCTCCGCAACCAATTCGGCGGCCACGCCTTCACCACCGCCTCCGGCGCCCAGGGCGGCGAGACATTCACGCCCAAATGAGCGCGGCCCAGGACACCGGGCTGGCCCGGGCCGCCACGGACGGTTCCACCGCCGACGGCACCGGACCGTCGGGCTCCTCCGGGGTCCAGAGCAAGAGGCGATCCCTGCCCCCGGTGCTGTCCAAGGCCCCGCCGGTGGCTCTGGTCATCTTCGGCGCCTCCGGCGACCTCACCGCCCGCAAGATCCTCCCCGCTCTGTCCCGCCTGGCCGACCGAGGGGTCCTGGATGACGGTTTCACCCTCATCGGCGTGGCCCGCACCAAGTGGTCCGACGACGACTTCCAGGCCCATGTGGCCGAAGCCACCCCCGAGGGCGGCCCCAAATGGAAGGCGCTCACCGACCGGTTCAAATACGTGGCCGGTGAGTACGACGACCCGGACACCTTCAGCCGCCTGAAGGACCAGCTGGACGAAGCCGACCGTCTCGATGGGACCAGCGGAAACCGCCTGTACTACCTGGCCACCATCCCCAGCGTGTTCGGCCTGGTGGCCGGGGCCCTGGCCCAGCACGCCTGCACCCGCCCGGCCGAGGGAGGTTCTTTCGTCCGGGTGGTGGTGGAGAAGCCCTACGGGCGGGACCTGGCCAGCGCGCTGGCCCTCGACGAGAAGATGCACGCCGCCTTCGAGGAGAGCCAGATCTTCCGGATTGATCACTACATGGGGAAGGAGACGGTCCAGAACGTACTGGCCCTCCGGTTTGCCAACGCCATCTTCGAGCCCATATGGAACCGGCGCTATGTCGAACAGGTTCAGGTGACCGTGGCCGAGAGCCTGGGCGTGGAGCACCGGGGTGGCTTCTACGAGACGGCGGGGGCGCTGCGGGACATCGTGCAGAACCACGTCATGCAGGTACTGGCCCTCACCCTCATGGAATCCCCCACCAGTACCGATGCCGACCGCATCCGCGACGAGAAGGTCAAGCTGCTCCACGCCATCGACATCCCCTCCCCCGACGAGGCGGTGGACAAGGCGGTACGGGCCCAGTACACCGCCGGTGAGATCGACGGCACCGAGGTCATCGGCTACCGGCAGGAGGAGGACGTGGCCCCCGACAGCCAGACCGAGACATACATGGCCCTCCGGCTCCGGGTGGAGAACTGGCGCTGGGCCGGTGTTCCCGTCTTCGTACGCACCGGCAAACGTCTGCCGGCCCGGGTCACCGAGGTGGCCCTCACCTTCCGCCAGGTCCCCTTTCTCCTCTTCGATCACCGGACCAGCCGCGACCTCCGGCCCAACACCCTCATCCTCCGCATCCAACCCGACGAGGGGATCAGCCTCGAATTCGGAGCCAAGGTGCCGGGCGAACGGTTCCACCTCCGGTCGGTGGCCATGGACTTCTCCTACGCCGACGCCTTCGCCGGCACCGAGGCGGCCGACGGCTACGAGCGGCTCATCCACGACGCCATGGTGGGCGACGCCACCTTGTTCATTCGGAGCGACGAGGTGCAGCAGGCCTGGAGGATCGTGGACCCCTACCTCACCGCCTGGTCCCAACCGGGGGTGGCCATGCAGAACTACCCGGCCGGCACGTGGGGACCGCATCTGGCCGATCTGTTGGTGCAGAGCGCCGGCGACCAGTGGCGCAACCCGGTGATCGACCTCGAATTGAGTGGGGGGCGCCTCACCGAACTGCCCCAATGACCGGCCCGCAGGGGCGCTTCGAGCTGGTCGACTCGGTGCCCGACACCTTCGCCCGCCTGGCCGCCGACCGGTTGGCGGCCGCCGGTGGCAGCCCGTTTTCGTTGTTTCTGTCCGGGGGGGGGACGGCCGAGGAGTCCTACCGCCGTCTGGCCGCCCTGAGCCAGCAGGAAGACCCGTCGGCCTCCTGGTGGGCGGCGGTCGACGTCTATGTGGGTGACGAGCGCTGCGTGCCCCCCGACGATGCTGATTCGAACCACCGGATGATCGCCGAAACCCTGCTGGCCGACGTCGGACCGGTGCGTGCGGACCATCCCATGTACGCCGGTGGACCTCCGGACCGGGCGGCGACCGCCTACCAGCAACTGATCGAGCCCCTCCGAACCTTCGACCTGGTCCACCTCGGACTGGGGCCCGACGGTCACACCGCTTCCCTCTTCCCCGGATCGGCCGCCCTGGCCATCGACGACCCCGCCGTGCTGGTGTCGGCCAACCGTGACCCCGCCGCCAACAACCCCCATGATCGGATCACCCTCACCCTGGCCGGCCTGGCCCGGGCCCGACTGGTGATCTTCACGGTGAGCGGTCGGTCCAAACGTGAGGCCCTGGTCCGGATGGCCGCCGGTGAGGAGCTCCCGGCCGCCCGGGTGCGGGCCGACGAGGTGGTGTGGCTGGTCGACGCGGCCGCCGCCGGCGATACGGCGTTACCCGGAGGGACGGGGTGACCCCCCCGATAAGGTGTCGCCGATGCCCGCCGACCCTGGCTCCGCCCCTGTGACCGTGGCCGGCACGCCGGCCGGTGTGGGCGGCGCCGATCTGATCGACATGGACCTCCCCACCCTGCAGGGTTGGGCCCGCAAGGTGCGGACGGCCCGCCACGGCAACCGGGTGACCTTCTCCCCCAAGGTGTTCATCCCGCTGACCATGCTGTGCCGCGACCGGTGCGGCTACTGCACCTTCGCCAAAGCTCCGGCCCGGCTGTCGGCGCCCTACCTGTCCCTCGAAGAGGTGCGGGCCATCGCCCGCGCCGGTCGGGAGGCCGGTTGCCACGAGGCCCTGTTCACCCTGGGCGAAGGACCCGAGGATCGCTATCCGGTGGCCCGGGCCTGGCTCGACGAGCACGGATACGCCTCCACCGTCGAGTACCTCGAGCGGGCCTGCCAGACGGTTGTCGAAGAGACCGGACTGCTCCCCCACGCCAACGCCGGCGCCCTGGACGCCGGCCAACTGCTCGGCCTGCGCGCCGTGTCAGCCAGCCAAGGGATGATGATCGAGTCGCTCCATCCCGGACTCGACGCCCATCGGGGGGCGCCGGACAAAACGCCGGAGAGACGCCTGTCCACACTGGAAGCGGCCGGCGTGGCCCAGATCCCCTTCACCACCGGTCTGCTGGTGGGCATCGGCGAATCACGCCGCCATCGCCTCGACGCCCTGGCCGCCATCGCCGCCAGCCACCGACGTCATGGCCACGTCCAGGAAGTCATCATCCAGAACTTCCTGCCCAAGGCGGGCACGGCCATGCATCGGTGGCCGCCGTGCCCCACCGACGAGTTCCACTGGACCATCGCCGTGGCCCGTCTGGTGCTTCCCCCCGACATCCACCTGCAGGCCCCGCCCAACCTGTCTGACGACCTGGCTCCGCTCCTCGACTCCGGCATCGACGACTGGGGCGGAGTGTCACCGGTCACAGCCGACCACGTGAACCCCGAGAGGAGATGGCCCACACTCGACAAGCTGCGTGCCGCCACCGAGGCGGCCGGACTCACGCTGGCCCCCCGGCTCACCCTGTATCCGGAGTTCGCCCTCGACCCGGACCGGTGGCTGGCCGAACCCATGCGCTTCCCGGTACTCGACGCCTCCGACGCCGAGGGGCTGGGCCGCGATCACCCCTGGTGCTCGGGCGGCGAGATTCCCCCCCCTCACCTCCTCGAGCCGAACCCCCCGGCCCCGGCCCCCCTGGCCGGCTCCGGCAGTGCCGTGGGTGAGGTGCTGGCCGGCGTGGCTCTGGGCCAGCAGGTCGACGAAGACGCCATCGTGACCCTGTTCGGCGCCCGCGGGCCCGAGGTACGGGCGGTGGCCGAGATGGCCGACCAGATCCGTTCCGAAATCGTGGGCGACGAGGTCACCTACGTGATCAACCGCAACATCAACTACACCAACGTCTGCACCTTCAAGTGCCGTTTCTGCGCCTTCTCCAAAGGGCCCCTCTCCCTCAATCTGCGCGGCGCGCCCTACCTCCTGACGCTCGACGAAATCGCCGACCGGGTCCGTGAAGCCGAATCGTTGGGGGCCACCGAGGTCTGCCTGCAAGGGGGAATCCACCCCAAATTCGACGGTGAATACTACCTCGACGTGACCCGGGCGGTGCGGGACGCCTCGCCCACCATCCACATCCACGGCTTCACCGCGCTCGAGGTGACCGAGGGGGCCCGCCGCTCCGGCCTGCCCCTGGCCGACTACCTGGTTCTGCTCCGCGACGCCGGTCTCCGGACCCTCCCGGGTACGGCGGCCGAGATCCTCGACGACCCGGTGCGGGCCGTACTGTGCCCCGACAAGATCAATACCGAGGAGTGGCTCTTCGCCCACCGGACGGCGCACGGCGTAGGACTAAGGTCCAACGTCACCATCATGTTCGGCGCCGTCGAACAGCCCCGGTCGTGGGCACGCCACCTGGTGCGGACCCGTAACCTCCAGAACCAGACCGGTGGATTCACCGAGTTCGTCCCGCTGCCTTTCGTGCACATGGCCACCCCGCTGTACCTGGGCCGCAAGGCCCGCCGGGGCCCCACCTTCCGCGAGACCCTGCTCATGCACGCCGTCGGACGCATCGCCTACCGCGGTTCGATCGACAACATCCAGACCAGTTGGGTGAAGATGGGAGCCGACGGAGTGCGCCAGATCCTCCGGGCCGGGGTCAACGACCTCGGGGGAACGCTGATGGACGAGAACATCTCCCGCGCCGCCGGGGCCAGTCACGGCCAGATGATGGACGCCGAGGGGTTCCGGGACATGGTCACCGCCGAGGGGCGGCGGCTGGTGCAACGCACGACCCTGTACGGGCGGGTGGATGAGCCCGGCGTGGACAAGCCGACCGTGGGTACCGGTCGCGCCGCCGGCCACTGACACCGATGTCGGCCGAGCCCCGGGAAGGCGCCCCGGGTACCGGTGACGGTGTGGCGGAGGCAGTGGCCGCCCTGCTCGACACCCTCGAATCGACCTCGACGACAGCCACCCAACGGCGTCTCTACCGCTCGATGCTCACCACGGTGGCTGGACTGGCCACCGACGGGACCGAAATCATCGACCTCAAGGTGGCCGACTCGGCACTGGCCGAGATGGCCGAGGCCTTCCGGGTGTTCCGGCCCTTTCGCCGCCGGCGGAAGATCACCATCTTCGGGTCGGCCCGCACCCTCCCCGACCATCCCGCCTACCGGTCGGCCCGCGACCTGGCCGGTTCGATCTCGTCGGAGGACTGGATGGTGGTCACCGGGGCCGGCCCGGGGATCATGGCGGCGGGCATGGAGGGCGCCGGGCGCGACCGTTCCATCGGGGTCAACATCCGGCTCCCCTTCGAGCAGGGGGCCAACAGCTTCATCGCCCAGGATCCCAAGTTGGTCGAGATGCGCTACTTCTTCACCCGCAAGCTCATGCTGATCAAGGAGTCCGACGGCTACGTGGTACTGCCCGGCGGCTTCGGCACCCTGGACGAGGGCTACGAACTGTTGACCCTCCTCCAGACAGGCAAGGCCGAGCCGGCCCCGGTGGTCCTGCTGGACATCCCGGGAGGAACCTACTGGCGGGGATGGGACACCTTCATGCGCCAGGAGGTCGAGCCCCGTGGCCTGGTCTCGGTGGATGACCGCGCCCTGTTCATCATCACCGACGATGTGAAGGTGGCCACGGCCGAGCTCCTCGGCTTCTACCGCAACTACCAGTCCTGCCGCTGGGTGGGCGACCTCCTGGTCATGCGTCTGGCCGTGGCCCCCGGCCGGGCCGAACTGGCCGAGCTCAACCGCGACTTCGCCGACATCATCACCAGCGGCGTCATGCGGATGTCCAAGCCCCTCCCCCCAGAGCGGTCCGAGACCGAAGGGTTGGATCTGCCGCGGCTGGTGTTCCGTTTCGACAAGATCCACTACGGCCGGCTCCGCCAGCTCATCGACGCCCTCAACCGGATCGCCCCCGACCGCACCGGGTCGGAGGACTGAACCGGTGGGGCAATCCTTCTAACGACCGGTGATCCCGGCGCCTTTCAGCATGCGCCGCAGGTCGATGACCATCTGCTCGTCGACATCGTGGCCCGAAGGCGCATCCAGCGTTTCCGTCTCCGGTCCCAGCGTCACCTTGTAACGCCCGTCGTGTCGCTCGCTGACCTCGCCCACACTCTCCAGCAGCGACAGCACGTCGTGCCACTGGATGTTGTGGCTGACCGGGTGCTGGAAGATCTTCTCCACGGTGACTCGGTGGTGTCCGTTGAGCTTGATGTCTTCGGCCATGGGTCCTCCCCGGCGGCCCGAAACAGCTCCGAGCTCACCGCCTGCGAGTGTAGACGGGCGCCGCCCACCGCTACCGGGAGCCCACTCCGTCCTGTCGGTCAGGGGCCGTCGTCGGCCTCCGATGACGACGGCGGACCGTTCAGCAGGGCCACCGCCTTGTCGATGGACCGCCGGGCCCGGGTGATCCTCTTCTCCTCGGCGGTCACCGACGGATCAGGCTCACCACCGGCCCGTAGCTGGTCGGCGGCCCGACGCAGGCGGTCGAGGGCCAGATCGGCCAACTCCTCGCCGATGCCGGCCAGCCTCTCGGCGATCTCCGCGGGGTCGGCCACGATCGCTCAACCCGGCCGGGGGAGGTCGACCTCGATGACCTCGAGCGCGCCTTCGGCGTGTCGGGACCGGAGCACCTTCTTGTCGAACTTGCCCACGCTGGTCTTCGGAACCTCGTCGATGAACACCCACCGTTCGGGCAGCCACCAACGGCTCACCCTCCCCGACAGGAAATCGACCAGTTCGTCCGGACCCACCTCGGCCCCCTCCTCCACCACCACGGCGGCCAGGGGGCGCTCGCTCCACCGGTCATCGGGCACGGCGATGACCGCCGCTTCCACCACCGATGGATGGGCCATGACCTCGTTCTCCAGCTCCACCGAGGAGATCCACTCCCCACCCGACTTGATCACGTCCTTGGTCCGGTCGCTGATCTGCATGAAGCCCCGGCGGTCGAGGGTCCCGATGTCGCCGGTGCGCAGCCATCCGTCGTGGAACCGCTCCGGTGCCGGCTCCCCGTAGTAGGAGCCGGTGATCCACGGCCCCCGCGCCTCGAACTCCCCCAGCGACTCACCGTCGGAGGGCAGCACCGAGCCGTCTTCCCCGACCACCCGTATCTCGACCCCGGGAACCACACGACCGGTTTTGGCCCGCCACTCGATCTCTTCTTCGGGGGGCGTGCCCCGGGGCGGGAGGGCCACGGCACAGAGCGGACTGGTTTCGGTCATGCCCCACCCCTGGACCAGCTCGACGTCGAAGTGTTCCTTGTACCCCTCGATGAGCTGCCGGGGCACGGCCGCCCCGCCGGCCGTGATGAGCCGAATGGACGACAGGTCGACCGGATGGCTCTGGGCGTAGCGCAACAGGTCGTTCCAGATGGTGGGCACACCGGCCGACACGGTCGGACGGTGCCGGGCCATGATGGCGGCCAGGGGTTCGGCTTGCAGGAACTGCTGGGGCATGACCATGTCGGCCCCGGTCATGAAGGCGCCGTAAGGCGTTCCCCAGGCGTTGGCGTGGAACATGGGGACGATGGCCAGGACCCGGTCGAGCTCGTTGATGCCGAGCGAGGAGGCCGAGGTGATGGCCATCGAGTGCAGGGCGGTCGACCGGTGGCTGTACACCACCCCTTTGGGGTTCCCGGTGGTACCCGACGTGTAGCACATGGCCGCCGCTTGCCGTTCGTCGAAGGTGGGCCACGGATAGCCGGGCTCTTCGGCCCGGACCATGGCCTCGTAGGACAGGGTGTCGCCCAGGGCGGACCCGTCACCGCTGCCCGCCACCACCACGTGCTTGACCGTGGTCAACTGGTCGCGCACCCGGGCCAGCAGGGGCACCAAAGAATCGTCGACGATGATGACCTGGTCCTCGGCGTGGTTGATCACGTAGGCCAGCTGCTCGGGGAACAGCCGGAGGTTGAGGGTGTGGAGGACGGCACCCATGGCCGGAATGGCCAGGTACGCCTCCAAATGGGTCTGGTTGTTCCACAGGATGGTCCCCACCCGGTCGCTGTCCCCCACCCCGATGCGGGCCAGGGCCCGGGCCAGCTGTTCGGAGCGGGCGGCCACCTCGGTGAAGGACACGTCGGTGGCCGAGGCGTCCGGACCGGTCACCGTTATCACCCGACTGTCGCCGTAGACGTTCTGGCCGTGGCGGACGATGCCGCTCACCAACAACGGGGCGTCCTGCATGGTGCTCAACATGACCGTTCCTCCCCTGGGCCGCACCGGGTGACCCGGTTCGACGAGCTTACCGATCCCGCCTGTCGCCTGACGGGGCCAGCGGCCCTTGATCGGCCCGGCCCACGGTGCTCAACTGGTGGTGGCCGGTACCGGACGGGCAGTTGACCCACCTCTGAGCGACCACGCTCACCACGTCACCTGTCGCCGTCGAGGTCCGGGCATGGGAAAGCTGGTCATCGCCCTCGTCACCGCCACCGTGGCCCTCACCCTGGGTCTGGTCGCCCTGGTGGCCTCCACGGTGGGCGGAACCGGAACCGCCGACGGCTCGTCGGCCCTACCCGCCACGGGGGGAGGACCTTCGGCGGCCGCCGCCCTGCCCTCCGCCTGGTTGGCTCTGTACCAACGGGCGGCCGCCACCTGTCCGGGCCTGGCCTGGTCGGTGCTGGCCGCCATCGGAACGGTGGAGTCAGGGAGTGGCCGGTCCACCGCACCGGGGGTCCGGTCCGGTGCCAACGCCGCCGGGGCCGAAGGTCCGATGCAATTCCTTCCTTCGACTTTCTCTGCCTATGCCACGGTCGGGCCCGGCGGGGCGCGACCGCCGTCCCCCTACGACCCGGTGGATGCCGTCTACACGGCGGCCGCACTGCTGTGCGCCGACGGAGCCGGCTCGGCGTCCACCTTGCGGGGCGCCGTGGTCGATTACAACCACTCGGGTACCTACGCCGACACCGTGCTG
Source organism: uncultured Acidimicrobiales bacterium (assembly GCA_963824645.1). Lineage (GTDB taxonomy): Bacteria > Actinomycetota > Acidimicrobiia > Acidimicrobiales > RAAP-2 > Bog-756. Next base: position 311,579 of record CAWGQC010000012.1, read on the forward strand.
ACCCTGGCCCTGGCCTTGGCGCAGAATCCGTCGGCCTCGGACACGGTGGTGGCCGCCCTTTCCTTCGCCGCCGGCCAGCTGGGTACCCCCTACCTGTGGGGCGGTACCGGGGCCGGGGGCTTCGACTGCTCGGGACTGGTCCAGGCCGCCTATCGGGCTGCCGGGGTCACCCTGCCCCGGGTGGCCCAGGACCAGTACGACGCCGGACCGGTCGTTCCCGCCGGATCGACCGTCCTGCCCGGCGATCTCGTCTTCTTCGGCACCGGGGCCGCCACCGTGGAGCATGTGGGACTCTACGTGGGCGAGGGTGAGATGATCGACGCCCCCTATACCGGGGCCCTGATCCGCTACGACGACGCCGGTGGCCCGCAACTGGTGGGGGCCACCCGTCCGGGGTGAACCGGACCGACCGGCGACGGCCGGCGCCGTGGTTTCAGCGCAGAGCCAACTGCCCGGGGACGATGGGCGCGGGCAGTGCCGTCCGGCCCATCAGGTAGCGATCGACCGAAGCCGCCGCCGAACGGCCTTCGGCGATGGCCCACACGATGAGGCTCTGGCCCCGGGTCATGTCCCCGCACACGAACACCCCGTCCCTGCTGGTCGACCACTGACCGTCGGCCTCCACCGTGCCCCGCCGGCTGACCTCCAAGTCGAGCTCGGCCACCACCCCGTGGCGCTCGGTGCCCAGGAAGCCCAGGGCCAACAGCACCAGCTCGCAGGGCACCTCGAATTCGGAATCCGGACGGGGGGCGAACACCGGACGGCCGTCGTCACCGGTGACCATCTCCACCTCGGTGGCCCGGAGAGCCCGGACACGGCCGTGGCCGTCGTCGAGGAATTCGGCGGTGGACACCGAAAAGACCCGCTCCCCCCCTTCCTCGAGCGCCGACGAGGTGCGCAGGATGAGCGGCCAGGTCGGCCACGGATTGTCTTCCGCCCGATCCGTCGGGGGTTCGGGCATGATCTCGAGCTGACGCACGCTGAGGGCCCGTTGGCGGTGCACGGTGCCCAGACAGTCGGCCCCGGTGTCCCCGCCCCCGATGATGACCACGTGCTTGCCCTCGGCTGTGATCGGCACCTCGTCCTGTTCGTCGTGGAGGACCATGGTCTGGGGCTTGAGGTAGTCCATGGCCAGGTGGATCCCCTCCATCTGGCGACCGGGTACATCCAGATCGCGGGGGTGGGTGGCGCCACCGGCCAGAAGCACGGCGTCGTACTCCTCGATGAGCGTCCGGGCCGCCACCACCTGGGCGTCGGGGGCTACCGCCTGAGCCACTTCCGGCGCCGGCTCCCCCACCGACACCCGACAGCGGAACTCGACACCCTCGGACACCATCTGTTCGATCCGCCGGTCGAGCACCGCCTTTTCCATCTTGAACTCCGGGATTCCGTAGCGGAGCAGGCCACCCGGTTGTTCGGCCCGCTCGAACACCACCACCCGGTGGCCGGCCCGGATCAGCTGCTGGGCGGCGGCCATCCCGGCGGGGCCCGACCCCACGACGGCCACCGATTTTCCGGTCACGGTGGTCGGGCGAACCGGCTCGATCCACCCTTCGGCCCAGGCCCGTTCGGCGATCTCGTACTCGATGCGTTCGATGGTCACCGGGTCGTCGCTGATCCCCAGCACGCAGGCCCCTTCGCACGGGGCCGGGCACAGCCGACCGGTGAACTCGGGGAAATTATTGGTGGCATGGAGACGGTCGGCCGCCTCCGACCAGTCGTCCTTGTAAACCAGGTCGTTCCACTCCGGAATGAGATTGCCCAGTGGGCAACCCTCGTGACAGAAGGGGATGCCGCAGTCCATACACCGCGCCCCTTGCTGGCGGGCCGATTCCGCCGGAAAGGGTTCGTAGACCTCCCGCCAGTCGCGCAGCCGCACCGGCACCGGTCGGCGGGACGGAAGGGCCCGCCCGTACTTGAGGAAGCCGGTCACATCACCCATGAGCTGCCGCCATAACCGCCTCGTCCACCGACCGGCCCTCGGCGATCGCCTTTTCGGTGGCCTCGAGCACCCGCCGGTAGTCCTTGGGCATGACCGTCACGAATTGCTCCGACGTGCTCACCCAGTCGAGCAGGATCCGGCCGGCCAACGCTGAGCCGGTTTCGTCGAGGTGCATGGTGATCCTGTCCTTCAGCCACATGCGGTCGTCCGGGGCCAGCGTCTCGAGGTCGACGGTGGCCCGGTTGACCAGACCGGCCAACCAGCCGTGCGGATCGAACACATAGGCCACGCCCCCTGACATGCCGGCTCCGAAGTTGCGCCCGGTCGGGCCGAGCACCACCACCCGACCCCCGGTCATGTACTCACAGGCATGGTCGCCCACCCCCTCGACCACCGCGATCGCCCCCGAGTTTCGCACGCCGAACCGCTCGCCCACCTGGCCGCGCAGGAACATCTCGCCGGCGGTGGCCCCGTACAGGATGACATTGCCGGCCACGATGTTCTCCTCGGCCGCGAAGGGGGACTCATCGGGGGGTCGCACGATGATCCGTCCACCGGAGAGTCCCTTGCCCAGGTAGTCATTGCTGTCCCCCAGCAGCCGGAGAGTCACCCCCTTGGGCACGAAGGCGCCGAAGCTCTGGCCGGCCGATCCGACGAAGGTCAGGTCGATGGTCCCCTCGGGTAGTCCCGCACTGCCGTACCGGCGGGTTATCTCGTAGCCGAGGAGGGTGCCCACCGTGCGGTCCACATTGGCGATGTCCACAGTGGCGGCTATAGGGGCCCCTCCTTCGATGGCCGGCCGGCACAGATCGAGGAAGGCATGGTCGAGGGCTCGGTCGAGGCCGTGGTCCTGTCGGGTGACACAGTGGCGCTCGCTTCCGGCGGGCAGGTCGGGCTCGACCAGGATGGGGGACAGATCGAGTCCCGCGGCCTTCCAGTGATCCACGGCCTGGGACGCATCGATCAGCTCGACCCGCCCGACCGCCTCCTCCAGCGACCGCAGCCCGAGTGAGGCCAGGTGCTCGCGGACCTCTTCGGCGATGTACTCGAAGAAGGTCTCCACGAACTCGGGTTGGCCCGAGTAGCGGGCCCGCAGTGCAGGTACCTGGGTGGCGATGCCCACCGGACAGGAGTCGAGGTGACAGACCCGCATCATGATGCAGCCCGAGACCACCAAGGGCGCGGTGGCGAACCCGAACTCCTCGGCCCCCAGCAGAGCGCCGATGACCACGTCGCGGCCGGTCTTCATCTGTCCGTCGACCTGCACGACGATGCGGTCCCGGAGCCCGTTGGCCAACAGTGTCTGCTGGGTTTCGGCCAGTCCCAACTCCCAGGGGATGCCGGCGTGCTTGAGGGAAGTGAGCGGGGCTGCTCCCGTGCCACCGTCATGCCCGGATATGAGGACCACATCGGAGTGGGCCTTGGCCACCCCGGCGGCCACCGTACCCACCCCCACCTCGGCCACCAGCTTGACGTGCACCCGGGCCCTGGGGTTGGCCGACTTCAGGTCGTGGATGAGCTGGGCGATGTCCTCGATCGAATAGATGTCGTGGTGGGGAGGGGGCGAGATGAGTCCGACTCCGGGAGTCGAGAACCGGGTGCGGGCGATCCACGGGTGCACCTTCTGCCCCGGCAGTTGGCCGCCCTCACCCGGTTTGGCCCCCTGGGCGATCTTGATCTGGATGTCGTCGGCATTGACCAGGTACTCCGAAGTCACCCCGAACCGGCCCGACGCCACCTGCTTGATGGCGCTGCGACGCAGATCGCCGTTGGCGTCGGGCGTGAAGCGGTCGGCGTCCTCGCCTCCCTCGCCGGTATTGGATCGTCCACCCAGGCGGTTCATGGCGATGGCCAGCGTCTCGTGGGCCTCGGCCGAAATCGATCCGTAGGACATGGCGCCCGTCGAGAAGCGGGCCACGATGGACGAGACCGACTCCACCTCGTCGATGGGGATGGGCACGGCGGCGTCGGTCCGGAAGCGCATCAGGCCGCGCAGGGTGGCCAGGTGGACGGCCTGGTCATCGACGGCGGTGGTGTACTCCTTGAACACGTCGTAACGCTTGGCCCGGGTGGCGTGCTGCAGCTTGAACACAGTGCGGGGATTGAACAGGTGGATCTCCCCCTCGCGCCTCCACTGGTACTCGCCGCCCACCTCCCGCTCCCGGTGGGCCAGTTCGGTGGGCCGGTCCAGATGGGCCAGCCGGTGGCGCACGGCCACCTCCTCGGCCACCACGCTGAGCCCCACCCCGCCGATGCGGGACACCGTCCCGGTGAAGTACTCCTCGACCACCTCGGTGGCCAAGCCCACCGCCTCGAACACCTGGGCACCGGTGTAGGAGGCCACCGTGGAGATGCCCATCTTGGACATCACCTTGATGATCCCCTTGGAGGCGGCCTTGATGAAGTTCTTCTGGGCCTGCCGGGGCGTCACCCCGGTGAGGGTGCCCGAGGCGATCATGTCGTCGATGGTCTCGAAGGCCAGATAGGGATTGATGGCGGCGGCCCCGAACCCCTTGAGCAGGGCCATGTGGTGCACTTCGCGGGCGTCACCCGTCTCCACCACCAGTCCGACCTGGGTCCTCGTTTTCTCCCGGACCAGGTGATGGTGGACGGCGGAGACCATCAGGAGCGAGGGGATCGGCGCCAGTGTGGCCGTGGAGTTGCGGTCGGAGAGCACGATGACGTCGGCGCCGTCGGCTATGGCCGCGCTGACCTGGGTCCGTACCTCGTCGATGGCCCGCCGCAGGGCGTCGCCCCCGCCGGCCACCTCGAACAGGCCGTCCACGGCGAATGCCCGGAAGCCCGGTGTGCTCCCGTCCTCGTTGACATAGAGGAGCTTGGCCAAGTCGTCGTTGTCGATGATGGGCATGGGCAACACGATCTGGCGGCACGACCCGGCGGTGGGCTCGAGCAGATTGGCCTCGGGTCCCAACGTCGAGGTGAGCGAGGTGACCAACTCCTCGCGGATGGCATCCAGGGGGGGATTGGTGACCTGGGCGAAGAGCTGGGTGAAGTAGTCGTAGAGCAGCCGGGGGCGGTCGGAGAGGACGGCGATGGCGGCGTCGGTCCCCATCGATCCGTTGGGCTCGACGCCGGCCTTGGCCATCGGACCCACGATGAGCCGCAGCTCCTCGTTGGTGTACCCGAAGAGTCGCTGGCGGCCGATGACCGAGGCGTGCTGAGGCGTCAGCATGACCCGGGGGGGGAGATCCTCGAGCTCGATCTGTCCGGCATCCAACCATTCGGCGTACGGCTCTTGGTCGGCCAGCGCCGACTTGATCTCATCGTCATCCACGATGCGTCCGGCCGACGTGTCCACCAGGAACATCCGCCCCGGTTGCAGGCGGCCCTTGCGCACCACCTTTTCAGGGGGGACGTCCACCACCCCCACTTCACTGGCCAGTACCACCAGACCGTCGTCGGTGACCCAGTAGCGAGCCGGCCGCAGACCGTTGCGGTCGAGCACGGCACCGATCACCGTCCCGTCGGTGAAGGCGATGGCCGCCGGTCCGTCCCACGGTTCCATGAGAGCGGCGTGGAAGCGGTAGAAGGCCCGGCGGGCCGGGTCCATGGTCGGGTGGTTCTCCCACGCCTCGGGGATCATCATCAGCACGGCGTGGTGCAGAGGGCGACCTCCCAGGTGCAAGAGCTCGAGCACCTCGTCGAACGAGGCCGAATCGCTGGCTCCCGGGGTGACCACCGGAAAGGCCCGCTGCAGACCGGGGATCAGACCCGAGGCGCACAGAGCCTCTCGGGCCCGCATCCAGTTCCGGTTACCGGCCAGCGTATTGATCTCGCCGTTGTGGGCCATGTACCGGTAGGGGTGGGCCAGCGGCCACGACGGGAAGGTGTTGGTGGAGAAGCGGGAGTGGACCAGAGCCAGGCCACTGATCATGCGCTGATCGGACAGGTCGGGGAAGAACTCGGCCAGTTGATGGGAGGTCAGCATTCCCTTGTAGACGACGGTCCGGGCCGACAGTGAGGCGAAGTAACAAGACTCGATCTCGTGCTCGGCCCGCTTGCGCAGGACGAAGGCCAGCCGGTCGAGGGCCAGAGCCGGGTCGGGCCCCGACAGCACGGTGTCGGACCCTGGGCCCACGAACATCTGGTGCATCGACGGCATGGCCGCCTCGGCCAGCGATCCCAAGGTGGCGTCCCGGACCGGGACGTCGCGCCACCCGATGACGGACAGACCCTCCTCGTGGGCCAGCTTGGCCACGGCCGTGCGGGCATCGGCCGCTTCACCGCTGTGGCGGGACAGGAAGGCGATGCCGGTGGCGTAGTGGCCGGCCGGCGGCAAGGCGAAGTCGACCACCTGGCGGTAGAAGGCGTCGGGCATCTGCAGGAGGATGCCGGCCCCGTCACCGCTGTCCTCCTCACTGCCGGTAGCCCCCCGGTGGGCCAGGTGCTCGAGAGCGGACAGGGCCCGGTCCACCAGCTCGTGGGAGCGGCGGCCGTGCAGATCGGCCACCAGGGCCACCCCGCAGGCATCGTGCTCGAAGCGGGCGTCGTAGAGACCGCCGACGGGCGGTGCCGGCACCGGACCGGAGTCTGGGGTGCCCGTGTGCCGGCGGCGCGGCACATCCACTGAGGCCGGTGCGGAGACACCACGGGCCTGAGCTGAGGTGAAGGGTTCGGTCGTCATTTGGGTCGCTCCAGCGAGGAAAGTGGACCTACCCACCCGGGACGACGTTGGCCCATGTGTGGTCCGAAGATTGTACACGCGCCGACACGATGGTCGGCGGAATCCGGGCCTCGTCCCCTCCGGCGACAGCCGTAGCATGCACCCATGGCCGCTCCCCCTTCGCACGACGTCGCCATCGTCGGCGCCGGCGTCATCGGGCTGGCCGTCGCCTGGCAGGCGGCCTCGGCGGGAATGACGGTAACCGTGTTCGACCCCCGGCCCGGTGGCGCCGCCAGTTGGGCGGCGGCCGGCATGCTGGCCCCGGCGGGCGAAGCCCACTTCGGCGAAGACGGGCTCACCGCGCTCAACCTGGCGGCGGCGCGAGCGTGGCCCGATTTTGCCCGCACCCTCGAGGTCGCCTCCGGTCATCCCGTCGACTACGTCACCAGCGGCACCCTGATGGTGGCCGTCGATCCCTCCGACCAGTCCGCCGCCGAGGACATCCTGGCCTATAGGCATCGACTGGGGCTCCCGGCCCCACGGCTGTCGGCGTCGGACTGCCGCCACCACGAACCACTCCTGGCTCCCGGTGTCCGGGGCGGGGCCGATCTGGCCGATGACCACCAGGTCGACAACCGACGGGTGATCGAAGCCCTGCTGACCGCGGGCCGGACCCTGGGGGTCGACACCGTCGAGGAGCCGGTCACCTCGGTCACCGTCCGCCACGGACGGGCGGTCGGGGTGGAGACCGGAGGCGGGGTCTCCCACCGGGCCGGGTCGGTGGTGGTGGCGGCCGGCTGCTGGTCGGGACTTCTCGACGGCCTCCCCGACAGCGCGTCACCACCGGTCCGGCCGGTCAAGGGCCTGACCCTTCGCCTGCAGCTTCCCGAGGCCCTGCCCGCCCTCCAACGGACGGTCCGGGGCCTGGTCCACGGGCGCACCTGTTATCTGGTGCCGCGCCGGGACGGCACCCTGGTGGTCGGGGCCACCGTCGAGGAGCAGGGCTTCGATGTCACCGTCCGGGCCGGGGCGGTCGGCGATCTCCTGGACGACGCCCGCCGCTTGATCCCGTCGGTCGAGGAGTACGCCCTGTGTGAGACCACCACCGGATTGCGGCCCGGCTCGCCCGACAACGGCCCCATCGTGGGCCACAGCCCGGTAGGGGGTCTGGTGCTGGCCACCGGGGCCTACCGCAACGGGATCCTGCAGGCGCCGGTCACCGCCCACGAAGTAGTGCGTCTCCTCCAGCACGGGGACACCACCGACGACGGGGTCGGGCCCTTCGCCCCCTTTCGACCCGGGCGTTTCGCAGTGACCGGTGAGCGGTGCCGTCCGCCGACGGTGGCCATCACCGGGTCGGACCCCCGATGAGCCGGGTCGAGGTCAACGGGGCACCGTGGGACGGGCCGACGGTAGCCACCGTGGCCGACCTGGTGGCGCGCTGGTGTCCGTCGCCGCGCGGTATCGCCGTGGCCCGCAACGGCGATGTGGTCCCCCGTAGCTGCTGGGCCAGCACGACACTGCTGGAGGGCGACCGGATCGAGATCGTGACGGCGGTGGCCGGGGGCTGAGCCGGGCCGTCGACGACGACCCCAGCCGATACCGTGGAGCGGATGGATGCCGCCCTCTCTCCGACGCCGGTCCCGGTAGAGGCCGACGACCCGGTGGTCATCGCCGGCCGGGCCCTCTCGTCCCGTCTGTTCCTCGGCACCGGGGGGATGACCAGCCCGGAGTCGCTCCGGGAGGCGCTGGTGGCGTCGGGCACCGTCCTGGCCACGGTGGCCGTGCGCCGCGTGGATCCTTCCACCCGGCACTCACTGGTCGATCTCCTCCACCGACTGGACATCGGCATACTGCCCAACACGGCGGGCTGCTTCACCGCCGCCGAAGCCGTCCTCACCGCCAAACTGGCCCGCGAGGCCTTCGGGACCGACTGGGTCAAACTCGAGGTCATCAGCGACGACCGCACCTTGCTGCCCGATACGGTCGAGCTGGTCCGAGCAGCTGAGGACTTGGTCGACGAGGGCTTTGTCGTCCTCCCCTACTGCGGCGACGACCCGGTGGCGGCCCGCCGTCTGGAACAGGCCGGGTGCGCCGCCGTCATGCCGCTGGGTGCGCCCATCGGCACCGGCCTCGGCATCCTCAATCCCCACAACATCGCCCTCATCGTCGAACGGGCGGAGGTACCGGTTGTGCTGGATGCCGGAGTGGGGACCGCTTCCGACGCCTGCAGGGCCATGGAGTTGGGGTGCGACGCGGTGTTGGTGGCCTCGGCCGTGACCCGAGCCCAGGATCCGGGGCTGATGGCGGGGGCCATGGGGGCCGCCGTCCGGGCCGGACGGTCGGCCCACCAGGCCGGACGGATCCCCCTCCGGTTCCACGCCGACGCCTCCAGCCCACAGGCGGGACGCATCGGGCGGTGAACAGGACCGGCGATCCCCCGGTGGCTCTCACCATCGCCGGCTCGGATTCGGGAGCGGGAGCCGGCATCCAGGCCGACATCAAGACGATGGCCGCCCTGGGCGTGTTCGCCACCACCGCCATCACGGCGGTGACGGCCCAGAACACCCGGGAGGTCCGCACCGTCTTCCCCCTCCCTCCCGACCTGGTCACCGCCCAGATCCACGCCGTGCTGGACGACCTACCGGTGGCTGCGGTCAAGACCGGGCTGTTGGGCGGCGTGCCCGTGGTCGAAGAGGTGGCCGACCTGGCCGCCGCCGGCCGGCTCCCCCGCCTGGTGGTCGACCCGGTCATGGTGGCCTCGACCGGCCGCCCCCTGCTCCCGGCGGCCGCCGTCCAGGCCTACCGGGACCGTCTCCTCCCCCACGTTCTGGTGGTCACGCCCAACCTGGGCGAAGCGGCCCTGTTGGCCGGGGTCGAGTCCGGATCGCTGGTCGACGTCTCCGCCCTGGTCGATGCGGCCCGCCGCATCCACGCCCTCGGACCCACCTGGGTCCTGGTCAAGGGCGGTCACCTCCCCGGTGTGGCGTGGCCGGCCGGCCGGCCCCCCGACCAGGTGGAAGACGTGCTCTACGACGGGTCCGAGGTAACCGTCCTCGAAGCCCCCCACGTGGACTCGCCCAACACCCACGGGACCGGTTGCTCCCTGTCGGCCGCCATCGCCGCCCGGCTGGCCGGCGGTGACGACGTGCCCTCGGCGGTCGGGACGGCCAAGGCCTTCGTCCACACCGCCCTGGTGGGTGGATCGGCCTGGCGCCTGGGTGGGGGCCACGGGCCTCTCGACCACCTGGGCTGGTCGGGTTGACCGACGTGGGGACGCTGGGCCCGGGGCGGCGGCGGACGTGAAAGTGGCCGGGTCGTGTGACCCGGCCACTCCCCCCCATTCACAGGACTTCTACCCGACGGATCGGGTCCCCTCCGCTGACCGGCCCACGGGCCCGGTGCGCACCTCGCATTGTGAAGGATCGGCGGAGAGAAGTAAACCGGTTCTGACCAGGTTTCATCACGTTGAGGACCGAGGGGCCCACTAACCGTGGTCGTCAATAGGCGGGGGTCGATGGCGATAGCGGGGGCGGGGGCGGGGGGTTCCCCCATCGGGCGAGGGGTAGCATCGGCCGACATGGTCACCGCCGTCCCCGAGGTGTCATCACCGCCTCCTGAAGGCACCGAGCGGGTCGACCCCGGTCGCCGGGCCACCTCGGTATCGACCAAGGGACCCGCCCTCATCGTCCTCGGACTGGCCATCTTCATCGTGGTCTTGGGGGTGGTGGGCTCGGCCCTGGCCTCGGGCGGCTCCTCCACCGTCACCCTGCGCAGCGTGACGGTGGCCAACGGGACCGTCGTGCACCTGACCCCGGCGACCACCGCCATGCGATCGATCATCAGCGCCGGACAGCCCCCGGCCGACGTGCTCGGCAACCTGGCCGTACCCACCGGCAGCACGGTGGTCCGGACCCTCAGCATCGACCAGAACGCTTCCCAATTCGACCGGACCGTCTACTTCTCCAGCCAACTGGCCTCCGGGGAGATCGTCGATGCCTACCGGGCGTTGCTGCCCAAGCTGGGCTGGAGCATCGCCTACGTGGGCTCGGGAGCGTCGCGCCAGTCCCAGGAGGACGACGTGCTGGCCAAGCACGGAAGCGGTGACGGGTACTACTGGGAGGTCGGGGTGCTGGTCTCCCCCACCACCTCCACCGGGGTGACCCCGTACTCGGTCGAGCTGTTCGAGATACCCGACGACAACTGAGGACCCGACCGGGTTCCGTTGACGGCCAGGCCCCCCGACGACCCCGCCGCCGGCACGGCCGGGTCGTCGGCCCGGCGCAGCAGCCAGGCCCAGACGAACAAATTGATGGGGTAGAGCAGGTAACCCACCCGGGTGGCCGGGGCCAGCAGGATGGCGATGAGCATGACCCACCCGGTGAGGGAGGCCACCTCGGCCGCGCTGTCGGGGGGCCGGCGCCACAGGTAGCGGACGAGTAGGGCCACCCCCACCACGCCCGCCACCACCACGTAGATCTTGTGGACCCCGGGGAAGATCGAAACCAGGATGTGGCCGGGCAGGGCGCTGGCTGCCGGTGACGACACCCCGGCCAGACCGAGGGGGAAGCGGATGACGTTGTCGACGAAAGCGGTCGGATGGGCCAGGGCCAGTGGCATGACCACAGGCACGACCACAGCCGCCGCCCCCACCAGGTAGCGGCCCACGGCCCGGTGCAATCGGAGATCGCGGGCGGCCCACAGAGCCAGCACCAGCAGCGGCCAGGCGGTGAACTTGAGTGACGAGGCTGCCCCCAGGGCCAGCCCGGCGAGGACCGGTCTTCGGCGCTGGAGGGCGGCCAGACCCAACAGCATGAGAGCGGCCACCGGCATGTCGTCCCCTCCGGTGGCAAAAGGCAGGGCGGCGGTCGGCAGGACAGTGAGCACCTGGAAGGCCCGCCACCGGGCGTCCGTGGGCGGACGCAGTCGACTCAGAGCCAACAGGGTGACCAGCACCGAGAACAGGAGGAACTGGATACGGGCGTCGGTCAACCGGGGTTCCACCTTGCTGCCGGTGGAGAACCCGAACAGGATCATGCCCGGCAGGTAGGGGTAGTAGAGCTCGTAGGTAGGTTCGTCGTGCTGGTGGATCACCACGTGACCGTCCCTGTCGATCACCCGGTAGGGATCCCGGCCGTGGGCGGCGCGTGCCCCGGCCTGTTCCACCACCACCACCTCGGGTTGGACGTGCTGGGCGGCGTTCCCCTCCGAACGCCACACCACCTCCAGGCCGAGGGGGACCAGAGTGGCCCCGAACAGGACGATGAGGAAGGCGATGACCCGGGCCGTCCGCCGGGCCCGGTCGCCCCGTGATCCCTCTCCGTCCAGGACCGGGACGCCCGCCGTCCGGCCCCGGCGCCAGGCCACGACGGCCATGATCACGGCGGCCAGGGCGTAGGGACCCACGGCCAGCTGGCCCCACTGGCGGTACAAAGAGATGCCCACCACCAAGCCGGTGACCCCGGCGAACAGGGCCGAGGCTCCGTAGAGGAGCGCATCCCGCCACTCCGGCGAAAGTCCTCTGAGGGTGCGCAGCGGGGGCCGGAACCACGGAAGGGCGGCGGAGCCTGGTTCACGGCCCGGGGGACAGCGGTCCTGCGCCTCCACGGGCGGTCCGTCGGCACGATCGAGGGTATCACCGGAACCTTCCGTGGCCCGTTCCGCCGAGGGGCTCAGTGGGGGCCGACAGCAGGGGTGGGCGACGGGTCGGGGGCGAACAGCGAACGGTAGAAGTCCAGCTCGGCGTCAAGGCACGCTTCGATGGTCTCCCCCCGTCGGAATCCGTGGGACTCACCGGCGAACACCGTCAACTGGCAGGGCACACCGTGCCGGTCGAGCTGGTGGGCAAAGCGTCGCGCCTGATCGACCGGGACGATGGGATCATCTTCGCCCTGCAGCAGCAGCACCGCCCCCTCCACCTGTTCGGGGTGATGGATGGGCGAACGGGACCGGTAGCGGGTCGCGGTGGCCGGCCAGGGCCCGACCAGTCCGTCGAGGTACCGCGACTCGAAGTCATGGGTGTCGGCGACCAGGGCCTCGAGGTCGGTCACCCCGTACCAGGACGCAGCCCCCCGGAAGCGGCGGGATCGGACCAGAGCGGCCAGGGCGGTCATGCCCCCGGCACTGGTTCCCCGGATGGCCATCCGCCGGCCGTCCACCACCCCCCGCACGGCCAGGGCCTCGGCCGCCTGCACGCAATCGTCCACATCGGCCTGGCCCCACAGCCCGTCGAGAGCCTGCCGGTAGGCCCTCCCGTACCCGCTGCTGCCCCGGTAGTCGACCAGAGCCACGGCCAGTCCCCGGCTGGTGAAGAACTGGACCAGAGGGTCGAAACCGGCCTCGGCCGCCCCGGTGGGGCCGCCGTGGCAGAACACCACCAGCGGCGGGGGGTCGGCCGGCCGACCGGTCACCGCCGGATTGGTAGGCCCGAACAACAGGCCGGGGACGGGTCCGCTGGGCGTCGGAACGACGAAGGGCTCAGCCACCGACACCTCGGTGGACGGGGCCGGTTCCGGCCCGGACGAGAGCCGTCGGGCCGGGGTGCTCGACACGTCGAAGACCCCGTAGGCCTCGGTGGGGGTGGAACCCAGCACACAGATCTGTTGTCCACTGGGGCCGCCCCCGGCCCTGTCGTCACCGACCACGGCCACCCCGGCGATGGAAACGCACGGTTGGACGATGGTCTCCATCGACCAGGCCGACCCGCCGCCGTCCGGGGAGCGGAGCCGGACCAGGTGATCGCCGTCACCGTCCCGCAGGCGGCACACCAACGATCCGTCGGCCAGCTCGGCCATGGTCGACTGTCCGCACACCCAGTCGGGGGCGTGGAATTCGAAAGCACCCTCGGCCAGGCATTCGGATCCACCCTCGCCCACCCGGTCGGCGGCCATCCGGTAAGGCAGCCACCAGCCGCTCCGGTCGTCCACAAAGACGAGGGCCCCGTCGCGGCACCATCGGGGTTGGCCCACGGCCACACCCGGGCCCCCGGCCACCCGGCGGGCACTCCCCACGGCCACCGTGCCGGCAGACTCGTCGAGGTCCCCCACCCACAGCTCGGAGCTGTCCCAGGGCATGGCCGGGTGGTCCCAGCTGAGCCAGGCCAGCCGACGGCCATCGGGCGAAGGGCGGGGGGCGGACACGAAATCGGGGCCGGAGACCAGCGGTACCGAGGTCTGGCTGCCGTCGACCGCCACCGCCACCAGACGGTGGGAGGTGGACGGTCCGACCACCGTCTCCTCCATCGAGATCAGCCACCGGCCGGACCGGGTCAGGCGACCGTCGGCGTGGCGCACCGAACCGACCGGAGGCTCGGGGGCCAGAGGTCGGGGTGCGGCCGGGGGGCCGACCGGGACCCGGTACCACCGCTGGTCGACCTGGTCCACGTAGAACAGAACGCCGTCGGCCACGGTGGCCGCCGCCCCGCCGTACTCGTGCACCCGGCTACGAACGCTGGCGCCGTCCGGCGAAACGACCTGGGGTGAGGGCGATCCCGACCCGAGGCCGACCACCACCTGGCGACCGCCCTCGGCCGGACGGCTCTCCGTCCAGTACAACCGGCCACCGTCACTGTGGAGCCCGCTGCGACTCACTTTCCCGGCCGCCACCACCGAGGCCGACCACCGGGACGGCCACCAGCCGTAAGCGGCCGCAGGCTCCTCGGACCGCCCCGCGTCCTCCGACCGGGGCGCCGTTCTCATCGAGTCTGTACGGTACCCGCGATGACCCGTGCGCCGGTGCCGAGTGACCCGTCCTCCGGGTCGGAGTCGTTCACCGCCTTTGTGGCCACCCGCAACGGCGATGCGGTGGACACCGGGGTGACCACACTGACCACCGGCGATCTGCCGGCCGGCGACGTCACCATCTCGGTCGAATGGTCCGCCCTCAACTACAAAGACGGCCTGGTCACCCGGGCCGACAATCGGGTGGCCCGGATCTCGCCCCTCGTCCCCGGTGTCGACCTGGCCGGAACCGTGCGGGAGTCGACCGATCCGGCCCTCCGGCCCGGCCAACCGGTGGTCGTCCACGGCTACGACCTCGGTGTCGCCCATCACGGTGGATTCGCCCAGGTGGCCCGGGTCCCGGCCCACTGGGTGGTTCCCCTTCCGCCGTCCCTGGACACCCGGCAGGCGGCCATCATCGGCACCGCCGGATTCACGGCCGCCCTGTCGCTGCACCGGCTGGAGGGCCATGGCCTGACCGCGGCCGACGGCCCGGTGCTGGTCACCGGGGCATCCGGTGGTGTGGGCTCGATGGCGGTGGCCCTCCTGGCCGCCCGCGGCTATACGGTCGTGGCCAGTACGGGAAAAACGGAAGAGGGCGACTACCTGCGCCGACTGGGCGCGTCGGAGGTCATCGGCCGGGATGACCTGAACGACTCCCCCCGGCGCACCCTGGGCTCGGAACGCTGGGCCGGGGCCGTCGACTGTGTCGGGGGCGACACCCTCACCTCGGTCCTCCGCACCTTGCGCTACGGCGCCGCCGTGGCAGCCAGCGGACTCACCGGAGGAGCCGCAGTGGCATCCACCATCTACCCGTTCATCGTCCGGGCCGCCTCCCTCCTCGGGATCGACTCGGTGCGCACCCCGATCGCGGAACGGCGGGCCGTGTGGGAAGAGTTGGCCGCCGCCTATCCACCCGAGATCGTCGAAACCATGGTCCACAGCCAGATCGGTCTGGCCGAGTTGGGTCCGGCCCTCGATCTCATCCTGGCCGGCGGTGTACGCGGGCGGGTGCTGGTGCGGCCCGGTCAGCCCGCCGAGGGTGCCGTCGTCTGACTGTCGGCCCCGGTGGAGGCGAACACCGGCGACACCGTCATGCTCCCTCCCCCGCAGGGACCCAAGGTGGCGGGGATGGTCAGATGGTCGAAGGCGTTGGGTGGCGTGATCTCCAATTTGGCCGAGCTCGGACAGGACGTCTGGCCGCCGACGGGAACGTCCGAGTAACCGATGTTGAAGTAGACCGAGGTGCCCGGCGACAGTGAGACCGTGGTCGGGCTCATGGCCGTAAAACTGAACGAGCCTTTGCGCACCACCGTGGTGGGCAGGGCCGACCCCGCCGCGTCCAGCAGGAGCAGACCCGGGTAGCCGCTCAGCGTGCAGGGGGTGGCGGTGATGTTCCGGAGACCCACCGTGGTCTCGATGGTTCCGGCCGCTCCGCTGCTACCGGCGATGGACCCGGACAACGCCGCCGCCGTGCAGGAGGTGGGGCCGGCGGGCCCCGAGGTCGTCGAGCCCGGAGTGGTCGTCGGGGTGGAGGCGGTGGACGACGAGGCGGTCGTCGGCGGCGCGGTGGTCGAACCGGTGACCGCCGGAGTTGAGGACCCTGACGAACAGGCCACCAAAAAGACGCTGCCCACCCCGAGCACACCCGTGAGCAACCAGCGACGCCGACTGACCCGCCCCGCCCCGCCCTCGACAGGAGGAGTGGGGGCGATCGGGACGGCGCCGGATGCGGAGTCGATGAGGGACCGGGGAGGCGGCCGAAAAGGGGTCAGGACGAGAAGTCCTCGGGCCGGATGGAATCGAGGAAGTTACGGAACTCCCCCACCAACTCCTCCGGGTTGGCGGTGTCCTCTTCGGACTCCTCGTCGTCGTCCTCGTCGACGGCCAACATGATGCCTTCACTGTCCATGAGATCGTCGGAGACGAACAGGGGGGCGCCGGTGCGGACGGCGACGGCAACGGCATCCGAGGGCCGCGAGGAAACCGGTACCTCCCGCTCGGCCTGCTGCAGCACGATCTCGGCGAAATAGGTGGCCGTCTTCAGCTCGGTGATGACCACCCGGACAACGTCGGCACCGAGGGCCTCGAGCAGATCGCGGATGAGATCATGGGTCATGGGACGGGGGGTGTCCATCCCCTGGAGGGCGAAGGCTATGGCCGTGGCCTCCGGTGCGCCGATGAAGATGGGCAAGGTGCGGCCCAACCCCTCCGACTCCTGCAGAAGGAGCACGGGCGTGTTCGATTGCAGGTCCACCCGTACTGCCCGAAGCCGGACTTCGACCATGGCCGCAAACTTACTCGCCGACGGCCCGATGTGCGATCAGGCCACGGGCACCGCCAACCGCTCCGGGTAGGGCTCAGACCCCGAGGAGGTCGGACAGGGCCTGGCGGAGAAGAGTGGCTCGCAACTGTTGTCCCAGCCCGGCCAGGTCATCCGCCGTCTGTTGAGCGCGCGCCCGGGCGGCGGGGTTCCGCTGCCTCACCAAGGGCAGCAGGATCTGTTCGACGAACCCGGCCTCGCGGTCGGCGGCGTTCTTGTAGAGCCGGAGGTGACGGGGCTCGATACCGAACTGGGCGAACCGGGCGGCTAGGACGGCGACGGCCAGGGCCTCCTCGTCGAAGTAGGGAACACCGGCAACCGCTCTCGGCACCAGCAACCCGAACTCCTGAAGTTCGATGAGTACCGCCACATCCAGCCCACAGGCCACGGACAGTTCCTCCACCGAAAGACTGGCCCCGTCATCGTCAGCCGGAGCACCGCCGGGGGCCACGGCCGGCTCCTCGGGACGGGACTCGGACACCGTGACCTCGGCGACCACCGGCACCGGCTCGGCTTTGCCCCGGCGGGCCGAGGGCGAGCGACGCGGGGGTGGAGCGGCGGGATTGCCTTCCGCCGTTTTCGCTACCGGCTCTTCCCATCCGTCGTCGACGGGCCCCGATTCGTCCCGGGCCTCCGGGTCGGTTGCCTCCGGCGCCGCCGGGTGGGCGCCCGTGGGAAGCCCGGCTCTGCCAGGTGCCTCACCCGTTCCGGCGGCGGACGATTCATCCGGGGCCAGCCGGAGCCCCACCGGTCCCGATCCCGACGAGGCCGCCACCTGGCGCACCACTTCCGGGCCGGAAAGGAGAACCCCTTCGGCTACACCGTCGCTCGGCGCCGAACCTTCGGTGACATCGGTCCGGATCCGTTGACCCACCAAGACCGGCTCCTCGACCGGATGGACAGCCGGGACCGGCACCCCATCGGCGGGCGCCGTACCCGGGGAGGCCTCGGGCGTCGCCCCCGCTTCAGAACCGTCGTCCAACCGGTCCTTGATCACCTTGAGGGGAAGGAAATGTTCCCGTTGCTGACGTAGGACCCAGCGCAGGCGTTCGACGTCGTGCTCGTAGAACTTGCGGTATCCCGACGGGGTCCTTTCGGGATTGACCAGACCTTGGCTCTCCAGGAACCGGATCTTGGAGATGGTCACGTCCGGGAACTCCTGACGGAGCAGAGTGAGCACGTCACCGATGGACAAATAGGAGCGGGAGGTCAACGGATTGCTCCGTCGTCCGCATACCGGTCGGTCTTCGCCTTCAGTGTCCCGTTCCTCATTCGCCCGTCGCCAACACGTACAAGAGTTTGAATTTTCCGATCTGCACTTCGTCGCCACTGGACAGGCGCACCTCCTCGATGCGCTCCCGGTTGACGAATGTACCGTTGAGGGAGCCGACGTCCCGGACGGTGGTGACCTGGTTCTGGGTCACGAACTCGGCGTGCCGGCGGGACACCGTGATGTCGTCGAGGAAGATATCGCTTTCGGGATGCCTTCCCGCCTGGGTGACCCCCGGCTCGAGCGGAAAGCGGGCACCGACATCGGTGCCCCGTTTGACGATGAGCAGGCCCACCCCTCGCGGCAGTTCGACCAGGCCGACCGTTGACTCGTCGTCGAGGCCGTCTCCTTGATCGTCGATGGGACTGGTCGATACCGACGTATCGGGGGCCGAGGTCAGTAAGGACGCGCCGCACGACGAGCAGAAGTTGACGCCGGCCGGATTGCGGTGGCCGCAACTGGGGCAGAACACGCGGTCCACGGTAGCCGCTCCCGCCTCCTCGCTGGCCAGGCCGGGCCGCCCGGTTGCCGTGATCAACCGTCGGTCAGGCGACGATAGCCACTGGCGTCGAGCAAAGAGTCCAGCGCCGAGGGGTCGCTCGGTACGATCTCGCAGATCCATCCCTGGCCGTAAGGATCGGTATTCAGCGCTTCGGGGGCGTCGGCCAGGGCCGTATTCACCTCGACCACCTCACCGGCCAGCGGGGCGTACACCTCGGAAACCGATTTGGTCGATTCGACCTCACCGAGCACCCCTCCGGCGTCGACCTTCGCCCCGGGAGTGGGCAGGTCGACGAAGACCACGTCACCCAGCGCGTCCTGTGCGTAGTCGGTGATGCCGATCCTCACCTTGTCGCCATCGGCGAGAACCCACTCGTGATCGGCGGAGTAACGCAACTCCTCGGGCACGTTCATAGCAGCGGACCCTACCCGACCGCCGCAGGGGGTGCCTCCCCGGATTACTGCATCAACTGTCCGATCCGGACGGCGTACTCATTGGCCCGCATGTCGGCCGCCGCATCGCTGGTCGCCTCGGCCCACACATGGGTGACCGGTTCTTCGGGGTCGGGTAGGACGAGAGCCCATCCGTCCGGCTCGATGACCTTCACGCCGTCCACCAGGACCAGCTCGCGACCCTGGGACCGTTCGACCAGGGTGCGCATGACGGTCCCCTTCTGATCCCACGGGGTGTGCACCGACTGATGGACGATGTGCACGGCTGGCAGCGCCGCCACCAGGTCCGAGAGCTTTTCACCGGTAGCGGTGAGGAGGGCCACCAGGTTGACCAACGTGGCCGCGGCGTCGTAGGCGGGAAGAAACCGGGGGAAGATAAAGCCGCCGGCCTGGCTGGCGGCCAGGGTCACCCGCTCCGACCGGGCCACCTCCATCAGGTGGGAGGCCGACAGCTTGGTCCACACGATTTCGGCCCCCGCCTTGGCGCAGATCTCTTCGGCCGCCCGGCTGGCCGCCACCGGCAGAGCCACCCGGGCCGACGGGTGGGCCTCGGTCACCAGGGTGAGCAGAACCAGAAGAGCCTCGTCGTCGGTGAGGGCGTGCCCGGTGTCGTCGACGAAGGCCACGTATTCGCCACCGGGATCGAGCACCGCCCCCAGATGAGCACCCGAGGCGCGCACCAGCTCCGAAACGTGGGCGGCGCTCTGTCGGCTGTCGAAACTCAGCACGCTGGCCGTGTTGGCGTACGGGTTGACCACCAGCACATCGGCCTCGAGCTTGGCCAGGAGGTTGGGCATCACGAAGCTGGTGGTACCGAACGAATAGTCGAGTACCAGCTTGAGATCGGCGTCCCGAGCGGTCGAGAGGTCCACCGAGTCGATCAGGGCGGCGGTGTAGTGCTCGAGCGAGCGGGGCGGAAATCCGATATCCCCGATCTCCGCGGCCAGAACCCGGCGAAAGTCCTCCCGGTGGTAGAGCCGCTCGATCTTCCGCTGGGTCGTCTCGTCGACGTCGATACCCTCCTTGTCGAAGAATCGGAACACGACGGACTGGGGATCGTCGGGGGCGAGGCGCACCGTGATGCCGGCCTTGGATGCCGACGAGGTCGTCTGGAACCGGGTGACCGGGACGGTGGCCGCCTCGAGGTCGTCGACGTTGACGCCGGCGGCGTTGCACCCGACCATGATGGCCCGCTTGAGCACCCGAGCGGCCCGGCTGGTATCCCGCGAGGTGGTGACGGTCGCCCCCTTCTCGAAGGTGGACGCCCACGCCATCGACAGGCGCACCGCCAGTTCGGGGCTGATGTCCACGTTGGCCAGACCCCGTACACCGTCACGGCCGAAGAGGGATCGGGACCCCATCGACTCCCACACGATCGAGGAGTTGACGGTGGCCCCCGCCTCCACCGTCTTGAACGGATAGATCTTGACCCCGGCTTTGATCTCGGCGTGGCCGCCGATCAGGCACTCGTCACCCAGGACGGCCCCCTCTTCACAACGGACCCCGTCGCGCAGATCCGACCCCCGCCCGAGGACGCTGCCGTCGATGCGGACCCCCGAGCCCAAATAACTGTTGTCGTGGACCACCGAGCGCTGGAGCACGGCGTTGTCGCCGGCCCGCACGTTGCGACCCAGGGTGCAGTACTGACCGAGCCGGGCCCCCGGTCCGATCACACAGTTGTCGCCGATGACCGCCGGTCCGTCGATGACCACGCTCGGGTCTATCTCCGCCCCCTTGCCCAGCCACACACCCGGGCGCAGCTCGAATCCGTTGATGTCCACCTGGACCCTCTGGTCGAGGATGTCCTGATGGGCGCTCAGATAGGCCTCCAGCGTTCCCACGTCCTCCCAGTAACCGTCGGCCACGTACCCGTACAGCGGCTTGCCGGCGGCCAAGGCGCTCGGGAAGGAGTCGCCCGAAAAGTCGACGGGAACCCCTTCGGGGATGTAGTCGAAGATTTCCGGTTCGAGGACGTAGATGCCGGTGTTGATGGTGTCGGAGAAGACCTGGCCCCATGTGGGCTTCTCCAGGAAGCGCTCGATGGTCCCGTCCTCGCTGGTGATGACGATACCGAACTCGAGGGGGTTGTCGACGGCTTTGAGGGCCAGGGTGGCCAGTCCACCCCGCTCCTCGTGGAAGGCCACCACCTGGGCCAGATCGATATCGGTGAGCACGTCACCGGACAGGACCAGGAACCGTTCGTCGAGCTCGTCGCGGGCGTTGCGCACCGAGCCGGCCGTGCCGAGGGGCGTCGATTCGGTGGCGTAGACCATGCGCACGCCGAACTCCGAGCCGTCCCCGAAATAGGTGCGGATGGCATTGGCCATGAAGGCCACCGTGACCACGATCTCCTCGAAACCGTGTTGGCGCAACAGGTTCACCACGTGCTCCATCATGGGAATGTTGGCCATGGGCAGCATGGGCTTGGGCTGATTGGAGGTGAGCGGGCGCAACCGTGTGCCCTCGCCCCCTGCCATGATGACCGCTTTCATGCCACCTTCCTTTGCATGCGGGCCCGCCGACCGTCGAGCAGGGCGCGCCGGGCGACCGGGACATACGACGCCGCCGCGATCCAGGCCAGAATCAGACCGATTATGCCGGTGACCCAGGCAATGACCCGGACCGGATCCTGCCATTCCGCCGTCCCGTCGCCGAGCAGGAAGGCCGGATAGGCGAACATCAGGGCGAAGGTGCCGGCCTTGCCCACCCACAGGACGTCGATGCGGGCGGCGCCCAGTGACGCCAGGAGCAGTACAGCCGCCGACACCACCACTTCGCGGGCCAGAGTGGCCGCCCCGAACCAGACGGGCACCGCGCCGTAGACGATGATGGCGATGACGGCGGTGACCACCAGGACCCGATCGGCCATCGGGTCGAGGATCTTGCCCACCGTGGACACCTGTCCGTAGCGGCGGGCTACGAACCCGTCGACCCAGTCGGTGGCGCCCAACAGGGCCAGCAGAACGGCGGCCTCGGTCTGGTGGGAGGTGCCGAACAGAAGCCAGAGAAACAGCGGGATACAGGCCAACCGAACCAGGGTGATGGCGTTGGGCACGGTCAGTATCCTGTCCAGTCCCTCCTGCTCGACGTCTGTCACCGTGGCGTCAGTGATCGGTTTCCCCCTGGTCTTCCGGCTGCCACCCCTCACCGTCCGAGTCTACGAGCACCCCCGTGCCCCCGACACCCATCCCCCGGTCGGCGCCCGGGCCCGGCCGTCGGTCGGCCTCCTAGCCTGGGGGTGATGGACTCTCGGCTCCCCCAGGGAAGTCAGTCGCACCGGGGGCTCGACGGCTCCACCATCATGACCCCGGGGATGGTGGCCCTGTTCGCCGTGGCCTGTGGCATTGCGGCCGCCAACCTGTACTACGCCCAACCGCTCCTGCCGGTCATTTCCCGCGACCTGCAAGCGGGATCGGGCAGCACGGCTCTGGTCATCACGGCCGCCCAGGTCGGCTACGGGCTCGGTCTCGCCCTCATCGTTCCCCTGGGGGACATCCTCATCCGGCGTCGCCTGGTCCCGGCCATCCTGTCGGTGGCGGCCGCCGCTCTGTTCGTGGCCTCCGCCGCCCCCTCGGTCCTCGTCCTCATCGGGGCGGTGGCCGTGGCCGGCCTGTGCTCGGTCGCCGCCCAAATCCTGGTCCCCTACGCCGCCGAGCTGGCGTCCGAGGAGCAGCGGGGACGGGTGGTCGGCACGGTGATGAGCGGGCTCCTGCTCGGCATCCTGTTGGCCCGCACCTTTTCGGGGCTCATCGCCGA
Organism: uncultured Acidimicrobiales bacterium; assembly: GCA_963824645.1. Taxonomy (GTDB): domain Bacteria; phylum Actinomycetota; class Acidimicrobiia; order Acidimicrobiales; family RAAP-2; genus Bog-756. Next base: position 334,166 of record CAWGQC010000012.1, read on the forward strand.
AGTGGCGGGATGGCGGACCGTCTACGTGGTGGCCGGCACCGTGGTGCTCATCCTGGCCGCGGTGTTGAATCGTCGGCTCCCGTCGGAGCGGCCCCGCCCGTCGATCATCTACTCCCAGCTTCTGGCGTCGGTCATCCATCTGGTGCGCACCGAGCCGGTCCTCCGGCTCCGGGCCGCCATCGGTGGCCTGGCTTTCGCCACCTTCAACGTGATCTGGACCAGCCTGGCCTTTCTGCTGGTGGCGGCGCCCTACCACTACAGCGAGGCGGTCATCGGGTTGTTCGGGCTCCTCGGGGCCGCCGGGGCGGCGGCCGCCTCCTTCAGCGGCCGTCTGGCCGACCGTGGACTCGAACGGTGGGTGTCGGGGGGATCCCTGGCCCTCATCGTGGCCTCCATGGGACTGCTGGCCCTCGGCTCTCACCACCTGTGGGCCCTGATCGTCGGCATCGTCCTCGCCGATCTGGGCATCCAGGCCGTGCACATCCAGAACCAACACCTGATCTTCGCCATCCAGCCCACAGCCCGTTCCCGACTCAACACCGGCTACATGGTCACCTACTTCGTCGGTGGGGCCATCGGATCGGCCACCACCGGGGTGGTCTACGGGATCGGCGGGTGGTCCGATGTGGTGGTTCTCGGGCTGGTCTTCGCCGGTGCCGGCCTGGTGCTGTGGTCCGTCAGTGAGTTGCTCCGCCTCCGACACGATCGGTCGGTCGACGGGTGCGCACCTTCCCTGTCCTGACCGGTACAGACTGGTCGGGTGTCGGACGTCCGCCTGGTCGACAGGTTCATCGTGGTGGGCCTGCTGGCCGTCCTGGTCGGCCTGTTGGCCTGGGCGGTGGTCGATCGTCCGTCCCCCGGCCACACGGACGGCTCGGCCGCACGGGCCACCCGTTCGGGACCGTCAACGGCGGCCCTGTCGGGAACGTCGACGCCGTCGCCGCCTTCTTCATTCCCCTCTTCCCCCCCATCCACCGCCGCTTCCACCTCGGGCTCACCGTCCCCCTCGTCCCCCCACTCCCCCTCGTCGACCACATCGACTTCGGTGGCTCCCCTGGCCGGACCGGTGACGGCGGTGGGTGACTCGATCATGTTGGACATCCAGCCCTATCTGGCCACCGCCATCCCGGGGGCCACCATCGACGGGATGGTCAGCCGCCAGTTCGAAACGGGAATCGGGGTGGTGGCCGCCCATCGTGCCGACGGCACACTGGGCGACGTGCTGATCGTCGAACTGGGGACCAACGGAACGGTGACCCCGGCCGACTTCGACGCCATGATGGCCGCCGCCGCCGGCGTCAAGCGGGTGGTGTTCGTCAACGTCGACGTGCCCCGGTCCTGGGAGGCAGAGGACAACGCCGTGCTGGCCGCCGGCGTGGCCCGCTATCCGGGAGTGGCGGTGCTGGCCGACTGGTACACCCTGTCGTCCGGGCACCCCGAATGGTTCACGCCCGATCAGGTTCATCTGGAGCCGGCCGGCGCACAAGCACTGGCTCAACTGGTGGCGTCCGACGCCTGAAGCGGCGGAGGACCGTGCCGCGGCGATGTGCTACGCAGGGGCCATGCCCCGATTCGAGCCCTTCGCCGGGCTCCGGTACGACGCCGGCCGGGTGGATCTCACGCAGGTCGTCGCCCCTCCCTATGACGTGATCGAACCGGAGGATCGCCTTCTGCTGGCGGCCCGACACAGTCTCAACGTGGTCAACATCGATGTCCCCGAACCGGATCACCGGGCCAACCTCGATCGCTACGGCAATGCCGCCCGCCAACTCGAACAGTGGGAGCAGGACGGCATCCTGGTCCGTGACTCCCACCCCGCCTTCTACGCCTATCGGATGACCTCCCCGGGGGGCCGGACCACCAACGGGGTCATCGGTGCCCTGGGCTTGGACGCCGACAGCGCGGCCGAGACGTTTCCCCACGAGCAGACCCTGTCCAAAGCCACCACCGACCGGCTGGATCTCCTGCGGGCCACCCGGACCGACCTCTCTCCCATCTGGGGCCTGTCGCTCAGTGCCGGGCTGACCGCCACCTTCCTACGCAGCACCTCCTCGCCCGACGCCCTGGCGGTCGACGACGAGGGCGTCCGCCACGAGCTCTGGGTGGTCGACGACCCCTCGACCATCGGTGCGGTGGAGAAGGCCGTTCATGAGGCCCCGGTGGTCATCGCCGACGGTCACCACCGCTACCAGACGGCCCTCGATTACCAGCAGGAGACCGCCGGTGACCCGGACCGGGTCGGCGACGACCGGGTCATGACCCTGCTGGTCGAGCTGACGCCCGACCAACTCGAGGTGGGGCCGATCCACCGCGGACTGTCCGGCCTGCCCGACGGTCTCGACCTGGTGGATGCCTTTTCGTCGTGGTTCGACGTAACCCGGGCGGGCAATTTCGACGAGCGGACCACTTCGGCCCTCGGGGAGTCAGCCGCTCTGGCTCTGATCATGCCCTCCGGGGCCTGGCTGCTCATGCCCAAGGACGGCACGCCCGAGGCGGCCGGATCCGAGCTCGACTCCTCGATGGTCGCCCTGGTCATCGCCGAGCTGCCCGATCACGTTCTTCAATTCTTCAACTCGTGGGGTCAGGCGGTGGAGGCGGTGGCGGAGGACCGGGCCCAGGCCGTCCTCCTCCTGCGTCCGGTGTCGGTGAGCCAGATCACCGCGTGGGCACGGGCCCGCCGCCGGATGCCCCCCAAGAGCACCTACTTCCACCCCAAACCCCGAACCGGCATGGTGTTTCGCCCCCGGGGCGCCTCCCGCGGGCAGAGCCTGACGGCCTAGGCTCCGCACCTCATGGTGCCTCCCCTGTCCACACTGCACCGTGATCGGACGAGTACCCTGTTGCATTCTCGACGCCACAGGTGGGACGGTCTCGAAAATGGGTGTGGGTGGCCCGCAACCGCATAGTTGAGTCGATCGCCGTCGCCGCCCTGTTGATAATGGGCTGTGCCTGCTCGGCGGCCTCGCCGGCTGGGTCGACCTCGGCAGGGACGGCCGGGCACCATAAGCCAGCGTCACCCGATCCCACCACCGCCGCCACCCAGCCGCCATCGCCGACGACCACCGGTCCGCCGTCGGCCGTGCCCACCACCGTGCCCGCCCCCGCTGTGCAGGTGCCCGGTTGGAGCAATGCCCTCACCGCCCTTCCTCCCGGTGGTGGTTTCACTTCGGTCTCGTGTATCTCCGACACGTTCTGCGTGGCCGCCGGCGGTGGAGCCAATGGCGAGTCCTCCCTCACCGCCGGGTCGGGCGTCGCCGTGTCATGGGACGGTGCCGCCTGGTCCGATCCCGTCGTCTACTACCCGGCTCCGGCCACCGGCGCGGTGACCGCCCCGGTGCTCCCCGCCATCAGCTGCACCTCGGGGCCGGCCTGTGTGATCGTCGACGGATCCGGTCACGTGAGCTATGGCAACGGGACCACATGGTCACCACCGGCGCCCCTGGCCGCCGCACCCGTTCTCCCCGCCAACCCCGACGCCCCCGGTCCCGACCAGACCGGTGCCCGGTCCGCCACCCTTTCCTGCCCCACGGCGACCGTGTGTGCCTTCGTGGACAACACCGGACAGGCCTACGTACTGCGCAGCGGAACCTGGCTCGCCCCCCAGTCGTTCGGGGTGACCGCGGCTCCGGGGTCGTCCGAGGTCTCCCTCTACCAGCCCGGTCGGGTGGGGGTCTCGTGTCCCGACAGCTCGTCCTGCACGGCGGTGGTGGGCACCGCCGTGCTCGACTGGAACGGTTCCACCTGGTCGGACGAGCCGGTCCCCTGGACGTCTTCGCTGGCCTCGGGCACCTCGAACCCCACCGCCATCGCCTGCCCGACGCCGGGACAATGCGTCATCGTCAACGGCCGCGGTTTCTCGCAGCGTTCCCCGGGAACCGGGTGGTCGAGCGAACAGACGATCGATCCCCACGGCGGGCTCGACTCGCTGTCCTGCCCGACGGTCTCGTTCTGCATGGCCGCCGACGAGGGCGGCTCGGTGATGGCGTGGAACGGGAGCACCTGGAGCTCACCGGCCCAGGTCCTACCGGGGGCCACCGACTATCCGGGTATCGGCACCTTCGTTTCGTGCCCCGACACGCAGTTCTGCATGGTCATGAACAGCGACGGGGACTACGCCACCTACGCCGGACCGGGCGCCCACTGACCCACGGCGGGCTCCACCGCTACCGGTCGACGGCTTCGGCCAGGGCCAGCACGGTGCGCCAATTGCGGGTGGTGGCCGTCGTGCCCAGGTGGCGCTCGAGATAGGCGTTGGTGAGGGTGGTCCGGCCGTAACCGCCGGGGCAGTACAGGAACACCTCGCCGCCCACCACGGCCAGCTGGTCGGGGCCCACCTGTCCGGCCCGCCTCTCGAGTTCGGCCCTGGCGCGTTGGTCGGCCCGTGTGGACAGAAAGGTGACGTGCAACGAGCCGGGATCCAGAGGGCGGAGGGCGAAGGGGTTGGCCGCCGTCAACCGACCCAGCTGCGACCGGTCGCGGACCACCACCGCCACGTCCACGCCCAGCTCGTCCCCCAGGGCCTCGTGCAGGACCCGCGCCACCGTGTCGGCGCGGCCCGGAGCCGAAAACACCAGGTTCCCGCTCTGGAGGTAGGTGCTGACATCCCGGTAGCCGAGGGAGGAGGCCAGTTGGCGCAGCTCCCCCATGGCCAGCCGGTTGCGGCCGCCGACATTGACGCTGCGGAGCAAGGCCACGAAGGTCCCCATCAGCGGTTCCTTCCGGCTGGGTCCCCCGACACGGTCCTGCTCATTGGGCGGGGGTGCGGGATCCGTCGAGCTAGCTGACCGTCCAGGACGACCCGGACCGGAGCAGGGAGGCCAGGTCACCCGGGCCACGTCGGGCGGTGGCCTCGTCGATCTGGCGGGCCATCTCCACCCCGTATTCGGGCCGATCGACATCCCGGAACACGCCGATGGGCGTCGGTTCGTAGGGTCCGCGTGACAGTCGGCTCAACTGGAAGGCCAGCCCCGGATTGTCGCGGTGCTCGTCGTGCACCAACAACTGATCTTCCCCGACGTCCGCCACGTCGACCACCTCGAGCGTCCCGTCCCGTTGGAGGACCACCCCGTGCTCACCGTCCGGCCCGAACCGGATGGGCTCACCGTGGGTCAGGGGGATCAACATATCGGCCCGGACGTCCTTCCCGGTGATCTGCTCGAAGGCGCCGTCGTTGAACACATTGCAATTCTGGTAGATCTCCACGAAGGAGGCACCCCGGTGGGCGTGGGCCCGACGGAACACCTCCATCATGTGCTTGCGGTCCATGTCGTGGGTCCGGGCCACAAAGCCGGCCTCGGCTCCGAGAGCCAGGCTCAACGGATTGAAAGGCTGCTCCAGCGATCCGAACGGGGTCGACTTGGTCACCTTGGCCATTTCCGAGGTGGGCGAGTACTGGCCCTTGGTCAGCCCGTAGATCTGGTTGTTGAACAACAGGATGGTGATGTTCACGTTGCGCCGGAGGCAGTGGATGAGGTGGTTGCCGCCGATGGACAGAGCATCGCCGTCGCCGGTCACCACCCAGACGTCGAGGTCGGGACGGGTGGTGGCCAGACCGGTGGCAATGGCCGGAGCCCGGCCGTGGATGGAATGGAGACCGTAGGTGTTCATGTAGTACGGAAAGCGGGCCGCGCACCCGATGCCCGACAGGAACACGGTGTTCTCGCGTCGTACACCGAGCTCGGGCATGAGCATCTGGACGGCAGCCAGAATCGAGTAGTCACCGCACCCCGGGCACCACCGCACCTCCTGGTCGGAGGACCAGTCCTTGCGGGTGGTGACCGGAACTGCTTCGGGGATGGCGGCGTCAGCCAGATCGGTCATCAGTCGAGCGCCTTTCTGCCGGTCGGGGTCGGCCCGATGCCGTTGACCGCCTCCGACGAAGTGGGGCCGTCGCCGGCCCCCTGATCGAGTGACCCTTCCAGCCCTTCGATCTGTTGCCGGATGGCCACCTCCATGGCCGCCGCCCGGAACGGGATCCCCTGCACCTGGGTGAAGGAGATGGCGTCCACCAGGAACTCGGCCCGCAGCAGGCGGCTGAGCTGGCCCAGATTGACCTCGGGAACGAGAACCCGTCGGTAACGGCGCAGCACATCGCCCAGATCGGCGGGGAAGGGATTGAGGTGGACCAGGTGGGCGTGGGCCACCTTCTGGCCCCGGGCCCGCACCCGTTGCACCCCGGCGGCTATGGCGCCGTAGGTGGAACCCCATCCGATCACCAGTACCTCGGCCCCCTCCTCGTCATCCACGTCGGTGGGGGGAATGTCATGGGCGATGCCGGCGATCTTGGCCGCCCGCAGCCGGGTCATCCGCTCGTGATTGGGGCCGTCGTAGGCCACGTTGCCCGAGCCGTCCGCCTTCTCCAAGCCGCCGATGCGGTGTTCGAGACCGGCCACCCCCGGCGGCGCCCACGGACGGGCCAGCGTGTCCTCGTCGCGGACATAGGGCCAGAAGACCGGTGTGCCGTCGGTGTCGGTGTGATTGGGGGCGGTGGCGAACCCTGGTTCGAGGGAGGGAAGCTGATCGAGGTCGGGCAGGCGCCAGGGTTCGGACCCGTTGGCCAGGTAGCCGTCCGACAGCAGGATGACCGGGGTGCGGTACTTGATGGCCAGCCGGGCCGCTTCGATCACCGCTTCGAAACAGTGCGACGGCGTACGGGCGGCCACGATGGGAAGGGGCGCCTCCCCGTGACGGCCGTACATGGCGTGGAGCAGATCGGCCTGTTCGGTCTTGGTGGGAAGGCCGGTGGACGGTCCCCCCCGCTGGATGTCGATGATCAGCAGGGGAAGCTCGAGGCTGATGGCCAGCCCCATGGTCTCCGACTTGAGATCGATGCCCGGGCCCGAGGTGGTGGTCACCCCGAGGGCGCCACCGAACGAGGCCCCGAGGGCGGCCCCGATACCCGAAATCTCGTCCTCGGCCTGAAACGTACGCACGCCGAACTGCTTGTGCTTGGACAGCTCGTGCAGGATGTCGGAGGCCGGCGTAATGGGATAGGTGCCGAGGAACAACGGCAGTCCGCTGCGGTCGGAAGCGGCGATGAGCCCCCAGGCGGCAGCCGTGTTGCCGGTGATGTTCACGTACTCGCCCGGTTCGAGCTTGGCCGGCTTGACCTCGTAGGCGGACTCGAACAGCTCGGCGGTCTCGCCGAAGTGGAATCCCGCTTTGCAGGCCCGCAGATTGGCTTCCAGCACCAGCGGCTTACCCGCGTACTTCTCGCTGATCCAGGTCAGGGTCTGGTCGATGGGCCGGGTGTAAAGCCAGCTGATCAGACCGAGGGCGAAGAAGTTCTTGGACCGTTCGGCGTCCCGGGGCTTGACCCCGGCCTCCTTGCACACCTCGGCGGTGATCGAGGTCATGGGGACCTCATAGACGGTGTACGCCGACAGGGAGCCGTCGGCCAGCGGGTTGGTCGGATAGTTGGCCTTGGCCAGATTGCGTTCCTCGAAGGCGTCGACGTTAACGATGACGATGGCCCCCTTGGGGAGGGCGTCGATGTTGGCCTTGAGGGCGGCCGGGTTCATGGCCACCAGGACGTTGGGCGAGTCACCCGGTGTGGAGATGTTGTGATCCGAGATGTGGACCTGAAAGGCCGACACGCCGGCCAGGGTGCCGGCTGGCGCCCTGATCTCCGCCGGAAAGTCGGGGAAGGTGGCCAGGTCGTTGCCCAACAGGGCCGATGTGGTGGTGAAACGGTCACCGGCCAGCTGCATGCCGTCGCCCGAGTCGCCGGCGAAGCGAATGACGACGCGGTCGAGCAACTGGGGGGATTTCGGGTCGGTCGTGGTGTCGGACACCGTACTCCTCTTCGTACTGATCTCCCCCGATTCTACCGCGGCCCCTCGATTCCGGGACGACGACACCGGGTACGCGGGAACGCCCGGCCGGGCTGGGGGGACGTCAGTCGGCCGTGCTGACTGTTATTGAATCAGGCCACAGTGACGGAAGTGTCGAGATAGACGTCTTGTATGGCCCGGATGAGGGCGGCGCCCTCTTCGGTGGGGCGCTGGAAGGCCTTCCGCCCCACGATGAGACCGGCGCCCCCGGCCCTCTTGTTGATCACCGCCGTGCGCACGGCCTGAGCCAGGTCGTCGCCCCCCTTGGACTCGCCACCCGAGTTGATGAGCGGGATCCGCCCGGCATAACAGTTGACCACCTGCCAACGGGTCAGGTCGATGGGGTGATCGGTGGTCAGCTGGCTGTAGACCAACGGGTCGGTCTTGCCGAACTTGAGGGCGTTGTAGCCCCCGTTGTTGACCGGCTGCTTCTGCTTGATGATGTCCGCCTCGATGGTCACCCCGAGGTGGTTGGCCTGCCCGGTGAGATCGGCCGACAGGTGGTAGTCGATGTCGCCCTGGTTGAAGGACGGATTGCGTAGATAGCACCACAGCACGGTGAACAGGCCCAGGCGGTGGGCCTCGGCGAAGGCCCGCGACACCTCCACGATCTGGCGATCGGCCCCGTCCGAACCGAAGTAGATGGTGGCGCCCACGCCCACGGCACCCAGATCGAAGGCCTGGGTGACACTGCCGAACATGACCTGGTCGTAGGTGTTGGGGTAGTTGAGGAAGTCATTGTGGTTGAGCTTCACGATGAAGGGGATCTTGTGGGCGTAACGCCTCGACACGATGCCCAGTCCGCCCAACGTGGTGGCGATGGCGTTGCAGTCGCCGGCAATGGCCAGATCGCACAGCTTGGCCGGGTCGAAGTACGCCGGGTTTTTGGCGAAGCTGGCGGCGGCCGAGTGCTCGATGCCCTGGTCGACAGGGAGGATCGAGAGGTAGCCGGTGCCACCCAGGCGACCGGTGTTGTACAAGGTGCCGAGGTTGCGGAGCACGGCAGGCGACCGGTCTGAAGGCACAACCACCCGGTCCAGGTAGTCGGGACCGGGCAGAACCAGCTGCTCGGCTCCGAAGGCCTTGGCCACATGACCGAGAAGCGACTCTGCTTCGTCCCCCAGTATCTGTTCGAGATCCATGGTCCGAGCCTACCGGGCACCACGGGAGCGCTTCGATGCCCGATGGGAGCCGGCCGGAGAGCCGAGCGAGTCGAGCCGCTCGGCCACGTCATAGGCGTCCGGGTCGGCGGCGGCGATGCGGGCGAACAGCTCCCGGGCCCGGGCCAGCTCGCCGGACCGCTCCATGACATCGGCCAGCACGTACCACTGGCGCAGGTGCCGTTCGGCCGGGTTGCGCACGGCACGGCCCACGCCCGCCTCCACCAGAAGGGACACGGCCCCGGCCAGGTCGCCCTGGTCGGCCCGGGTGGCAGCCAGCACCATCCGACCCTCGGCCAGCACCTCGGGGTCGGGTGAGGCCTGGCGGAGTTCGTCGAACAGGGCCTCCACCCGTTTGGGTCGGCCCAGGGCCCGCTGGCAGTCCATCCGCACCGGATGCTGATCGACCGAGCCGGTGAGGGTGGCGAAGGCCTCCAGGTTGGGAAGAGCGGCCTTCCAGTGACCCTGGTGGTACTGGCTGAGGGCCAGCAACTCCCGGGCCGAGGAGGACCGGGGGATGGCGTCGACCACCGTCTTGAGGATACGGGCGGCGTCGCGGTAGCGCGCCCGTTCGTAGGCGCCGATGCCCGCCCCCATCCGCTCGGTCATCCGGGCCCGCAATTCGCCCCAGTGGGGACCGGCGGCGGTGGCCAGTTCCTTGGCTATGTCGGCCGGTAGTTCGGGGGGTGGCCGTACCGGACGGGCCGGTGGGTCCCCCCCTCCGGGTGGCCGGCGTCCCGATCCCGACCGTCGGACCGCGACCATCGCTCGGGGACGAACTCCTCCGCCCCCCGGGCTGACCCGCGCCCGGCCGAGGCGTCCTGGTGCGACCGGTCCGAACCCCCGTGGTCGGTGGAGGGGTTGCGTACCTGGGTGGCTCCCCGGCGGGCCACGCTGCCCCACCCCTTGCGCACCACCGACGAACGGGGAGGTCCCGACCCGGCCCGATGGTCGGTCCCCGGCGTACGGGACGGTCGCCGGTCCGACGACCCGGTTGGTCGCCGAGCCGACGACGATCCTGTCGGTCGTGCTCTCGATGGCCCTCCGCTCCGGCCGCCGTCTCTCTCGTCACCGGGTCGGGCCCCATCGCCGCGGCGACCGGGTGCACCCCGATTCGTGCTCCCTCGGCTTGGTGCGCCGCGTCGGGTTGAATCCGAACCCTCGCCGCCTCGGGAATTTCGGTCGCTGCCGGCGCCACGGGTCGGTCGGCCGGCACGGGTACCACCGGCGCCGGCGCTGGTCGATGCCCTGGTGTCCGGCGCCTTCCGGCCGGCCGGTTTGCCGGAAGCGCGGCCACCGGCCGGCGGTTTACCGGCCCCCCTGGCGGTGGGCTTTCGGCTGGTCGCTGGCTTTCCGCTGCCACCCTGGCCACCCGTGGCCCGCGCACCGGGCCTGGGGCTCGCGCCCGATGACCGCGTCGAGCCGGTGGATCTGGCCGGGCGCGGCGAACTAGCGGGAGTTCGGGGGGCCATGGCCTGCGAGTGTACCGGCCGTGGCCGCCCGACTCCGGCCATGAACCGGTCCCGGCGCGGTGCGGGACCCGCCTTCCGGTGACGGGGAGGTGCCGCCGGGGGTCCGACGCCGCCGACGATTCCGGTCGGCGCTCCCCTACCCTGGGCGCCGATTGTGCCCATCCCCATCCACCTTCATCCCGATCGCCCCACCCGCCCACCGAGCGGGAAACCGGCCCGGCCAAACCGTTGGCCGGCCATCGGACGGGGTTCAGGCCCCACCGGTAGGGCGACCACCCTTGCCGCCGTGGCCGGCCTCGCCGTCGTCACCTGCCTGATGGCCGCCTGCGGAGCGTCCGGGGTCGACCAGCGTCTGGCCGGGGAATCGGTCGGCCACCGACCGGCGCTGTCGACCCCGCCGTCGACGGCACCGGGGCCCGACGGGAAGCGGGAGCGGGCCGCCGCCGAGGAGGCCACCCGGGCGTTCCGTGCCGTCATCGCTTCCCGTTCGCTGGCCCTGGTCAAGGGGGTAGAGCGGCTGGACACGGCTTTGACCGGGGGGCAGACAGCCACGGCCCAGGCAGACGAGCTGGCCGCCCAAGCCGACTTCGACCGGATTCGGGTTCTGGACGGCGCCAACACGATCAACGTGGCCGCGCTGGACGGATTGTCGACCAGCCTGGCCGTAGGGCAGCCGTTCGGTGGGCTGCACGCCGTCGAACAGGACCTGTGGTCATCCACCCCTGGCTCCGGTCAACCGGCCGATCTGGCCGCCGGACTGGTCACGCAGGCCCAGGTGGCCCAATTCCTCCTGGCCAAGGAGGTGCTCGACCCCGAGGCCATCGGCGCAGCCGGTGCCGACGAGTTGAGCTGGGTGAACGAGACGGCCATTCCCGGTGGCGAAGAGCTCTACTCCCATCGGGACGCCGTCGACATCGCCGCCACCGTGGATGCCGCTGATCAGGCCTTCTCGGTCATCGAACCCCTGTGCCGCCTGGTGGCGCCGTCGTTGACCCAGACGGTGGCCACCCGTTTCGCCCAGCTCCAGGCGTCGGTGGCCGGGTTGGGCACTCCCGTCGACGTCACCGACGCCTCCCTCCCACCCGACACCCGTCTGGCCTTGTCCCAGCGTGTGGATGCCACCGCCACCCCCTTGGCCCAACTGGCCGCCACCCTGGTCCCCTTCGGGACGGCAGGGCCCCCGTCATGACGGGTCGGTTGACCCGGCGCCAACTGCTGGCCGGTACCGGTGTGGCCGGGGCGGCTCTGGTGGCCGTGGGGTCGGACGTGGCCGGAGCGGCGGCGGCGCCAGCCTCATTCCCCTTCCACGGGGCCCACCAGGCCGGTGTCACCACTCCGGCCCAGACCAGCATGGTCTTCGCCACCTTCGACGTGACGGCGGACACCCCCGGCCAGTTGGCCAAAATGCTGGCCGGGTGGAGCCGGGCGGCCAGTCGACTGACCCAGGGCCGGGAGCTGGTGGGACAGGAGGGTCCCTATGCACCCCCGGCCGACACCGGCGAGGCCCGGGGCCTCCCTTCTTCCGGCCTGACCATCACCGTGGGCTTCGGGCCCACCCTGTTCGACCGCCGTTTCGGCCTGGCCCACCGCCGGCCGGACGCCCTGGTCGAGCTGCCCCCCTTCGCCGGTGACGCCCTCGACCCTACCTTCACCGGCGGCGATCTCTGCCTCCAGGCGTGCGCCAACCATGCCCAGGTGGCCTTCCACGCCGTCCACGAGCTCACCCGGTTGGCGTTGGGGTCGGCCACGGTGCGCTCCCTCCAGAGCGGCTTCGCCCCGGCCGCCGCCCCCGGGGGCGGCCGGCCCACGCCGCGGAACCTGCTGGGCTTCCACGACGGAACCCACAACCTCGACCCGACCGACACCGCCGCCATGCAACGCTTCGTGTGGGTCGACAACGGCGATCGACCGTGGATGGACGGCGGGACCTACCTGGTCATGCGGCGTATACGGATACACCTCGAGGCCTGGGACCGCAGCACTCTGGGCGATCAGGAACAGACCATCGGCCGGCAGAAGGTGAGCGGGGCGCCGCTGGGTGGTACGGGCCAGTTCGCCCCGGTCGATCTCAGCGCCAGCGGGGGGACCGGCCAGCCGCTCATCCCCGACAATGCCCACATCCGCCTGGCTGCCCCCGCCACCAACGACGGTCAGGCCATCCTCCGGCGGGGCTACAGCTTTATGGACGGCGTCGACCCGGAGTCCGGCGAAATCGACGCCGGTCTCCTCTTCGTCTGCTTCCAGAAGGATCCACGGGCCCAGTTCATCCCCATCCAGACCCGTCTGTCCCTCAATGACGCGCTGAGTCCGTACCTGGTGCACACCGGCAGCGGCGTGTTCGCCTGCCCGGCGGGCACCGCGCCGGATCCAGCTGGGGAGACGGGCTGCTCTGACCCCGTCGGTCCGGTGGGCCACTCCGAACCTGCCCACCACCTCGGGATGGATCGGCGGGGCCGTTACCGGTCAGTCGAAGACGACGGTCCGGTCGGCGTTGATCAGCACCCGGTCCTCGAGGTGCCAGCGCAGTCCCCGGGCCAGGACCGACCGCTCCACGTCCCGACCGATGCGCAGCAGATCGTCGACGGTGTCGCCATGGTCGATGCGGCTGATGTCCTGCTCGATGATGGGGCCGGCGTCCAGCTCGGCGGTCACGTAGTGGCAGGTGGCCCCGATCAGCTTGACGCCCCGCTGGAAGGCCTGATGGTAGGGACGGGCCCCGGCGAACGAGGGGAGGAAGCTGTGATGGATGTTGATGATCCGTCCGGAGTAGCGGTCGCACATCTCGGGCGGGACGATCTGCATGTACCGGGCCAGCACGATGACGTCGGCTTCGACCGTGTCGACAACGCCATGTCACCTGGGCAAACGCCTCGGCCTTGTGCGCTTTGTCCACCGGAATGTGGACGAAGTCGATCCCGTGCCACTCGACCAAGGACCGCAGATCGGGGTGGTTGGAGACGACCGCCGGGATGTCGCACCACAGCGACCCGCTGCGCCAGCGGTGCAGCAGGTCGGCCAGGCAGTGGTCCTCCCGACTGACCATGATGACCACCCGCTTGCGCACGTCGGTGTCGCTCAGATGCCAGTCCAGCTGCAATTCCTCGGCCACGTCGGCAAAGCGCCGGCCGAACTCGTCGGCCCCGAAGGGCAGGCTGTCGGCCATGACCTCGATGCGCTGGAAGAACTGGCCGGTGGTGAGGTCGCCGTGCTGGGCCGCCTCCACCACCCAGCCTCCGTGGGAGGCGATGAATCCGGTGACCGCAGCCACGATTCCCGTCCGATCCGGACAGGTGACGGTGAGGACCAGGCGGCGCATTCAACCATCATTGCCCCCTCGTCAGGGTACGCCACTCCGGTGGGTGCGTCTGCCACTCCGGCGGTCCACCCGAACGGTTTCCGCACCCGCGACAATGCCCCCCGCGAACGGAGGGCATTGTCAGAGAAATCCCGGCGGCGTCCTACTCTCCCAGGGGGCTACCCCCCAAGTACCATCGGCGCTGGCGGGCTTAACTGCCGTGTTCGGAATGGGAACGGGTGTCTCTCCGCCGCCATGGCCACCGGAAATCGTGCGCTCACCGGGGCCCGCACCGCCCATCGGACGGACATGCGGGCTCCGGGGTGACCGATAACCGGCCACCCTGAGCGTTCCATAGCGAGCACGAGCAAGTTCCCAAGCCCTCGGCCGATTAGTACCGGTCAGCTGAATGCGTTGCCGCACTTACACTTCCGGCCTATCAACGTGGTCGTCTTACCACGGGCCTTACCAGGTTAACCCTGTGGGAGATTTCATCTTGGAACGGGCTTCGCGCTTAGATGCTTTCAGCGCTTATCCCACCCGAAGGTCGCAAATCAGCGGTGCCCTTGGCAGGACAACTGACACACGAGAGCTTCGTCCATCCCGGTCCTCTCGTACTAGGGATAGCCTTCCTCAAATCTCCTCCGGCTGCATCGGATAGGGACCGAACTGTCTCACGACGTTCTAAACCCAGCTCGCGTACCGCTTTAATGGGCGAACAGCCCAACCCTTGGGACCGGCTTCAGCCCCAGGATGCGACGAGCCGACATCGAGGTGCCAAACCTTCCCGTCGATATGGACTCTTGGGGAAGATGAGCCTGTTATCCCCGGGGTACCTTTTATCCGTTGAGCAACGGCGCTTCCACAAGCAACCGCTGGATCACTATGCCCTGCTTTCGCACCTGCTCGACTTGTAGGTCTCGCAGTCAAGCTCCCTTGTGCCATTGCACTCGACGGCTGATTGCCAACCAGCCTGAGGGAACCTTTGGGCGCCTCCGTTACGTTTTAGGAGGCGACCGCCCCAGTCAAACTACCCACCTGACGCTGTCCCTGATCCGGATCACGGACCGAGGTTAGGGTTCCGGCACATAAAGGGTGGTATTTCAAGGTTGACTCCACACTGGCTGGCGCCAATGCTTCAAAGTCTCCCACCTATCCTACACAATATGAACTAAAACTCAACAGCAAGCTGTAGTAAAGGTCCACGGGGTCTTTCCGTCCTGATGCAGCTAACGAGCATCTTTACTCGTACTTCAATTTCGCCGGGTCTGTGGTTGAGACAGTAGGAAAGTCGTTACGCCATTCGTGCAGGTCGGAACTTACCCGACAAGGAATTTCGCTTAGTGCTGTTACAACTAATCAACCCAATTCGATTGATTAGCGGACCGGTCGTTTCTGCCGGCCTCCCTATGTCGCCATAGGGCTCGGACCATATCTTCATCTCACCCAGAATCTGATGAGATGGTCGGCGTATGGTCTCTGAGGATTCTCAGGACATTGAATGATTTACACCAATCAAATCTCCCGAGCCTTTCCTGCTGATTGTCCGCACCTCTCACATTTTCACTGCTGTTCGTTCGGTGACTATTCCAAAATTCGGACCGCCAACAAATGAACAACGAGTAGTGGAGGATGCAACGGAGTTTCCAGCATATAGCCGACTGCTCACGTACTGTCACCAGTACGAGGGGCAGCACCCCTTTGCCTGCAAAGGGGCATCCCTACCTTAGGACCGTTATAGTTACGGCCGCCGTTTACCGGGGCTTAGGTTCAGAGCTTCGCCCGAGGGCTAACCCTTCCCCGTAACCTTCCGGCACCGGGCAGGCGTCAGAGCGTATACATCGTCTTTCGACTTCGCACGCTCCTGTGTTTTTAGTAAACAGTCGCTTTCCCCTATTCTCTGCGGCCCCTTCAGACTCGGAACGCGAAGTTCGTCATCCTAGTGGGGCCCTCCTTCTCCCGAAGTTACGGAGGTATTTTGCCGAGTTCCTTAACCACAGTTCTCCCGATCGCCTTGGTATTCTCTACCCGCCCACCTGTGTCGGTTTGGGGTACGGGTTCCGTGCCAGCTCGCTAGAAGCTTTTCTCGGCAGCATGGGATTAGTGACTTCGCCTGGTGTGGCTCGGCATCGCGCCTCAGAGTTAATGAGGTCCGGATTTGCCTGGACCTCCTCCTACACGCTTACCCCAGGACAACCAACGCCTGGGCTCACCTACCCTCCTGCGTCCCTCCTTCGCTATCCGCCAATGGGTCGGTCGGTTCGCCCCGAAGGACAGCCCCTTAGGACACCACTATTGGATTGGGCGCGGACACGGAAGTACTGGAATATCAACCAGTTGTGCATCGACTACGCCTCTCGGCCTCGCCTTAGCTCCCGACTTACCCTGGGAGGATTAGCCTTCCCCAGGAACCCTTGGGCTTACGGCGGAGGGGTTTCTCACCCCTCTCTCGCTACTCATACCAACATTCTCACTCGACCGCGCTCCACGACGGTTTACACCGCCGCTTCTCAGCAGGATCGACGCTCCCCTACCACTCCCATCCCGTGAATCCCGGGCGTGATTTCGACACCGTCCGCGGCGAACCGCATTCAATATCGATACCCAGGCGGAATGGAAATCCGCAGCTTCGGCTTTTGACTTGAGCCCCGTTACATTGTCCGCGCAGGACCACTCGACCAGTGAGCTATTACGCACTCTTTCAAGGATGGCTGCTTCTGAGCCAACCTCCTGGCTGTCTTCGCGTTCCCACATCGTTTTCCACTTAGTCAAAAATTAGGGGCCTTAGCTGGCGGTCTGGGCTGTTTCCCTCTCGACTAACGAAGCTCATCCCTCGTAGTCTCACTGCCAGGCTCTAAAGCATCGGCATTCGGAGTTTGATTGGGGTCAGTAAGCTTGTAGGCCCCCTAGCCCATTCAGTGCTCTACCTCCGATGCTGAACGCCCGACGCTGCACCTAAATGCATTTCGGGGAGAACCAGCTATCACCGAGTTTGATTGGCCTTTCACCCCTAACCACAGGTCATCCCCCCTGTTTTCAACCAGGGTGGGTTCGGCCCTCCACGGGGTCTTACCCCCGCTTCAGCCTGCCCATGGCTAGCTCACTCGGCTTCGGGTCTACAGCATGCGACTCATTCGCCCTATTCAGACTCGCTTTCGCTTCGGCTCCCCCTCGCGGGTTAACCTCGCCACACACCGTAACTCGTTGGCTCATTCTTCAAAAGGCACGCCATCACGGCCGGCACATAAGTGCCGACGACGCTCTGACTGATTGTAAGTCAACGGTTTCAGGTACTATTTCACTCCCCTCCCGGGGTACTTTTCACCTTTCCCTCACGGTACTTGTTCACTATCGGTCGCCTGTGAGTACTTAGCCTTACGAGGTGGTCCTCGCAGATTCACGCCGGCTTTCCCGGATCCGGCGCTACTCGGGAAATCCAATCGGAGTCCAATGTCTTTCGTGTACGGGGCTGTTACCCTCTGCGGCGCATCTTTCCTGGATGCTTCCACTAGACGAATTGGTTTTGTAACTCCGTGAAGGTTCTGATGCACCTTCTATCGGCTCCCACAACCCCGAATTGGCAACGCCATCAGGCTTTAACACCAACTCGGTTTAGGCTCATCCCGTTTCGCTCGCCGCTACTCAGGGAGTCACTGTTGTTTTCCTCTCCTCGGGGTACTGAGATGTTTCAATTCCCCCGGTTCCCTCCGCTGGTCCTATGCGTTCAGACCAAGGTGGCACCCCATGACGGGTGTCGGGTTTCCCCATTCGGACACCCACGGATCTACGCTTGGTAGGCAACTCCCCGTGGCTTATCGCAGCCTCCCACGTCCTTCTTCGGCTTCAGGCGCCAAGGCATTCGCCGTTGACTCTTTATAACTTGGAGAACATAGATGCTCGTGCTCGCTATGGAATTCTCAAGGTGCGCACGGCGTGCCCACCGTGCACCGACGTTGCCTGAAGGCACTGGGCAGGTGGGAACGGACGAGAGGCCTGTTCACCGAATCCGGCGGGCAGGCGTCGCATCGGAGGTGGCGGTACCTGATCCAGCCCGAAGGCATGACCAGGGATCGCTCCCTCAAAACGGAATAGTGATGCCCGGAGGTGACCGCAGTGCTCACAGGCCTCGTCGATGGGACATCCGAAGATGTGCGATCGACAAGGGGCGAGATACGGACCCCAACGAATAGCCAGTGATCGACAAGGAGTATCCAAACCAAAATGGTTCAGACAAAAACTCCTTAGAAAGGAGGTGATCCAGCCGCACCTTCCGGTACGGCTACCTTGTTACGACTTCACCCCAATCACCGACCCCACCTTCGACGGCTCCCTCCTAAAAGGTTGGGCCACCGGCTTCGGGTGTTGCCGACTTTCGTGGTGTGACGGGCGGTGTGTACAAGGCCCGGGAACGTATTCACCCCGGCGTTGCTGATCCGGGATTACTAGCGACTCCGACTTCACGCAGTCGAGTTGCAGACTGCGATCCGAACTGAGACTGGCTTTGGGGATTAGCTCCTCCTCGCGGATTAGCGACCCGTTGTACCAGCCATTGTAGCATGTGTGCAGCCCTGGATATAAGGGGCATGATGACTTGACGTCGTCCCCACCTTCCTCCGAGTTGACCCCGGCAGTCTCCTACGAGTCCCCGCCATTACGCGCTGGCAACATAGAATAAGGGTTGCGCTCGTTGCGGGACTTAACCCAACATCTCACGACACGAGCTGACGACAGCCATGCACCACCTGTTTAGGACCCCGAAGGACACCGTATCTCTACGGCTTTTCCCTAAATGTCAAACCCAGGTAAGGTTCTTCGTGTTGTATTGAATTAAGCCACATGCTCCGCCGCTTGTGCGGGCCCCCGTCAATTCCTTTGAGTTTTAGCCTTGCGGCCGTACTCCCCAGGCGGGGCACTAAATGCGTTAGCTGCGGCACAGAAACCGTCGATAGGTCCCCACACCTAGTGCCCAACGTTTACGGCGTGGACTACCAGGGTATCTTATCTGTTCGCTCCCCACGCTTTCGCTCCTCAGC
>CAWGQC010000013.1:0-7082 GCA_963824645.1 uncultured Acidimicrobiales bacterium
AGCTCACCGACAACGGCTTTGACGCCGGAGCCGACACCATCCGCAGTCATCTGGCTCGTCGCCACACCGTTGTCCCGTCGACTTCGACCATCTGGCGGGTATTGAAGGCCCGAGGGTTCGTCACCCCCCAGCCCCATAAGAGACCGAAGAGTTCCTACAGGAGCTTCTGCGCCGATCTCCCCAACCAGTGCTGGCAGGCCGATGTGACCCACGTGGAGGTGGCCGACGGGGTGGTCTACGAGGTACTCAACATGGTCGACGACCACTCGCGGCTGTGCGTGGCTAGCAGGGTCTTTGTTTCCACCCGCTCGCCCGACGTGGTCCGGACTCTGCACAGATCAGCAGGTCAGTGGGGCTACCCGGAGAAGTTCTTGGCTGACAACGGAGCCATCTTCCGAGCGTCCAAAGGTGGTGGGGTGGGCGACATGGAAGCCGAGCTGCTCTCCCTCGGCATCGCCTCCAAACACGGCAAGCCCTACCATCCCCAGACCCAGGGCAAAGTGGAGCGCTTCCACCAGACCATGAAGAAGTACCTGGCCCAACAGGACCCGGCCACCACCAAGAAGCAGCTCCAAGGTCAACTCGACCGTTTCGTCACCTACTACAACACCGTGCGTCCCCACCGGGCCATCGGGCGGCGCACGCCGGCCCAGGCGTTCGCCGCCCGGGACAGGAGCCATCCCAAAGGCCCAAGGATCGACAGTGCCGGTTACAGGGTCCGCAATGACAAGGTCAACAAGAACGGCACGGTGACCCTCCGTTACCGTGGGCGCCTCCATCACATCGGTGTGGGACGACCCTACGCCGGATGGCGGGTCGTGCTTTTGGTGGCCGGGCGCGAGGTCCGCATACTCGGCGCCGACGGGTCACCGCTTCGACAGCTGACCCTCGATCCTCATCAGGACTACCAGCGCATGCCATGAGCTGGGGGTCTACGATGTCGCGCGACACCGTTGCTTGTGTCGCGCGACATCACAAAGGCGCCCACGGCAGGATTTGAACCTGCGACACCTCATTTAGGAAACGAGTGCTCTATCCCCTGAGCTACGTGGGCCGGGCTGAGAAGGTCCTGATTCTAGGCCCGGCTGATTCCACTGACATCGACCGACCCTCACTCGCCCTACCCTGCAGAGAGCATTCCCGGGCCCCTGGACGAGATTGTCCAGGGGCTATCGATGGGGAGCCTGGCCGTAGCACCGCCCTCGAGGCGGGCATTGCCAGAAAAGATGGCCCAGACACACGAGCGGAGAGCAGAAGATGAGCCAAAGCAGCGATTGGTCGCCCGACGAGCCTTCGGGCACCGAGGCCTTCGAGCAGGGGGACGAAGCGTTCGACAATGCCGATCAACTCGATCCTGATTTTCTCGAGGATGTGGAACTTGACCCCTCCCTCGATCCCACGTTGAAGACCGATGACCGCGAGCTCGAAGAGGCCGGCGTGGAACTGGACGATCCCGAGTCGATGGCCACGCTGAGCGGTGGACTCGATGATCCCGACGGGCTCGGTGACCCTTCACCCCAAAGCCGCGCCCGGCGATCCGACCTCGACGGCTGGGACCTCGACCCACCGGTGGTGCCGGAAGCCGACGACTCCGAGGATCCAGACACCATCGCTTAACCGCTCGGTTCAGATTGTTCCGCTCGGCCCGGATTCGCCCGAAACGAGGACGCAGCGGGTACCGCTGTAGATAGTGGGCATGCACTTGTTGCAGTGGATGCACAGACCTTCTGATGTATCACCATTCTCCCAGCGTTGGACCAGGTCCGGTTCGCGCAGAAGAGCCCGGGCCATGGCCACAAAGGCGAAACCCTCGGCCATGGCACTGGTCGCCGTTTCCAATTGGTTGACCCCGCCCAACAGAATCAGCGGCAATTTGAGAGCGCGAACGAACTGCCGGGCATAAGGCAGAAAGAAAGCCTCCTCGAATGGATACTCGCGGAGGAATCTCGAGCCGACCAGTCGGAACCCGGCCCGCACCGGAGCCGGCAGTGTGGCGGCGAACTCACGCCGCGGCGCCTCACCCCGGAAGAGGTACATGGGATTGGAAAGCGAGCTTCCTCCGGTCAGCTCCAGAGCATCGAGATGCCCGCCAGCTTCCAGCATGGTGGCGAACTCGAGGCTCTCCTCCAGCCAGAATCCTCCGTCCACCCCGTCGGCCATGTTGAGTTTGGCCGTCACCGCCACCTGGTCGCCGACCGCCTGCTTGACCGCCTCGACGACCTGACGCGGAAACCGGGCGCGGTTCTCGAGACCTCCACCCCACCGGTCCTTACGGTGGTTCAATTTCGGGCTCAGGAATGCGCTCAACAGGTAGTTGTGGCCGAGGTGGATCTCGATGCAATCGAACCCGGCGTCGACGGCAGTCCTCGCTCCTTGACGGTAGGCCTCTGTGATGCGGGCGATATCGTCCTCCGATGCGGCCCGGGTCAGCGAGCCGGCCGGGCTCAACTGCCGTGACGGGGCCAGAGCCGGGGATCCGTTCGATCGCCCGTTGGCCACCGGTCCGGCGTGCCCGATCTGCGCCGATGCCCTGGCCCCGGCGTCGTGGGCGGCATCGGTGAGCCGACGAAGACCGTCAACCGTGTCACTCCCCAGCACGGCGCAGTGGCGATCGGTCCGGCCTTCCGGGGAGACGGCCAGGTAGGCCACTGTGGTCATGGCTACTCCCCCGGCGGCCATGGTCCGATGGAATTCGATCAACGTCTCGCTGATGACACCTCGCGGTGTGGCCCCTTCGAACGTGGCCGCCTTGATGATCCGGTTCTTGAGAGTAAGCGGCCCGAGGCGCGCCGGCTCGAACACGGCCGACGGCACCGGCACCACCCTTGCTTCAGGGCTCATTGCCCTTCTCTTTCCCTCGCCGATCTCTCTTATGGTGTTGGCGCTCGGACGCCCCCACGAGGTGGTGGTTCACGGTCCCTCCCCGGTCATGGCCCCGATAGTCCAGTCGCCTGCAGAGCGTCGGTCACCGCCTCGGCCAGTGCGGGATGACAGACCACCAGATCGGGGAGGTAGGGGTCGGGCTGTGCATAACGCAACGGGGATCCGTCGAGCCGACAGGCGTGCAGGCCGCTCGCCAGGGCCACGGCCACCGGCGCGGCCGAATCCCACTCGTATTGTCCACCGGCATGAAGGTAGATCTCCGCCTCTCCCCGAATGACAGCGGCAATTTTCGCTCCCGCCGACCCCATGGCGATCGTGCGGGCACCCAGGCGTTCGGCCACGGCCGGGATGAAGTCGGGTGGCCGCGTGCGGCTGACAACGATGCGGGGAACGGTGGCTGCCGGGGCCAGGGGCGGTGGATCCTCGGTTCCCAAAACCACGCCCATTGCCGGCAGAGCTACCGCTCCCACCCGTGGTTCACCGTCGACGGCCAGAGCTACATGTACAGCCCAGTCCTCCCGACCCTCCGAAAACTCGCGCGTACCGTCGAGTGGATCGATGATCCACACCCGACCGGTTGCGTCGTCGAGGTGCTCCGCTAGAAGGGCCTCCTCTGATCGGATGCGATCGTCCGGAAACATCTCACCGATGCGCTCCATAAGGAGCTGGTGCGAAAGCTGGTCACCCTCCTTTCCCAGCGACTCGCCTGAATGGTGCCTCTGGCGAAGCTCCATCAGTGTGACTCCGGCCTGGTGAGCCAACTCGACTGCCGACCGGTGTTCGTGGCTCAAACTCGCGTTCACGCTTCTGTCCCGTCCCCTCTGACCGCTTCCCATTGCAGATACCCAGTCTGCACGACCACGACGGCTGGCGGTGACCGTGCCGATCGAGATCACCTCCGGCGACCGGATCGGTGCCGTCGCTGTGGTGGCTACGCTGCTCGGGCCATGACCACCCGACCAGCCATGACCGCCGTGGAACTCCAGAACTTTCTGGGGGACGCCTTTCCGGGGGCGCCCATCCCCTACGTCGTAGAGGCGATATCCACCGAGACGGTCACGGTGCGGCTGCCCGTCAGCATGGCCACCAGCCGCCCCGGGGGCACGGTCTCGGGCCCCTCGCTGATGGCTCTGGCCGACACTGCAGCGTGGCTGGTCATCGTCGGCCAGATAGGCCCAGTGGCCCTATCGGTGACGACCAGCTTGCACATTGACTTTCTGCGCAGGCCGGCCCTCGTCGATGTGATCGCCGTCGGGAACCTTCTCAAGCTGGGTAAACGGCTGGGGGTGGCCGACGTGGCCCTCTATTCGATGGGCTCTGATGCTGTGGTGGCCAAGGCCCAGGTGACCTATTCCCTCCCCCCGGCCTGATCGGTCATAGACCTCACATCGGTCACGGAGTGGGCCGCTACTCGTTCATTGCACGACGAGCCGGTCCGTGCCAGCATCGCGGGGACGCAGTGAGAAGGGGGACGCCACGATGCACGATCTGGTCATTCGAGGGGGCACGCTTGTCGACGGAACGGGAGAACCGGCTCGTACTGCTGATGTAACCATCGATCGGGGACACATCAGCGGCGTCGGATCCTTTGCCGGTGAGGCTGCCAACAGAACGGTCGACGCCGACGGATTACTCGTCACCCCGGGATGGGTGGACGTGCACACCCACTACGACGGCCAGGCCACCTGGGACGAAGTGCTGGCCCCTAGCAGCTCGCACGGGGTGACCACCGTCGTCACCGGCAACTGTGGCGTCGGCTTCGCCCCAGCCCGTCCCGATCGCCACGATTGGCTGATCGGCCTGATGGAGGGCGTCGAGGACATACCGGGCACGGCGTTGGCTGAGGGCATGCAGTGGGATTGGGAGACCTTCCCCGAATACCTCGACTGCCTCGATCAACGCAAGTGGACCATGGATGTCGGAACCCAGATCGCCCATGGAGCCGTGCGTTCCTACGTCATGGGTGACCGCGGTGCCCGAAACGAACCGGCCACACCCGAAGACATCGAGGCCATGAAGCAAGTGGTCAAAGCGGCCGTCGCCGCCGGGGCCCTCGGGTTCTCGACCTCCCGGACGCTCGCCCATCTGGCCATCGACGGGGAGCCGGTGCCCGGCACCTACGCCACCGAGGACGAACTGTTCGGCCTCGGCGAGGCCCTCGGCGAGCTCCGCACGGGGATCTTCGAATTGGCACCGGCGGGAGTAGCCGGTGAGGACATCATCAATCCCAAGAAGGAAGTCGACTGGATGAGGCGACTGTCCGCCGCCATCCATCGGCCCATCACCTTTGCCCTGGTCCAGGTGGACGACGCCCCCGACATGTGGCGGGAGCTGATGGACGAATCGTTGCGGGCCGTCGCCGACGGCGCAGATCTGTGGCCCCAGGTGGCCGGACGCGGCTTCGGTCTCCTGTCCGGGCACTTCACCACCTACTCGCTCTTCGACCAGATCCCCGCCTATCAGGAGTTGAAGGCTCGGGGGCTCCCGCCCGAGGCCCTGGTCGAGGCCCTCCGTGATGCCTCCGTTCGTCGCTCCATCGAGGAGTGGGTTCCCGACCCGGCCACCGCCCAACGCATGGACCAGGCCTTCCGCACCACCTTCACCTTGGGCAACCCCCCGGACTACGAACCGGGCCCGGAGCGGTCGCTGGTCGGAATCGCCCGCCGCACAGGACGCAGCCCGCTGTCCGTGGCCTACGATGCCATGCTCGAGGAGGAGGGCGGGGGTTTGCTCTATGTTCCGATCCTCAATTACTCGAACGGGGACCTCGAGCCGGCGCGCCAGATGCTCCTCCATCCCCGGTCCGCCGCCGGCCTCGGCGACGGAGGCGCTCATTGCGGTGTGATCTGCGACGCCTCCCAGCCCACCTTCATGCTCACCCACTGGACACGCGACCGGTCGCGTGGCGATCGACTCCCGCTGGAGTGGATCGTGAAGAAGCAGACCCACGACACGGCCCGTCTGTACGGGCTCGGCGACAGGGGCACGATCGAGGTGGGAGCGGTGGCCGACCTCAACCTCATCGATTACGACAACCTGCAGATGGGCAACCCCGTGGTCGTTCGCGATCTGCCGGCCGGCGGCAGTCGCCTGCTGCAGGACGCATCCGGCTACGTCGAGACCATCAAATCGGGAGTTACCACGTTCGCTGATGGGAAAGAGACCGGGACCCGCCCGGGCACTCTCCTGCGGGGGCGCGCTGAGCAGTCGGGCTCAGGTCCGCTCCCCCACGGTATCTGTGACCGTCGTGGGCTGGCCGGCCACCTCGACCGCATTCCCCGAAGCGTCGACGACCCACTCTTCTTGCATCTGGCGGTACACCCGGTGCTCGACGACGAAGGCCAGGAATGGCACGAAGCCGGACAGGACCACGGCCAGGATGCGGCCGATCCGCCAGTGGGCCCGTCGGGCCACGTCCGCCGCCGAAAACAGGTATACCAGATAGAGGTAACCGTGGATGGTGCCCTCTATTTTGGCCACCAGGTCGAAGTGTCCCCACACCTGCAGGGGCACGCCCAGGAAGACCAGCACGATCAAGGCCGAGCCCACGATGAAGGTCATCACCCGGTAGCGGATGAGAGCCCCTTCCATCCCCCGGTCGAACAATCGCGACAGCGACGGCCGCCCCAGTTTGCGGTCCTGGGGTGGCGATCCGCTCATCGACGGAGGGAATCGGCGTCGTCGTCAGCCGCGTTGAGCCCGGCCAGGTAGCGGTTGTACTCGGCCAACGCTGCCTCCTCCTCGGCCGTCTGGGGTGTGAACCGCTCACCTCGGCCGCCGGTCTCCGCATCGATGGCCGTGCTGGAGGCCACGGCCACGTTCTTCTTGCGACCCCCGGAAAGGGCCCATCCGGGCTGGTCGTGATCGGTGGCCGGATCGTCCGCCCCCCCGGTGGTGGCTGACGACGGCGCCCCGGCGGAGGCCGAGCCTCTTCGCAGACCCGGCGCCGTCTGGTCGTGGATGAGTTGCCACCAGACATAGAGGGCGTAGAGAGCGAACAGGGGCCACTCAAAGGTATAAGCCCAGCTCAGCGTGTTACCACCCAGGGCCCGGTCGAGTTGCCACTTGGTCAGGAGGGCGAATGTCGGAAGCAGGATAAGCAGCGTCACATGCATGCCGACGCACCGGCGGGTGAAGTAGCGGCGCACCCACCCATGGTACCGTCGCCTCGCGCGCGCTCCCATTCGCCCGCCGGAAAT
>CAWGQC010000014.1:0-368967 GCA_963824645.1 uncultured Acidimicrobiales bacterium
CCGGGGCCGATGCCCCGTGCCGCCATCGACCGGCTCGTCACACCGGGGCCTTATCGTGTCCCCCCATGACGACCACCGAGCCTCCCACCCTCTTCCACCCGGATGTCGAGGTGCGGATCAGCAAGCGGCGCAAGAAGACAGCCGGTGCCCACTGGGAAGGTGACCGGATCGTGGTGGTGGTACCGGTTCATCTGCGGGGTACCGAGCGCGACCAGATGGTCGACGAGTTGGCTCGCCGGCTGGTCCGTCACCGCCCCAACCTCCATGCCTCCGACGAACTGTTGCAGCAGAGGGCAAACGCACTCAGCCACCGCTACCTCGACGGCGTGGCGCCGGCCTCGATCCGGTGGTCGCCGACCCAGACCAAGCGATGGGGTTCGTGCACACTGGCTACCGGCGAAATACGCATCTCGGAACGATTGAGGGTCACCCCTTCGTGGGTGCTCGACGCCGTCATCGTCCACGAGCTCGCCCACCTGCTCGAGCCCAATCACTCTCCCCGCTTCCGCCAACTGGAGCGGCGCTATCCGCGGCGCGACGAAGCCGACACCTTTCTCGAAGGCTACGCCCTGGGCCTGGCCATGGCCGGAAGCACACCACGGTCCAGCGGACCTCGTCTCGAGGCGGACGATGGGACCGACACCTGCGACGACCACCCCGACCACCGCCATCCCCGGACCACCTTCCCCGCTGCCGACGTGGGCTGAAGGGGCCGGTTGGGCCCGTTGTCCCTGGGACCTGGTCACCGGCTTGCCCAATGATCCCTCTCCTTTCCCTGTGGCTCCGCGCCTCTCCGGAAGGTTCTATCTCTATAAAATCGACTTGATTAGTCAGCTATTCCTGTTAAAGTGGCTACATGGCGATCGCCTACCCCGGTCCGGCCGCAGATCTGCGTTACGTCACGTCCCCACTCCGCTCCGCGGGACTGCCGGCCGGACCGGGGAAGCTCGCCTCCGTTCCGCGGGGCGCCGCCCTCGAGTCGATCTGCTGGCCATTGCCGAGGGCTTCGCCGTGGCCGCGCCGTTCATCACCGAACTGCACGGCCTCACTGAACGCCGGTGGGTATTGCTGGCGGTCACCGACCTGTTCGAGGCCTGGGCCATCGGCTGGCCGCAGGAAGGGGCAATCCAGTTCCACGACCACGGTCCGTCCAGCGGCGCCCTGGTGGTGGCATCGGGCACCCTCACCGAGACGACGGTGCGATCGAGCGCCCGGGGCGCCACGGTCACCGGCACCCGCACCCTCGGTCCGGGCGCCCGCCGGAGGTTCGCACCGGGTTACGTGCACGACCTGACCAACGACGGGGAGGAACAGGCGGTCAGCGTCCACGTCTACGGCCCGCGGCTCTCGACCATGAGCTACTACCGGCTGGACCGGCGCGGCGGCCTGGAGCGGCTGCGGACAGAAACCGTCCCTCCCCTCGGGCCTTTCGACGCCACCAGCAGCCACGACCCCTCCTGAACCGGTGGGGACCGCCTGATCATGAGCCCGACACCCGATGACCTGGTGGCTCGATCCCGGCGGCGTATCGGGAGGACCCGGCCCGAGCAGCTGGCCGACGTGTTGGCCACAGGTGGCCTGATCGTGGACATTCGCCCGGCGGCCCAGCGGGCCGACGAGGGTGAGCTGCCCGGCGCCGTCGTGGTCGAGCGGAACGTTCTCGAATGGCGGCTCGACCCGGCCGGTAGCCACCGGCTCCCCCAGGTGACCGGGTTCACCCAGCCGGTGGTGGTGGTCTGTTCGGAGGGATTTGCCTCTTCTCTGGCCGCCGATTCCCTCCTGACCCTCGGCTACCGGCAGGCGACCGACCTGGTTGGCGGGTATCGGGCCTGGTCAGCATGGGTAGAGCGCGCACCCGACCGGCCACCGGGGTATCGGTCGGTCGACCCCCCGGCCCGGACGGTCCCCTAAGGGGACTACCCCTTCCCTTCGATCGCGGCTACAACGGAGTAGTGGCTTACCTTCTCGCTGCGCTTGCCGCCTTCGTCAACGCCCTGACCTCTGTGCTGCAGCGGATCGGCGTCGAGTCGGCCCCGGATTCGACCACCCTCCGGTGGAGCCTGATGGCCCATGCCCTGCGACGGGGTATATGGCTGGTCGGTTTCGGTCTGATGCTGGTGTCCTTCGGGTTGCAAGCCACCGCCCTCCGTTTCGGCGAGCTGAGCGTCGTGCAGCCGGTGCTGACCACCGAGCTCCTCTTCCTCATGCTGATCCTCGGGACCTGGTTCCGATTCCCGCTGGGCCGACAGGAGTGGCTCGGATCCCTGGTCATCGTGGTGGGACTGGGTGGATTCTTTTTGGCTGCCGCCCCCAAGGGGGGGAACGCCATACCGACCAACCATGAGTGGTGGGTGGCCTCCATCGTCCTGATCGCTGTCATCGCCGGTTTCATCATCGCCGCCCTGCGCGGTCCGCGCTGGTGGCGAGCGGCGTCATTCGGAGCCGCCACCGCGGTCAACGTGGCCTACACCGCCGCTCTGACCAAAGCCATCACCACCTACACCACCGAAGGCTGGGGACACGTCTTCACCCACTTCCAGCCGTACATGCTGGCCATCTCCGGACTGGGCACCGTGTTCCTCATCCAGAACGCGCTGCACGCCGGTCCCATCACCGCGT
This sequence comes from uncultured Acidimicrobiales bacterium, assembly GCA_963824645.1. Taxonomy (GTDB): domain Bacteria; phylum Actinomycetota; class Acidimicrobiia; order Acidimicrobiales; family RAAP-2; genus Bog-756. The sequence continues at coordinate 2,620 of CAWGQC010000014.1, forward strand.
CACGCATCACCATGGTCACCATTGCCCCGCTGGTCAGCATCCTCCTCGGCGTCACCCTGTTCGCCGACCGGCTGCGGTCCGGTCCATTGTGGATCGCCTCCGAAGTGGCGGCTCTGGTCGTCCTGGTGGTGGGTGTCGTCATTCTGGCCCGCTCGCCTCTGGTGGCCGGCGACGACCAGTCCGGTGAGGCGGGCGAGATGCTGGAAGGCGCTCGGGACCGGGTTCGGACCGATAAGGCACCGCGGGAGTGGATCGGGTCGGGGGCCGGCCCGGTTCCCCCTGTCCAGGCCATGGATGAAGTGGGCGGACCGGTGAGCTGACCCAAGGCCAGGCCGCCGGTGGCCAACCAGGGGAGGCAGGCTTCAGTGGGGCAGCTCCACGGTGGCCAGATCGGCCGCCACCACCACCTCGCCGTCAAAGTGGGCGGCCGCCAGGTCATGCCATTCGTGCTCGGTACCCGGCGCCGGAGCCGGTACCAGATGGGTCAGGACCAGCGTGGAGACACCTCCCGTGGAGGCCGTGCGGGCGGCGTCTTCGACCGACGAGTGGTAGTCCAGGACGTCGGTGAGCCGGGGTAGGCCCACCGACTGGATCAGATCCCGTCTTACAACGGTGTGGACGAGGACGTCGGCCCCCCGGCACAGTCCGTCGAGCCCGGCGCAGGGCACCGTGTCCCCGGCGATGACCACCGACCTGTCCCCCTCGTCTATCCGGAACCCCACAGTCGGACGTACCGGCGCATGGTCGGTCGGGGCCGCCGTCACCCGGACCCCACCGTCTTCGAAGACCAGCCCGTCGCTGACCTCGGTGACCAGGGGGCCCGGCGGCCAGGTGAGGTCACCGTGGTGGGCCAGCCGGTAGCTGACGTCGGGAGCCAGCATGGCCTCGGTGGCGGCGACCACCGAGCGGGTCCCGACCGGCCCGATCACCACCAGCGGGTTGGGTTGGAAGGACATGACCCACCGAGTGGTCAACACGTCGTTGAGGTCGGTGATGTGGTCGCTGTGCAGGTGGGTGATGAACAGGGCCCGGAAGGCGCCGGCTCCCGATCCGGCGGCCGCCGCCCGCATGAGGAGGCCCCGTCCACAGTCGAAGACCAGGTCGCCGGCGGCGGTTCGCACCAAGGTGGATGGTCCCGCCCGCTGAGGATCGGGCAGAGGGCTTCCGCTGCCCAGGATCACCACCTGCACCGTCGGCCCCTCAGGACCCGGGCGACCGGGCCACCAGCGGACCGGACCGGGGGGCGACGGGAGGGCCGGGGGGCATGGCCGGCAGGCTAACAGTCGGGGTCATCGGGCCAGCGAACGGGTGCGATGGCACGACGGCGGTGCTGCCCCCGCGGCGCCGGGCCAAAGCAGAGACCCGGCGGCGTCCAGAAGACCGGCGATCCCGAGGGCGGCATCCCCCACCCGGTCCCGCATGGCCCGGAACAGGGCGGCGGTGACCCGGGCATCGCCCAGCGCGCTGTGGTGGTCGTCCCAACTCAGGCCGAACGAGGCGCAGCACTCGGCCAGGTTGGCCCGGCCCTCCAGCCCGAGATGGGTGTGGGCCACCGTCCAGGTGTCGACCGAGGGGACGGCGGAGGGGTGCGGTACCGATCGCCCCAGGCGCACGCACTCGGCGCGCAGGAAGAGGAGATCGAAGGCGTCGACGTTGTGGCCGACGACCACCCGGCCCGACAGGAGGGTGGCCAGGTAGGCATGCAGGCGGCCAAAGGTGGGTGCCTCGTCGAGCATGGCGGTGGAGATGCCGTGGATGTGGGTCGGGCCCGGGCCCCGGCACGGGTCGACCAGCGACGAGAACGAATCGACCTCATCGCCCCGGGCATCGAGGATGACCACCCCCACCTCCACAATACGGTCGTCATCGGGTGAGAATCCGGTAGTTTCCACGTCGACCACCGCGAAGCCGGGCGGGGTCCCCCCCAAGCCACTCATGGCGGTGACGGTACGCCGCGGCTGTAACAGTTCCGGGGGCTCCGGTACACCCCCCGGTCGGATCCATCCGCCGTGGGCTACGGTCATGCCTCGAAAGGACGGCCATGACCCCTCGCATCCGGTGGGTGTGCGTCTCCGATCTTCACCTCGGGGCGCTCAACAGCCTGCTGACCAACGTGACCGACGACGGCGAACGCGTGGACGGGAACAGCCCCTCCCCTGTTCTGACCGCACTGTGCGAGTGCATCCGGTGGCTGCGTCGACCGGGCCAGGACCCACCCCAGCTGGTGGTCCTGGGTGATCTGTTCGAGCTGGCCCTCACCTCCCTGGAGGACGCCGCCGTCACCTTCTCCCAGTTCATGACCGCTCTCGATGCCGGTGCCACCACCAGCGCCGTCGCTCCCGAGGTCCGGTTCGTACCCGGCAACCACGACCACCACCTGTGGTCGCGGGCCAGCGACGACCGGTTCGTCGATCAGCTGGCCGCTGACGCCTCGTCCATTCCCCCGGCCACCGATCGTCACGCCACCCGGCTGCTGCCCTCCCACGACACCGTGCCGGTGCGGGACCACTTCGTCGAGATCCTGGCCGCCCGGGGGGGCGCACCCGGGGGCGTGACCGTCGTCCAGAGCTACCCCAACCTGGGCCTGGTCAACGGGGACGGCACCCACTGCGTTCTCCTCAGCCACGGCCATTTCATCGAGCCGCTGTACCGGATGATGTCCCTGCTCGACAACGTCTTCGGCTCGCCCCGCACCGGTACCGTCGAGGCATGGCAGCTGGAAGCGGACAACGGTGGTTGGATCGACTTCTTCTGGTCGTCGATGGGTGACAGCGGCGACGTCATGCGGGTCACCCGCACGCTGTACGAGTCGATGCAGAGCACCGAGACCATCCACGCCGAAATCGCCGCCATCGAGAGGGCCATCAAGGCGGCCGGTGCGTCGCGGGCCCAGGCCGACGTCGAGGCCCACGCCGTGGCCGGCATCCTCAGGGCCTGCATCGGAACAGCCATACGGGAGCGCCATCGCCCGGGGATCGTCCTCAGCCCCCATGCCGAACAGGGGCTGACCGACTACCTGAACGGACCGGTGGGGGCCCAGGTGGCCACCGAAATCGGCAGCCCGGCGGCGACCACCTTCGTCTTCGGACACACCCACAAACCGTTCGTCGAATCGCGGACGGTGTCCCCGTTCCCCGCACCGATCGACGTGGTGAACACCGGGGGGTGGGTGGTGGATACGCCCGAGCCCAACCCGCTCAAGGGGGCATCCCTCATCCTCATCGACGAGGATCTCAATGTGGCCTCCCTGCGCTGCTACACCGAGGGCCCCGATCCCTCCTCCTACCGTGTCCGCATCGAGGCCCCGAGCAGTGCGCCGTCGAACCCACTGGTGGCCCAGCTGCAAGAGGACATAGACCCCGACGCCGAGCCCTGGACCACCTTGGCCCAGGCCGTGCAAGTCACGGTGGTCGACCGGGGTCAGCAGTTGGCCGACCGGCTCCGGGCCGACGCCTCCGCCCTCGACCAGCTCTCAGGCTCCGGTACCCACCAGCTCCCGTAGCTCGCGGGCCACATCCTCTTTGTGCTCCTCCTGGTCCTCCCAGGCCCGGCGGGGACTCCAGCGGCCCCGGTTGAGGAAGATGGTCGGGATGAACAGCACCATGCCGGCCACGCACACCCAGAACCAGTGCTGCCACTGTTTGGGCGATTTGGCCACGCCGTTCTGGAGGGCGGTGAGGTTCGTCTGGTGGGCGGCCAGGTAGCTGAGCTGGGACTGGTAGGGAACCACCAGGGTGTTGAACTGCGTCTTCAGCGAGTTGAGCTGGAGGGCGTTGGCCGTCCCGATGGCCGCCGCCACGGCCAGGTCGTTGGCCAGGCTCGGATCGCTGTTGGCCCGCTCCACCACCGCCTGGTGCTTCTGGACCAGGGTGAGCAGGGCGGCGTGCTTCTGGGCGAAGGCCACCGACGCCGGGTGTTCCACCAGGAACGACTGGATCTGGGGTGTGGCCAGAGGCAGGTTGTCCACCACCGGGTTGACGGCGGTGACCACCAGGGGCAGGAAGAGGAAGGAGAGACCGACGGTCAACCGCAGGATCCATCCCCACAGGGCCAGGCCGGTGCCCACCAGAGCCGGGTTTCGGGCCTCGACCATCTCGGTGTAGCCGGCCATCCACGGTGCGTAGGTCAGCGAGATGAAGGCGGCCAGGAAGATCTCGATGACGATCAAGGTGTTGAAGGTGGTGTGGGCGTGGGTGGCTTGGCGCAGAAAGACGATGAGCATCACGATCGAGCCGATGGCACCGACCAACATGAACGGTTTGCGCACCCGCAACTTGTCGGAGAGCACGCCGAACACGATGAGCGCGATGGCGTCGGCTGCCCAGTACCACTGGTTGAGGCGATTGGCCTGGACGGTGGTGAAGTTGAGGCCGCTCGGGTTCTTGAACACGGTGGCCCAATAGATGGTGAAGAAGGCCGAGGCGGCGTAGTACACCAGCAGGAAGAGGGAGATGCCGATGGCCGACAGCACCAGATCGGCCTTCAGGATCTGTCGCCACGGGTGGGTGGTGGCCCGGATCAGCTCCGACGGAGACAGGCCACGGGACTTGGCCTCCACCAGGGCTCGGTCCTGTTCCGACACCATCAGCTGGTCGCGCAGACGGGGGGAGAGGTCCTTGAGCCAGAAGAGAGCGATGACGAAGACCACCAGTGAGGTGATCCCGGAGATGATGAACTGGCTCTGCCAGTCGACGAAGTGGTTGAGGGTATTGGTGGCCACGATGCTGGTGATCAGACTGCCGGCCACCGGCCCCACGGTCCAGAATCCCATGGCCGAGGCCCGCCCCAACTGAGGGCTGAAGTCGCGCACCAGGGCGGGGGTGGCCACCAGGATGGCCCCCTCCACCAGACCCAGCGCCGAGATGACTACCGCGAACTGCCATTCCGTCGTGGCGTTGGGCACGCCCACCGCCACCAGCAGCCCCACGATCAACAGGCCGTAGATGACCACGTTGGATCGACCCAGGCGGTCGGTCTTGCTGGCCGGCAGCGAGGCGAAAGCACCGATGAGATTGGACACCACCACGATGTACACGTAAAAGGAAAACGACATGTGGTAGTACTGCAAAATGTTGGGGGTCACCCCGGTCTGGGTGAAGTACGTGTAGTACAGGACGATGGTGGCCAGGACGGCCAGGCCCAGGTACGCCGTGCGTTTGGCGTTGTTGGGATATTCGTCGATCTCGTGCACGAACAGGAACCGGAAGAGCGCGCCGTGCCTGGGAACGCCGCTGCCCGGATCCGGTGTGGCCACCGTTCCTTGTGCCATAGGGAGTCCCCCTCACGCTGGGCTCATACGGCCATCCCCGGCCGCAGACCGACCGTAGCGCAGGTGAGGGGACCGACGTACCTTTTGGCACCCACCGCCGGCAGTGCTCAACCGGTGCCGCCGATGGGGCCCGGGGGCGTCAGTCCAGGACGGCCGCGGCCACCCGCTCCTCGAGGGTGCGGGTGTCCCACCACGAGAGCTGAAGCTGCTTGGCCCGGCGGAAATAGAGCTGGATGTCGAACTCGACGGTGAAGCCGATGCCTCCGAAGATCTGTTGGGCGGTGGCCGTCACCTGGCGGAATGTCTGGCCCGCGAACAGCTTGGCCATGGGGGCCAACTTGGCCACGTTCCGGCCCTCGGAACGGGCCCACGCCGCCTCATGGACCAGGGCCTCGGCTCCGTCCACCGCGGTGGCGGCGTCGGCCAGGTAATGGGCCAGAGCCTGAAAGGCCCCGAGTGGTTTGTCGAACTGGTGGCGGTCCTTGGCGTACTGCACGGTGATGTCCAACGCGTACTGGGTTCCCCCCACGGCCTGGGCGGCAGCCAGAATGGCACCGTCGTGCATGACGGTGTCCCAGGTGGACCAGCCCGAGCCGGTCCCACCGATCCGGTCGGACGCCCCCACCTGCACACCGTCGAAGTCCACCCGGTACTGGGTGTCCGATCCGATGGCCATCTGTTGGGTGAGGGTCACACCGGCGGCAGCCGGATCGACCAGGAACAGGTCGATGTCCGAGGGCGAGCCGCCCACCCGGGCCAGGACGACCAGTCGCGAAGCCGACGAGGCGAAGGCGACATGACGCTTGGTCCCGCTGAGGGTGAAGCCTTCGCCGTTGGGCTCGGCCCGCACCTGGATGCCCCGGGGGCCGAACCCGTTGTCCGGTTCGAGCCAGGCCACGCTCAAGATGGCCTCACCGGTGACGATGCCGGGCAACCACTCCTGTTTCTGGGCATCGGATCCGGCAGCGGACAGAGCGCCACCACAGAGGATGGAGCTCACGAAGTGGGGTGACGGTGCCAACGAGCGACCGAATTCCTCGTACAGGACCACGTTCTCCAGCGTGCTCATGCCCGAACCGCCGTACTCCTCGGGGATCTGCAATCCGATCAGGTCGAGATGGGATAGTTGCTTCCACAGCTCGGGCGAGTAGCCGACCGGATCGTCCTCCAGCTGGCGCACCACGCTGAGCGGACAGGAAGTGGCACACACCCCGCGCACGGTCTCGCGCAGCATCTCCTGCTCCGGGCTGAATTGAAGGTCCAACATGCTCAGCTCTCCTCTGTGGATGTCACGGGTGCTTCCTCGAGTGTGGTGGGGCGGCGGGCCCGTGGCTCAGGGCTGCCATCGGTCCCCCTTGCGGCTCCACGGGTTGTCGTCCTCGTCCACGGGCAGGGCGACGCGGGCGGTGCAGGTCGTCTTCGGAGCATCGTCGACCGACACGGCGATGTCGATGGCCACCCAACCGCACCCGGTGGAGTCGACGCCGGTTTCGGTCACCACACCGGTGAACACCATGGTGTCGCCGGGAAATATCGACCCCAGCATGCGGAAGGTCATGCGTTGCAGCCGGCCGTAGGGTCCGGTCCAATCGGTCACGAAGCGCTCGAACCAGGCGGCCTGGTTGGGTGTGTTGAGAAAGATGTCGCGGGTGCCGTTGCGGTTGACGGCGAAATCCTTGTCGTGGTGCATGGGCCGCCAGTCGCGTGCGGCCAGGGCGCCGAGGACCACGGTGGTGGCCGTCACCGGATAGGCCAGGGGGGGAAGATGGTCACCCACTGTCACATCGCCGAGCAACCGCCGGGTGGTGGCGATGTCCGTCACGACCGCTCCGATGCCAGGGCGTCGGCTCGGCGGTAGCCGAAACCGGTGTAGCTCTCGACGGCCACCATCTCGCCGCGCTGGTTGCGGTACTCGACATCGATCACCCAGAACCGTCCCGTTCCCAGCTTGGTGGTCTTCTCCCCACTGACCGAACGCAGGATCTGGCGGGTGGTCAACCGGTCCCCCGGCCGCACCGGCTCGTGGAAGACGATGGTGTTGTCGCTCATGACCGCCTCGGGCAGACCGAGGCCCTCCTTGAGATCGAAATGCACCTGCAGGGGCAACCACTGGGCGCTGCGACCCGGCGCCCAGTGGTGGGGTCGGAACCATACCGACACCATGGTGGGTGGGGCCATCGGCCCATCGGTGATCCGTTCAGCCACCTTCTCGTCCCAGAACAGCGGGTTCCCGTTCTCCACCGAAGCGCAGGTGGTCCACACATAGCCCTGCTCGACGGGGAACTCCCCCTCCTCCTCGTAGAGAGGGGTCCCGATGAGGTCAGCGATGTCGTCCGGACCGATGGCTGTCATGCCACCACCCCTTTCTGGCGTAGCCGGTCGATGTGGTCGTCGTCGAGCCCGGCCGCGGCCAGCAGGCGGTCGGTGTCGGTGTGGGTGGGATCGCCGGCCACCACCGGCCCCTCCGGACGGCTCATGCCGGCCATGAGGGGCGCCACCTGGCGGAAGCGGTCCGGGATATGGCCGTCGGCCGCCTGCCCGCCGGTGGGGACCACCGCCTCCACGATGGCGTGGCGGGCCCTGTACTGCTCGTCGTCGGCCAGCTCGTCCACCCCCAGCACGGGGGTGACGCAGGTGTCGGCCGCCGCCAGCTGGGCCACCCACTGATCCCTGCCCCGGGTGGCGAAGGCGGCCCGGAAGTCGGCGCGGATCTTGTCCTGACACTCGTCGTCCAGCTGGTGGTCGGTCCATTGCTCACAGCCCAGCAGCCGGCACAGGTTGGCGTAGAACTTGGCCTCGATGGCCCCGACCGCCAACCAACCACCGTCGGCCGCCTGGTAGGTGTCGTAGCAGGCGTAGCGACCGGTCACCATGGACCGCCCCGGACCCACCGGAGCCCCGGTGGCCAGGTATTCGTCGACGCCCAGGGAGGTGAGCCACAGCACACCGTCGGCGATGGAGACGTCGAGGTGCACCCCGGCCCCCGTCCGGCGCCGGCCGATGATGGCGGCCATGACGGCCATGGCGGCCTGGAGGCCCCCACCGGCGGCGTCGGCCACGGTGGCCCCCGGTACCGGTGGACCCCCGTCGCCCCGGCGCTCGGAGGTGGCCAGAAAACCGCCGACGGCCAGATAGTTGATGTCGTGGCCGGCCCAGGCGGCCCGGGGACCGGACTGCCCGTAGCCGGTGGTGGAGCACAGAATGATCCCCGGGTTGACGGCGCACAGGTCGGCGAACCCGATCCCCAGCCGGTCGACGACGCCGGGTCGGAAGCTCTCCACCACCACGTCCGCCGTACGCACCAGGGCCAGGAAGGCGTCCCGTCCTCCGGCGTCTTTCAGGTCGATGGCCACATGGTCGAAATAGCGGGCCCCGCTGTAGGCGTAGAACGGCGGTCGGATGGGTTGGGGTCCCCGCCCGGGCACCGCTCCCACCTTCACCACGGTGGCGCCGTAGTCGGCCAGCAGGCGGGTGCACCGGGCGGCCGGGCCCACACTGGCCAGGTCCAGCACGGTGATGCCCGAGAGAGGTCCGGCGGGCGCCCGGTCCCCGGGGGACCCGGGACCCTGGCCGGTGGTGGGTGGATCGGTCACAGCGGGGCTCAGAAGTTTTTGGGGAGGCCGAGCTTGCGCCGGGCGATGATGTTCTTCTGGATTTCGGACGCACCACCACCGATGGTGTCGATCACCGTGTACCGGTAGGTCGACTCGGCCCGCCCGACCATGGGGGCGTCCTCGTCGCGCACCCGCAGCTGCGCCCCGGGCCCGCCGATGTCCATGGAGGCGTCGGCCAGACGCTTGGAGAACTCGGTGGTGAACAGTTTGTACTCGGATGCCTCGGCGGTGGGTGGGGACCCACCGGTGGAGGAGGCGAAGACAAACTTGAGCCCGAGCACCCGGGCCACTTCGGCCTCGGTGTGCAGATGGGCGATCTGTGATCGCACCACCGCGTCGTCCTTGAGGGGCTCGCCGTCGCGGGAGGTGGTGGCCACGTAGTCGGTGAGCAGATCGAGCCGCTGGGCGATGGGCGAGTAGGTGAACAGCGTGAACCGCTCCAGATCGAGTGCTTCGGAGATGTACTGGAATCCATGGTTGACCTCGCCGACCACGTAGTCGTCGGAGACCCACACATCGTCCAGGTAGACCTCGTTGGTCCGTTCGTCCCCCATGGTCCAGATGGCCTTGACGGTGATGCCCGGATGGTCCATGGGGACCAGGAAGAGACTGATGCCGTGGTGCTTGGGTGCCTCGGGGTCGGTGCGGGCCCCCACCCAGTACCAGTCGGCGAAGTGGGCCGAGGTGGTCCAGGTCTTCTGCCCGTTGAGGCGCCAGCCGTCACCGTCGCGGGTGGCCTTGAGCTGCATCGACGCCGCGTCCGAACCGGCGTTGGGTTCGGAGTAGCCTACGGCGAACTCGACTTCGTTGCGGAGGATCTTGGGCAGGAACTCCTGCTTCAGCTTGTCGCTGCCGTGGCTGATGATGGTCTTGCCGATGATGCCGACGCCCTTACCGATCTGCGGGCCGCCCCGGGCGGCCAGAGCCTCGTTGAGCAGGTATTCGTAGATCCCCTCGCCGGCCTTGCCGCCGTACTCCGCGGGCCAGGTGATGCCCAGCCACCCCTGCTCGCCCACCTTGGCCATGAAGGCCCGCCGGAGCGGCGTGTCCACGATCTGGGCCATGTTCTCGCGGGTGAGGTCGAAGACCTCGGGATCGTCGTTGGCATCGAGGAATTCCTCGACCTCCTTGACGAATTCGAGCTGCTCGGACGTGAACTCGAAGTCCATGGTGGGCCTCCGTAGGCGGCGCGGCTGTGGCCGCAGAGTGGTTTCCTGACTGACCGTCAGATACGGTGGACATCATAGGATGAGGACGCAACCGGAGCCAGCGTGACGCCCCGGCGGTGCCGTCCTCGAGCGTGGTCGGCGGCGCCTCCAGGCTGAAGCAGGCGCAATCTGCAGCCGCGGCACGGCCAACCGCACCCCGGGTGCGGGCCCGGCCTCGAGACGAAGGGAAGCCGAGACAGGTGAGAGGAATCGTGAGTATCGCCGGGTACGTCCCCTACCGGCGGCTGCAGCGCAGCGAGGTGGCCCGGGTGTTCGGTAACGGGGGCGGCAAGGGAACCCGGTCGGTGGCTTCCCACGACGAGGACACCACCACCATGGGGGTGGAGGCGGCCCGCCTGGCGCTGCGATCGGTTCCGGCCGCCGCGCCCGAGGCCATCTGGTTCGCCACCGCCACCCCGGCCTATCTCGACAAGACCAATGCCACCGCCATCCACGCCGCCCTCCGGCAGCCGTCCGGTGTGGCCGCCTTCGACTTCGGGGGCGCCCTGCGTTCGGGAGTGGGTGCCCTGCGGGCCACCCTGGGTGCCGCCGGCTCGGGAACCACTCTGGTCGTGCTGGCCGACATGCGGGACGGGCTGCCCACGTCGTCGGACGAGGTGGCCGGGGGCGACGGCGCCGCCGCTGTCCTGGTCGGCGACGACGGTAACGGGGCGCCGGTGATCGCCGAATACCTGGGCGGGGCGTCGGTCAGCGACGAATTCCTCGATCGTTGGCGCACGGCCGGCGACCGCCGATCGCGGTCCTGGGAGGAGCGCTTCGGCGAGACCCGCTATGTGCCCCTGGGTGTGGAGGCATGGGAATCGGCTCTGAAGAGCACCGGCCTGGACCCCGAGCAGGTCGACCGGGTGGCCGTCACCGGGATGCACGGTCGGGCCGTGCGGGCCCTGGGTCGCAAGCTGGGCCTGGCCGAGGGAGCGTTGGCCGACGATCTGTCGTCGTCGGTCGGGCAGACGGGGACCGCCCACCCCGGGCTGGTCCTGGCCGGACTGCTGGAGCAGGCCGAGCCGGGCCAGGTGGTAGCGGTGGTGTCCCTGGCCGACGGAGCCGACGTCCTCCTCTTCCGGACCACCGCGGCCCTCACCGGGTGGTCGACCGCCGAGCCGGTGGCCGACCAGATCGAGGCGGCGGCTGACATCCGCTATGGGACGTTCCTGTCCTGGCGGGGCATGGTCACGCCCGAGCCCCCCCGACGACCGGAGCCCCAACGGGTGTCGGCCTCGGCCGCCGGGCGCAGCGAGGGATGGAAATTCGGCTTCGTCGGCTCACGCGACCGCACCTCCGAGGCGGTGCATCTCCCGCCGGCCCGGGTGTCGATGAAGGGGGGCGCCGTCGACGACATGGACCCCATCGACCGGGCCGACGCCCAGGCCACCATCGCCACCTACACCATCGACCGGCTGGCCTACTCCCCCAGCCCCCCGATCGTGTTCGCCGTGCTCGACTTCGACGGCGGTGGTCGCTTCCCGGTGGAGTTGACCGACGTCGACCCCGATGCCGTGGCCATCGGCGACCGGGTCACCATGACCTTCCGAAGACTGTTCACGGCCGACGGCATCCACGACTACTTCTGGAAGGCCAAGCCGTTGCGGTCCGGCGGCTGAGTCGGACGCAACGGCGAACACCGGCGGCGACCGACGCACCTTCACCGGCAGAGATCCAGACAGAGACACGAGGAACAAGAGGAGAGGCGCCATGGCATCACATGGGATCAAGGACAGGGTGGCCATCGTGGGTATGGGTTGCACCCGTTTCGCCGAGCACTGGGACAAGAGCCTCGACGACCTGATCATCGACGCGTCCGAGCAGACCTTCGCCTCGGCCGGCGTGACCAAGGACGAGGTCGACGCCTACTGGCTGGGCACGGCCCAGTCGGGTATGAGCGGGATCACCCTGGCCCGGCCCCTTCAGCTCGAGGGCAAGCCGGTCACCCGGGTCGAGAACTACTGCACCACCGGTTCGGAGGCGCTGAGGGCGGCGGCCTACGCCGTGGCCTCGGGCGCCTACGACGTGGCCATGGCAGTGGGCGCCGAAAAGGTCAAGGACTCCGGTTACCAGGGGCTCAATGCCTTCCCCATCCCCAACGACGGCACCGCTCGCACCCTGACGGCAGCGGCCATGTTCTCGATGGTGGCGCCGGCTTACGGGAAGAAGTACGGGGTGAGTGAGGACGACCTGACCGAGGTACTGGCCCGCATCTCCTGGAAGAACCACAAGAACGGGGCGCTCAACCCCCGCGCCCAGTTCCGCAAGGAGGTCTCGACCGAAACCATCTGTGCCTCACCCCGGGTGGCCGGGCGCCTCGGGGTGTTCGACTGTGCCGGCGTGGCCGACGGAGCCGCCGCCGCCATCGTGGTCCGGGCCGAGGATGCGTTGCGCTACACCGACACACCCCTCTACATAAAGGCGCTCTCGTTCGCCGCCGGCAGCGGATCGGGGCTCAATGATCCCGACTACGACTACACCTGGTTCCCGGAATGTGCCCTGGCCGCCGAGGACGCCTACCGGCAGGCCGGTATCACCGATCCGCGCCACGAGTTGGCCATGGCCGAGGTGCATGACTGCTTCACCCCCACCGAGCTGGTCCTCATGGAGGACCTCGGGTTCGCCGAACGGGGCTCGGCCTGGAAGGAGATACTGGCCGGAACCTTCGACCGTGACGGCGCCCTCCCCGTCAACCCGGACGGCGGTCTCAAGAGCTTCGGGCACCCGGTGGGGGCATCGGGCCTACGGATGTTCTTCGAGACCTGGCTCCAACTGCGGGGGGAGGCCACGCCGGAGCGTCAGATCGCCACCGACAAGACTCTCGCCCTCACCCACAACCTGGGCGGCTACCCCGGCGAGATGGTGTCGTTCGTCTCAGTGGTGGGTACTGAGCTCGGCTGACGCCGACCAGGCGGCCTGGCGTTCGTCCAGCAGCGCCCACCAGGCGTCGGCCGCCCGCCGGGAAGCCCGCTCCACCTGCACGGGATCGGCCCCGGCCTCCTCGAGAGCGTCCGTGGCCCATGTGGCATGGTCAGCGTCCATGGTGGCGTGGACGTCCCAGAAGGCGGTGCCGCCGGCATCCACCGCGTACCAACGACGCAGACCGTCGGCTTTGGAGGAGGCGATGGCCGACGCCTGGCTCTCGTAGGCCGCCAGTCCGGCCAGCGCGCTGATCGGTCCCTCCGCCACCAGGTCGAAGTAAGTACCCACCAGGGCGTCGGCGGCCGGGCCGGGCACGGTTTCTCTGGGTGACCCCACGGCGTCGGCGAACCTGTCGAACAGGACCAGGTGGGGCTCGGGACAACCCATCTCGTCGGCCAGGTTCTGCCCGACGGAGTCGGCCGGAGCCGTCGCCCCCTCGGCCTGGAACCCGTGGGCCACGGCGGTGAGCACGGCGGGCAGGGCGGCTTCGAAGCACCGGTACTGGACGGCGTAATCGGCCAGTTCACCCTCGGCCAGCTGGCCGGCCTGCCAGCGTTGGTAGAAGGGGTGGGCGAGGAGCTCCCGACCCTCGACCGCTCGACGCACAGCGCCATCGGCGGAGACCGGCAACAGGGGGGACACCCCGCCCGGAAGAAGTGGGACCGGGCCGCTCATCGGTAAGGCCAAGGGATCTGAGGTCATGCCGCATCCTAACCGGGGGGCACGCCACCCCGGGGGGTCTGGCCGCTCGGCCCGTTGACTCAGCGGGCCGCCGCCTGGTTGGAGGGATGGGCGTACCGACCGGAGACCGCCACCGGAGCACGCACGATTCCATCGGGGTTGAGGTAGTGCAGCTTCTGCTCCCGCTCCTCGGCCATCCGCCGCAGATGGACCAGGAAGGCCACGTAGGCCACCAGAGCCAGTCCCGACAGGGCGGTGACCGCCCAGGCGGTCGATGCTCGGGGAATGAATCCGATCAACAGGGTGACAATGAAGACACCGAACAGCACCACCAGCGTGTCGCGCCGACGCCGGCGGACCAGATGACGTTGGTGTGTATCGCCCGTCCGTGTGGAGGTGACAGCGGGTTCCGACCCGGCTCCGACCATCGGCCAGCTGGCCGGAGTGGCCTCCGGCGAGGCGGGGACGGTCATGAACTCGGAGGCCTCTTCGCCATCGGCGGACGCCGGGGGATTCCCGAGGAAGGCCAGCGCCGGGCGGGGCAGCTGGTCGGCTCCGACCACGGTGAGCACGGGGACCTGGTGTGGGCCGTGGGGCACGACGGTCGCATCGCCGCTACCGTCGACCGCCCGCAGCCGGTAGGCCGGGGTCACGATGGGTTGGGGGGCGGACTGCTCGAGTACCCGGAGTTGCTGGTGGAAGTGGGAGATGGAGCCGATTTCACCGACCGCACGGGACCGACGCTTCATCACGCTCGGTACCAAGATGATTATCCATGCCACGCCAACGATGATCACAAGGACCATGGGCATCAACTCCTCGACCGACCTTCGTGACGAAAAACCCTAACCAGGGGCTATCCGTCCGTGGTGGATGGTCGGGGAACGACAGTGCCGACAGACGACCACGCTCCGTGGTCCAAACGGCCCTCCCCGCCTTGCGAATCTAATTTCTACCGTGAGCCCGCCCGCCGCTCAACTCGGCGGCGAAGGGCCAGGTGGCGGCGGCGACCGCCATCGGTTCCGGTCCGGTTGCCGGGTTCGACGCCTCCGGCCCCTCACCCCAGACCGAGGACACGCAGGGCATTGGTACGGAGGAATTTGGGCCATACCCGGTCGTCGAACCCGACCGAAGGCAACTCGGTCATGATCCGCTCCAGTGAGAGGCCCATCGGAAAATAGCCGGCGTAGATGATCTTGTCGGCTCCGCGGCTGTTGGCGTAGTCGATGATGGCCCGGGGGTAGTACTTGGGGGCGAAAGCGCTCGTGGAGTAATGCAGGCCCGGCCACTTGAGCATGAGCTTGACGGCCAGGTCGGTCCACGGCTCACATCCATGGCGGGTCACCAGGACCAGATCGGGAAAGTCGAACATGACCTCATCGATGAGCTCCACGTGTTGGCAGGCGGCCTTGACACGGGGTCCGGGTATGCCGGCACAGCAGAAGACGGGGATGGACAGCTCGACGCACTTGGCGTAGAGCGGGTACATCAGCTTGTCGTTGATCGGCACCTGGGGGAAGGTGCCGGCCGGAAATACGCCGACAGCGCGCACGCCGTACGTCTCGTACTGCTCGACCAGTCGGCGGATGCCGGCCATGCCATCGTTGGGGTCAGGGTTGGCGCAGGGAATGAACCGATCAGGATGCGTCCCCACTGCCTCGGCGCCCACCCCGTCGGGATCGTCGACACCGATCAGTCCCATCTCGACTCCCCACAGATCCATCTCGCGGAAGGTCACGCCGATCGGATCGGTTGCACCTTTCAAATTCTTGCCCGGAACCTGCTTGAACATGTACTCGACCGGGAACTCGAACTCCTCCCGGGATTCGACGTCCTTGGTCTGTCGGGTGATGAAGCGGTAAGCCTCCTTCATATCGGCGTGCGGGAAACCGACCATCGTGTCTATTACCCCGAGATCCTTTGGCATGCCCATGTGTAGGTCATTCCTCTCTGTCGGCCGGAGTGGTCCATTCCACCAGTGCCCACTCCCGACCCAACCCGGATCCGGACGTTAATCGAACCACCGTGAACGTCCTCTTCTCACCCCCTATCGTCCGGGCGAGCGGCGCGGGCCGTCCAGCGGCCGTCCTGCTGATCCACCACAACGTCGACTCCGAAGGCATCGGAAACCGCCCCACTGGTCAGCACTTCCTCGATCCTGCCGGCAGCGCGCACCGTCCCTTGGCGCAACAGACCGGCATGGGTCACGCCGGGCGGGATCTCCTCGAGGTGGTGGGTGACCAGAACCAGCGGGGGCACCGAGGGAGTGCCGGCCAGGGAGGCCAGACGAGTCAGAAGCCGCTCGCGGGCCCCGAGGTCGAGGCCGGCGGCCGGTTCGTCCATGAGGATCAACTCCGGCCTCCCCATCAGGGCCCGGGCCAGAAGCACCTGCTGGCGTTCTCCTTCCGAGAGGAGTCCGAAAGGTCGCTGAGCAAAGCTGGTGCTTCCGAATCCGGCTTCGGACAACAGGCCCCGGGCCTCGTGTTCGTCGTCGGTGGTGTATTCGTTCCACCACGTCTCGAGGGCAGCGTGCCGACCGGTCAAAACGACCTCGACGGCCGGTATGTCGGGGCGCAGGGTCCGGGTCACCGATGCGCTGACCACCGCGATCCGCTTGCGCAACTCGCGCATGTCGACCCGTCCCAACCGCTCCCCCAGTATCTCGACGGTGCCACGGGTGGGCCACAGGGCCGAACCAGCCACCTTGAGCAGTGTGGTCTTTCCCGATCCGTTGGGCCCCAGAAGGGCCCAACGCTGGCCGGGTCCCACCGACCAGGTGATGTCATCCAGAAGGGCGACACCCTGGCGTACCACCGACATATGGTCGATGGCGATCACCGAAGTGTCGGACGACAGTCCTGGGAGGAGCGGATCAACGGGCACAGAACAGGGTGCCACACGCTCGACCCTCCGCTTCCCCTCCCCGGCCCGATCCGTCTCGTGCGACCGGGAGTTCCGGAATCCGGCCCGGTCCGCCCCGACAGGTCAGTCCAACTGCATGCCATACGAGCCGACCACTTCAGCGTCGGATTGGGTTGGCCCGTCGACCAGACGCCCGGAGATGGTCGATTGAAACGCTTCGAAAGCTGCGGACGTCGACAACGGGTTGTCGTCGCCGTCGAGTACGGCGACGTGGAGAAATGTGACTCCATCGGTGAGTCGGAAAGCCGTGTAGTGGAACCCATCGGGCTGAACCTCGGCCAACTCGGCAAAAACCTTTC
The DNA here is from genome assembly GCA_963824645.1 of uncultured Acidimicrobiales bacterium. Lineage (GTDB taxonomy): Bacteria > Actinomycetota > Acidimicrobiia > Acidimicrobiales > RAAP-2 > Bog-756. The sequence goes on from CAWGQC010000014.1 coordinate 19,538, forward strand.
CGATCAGACGGGCGTTCTCATCGGCCAGTTCCGGCTTGGTCTGGTACCGGATCACCTTGGCGACGGTCATGGTCTACCTCCGAGCTGTTAGTTGGATGGTGCATACGGACAGGTCCCACAGTGTTCCCAGTGGCCCGCTTCGATCACTGCCCTCCTAGCGCCCGCATCTTGTTGTTGCGGGCTTCGTGGGTCAGCTCAGCGCGACCGAGGGTTTCCAGGAGCGGTGGGAGGTACATGCCGAACCGGCCCCGGTAGCCGTTGCGCAAGCCGTACCAGCCCCCCACCGGATTGTCGGGCGAACGGCCCCACGCCTCGACAGTGCCCGGCGCCGCCGGCTTTTTCTCGTCGGCCGCGCCGAGCGGCACCCAGTCGCCCTGTTGGATGAGCCAGGCGTGGAGGTCGTCGATGGCCCGCAGGTGGTATTTCAACGTGGTGGAGCCCACCTGGCACACGAGCGAAGGAGGCTCAGCTGCCGCGTCTCGGTACATGGTGTAGGCCGAAGACCCCGGTGGCGTAGTCAACCTCCACGGATCCTGCTGGGTGCCTTCTGTCATTGCCTGGCTCCTTTCGGAATCGCCGCTTGGAAGAAGGGGATCAGGGTTTGCCAACCACCCAGGTTCTGGCTCCGCCGGTCTTCGCCCACCGCTCCCAGTCGTTCCCATCCGCGGTGCTCGATCTCGACCCGGGTCAGAGCAGCGCCCTGGGCCAGAAAATGGATCTCGACCTCAGTGGCATCGACGCGCTCTCGGCCGATGTGCCACAGGTAAGCCAGTCGGGTGGGCGGTTCCCAGGCCGTGACCTCACCCCAGTCGTGTTCGACACCATCGGGCCCGCGCTCATAGATCCTCCCCCCGATCCCTGATTGGAGGACGACCCGTTCCGCCTGTCCTGTCACGGTGTGGTCAGGTGGCCACCAGGTTCCGATTTCCGAGGTCCAGGTGGCGAACGCATGGTCGGATGAGCAGGCCACATCGAAGGAGAACCTGAGTGGGTCGGTCATGTCCTCTTCCCATCGGTGTTTTCGGCCAGCAGCCGAAACCGTGCCGCAGCCTCACCCCACACGCCTTCGAGATAGGTCTGGACGGCCCGCATCCCCTGATCCTGCAAGTGGTAGATCCGTCGGGTACCCCGAGCCTCTTCGGCCACCAGACCTGCGTCTTTCAACAGGCGAAGATGGCGGGAGACAGCGGGCCGACTGATGGGCATGGCCTCGGCGATCTCTTGCACGGGCTTGTCACCGTCGCTCAAAAGGCGCAGGATCTGACGTCGATTGGGATCGCCCAGGGCCTCAAAGGGATCGCCTCCGGCGATCGTCGGTGTTGCCGCCTGAACGGATTGACCGGCAGAGCGTGCCACCGTCATCTCCCGTGTTCATTGGTAACGATGCCGTTACGGTAACAGAATGGTTACCAATTGGCGACGGGGCCGGTCATCTCCGCTCACAGTTGGCGGTCCGCCCCAACGGAACAATGGCGCCTGCCCCGGACGGGCCCGCTGTGGTGTCGGTCCTCAGCCGCCGGGGCGGAAGTGGGCCGGCCGACCGACTACGAGCGGGCGGCGAGGGTGGCCACGCCGTCGCCAACCAGATCAACGTCCGCTCCCGCCCGTCCGGTCATGGCCAGTATCAACGAGACCAGTGGACCCGCCACCTCCGGACCCTCCCCGTAGGACCAGTCGATGTCGGTGGACCGGAGTCCCAGTCCGGCGATCCGCCGCCTGGCGCCGATCAGAAGATTGGTTTTCTTCCAGCTGTCGGCCAGGGCCACCAAGGCACCTTCGGGGGAGGTGTGCTCGATCCCCAAGGGCCGACGAATGTCCTCACCGTGGACGATGATCTCACCGAGCATGGCCATGACCGGGGCCGGCGGATGATTGGTGGTCGTGGTCCGGGCCCGCAGGCGACTGACCAGAGCCTCCGGACCGATCGAACCAAGCCGTTTGGCCGCCCGGTCAGTGAACACGTTGAATCGGAATCGGGCCGAAATCAGCTCCTTGTAGAAATTGAGCGGCGTCTGCTCGGCGGCGGCCAGGACATGGCCCGCCGTGTCCTGCACAGTCCAACCGGCGCACCACGAGGCCGATCCCCACTGGCCGGGGGCCAGGCTCGACCAGGTGTCGGCCAGATCGGATCGCTCCGAATGAATGTACTTCCAGGTCTCTTTGGCGTTCACATCGTTCTCCGTCCCGCCCGTCGACCCCTCACACTACTGACGGATGCCCTCAGGCTGATGTGCTGTTCCGCATACCGGGGCGACGGGATCGACTTCTCCGACGGCGTCGGCTAGAGACTGTCGTGAGTGTCGGGCAGAGTCTTTGCCGTCCACGCCAGACCGATGCACATCTCGTCCGACGATCCATCGCCCCAGGTGACGAAGTGGGATGGGGCCTTGCGCAAGGTGGGCAATTCCTGAGCCAGAGCCGGGTCGTAGCTGCAAGTGACCTGTACCGGTTCGCCTGCGGTGACCCGAATGGGCTTGGTCAAATTATAGGAACGCTGATAGTGGAAGTTGTAGTCAGGAACGTTCAAGACGGTCAACGCCTCAGGTGTTCCCGGGTTGAGCACCATCTTGAAGGTTCGGCCCAGGAGATGCATATGCGCTTGCACCCTGACGATGTAGCCGCTCTTGCCGATTGACGAGTTACAAGAAGTCGAGTCGCCAACCGGAGGATCAGACGGGTTGCGCCCGCACAGCGCCTCTATGCCATCCACTTCCTCGACAGCTGTCTGGCCGAATCGTTGGCCTTGGTTGGCCAGGGATGCCGCCCGGTTACAAAGGGGACCCGTCACACCTGCGGGACACGGAATGTCGGGCGGGGCCAGCATCAGGTTGAGATGAAGGGGCAGAAGCGGAGTCGACATGGGCACAGTGCGCAGAACCAGCGAGTTCTGTACGGGTTTGTCGCCGATGAGCAGGTTGTAATGAACCTGCATGATCACCAAGCTCCCAGCCGGAAGCACGACCCCGGTCCCCTTGGGGAGGTCGTCCGCCCCGTGACCGGGCGCCCAGAAACTGAGCAGGGGTACCTGGGAGAGATCGCCCAGAGACGTATTGGGCAACGCTCCTTCTCCAAAGCAGGTCCAGCCTTTACCGACTTCATTGTCCCGCTCAGCCGTTGCCGACAACGAGGGCGATACCAGGTAGAGGGCGGCGTGGTGGACTTCAGTGCTGCCCGGAAAGAACTGACTGGAGATGATGTATGAGCTCTTGGTCAGGTGGGGGTTCAACAGCGTGCAGTGATAGTCGTCCGTGGTTCCCGGCGCAGCGGTCGGCTTATAAGGGTGCGGCACCTCAAGCGAGATGGTCGAGACCCGGTCCGCCGAACTCGGGGCCGCCGGAGCTGCGGTCGCCATTCTCACGGCGAAGACCGTGCTCAACACCAGCACCACGCCGACCAGCACGATGGCCAGACGATGCTTCCGCATACCGTCAAACTAACGCTCCGTCAGCCCGGCTGCATGGTTCCGGTTTCCGAGGCAGCTCAGGACGAAGCCGAGCATGCCCGGCGTGCTCGAATTGCTCGGGCCGGGACGGCCCCCGCATTGATGGCGACATCCTCGGCCCGCGGCCCAGCCCATCGGCTCGATGGACGTCGTGGGCTCCCACCAACGCCTTCTATCTGTGTCCGAGCCCCAACGCCGGTTCCCTGCGCTGGCGCAGGAGTGGGACCGATTTGTCGAGAATTCCCCCAACCCGGTAATCGGAGTGTGAGTCATCTTCAGTGAAACCTTTGCCACCGACAAGACATGGTTGCTGAGTCCCAGCTGTGAATATCGAACACTTTTGGGGCCGAAACCCGAGTGTTGACGACGAGCGCGTTCAGGTGGCCACAGAGGGTGAAATGAAATCAATCAGCGTCGAAGAACGCGCCCCACGTCGTCATGAAAATTGTTCAAACGAACGATTGACTTGGACGGCGTTGATCGGTACCGTGTCGTCGGACGCACCATCTGGCGTCTCACTTACGAAAGGAACGGCGGAATGCACAGGAGATTCAGAGTTTTCGCATTTTGCGCGTTGACCGGAGCGTTGGTTCTCGGTACTCCACTGGTGGCCGCTGCCAGTCCCGCCCAACCCCAGGCCCATCCGTCCAAGGTCAAGAACTACAGCAACAGCTTCAACAGAAGTACCAAGGGATGGTGCAACTTCTCGGGCGATGCGTGCGATGGAGCCCCCAATGACAGCGGGACCATCGTGAGGACCCAGCAGGAATCGTCCAACTATGCCTACGCCCCCGGCATCAACAGCGAGTCCACTCGGTGGTACGCGTTGGTTGACGGGGCCACAGAAGGAACGTCGACCTGCCCCACCTTCCCGGCTCAAGACGAATCATGTGCCGGGCCGTACACCACGTTCGGCAACGTCAAGGGGAATGACGATGTCTTCGGGAATAGCGAGCATGTCGGTTACACGACGTCGATTGACATCTACTTGGACAACAGTTGGGGCGCGGCCAACCCCGGCACCGAGTTCGAATGGGACACGGCCATCAACCAAGCTTCCGGCTCCTTCGGGCAGGATTTCATCTTTACGGCACAAACGGGCACCGGAGGGTTCACCATCGGGACCGGCAACAACACCACGTCGTCCGTTCCGACTCCGTCTGTCACCATCGACACCTCGGGGTGGTATCGGTTCGTCGAGAACTTCTCCAACGACCCCAGCACCGGGGACGCTGTGGCGACGCTCTCGATTGTCGACGACGCCACGGCTACGGCGGTGCCTGGTGCTAGTTGGGTCATTCCGGTCGTCTTCAATGGCCAGCCCGCTCTGACCTCTGCCGTGGGCGGTCCTCTCTACGGTTGGTTCCCCAACGAGAACATCCCTGAGTTGCCCATCGACAACAGCACCCTGCACATAGGGTAGAGCAGGACGGCACGGCCGAGCCCTGGGAGCGGGGGGCGAAGGTACCCTTTCACGGCAACGAGGAACGGTACCGTTCGCCCCTGGTGACGAATGAAAGTGGTCGGACTGACCGGATCAGGTGGGAAAATCAATCCCGAAGGGCCTGAAACTCTCGAAGGCGGGTTCCACCCGAGGGTCAGGTAGTCGGTAGGCACAGAGCCGGGTTGGCGAATGGATGACCCGCGGTTCCCACCCGGTATTGACCACGAAGTAATGGACTGCCGTAGCCACCGACAACCAGTGGCCGTCGTCGAGGACGATCAACCCACCGGGCCGCACGAGATGGCGAAGGTAGAAGAGATCGACAAAGACATTGTGGAAGATGTGGCTTCCGTCCACGAACGCAGCGTCGGCGGCGAACTCTTCGCCCATCAGCCGAGCGAGGGCGAGCTGAGATCTATCAGTCATGAGAGTGCAGAGATTGGTAAGGCCAGCGGAAGAAATGGCTTCCCAGCCGGAGTTGGCGAATCGATGCTGGTAGGCGTCGATGATGACGTGTTTACCGTCGTGGTGTCCTTGCCTAACCAATGCCTCTCCGATAGCCAGGGCCGAACTGCCGTAGGCAAGACCGATCTCGATCACCGTCCGGACACTCTCCTCTAAGAGAAGGTCGCGCAGAACGTCGCCGTCCTCCATGGGGAGTGACACCTCCTCGAAGCTACTTTCGCCGGTCCGATCCGGACCGGACCGGGCCAGACGTAAACGGGTATTGGCGATCGTGGTCAGAAGTTCATCATCGCCGGACACCGGCAAAGTCTCACCCATTGTGCGATCCTGCGACAGAGCCGGAAAATGGTTCTCCGATCATCAAGGGAAAAAGGAGCATTCCATCAACAGTGGCACGTCGCTCCCACCGCCCACGGCCGGCCCGAGGACAACGACAGATGCCGGGTGGCACGGGGGCGAGGCGTCCGGCCTGTACGGCGCATTGGGCGGGCGGGGCTCGGATCCACTCGCGGGCGCCCCCGGCGGAACCTTCCATTGGGACGGTACTCTCGTGATTGGATTGACTACGGAAAAGGAGGGCCATGCCGTACGCCACCGGTCGGGTCATCCACGACGCCGACGCACACATCATGGAGACCCCCACGTGGCTCCGTGATCACGCCGAGGCCCGCTTCCGTGACGCATTGCCCGTTCTCACCTATTCAGGTGGCAACGAGTTGCGCCAGACGGGGATCCCCGAGGAGCAGCAAAGGGACCTTCTGGTCGCATTCGACCGTCTCCGGGAGCGCCATGCCTCCCCGGAGTATCGAGCGGTCGAGGACGCTGAGATCATGGCCCGGAAGAACTTCGCGGCAACCGGCTCGTTCATCTCTTCGGACCGCCCCCGGGCGCTCGACCTCCTGGGCTTTCGCAGTCAGCTGATGTTCAACACGTTCCACAATGGGCGACTGCATGATCTCGAGCACGCCGGCGACCTCGACCTGGCTTACGCTGCAGCCCGGGCCCACAACCGGGGCATGCTCGAGTTCTGCTCAGTCGACCGGCGCCTGCTACCCGCCTGTTATGTGCCCCTGGCCGACCCGGTGCGGGCCGTGGAGACAGCCGAGCAAGCCCTGGCTGGCGGCGCGGCGGCGCTCCTGGTGGCGTCGGGCTGCCCACCGTCATACTCGCCGAGCCACACCGACCTGTTCGGTGTGTGGGCCAGGGCCGAGGAGGCCGGGGTCCCTGTCGTCCTGCACGTTGGCGGGACCGGACAACTGCTCGACCCCCACTACTTCCGCAACGGGCTCCCGGTGCCACCGGATTTTCATGGCGGCGATGAGAATTTCCGTTCGGTCGATTACATGGCCATCCCCGGACCACCGGCCCAGACCTTGGCCACCCTCATCTTCGACGGCGTGCTCGAGCGATTCCCGGGGTTGCGCATCGGAGTCATCGAGCAAGGGGCGATCTGGGTTCCCTCATGGCAACGGCAGATGGAGTCGGCGTTTGAGGCCTTCGCCCGCCACGAGGACCGGCTGCGTGCGCTCACTCTGCGACCGTCCGAATACCTCCACCGCCAAGTCCGCTTCACCCCTTACCCTACCGAGGACGTCGGCTGGATCATCGACCAGGCCGGAGCTGACCTGGTGATGTTCTCGTCGGATTATCCCCACGTCGAGGGAGGTCGACGACCCATCGAGCGCTTCGAGGCCTCGTTGGGCGAGGCCAGCGAAGATGTGCGGCGGCAGTTCTACGCGGACAACTTCCTTTTCCTGATGGGGGCTGCGACGGCGGGACTCTGAACAGTCCGCCCAGTTCTCGATCCATCAGCGATCGGGTGGGGAGTCACATCCGCTGTCGTCCCTGGCACGGCCGTGGCCTTCCCTCTCCAATGGCCATTGGTTATCTCACTGCACTAGAGAGAAGCGTGTGGGTTGGGAAGTGTGGCGGATACCCACGAAAGGCCGAGGCACATCTCGTCCGATGAACCGTCGCCCCAGGTGACGAAGTGGGATGGTGCCTTGCGCAGGATAGGGAGTTCCTGAGCGAGGCTCGGATCGTAGGTACACGTGACTTGGAGGGGTTCTCCCGCCGTAACGTGGACGGGCTTGGCCAGGTTGTAGGCCTTTTGATAGTGGAAGTTGTAGTCCGGCACGTTGAGGACCGTCTGGGCCTGTGGTGTTCCTGGATTCAATACAAGCTTGAAGCTTTGACCCAGCAGGTGCATATGGGCTTGGGCACGAACGATGTACCCACTGCTGGACACCGGGAACGTACAGGACGTCGTATCGCCCGCCGGCGGGTTGGACGGATTGCGCCCACATGCGGCCTCGATGGCATTGACGAAGGTGATCGCCGTCGGCCCGTACTCTTGGCCCTGATGGGCAAGCGATGCCGCCCGATTGCAGAGGGGACCGGTGACGCCGGTCGGACAGGGAAGGTCGGGCGCGGCGAAGGAAAGATCCAACTTGAGGGGTAGGAGCGGTGTCGACGTTGGCACGGTTTGGATCGTCTCTCGGTTCCTCACGGGCTTGTCACCTACCAGCAGGTTGTAATGAACCTGCATGATGACCATGGTGCCGGCCGGAAGTTCGATTCCTGTCCCTTTGGGGAGGTCGTCCACGCCGTGGCCGGGGGCCCAGACGCTCAGAAAGGGCGTGCTCCCGAGCTGGTTGATCGGTTCATTGGGCAGTCCCGCTTCACCGAAGCATGTCCACCCCTTCCCTCCGACATTGGCCTTCTCCGCCTCGGCGACCAGCGAGGGAGGTAGCAGGAATAGCCCGGCGTGGTGATCCTCGGGGCTGCCGGGGAAGAACTGGCTCGAGACAACGTACGAGTTCCTCTTGAGGTGAGGATTGAGCAGGGTGCAGTGATAATCGTCTGTCGTTCCCGGAGGGGCTTTCGGACGATAGGTCGGTGACGTGAGCGAGATCGTCGTTATGCGAGACGACGAAGCATCCGTGCTGGTGGGGGAAGCCCCCGACGAGTCAGCCGAACATCCAGCCAAGGTAGTTGCGGCTACCACAAGGACAAAGGCCCCCAAAAGGGCGCCCCATGATCGAGATTTGGATGCGCGGCCAACGCCGATACGTTGCTGATGCTCCTCCATGTCCACCGACCCCCGCTTTCAACTCAACGGCCCCCGACCGACGCTACAGGAACGGGACGCTTGGTGATCAGACCATGCGCCCTGCGAACCCGAGGTCCCGTTCCTCCGCCCCTCTGGGGTCAGCCAAGGGCGGAACGCTCCGGCGTCTTCATGTGCTGGTAAACCAGCAATCAGGTCCGTATTCGGATACCCGTCAGTCCGAAATGTGTCCGACCAGGGCCTCCAGGTCGCCCAGCGACCGCAAGGTGTCGTTGAGGTGGGTGCAGGTGGAGCGTCCGGTGAACTCACGGCGCACGCGGGCCCGGAGGTCGGAGATCGGCATGCCGGACAACCGCTCGGCGCTGGCTACCGCCCCTGGGCACTCCATCCACGGGAGCACATGGGCCCGGGCCCGGGTGTCGAGTACCTGGCCCCCGACCACGTCGATTTGCCCGGTCGCGGAGTACTCGTGCACGACCCATTCGGCCCCATCTTGATCGATATGGCTGTCCCGGAAGTGGGCGTCGAACCCGTGCACCCCCGAGTCGCCAGAGCCCGTCACATCGAGACGGCGGCGGCGGCGCATGGCATGGGGAGGAAGGGGTGGCATGGCGTGCCAAGCCAACGGGTCGTCAGACCGATCGAGCGAGGGGGCCGGCGGTCCCGTCGATACCGGGATCTCGTCGCGAGAACGGATCGTCACCATCAGTGTGCCTTCATGGGCCCATCCGGCGCAGAGGTCCTCTTGGGATGCCATCATCCGAGCTAGGCCTGACGCGCTCGGGGCCTCACCTCCCGACCGCCGACGAGGCTGATCGAGTGCACCGGCCCGCTGGGCCGAATACCCGGAAACCAGGGCGGCTCCGGGAAGATCGTCCAGCAGCAGGTGGAGCAGTGTGCCGGCCTCGCGCTGGCCGGGGCATGCCTCGTTGACCCGCGACCGGAAACCCGGACCTACCGCACTCCCGACCAGCTGATCCAGACCCGGTAGCACCGGAGACGAGGTGATCGAGAGAACCTGTCGGTTCGAGCCGTCGACCCGGAGCGAGAGGTCGGCCTGGCTGATCACGACCGACGTGGCGTCGGACGCCGTCCGCAGATCGCGCCCCCGGGCGGTCATCACCAAATCACCCCGGAATCCGTCCGGTCGCGCCGTGTCAACCGTGGATGTCCGGCGGACTGAACCGGGCCGACGGTCGATGGTGGCGGGCACCGGTTCGCTGGGGCCACCGGCTTCGGGAAGGAACAACATCAGTAGCCCGACGATAGCTGCAGGGAGCATCGTCCCGCGAATCACACCTGCGGGCAGCGAACATATGCGGAGGACTTCGCTCACCGTCTTTCCCGCGAGAGACGGCGACCCGACAGCTATCGGCCCGTGCGCTCGCGGTGCGTGCACCCCGGCCAGCAGCAGGGTCGACGCTGGCCTTCCTCCAGCTCCTCCTGGGTCCGACGGATGCGGCGGGCTCGGGTCATCTCCTGTTTGGCATCGTCGACCCAGCAGATGAACTCGTTCCGGGCCAGAGGAGTGATGTCCTTCCAGGCCTCGAGGGCCATCGGGTTGCCGATCAGCGCCTTGCGTAGATCACCGGGAAGCTTATGTACCACTCCACCCGGCACTCGTGAGCTGCTCACGGGTCCACGGTAGCGGGCGACGTGAGCCCTGGAACCATTGAGCAGCAGGTCTTCCTTACCGATTGGACCCTGTGGTCTGGGAAAGCTCACACCCCGTCCTGCCTGCACCTCACGCTGGATAACCGGGACTGCCCCTAGCCGATAGTTCCTCCCATCAGTGGGCCCAGCACTTCCATCGGATGACGGTACGCCTTGATCTCGATAAAGTTCCCGCTCGGATCAACGATCATCAGTTTGCCCTGCTCGGTACGCTCACCTTTGAAGGAGATGGTGGGTGGCTCAATGATCAAGCGGCCTCCGCCCAGCCGGGACGCCACGGACTCCCATTCGTCCCATCGGAGCGTGGCGCCGAAGTGTCGTGTACGTGGCATGGGAGACGTGACGCTCGAAGGATCGTTCTGAAGAGTTATCTGGGCACCGAACACCAGCGCATCCGCAAACGTCTCGGTTCTGCGTCCGATGTCGGCCCCAAACTCGTGGGCGTAGAAGTCGATAGCCTCCTGGAGATCCCGCACAGGAATGGAGAGGTGGAAGATCGGTGGCACGTAGGCCCTCCTTCGGGATGTTCGGTGCCATTTTACGGGGCAGCTCCGGCGGAAGAGGTGCTCCACCAACCGGCATCCCCGTGTCCCCATTAACCCGCCCTGATCGGACCGGGAGCTGTCGTAGATTGTGTCCATGGAGTTCAGCCGCGAACTTCGGGCGCACGTACTGTCTGGTGACATAACGGTAACGTTCAGGCTATGGCGGCGGCCGAAAGTGAGAGCTGGCGGTCTGTACCGAGTGGGCACCGGGCAGATCAAAGTTGACTCTGTGGAACTGGTTCCTTTCTCTTCGATAGACACGGCCGACGTTCACCGAGCCGGCGAAATGGATCTCGAATCTCTTCGACAACGGGCCGCCCATGCCGGACCTATCCATGACCAAACACTCGTTTATCGGATCGAGTTCCATGTTGCCGGATAGTCCCGATTGCCGGACGGGTGGCATTGCTCGGGCGGCCGCTCCGACGGCGTTCCGGTCAGCGGGCTACAAGCCCTGGCCGTTCAGCGTTCCCGACAGAGACAGAATGGGTGACCAGCCGGATCGGCGTGCACCACGTAGTGGCAGCCCGGCTCGTCGATCCGGTCTGTGAGGGCGACCGCCCCCCCGCGATGATGCTCGGAGGCACGCGACCTCGAGATCCGAAACGGTCAAATCGAGATGAAGCTGTTGGGGCGATCCGTCTGGCCAGTGCGGAGGCGAGTATGGCTTCGCTCGTTGGAAGGCCAATTTCACGGCGGAGGGCCGGGTGTACACCTCGCACCACTCGGGATCGCTGATCTCTGACTGACCATCGAGCAGGTCTGCGTAGAGGGTCGCCAGCGCCGCCGGGTCTGGGCAATCGAGGACGATGGTGCGCAATGCGATGGAGGCTCAAGACATCATACGGACTATCTACCTTCTGCCCGAAAAGACAACCGGCCACCGGGCACACGCCAAGGACCTGGGTAGAAGGAAGGCATCTCCATCGATGAGCTAAATTGCGGAGGCGTGGAACAGGACGATCTGCCCGTATCCCATCCCAGCTCACCCAAGGCGAAGCTGACTGGCGGGCAGAAATGCTTGATCGTCGGCCTGCTCTTCCTGCAGGTTCCCTCGAGCGCAATTTTTTATCCCCTGGCTGCCGTGTTTTCCTTGACTGGCGTCGGCGTTCCGGTGAGCATCGCATTGTTGGGAGTCGGAACGATGCCGTTCTCTCTGGCCATGAAACGCAAAGTCGCGTGGCAATCAGGTGTGGAGTCGGCCTCCGCCAGGTAGGGGCGCTCCTCCGTTCCCCCACCAACGGTCCACGACGAAATCGATGACCGCTGGTGCGAACAGCAACCCAAACCGATTGGCCAGACCATCCTTCTCCATGGTTGAAGACCTGACGCAGCCCCGCCTCGACGACGCCGATCAGCCAAGCTCAACACAGGGGCACGATGGAGACACAGGAGACCCATCACCGGTTGGCACTGAGTCGTGGCATTCTGGGTCGATGCCAGATGGGTGGGATGGGATTGCACGGCTCGACCTCCGGGGACTCCCATGGATCGCCGCACGGAGTCTTCGGAGGCTGTCAACCGGTGGCGAGAGGACCACGGGAGTGACCGGGGCCAGGCGGGGCGATGACGTGCGCATCGACATGATCCCCCAGCGAGCAGATGAGGAAGTCGTTCCACCGGAACCTACGGCCTGGGCACCATCAACCTACGATGCCAACGATGAATGAGCCTCCTCCCCGTCGGTCTTGGCGATGGAAAGCGGCAGCGTACCGAGCATTCGATCGATTCGTTCCGACCATCCCATTCCGATACCTGCCCCCCCGGCAGACAGTCCGCTTGGCGTACCAACTGGTACTTGATCGAGAACCGGACGAACCCGCAATGGATCAATTCGTTCACGATTTACTCAACGGCAACATCTCCAGAAATGGCATCGTCGAAAGCCTCATCCACTCAGAAGAGCTGCGATCCACTGTCCCCATCCGGAACATTCTTCTTTCCATGCACGTCAGCCGGTGCGAGTTCGTGAGGAGCATGCCCAAGGCATCACGCATTCTTGACTTAGGAGGCACCCATCAGGGGTTCCCTGACGGCGCACTCGTGCACCTCGGATATCCCTATAGGTTTGATCGTCTGCTTGTCGTCGACCTCCCGCCGGACGAACGACATGAGATCTACCGCGGTGGCGGCGATGGAGCCCCCGTTCCGTCTCCCCTCGGGCCTGTCGAGTTTGCGTTTCATTCGATGACTGAACTTGATCGATATCCAGACGCATCTTTCGACCTCGTGTACAGCGGTCAAAGCATCGAGCACATCAGCGAATCTGATGGTGAGCGTGTCATCAAACAAGTCCACCGCCTCCTTGCCCCCGGGGGATGGTTTTGTTTGGACACCCCGAACGGCCCGACCTGGAGGCTTAAATCGGAAGAGGTCATGAACCTTGACCACAAGATCGAATACAGCTCAGACCTACTCGTGTCCAAACTGAAAGAGGCCGGTTTCGACATCGGGGAAGTCAAGGGTCTCAACTACATGGGAAAGGCTGTGAGCCGAGGAGAATTCGACGAGGACGAAGCGAGCAGCAATCCGGGCCTTTTTGCCGCAGTGGACGAGTGCCTCTTGCTCGCGGTCGTCGCTCGGAAAGCGGTGTGATGTCCGCGACTACCGGGGCGACTGGTCATTCAGTGGTGACCGACGGGCTATAAATGTCCACACGCCCACACGTCCCGATCATCCAGAGATGAGTAAACCGCGACCGACCTGATATCAGGTTGCCCGGATCGATTCCGGCACCCTTCCGGAGTCGTAGGCATCCGACAGATGCTGGTCCGCCGATAACGACGCCGATGGCCAGAGCGACGGCGCCCTCCTCCGACGGCACCGCACCCACGTCTGGGTTGCGGACTCGGACCATGGCCCGGTGACCGAGAAGCGGGTGGAGAAGCCCCGTCATGCCTGTCCTTACCAGATGAACCGCTTCTGACTCGGCCAACTCGGCATTGTCGGCCACAATGTGGGCGTGCCCAGGTACACATTCGGCGATGACCGACCAGCGTGGCGTCGACTGCGGCTTGTGGCGGAGGCGTACGAGCCTGTGTCCCGCGCCTTTCTCATTGCCAATTCGTTGCCTCCACCGAAGGTGGCGATTGACCTCGGCTGCGGACCAGCCTTCACCACTGAACTCGTCAATGAGGTCTGTCGACCCGAGACGGTTGTCGGGATCGACTCTTCGGACACCTTCGTCGCCGCAGCCCGAGCGCGCCTTCCTGGTATCCGATTCGAGACGCACGACGTCTCCGACCTTCCTCTCCCAGGCGCACCGGCCGACCTCATCTACGCTCGGCTCCTGCTCGCCCATATTGCCGAGCCTGAGGCGATTGCCCAAAGTTGGTTGAGCCAGCTGGCCCCGGGCGGGAAGCTCCTGATCGAGGACCTCGATGGGGTAGACAATCCGCCGGGACCGCTCCGTAGCTACGAGGACATCGCCGCCAACATCGTCCGCTCGGGAGGGGGCCCCATGTATGCCGGAGCTGCCCTCGCTGATCTTGGAGGGGTGACCACACCGGTCACCGTTGCGGGAGCGCTGGCGGCAAGAATCTATCTGTTCAATGTCCGATACTGGCTAGAGACGCCCGGCCTCGTGGTCGACGAGGTGCAGTTGCGCGACCTCGAGGGAGGACTTGAAGAGGTGTCGGTGGATGACCACGGCACATACGTTTCATGGATAGTTCGACAACTCGTGGTCACGGGCTGACGCCCGACCATCCAGGTATCAGATAGTCGAAGGGTCACGGGGTACATCGTTCGATCAACATCGTCGATCCACCGGGGTCGGGATTCCGTCGAACAGGCCCTACGCCACTTTGCGTGCCAGTCGTCGCTCGCCGCCCCACGGCCCGACGGCCCGTTTATGTCACCACCGGGCCGCGGCCATTGAGATCGGTGGAACCGCCCGCCGGGGACTGAACTCAGCGGACCACAGACCCAGCTAGTCGTTGATCAGGCTCACGGGCTCACCCACAAAGCTCAGAGTGATCAGTGCCGTGGCCACAAGGCGGCTGCCCGGACCTGAGTCACGGAGGTGGACCTCGATGACCCCTTGTCGGCGGCCGATCCGAAGTGTGGTCGCAACGGCCCGGAGGGGACCCACCGTGGCCGCCGCCAAATAGCTCAGAGCAACACTCGATGTCACCACGGGACGTCCAGCGTCCCGTACCGCAGCATAGGCACCCGCTCTGTCGATGAGGCTTGCAATGATGCCACCGTGGACGGCGCCACTCGGACCGCGAATCTCATCGGTGATATTGAGTTCGACAACATGGGTACCGTTCTCGTCGTAGCTCCGGTGTGGAATCTGATCGAGGAGCGGGCATCCCATTGACATGGGCGGCAATCGTAGACGTCATTGATGAGGGGTGGCGGTGGATGGGCCGCTCGAGAGAGGGACAACCGCCCATGCTTGGCCCGGGGATAATGTCCCTGCGGGAGAGTAGATTCCACCCTTCGAGGACCGATGGCGACAAGCTGCTTGATCAGAATGACGCGTCCCGCTGATCGGGATGCCATCCTGTCCGTCGTCCAGGGGGCGTTCTCCAGCTCCGATCACGACGGGCGGGAAGAAGTCGATATCGTCCTCGCTACGTGGCTGCTCGATGCCGCCGTTCCGGGACTCGACCTGGTCGCAATCGAGAAGGACCGGGTCGTCGGTCATGTCCTCGGATCGTACGGGGAACTCGATGATCGACCAGTGGTCGGAATTGCTCCCTTGGCTGTCGCCCCTCACCGTCAGGGGGAAGGCATCGGTTCCACCCTCATGACCGAGGTGCTTCGTCGAGCCGAAGGGATCGGCGAACCGTTCCTGGTTCTGCTCGGGCTACCCGAGTACTACGGTCGGTTCGGGTTCGTACCCGCTGGGCCACTCGGTATCGACTATGGACCGGTCGGGTCAGGTCACCCTCATTTCTTGATGCGCAAGCTGGCCACCTACTCCCCCGATTACCGAGGTGAGTTCAGGTACTGCTGGGAGTTGGTGTCCAGCCGCGATAGGCGAGAAGTCGGCGACTGAGAGTACGTGACACCACTACCTATCCGGATACTCAATCGAAATGACCGGCCGCTGTATGCTCTTCCGCAGGAAGCGGAGCACATCAAGACCGTCGTGAACCAATTCAGCGCTGGCTTCCTGGTCGATATCCTCGAAAAGCTCGACTTGAACGCCGTGGGACGACAGGCGCCACGTTCCCGTGGTGTGGCCATCCGACAGGACGGTGGCGCGGAAGATTCCATTTTTCGTGATCACTGACTGATGCGCTCCGACCCACATATCTCGGGATGCCCATCCGTGCAGGAGAGGGTCGAAGGGTCCTAGTAATCGAGTGGGCAGGGATTGGTGGATGTCACCATTCCGATCTTGGCGCACAAAACCGTCGCCA
Organism: uncultured Acidimicrobiales bacterium; assembly: GCA_963824645.1. Taxonomy (GTDB): domain Bacteria; phylum Actinomycetota; class Acidimicrobiia; order Acidimicrobiales; family RAAP-2; genus Bog-756. The sequence goes on from CAWGQC010000014.1 coordinate 35,553, forward strand.
AACGGTCGGATCTGGTCGCGCAGCTGGCTGAAGCCCAGCCGGGCGTCGCCGAGTGTGACGCCGGCCCACTTGGCCAGGTCCGCTGACGTTGCGGGCTCGTGACCTTCGAGATACCTCATCGCCAGGCGGCCCAGGGCCTCATCGCGGCCGAGGGCAAGCGGGGGTTTACCGAGCCAAGCATCGACAGACACAAACGCTTGGTCTGATGTGCGGATCGGTCCTCTCACTATGAGACCCCGCAGACTGGCCATGCCGAGCAGATAGACCTGAGCCTGTCCCCCAGCCGGAACACCGGCGGCATCGAGGCGATCCTTTAGATCTCGTCGTGTCAGGGGACCTTCCGCGTTCAAGGCCTCGACGATCACGTCGACACCCCGCTTCGCCTGTCGGTCACCGATCCCAATCTGTCGGAGGCGATGGTTGATGGCCGAAGCACTTCGTGGAGCTGTCAGCGGGTGGAGCCACCAGTAGTCCTCCGTCCGTACCAGGTGGAGCGTCCCTCGATTGAGCCACGTCACGACCAACCGTCGGTCGTTCAGAGCATCGTCGACGTCCACTACGGACAGTCCGTGCGAACGACTCCGGATCGCCAGACGGAACCCCCGAGCATCCTGGGCCTGGATAGCGAGGATGTGACCGACAACTCCTTCGGCGGATTCGCTGCCGGGACCGGCAAGCAGCTGCGAACTGAGCCGCGCCAGACAGACCGTCGGAGGGTCGTGGGGCGCGTCGGTCATGACGTTTAGTTTTGCGGTATCGGGCCACCGTCGGGTGAATGTTTGTCACCATGGCCCGTCGATCTCTGAAACGCCGGGCAGGTGGCACCGGGGCAGAGCCCATCATCGGCGGGGCTGGCCGCTCTTCGGGCCTGTATTGGGGGTGCCACCTGGGGCTTCTTACTGCCAGCCATGACGTTCGCCCACTCCTACACTCTACTGATATGCGAATCCCGATCTCATGCAGTCTCGAACAGAGGGACGCCCGGTCCCAGCTTGACCAGTGGCAGAAGGTGCTTGACCGGGTCGTGGACCGCTCTGATCGCGTATCGCCGAATCGACTGGACCTCAGTATCGTCCCTGGATCCGAAATCGGCCCCGTGATAAGCCTTGCTCAGCGTGAACTGACGTGCTGCCCCTTCTTCACTTTTACAATCGAGATCGCTGCGGAGAGAGCCGTACTCGTCATCGTTGTACCCGACGACGCTGTCGGGGTGCTCGATCAGTTTGATGCCAGTTCGGGGTGAGGATACGGCATTCCCCCGCTGCTCCTGCACATCAACTCTGAGGCCGTCGGATCTACCGTGCAGAGATGACCCTTACGATCTTCGGAGTCGTCGTTCTCACGTTCATGATGATCATGTACGCCTTGGAGCGAAGAGGATCCCGGTTCATCCTGGCCTTCGCCCTTGGTTGTGGCCTGTCGAGCGCCTACGGTTTTCTGATCGGGGCGTGGCCGTTTGGTTGCGTCGAGGCGATCTGGACGGTCATCGCTGTCCATCGCTATTGGGGAACAACGAGAGTGCCGACAGCCAAGTAGCGGGGCTGGAATAGGAAAGGTGCCTACCGATCACCGCCGATGATCAAACCGCTCCTGACGTGGTGGGGCGTGTCCGGTGGGTAGACCACCGATATGAGACAGGGAGACCGGCATTCCGCTTCAGCCACGACGGCCATTTTCGGCACGAACGAGAAGTTCGAAGGTAGGGCCCGAGTATCCCCCGACCGCTGACGGAGGTGCTGGATGACCTCCAGGGTCGACGGCAGGGCTAACGCCGCTGACGACTCACCCGTGCGACGTCGGGCAAAAGACGACTCGGCGATCGGTCCATTCGGACCTCAGGCTGATGGGCTTTTTGGAGAACTGGACCCCTGGTATCCAGCAGGCCATTGTTGCAAAGCCCACATGTTGCCGTCCGGATCGCTGAAGTAGGAATAGAGAACTCCACCCATGTCTTCGACATCGCTTAGGTCAATACCATTCTGAGCCAATACCGATCGGGACGCTGCGATGTCCTCCACGACCAGATGAAGGCCTTTGACTGAGCCGGGGATCATGTCGGTGATTGGTCCCATTCCTGTACCGAAGACGATGGCACAGCTCGATCCTGGTGGGGTGAGCTGCACTACGCGCATCGTCTCACTGACTTGGGCATCGACCACATTTCCGAATCCAACCCGTTCGTAGAATGCCTTGGCTCGGTCGACATCGGATACCGGTACGGGTACGAGTTCCAGCCGCATATCCGGAACTGCAGGGCTATCTGCCATTGAAATCGACTCCTTATTGAATGAGCGGGTTCACAAGTCTGTAGCTGTCCAACCAGGCATTTGCTCGAAGTCCGTCGGATTTCAATCAGTCGACGCCAGGAGGGTTACGGTGCTGTCGAGGCCTCTGCCGGCAGCTGGCCTGCCGGTAGCCGGGACTCCTTCCGTAGCCATCAGGCTACCGACTGGAGCAACGGCATGCCCCTGACGATGCAACAGGTTTTCGAGGTGCCGATCCCTCGCTCGTCACTGTTCCTCCCGAGCGCAGGGACCACGGGCAAAGACACGCCGATGGCCCCGACCGAGTCGAAATTGAACCCGTCGAGCAATGCGACCAGGAAGTCAGCCCTCACGTAGATGGAGGGCCGGCCTCGAGGTAGTGCTCGCGCAGTCCTGGAGCGAACTCGCCCAGTTGGTCTTCATCCGCCTCGTTGATCAGGGGCTCGACGATGGTCAGAGACCGATAGACATAGGCTTTTACATAAGGCGACCGTTGCTGCGCGGGCATCTTCGCCAGATTGACGGCCACTCGGGCACCTTCGATCCGCTGAGCCTTTAGTGTTCGGGCACTCTCGATGCCGTCTTTGGCCGATGCACCTATCTGTACGATCAAGAGCAGGGCCAGAGCGATGGCCACTCCGGTCTGGGTTCGTCTGGCCCATCCGTTGGCACTGTGCTGGTGGTCTGATCCGAGGTCCAATCTGACAAAATACACGGCGATGCCCAACAGCAGTAGGAGATTGGCCATGGTGTAGCGGGATGACAGCGCCTGCCCGACTCCCAGGCTGACCCTTCCGAAGGTGATGGCCAAGTCGAAGAGGAAACCGAAGAGGATCAGGGCCGCGGGAAGTGGCGTACCCCGATCGGTCGGGCTCTCCTTGCAGCTCCGGTAGAAGACGTAGACAGCAACCAGGCTGAGGAGCACTCCCAGCAGTTCGTGGGGTGGGAGGCCGACGTCGGCGGGAAAGACGTTGCCAACGGCAGCGAGGAAGTACTTGACCATCCCGACCGGATGATGAACAGCGAAGCTGACCGATCCCCCTGCATCGTTGTATCCCCTGAAATAGAACGTTGTGGTGATGAGCCCGCAGATAACCCATGCCCCACCGAACCGGAACAGCCGCGGACGCTGCCGAATTCGCCAGACCAGAATCAGCAGGCCCATCGGCCACAGGATGAGACCCTGAAGCGATGAGTAGGAGGCGGTGACGGCCAAGCCGATGGCGACGACAAGGATCGGCGCGGTGATACGCGACAACGAAAGGAACAACATCATGACCATGGCGCAGAGAACGATGAGGTACCAGGCGAACTGGAATCCCCATAGCGCATTCTCCCAATCGGCAAGGCTGAACCACACAGCACCGAACAGCAGCGTGAAGACCGGGCCGAGCCATCGTCGAGCGTAGAGGCGGTAGAGCGCCAAGAACGATAGGTATCCCAACGAGAAAAGGGTGGCGCTCAGGTACATGATCGATTTGGTGTTGAAATGATCGAGGCGGGCAAATCCAATGAACACCAGATTGGGAAAGAACATGCGGTTCTCGTTGTGCTGACTCCAGAGAATTGTCCAGGTGAGGTGCCCGTGGAGGGCAGCGTGGAACATGGCCATGTTCCTCCACTCATCCCAAAAGATGGTGTTCACGCCATAGCGAGCGATGAACAGGAAATACAGAACCGGAACCACCAGTGCGGATGCGGCGATCGATACGTTCCGGCGACGGGATGATCTACTGGCCTGGCTCCCGTCCGGACGGGAGAGACGGCGCGCCACAACGGGAGGTAAAGCCGAATTATCGGTGCGTCGACGATCCACCTCCGTGAACGCCTTGGCCATTGTCCTGACCATACATTGGCGACGAGACGGGGGCGTGTCGGCAGGCTGACACCCTGATCCTCGCAGGTCCGAGGCACTATCGGCGGCAAGCCACGGTAACCCCCGACGATCGGAACGAGCGGCAGTGGCTTGGGGACCATCTTCAGGACTGACATGGACCTGGACCGAGAATCGGCTGTACCAGTTTGTCACCGCCAGCGCGGACTACTCGGGCATCACGGCGGAGTCATCGCCGACTCCGAGTCGCATCGGCACCCCGTCCTGACCTGGCGATCGTGGCTACCCGAAACCCTCCCTTGGCCACATCTCAGGGTTGTCTGGGGTGCGACCGGCTACATGTCTTCCTCTCTGACGACATCCAGATTGCGAAACGTCGGAGGAGCATCACAAAGCTTGGCCAACTGTGCCGCGAACTCGGCCGTCTCGGGCCGATTCGAATTCTCCATCGCCGCCTCGTAGGACGGGAACTCGACGATGTGAATGTACGTTCGTTTATCGTCCCGGTCTCGGCCTTGGGTCGCCCGGGTCGGCGTGCGAATGCCCGTGGTCTTTGAAAGCCACTCGTCGAGGGTCCGGTTGAACGCGTCGATCTCGCCGGTCTTGAACTCGATCAATTGGACGAACTTCATTTCTGCCTCCTACACGGCTAGCCGATGGAACATTCCCGACCATACTGAGACATCTGATGCCCGTCGACCCGTTCGGCCAGGAAACCCCGTTGTCCCCGTTCCGGTGTTAAGGGACGCCTCTCAGTGCTCGACCAAACCAACCCTTTGATCCCCACGGGTACCCTAAGGATATGGCCAACAAGCTGACCATCGAGGTAGGCGGAGAAGCAGGAACCCAGCACCGGTGGTCGTGCCTTTCCTGCGGGACGATGGGACCGTGGACTCATCAGAGCATCGCAGTGGTTGGCGGTGAGGAGCACGGATGCCAACACCCTGATGAGGAGCACGAAGTTCACCACCGCGATGAGGATCTGGACGGGATTCTCCAGAATCTGGCGATTCCGGTTGAGGGTGACTCGCCGCCCGGAATTTCAAACTGACACACCACCGATGGTCGGGAACACGTGTCTGTGGTGGGTTGGATCAGATCTCTGGATGTCCCCCGACGTACGAGCCGATCTTCTGTCATCATGTACAAAACAACGATCAGGGAGGACTGGCAATGGCGGTTCTGATTGAGGATGTCTCTCCGGTCGGGATCACCTTCGAGTTGCTCGATGCCGTCACCGACGAAATGGACGGCCGGGCTCACGGCGTCGACGTGTGGGAATCGGTCGAGGCTTATGAGCAGTTCGTCCAGTCAACGCTTATGCCAGCCATGGGCAAGGTTGCCATGTCAAGTGGCCTCGACCCGGCAAAGATAGGCGAACCCGAAGTGACGATCACTGAGGTCCATCGCCTCGTTCGCTAGGTGACGACCCCGGGACGAACCCACCGTCTTAGGACACGCGTAGATCCGGTGGTCAGGGGTAGGTCGATCCAGATCTCGGATCGTCCAGTGGGAGGGGGAGTCCAGAAGCATGCCGGTGAAACGGACACCGTTGGGACGGTGTCAGGAACCTTGGCCAAACGTCGCAGCCGCGATGGCCGGCGCGTCCCGACCGCCTCGTCGGTGTCCGTCGACAGGTCTACGAGCTGAACACGGTGGCCGTCTAACCCACCATGTCATGGAGATGGGGCACAAGCGCCCCAGGCGGCTGCCAGCCCGCCGGAGGGAGTCGCCTGGACCTGCCGCTTCGGCCATGAGCCGCCTCAAATTATCGAACTCACTTCCTGATAACCGTCGAATGCTCCATTCCGGCGTTAGGCGACAGCCGCGCCATCCTCTCGGTTGTTGTCCGTGCTGGAACATTCTGCCAATCTCGGGGAGTGACGATTCTGGTGGGCCGGGTGACGAGTGGCATTGGTGATCTGACTCAGTGGATGACCAAGTACGCCGATCTGTATGAGCAGTGCACAGGAGTTCGGCTCTATCCGGGAAGCCTCAATGTGGCTCTGAATGAGGAGTACCGGCTCCCAGCGAATCCGCCCTTACGGCTGCCGCCCGCCGTCTTGGGTGGCAGAGTGGGCATGAACATCGTGCCTTGCATGTTCATGGGGGTACCCGCATTTGTTCTTCGAACCGATCAGAACGAGGCTGGAACCGGTCACCATGATCGGAAGGTTGTTGAGATCGGAGCCGCCATGCGCCTTCGGGACGAGTTTGGCCTATCTGATGGTGACTCGGTAACGATCGAAATCGACCAGTAGAGGCAGGCCCACTCCCGGCGATCTGGGATAACTGCTCGTCAAATAATCGAGTCGTGTGACGATGGTCACTGGCTCGGCTCTTCACCCGTACTGCCGTCAGCCTGCTCCCGCAGTAGGTCAATGTGCCCGAGGTGACGGGCGGTCTCTTCGATCAGGTGCAGCAGTATCCAGCGAAGTGACATGACCCCCTGAACCGATACCGCGTCGAGAGATCCCGCTGCTGTCACGACTGCGTCACACCGACGGGACTCAGCCGCATAATCAGCCAGTAGCTCAGCCATCCTCGTACCAGCCGGCACCCTCCACTCGCCATCGGGATCCTGGTCTGTCCAGTCGTATGCGAGGCCTTGCTGGCCGGCGAAGACATCACACAACCATGAGCGCTCGACATTCGTCAGATGGCGCACGAGACCGGACAGGCTCATGCCGGTTGGCGTTGTCGCCACACCAAGCACTTCGTCAGAGACATCCCGGAGTTTCCAACTAACCAGGTCTCGTTGCCGCTGAAGGACTCCCAGTAGGGCCGTGCGTTCGTCCCCGAGGTGAGCAGCTTCGGTGATTCCGAAGCGCATTCCGTTCGCGGTCCCGCTGCCGTCATCGATACCGCCCATCCTGCCAGACGCTCGGCCATTTCGGTTCGGCGCGGGCGCCTTTTATTGCTTCCAGCGGTTCACAGAAGGGATTGGAGGCCACCTCATGGCCTTCGAGGGAGCCGTGGACATGGCTAGACACGTTCAGCTCTCGGCTCCTGGGTTCTCCGAGTCCATCGGCTACGAGTTGCCTGACATTCCACCCGGTAGCCGCCGTCACTTTCTGGAAGCCCTTGGAAAGCCTGCAGTCCGACTGACACGGCTTTGGCGGCAACAGCCCGTTCCCGGTGATCAAGCCGGCGTGGGCATTGGCCAAGGGTTGGTCAACTCTGCGACCGACCCGGCGAGCGTCTTACGTTCAGCCGACTCAACAAGGGGGGCTCTCGATTCTTTCGATCGGCCCTGGTACGACGGTTGCCGCCGATGACGCCCGCGGCTCGGCAGACTTTGTGGTCGCATTTGAACCGCCCGCCGGGACTGAGGTGAAGGGTTCACAGAAGGAAGCCATCGTCGCCATGAGGGCGGCAAGATGCCCGTCGTCATCGCCTGACTCGGCTCGAAGTTCATCGACTTCGACAGTGATGGCCGCCAGAAGCTCGCTCGCTCCCACCACCTTGTTCCGCAGGTCCGCCAGCCGGGTCCCCCTGTCCCTCGACAGGAGCAGCTCGGCCTCCGCGCGGTACGGTCCTACCGCTCTCCTTGGCCCGCTTCTTCGCCTGAGCGATGAGCGCATCGGCCTCGACCTCGGTGCAGGACACCTGCTTCTCGATCAGAAGGCCGATCACATCACGTCGGGCAGTCCTGGCCACCACACGACTGTAACGTCTCTGCAGCTACGGCCGTGTCCGACAGCCGACAGGGTTCTGACGGTCGCCTCCGACGGGGGATCGCTCCCCACCATTGCCCGCATAGCCGATGTTGGAGGACAGGTTGGGGGGACCGAGCTGACCAGTGACCGACCGACGACTCAGAATATAAACGGGATCAGCATCTTGGTCGACCGCTTATATTCCGGATAGGTGTTGGGAAAGAGCCGCTCCATGGTTTGCTCCTCGACGGTTGCGCTGTGGACGAAATAAGCGCCCATCAGGACGACGGCGACAAGCCAATACCAGCTGACGGCTACCGTCGTTCCGATGGCGGCGAGGATGATTCCCGAGTAGATGGGGTTGCGGATGTACTGGTATGGGCCGGTTGTGACCAGCTCTGCGTCCATTCGCTCGGACATCGGGGTGCCCCAGTTCCGCCCCAGATGGACTCGTGCCCACACGGCGAGTCCCAATCCGATCAAGAACAGCACCATTCCGATGGCTTGGAGAACGGGGCTGGCCACGATGGCATGGTGACTTTTGAGGACACCGAAGCGAATGAGCAAGTACAGGATGATGAATGTGACGATCCTCAAGCCGACGAACTGTCCCATTCGTGAGTGAGTTGCCCGTTTGGCGCTCACGCCGGCTACCAGCCATGCCAACCAGAAGACGATCCACAGGCTGTATATGAGGTAATCGATGACGTGCATGGACTGGGTGCCATGGTAACCGGGTCAACGTCGATCCGAAATGTTCTGGCCTCTGGGCGGCCGCCGCATCGCGAGAGGTCCGCTTCTGTGAGGAGAGGGGTTGCCCAAGTAATACCGCGTACCTCAAAGACTGGCCAGCGGCGCCTCTGACCCGGGGATGTGGGATGGCATCGTCCACGACCGTATCGATGGTGGCGCGGTGCCGCCATGCTCTCCAGGTGTCCCATCCATCCGGTGGTATCGGGCAGTGGCTACGAGGACCGACTCCTACTCATAGTTCGTTCGGCGCTTGGCCAGGGACGCCACCCACGACTCAGCCCAAGCATCTAATGGCTTGAGGGCGGACCCGAGCCCAGTGCCCAGTTCGCTCAGGGTGTACTGGTCATCGTTCGTCCGATCAACCAGCCCCGACGCCGCGAGATCCCGGAGCCGATCGTAGAGGACGCTCGACGACATGCCGTCGCACCTGGCCTGAAGGGCTCGGGCTCCGGTCGGCCCGGCCCGGAGCTCCCAGAGGATGCGGAGAGCCCACCGCCGCCCCAGAAGATCCATCGCGGCCATAAGCGGGCGACCCGTGGTCGAACCACGAACAGCCCGACTTGGTCTCGGTGTAGCGCTGCGAGCCATTGGGCCCTCCTCCTGAGCCGATTGTATTTCGATTTCCGAAACACTATCGTAGGTGTTTCGGATTCCAAAACACCGGGAGCATACGATGCCCAGGATAAGAGCCTTACAGCCGCCGTACGAGGGTGAGGTGGGCGATCGGTTGGAGGCGATGATGCCGCCCGGCATCCCGCCCATCCTCCTGTTTCGTACGTTTGTGAAGAATCTTCCGATGGCGGAAGCGATGGGGACGTGGGGCGGATACGAGTTGAGCAAGCGGCTGTCGTTATCGATGCGCGACAGAGAGATCGTGATCGATCGAACCTGTGCACGTTGTCGCTGTGAGTACGAGTGGGGCGTCCACGTCGCATTCTTCGCCGACCGAGTCGGACTGACCGCTGAAGAAGTGACCTCTTTGACTCACGGTGAATCCACAGATGCCTGCTGGACGAGCCCGAGGGATCGTGTCCTGATCGACGTCTGTGATGCCCTGCACGATCGTTCTCACATCGATGACTCACTGTGGGAGCGACTGTCCGGCGCTCTGGCCGATGCGGAGATCCTCGACCTGCTGATGCTCTGCGGCTGGTACCACGCGATCAGCTTCGCTGCCAATGGTGTCGACCTGCCGCTCGAGGATGGGTCTCCTCGGTTTACAGACGTCCTCTAGATCCGAGGGGCCCACCGATCCGGTGGTAGAGGGCAGTGCCTTCAGATTATTGGAGAGCCGAATCTCAGAACGTTCCCGTCGGGATCCACATGAGCACCCTCGTGCTGACCCCATTCAGTGTCCTCAGGCATGTGGACCTCAGCTCCCGCCGCTCGCCACTCTTCCGCAAGCGCGTCGGCATCGTCAACGAAGAGGTAGACGGAGTGCCCACGGCCAGAAGGGAGGAAGTCTTGGGAAACTCCGAGATGGATCTCAACGCCGTCACGTTCCGCGAATCCGTAGCCCACATCCAGATACTTCCGAGTCGCAAATCCAAGTTTCTCGTAGTGATCAAGCGATGCATTGAGGTCGCGGACGGGAAGGATCGGGGCCGGTCGCTTTGCGGTTGCCATGTAGGCAAACGGTACCCGATCCCCTTCGGTGCGCATCCGGATCTGCTGCGAGCATGACGTGCCGGTCAGCCTCGGTCAATGAGCGACGTTGCCTATGGGCTGTGGGATGTCCGTAAGAAGGCCGGATGGAAAGGCGTGATCGGCGGATAGGACTGAGCGGACCGACCAGAGAGCAGAGCTAACTCACAGCCAATCGCTTCTGTAGGTTGAGGTGCCCACTGGTGCAGGTGGATCACGGTCGATAAGCGCCCGCGCTCCGGCGATGAGGGGCACTTTATCGAGGATCCTCACAGATGGGGGAATCGAGTGATGACGGGCTGGAGTCCGACTGGTGACTTGGCAGTGGGACGGTGATATCCGTGTGGGGATTTGTCCGATGGAACGATTATGAGGCCGTGATGGCGTCAGCGGTGCCGGACAGCAACGTCTTGCCGTTGTCGATGATGGCGGCCTGCGAGACCTTCCCATCACTCCACCTCCAGACGTTCCCGTCCGAGTCGATGGCCCCAGACGCACCACCAGCGGCCATCACGCTCGTCGCAGTAAAGGGCAGAGAAAGCGTGGTCGGCGTGGCCGCGTATCCGGCGCCCCACGCCTCAACCTGGCCACCCGTCGTCAGCGCCAAGGTGTGGCCGTTGGCTGGATCGGAGCCGCCGACGTAGACCGAAGAGAAGGTTCCGGGAATGAGTTGGGGCGTATCCTGGTCGGCCTTGCCTGCCACCCCGTCGTCACGGCCCTGCCCCCACGTATAGAGCTGACCGGTGGCGGTGAGAGCGGCCGAAAGCGAGTACCCAGCGGAGATGGCCACCACACCGGAGAGCCCGGTGACCTCGACGGGCGTGGCCGAGTTGGTGAAGGTCCCGTCGCCGAGTTCGCCGTACTTGTTGAGACCGCAGGCCCAGACCGTCCCGTTGTCGGCCAGCCACAGCGAGTGATCCCCACCGCCGGCGGTGGCGCTCACCGGTGGGAGGCCGTCGATCTCGGTCGGGACGGTCTGCTTCTTGGCATGGACCGGGAGGTAGTGCGGGGTCAGACAATGGTCGTCGTCCTTGACGTAGCCCCAGGCGTAGGCGTTCCCGTTCGAGTCGACGGCATACCCGGAGTTGAAGGAGTCGCCGACGTCGGTGACCGTCACACCCGGTTGAAAGGCGACCTCGACCGGGGTGTCGATCGAGTTGGCCGTCGAGTCGTTGCCGAGTTCGCCCGCCGACCCGTAGCCCCAGGCGTAGACCGAACCATCGACCAGGGCGTAGTCCCCCGAGTTCGAGGCCTGGATCTCGGTCGGTGCTCCGGGCAACGTAACCTCTGGCGGCGAGGCGACCAGCGACGAAGGTACGCCGCTGGTGAACTGGCCGAACCCGTCGACCGTGCTCGAGGCTGCTCCAGCGGTGGCCGGGAAGGCGAGAGCGGCTATCGCTAGCGCGACGCTCACCCCTATCTGAACTCTCCTACCCATAGACCCGTGCTCCCTTGCTCGTCCACGCTGGCATTGTTCGCTGGGTTGGTGGTGATCACCCTCGTCGCCTTGGATCGAGCTCAACCCTACGCTTCCTCGACGGTTGGTGATCGGTTCGCCCGGACCCGGACCCGGACCCGGTGCCGCTCCGGGCCGGGCCGTGCCCCACTGGTGGCGTTCCGGGAGCAGGCAACGCTCGCCATCACCTTGATCTGATCTGGTCGTCGACGTTGGGTGTTCGGGCTGGGTGCGCCGTGGATGAGCTGGTCGCTCGACGGGAGCGCCTAGGTCAACGCCAGAGGGGATGGGCCACCACCGCCGCAGATTTTCTCATTCAATCTTGACCATCGGGCTAAGGCGCATAACCGGCGTTCAGGGGCGGGTGGAGACCCCCCGAGGAAGTGGTTGCGGATCCTAGCTAGGCTGCCATGGGCCGCCCATCGCGGTTCCAAGCCCCAGCCAAGTGAAGGAGGGGGTACGTGAGCTCAATTCTGGATCAGACAAATGGTCGTTTCATGCCAGTTGGGCGCAACGTTCTTAGGCTGTTCGCACCGGCGTTGCTTGTGGTAACCGTCCTGACGGCTGTGGCTAGCGTGCCTGCGGGCGCCAATGCGCCAAGGATCAAGAAACCCGGAGCTCCTACCGCGGTTACTGCAACCGCCCTCAGTGGGAGTGCAGCAGTGTCGTGGACGGCACCGGTTTCTGATGGCGGTTCCCCCATCACTGGCTACACGGTGACCACCTCGCACGGTGGGCAGACCTGCACGACCACCGGGGCCACCATGTGCACGGTCTCCGGACTCACCAATGGACGTCGTTACGAGATCAAAATCCGAGCATCAAACACCGAAGGGGAGGGCCGCGTCTCGAAAAGGGTCTACGTGACGCCACTTCCGACCGTGTCTTTTCTTTCCGGAGCTGAGCTCTTTTCTGTGTTTCCTGACGTGCCCGTTACGTTGAGTCAATCCTCACCGAAGACAGTGCGGGTTAGCTTTGCTACTTCCAACGGCCCGAGTGGCGGGACCTATGACACGTATTTCATCGGCGACGCCGCCGCATTCAGCCCGAGCTCGGGCACGGTCACGTTCGCTCCCGGTCAGATCACCGCGACGATCTCGTTCGGCGTCAACACCCCCAATCCCGGTGGCTGTCCGATTGGTATACCCGCGAGCAATTGCTTCCCCTCAATGACTGTCACCCTCTCCGGCCCGGTGAACGCGCTGCTCGGTGCGGTGCCATCCACAAACGTAGGCTACGACGGCAGTTAGCTAACCGCGATCAGGTTCTGCTTCCCACGCGGATAACGCGATCCGGAGCCGGCGACGCTCCTATCAATGTCAAGCCCTTCTTTGGGGCTCCGGGGTGAAGACAGCGGACAGAACAATGATGAGCCACTCGAGGGACGAGGGCATGCTCTTATGAAGTCACGCGTCTTGTGAGAACAGGCCCGAGTCGTGGGTCGGCGGGTCGCCGGTAAGTCAACCCCGAGGGGCGACAGTTAGGGGGTGAGCCAGACCCACGGCCCGGGGAATCAGCCGCGAGGGAGGTAGCGATAGACCTCGCGAGCGATGTAGTGCTGAAGGATGCGGATGATGTCCCGTTGGTCCGGCCTTCCTTCACGCGACGATCGAAGTACGCCCGTGTGTCGGGGTCATGGGCAATGCGGACCGTGGCGATGCGCCACAGCGCTGCGTTGGCCTGACGGTCGCCACCGTCGTGCCGCCGCAGGTGTCCAGAGTTCTTCCCCGAGTCGGCTGGCACGGGTGACGCCCCGCACAGGTGGGCCCAGGCTGCCTCCGAGTGGAGCCGTTCAGGGTTGTCGCCGGCCGCCACCAATAGCGATGCGGCGGTCTCGGGTCCGACGCCGAACAGACTCATCAGTTCGGGAGCAGTGGCGAGCAGCAGCGACTCGATCTTCTCGTCCAAGTCGGCGAGCTCCTGCTCGAGACTCTGGATGCGGTGGGCCAACGAGGAAAGAGACGCCTTGGTGGCCGCAGTCACTGGATCAGACGACCTGGTCGATCGCAGCTTGGCTGCCTCAGCCACCAGAGCCGTGACCGACAAGCCCTTCAGGCGGGAATGGAGCGTTCGTGATCGTCCCGCGGACTTTTCGCGGACTACCCGGCTACGACGATCCTGGGGGGGTCGTAGCTGTCACCTGCCCGTTTCTGTCTCCCGGTGATCAGCAGCCTGCTGGTCAGGAGCGGCCACTATGACCTTCGCCAACTCACGCAGCTCCTCGTCCGTAACATCAGCAGGAATGCCGAACACGACAGGATGATCGGTTTCGCTCTCTGCGGTCACGGTGACCTCCTCACCGATCCCGGCATTGCTACCGTGCCCTGCGGTCGGTTGGCGGAGCGTCATAGGGCCAGGTCGCTCGACTCCTCTGGATGTGTCAGCTGCCAGCCTAGTTTCAGGTCATGAGCGGGAGCCTTCATCTCAGACTTCGCCGGTGTCTGCCTTTCTTCTTTCATTTTCATTTGGCCTTGCCTACTTCGACGGGTCAAGCTGGATGCTACCTAGTTGGGAATTCTCAAATTGGGGGTACCCCGGTGCCCCTGCCACTGGCGGCGTCCAGCCGAAAGCAGAACAGTCGGGCTACTACGCGTCAAGGGCGGCACTGATGGCATGGTCATCGACGAAAGGATTGGCGGATAGCTGCCCTCGATAGCTCGATCCAAAATGGGGTGGCTTCGTCGCCTGGGCACCTGTATCGGGCACAGATCTGGTGCCCCCGCGACAGGGCGAGCCCGAGAGCGTCGAGGATACCCCGGGTCACACCGACAGGGTCGGCATCAAGGCCCTCGTACCGAACCCGACATGGCATCACGCTCACCGAGCGGATGGTCAACTCGAGACCGCGTCGGCTAGGCGCGCAAGGGTTCCGCCCATGGTTTGGCGGTTTCGCTCCGCTCGGTCATCCACACCAGAGGTCTGTTGGCTGAACTCCATGACCGACTCCGGCCGCAGGTCTTCATTCCACTCGGTTACCCGGCACCCCGATTCTGTCGGCTCGATGCGGTATCCCCAGGTCGAGTAGTGGAAATCCATCATCGAGCATTCAAAGGCGTATGCTCGGCCGGGGTCGGCTTCGATGACCTTGCCTTGGGTGGTCCACGTGTGCTCGCCGTTCCGGTTGTGGCCCATCGAAGGTAGCGCCGACAACGGGACCGTCGTATCCCTCGTGCCACGCGCAGGCACGGCATTCCTCGGACGACTCGCCCATGCGTGTCACATCAGACATGGCGGCGTATCCGCGCGGGAGGAGCGGCCATGTCGCGGGCGATCTCTAACCTCTGGCGCATGGGTCGAATTCGACCACAGGCCCCGCTTGGTGTCGAGAAGTACAGAGGTGCGAGCGCACCGTACCGTTTTCCCGCATGCCATGAGGTCTCGGAGTTCGCCGGTCTCCATGAAAAGTTGCTCCCGAGCATCGCTGGATCGCGGTGACAGTGAGCGGGGACGATGGATGTCTGCCGAAAAAATACGACACCACGCATATTCCCTGAGATGTGGATCGCTCAGCCATCACGGTACGGCGGCCGTGACCCTGATGTCGTCTACGTGGGTGACGTTTGCAGCGTGGCACCGTCCGGGCCGAAGGCCAGACCGATGCACCCGTTTCTGCTTGACATCCACACGCGCAGCAAGAATACTCTGCCTGCGGGTAGATGTGCTCTAGGGAATATTTGGGTGGGGCACGGGGCGGCGGCAGGCGTTCTGGCGCTTCGGTACCTCGTAGAACTCCTGGCGGGAGACGAGAATGGCGGAACGTGCTTTGAAGCAGGGTCCCTTGTACGGAGCCTCGACCCCGTGGGCAACGGCGATGGTGTCACACTCCGCCGGGTCGGTGTACCCGAGGATTGCCCCGCTACGCGTTGCTGGGGATCGCAGCCTCCGACGGGTTGACCCGTTGGCCATTCGATCGTTCGTTCAGGCGCAGAAGCCGTCGCTTCGTTGAGCGGAACCGGAATCAACGCCGTGCTCGAGATGTCTGATGTGAGGAAGCGCTACGGAGCGGTCCCCGCCTTGGAGGGTGTCGGCCTCCAGGTCGCCGCGGGCGAGATAGTCGGGCTCCTGGGTCCCAACGGAGCCGGCAAGACCAGCCTGCTTTCGATCGCGGTCGGTTTACGTCGGGCCGACGCAGGCACCGTCAGAGTGGGCGGGCTCGATCCCGTCCGCAGCCACCGGGCTCGATCTCACATCGGCTACGCCCCGCAAGCCACCGGGGTGTACCCCAGTCTGAGCGTCGCCGACAACTTGCGACTGTACGGACGTTTGTCGGGTCTCCGAGGTCGGCGACTCGATGCCCGGGTCGACGAGACCGGGGCAGCCCTCGATCTGGCAGAACTGCTCGGTCGCAAAGCAGAGGCTCTTTCGGGCGGAGAGCGCCGTCGGGTCCACGTGGCCGGAGCCGTGGTTTCCCATCCACCCCTGGTTATACTCGATGAGGCGACAGCAGGGATGGACGTCGATGCTCGTCGGTCACTCATCGCATTCGTCCATTCGCTGGCCGACGACGGCACCGCCGTGCTGTATTCGACCCACTATCTGCACGAGGTGGAGGACGACGCCGTTCGTCTCGTTATCCTCGACCACGGCCGAGTCATCGCCGGCGGTCGATTTTCCGACCTGCTGCGCCAACACGGTCACTCCTCGGTGGAGCTCGCATTCGATGGTGCAGCACCGCTGCTGTCGTTGCCTTTCGCCACCGAAAATCACGACAACATCGTGCGAATCAAATCGGACGATCCTCCCACCGCCCTGGCCTACACCCTTCAGGCGCTGGGTACGGAAGCCAGCAGACTGGTCGGCGTTGAGATACTCCGACCCAGCCTCGATGGCGTGTTTGCTGAGTTGACGGGCCGGCACTGGGAAGCCACCGCGGACGTCGAAGGCCCTGAGCTGGAGCAGCTGAAGAGCGAAGCCGATGTGGTATCGGCCTAGCCTCGTCCTGATGCGCCACGAGGTACGGGTGACGCTTCGCGACGCCGCCCCGTTCGCCGTGGTCATCATGATTCCGGTGGCGATGGCCTTCGCCCGAACCACGTTGGGCAGCGCGCTTCGGGAGGCCGGCTTTCCCCATGCCAACGGTTCCGAACAGGCAGTCCCGGGCCTCAGCATCCTGTTGTGCTTCATGATGATCACTTTCGTGGGTGAGTCATTTTTCCGGGAACATCGGTGGGGTACGTGGGAGCGCCTGCGGGCCAGCTCGCTTCGACCGTGGGAGATCGTGCTCGCCAAAATGCTGCCCGTCTACCTCTACTTTGTGATGGCGCTGTTGGTCCTCTTCGCCATCGGTTTCATCTTCTTGGGCCTTCCGTGGCCGAAGCAACCTCTGGCTCTGCTCCCAATCATGGTGACCATGCCGATCTGCCTGGTCACACTGGGTGTGGCCCTCATCTCCTTCAGCCGCTCCAACATGCAGCTCAATGCCATGGCCGACATTGCCGGTCTCTGTCTTGCCGGACTGGGCGGTGCTCTCGTGCCCATCGAGACGCTTCCTTCATGGATGCAGCACATCGCCGTCATCACGCCCCCCTACTGGGCCATGCGTGGATTCCGTGCGCTCTTCCTCGAACACGCCGGCTTCGGCGCCGTCGTTCTCCCCACAGTGGTGCTGATCAGCTTTTCCCTTGCCTTTGGCATTTTTGCCCTTTGGAGATTCCGATTCGATGACACTCGAAGTTCGTTTCGCTGAGCTGACGGCTATCTCGCAGGTCACCTGGTGATCGTCATAACCCTGGCTGATCTCCGCTTCAGGATCCGGCAATTCCGAATTGCCATCCTGGGCGCCGCACTGGTGTTCGCCATGACGCTGCTGCTGGCCGGTCTGTCGGCCGGATTTCGTGACGAGATCAACCAAACCGTTCAGGGTTTCAATGCCAACAGTTGGGTTGTCCAGACAGGTTCGGCGGGGCGGGTGGACGCCTTCGCACCCATCCCCGGCGATTCGCTTGCGGCGGTCAAGCGGTCACCGGGTGTGTTGCGGGCGAGCGCCGTTGCCATCATCCCCTTGCCAGCCGAAAGGGGTCTCCATGACAGCGACTCCATCCACAGCTCGGACGTCATAATGGTGGGTCAGATGGGGGCAGGACTGGGTGGAGCCCAGCTCGCCTCCGGCCGTTGGCCGCGGCAATCTGGGCAAGCGGTGGTCGACACGGGTTTCGGTGTGGCAACGGGTCACTACTTCACCGTGTCGGACCACGTCTTCGAGGTCGTAGGCCGGATCGCCAACCGAACGCTGCTCGGTGGATCACCCGTGGTTTACGTGCCTCTGTCCGACGCGCAGAGGGTGGCCTTCGGCGGAAGACCTCTCATCAATGCCGTAGTGGTTACCGGAAATCCAACCCACCTGCCGGCGGGGCTGTCAGCCTACTCGAACACCCGTGTGGAGCTCTCGAGTCTTGATCAGATGAGTGGCGCGGTGTCGTCGGTTGACAGTGCACGATCGTTCATGTGGATCATTGCCGCCATCATCCTGGCGGCGATGGTATACGTCAGTGCCCTCCAGCGGACAAGGGACTTCGCCGTCCTACGGGCCCTGGGGGCTTCGGCACCATCTCTCTTCTACGGCCTGGCCGGCCAGGCCGTAGCGGTTTCATTTGTGGCCGCGCTGCTGGCCATCGTGCTTTCCCATTTCATGCTCGGCATCTTCGCCCTGCGGGTGGATATCCCGCCCACTTCCTACGCCACCCTGCCCCTCACCGCCATCGTTGTCGGCCTAGTAGCCTCTCTGGCCGCTCTCCGCAGAGCAGTCGGAGTCGACCCCTCCACCGCCTTCGCCAACCGGTAATCCGAAGTATCGGTCACGCGAGACCGGTGTTCGCCCGATTCCTATTCGTCGATGGTGACGGCCGTCACCCTCGACTAGAGGCTGTCGTTACCGTCCGATACCTCCCGCCACCAATGAGCTGAGACACGATAGCGGGCACCGAACGGCGTGAAGCCCAGGCGCAGCAGCGGGGTCGAAGCGCGTGCCTCGTCGGCTTGTGCACAACTCGGTGCGAATCCGCGAGGCAGGGCCTTACAAGCTGGACCTCAAGCCCTTCGCCAGCGAGATCTTGCCCTTTGGGGTAACGAAGTAGGAGGCGCTCACCACTTGACCGTCCTGAAAGTAGTCATAATCGCCGCCAGTGACAGTGCCGTCGACTGAGCACTGAGTGTCATGCCCTGCGCACTGGGTACCGCCGGTTTTCTGGGTAAGGCTGATCGTGTTGATGGCCCCGCATTCCGCGTGAATATGCCACCGTCAGACAAGTCGACTGCAGGGGCTCTCAAGCTCTTGTACTCCGTACCTCCTGACGGAGTGCAATCGCTGATCACGACATTTGTGGTCACCCGACCCGAATCTCTGGAACGGAAGACGCCGCCGTCGGCGGCGCTGGCACTGGAGGCAGATGCCACGGCAGCCAAGGTCACGACCATAGTCGCATCGGGCTGTCAGGCTAGATGTGACCGGACCACGACTGCTGGGGTCGGTGACGGCGCCCTACGTGATGGTCACGGAGGAGGAAGTCACCATGGTCTCGTTCGCCCACTCGATCGAGATTGGGCCGGTAATGGCTCCGTTGGGCACCGTCACGACGATCTTGGTCTGAGTGCACGAGACAGTTTTTGCGAGGACAGTCGAGCCCGGAACGGTAAAACTGACGGTAGGCCATGTGAGCTCGCCCTCATTGACAGTGCAGGTCAAGTTCGATCCGGTGATGGCGAGATTTCGACCCACCACTGCGTGAGATGCCACCATGGAGGGAAGCTCGATTGGCACCTCGACACCCTCGATCCGGAATCTCGGATCCCCGGCCGGCACTTCGAGTGCCACCTGTACTCCGCCCGGGACGACCGCCAGCTGGGAGATGCACGGGGCGGGGCGATGGGCAGAGCATTTCTTGAGGTAGGCGATGGGAGGAGCCGTGCTCTCGAAACAGACTTTCACACCTCTGGTCGACGTGGCTCCTGGGAACAAAACCGTCGTATCAACATTCGATGTCGGCAGGTAACTGGCAGTGTAAGAGATTAGGTTTGCTTCAACCTGGAAGTGCGTGTTGGAACATTGAAGGACCCCGGGCTCCGAGTTGACCGAAAGCGTCAACGGGTTGCCATCGTTAGCGGATGGCGTCTGCGTGGTCACGCTGACGCTCTCGGCGGGAGACGTGTCCGTAGATGGCGAAGTCAACTCATCGGCACACGTAGAACTGAGCGCACAGGATTGACTGGTTGTGCCGGCCACGGGCACGGCCGCGTTCTCGACCGCTCCGATGTCACAGTCTGCCAGCTGCGGCCGGGTTACACCCCGCTGGTCGGGGCCGGGGCAGAGGGCGAAGCCGTCGGCCGTGGTCGGATCGGGGATCTGATTCAACGCCGGGCTGTCGGCTGCAGGTGCCATTGTCTCCGTCGGCCCCCCGTTGTTCTGGAGGGGTCCGAGGTCAGGATCGGTGTTGATGAGGCTGCCATCGGCGGTCGAGAAGCCACAGCTGTCGTCGATATCGACGTTGTAGCCATCGTCAGTGGTCGTGCCGCCCGAGGCGAACACACAGTCCGGGGTCGATACAGGGTTGCTCACTCCGACGATGGAGCCGGCCATGACCAAATCTGCGCTATAGATTTGGCCGCCATCAGCTCCGTTGCCGGCGATAGTGGAATCCACGATCGTCGCATTGCTATTCAACCCGCCGCCTTGGTTTGCGCTATTGCCGCTCACGGTGTCGTCATGGAGAGTGACGCCCCCAGAGATGCCGCCGCCGTACTCGGAGGTGTTGTCGCTAATGGTGTCGTCATCGAGCGTGACACCGGCGCTGCGCACGTCCACACCTCCGCCGTAATAGCTGCTGTTATTGGCAGTGACGGTGTCATCGGTAAGGATGTCGTTCTCGCCGTACACCAGGACGCCGCCGCCGAAAGTCTCATCGCTTCCCACAGGATTGCCTGAGCCACCAGTGATTACGAGGTCGTCGAGGGCGACATTGTTCGCGTCGATCTCAAAGACACTCCCGTTGTCGTCGCCGTTGACTGTGGTTGTGCCCGATGTAGATCCGTCGATATCGATATCCGTGATCGAATTCGGGATCAACACGTTGTCGGTGAAGTTGCCCGATCCAACGTCGATGGTGTCACCGGAGGAAGCGACCGCCACGGCATCGCTGATCGTCGGGCAGGCGTCGGACGGCGAAGGATCGATGCACATCGAACCCGTGGCCCCCTCGACCACATAGAGGGTGGTAGGCCCGGCAACCGCCGGCGGTACATCCAACGACACACTGAGAGTTCCCACCAATAGCGTAAACAACCCCAGGAACGCTAAAGCGTTGGCAAATCGAAGCTTCCGCACGCCGCTCTCCTCCGCCTGGCCCTTTGAGGCACAGAAACGCCGGACCGCCCGCCGTCGCCCTACTTCGCTCAGGTACTGAGCACCAAGCTGAGGTCAGAGCTTCTCAACGCGATCGAGTGGCTGTCAAGCGAGCCCTCGGCAACTCCCACTGGACTGCAGGGCGCCATACTAAAATCATCTTCAGCTCCTTGTCCGAGGAGGAAATTGCCATCAGGATTGTGGCAACTTGGTTTGGAAGAAAATCTCCCCGGGGACGTCCTGCTGAGTCATGTGCTCGGCAAAGCGCTCAAGCCTCATTCACCGATGAGTGCCTTCGCAACCATTCCGCGTGGCGTGTCCGGTTTGGCCACGTCTTTGGCTTTGGTCGGGATGGCGGCAGGCGCCACTGACTACCACCCTCCGCCGGCGCCGGTCCAGGGCAGGCTCCCCGATGTCGCTGTGGCCGTCGTCGGTCCCAAGGCGTCGGATGAGTCGGCCGGCGGGGTGGCCGACCGCAGAGGACCGGACTCGGAAGGCCACCGGGGCGATGATGACCGAGTCACGGGCGGCACGACTAAGAATCTCGCACACTGGATCGCGGCAACAAGGATGTGAACAGGTCATTCGCCCCTCAGGACACGTTGAAGCGGAACTCGACCACGTCCCCATCCCGCATCACATAGTCCTTGCCCTCCACCCGGGCCTTACCGGCCGACCGTACGGCCGCCAACGACCCGGCCTCCACCAGGTCCTCGTAACGCACGATTTCAGCCTTTATGAAGCCCCGCTCGAAATCGGTGTGAATGGTGCCGGCCGCCCTGGGGGCGGTGTCGCCGATGTGGATGGTCCAGGCCCGGGCTTCTTTGGGACCGGCTGTCAGAAAGGTCTGCAAGCCCAGGGTCCGGAATCCCACGTGCACCAGCTGGGCCAGTCCTGATTCTTCCTGTCCGTATCCGGCCAGCAGCTCGGCGGCATCGGCCGGGTCCAGGGCGGCCACTTCGGCTTCGATCTGGGCACACACCACCACCGACTCGGCCGGAGCCACCAGCCCGCCCAGCTCCGCCCGCAGAGCATCGTCGCCCAAAGCCCCTTCATCCACGTTGAACACGTAGATGAAGGGTTTGGCGCTGAGCAGATGGAGGTCGGCCAACAAGGTGGCATCCACCGCTCCAGAAGCAATGGCCGAGGCGATGGTGTCGCCTCGGTCGAGGATGTCGCGGGCTTGTTCGGCCGCACGCACCGCCGGCATCAGGTCGGGTCGCTTACGTGCTTCCTTGGCCAGGGTGACCAGCCGGTTCTCGACGGTCTGCAGGTCGGCCAGGATCAGCTCGGTGTTGATGGTCTCTATGTCCTCGGCCGGTGAGATGCGCCCGTCCACATGGATCACATCGGGGTCGGTGAACACCCGGACGACCTGGCAGATGGCATCGCTCTCCCGAATGGCGGCCAGGAACTTGTTACCGAGCCCCTCCCCCTCCGACGCCCCCTTCACGATGCCGGCGATATCCACGAAGGTGACGGTGGCCGGCACGATCTCCGCACTCTGGAACAACTCAGCCAGGCGATGAAGGCGCGCGTCGGGTACAGCCACCACCCCCACATTGGGGTCGATGGTGGCAAAGGGGTAGTTGGCCGCCAGAACCTCATTGCGGGTCAAGGCGTTGAACAGGGTGGACTTCCCCACGTTGGGGAGGCCGACGATGCCGATGGACAGTCCCACGCGTGCTTCCTCCGATGACAGTACGGCCCACCCGGTGGACCAACGGCAGAGCGTAGGTGATCACCGCCGGGTTTCGGGCACCCAGTCCGGCGTCCGAGCCGCCGGCGGCTGTGCCGAGGGAGTCAGCCCACGCTCTGGATCAGGTATTCGCTCATGGTCGTGCTGCGCAGACGGGCCAGATCGAGGCACGAGCCGACGCTCTCCATCATGCGGGTCACATTGGCGTCCAGCTCTGCCGGCGTGGTGGCGTTGAAAAACAGGAGGGGGTCGACCACATGAGCGGTGGACGGCCAGCCCTCCTCGACGATGCCGTCTATGGCGGGCGACCCTTCGGACAGCGAGCGCACCACCTCGTTGCGCACGTAGCGGGTTCGGGGCTGCAACTCGGCCGACACCGGCGACTGGGTACCGTGCCAGCGAGTGATCCACTCCCGGTAGTCGAGTCCCTCGGGACGGTGGATGAGGGCCACGGTCAGCACACCCGGAGATCGCTGACCGTCGGCCCAGTGGCGGATCGGCGCATGCCGGGTGGTCCCGTAGTCGTCGTAGAGGGATTCGACAACCAGGTAGGCAGCCCAGTCCAGATCGGAAGGGGCCAGCGCCTCCTCCACCGCCGACCTCTTCTCGTAGGAGTCCAGCCATACCGAAACCTGGGCCACGTGGGGGGCTTCACCGACCGGCGACGGGGCGGGTGACGGCGCCTTATCGGCTTCGCCGTCGTGCACATTGACGGACAGTCCGCGCACCCCCGACGCCACTAGCCGGGTTGCCACCGGACCGAGGAGTTCCTCCCGCCGCGTATCGCCCGCCGCCGGGCTGGGGTCTCCCCAGCCGAGATAGATCACCTTCTCCATCGGAGAGCGGCCGGCTAGTGCGAGCTCGGCGCCGGCACCCGACAGGCGCCGTCGATATCGAATACCTGGTTGAAACGGCCGAGCGCCAACCACGAACCCACGCACAAGGCCAGGTCGACCAACTCGTCATCACTGAAGTGGGCGTGCAAACGGTCCCAGAAGGCAGCGTCCATCGACAGGTGATCAGTGGCGTACCGCTCGGCGAACTCGGCGCACAGCTGCTCCCGCCGGCTGAGACCTTCGCGGATCTTCTCCACCCCCAACCGCTGGTAGAAGGACTCGGGGATCTCGTCGGGATCATCGGACCGACCGGGCACGTCCCGGGCCGTACGCCATTCCATACAGATGGCGCACTGGTTGATACGGGCCATGGTGACCCGGGCCGCTTCGAACTCTCGCAGCGACAGCGACGACTTCTGGTAGACGGCGTTGCTGTAGGCCCCGGCCGCCGCCGTCAAGGGGGTGGCCAACTCGGTCCACACGTAGACCAACGGGTCCTGGCCGTCGGGCACGGTCACCCGGGGCACGGGTCTCCCTCCCGGTAAGGAGCGGTGGACCGGAGCGGCGGCGTTCGGGTGCCGATCACGTATGGACTGCCGGCCGGCGACGGCTGATCCGGCCGGCCAGGCCGGTGATGAATGGAAGCCACTGCCGGTCGCCGATGAGCCACAGCCACATCTCCCGCCGGTAGGCGATGACGACGTCGACGAACTCCTCGCGGGAGAGACCGTCGGGCTCGAGGGAAGAACACCAGTGTCCCCACAGCCACAGCCCGAAGCAGATGTCGTCGCTGAACCCGTCCCGCCAGTTCTGCCCGTTGAGGAGTGCCTCCCGCAGGGCGTCCCTGATGTCGATGGGTTCTTCGGGAACCTCGAGACGGGGTCCCCCCTCCATCTCGAACAACGTCATGGAGACCACCCTACCCAGCTCGCCACCGGTCATGCCGATGTGGCCGAAGGTCGGACAGGGGCCCAGGTCAGGGGAGGTAGCCCTCCCCCGTACGGGACCGGCTCCGGTCGGCCGGTCACCCTCAGCGGTCGATCACCGCCGGCGCCCGGTCCGAGTCCTCGTAGGCCGCCACGTGGTCGGCGTAGTCGATGAACAAGGGGGCGTCGGGGTCGAACGTGCGGCGCAGACTGTCGAAGGCGATCCGCTTGTCGAACCCGTCCAGTCGGACCAGGGCCTCGGGATTGTCGAGTTCGCGGAAATCGAGACGGCCCCGGGCATTGTCGAGGGCCCGACGGCCCCGTTCCGACCGGACCAGGACGCTGCTCCACCCGTCCATGGCGCCGACGCTGCCCACCGAGAGATCGGCGCTGCGGCCCAGGAAGTCGGCACATTCGTCACAACCTTTGAGGGCGGCACCATGGAAGTTCTTGATGGGCTCGTCCACCGCCACCTCACCGTCGCGGTATTCCACGATCATCCGCCCTCGGATCACATCCACCTTGCTCACCCGCTCGAGGTCGATGCCCCGGTCGTCCCGGAGCAACTGGAGCATCAACCCCTGGTAGTCGAAGCTCTTCGTGCACAACAGGGCGATGGTGAGGACGATGGCGTCGATGCGGTGGGCACCGGTGGGCCAACGTCTCGACTGCATGGCCCGGATCCCCTGTATCTCACAGGGGGTGCCCACCACGGCGATGCGGGGTTTGGGGGGCAGGTCGTAGCCGGACAGATCGAGCTCGGCCAGAGCCATGGTCTGGTTGTAGTAGCTACCGGCGGCGGCGGTGATCTCCTTGGCCGTGGTGGCCAGGTGGGCCACCCCCTTCCACGGTTCGTCGGGATCGTCGCTCGGGCGGGTGACCAGAGCACCGTCGATCTCCCCTCCCGCCAGGGCGGCAATGAGCAGGGCGGTGACCACACCGCCGTCCTGGGCCTCGTCGGGGCGGGATCCGGCCCGCACCGCATAGCTCTCCAGCACCGCTCCCAGTCCGTCCCCGGGTGGACCCCCGGTGATCTTCCAGTAGTTGTCGGCGGCGTCGGCCTTGACCACCACCCCGCCAGCCGCGTCCTCGCCGTCGGGGGAGGCCGCCGCCACCGTGGAGGGGGGCCACAGGGCTTCGTAGCGCAGACCGCCCCGGGGGCAGAAGTCCCAACACAACGAGCAGCCGGTGCACATCTTGATGAGCTCGGGCAGCTCGGTGTCCTCGTCGATACCGATGGAATTGGACGGGCAGGCGGCGATACAGGTGCCGCACTGGATACAGCGGCCGGCGTCGATGACCCCGGCCTCGAGCTCCCAGAACCAGGTCTTACCGGGCGGCTCTGTTACCCCGTTCATCTCGTCGCGGATGCGGTAGGCCTTCATCGGGCCCCTTCGCCTCCCGGCTTGGTGCCCAGGCTGACCGGAACACCGGTGCCCTCGGCAGCCAGCGTCTGGCGCAGATCGTCGGCCGGCGTACGTCGGGCCCAGTTGTAGAAGGGCTCTCCCTCCCGCCGCTCCGACTGGTAGCGGCGAAGCACCCGCAAGAGGGCATCGGGCACGTCGTTGACCGGTCGGGCGTGCTCGATCCAGTCGATAAACCCCGGATCGGAACCGAGCGACCCGCCCATGCCGATGTCCACCGCCTCCGCCAGGTGGTTGCCCACGTGGGCCACCTCACCCCGGAATCCGATGTCGGCGATCTGGGGTTGGGCACAGCTGGCCGAGCAGCCCGAAAAGTGCATCCGCACGATGCCGGCGTCCTCTCTCGGCCCCGGCTGGGGTGACGCCCCCACCGGCTCGCCGGCCAGCTGCTCGTCGAGGAACCGGGCCCACTTGACGGCGCGCTCTTTTGGTCTCCACGATGGCGTAGCGGCAGAACTCCGATCCGGTACAGGCCACCACTCCGCGGGTGAAGGGGCCGGGATAGGGGGAGTATTTCTGGAGGAGGTCCTCGCTCAGAAGGTCCTCGACCCGGTCCTCGGGTACCCCGGTCAGGGTGATGTTCTGGTCGGTGCCGATGCGCACCGTCCCGTCACCGTAGGTTTCCGCCAGTCGCCCCGCCTCCACCAGCTCGAGACCGTTCATCCGGCCCACCGGCACCGAACACCCCACGTAGGAGAGCCCGGGTTCCTTCTGGGCATGCACACCGACGTGGTCGCCCCGGTATCGGCGGGTGAGGTCTTCGCCCGCCGGGGGCAGATCGAAGCGGGCCCGCTTGGCCAGCTCGGCCCGGAACCCTTCGGGCCCGAGCTCTTGGACCAGATAGCGCATGCGGGCCAGGCCCCGGTGCTCGCGGTTGCCGAGCTCGCCGAACAGCTGGGCGATGGCCCGGGTGACCTCGACGGCCTGTTCGGGGCGCACGAAGACGTCGATGTCGGAGGCCATCCGCTCGCCGTCGGACAGTCCCCCACCGACCAGCAGGTTGAAGCCCAGGGTTTCGTCGTCGGCGCGGGCCGGCCACATCCCGATGTCGTTGATCTCCGCCTGGGCGCAGTCCTCGACGCACCCGGTGATGGACATCTTGAATTTCCGGGGCAGGTTGGCGTACTCGCGGTTGCCGGTGAAGAACTCCGATACGGCCCGGGCCACCGGCAGGGCATCGAAGGCCTCGTGGGCGTCGACGCCGGACACCGGACAGCTGAGGACGTTGCGGGCCGAGTCGCCGCAGGCCTGGACGGTGGTGAGCCCCACGGCGGCGAACCGGCGCCAGATGCGGGGGATGTCCTCGATGCGCAACCAGTGGATCTGGACGGTCTGGCGGGTGGTCAGATCGGCGTAGCGGGAGCCGAACACCCGGCTCTCCGTACCGTCGGGGCCCTCGCCGAAGGCGTCGGCCACCACACCGATCTCACGGATCTGCGGGGCGGTGAGGAACCCTCCCGGTATCTTGACCCGCATCATGAAGGCATCGCCCCCCTGCTTTTGGGGATAGATGCCGGCCCACTTCAGACGTTCGACCTCGCCGGGCACGGCGGCGATGGCGCCCGGGCCCTCCTTCGAGTAGGTGTCAATGATGGCATCGACGATTTCGAGGGGGTGACGATCGAGCTTCCACTGTTCGATCTGGTTGAGTTCGCCCGCCGTCCGGTAGGGGTTGACGAAAGGCATGGGACGCTCGGTGCCACGGATGTGGAGTCCGTAGAGCTCGTCCCGGTCCTTGGTCATGGGGATCCTGAGATGGTCACGTCAGAGATGCAGCCCGCACTCGACCTTGTCCGAGTCGAACCACCGACCGGCCCGGGGATCCTCGCCGTCGCCCACCGGCCGAGTGGTGGGGGCACAACCGATCGAAAGGTAGCCCTGGGCCACCAGGGGATGTTCGGGCAGGCCATGGTCGGCGGCGTAGCCGGCCACGTCGGCGTCGGTCCACGCCGCCAACGGATTGATCTTGACCATCCCCCAGGTCTCGTCGAAGGCCACGATGGGGGCAGCCTGACGGGTGGGGGCATCCACCCGCTTGAGGCCGGTCATCCATGCGTCCTTGCCGGCCAGGGCCTGCTTGAGCGGCCGTACCTTGCGGAACTCACAGCACTGGGCGCTCCCGCACGGCCACTGCTCGGCTCCGGCCACCGGGTGGGTCACCTGCAGGTTGAGGTCGTAGCGGGACCGCACCGTCTCCACGTAGGCCAGCGTCTCGGGAAAGTGGGAGCCGGTGTCCAGGAACACCACTTCGATGGTGGGGTCGACCCGCATGGCGATGTCGATGAGGACGGCGTCCTGGAACGAGGAGGCCATGGCCAGTTGCGACCCGAAACGCTCGACCGACCAGGCCACGATCTTGCCGGCCGGAGCCGACTCGAAGGCCCGGTTGCACTGGTCGAGCTCAGCCTGCAATTCTCCCAATTCCGGCCTGCTGTCCACGATGCTCACCTTCGCCATCCTCTCCGGGTCCGATGCCGGCGGTGGGGTCTCGCCCACCTCCATCTCGATCGTCCTGTCCGTGGAGCCGTGCCGTTCGGCTTCCACCCACGACTATACATGACTAAGTAGATCAAGTTTTACAACAATCCCGGTCGATCCGGTAGGCAATTAGGCCCGGGCGGCGCCCCTCCGGGCTGGGCCGAAGCCGTCTTTCCGACCACCGGTCCAGCGAGGAAGCACAATGGCTGTGCCCATGGCGATACCCCCGAATGAGCAGCAGAACCCCACTCCCGACTACCCGGTGGTTCTGACCGTGGCCGGACGACGCTGCCTGGTGGTCGGAGCCGGGCCGGTGGCCACAGGCAAGACCCGGGGCCTGTTGAAGGCCGGGGCCCGGGTCACCGTGGTGGCCCCCCGGTGCAGCCAGGAGATGGAGAGGCTGGTGGAGGACGGGGCGGCACACCCTGACGCCGGGGCCGGCGCCGGTTCGGTCGAGCTCGACCGTCGCCCGTACCGCCCGGGGGAGGCCGCCCACTACGCCCTGGTGGTGACGGCCACCGGGGTGGCGACCGTCGACGCCCGGGTGGTGGCGGATGCCACCGCCGCCGGGGTGCTGGTCAACAGTGCCGACGGCCACACCCCGGGCACGGTCACCCTGCCCGCCGTGCACCGCCGGGGGGTGGTCACCATCGGTGTGTCGACCGGGGGGGGCAGCCCGGCTGTGGCCCGATGGCTGCGCGACCGGATCGCCGGCGGCCTTCCCCCCGAACTGGCCACGGTGGCCCAGATCGTGGCCGAGGCCCGGGACCGGCACCCCGCCGGGTCACCCACCCAGCCGGTGGACTGGGCCGCGCTCATCGAGGACCAGTTGCTGCCTCTGGTGACGGCCGGACGCATCGATGAGGCCCGGGCCCGGCTGTCGGGACCGGGCGGACCCTTCCGGCCGCCATCCTGACGGCCACCGCCCAACGCCGCCTTCCCCGGACCGGGCTCCGATGGGCGCGGCTCGGTAGGGTGGGACGGTGATCCCCGACAGCGTGCTGGGCATCGACGACATCGATCTCTCCGACCTCGACTTCTGGGACCGACCGTGGTCCGAGCGCGAAGGGGCTTTCGCCCTTCTCCGGCGCCAGCGGCCCCTGGCCTTCTTCGAAGAACCGGACGGCACCGAGATGTCGGCCCTGGCCCCGCCCCCCGGACCGGGCTACCGGGCCGTCACCCGTTACGCCGACGTGGTCGAGATCAGCCGGCACCCCGAGATCTACTGCTCCGGTCAGGGGGCGGTCAGCATCCTCGACCTTCCCCCCGAGATGGTCGAGTACTTCGCCGGCATGATCTCCACCGACAACCCCCGCCACGCCCGTCTCCGCCGCATCGTGTCGGCCGCCTTCAACCCCCGCCGCATCGCCAGCATCGAGGACACCATCGAGGAGGTGGCCGACCGGATCATCGGCCGGGCCGCTCCCCTGGGCTCATGCGACTTCGTGACCGAGTTCGCCTCTCCTCTTCCCCTCGAGATCATCTGCGACATGATGGGCGTCCCGTCGTCCCAGTACGCCACCGTCCTCCGCTGCTCCAACGTCATCCTCAGCAACGGGGACCCCGAGTACGTACCGGAGGGGACCGATCCCGTGCTCGCCTTCATCCAGGCCGGCCAGGAGCTCACCGACCTGATGAACGATCTCAGTTCCCATCGCATCGACCATCCGGCCGACGACCTCACCACCGCCCTCATCACCACCAACATCGACGGGGAGGCGCTGACCTCCGGCGAGTTGGCCTCCTTCTTCGTCCTGCTGTTGACGGCGGGCAACGAGACCACGCGGAACGCCATCTCCCACGGGCTGCTCGCCCTCACCGAGTATCCGGAGCAACGCCGGCTGTGGCAGGCCGATCCGGCCGTCATCGGTACCACCGGGGTCGACGAGATCGTGCGCTGGGCCTCCCCGGTCATCTGGATGCGCCGTACCGTCACCGAGGACACCGTGCTGTCGGGCCAGACCCTGCACGAGGGCGACAAGGCGCTGCTCTTCTACAACTCGGCCAACCGCGACGATGCCGTGTTCGCCGACCCCTACCGGTTTGATGTTCGGCGCAGCCCCAATCCCCATCTGGGCTTCGGAGCGGCCGGGCCCCACTTCTGCCTCGGTGCGCATCTGGCTCGTCGCGAGATCGACGTGATGATGCGCCAGCTGCTGGCCCGCCTGCCCGACATCGAGGCCGACGGCGAACCGGATCGGCTTCGCTCCAACTTCATCAACGGCATCAAGCACCTGCCCTGCCGCTTCCAGCCGTCCTGACCGCTCCCGCGCCGGGGGCCGGACCGTTGTTCAGGGCTTGGCCACCATGACCACGACCGCGACCACCGCCACCACCAACAAGAGAGCGGCCCACAGCGCCACCCGCAGACAGAGCCGCCCCAGCTCGTTGTCGGTCAGGGCAGCGGTGGTGGGCGTCGGGTCGGCCACCACCGTCTGCAGCTGACGCTCGGTCGGCCACAGGGCCATCTCGGCCACCAGGGCGGCGAAGACCCACAGAACCAGACCGAGTCCGATCCAGCCGTCCGAGTAGGTGAAGCGGCCGTGGCTCATGGCGATCAGCGCCACTCCCAACACGGGCACCAGGAACAGGATGCGGCCGGCCCAGTTCACACCGGGTCGGTAGTAGCGACGGACGGCCCCGTTGTCGGGCCCCGACCGTCGGAGGGCCAGGGCGTAGCCCCCGGCCACCACCACAGCTCCGAATCCGATCAGGGCGGACAGCACGTGGGCCAGAAGAACGATGTCGTAGGCCGGGCTCCGGGCCAGGGAGGCCACGACCACCTGGGGGCCGGCGGATGTCATGGCGGCGATTCTGTCATCCGTCGCCCCGCCCTCCCCATCGGCCCGTGCCACGTGTCCACCGCCCGCTGTTGCTACGTTAGTGTCACGGCTATCGCCACGTGCCGAGCCCCGGATTGCCCCGGGCCCCAGTGGTGTCGACGGGCCAGCGAACTCCGGTCCCCACCAGGATCGGGCCAGCATGGAATTGAGGTGGCCACCGCGGTGCGCACAGTAGACCGGCACTCACACAGGGGTACCGCACACACCTGATGAACCAGCTTCGACTCGATCCCCTCACCGGGCGATGGGTGGTGGTCAGCACTGACCGCTCCACCCGACCCCAGCCCTTCGCCCCCCGGGTGGCGGCCATTCAGGCGGACACCTCCCAGCCCTGTCCTTTCTGTCCCGGTAACGAGGAGAGTGCCACCCCGGCCCTCGAGACCCTGGGACCCGACGGGAAATGGATCGTCCGGGTGGTGCCGAACCGCTATCCGGCCTTCGAGGGCAACGCCCCGTTCGTGGTCACCAATCGCGGGCCGGTCTTCACCCAGGCCACCGCCGGCGGTATCCACGAGGTGATCATCCTCTCCCCCAACCACCAGGACGGCTGGCCCATGCTCAGTGACGAGCAGGCCACCGCCGTCATGATCGCCATGCGCGACCGCATCGAAGAGCACTCCCAGATACCGGGACTGCGCTTCAGCCAGGCCATCGTCAACGCCGGGCGGGAGGCGGGCGCCTCCCTCGAGCACCCCCACGGCCAGTTGCTGGGGATGTCGTTCGTCCCCCGCGAACTGGTCGAGGAACAAGCCGGTTTCGCCCGCTTCGCCGGTCGGTGCCTGCTGTGCACCACGGTGGACGCCGAAGAGAACGTCGGTTACAGGGTCGTCTACTCCGACGAGAGGGTGCTGGTCATCTGCCCGTTCTGGAGCGGTGTCCCCTACGAGATGCTGGTCATCCCACGGGCCCACGGCCCCCACCTCCACCACAGCCCCCCGAGCGAGCTGGTAGCCGTGGGCAGGGCGCTCAAGGTGGCCCTGGGCAGCCTGCGCGATGTGGTCGGCGACATCGCCTACAACCTGGTCTTCCATTCGGCGCCCTATCGGGCCCCGGAGCCCTATCACTGGCATGTGCACGTGGTGCCCAAGCTCACCACCGTGGCCGGCTTCGAACGGGGCACGGGCGTGCTGATCAACATCGTGAACCCGGAGGAGGCCGCCGCCGAGCTGGCCGTCCGGGTACCGGTGGCCCGGGCCGGCTGACCATCGCCGGCCGCCGTCGTCGGTCGTCCCTCTCGCTCAGGCCAGCTCGAAGCAGACCGAGCCGTAGGCGGTCAGTGTGACCGGATAGGGGGCGGTGCCGATGAGAGGGAAGGCCACCCGACCCAGGAGTTCGATGGGCTGGCGGCCGACCCAGCGCTCCACGTGGAGCTCGGCCGGTTGGGCCAAGCGGCTCAAGTTGTGCACGCACAGCACGGGGTTCACCGGCCCCTTGTCCGGCCGGTCCAGGGCGTAGCGGACGAAGGCCAGCACCGAGGGATTGGCCGAGGACACCACCTCGAGCTCGCCCGTGCCCAGCACCGGGAACTCGCGTCGGACGGCCAGGATCCTCCGCATCCAGTGCAGGAAGGAACTCGGATTGCGCTGTTGGGCCTCGACATTGACGGCGGCGAACCCGTAGACAGGGTCCATGAGGGGCGGGAGGTAGAGCTGGGCGAAGTCGGCCCGGCTGAACCCGCCGTTGCGGTCCGGCGTCCACTGCATGGGCGTGCGCACCGAATCGCGGTCACCCAGGTAGAGGTTGTCCCCCATCTGGATCTCGTCCCCGTAGTAGAGGACCGGGCTCCCCGGCAGGGTGAAAAGCAGGTAGTAGAGGAGCTCGGACAGCCGGCGGTCCCGGTCGAGGAGAGGGGCCAACCGGCGGCCGATCCCCATGTGCCTCTTCATACGGGGATCCTTGGCGTATTCGGCGAACAGGTAGTCCCGCTCCTCCTCGGTGACCTTCTCCAGGGTCAGCTCGTCGTGGTTGCGCAGGAAGATGGCCCACTGGGCGCTGCCCGGCGCCTCCGGGGTCTGAGCCAGAATTTCGGTGATGGGATAGCTCTGCTCCCGCCGGACGGCGGTGAACAGACGCGGCATCAAAGGGAAGTTGAAGCACAGGTGGCACTCGTCGTCGTCACCGAAGTAATCGGCCACATCGGCCGGCCACCCGTTGGCCTCGGCCAACAGGATCCGCCCGGGGTATTTGACATCCAGTTCGGCGCGGACCCGGCGGATGAATGCGTGGGTCTCCTCCAGGTTCTCGCCGGTGGTGCCGTCCCGTTGATAGAGATAGGGAACGGCGTCGAGCCGGAACCCGTCCAGTCCGAGGTCGAGCCAGAAGCGGACCACGTCGAGCACGGCTTCCCCCACTTCGGGGTTGTCGTAGTTGAGATCGGGCTGGTGCGAGTAGAAGCGGTGCCAGTAGTACTGGTTGCGCTGAGGGTCGTAGGCCCAGTTCGACCGCTCGACGTCGACGAAGACCACCCGCGCCTCGGGCCACTTCTGGTCGTCGTCGTTCCAGACGTACCAGTCCGCCTTGGGGTTGTCGCGGCTCTGGCGCGACTCGATGAACCAGGGATGCTGGTCGCTGGTGTGGTTGATGACCAGGTCGGCGATGACCCGGATGCCCCGGGCGTGAGCTTCGTCGAGCAGACGGCGGAGGTCGTCCACAGTCCCGCTCTCGGGGTGCACCGAGTAGTAGTCGCTGATGTCGTAGCCCCCGTCACGGAGGGGCGACGGGTAGAACGGCAGGAGCCAGAGGCAGTCCACCCCCAGCCACTGGAGATAATCCAGCTTGGCGATGAGCCCGGGGATGTCGCCGGCGCCGTCGTTGTTGCCGTCGAAGAAGCCCCGGATGAGGACCTCGTAGAAGATGGCCCTCTGGAACCAGAGGGGATCCTCGGCTGACGGCGGCAGTGGCTCGCGTTGCACGATCGGGGCCTCGGCGAACGGTCCCATGGCAGCCGGCGGCCGGCTGACCCCTCGGGGAACGGAGGCGGATTCGACGCTCACAGCCGAACGCTATCCGAGGCCCGGTAGCGGTGGACCGGTTTCAGTGGTCCACCGAGCCCTCGGAGGGACCGGAGAGAAGCGATGACCACAGACGCTCGGCTCCCCTGTAGGGGTCGAGGTCGCCGGCCACCACCGCGCCGGTGATCCGTTGGCCTTCCTCGGTCTCCATCAACTCTCCGATCCGCTCCTCCAGGTGGAGGCCGACGATCTGACGCATCTCCCGCAACAGGCGGCGGCGGCGGATCTCGTCCAGCATGCCGTCGTCGATCAGGTGGCGCCGGTGGCGGCCCACCGCCTCCCACAACTCGTCGACACCGGCGCCGGTGGTGGCCACCGTCTCCACGATGGGCGGCCGCCACGAGCCCAGCTCGGTCAGATCCAGCATGAGCTCGAGATCGCGGCGGGTCTCCCGGGTGTCGGGCCGGTCGGCCTTGTTGATCACGAACAGGTCGCCGATCTCCAACAGCCCGGCTTTGTTGGCCTGAACGGCGTCACCCCAGCCCGGATTGACCACCACCACGGTGGTGTCGGCGGCGGCGGCCACCGCCACCTCCTGTTGACCGACGCCGACCGTCTCGATGAGCACGATGGGCACACCCACGGCCGACAGCAGCCGGACGGCGTCGGGCACGGCCACCGACAGGCCTCCGAGGTGGCCCCGGGTGGCCATCGACCGGATGAACACCCCCTCGTCGAGGGCATGGCCCTGCATACGCACCCGGTCGCCCAGGATGGCCCCCCCACTGAAAGGGGAGGAGGGGTCGATGGCCAGAACCGCCACCGGTCCGGGCCGGTCCAGTCCACGCTGGCGGGCCGCGGCGATCAGCCGGTCGGTGAGGGTCGACTTGCCGGCCCCGGGAGCGCCGGTGATGCCCACGGTGTAGGCGTTGCCGGGCACGGCGTGGACCAGGGCGGCCACCTGACGGGCCGTGTCCCCTCCCCGTTCGATGAGGGACAACAACCGGGCCAGGGCGGCCGAGTTGCCGTGGCCGGCCGCCTCGAACAATGAGGCCGGATCGGTGGTGCGGACATCGGACATGGAGGGACGAGCGTAGACGGGAAGGTCCCGATCGTCAGGCCCGGGAGACGTGGGCGCCGAGGGCGGCCAACTTGCCGCCCAGGTCCTCATAACCGCGGTCGACGTGGTGGGCTTCGGTGATGACCGTCTCACCGTCGGCCACCAGGCCGGCCAGCACCAGGGCGGCGCCGGCCCGCACATCGAAGGCCCGCACCGGTGCGCCCGACAGCCGGTCCACGCCCCGGACCACGGCGTGGTGACCCTCGGTACGGATGTCGGCTCCCATCCGGCGCAGCTCCTCGACGTACCGGAAGCGGCCGAAGAAGAGGTTCTCGGTCACGATGCCCACACCGTCGGCCACCGTGAGCAGGGTGACCAGCAGGGGTTTGTAGTCGGTGGCGAACCCCGGGTAGGGCAGGGTGGCCACATCGACGGGCTGGAGCCGCTCGCCACTCTTCCGGGTGGCCCGCAGGCCGTCGGGCTCCTGGGTGATGGCGATGCCGGTGGCCGAAAGCTTGCGGATCAGCATGTCCATGTGATCGGGCCGTCCGTCCTCCACCACCACATCGCCACCGGCCAGACCGGTGGCCACCAGAAAGGTGGCCACCACCAGACGGTCGGGGATGACGGCGCGGGTGGCCGGTCGGAGGGACTCCACCCCTTCCACTTCGATACGCGAGGTGCCGGCTCCGGTGATCCTGGCCCCCATGGCGTTGAGGTACCCGGCCAGGTCGGAGACCTCCGGCTCCCGGGCCGCGTTCTCGATGACCGTCGTCCCCTTGGCCAGGACCGAAGCCATGAGCAGGTTGTCGGTACCGGTGTGGCTCGGATACTCGAGGACGACCCGGTTGCCCACCAGTCGGGGGGCGCCGGCCACGGTGGACTCCACGGTGGCTTCGAGATAACCGTGCGCCGACGAGAACTGCGCTCCCAACGATTCCAACGCCCGCAGGTGCATGTCGATGGGCCGGGGACCGAAGTCGTCGCCACCGGGCATGGACACCTTGGCCCGTCCGCACCGCCCGAGGAGAGGACCGAGGACCACCACCGATGCCCGCATCTTCTCCACCAGGTGGTGGGGGGCCTCGGGGTTGATAACGGCGGGCGTGTCGACCACCAGCTCGTCGGGAGTGCGACCCCGGTGCACGTCCACCCCCATGGCCCCCAGCAGCTCCCCCATGATGTCCACGTCGGTGATCCGGGGCACGTTGGTCAGGACATGACGCCCTTCGGCCAACAGGCAGGCGGCCATCAGCTTGAGAACCGAATTCTTGGCCCCTCCGGCCCGCACCGTGCCCGACAGCGGTCCGTTGGGGGTGACGGTGAACTGGTCCACGTCCCCAGTATGGCCGCCACTGCCCCAGGCGTCGGTGATAGTCCAGGTCAGAGCCCCGAAGTAGGAGCTCCGGCCCCGATGGGGCGCCCCGCCGGCACCCTCACGCTGCGCCACCCCCCGGCCACGTTTGGCGAAATGTCGCGACAAGTTCATTCCGATGTGACGAACTGGAAGCGTGCCGCAAAGAAACGGGTGCTAGCACGTGAGATAACGCGGGCGCAGAGGGCGTCGTGGCGGAAAAGGGAGAATCTGATGGCGCACCGAATTGTTCGAGGTCTGGCCGGGCTCTGCCTGGCGCTGACCGCTGTGGGAGTCAGCCTGGCCGTGGCCGGGACCGCGGGAGCGGCACCGACCGGTAAGCCCACCGCTCCGACCGGATTGGCCGGCAATTTCCACATCATCCAGGGGACGGTCCTCACCTGGAACGCCGTCACTGACGCCACCAGCCCGGTCACCGAGTACCAGCTGGCCGGCAAATACGGCCGCGGCAAACATCCGGCCTGCAAGGTGGCCGCCCCCACCACCACCTGCACCATCTCGGGGCTCAGCGACGGCAAGACCTACAAGTTCAAGATCCGGGCCATCAACGCCATCGGGGCCGGCCACTACTCGGCCCCCGTTTCGGTGGAGATCGGGGTGCCCAACCCCCCGACCGCGGTGACGGCCACGGCCCACGTGAATTCCGCCTCGGTGGCCTGGACGGCACCGGTGGGTACACAGGTGTCCACCTACTCGGTCACCTCCTCCGGTGGCCAGACCTGCTCGGCCGTCGTGTCGCCCTGCACGGTCACCGGTCTGGCGCCCGGCACCGCCTACACCTTCACGGTGGTGGCCAACACCTCATGGGCCAGTAGCGTCCCCTCGGCGCCGTCGCCATCGATCACCACCCCGAACGTTCCCGGTGTCCCGACCGCCGTGAGCGCCACCGGTACCACCAACCCGGCCACCAGCGCGGCAGTCGACTTCACCGCACCGGCGTCCAACGGCTCGACCATCACCGGCTACACCGTGGTGGTGGACGACACCACAGCCGACGTCGTCACCGACGACGCCGCGCCGGTCAGCGCCGCCACCAGTGGCTACACGGCTACGGGTCTCACCGGCGGTGACGACTACACCTTTGCCGTGTACGCCACCAACGGGGTGGGTAACGGTGCCGCTTCCACACCGGTGGACCTGGTCACCGTGCCCGGCGTCCCCACCGGTGTGACCGTGTCGGCGGACACCAATCCCAACCCCAGCGCCGAGGTCAACTTCACGGCGCCGGCTTCGGATGGCGGTGCGACCATCAACGGCTACACCGTGGTGGTGGACGACTCGACGGCGGACACCGTCACCGACTACGCCGCCCCGGTCAGCGCCGCCACCGACGGCTACCTGGTCAGCCCCCTCAACGCCACCGACAGCTACACCTTCTCGGTGTACGCCGCCAACTCGGCGGGCAACAGTGCCGCTACCACCCCGGTAGCGGCCGACCCGGCCGGGCCGACCTCGGTGACCGTCACCGACGACACCGGGGGTGTGGCCACCGTATCCTGGACGCCTTCCGACGTCACCCTGGGAACGTCGGTGAACGACTATTCCATCTTCTCGCTCGACCTGAGCACGTTCACCCTCGGCCCGTCGGACACGGTGAGCAGCTCGGCCACGTCCGACACCCTGTCCGGCTTCACCAACGCCGGCGACAACTATGACGTCTGTGTGTCGGCTCAGAGCTCCCAGCCCAGCTCCGAGGAGACCTGCGTTTCCTACACACCCGGACCGTAGCCACAACAACACCGCTGGTTGGACACCTGCGGCGGTCGAACTCGCCTGCCGAGCTCGACCGCCGCAGGGCCATTTCCAGGATCATGAGGAACCCGGTCCAATGAACCACCCGCCCCCCAGCCACTATCGTCGTACCCCGTGACGATCCAACCGCAGGCGCCGGACCGCAACCTGGCCATGGAACTGGTCCGGGTCACCGAGGCAGCATCGCTGGCCGCATCGCGGTGGATGGGCCGGGGGGACAAGGAGGGAGCCGACGGCGCCGCCGTCACCGCCATGCGCATCGTGCTCTCCACCATCGCCATGGACGGTGTGGTGGTCATCGGTGAAGGGGAGAAGGACCACGCCCCCATGCTGTACAACGGGGAGCGCATCGGGGACGGTACGCCCCCCAAGGCCGACATAGCCGTCGACCCCATCGACGGCACCACACCCACCGCTCTCGGACGGGGTGGAGCCCTGGCCGTCATCGCCGTCTCCGAAGAGGGGACCATGTTCGACCCCGGGCCCTGTGTCTACATGGAGAAGCTGGCCGTCGGACCCCGGGCCGTCGGCGCCATCGACATCACCATGCCCATCGAGGACAACCTCAAGGCGGTGGCCAAGGCCAAGGGGACCAGCGTGCGCGACCTCACCGTTGTCATCCTGGACCGGGACCGGCACGGGGAGATCATCGGCTCGGTGCGCCAGAGCGGCGCCCGTATCCGCCTGATCACTGACGGCGACGTGGCCGGTGCCATCGCCACCGCCTGGCCCGACACCGGGGTGGACCTGCTCATCGGCATCGGAGGGACCCCCGAAGGGGTCATCGCCGCCGCCGCCCTCAAGTCGATGGGCGGGGAGATCCAGGGCCGGCTGTGGCCCCGC
The DNA here is from genome assembly GCA_963824645.1 of uncultured Acidimicrobiales bacterium. Lineage (GTDB taxonomy): Bacteria > Actinomycetota > Acidimicrobiia > Acidimicrobiales > RAAP-2 > Bog-756. The sequence goes on from CAWGQC010000014.1 coordinate 74,684, forward strand.
GACGACACCGAACGCAGGGCGGCCCTGGAGGCCGGCTACCAACTGGACGCCGTCCTGACCACCGACGACCTGGTCCGGGGGGACAACTGCTTCTTCGCCGCCACCGGCATCACCGACGGCGAGCTGCTCCACGGCGTGCGTTACGACGAGTGGGGTGCCACCACCCAGTCGCTGGTCATGCGGTCCAAATCGGGCACGGTGCGGCTCATTTCGGCCAAGCACCCCCTGCACAAGCTGGCCGAGTACAGCAGCGTGGCCTTCGGCTAGTGCGCCGGTAGCGGATCAGCCGGCCGGGGCGCCGGTGGCGGCGTCGACCGTTTCCAGCCGGACCTGGGCCCGCAACAGAGAGGCTTCCGCCTCGACCTGCTCGGCATCGGGGCTCTCCTGCCCCTCCGGGCCGGACCCGGCTGTGTAGCCTCCCGGACCCCCGAGCTCGGACAGGCGCGACTCGGCCGCCTCCCGGGCCGCCTGGGCCCGGGCCTCGTCGATCTCCTCGGCCCGTTCGGCCACACCGAACAGCAGGGTGACCCGGGTGCCACTCGATCCGTCCCCGGTGTCGACGCTTTGTTCCACCTGGACGAAGCCCCCGTGGGAGGCCACCCGCTCCTCGTCCTGGTCGGGCCGCACCACCCGCACCACGCCGGGCCTGATGGTGCCGACCAGCGGGGCGTGCCCGGCCAGGAAGGTCACATCCCCCTCACCGGTGCGCAGGGTCACCTCGGTGGCCATCCCGGACAGGAGGACCCGCTCGGGGGTGACCAGCTCGACGGCGAAGACGTTCTCGTCAGCCATAACCGGGCGATACCCCGCTCACTCGTTCTCGAGGGCGTGGGCCTTGGCCAACACCGACTCGGCCCCACCCACGTTGAGGAAGGCCTGCTCGGGGGCGTCGTCGAGATCGCCGTTGACCAGGGCCTCGAAGGACTCCACCGTCTCGGCCACTGGAACCGTCACACCCTTGAGGCCGGTGAACACTTCGCCGACGTTGAACGGCTGGGACAAGAAGCGCTGGATCTTGCGGGCCCGGGTCACCGTCACCCGGTCCTCCTCCGACAGTTCGTCCAGTCCCAGGATGGCGATGATGTCCTGCAGTTCCTTGTAGCGCTGGAGGACGCCCTGGACCCGCCGGGCCACGTTGTAGTGGCGCTCGCCGACCACCTCGGGGGCCAGGATGTTGGAGGTGGACGACAGGGGGTCGACCGCCGGGTAGATGCCCAAAGAGGCGATGTCGCGTGACAGCTCGGTGGTGGCGTCCAGGTGGGTGAAGGTGGTGAATGGCGCCGGGTCGGTGTAGTCGTCGGCCGGGACGTAGACGGCCTGCAGCGAGGTGATCGACCGGCCCCGGGTGGAGGTGATCCGCTCCTGCAACTGGCCCATCTCGTCGGCCAGGGTCGGCTGGTAGCCCACGGCCGAAGGCATCCGTCCGAGCAGGGTGGACACCTCGGATCCGGCCTGTACGAACCGGAAGATGTTGTCGACGAACAACAGCACGTCCTGGTTCTTCACGTCGCGGAAGTACTCGGCCATGGTGAGGGCGGCCAGCGCCACCCGCAGCCGCACCCCGGGGGGCTCGTCCATCTGGCCGTAGACCAGGGCCGCCTTCTCGATCACGCCCGACTCCTGCATCTCCAGCCACAGGTCGGTTCCCTCGCGGGTGCGCTCCCCCACGCCGGCGAAGACGGACACACCGCCGTGGTTGGTGGCCACCCGGTTGATCATCTCCTGGATCAGCACGGTCTTGCCCACACCGGCGCCACCGAACAATCCGATCTTGCCGCCCTGCACGTAGGGCTCCAGCAGGTCGATCACCTTGATGCCGGTCTCGAACATCACCGAGCGGGGCTCGAGGGTGTCGAACAGAGGTGCGGGCCGGTGGATCTCCCAGTAGTCCTCGGCCTCGCCGATCGAGTCGGTGTCGAGGGGCTGGCCCAGCACGTTGAACACGTGACCGAGCACGGCGTCGCCCACCGGTACCCGCAGGCCGCGTCCGAGGTTGCGCACCACGGCGCCTCGGGTCAGCCCGTCGGTGGCCCGAAGGCAGATGCAGCGGACCCGGCCGTCACCGATCTGTTGGGCCACCTCGGCCACGATGAGCTCGGTCTTGCCGTCCAGCTCGGCGTCGACCTCGACGGCCCCGTTGATGTCGGGCAGCGAGTGGGGCGGGAACTCGACGTCGATGACCGGTCCGGCGATGGCCACCACCCGCCCGGTGGGGAGCGCGGTGTCAGAGAGGGCGGCTTGGGGGGCGGTGGTGGTCATGGACGGCGTACTCCCTTGAAATGGTGTGCGAGCGAGAAGTGGTCGACGGGCGGGTGGGTGGGCAGCAAGGCGGTCATACCCTGGTCTCGATGATGAGCCCACCCTCATCATCCTGGGAGCCGGCCCGCAGGGCCTCGGCCCCGCCGACGATCTCCATGATCTCGGTGGTGATGGTGTCCTGGCGGGCCCGGTTCATGATCCGCGAATACTTGGTGATCAGTTCGCCGGCGTTCTCGGTGGCGGCGGACATGGCCCGCTGCCGGGCGGTGACTTCGGCGGCCGACGCTTCCAGCAGGGCGGCGAAGATCTCCGTCTCGGCCGCCCGGGGAGCCAGGCTCTGGAGGAGGATGGCGGCGTCCGGTTCGAACTCGGTGTAGCCGAGCGCCCCGTCCGACGACTCGGCCTCGTCGGCGTCGGCCAACAGGCGCGGGTCGACCAGGGGCAACAACTGACGGGTTTCGACCCGCTGGCTGCCGGCCGAATAGAAGCGGGTGGACACGACCACCACCTGATCGACCTCTTCGTTGACGAACGGGGCCAGGACGGCCGCCGCCACCCGGCGGGCGTCGGCAAAGGTGGGGCGCTCGCTCATGCCGAGGAACGACGCCTCCACCGGCTCGCCCCGGAACCGGAAGTAGCCCTGGGCCTTCTTGCCCACGGTGAACAATCGGTATTCGACACCGTCGTTCCGACCCTGGGTCAGCATCCGCTCGGTGGCCCGCAAGACCGACGAGTTGTAGGCGCCGCACAGGCCCCGGTCGGCCACCAGGGCCAGGACGGCCACCTTCTGGATCGACTCGGGCGTGCCCAACAGGCGTCCGGCGGCGTCCGGATCGCCCAGCGCCGTCTCCAGCACGATGCGGGCCATCCCCCGCTGATAGGGCTTGGCCGCGGCGATCCGGCCCTGGGCGCGGACGATCTGGGAGGCGGCAATCAACTCCATCGCCTTGGTGATCTTCTTGGTCGACTGGATGCTCTTGATCCGTCGACGCAGGATGCGCTCCTGACCGCCGGCCATGGCTCAGTCGGCCTTGCCGGTGTCGAAGGAGTCGGTGAAGGCACGCAGGGCCGTCTCCAGCTTGTCGCCGTCGGGCAGCTTGCCCGTGGTGCGGATACCCTCGAGGATGTCCTCGTGACGGGCCCGGAAGTAGGCGCGCACCTCGGACTCGTAGCGCTGCACCTCCGACACCGGGATCTCGTCCACGTAACCCTCGGACCCGGCGAAGATGACCAGCACCTGCTCCTCCACCGGTACCGGGGCGTTCAGTCCCTGCTTGAGCAGCTCGGTGAGGCGGTAGCCCCGGTCGAGCTGGGACTGTGACACCCGGTCGAGCTCGGAGCCGAAGGTGGCGAACGCCTCGAGCTCGCGGAACTGGGCCAGGTCCAGCTTGAGGGTGCCGGACACCGACTTCATGGCCTTGATCTGGGCCGCGCTGCCCACCCGGCTCACCGAGATGCCCACGTTGATGGCCGGTCGCACCCCGGCGTAGAACAGGTCGCTCTCCAGATAGACCTGACCGTCGGTGATCGAGATCACGTTGGTGGGGATGTAGGCGGACACGTCGCCCGCCTTGGTCTCGATGATGGGCAGGGCGGTGAACGACCCGCCGCCTTCGGCGTCGGACAGCTTGGCCGAGCGCTCCAACAGGCGGCTGTGCAGGTAGAAGACATCCCCGGGGTAGGCCTCGCGCCCCGGCGGCCGGCGCAGGAGGAGGGACATCTGACGGTAGGCCTCGGCCTGCTTGGACAGGTCGTCGTAGACGATGAGAGCGTGCTCGCCGTGCTCCATCCAGTGCTGACCCATGGCACATCCGGCGTAGGGGGCCAGGTACTTGAAGGGTGCGTTCTCGGATGCTCCGGCCAGGACCACCACGGTGTACTCGAGGGCCCCGTAGCGCTCGAAAGTGGCCACCGTCTGGGCCACCGACGACTCCTTCTGTCCGATGGCCACGTAGATGCACTTCACCCCCAGGCCCTTCTGGTTGAGGATGGTGTCCACGGCCACCGTGGTCTTGCCTGTCTTGCGGTCGCCGATGATCAGCTCCCGCTGGCCCCGCCCGATGGGGGTCATGGCGTCGATGGCCTTGATCCCGGTCTGCAGAGGCTCGCTGACCGGTTGGCGTTTCACGATGCCGGGGGCCTGGATCTCGAGTCGCCGGGTGGTGTCGGTGTCGATGGGCCCCTTGCCGTCGACCGGCTCACCCTTGGCGTTGACCACCCGTCCGAGCAGGGCGTCGCCCACCCGGACCGACAGGATGCGCCCGGTGGCCTTGACCAGCTGCTCCTCTTCCAGACCGGTGTCATCGCCCAGGATGACGGCCCCGATGGTCTCCTCGTCGAGGTTGAGGGCCAGGCCCTCCGTCCCGTCCTCGAACTCGAGGATCTCGTTGACGGCGGCGCCGGGCAGACCGGTGATGCGGGCGATCCCGTCCCCCACCTCCACGATGCGTCCGACCTGTTCGGTGCCCACCTCGGGCGTGTAGTCGTCAACGTGCCGCTTGAGGGCGGCGGTGATCTCGTCGGCGTTGATGGTCAACTCAGCCATCGGTTGCGTGCCTTTCTTGTGGGGTGCGGAAAGCGGCATCGGATACCTGGAGGTGCTCGCGGAGCTCGTCGAGGCGATGACGGGCGCTGCCGTCGACCAGCAGGTCGCCTACTTCGACGACCACACCGCCCAGCAGGGCGGGGTCCACGGTCACCTGGAGCTCCACCGGACCTCCGGTCAGCCGGCCCAGGGCCTCACCGAGGTCGTGGCGCCGTCCGTCGTCGACCACGTCGGCGGCGTGCACCCGGGCCACCCGCCAGCCCCTGGCCCGGGCGGCGTCCTCGACCAAGCTGTCCACGGTGGCCACGAAATCGCGCGCCCGGCCCCCGGCCACGGCGTAGGCGGCCAACCGCCCGGTGGCCGGCAGCACCTGGGTGCCGAACAGGTCGGCGATGATGCCTTGACGGACGGGCACGGGAAGATCCCGGTCGGAGAGGGCGCTGCGCAGCCGGCGGTTGGACTCGACCGTCCGGGCGAAACGGAACAGCTGATCCTCGATCTCCTCCAGCTCCGGTACGGTCACCCCCTCGAACACGGCGGCGGCATAGCCGGCCACCCGGTGGCGGGAGGCCAGACGGCCGAGGACCGGCTCATCGGTCTCGATGGCCGAGGCGGAGTGGTCGGCGGCCACCGTCATCCGGGAGGCCAGCCAGTGGAACGAGGCGGTCACCTCGGAGGCGGGCACCACGGTCACGGCCTGATGGACCAGGCTGGCCACCTCGGGACGGACCTTGCCGCCCAGCAGGTCGTCGAGGACGGCCCGGCGTTGGATCACCGGTACGGCGCCGTCGTCGAGGGCCAGGGTCAGTGAGTTGGAACCGTCGACCAGCCGGGCCACGGCGTGCAGTTCGGTGGCGGCCAGCTCCAGGGCACCGGCCTCGGCCAGCGACTCCTTCATGGCGTCGAGGTAACCCTCGAGCGAAGCGTTCACCGACGGACCCCTGCCGCCCCGGCCGAGGCGCCGGTGGTGGACTCGGCCCGCACGGCGGCGATGGCCTCGTCGATCAGGTCCTGGTGGTCGGCGGCCCGGATCTCGCGCCCGAGCACCCGCTCGGCGGCGGCCAGCACGATCTCGCCCACCCGGGCGGTGACCTCCTCGACGGCGGCCTGGCGGGCCACGGCCACCTCGGCGTCGGCCGTGGCCATGATCCGGTCGGCCGCCTCCTGGGCGCGGCCCTCGGCGGTGGTCACCGTGCGCTCCGCCTGCTCGGTGGCCTGGGCCACGATCTCGCGGGCGTGGACCCGGGCCTCGTCCAGCACGGCCCGGCGTTCGACGTCAGCCTCCTCGGCATCGGCCTTGGCCCTGTCGGCCGCCTCCAGCTCGCCCCGGATCTTGTCCTGGCGGTCGGTCAGGGCTTTGTTGAGCGGAGGCAGTACGTAGTGGCCGATGAACCCGAGCACCAGCAGGAAGGCGATGAGTACGACGATGAAGGTCCCGTTGGGGATGAGGAAGTTACTGGTGGCAAAGGACATGGTGGTCATCCTTGGTTATGCGGTCGGACGGTCCGGTCCGGTCGGCTGGACCGGTCAGTCCGGCGGGGCGGCGCCGGCGACCGACGGGACCGGTGCATGGTTCTCCTACTTCCCCAAAGAGAAGACGAACAGGGCGGCGAAGACCAGGTTGATGAAGTAGGCGGCTTCGCACAAACCCACGGTCAGGAACATGATGGTGGTCAGGCGACCTTGGGCCTCGGGCTGGCGGGCCACCCCGGCGATGGTCTGGCTACCGGCGAGGCCGTCACCCACCGAGGCACCTACCGCACCACCACCCAGGGCCAGTCCGGCGCCCACGAAGGCCCCGGCCATCTTGACCGCACTCGCAACTGACGGGTCTGCTGCCATTTGCTACTTCTCCTTTGTCGATGTGTCGATGAGATTTTGCGTGCTCATGAGGGGGCCGGATGAGCGTCCGAGGCCATGGCCGTGTCGAAGTACAGGATCGTGAGCAGAGAGAAGATGAAGGCCTGAATGGCCCCGATCCCCATGTCGAAGAGCTTCCAGACCACGGTGAAGGGAACCGACAGGATGCCACCGATGGGGACGGCGCCGAGCTTCCAGATGACCAGGGCGGCCAGCAGCGAGAGCATGAGGCCCCCGGCGAACAGGTTGCCGAACAGACGCAGGGTGAGGGTGACCGGCTTGACCAGCTCGTCCACCAGGTTCATGAACAGGTTGACCGGGAACATCTTCTTGGAGAACGGCTGGGTGAAGTAGTGCTTCACGTAGCCGCCGGCGCCACGGTTCTTTATGGCCGCCCGTTGCACCATCACGAACACGTAGAGGGCCATGGCCAGAGGCAGGTTGATGTCGCTGGTCGGGGCGGGTAACCAGTCGATGGTGCTGCCGATGCTCAGCACCTCGAACAGGTTGCAGGTGAAGATGAAGACGAACAGAGTGAGGGCCAGGGGGACGACCTTGGCCCCCCGCGGGCCGATGGAGTCATTGACCTGCTTCTGGACGGCCTCGACGGCCATCTCCCACACCAGCTGGAACTTGCCCGGTACCCCGCTGGTGGCCTTGGCCCGCAGCACCAGGCCCATGGTCATCACCACCAACCCGGCGATGACCGTCGCCCACACGATGTCGAGGTTGATGGTGAGGCCGCCCACCTTGATCGTCTCGTGGACACCCGGGGTGATGTCGATCCCCACCAGGGGTGCGCTCAGCAGATGCAGTCCCATCGGTTCAACCACCGGCCCCGGTGTCGTCCCCCCGGCCCAGGGCCGGGGGAACGGACTGGCTGTCGTCGTCGATCACGTTGGCGTTGATGACGTCGTCGACCGATGTCATGGCGCCCGCCTTGGCCATCGAACGGGCCACGTTGGCCAGCATGATCATCTGGAAGACGGCCAGCCCGCCGAGGATGCCGAAGCCCAACTGGTGGGAGACGGTCATGAGGCCCAGGGTGACCACGGTGATGATGGCCAGACGACCCATGGTGTTGATGGCCAGGGGCCGACGCTTGTTCTCGGGGTCGCTGGCGGTGACCTTGGCCACCGAGCTCCCGATCATCCTGAAGTTGAGGGTGCCCAGCCCCAGCCCGATGCAGGCGCCCAGGCCGAGGAGGGGTACGCCGAAGGACACCGAGGCGACCAGGGCGGCCAGACCCACCACCATCACCATCGAGATGGTGCGGCGGGCCACATCGGGCACGCTGGGCAGGGAGAAATGGGCGAACACCGGCTAAGCCTTTTTCCGTCCGGCGTACCGGGCCGAACCGCCCGTCACAGGTACTTGCGCACCCGGACCACGGTGAGGGCGACGTCCAGCACCAAGCCCAGGACCAGCCCGATGAGGGTGAAGACAGGGGCGGTGGACAGCCACCGATCGACCAGATACCCGAGTCCGCCGCCGGCGGCCAGGACGACAGCCCAGGTGATGCCCAGACTCAGGAACTCGACGGCCCCGGCCGGGGACGTCGGCGAGTGCACTTCCGCGTCGGGGCCCTGATCGGGTTCCGGAGGGGAGGAAGGTTCTGCCATGGTCGGGCCGTGCCGCGTCAGGGTGTCTGGGGATTCGGGGCTTCACGAGTCGTTCCTGAGGTCACGCAGTGGTTGGATGGCCGCATCCGACGGCACCGCCGGAAGGGTAGAGACCCGCAGACGAGGCGAGCGGCCTGCAATTCACGGGAAGAATCATCGCACTTTCGGAGTGGTGGCGGCAAAACGTCGAAACACTCCGTTCACACTTCGCTGCCGGACCCGGCCGTGGCCGCCGGCACCCCGGCGGGACGGGGGGCGCCGTCGGCCCCGTCAGGGGCCCCGATCCGGTCCCCGCTATGGCCGCCGTCGGGCCCTTTGCGGTCTTCGTCCGGGGGGCCGGCCGCCACGACCGGCTGGCCCTCCTCCGCCTGGGGGCCCACCTCCGCCTCGGGGCCCGGATCGGACTGCCGGCGCAGCGAGGGATGGAACAAGGTGTAGAGGACGACGCCCAGGGCCAGGGCACCGAAGGGGATGATGGCGTTGACGCTCGAGATGTAGAGGGGGAAGAGGATGAATCCCGAGAGCAGGACGGTCCAGGCCCACAGGATGAGAACACTGCGGCGGTGACCGTGGCCCAGGCGGAGCAGGCGATGGTGGAGATGGTTCTTGTCGGGCGTGGAGAACCCGGTGCGGTTGGCTGTCCGCCGTACGAAGGCGAAGGCCATGTCCACGATGGGGACGCCCAGGATGAAGAAGGGGATGAACAGGGGGGCGAAGAAGAAATAGGTCTGTCCGGTGTGGGCGGCCACACCGTTGACCGTTCCCCCGGTGACGGCCCGCCCCCCGATGAGCATGGTCGAGGCGGCCATGAGCAGGCCCAGCAGCAGAGCCCCGGCATCACCCATGAAGATCCGGGCCGGATGGAAATTGTGGGGAAGGAAGCCGACGCAGATTCCGCAGGTGATGACGGCGATGAGCGGTCCGATGTTGTCCGTGGGCAGGGTGCCCAGGTGCTGGAGGTGGAGCCCGTAGACGGCCAGGGCGCCCGAGGCGATGGCCACCACACCGGCGGCCAGCCCGTCCAGACCGTCGATCAGGTTGACGGCATTGGTGATGGCGATGACCCACAAGGCGGTGAGCAGCGGGGTCCATTCCGGGGACAACAGGATGGTCCCGGCCAGGGGGACCTTGAACTGGAACCAGGTCACGCCCATGAAATAGAGAATGGTGGCGGCCAGTACCTCACCGGCCACCTTGGCCGGCGCCGACATCTCCCGTAGATCGTCGATGACCCCGACCACAAAGATGACCGTGGCGCCGAGGAGCAGTCCGGTCGGTTCCGAGGACCCCCGGAACAGAGGACTGAGGGCGGGCACCGAGGCGGCCACCGCCCAGGCCACCAGCATGGCCAGGAACATGGCCACTCCCCCGGCTTGCGGTGTGACCTGGGTGTGGACCTTGCGGTCGTCGGGCTGGGCCACGTAGCCGATGCGCACGGCGATGCGACGGGCCGGAAAGGTGAGAATCCACGCCGTCAGGGCGGACACCACCAGGAGCACGCCGTACCAGTTGAGCGGTACAGCCGAGCTCATGGCGCCCTCCGACCCCCCGGGGTCACCCTCCGGCCAGCGTGGGGTAGGGAGGGAAGGCGGCGCACAGGTCGCCGACCTCGTCACGCACCCGGGACAGTTCGGTCTCGTCGTGGCGGTGACGCAGGGTGCGCCCGATGAACCGGCCGACCTCCCGCATCTGGTCGGGCCCCATCCCCGCCGTGGTCTGGGCGGCCGAACCCAGACGCAACCCCGAGGTGATGAAGGGCGAGCGGGGATCGTCGGGGATGGTGTTCCGGTTGCAGGTGATTCCGGCCCGGTCGAGCGTCTCCTGGGCCACCTTGCCCGTCAGCTCGTCGTCGAAGGTCTGCAGATCCACCAGGACCTGGTGGTTCTCCGTCCCCCCCGATACCAACCGGAATCCCTCCTGGGCCAGGGAACCGGCCAGGGCGGCGGCGTTCTCGACCACCCGGGCGGCGTAGGCGGCGAACTCGGGTCGGGACGCCTCGGCGAAGGCCACCGCCTTGGCCGCGATGACGTGCTCGAGGGGTCCCCCCTGCAGACCGGGAAAGACGGCGCTGTCGATGGACTTGGCCAGCTCGGCAGTGGTGAGGATGGCCCCACCCCGTGGCCCGCGCAGGGTCTTGTGGGTGGTGAAGGTGACCACATCGGCCACCCCCACCGGCGAGGGGTGGACGCCGCCGGCGATGAGCCCGGCCGGATGGGCGGCATCGAACATGAAGAGCGCTCCCACCGAGTCGGCGATCTGGCGGAAGGGCAGCGGGTCGATGATGCGGGCGTAGGCCGTCGATCCGGCCACGATCAGCCGAGGGCGTTCGCGCCGGGCCACTTCGGCCACCTGGTCGAAGTCGATGATCTCCCCCGGCTTGTCGGGGTCGTCGGAGGCGGAGGAGACGCCGTAGGAGACGAACCTCCATATCTTGGAGGTGATGCTGGCCGGCGATCCGTGGGTCAGATGGCCGCCGTGGTCCAGCCGCATGGCCAGAATGGTGTCGCCCGGCTGGAGAAGAGCCTGGTAGACGGCCAGGTTGGCGTTGGCCCCGGCATGAGGCTGGACGTTGGCGTGCTCGGCTCCGAACAAGGCCGTGCACCGTTGGCGGGCCAGGTCCTCTACCTCGTCGATAATCTGGTTTCCCCCGTAGTAACGCCGACCGGGGTAGCCCTCGGCGTACTTGTTGGTCAGGATGGAGCCGGAAGCGGCCAACACCGCCGGCGAGGTGAAGTTCTCCGAGGCGATGAGCTGCAGGGTGGTCGACTGGCGCACCCCCTCGGCCTGCAGGAGGTGGAGCACCTCCTCGTCCCCGGCCAGCCACGAATCGAAGGGGGAAGCCGGGTAACGGCCGCTCATGGTTTCTCCTCCCGGTCGGCGTCGTTCTCGAAATCGACGATCTCGGCCACACGGCGCTGATGGCGACCGCCCTCGAAGGCCACCGAGACGAAGGTGTCCACCGCGTCGATGGCCTCGGCCACCCCGGTGGTGCGGCCGCCGAGGCAGATCACGTTGGCGTCGTTGTGGCGGCGGGCCAGGCCGGCGGTGGTCACGTCGTGGGCCAGGGCGGCCCGAACCCCACCCACCTTGTTGGCGGCGATGCTGATGCCGATACCCGTGCCGCAGACACAAATCCCCCTGTCGGCCCGCCCTTCGGCCACGGCCCGTCCCACGGCCAGACCGAACAACGGGTAGTCAACCGCCACCTCGGCCGAGTCCGTTCCCAAGTCCACGACCTGGTGCCCGGCGGCGGCCACGTGAGTGGCCAGCACGCTCTTCAGCTCGAACCCGGCGTGGTCCGAGCCGACGGCGATCTTCATGCCGCGAGTGTACCGAGGGAGGATCACCCGGGGAGGGCCCCGGCCCACCCCCCGGGCGGCCCCGGGGCGGTCCCTGGCCCGCCCACCGGCCCGCTCCGGTCGGGCCTCCGGCCTGTTCCCGGCCGTGCCCCCGGTACGCTCGATTGCTTCATGAGCATCGACCCCACCACACCGGTCATCGTGGGCGTGGGGCAGGTCACCCACCGGCCCGACAGCGGCGAGGCCGGCCTGGATCACCGCCCCGAGCCCCTGGACCTGATGGTGGACGCCGTCCGGGCGGCCATCGAGGACTGCGACGGCCGACCACCCGGGGGCACCGCCCCCCGGGGGGAGCAGTTGGTGGCCCAGACCCAGTCGCTGCGGGTGGTCGATCCTCTGGCCTGGGACTACCTCAATCCCGGCCTCCCGGTGGCGGCCAAACTGGGCCTCGAGCCCCGCCAGATCATGGTGACCACCACCGGAGGCAACAACCCCCAGTCCATGGTCAACGCCACCGCCCTGGCCATCGGGCGGGGCGAGATCGAGGTGGCCGTCCTGGTCGGCGCCGACTGCGTCTCTACCCGCACGCTGGCGCGTCGCCACGCCGACCGCCCGGTGCTGCCCTGGACCGTCCAGCCCTCCGACACCGAGCCCCCGTCGCTGTTCGGCAACGACCGCCGAGGCACCACCCAAGCCGAGGAGGAAACCGGACTCGATCTGCCCATCCATGTCTTTCCCCTGTTCGAGAACGCCCTGCGGGCGGAGGCCGGCCGGTCCCTCGGCGACCAACGGCGCCGTATCGGGGAGCTGTGGTCCCGGTTCGCCGACGTGGCCTCGACCAATCCCTACGCCTGGTTGCCCACCGCCCGCACGGCCGACGAGATCATCAACGCCTCCGACGCCAACCGGATGATCGCCTACCCCTACACCAAGCTGCTGACGGCCAATATGCAGGTCGACCAAGGGGCGGCCATCGTCATCTGCTCGGCCGAGGCGGCCCGGTCGGCCGGCATCCCCCGGGACCGGTGGGTCTTCCCCCTGTCCGGGGCGGACGCCGACGACCACTGGTTCCTCTCCCACCGTCTCGACTTCCATTCGTCGCCGGCCATCCGTCTGTGCGGGTCCACCGCCTTGGGTGCGGTGGCCGGCACCATCGACGACGTGGCCCACATCGACCTCTATTCCTGCTTCCCCTCGGCGGTGGGCATCGCCGCCCACGAGCTCGGGCTCCCGCTCGACCAACCGGGGCGGCCGCTGACCGTGACCGGGGGCCTGACCTTCGCCGGCGGACCGGGCAACAACTACGGCACCCATGCGGTGGCGGCCATGGTGGACGAGCTGCGCCACGACCCGGGTTCGCTGGGCCTGGTGACCGGGCTCGGGTGGTACCTGTCCAAGCACAGTGTCGGGGTGTACGGCACCGAGCCCGCTCCCCACCGGGAGACGTGGGCGGAAAACGCACTGCCCGCCGGCACGGTCACCGACCAGGCGGGCGGGTTCCGTTGGGCCAGCCCCCAACAAGCGGTCAGCGCCCTCCCCCAATGCGCCTCGGACGCCGACGTCCGTGGGGAGGTGACGGTCGAGACCTACTCCGTGGCCTACGACCGGGGCGGCTCCCCCCAGCGGGGCGTACTGGCCTGCCGGGCCCCGGACGGACGGCGGACCTGGGCCAACGTCACCGACCCCGACCACTTGGCCCTCCTGGTCACCGAGGAGGGGTGCGGACGACTCGGCGTGCTGGGCCAGGACGGGGTGGTCGACCTGCGCTGATCCTCCTGCTCCTCCTGCCGACAGGGAGCTCCCGCCATCGGGTGTCGATTCAGGTGGTGGACGGCTCGGCGGAGACCGGTGGTTCGGCGTGGGGATCCCGGTAGCGGTACTTGAATGCCCCGTAGGCGAAGGGGCCCGACAGCAGGGGCAGCCAATAGGAGGCCAGTCGGTAGGCCAGAGTGGCCAGGACGGCCTGGGCACCGTCCAGTCCGGCCAGGGCCAACAGACCGGCCAGGCTGGCCTCGACGATCCCCAGTCCTCCCGGCGTTATGGGCACCAGACCGATGATGCCGGCCACCGCGTAGGCCAGAAGGATGAGCGAAGGGCGGGGGTGGGCGCCGACGGCCCGCACGCAGAAGAGCAGGCACAGATAGTCGAAGGCCAGGCGGCCGGCCGACAACAGAGTGGCCTGCCACCACTTCTGACCGAGGACGCCACGGATCAGGTTGCGCTGTTCGAGCAGGCGATCGGGCAGGCCGGTGACGGGGGTGCGCTTGCGCAGGAGGCGGTTGCGGACGGTCTGGGCCATCCGGCCGGCCCAGCGCAGCGGGGCGTCCTTGACCATGAAGAGCACCCCCATCCCGACGAACAGCACGAACCCGATGGCCCCGATGATGGCGGCATCGGCCAGGCCGGCGTTGACCGGCGATCCGAACAGGACCGCCGGCAAGACGAAGACGGGAAGGGCCAGCAACCCGCCGATGCCGAGAAACGAGAAGGCGGTGAGGCCCCCCACGGCGTCGGCCGCATCCATGCCACTGACCGCCAGCATGCGGAACTGCACAGCCGCTCCGGCGGCCGCCCCGCCGGGCACGATGAGCGAAATGGCGTTGCCGGCCAACTGGGCCGTAACCACCGAAAACCAGGCCTTGGTGCGCAGGGCGATGCGCTGCAACGAGAACGTGCAGGCGAAATGGGCCCCCTCGGCCACCAGGGCGGGGATGAACCAGAAGAGGGCCAGGGTGTGGAGCTTGGGCCAGGCGTTGAAGACCTTGATGACCTCGGGGAGGACCAGATAGAGGGCCACCCCGGCCACACCCACCACCAGCGAGCGTTTGACCACCGACTTCCACGGAAAAGGATGGTGCTGTTCTTCATGGAACTGGGCCTCGAACGATCGGGACTGCGGATCGCCGGCGGCGAACGCCGGGTCCGTCACCCGTTCGGCCTGCGGTTGGGCGGGGGCACCGACATCGATCCGGTGGTTCAGCCTTCCCCGAGGCAGCCGGCGGCCGTCAACATGATGTTGGCGCCGCGGAAATCCCCCTGCAGACCGCTCTCCATCCGGTTCATGACGTAGCAGACGGTGAGATCGACGTCCTGGTCCATCACGATCAGCGAACCGCCGTACCCACCCCAGAAGCACGCCCGGGGGCCGATGGGCATGAAGGCGTTGCTCAGCCCGTAACCCATGCCGAACCGGTTGGGCAGGCCGAGGACGAGGTCGATCCCGTCGGCCTGCTGGTCGAAGATGGCCTGGCAGCCGCGCTCGGACAGCAACCGGGTTCCGTTGATCTGGCCTCGGCCGGCGATGACCGCCTGTACGGCGGCCACCGACCGGGCATTGCCGTGGCCGTTGGCCGCGGGGATTTCGGCCCGGCGCCACCAGGCGTGCTGGGGCATGGTGGCGTCGAGGGGTGGGTTGGCGAAGACCCGCACCACCATCTCCGCCGGATCGATGACGCTCAGGTCGACAGGGGGCGGGGGAATGACCATGGACACCCGCTTGTCCTCTGCCTCGGGCAGGCCGATGAAGAAGTCGGCTCCCAGTGGGGCGGCCACTTCGGCGGCGAACCAGGTCCCGATGGAGGCCCCGGTGATCCGCCGGACGACCTCGCCGATCAGATAGCCCTGGGTCAGGGCGTGATAGCCCGAGGCGGAGCCGGGCTCCCACCACGGCTCCTGGGCGGCCAGCATGGAGGTGCAGCGCTCCCAGTCGGCCAGCCCCTCGGGCTCGAGGGGCTCGGACCACCCGGCCAACCCGGCCGTGTGGCCCATCAGGTGGCGGACCTCCATGGCCTCCTTGCCCCCCTGGGCGAACTCGGGCCAGTAGCGGGCCACCGGGGCGTAGAAGTCGAGCTCCCCGCGGTCGGCCAGCATGAGCGTGCAGAGGAAGGTCATCGTCTTGGTGGTCGACCAGACGTTGGTTATGGTGTCCCGCTCCCAAGGAGCGGAACCGGCCTCGTCGACCGAGCCGCCCCAAACGTCCACCATCGGCTGGCCCCCGACCAGCACGGCCACCGAGGCACCCACGTCGGTGCCGGCGTCCAAGCTGGAGGCCAGGGTGGCCACCACCGGCTCGAAGCGCGGGTCCCACGTTCCTTGGATGTCGGCCATGCCCGATGTCTCCCTTTCGCTCCGGTCGAACGCGATCATTCCACGGGCGCTGTCGGGGGGCACGACAGAGCTCGGCCTGACGGCCTCATGGGGCCCCGGCCGGGAACGGCCGGCGGAGGGGGCCATGCCCAGCCATTAGCCTGGTGGGCCGTGAGCGAGACTACCGATGCCCAGTTGACCCGCGACACCTACGAACGGCTTTCGGCCGAGCTCGAGGACCTGACCACCCGGGGCCGGGTGGAGATCGCCTCGGCCATCGAGTCGGCCCGGGCTCTCGGAGACCTGTCGGAGAACGGCGACTACCACGCAGCCAAGGACGCCCAGGGCAAGATGGAATCGCGGATCCGCCAGCTCCAACGTCTGCTCAAGACGGCCACCGTCGTCGATGCCACCAGGTCCTCCGACGGCACCGTATCGGCGGGCAGCGTGGTTACCCTGCGCTATGAAGGCGACGAGGAGGAGGAGACCAGCGCCTACTTCGTCGGGTCCATCGAGGAGCGCCAGGGCGACCTGACCGTGGTGTCGCCCGGTTCGCCCCTCGGACAGGCCCTGCTCGGCCACCGGGTGGGAGACGCGGTCGAGTACGCCGCCCCCGGGGGTACCCTCAAGGTCGAAATCGTCGATGTAGGGACCTGACGCCCATGACCGCCACACCTCGCACCCTGTCCGAAAAGGTCTGGGACCGCCACGTCGTCCACACCACCGGTGGCCTGGAGCCCGACGTCCTCTTCATCGACCTCCATCTGGTCCACGAGGTCACCTCACCCCAGGCCTTCGACGGCCTCCGGATGGCCAACCGCGGCGTCCACCGTCCGGACCTCACCGTGGCCACGGCCGACCACAACGTGCCGACCGTCGACATCGACAAGCCGGTGGCCGATCCGGTGTCGGCCAAGCAGTTGGCCGTGCTGGCCGCCAACTGCGCCGACTTCGGGATCACCTGTTATCCGATGGGCCACGCCAATCAGGGCATCGTCCACATCATCGGACCCGAGCAGGGTCTCACCCAGCCAGGCATGACCATCGTGTGCGGGGACAGCCACACCTCCACTCACGGGGCCTTCGGAGCTCTGGCCTTCGGCATCGGCACCAGTGAGGTCGAGCACGTGTTGGCCACCCAGACCCTGCCCCAGAACCGGCCGGCCACCATGGCCGTGACGGTAGAGGGCGACCTGCCGGTGGGGGTCACAGCCAAGGACCTGGTGCTGGCCATCATCGGCCAGATCGGTACGGGCGGTGGCGCCGGCCACATCATCGAGTACCGGGGCTCGGCCATCCGGGGACTTTCGATGGAGGGGCGGATGACCGTCTGCAACATGTCGATCGAGGCCGGCGCCCGGGCCGGGATGATCGCCCCTGACGACACCACCATCGCCTATCTCGAGGGACGCGACCACGCGCCCAAGGGTGCCGACTGGCACGCCGCGGTGGCGGCATGGGGAGAGCTCCCCACCGACACGGGGGCCACCTTCGACAAGGAGGTGACTGTGGAGGCCGGGTCGCTCGCCCCCTATGTCACCTGGGGGACCAACCCCGCCCAGGTCTGCCGCATCGACGGCGTCGTCCCCGATCCGACCTCCTTGGCCAACAGCAACGACGAAGAGGCGGCCGACCGGGCTCTGGAGTACATGGGTTTGGTGGCCGGCACCCCGATGCGCGACATTGCCGTCGACACTGTGTTCATCGGATCGTGCACCAACGGCCGCATCGAGGATCTGCGGGCGGCGGCCGGCGTCCTGGCCGGTCGCACGGTGCGACCTGGCACCCGCGCCCTGGTGGTGCCCGGCTCGCACCGGGTGAAGACTCAGGCCGAGTCCGAAGGCCTCGATGCCGTCTTCATCGCGGCCGGTTTCGACTGGAGGGAGCCGGGCTGTTCGATGTGCCTGGCCATGAACCCCGACAAGCTGGCCCCGGGCGAGCGGGCCGCATCCACTTCGAATCGGAACTTCGAAGGGCGCCAGGGCCGGGGGGGACGGACCCACCTGGTGTCGCCGGCGGTGGCGGCGGCCACCGCCGTGGCCGGTCACTTCGCCACCCCCGAGGAGCTGTCATGAAGGCCATGTCATGAAGGCCATGCAGCTGGTGAGCGGCCGGGCCGTCCCCCTCGACCGGTCCAACGTGGACACCGACCAGATCATCCCGTCGGACTGGCTCAAACGGGTGGAGCGCACCGGATTCGGAGCCGGACTGTTCGCCGAATGGCGGGACGACCGCCATTTCGTCCTCAACCAGGAGGAATTCGCCGGAGCCACCATTCTGGTCGCCGGGCCCAACTTCGGGACGGGCTCGTCGAGGGAGCACGCGGTGTGGGCGCTGCAGGACTACGGGTTCGAAGCGGTCATCAGCCCGAGCTTCGCCGACATTTTCCGAAATAACTGCACCAAAGCCGGTCTGGTGCCGGTCCAGGTCGATCCGTTGATCGGCAGACTCCTGCTGGACGCAGTGCTGGCCGAACCCACCATGCAGATCACCGTCGATATCGAGCGGGGTTGGTTGGAGGCTCTGTCGGCCGGCATCGAGACCACCTTCCCGCTCGACGAGTTCACCCGGACCCGGTTGCTCAACGGGTGGGACGACATCGGGCTCACCCTGCGCTACGAGGACGAGATCGAGGCCTACGAGGCCGCCCGTCCGACATGGCTACCGTCGACACGTTGACTGACCTGGTCTGTCACTGAACTGTCACAGACCGGAACCGTTTACCGACGGAAGCGGTTTCCGATCGGGGAGGCCGGGGAGCGAACTCCACCCGGCGAGCCCGCCGGGTCCCCGGCGCCGACTACCACGAGGGGCAGGGGGGCAGCCAGCGTCGGGGGACCCGGTGGATCATGCGTTGCGAGAGGTCACTGTCCTGCCCGCAACGTCGAACTTGAGCCTCGTACCCGTGTCGAAGGACCAATGCCCTCCTCACGGTACACCAAAGACCGCCTGGAACCGAGGATGGGGTTTACCCCTTGAGCGCTCCGAGGAGCCCGGGTGTGGCTGACTAGCACCTTCTGCCTGACGTCCGCCATATCCGAATCTCCCCGTTCCGCCGCCAGTGTCCTGGAGTGATGGCCGCCGCCTACTCGACGCACCTCATGGTAGGCCGTCACGGGCCGGCGGTCAACGTGAACGGCAAAAAAGGAGAGGGGGCCCGGCTCAGCCGGACCCCCTCTCCCCAGCACTCCTGAAGGAGGCTTTTCTGATGTCACCTGCCGGCGACGATGACTGTCAGTGAAGGTCCGTATCGTTACCGTTGAAGGCCAGGCAGTAACCCGGCGGACTGTTCGGCGGTGCGGTGCCGTTGGTCAGCGTCGGGTCGATCTGACTGAAGCCAGCATCAGACGAGGTCCCCTTGTCCGGGAAGTTGAGGACCTCCGGGGTGTTACCTCCACCAATACCGGCCTGGGCCCACTCGTTGGAGAGCGGCGAGCCGGCGGCAGCCAGCGGGAAGAACCCGGCGGCGGCGATGTCGGCGGCGATCTCCGTACGGTAGGAAACACCCGGGTTGAGCGGATCGTCATCAGTACTGGTCAACGGCTTGCACAGGAACCCGTACTCACCCACGAAGTTCAGCACCGAGTTGGCCGACGGGGAACTGGCCGAAGTGTTGCGCACCACGTTGTTCAAGTAGCGGTAGATCGGGAACGCCTTGGCGTTGGTCGGATCGGTAACGTCCAGTCCGACCGACTTGGAGTTGGCCGCTACCGGCTTGCACTTGGCACACTCAGCCTGAACTTCACCGAAGTAGGTCGTGTTGCCGCCGTTGTCGGGGCACTTGTTCGACTTGCACTCGGTGGAGTACTTGCCTTCCGAGAAGAAGTAGATGGCGTTGGAAATATCGTTGTTGTACCAGGCCGAAGTCGGGTCGACGATATCGGCGATCTCGTTCTCGAACAGACCGGAGTGACTGTGACCGGCCACCGTGTTGGCCTCGTCGCTGAGGCAGGCCGGCGTGTCATTGGCCGTGCCGGTACTCAGGTTGACCACCTGGGATGCCCAGGTCTTCTCGGTCCCCGAACCGCTCTGGGCCATATAGCAGTCGATGTGCTGCGGCGTGCTCGGGTCGGTGTCACCGTTGAGGCAGCGCCAGTCCATCGACACCGTGTTGCCACCGATCACGCACGAGAACGTGTCGTCGTAGATGGCGTTGAGGTCGGCCAGGGTGATGCTCTTCACCTTGCTGTTGCAGAAAGCGGTTTGGGTGAAGCAGACCCACGAGACGCCGTCCACCGCGTAGGCGATGTAGTTGTTCTGCGAGGTGCCATGGGTGAGGGCCGGACCGGACGACGCGCGGGCGTAGTCGATCTGGGTGCCACCACTCTGGTTCAGCTCGTTGACGCCGTTACCCGAGCCGATGGCCGGCTCCTGATAAGCCACGTCGTTGTAGGGGTTCTCGTCGGCCATGTTGTAGCCGTCCTCGCCGTTGGCGGCGCCCGCGGTGTAGGTGTTGCTACAGGTGTAGTTGATGGGCGCAGTCGTGCCGATGTTGCAACCCGGTGATGTGTTGAACAGGTCACTCAGGCTCTGCATGACCTGATACGCAGTGTTCGACCCACCGCCGGGCATGGCCGTGCTGGTGGTTGCACCGGCGGCCCCGGCGAAGGCCAGCGAGGCGACCGACATGCCGAGGGCGGCGGCGGCGATGCCTACACCCCTTCGGCGACTGAACAGCTTCTTGAACATGAGAACCTCTTCTCTTAGGTGTCTGGGGACGAGGACCGGTGACTGGCGCTTACAGGGTTCGGCCCTCACGTGCACCGTACGGGGCGCAGGTAACCGCTTCGTCACGGATGCGTGGGGCACAGATGAAATCTTGGTGACGCTTGCCGGCCCGAATCCTCCGCAGCGCGGTCAACTCGGCGTGCAGCGTGACCGGCCGGGCATTGGTGCAGCTCAGCCCCGTCATGGTGCTCAGTCCGAAAAGCCGGCCCCCGGGCCGGACCGGACCGATTGATCAGAAGGTGGCGGGGAGGGCCCGGGCCAGACTCTGGCAGGCGAAGAGCCCGCAGGCCACCACCAGGGGGGCGGCGAACAGGTAGACCAGCCACACCCGGCGGGTCCGCCAGGCCAGGAGAGCTGCCCCGACCAGGACGGCGATGGTGAGCAGCGACCACAAGACGGTGAGCCCGCCGGCCACCGGATCACCGCTCAGCCCCAGGTCGTAGGTGGGCACGGCCACCGCCACGCCGGGCACCTCCACTGCCTTGCCCACCAGCTTGGCCACCACCACCAGGCGCCCGCTGGAGACGACGGTGGAGTTGGAGGTGACCAGGGTCAGCCGATTGTCGGCCGTCGGCGTCACCACGTCCTTCTGGCCGGAGCCGACCACACGGGAACGGACGACCCGGTAGAGAAAGGCACCGGCCCCGTCCACCACCCGGATCCGATCATTGCGGCGCAACGTGTCGAGCGACGAGAACGGGGCCCCGAAGGTCACCCGGCGGCCGGCGATGACCGAGTTGCCGGGCGAGCCGGGGAGGGCGCTTCCGGCCATGAGCCCAGGACCGTCCATGAGGTCGGCCGCACTGGTGCCCTCGACCACCACTTGGCGCAGTCCCAGGGCGGGGATGTCGATGACCGCGACCGGACTTCCCTCGGCGGGCACGTGTCCCGCCACCAGGCTGTAGACCGAAAGCGGTTTGCCCACCAGCGAACCCACCAGTCGCTGCTGGTTGCGGGTGTGGGTGAGCGGGGTGAAGGCGAAGAGGTAGATGATGAACAGGACGATGAGGGCCCCGACGCCGATGAGGGCCATGCCCGCCACCTTCCGGACGGGCACATCAGGAATGTGGATGGTGCGGCCCGAGGAGGACTCAGCCGACGTTTCTTCGTCGGCCGGCGAGAGGTCCGAACCGTTCCCAGCCGACCCCGGCCCGTCGGGGGCCGGACCCCGCTCAGGCCCAGGCCCGGGCCGCGGCGGGGCAGTCGGAGCGGGAGCCATCAAGGGGGTGCGGGTGTCGGTCATGGCGTCCCTTCGTCCGCTCTTCGTCTTCGTCGCCACTCGGGCAGGAACAGGAGCGGCCCGGCGATCAGGCACACCACGGCCAATACGACCAGGGCGGGGAGGAGGAACCGGGCGATGGTGTCGAGGCTGACCAGCAGCACCCCGGTCGGGGACTGTGACTGGTACACCGATCCGGCCGATAGACCACGGCTCCGCTCCTCGGCGATCTTTTGGGCCGTGGTCAGCGGCAGGGAGGATCCCTCTGAGGTGCCGGTCGTTCCGCCCTCCGACGAGAACGAACCGGAGCCGTTCGATCCGGAGCTCCCACTCCCCGATCCGCTTTGGCCCGATGTCCCGCTGCTTCCCGAGGACGAGGATCCCGGGCCCGACTTACCGGAGCTACCGGGCGGGCCGGCCACGATGTCGGCGGCGATGTCAGCCATGGCCTGACCGTAGAGGCTGTCGGGCAGCGGGCTGTAGCCCCCGGGCAGCGGGCCGGTGGACCCACTGTCGTGGGCCGACGAACCGCCATTGTGGGAGTAGGTGACCAGGTTGGTCAGCAGATCCTTTTCGGCCGCCGCCGTCTGCGCCGGTTGCGGCGAGGTGGGAACCAGCGCGTAGGTGATGTCCGGCATCGGATAGGCCTGGTCGGTGGGCGCCGTCTGGTAGTTCAGCTGGTACGTGCCGGTCGGGCAGGTGGGCTCGGGCACCGGGCAGGGACTCAGGTTGCTCAGCGACGCCTCCACGTTGGCTGCAGTGGGCTCGACGAAATTGCCGTCGGCGTTCTGCAGACTGGCCGTGTTGAGACCGAAGAAGGAGGCGTCCGAGGAGTCCATGATGCCGAAGCCGGCCTCGGGCTGGGAGAGGGGGAACCCCGGCGAGGAGCCGCCGCCGTAGATGACGTTGCGAATGTTGGCCGCCTGCAGGGCGGGGTTCTCATACTCGCCGTAGCCCGAGTTGGTGGCCAGGGGGGGAAACGTCGAGTAGGCGTGACAGCTCGGGTACACCCAGGCGGCGGGCACCCGTGGTGGCCAGGCGGCGGACCCGAAAGGGGCGGTGGTCAGCGTGCCCGGCGCCGCATTGGGGTCGGTGACGGTCACCGTGGTGGGATTGCCCCCTTTGCCCGGATCCTTCTCGTCGACTTTGACGGTGATCGGAGCGTTGGGGGCATTGCACAACCAGTCGGTGGCTTGATAACTGGCCCCGTTGGCCACGTCGGACATGGCCGCGTCGAACAGCAGGGGTCCGATGTAGCCGGCCGGCACAGGATTCAGCAGGTCGAAGGAGTCGTAGGGCAACTCGTTGGTCAGCTGCTTGCTCAGATTCTTATCGGCGCACACCTTGAGCCGGTTGCAGCCGAGCGCCGAGACCAGGTTGTCAGCGTCGGCGATAATCGGGCTCCCCCCCGAGGTGATGTAGCCGTGGGACACCTCGTAGGAGGAGGTGATGAGCCCGGCCACCATGTTGGGGGTGAGATTGAAGGTGGGAATGCCCACCTCGGTCTCCCCGTCGGTATCGCCGGCCAGCATCCCCACCACGGTGGCCGACACGGCTACCGGTATGTAGGCGTAATCGTGCGAACTAGCGGACAGGATCGCCGCCTGAGCCGCGTCGTCGGGGTTGTCGAGGAACACGATCTGGGCACTGGGTGACCCGCTGGCAAAGTCCGAGACCACCGAATGGGTGTCGTTGGCCGTGTTGATGTCCACCACACCGTCGGCCTCCTTGCAGGTGGCGTCCACGGCGGCCGGAAGGAAGTGCTCCATGCTGAACGAGCTCTCGGTACTGACCACCGGCGCCGATGACGAGCACCCGGCGTCCTGAGCGGCGAAGGTCAGAGGAATGGCGACGGTGTTGGACGGCGAATCCAGCGGTCCGGCTCCCACGCCCACCGTTCCCTGCTCCTCGGTCACATAGATGGCACACACGTCGGGGGCGTTGTCACAGTAGAAGCCTGGCACCGTGCCCACGTTGTTGGTCACGTCGTGGGCCGGCATCAGACTGTTGCCGTCCCCGCTCTGGTCGAAGAACACCGGATAGGCGTCCTCGGTCAGATTGTCGGTGACCGGGTCGACCACTACGGGAATGTTGGCCGGGGTGTGGTACTCGGAGTCCCATGGCCCCCACAGACAGGACGGATCGGTGGCCGAGGTGAGGGTGGAACAGAGGGCCATCCGCATGCTGTCGCCGGAGGCGAAGTTGGTGGTCTTGATGGTCACGTACTGACCGTCGACCACGTCGCTGGCCGGCGTCACCGTCACCGTGGGACAGGCTGCCGTCTGGCAGGGGATGGTGGCTGTGCAACCCCCGCTGCCGTCGATCTGGCAGGTCGGGTCGGCACCGGCTGAGCCGGCGCCGCTGTTCAGGTGGACGGTGGCCCCGACCACGGTGAGGGAAGCGATGCCGAGGAGGAAGACCGCCATGCCCGTCACCAACCGGTGGCGGAGTACGAATGACGACCATCGACGAAAGGCGCGCATACTGATCACCCCCTTTCTCCCAGGGCCGGACCGTCACCCTCGACGCCGTCGGGGGCCGGCGAGATACGGCGCCGGCGCCAATAGGCCAGGCTCGGCGGCACCGCCATGATGGCCAGGGCCAACAGGATCCAGAAAGCGAGCATCGGCACCGGCACACCACCGACCCCCTTGGTCGCCGCCACCAGGGCGTCGGCGCACAGGAACTTGCTGGGGCACCGGGAACCGAAGGGAGCGGCATCGTGGGCGGCCAGAGCCGCGGCGCTACCCTCGGCACCGCCGGCCGCACCGGTGGACCCCGCACTCCCCGCACTCCCCCCCGGACCGCCGGCACCGGACGAAGCCGAGCCGCCAGCCCCGCCACTGCTGCCCGATCCGGCTCCACCGGAGCCGGCCGCACCGCCGGCCGTGGTGCCGATGGCCGCCGCCGCACTACCGGCCGATCCCGGGGTGCCCGCCGCCTGCCCGACCACACCCGGCTCCCCGGGGAGCGGGGTCTGACCGTCGACGTAGGGGTTCTTGCAGGTGGCCGCCGACACTGGCGGGGGCTCCACACCCCCGTTGAGCCGTCCGATGGCGTTGAAGTCCTCCTGCACCAAGTTGGGTGGGAGCGGTGAATAACCCAGGTCGGCCATGTCCTGCTGGCCGGCACAGGCCACATAGGCGATGAAAGTGCCCAGTGCCTGTCCCTTCTGGCTGGCAAACGACGAGGTCCCTGCTTCGTTGGCGGCACAGGCGGTGGGCGGGTTTTGGGCGTTGCCCAAACTAGGACTACAGGGGGTGACGAAATAGCTGTAGGCCGACAGCGGATAGGCGTTGGGCAGCGGGTTGGAGTAGACGTTGGTGAGATCCTGGGTCAGGTCGGCGTGGAGGATGGCCTTTTCCAGGGCGGTGGCCACGTTGAGCGAAGTGGGCTGTACGGCGGTCCCGCTGGCATTGATCAAGGAGACCACGGGAAAGTTGTGGTCCTTGGCATAGGCCGTCTCCACGTAGGTGATGGCGCCGGCGCTGGACACGGCGGAGACGTAGTTGGCGGCGTTGTCCGAGCCGCTCTGGGCCACCAGGTTGTCGCTGGCCCATCCCGGGTACGTCTTGGGGTTGATCGAGGTGCCCGAGGGGATCGGCCACGAGGCGCTGGGCTGACCGACATCGTCCAGGTTGAATTGGCTCTGCGTGCTCTTGAAGTTGGCGCCATCCTCATCGAGCATGTAGTCCGACAGCAGGTAGTTCTCGCCGGAGGCATCCGACCGGTAGACGGGGATGATCTTGGTCGAGGGCAGGTCGCCCTGCAGCCCGGGGTTGAGGTTGGCGATAGCCGGCGCGTTCCACGCGGCAATCTCCCCGAGGAAGATCTGGTCCACAACCTGGGCGTTGAGTCGCAGACTGGTGATCCGTTGCCCGTCGTTCCCGATGAGGTTGTACATGAAGGCCAGACCACCGGCCACATCGGGCATGTACTGGTACGGGAAGCTGGGGTTGTAGGTGGCCTGGCCCGAGCTGTAGGGGATGTCCGAGGCGCCGAAGTCGATCTGGCTCTGGGCGAAGTTGTTGAGGCCGACCACCGACGACGAGACCTGCCAGTTGATGTTGAGCCCGTAGAGGGTGGCGGCGTTGCCCACCCACGACTGGATGGCCTCACCGGCAAAACTGGATCCGGTGGTCTGCATGTTGGGACTGGCCCACGCCGAGGTGGTCCCCCACAGAACGGACAGGGCGACGACGCCGGAGGCGACGACGGCGCGCCAGAGTAGGCGCCGGCGTGGACGGTCAGCCGAATTGGCCAGTGACATAGTCGGCTGTCCTCGGATCGTTGGGGCTGGAGAAGATCTGTTCGGTGGTTCCCGACTCGACGATGTGACCGGGCTGGTTCTCGGCGGCCAGGAAGAAGGCGCAGTAGTCGGACACACGTTGAGCCTGTTGCATGTTGTGGGTCACGATGACCACGGTGACCTCGTCGGCTACTTCCTTGATGGTCTTCTCGATCCGCAGGGTGGACGTTGGGTCGAGGGCCGAGCAGGGCTCGTCCATGAGCAGAACCCGCGGCCGGACAGCCAGGGCCCGGGCAATGCACAGCCGTTGCTGCTGACCACCGGAGAGGGCACCGCCCAGCTCGCCCAAGCGGTCCTTGACCTCGTTCCACAGTCCCGCCTTGGACAACATCTCCTCCACCAGTTCGCGCCGGTTGGCCGGCGTGATGCGGGAGAAGCGGAGTCCGGACAGCACGTTCTCGGCGATGCTCATGGCCGGAAAGGGGTTGGGCTTCTGGAAGACCATGCCGATGTGTCGACGGGTGTCGGCGGCCCGTCTGGCCGGAACCGTAGATATCCACGCCGTCGAGCTTGACCGAGCCGGCCAGCTGGGCCCCGGGAACCACTTCGTGCATGCGGTTGAGAATCCGCAGAAAGGTGGACTTCCCACAGCCCGAGGGGCCGATGAGGGCGGTGACCCGTGACCGCTCCATGACCAGGTCGACCCCTTGCAGGACCAGTCGGCCACTGAACCAGGCGTGCACCCCTTCGGCGTCGATCTGTCCCGCTCCTCCACCGATGGAGGCACCGCCCGTGCGCATCCTCGGGGCACGACGATGGGTCTCGGGTGCAACCGTCATGGATAGTTCTCGCTTTCCGGGCGCGGGCCCATGGGCACCGGGGTCATTATCCGGGCGAAGAAGTCGTCCTCCACACCCGGATCACCCTGGTTGGACTGTCCCTTCTTTCCCTTGGTCCGGCTGAAGAACCTGGCCGCCACGAACAGGATCAGCACGATCGACATGAGGACGAAAGCAGCCTGGAAGGCCAGGCTGATGAGGACCTCCTGTGCCTGGCGTACGTCGGACCAGATGACCAGAGGGAGGGCGCCCTGATCGTGGACGAACGGGTTGTAGTTGATGACCTGGGAGCCGAAGGCGGTGAACAGGAGGGGGGCGGTCTCACCCACGATCCGGGCTACGCCAAGGAGGATGGCGGTGACCACCCCCGAGCGGGCAGTGGGTAGGACGACCGACCAGACCGTGCGCCACTGGGGCGCCCCGAGGGCCAGCGATGCCTCGCGGAGTCCCGCCGGTACCACCCGCAGCACCTCTTCGACCACCCGGGTGACCGACGGGAGCAGGATGACCATCAGGGCCAGGGAGGCGGCGAAGCCGGAGTAGTTGAGGACGTGGGTGAGGATGAGGATCGAGTAGATGAACACGCCGGCCACCACCGAAGGGGTCCCACTCATGGCCGTTACCACCGTCCGGACCAACCGCACTCCGCGGCCGCCGACCTCGTTGAGGAAGATGGCGGTGGCGATGGCCAACGGCACCCCCATGGCGGCGGCGATGAGGACCTGCTCGAGAGTGCCGATGATGGCGTGGAAGATGCCCACGTGGTTGAGGGCGTTGGGATCGGCTGGATTGAACGTGCGCTGGTCCTTGGAGAACAGGGACCCCCAGTGGATGGCGGGAATAGCCTTGACCGCCACCCACAGGATGATGAACACCACCAACGAGACCATGAGCAGGGCGCCGCTCACCACCAGAACGGCGATAACCCGGTCGGTGGCCACCTGACGCTCAACCACCTGGGCCGTGCTTATCCAGACCAGGGCCAGGAAGACCAGATACCAGCACACCAGAAACCCGAAGATGCCCGACAGCAGGGTGAGTTGGTAGAAAATCACCCAGACGAAGGCCAACGACGAGGCCGCCGCCGCCACCAGCAACAATACGTCCTTGCTGCCGAAATCCGACGGTCGCAGCGGGGTGGGGAGCCGTCGGGGCCGGGGTCCTTCCGGCGGGGGGGTCTCTCCGGAGCGGGTTCGGCCGGTGGGCGCCTCCACCGTTGTCGTGGGGTCGTCGAGCGTACTCGTGGAGGCCGACGTGGTGGGAACCAGTACGCCGGGCGGGGCGCTGGGGGCGTCGGTCCGGGTGCTCACAGGTCGACCCCGGCACCGCTGCGGGAGCGGTTGACGATGCGGGAGGCGATCAGGTTGATGACCATGGTCAGCACGAACAGGACGAAGCCGCACAGGAGCAGGTCGTGCAGCCCGAGCTGCCCGCCCGATCCGAAGTTGGTGGCGATGAGCTGGGAGATGGTTGATCCGCCGTGTTGGAGGATGTGGAGGGAGGCGGCAAACGATCCCCCGAGGATGATGGAGACGGCGATCGTCTCCTCGAGGGCCCGGCCCAGCCCGAGCATGACCGCCCCGATCATGCCGCCCCGACCGAAGGGCAGGACGACGGTGCGGATCATCTGCCAGCGGCTGGCCCCCAGGGCCAGGGCCGCCTCCCGCTCGCCGGCCGGGGCCAACGAGAAGACCTCACGGGAGATGGAGGCCACGATGGGCACGATCATGATCCCGACCACCAGACCGGCGATGAAGATCGATGCGTTGAGCGGCGGGCTCACCACCTTGAAGAAGGGGATGAAGGAGGCGTGGTGGGACAGCCAGGTGGCGAAACCCACCACATTGGGCTGGAGCTCGAAGAAGGCCCACAGGCCGAAGATGATGCTGGGGATGGCGGCGGCCAGGTCGATCACGGAGATGAGGGCCCGTCGGCTCCACAGCGGGGCGTACTCGCTGAGGAAGAGGGCGGTGGCGATGGCCACCGGCGTACCCACGATCATGGCCACGGTGGCGACCTCGACGGTGCCCACCAACGACGCCCACACGCCGAAGATGGGGCGGGCACCGAGTGTGTCGTAACCGGAACGGGTGAAGAAATGCCAGCCGGCCTGTTCGAAGGCGGGATACCCGCCCCGGAACAGGAAGAGACCGATCAGGAAGAGGAGGAGGAGCGAGCCGTAACCGGCACCGCGGACGACACCGCGGAAGAGCCGGTCAGACCGACCGTGATCGGGCTGGAGGACGAGGGGCTCGGGTAGCCCGATCGAGGGCACGGCGGCGCCTACGTCGAGAGTTTCTGCCATTCCTAGGGCTCCTGGTACGACTCCGTCACGCCAGCTCGGAGAATCAACAAACCTGGCCTAGAGACCGCTCCAAACCAGGGCGGTGAGCAGGATCGATGACCACTCGACGGAAAGTAACAGGCGAAGGTAAACGCTTCGATAACTTTTGGGGAGGCTTACGTGATCATTGCGTAACGGGCCAGCCGTCAGGCCCCTACGAAGACCATGCCGCGCCCGACATCGACCGGAATGGCGGGGTTCTTCCAAGCCAGCTCGTGGCCATTGACCACGACGGGCTGGATGGAGGGGTGCTCAGGGAAGGCGCCGGTGTAGGAACGGGTGGTGGAGGCATCAGTCGCCATCTGCTTGGCCAGACCGACGTTGTCCCCCTGGGCCTGGTCGACGTTGACCCAGTAGAGGTGCGGACCTCCGCAGGCCACGAAGAAGGCGAGCCACTGCTTTCCCGAAGAGTCGGTCCACAGAACCGGCTCAGCCACCAGGAGCTGCGTCCCGGAGGCGACGGTGGCTACGGGGGCCGTACCCGTGTCGGGACCGGCGTACAGCTCGGTGCCGTTGGCCAGGATGAAGCTGTCCCACAGGGCCTGCCCGCCGTCCTTCCGGACCGAGGCCAGAGCCGTGCCGGCGGTGGCGTCGGGCGAGAACGACGGGTAACCCGGTGCCATGCCCTGGGGCGAGCCACTGGGAACCTTCCCGTCGACGGTGAAGGTGCAGCTCTGCAATTGCCAGTCCGGGGCGTGGACGGCGGCGGTGTCGGTTGCCGTTGTCGATGGAGTGGCCGAGCCCGATCCTCCGCATCCGGTCGTCGCGACCACCGCAGCGATGGCAAGGGCGATCAGACACCACCTGACCCGACCACCCGCATTGTTGTTTCCGGTACGCATGTTTTCCTCGCTCGATTTCTGGTCGAAGGCGACATGACGATCGCGGCCCACGATCGGCTCCAGCGCGGGCAGCGTACCGTGCGACGACCGGACCGGTGGATCGCGACGCGCCGCTGTGTCGCCTAGCCTCGCACCATGCGATGGAGGACAACGTGTGTGGCGTTGGGTGTCGTAGTCGTAGCCGCCCTCGGGGCGGACCGGCTCGTGCGTCGGTCTGGACCGAGGTCCCCCCTCATTCCGCCCACCGCCGACCTGTGGCCCCCGGTGCCGGTCAACCCCACAGCTCTCGAGCGCCGGGGCGACTAGTCACCCACCCTGCTGCGTCGGCCTCACGCGGCGCCTGGCCTCCCTGTGGCGGTGATCCCAGACGGCCAGCCCGATGGTGGCCACCACCGCCAGGATCGAGATGATCCACGAGACATTCTCGACGGAGCCCGGTGACGCGGTGAGGGCAACGGTATGACTGGTGGGGACGACGACCAGGTAGTCGGGAGCGAGGCGCCAGGGTCCCTCGGCCCCTCGGGCCGTCCACCACGGGTAATACGACTCCTTGATTTCGACCGGGATACCCGTCCGATTGACGTGGAACGAAACACTGGACTGCCCTACCGTGAGGTCGGTGACTTTGACCGGCGGTAGCGCCGGACCGGGCTCGGCGGTGGCCAGATCGTCGGTGCGCGGCCACCCGGGCGGCCCACCGGCCGACGGGCGGGCGGTGACGTTCCCGAGGTACCAGTGCGATGCGGTGTCGATCCAGGTGAGCGCATCCACCGACGGGCTGGGGAAGGCCACCACCGGCTCGTGGGTCAGACCCTCGACCAGCGCCGACCCTTGGACCAAATAGACGACCCACGGCCCGCTGGTGGCCACCCGAACCAGACCGGGCTCCTTGTTGGCCAGGTCGATGGCCGGGCTGTTGAAGGCGAGGTAGTAACGGACACCAAGATCCCGCATCAATGTCACGGCATGGAAGAACGGGGTGGTCGGATACGTCACGCCGGGCTGGACGGTGTCGTAATTGCTGGGGGATACGGCGGCCGAGGCCAGGTCCTCGAAGGTGTAGTTGAGCGAGGCGTCGATGGGGATTCCGTACATCGACTGGATGCAGCCGTTGGTCCAATACGGCAACAGCGTCGTCTCGAAGGGTGAGCCGTACATGAAGGTGGGGTCGTACTCCGGCAGGGCCCGGCCACAACCGTGGGTGGCCCCGACCCGCGCCATGGTGTCGATGAGAGCCTTGTACTGCGGCCACAGCGGGTCTCCCTGATAGCCACTGAATGCCTGTTCGACCGTGTGGGGGACCTGACTGGTCGTGACCACGGTGTTGGTGCCGAAAGCTCCCATGGCCACGGCGGTGCAGACGAGAGTGACGGCCAGTGCGGCGATCGGTACCACCGTGGTGGCCGGTGACCACCGGATGGCCACTCGCAACACCAGCTCGCCGCCACCGATGCCAGCCAGCAGCCCCATGGTGAGATACCAGAAGGGCAGGATCCGACTTCCCGTCCACGACAGCGCCTGTTGAAATTCCCATCCACCGAACCAGCCCCGGGGAAAGAGCAGGACGGCCAGCGCCGCGAACAGGGCAATACCGACCAACATCAGCGACACCGGATGGCGACGCTGCACCGCCTGGACACCGCCGACGATGGCCAGAGCGAACAGGATCACCGTGACCCACACCGGCAAGGGGAAAAGCAGGTGCAGCCAACCGCCGGTGAGGGGGTAGGGAAGCGGATCCCGTTCGGAGCGGTTCCAGGCGAAGGGCAGGAACCAGAACAGGGCCATCAGCGGAGCCAGGACCACGATGGGAGCGGCTCGGCGGAGGGCCAGTTTGACGCCGTGGAGGCAGTGGACGCCGAAGAGCAGCGCGCCGCCCACGATCATCATGACCGCCATCGTCGGTTCACAGAGCGAAGCGAGAGCGGCGAGGAAGGCGGTAAGGGCCCGCCATCGTCCCGTCCGCAGGGCCACATCGAGGAGACCCAACGCCACCAGCACCAGGATGACGCCCAATCCGTAGCTGAACTCGCCGGCCACGGTGGACAGGAGATTGCCGCCGTACTTGAAATTCGAGTCATCGAAGAGGAAGGGCAGGACGGCAATGGCCATGACCACGGGCACCGGACCCGGCAAACGGCTCAAGCGACCCAGAGCCCACGAGGCGACAGGAAGACCGAGCACGATGAGAGCCACCAGCAGTTTGAAAGCGAAGCCGTAGGGAAGGATCAGGTTGAAGGCGAGGACCCCCAACGCCGGAATGGGCATGTAGAACTGGTAGGCGGGATAGCCGCCGAAATAGTTGCTCGTCCACCCGGTGAGCCTGGGTAGGAGGTCGCGGAATTCGGCTGGACTGGCGACGTGACCGCCCAGGTCACCTCCCGTCGGCAAGGAGGCCGAAAACAGTGCACCCGGTTTCAGCTGCCAGAAGATGAAGGCGGTGATGGCCACCAGTACGACGGGCGTCAGCCATCCGGGAGTAGCCGGTATGCGGGCCGGCTGAGGACGCGCGGGCGCCGGGCCCGGCCGGGACGTGCGTTGTTTGGCCGGCGCGCCCCTTGCCGGCCGCCGGTCCGGTGGCTTCTTGGTGGCCTTGGTGGCCTTGGTGGCCTTGGTGGTGCCGCCGTTGGGCTTGGCCGGAGCCTTCTTGGCCTTCGAGGCACCCGGTGCCGACGGTTGATTCGATGACTTGTTGGCAGTGGTGCCGCCGTTGGGCTTGGCCGGAGCCTTCTTGGCCTTCGAGGCACCCGGTGCCGACAGTTGATTCGATGACTTGTTGGCAGTGGTGCCGCCGCTGGGCTGGGCGGCCACGCCCGGACGGGGATGTTGGGCCGGAGACTCTTTTGGGCTCTCGCCGGCATCGCTCCGGTCCGCCACAGCTAAGTCGCCCTTCCACCCCGCACAGCCAGCGTGGCCCCCACAAGACCGAACCCGCGTCCGACTGTCACGGTCGGGAAAAGTATCAGCACGATTTGTCGGCCGCTAGACGAGGGCCAGTGCCCAAAGACTTGTGAGGCAAAAACCTCGGCCAAGGACAGCGCGTCGCGGCGCCGGTTCAGGAGACGGCTACGACTCGACCGTGTGCACGTCGCTGATGCCGGCCGAGCCCTGCAACCGCTCCAGTGGCTCGTCGGGGACCAGGCGATCGGTGGACAGAACCATGAGGGCGGTGTTTCCGGTAGCTGAAGGTCCGACAGCCATCGAGGAGATCGACACGCCGGCCTCACCCAGAATGGTCCCCACCACACCGATCATTCCCGACCGGTCATCGTTGCGAACCACCAACATGTGCGGCGCCGGTGGGACTTCCACAGTGTGGTCGTCCACCATGACCAGGCGGGGTTCGGTGCGGGGTCCGGTGAGAGTACCGGCCACCGCGTGGTCGCCGCTCCGCAGGGTGATCAGGTTGACGTAGTCGTGCGACGTCACCGTCGACGTCTCCCGGACCTCCAGGCCGCGCTCCGCAGCCAACTGCGGCGCGTTCACATAGCTCACCGGCTCCTCGGTGGCCGCGCCGAACAGGCCCTTGAGGATGGAGAGGGTGAGGATGCCGGTACCCGACCCGGCCAGCACCCCTTGGTACTCGATCTCCAATCGGTCGGGCAGCCCGTCGTTGAGGCACGACAGGATACGCCCCAACTGCTCGGCCAGACCCATGAACGGCCGCACCGTCTCCGAAACGTCGGTGGCGGCCACGTTGACGGCGAAGGGGACGAAGTCGCCGTTGAGGGCCAGGATCACCTGCTCGGCAATGGTCAGGCCCGCCTTGTCCTGGGCCTCGGCTGTCGACGCCCCCAGGTGCGGGGCGACGACCACCGACGACAGCTCGAAGAGCGGCGACTCTGTGGTGGGCTCCTTGGCGAAGACGTCGAGCCCGGCCCCTTGCACGTGACCGGATCGAATGGCCTCGGCCAGCGCCTCTTCGTCGACGATCCCCCCCCGGGCTGTGTTGATGATACGGATCCCCGGCTTGGCCTTGGCCAGCAGGTCCTTCCCGATCAGCCCCAGGGTCTCCTTGTTTTTGGGCAGGTGAACGGTCACGAAGTCGGACTGGGCCATGAGGTCCTCCAGACCCATGAGTTCCACGCCCATGTGCTTGGCCCGGTCAGCCGACACGTAGGGGTCGTAGGCCACCAGGCGCATCCCGAAGGCCAGGGCCCGCTGGGCCACCAGAGCCCCGACCCGGCCCAAACCGACGACACCGAGGGTCTTCCCGTGCAGCTCCACCCCCTCCCACTTGGATCGCTCCCATTTTCCCGCCACCAGGGCGGCGTGGGCCTGGGGGATGTTGCGGGCCTGGGCCAACAACAGGGCCATGGCCTGCTCCGCCGCCGACAGGATGTTGGACTGCGGGGCATTGACGACCATGACACCCCGATCGGTGGCGGCGGTCACGTCCACGTTGTCCAGACCGATACCGGCTCGGCCCACCACGACCAGGTCGGACCCCGCCGCCAGCACCTCGGCGGTTACTGTGGTGGCCGATCGGATGACCAGGGCATCGGCGCCGACAATGGCTGATTGCAGCTGCTCGGGCGAAAGATCGAGTTGCACGTCCACCTGATGACCGGCTTCGGCCATCAGTTCGAGGCCGGCCGGAGCCAGCTTTTCGGTGACCAGCACCCTACCCATGGGGTTCCCTTCGTTCGTCGATCGGAGACAGCGCGACAGTGCCGCCCATCAGGAGGCGTCGCTGAACAGCTTGGCCAGGCGGGAGACGCCCTCGATCAGGTCTTCGTCACCCAGTGCGTAGGACATGCGGAAGTAACCGGGTGCCCCGAAGGCTTCGCCCGGCACCACGGCCACCTTGGCCTCTTCGATGGCCAGTTCGGCCAGCTCGGTGCTCGAGGCCGACCGACGGCCCCGAATGTCCTGCCCGTAGAGCCCCTCTACCGAGGGGAAGGCGTAGAAGGCCCCTTCGGGCAGAATGCAGCTGACGCCTTCGATCTCGTTGAGCATGCCGTGGATGGTGAGGCGCCGACGATCGAAGGCACGACGCATCTCCTCGGCCGCGGTCAGGTCACCGGCCACGGCGGCCAGCGCCGCCCGCTGGGAGACATTGGCCACGTTGGAGGTCTCGTGCGACTGCAGGTTGGTGGCGGCGGTTATCAGATCGGTGGGTCCGATCATCCACCCCACCCGCCATCCGGTCATGGCATAGGTTTTGGCCACGCCGTTGACAACGATGCAGCGGTCGACCAGATCGGGAACGAGCACGGGCATCGAATGGTGCTCGGCCGCCCCGTACACCAGATGCTCGTAGATCTCGTCGGTCACCACCCACAGTCCCTTGTCCACCGCCCAGCGGCCGATGGCCTCGACCTCGTCACGGGGATAAACGGCACCGGTGGGATTGGACGGCGAGACAAAGAGCAGAACTTTGGTCCGAGTCGTGGTGGCCGCCTCGAGTTGGTCGAGGGTGACCCGGAACCCACTGGCGGCGTCGGTGGAGATGACCACCGGCACGCCGCCGGCCAGGGTGATCACCTCAGGGTAGGTCGTCCAAAAGGGGGCCAGCACCAGCACTTCGTCGCCCGGGTCGCAGAGGGCGGCGAAGGCATTGGCGATGGCTTGCTTGCCCCCGTTGGTCACCAGTATCTGCGCGGGCGCCACGTCCAACCCCGAATCCCTGCGGGTCTTGGCCACCAGCGCCTCGCGCAGCTCGGGCAGACCGGCGGTCGGCGTGTACTTGTGGTTCCGGGGGTCGCGGCACGCCACCTCGGCGGCGGCCACGATGTGTTCAGGGGTGGGGAAATCCGGCTCGCCGGCCCCGAACCCGATCACGTTCTCACCCTGGGCCTTCAGCGCCTTGGCTTTGGCGTCCACCGCCAGGGTGGCCGAGGGGGAGACTGCGGCGATCCGGGCCGAGAGGCGACGTCCGCTCATGGCCCGGCAACGGCTGTCGGGCCGACCGGATCGGGGCCGATTTCTGTGGCGAAAACCATGGTGCCATGATTCCATACGTGACCGACTCCCCCGACATCACCATCCCCGACCATCTACGGCCGCACGACGGGCGCTTTGGTTCCGGGCCCTCCAAGGTCCGACCGGAGGCGGTCGACGCCTTGGCGGCCGCCTCGGCCCACTACCTCGGGACCAGCCACCGGCAAAAGACGGTCAAGTCGGTGGTGAAGTCCCTTCGGGAGGGACTGGCCCACCTCTTTTCGCTGCCCGACGGTTACGAGGTCGTCCTGGGCAACGGCGGCACTACCAGCTTCTGGGATGCCGCCACCTTCTGCCTCATCCAACGCAAGAGCCAGCACCTGACTTTCGGCGAGTTCTCCTCCAAGTTCGCCACCGCCGCTTCCGAGGCACCCCACCTCGACGACCCCGAGATCATCAGCGCGGAGGTGGGGACGCACCCGCTGGCCGTGGCCAGGGAGGACGTCGATCTGTACGCCTTGACCCACAATGAGACATCCACTGGGGTGATGATGCCCATCGCGCGACCCGATGGCGCCCGGCCGCCGGGGGCCGGCGGTGGACTGGTAGCGGTCGATGCCACGTCGGGAGCGGGGGGACTGCCGGTCGACCCGGCCGAGTTCGACGCCTACTACTTCGCCCCCCAAAAGTGCTTCGGCTCCGACGGCGGTTTGTGGGTGGCTCTCCTCTCACCCGACGCGCAGGACCGTATCGCCGCCATTGCCTCGCAATCGAGATGGGTTCCCGCCTCGCTGGACCTGGCCATCGCCCTCGACAATTCGAAGCTCGATCAGACCTACAACACGCCCGCCCTGGCCACCGTGTTCCTGTTCGAGAACCAGGTCAGCTGGTTCAACGAAAACGGCGGTATGGCCTTCTCCCGCGGCCGCTGTGACAAGAGTGCGGAAATCCTCTACACCTGGGCCGAGAGCTCCGATTTCGCCACACCGTTCGTCCAGCGCGATCAGGACCGGAGCCATGTTGTGGGAACCATCGACTTCATCGACTCCGTCGACGCGTCGACGGTGGCGGCGGTGCTCCGGGCCAACGGGATCGTCGACACCGAGCCCTACCGCAAACTGGGGCGCAACCAACTCCGCATCGCCATGTTCCCGTCCATCGATCCCGATGACATCGCGTCCCTGTGCGCCTGCGTCAATTACGTGGTGGGTGCTCTGGCCTCCTGAGGACCGGGGGCGACGTGCTGCCACCGGGCGTCAGTGAACGGGGTCCGTGGCGCCGACGACGTCCCCCGAGGACCGACGTGTAGGGTCCAGCCCATGCCATCGACGGGGCGACGACGCGCACAGTGGGTCGTGGCGATCTGTGCTCCCCTCCTGATTTTCGGGACGGCCGCCTGCGACAACACGCCGTCCAGCGCCGGCGGAAACCCGAGCAGCACGACGTCCGCCGGCCAGAGCCAGAACGCCACCCCGTCAGCCTGCACGCTGATCAAGCCCGTACAGATCAGGACCATCACCGACGCCGACGTCACCGCACCCACCGTCGTCAACCACGGGGCCACCACCACCTGCACCTACCCCGCCTCCGACTCGTCCCGGTCGGTGATCATCGAATTCGAGGGCAACGCCACGGCGGCCTCGTTTGCCGCCAACCAGAAGAAGTTCGAATCCATCTACGGCGCGGTATCCGTGCTCCCCCACCTGGGCCAACAGGCCTATTCGGGCACGGTCAGCTCGGGGGGCCAGCCGGTCCACACGGTGGCCGTGTTCATCGAGCCCCTCCAACTGGTGGTGACGTCATCGGCCTCGTTGAACAACGTGGAGACCTTGACCGAAGAGGTGCTCTTCGCCCTGAGCAAGCGCGGCGCCTCCGACACGACCACGACCGGATAGGTCCAGGGGGCCGGCGGCTACGTGAACCGTCGCCGTCACCGCCCCGTCACCGATACGTCACCCGGACCTGGGGGCAACCGTTCCTGTCCGAGGACCTCCGAAGTCCCGATGCCCGTTGACCAGGCGTGTCAGGCAAACCTGTCCCGACCGGTCGGAGATAATCGCACGCCGAATGGATTGGGGACTCAGCCCCCCGAGACGTCCTGGATCTTCTGCTTGCCGGCGGTGACGAACGGCATCATGGCCCGAAGTTCGGCGCCCACTTTCTCGATGGGATGATCGAGCCCGGCCTTGCGCAGGGCATTGAAGTTGGGGCGGCCGTCGGCGTTCTCGTCCACCCACTCCCTGGCGAAGGATCCATCCTGGATCTCGCCCAGGATGCGGCTCATCTCGTCGCGCACGGCCTGGTTGATGACCCGGGGGCCGCGGGTCAGGTCGCCGTACTCGGCGGTATCGGAGATGGAGAACCGCATCCCGCTGATCCCTTGTTCGTACATGAGGTCGACGATGAGCTTGAGTTCGTGGAGACACTCGAAATAGGCACTCTCGGGCTGATAGCCGGCACCAACCAGAGTCTCGTAGCCGGCCTGCACCAGCGCGGTGAGACCGCCGCACAGGACCACCTGCTCCCCGAACAGGTCGGTCTCCGTCTCTTCGGCGAAGGTGGTGTCGAGCACGCCGGCCCGGGTGGCCCCGATGGCGTGGGCATAGGACAGCGCCAAGGCGTGGGCATGACCGGACGGGTCGGCCGACACCGCCACCAGAGACGGCACTCCACCGCCTTCGGTGTAGGTACGCCGGACCAGGTGGCCGGGTCCCTTGGGGG
The DNA here is from genome assembly GCA_963824645.1 of uncultured Acidimicrobiales bacterium. Taxonomy (GTDB): domain Bacteria; phylum Actinomycetota; class Acidimicrobiia; order Acidimicrobiales; family RAAP-2; genus Bog-756. Next base: position 113,180 of record CAWGQC010000014.1, read on the forward strand.
CGACCATGGCCACGTCCACCCCGGCCGGCGGCGTGATCAGCCCGAAGCGGATGTTGAACCCGTGGGCGAACAGGAGGGCGTCGCCGTCCTGCAGGTGGGGCGCGATCTCGGCCTGGTACACCGAGGCCTGCTCGGTGTCGGGCAGGAGGATCATGATCACGTCGGCCTCGGCGGCGGCATCGGCCACCGAGAGCACCGATAACCCGGCCTCTTCGGCCTTCTGCTTGGATGACGAGTCCGGGCGCAGTCCGACCCGGACGTCCACCCCGCTCTCGGAGAGGTTGAGGGAGTGGGCGTGGCCCTGGGACCCGTAGCCGATGACCGCCACCTTGCGGGCCCTGATGAGTCCGGGATCGGCGTCCTTCTCGTAGTACAGCGTGGCCATCGCCATCAACCTGCCTTCTCTGTGTCGTGTCCGATTGTGGATCGAGAAACCAACTGCGGTCCGCGTTCACCGGACCGGTCCAGCTTAGGCAACGCCACCCGGCCCGTCCGCTGCATCTCCACGATCCCGTAGCCTCGGATGAGATCCTCGAAGTCGTCCAATTTGATGGGGGCACCCTCCAGGGCCACGGTCAGGCGGTCGTGGCCGACGTCCACGATCTTGCCCTCGAATACCCCGACCAGCTGGATGATCTGACCCCGAGTGTCGGGACCGGCCTCGAGGGTGGCCATCAACAGCTCCCGCTCCCGGGACAGGGCCGGATCAAGTTCGGTGATCGACACCACCGGAATGAGCTTGTCCAGCTGTTTCATGATCTGGTCCAACGGCGACGACTCGACGTCGACCACGATGGTGATCCGACTGAAGCGCACGTCGTCGGACGGGGCCACGGCCAAGCTGTAGATGTTGTAGCCGCGCCGCGAGAAGAGGCCGGCCACCCGGGCCAGTACACCGGCCTTGTTCTCCACCAGCACGGTGAGGGTGTGGTGGTGCTGGTCGGCGCCGTAGACGCTCATCGTCCACCACCCTGGTCGAGCGAGGGGTCGACGATGATCTCGTCGTTGGAAGCACCGGCGGCCACCATGGGGAACACCTTCTCGAAAGCGTCGGTGCGGAAGTCGATGACCACCGGTCGATCGTCGATGTCGTTGGCCTTGTCGATGGCCGGTGCCACCTCCTCCGACGACTCCACCCGGATACCGACACAGCCCATGGACTCGGCCCAGCCCACGTAGTCGGGAAGGTCGGGGGAAAGATAGACCTCCGAGTACCGCTCCTCGTAGAACATCTCCTGCCACTGCCGCACCATGCCCAGATAGGCGTTGTTGAGAATGGCGATCTTGACCGGAATCCGCTCCGAGCTGGCGGTGACCAGCTCCTGGGCGGTCATCTGGAAACAACCGTCGCCGTCCACCGCCCACACCATCCTGTCCGGTCGTCCCACCTTGGCTCCGATGGCGGCCGGCACCGCGAATCCCATGGTGCCCAGGCCTCCCGAGTTGACCCAGGTGTAGGGATAGTCGAACTGCCACCACTGGGAAGCGAACATCTGGTGCTGGCCGACCCCGGAGGCCACGATGGCATCATCGGGGGTGGCGTCGCGCAGAGTCTCCAACACGAACTGGGGCTTGAGGGCACCGGCACCCGGTTGCTGGTCGTAGACCAGCGGGTATCGGCTCTGCCACTCGCTGAGCTTGGCCCGCCAGGGCGCCAGTCCCTCGCGTGGATAGGCCGCGGCCAAGGACCCCGGGTGGGCCGGCGCCCCGGCCACCGCATCGCTCGGAGCTCCCCCGGAGCCGCCCCGGGTGGCGTCGGTGTGGGGCAGGCCGAGCGCGTCCAGAGCCACCAGCATCTCCTCGATGACCAGCCGGCAGTCGCCGGCCACGGCCACGTCGGCGTGACGCACCTTGTTGAGCTCGGCCGGGTCGATGTCGACATGGATGACCTTGGCCTCGGGGGCGAAGGCGTCGACCCGGCCCGTGACCCGATCGTCGAACCGGCTCCCGAGAGCGATGAGCAGATCGGCGCGTTGCATGGAGGTGACCGCCGTGTAGTTGCCGTGCATTCCCGGCATCCCGAGGCACAGCGGATGCGAATCGGGAAAGCAACCGCGGGCCATCAGCGTGGTGACCACCGGTATCCCCGTCCGCTCGGCCAGTTCCCGCAGGGCGTCGGCGGCGCGCGCCTTGAGGATGCCACCGCCGGCGTAGATGATCGGCCGTTGGGCGGTCAACAACAGCTCGGCGGCGGCCCGCACCCGTTCCGGATCGCCCTCGACCATCGGGTGGTAGCCGGGGAGATCCAGATCGGAGGGTTCAGGCCAGTACCACTCCATGGGCTTGTTGGCCACGTCTTTGGGGATGTCGATGAGGACCGGGCCGGGTCGGCCGGTGGTGGCCACGTGGAAGGCCTCGGCCACCACCCGGGGGATGTCGGCGCCGTCGGTGATCAGCCAATTGTGCTTGGTGATTCCCATGGTGATGCCGGTGATGTCACTCTCCTGAAAGGCGTCGGTCCCGATGGCCGTGGTGGCCACCTGTCCGGTCACCACCACCAAGGGAATCGAGTCCATGTAGGCATCGGCCAGCGGGGTCACGATGTTGGTGGCCCCGGGGCCGCTGGTGACGATGGCCACGCCCGGCCGCCCGGTCACCTGGGCGTACCCCTCGGCCATGTGGCCCGCACCCTGCTCGTGGCGCACCAGAATGTGACGGATCGAGGAGTCGATGATCGGGTCGTAGACGGGGAGGATGGCGCCGCCGGGCAGGCCGAACATGACCTCTACCTGCTGCATCTCCAGGCTCTTGATCAACGCCTGTGCTCCTGTGAGTTCCATCGCTTGCTCCCTTGTCGTCGATGGCCTGTGATCGGGATTGGTTGACTGACCGTGGTGGGACATGAAAACGACCTCCCGTCGGGGAGGTCGGAAAGCGCATACGGCGAGAAAGCGTCGTATGCGCTACGAAACGAGTACCAGGATGATCGGCTGAACAGTGGTCGTGCTCATGGTCCCCACATTGTGGCACGGACCGGGAGGCCACCACAAGCGCCCGGGCAAGCCACCCCCGGCCGGCCGGGGTGAGCCCTCAGGGCTCGGTGACAGCGCCCCGCTCCGCCCCGGTGACCAGACGGGCGTACTTGGCCAGGACCCCGGTCGTATAGCGCGGAGCGGGATGCTTGAGCTCAGCCCGCCGACGCTCGAGCTCCGCCTCGTCGACCCGCAGGTCAATGGTGTGGCCGAGCACGTCCACGCTGATCTGATCACCGTCGGCCACCAGGGCGATGGGGCCACCGTCGACGGCTTCGGGGGCAACGTGTCCGATGCAGAAGCCGTGGGTGCCGCCCGAGAACCTGCCGTCGGTGATCAGAGCGCAGTCGCCCCCTCGCCCGACCCCCTTCATGGCCCCGGTGACGGCCAACATCTCGCGCATGCCCGGGCCCCCCTTGGGTCCCTCGTAGCGGATGACCACGACCGTACCGGGCTCGATCGACCCGGCCAGAATGGCCTCCATGGCCCGATCCTCACCGTCGAACACCCGTGCCGGTCCCTCGAAGGTCAACTGGTCGATACCGGCCACCTTGACCACCGCCCCTTTGGGGGCGAGGGAGCCGGTGAGGATGGCAATGCCCCCTTGGGCGTGGAGGGGACGGTCCATGGGGTGGACCACCTCGCCGTCGGGAGGGGGCGGAGCCAGCGCAGCCAGGTTCTCGGCCACGGTACGGCCGGTCACCGTCAGGCAGTCGCCGTGCAGAAGCCCGGCCTCGAGCAGCTCGGCCATGACCACCTCCACCCCGCCGATGCGGTCGAGGTCGGCCATGTGGTACTTGCCGTGGGGCTTGGTGTCGGCCAGGTGGGGGACGCGGGCGGCCACCGCGTTGAAGTCGTCCAGGGTGAGCTCGACCCGGGCTTCGTTGGCGATGGCCAGTAAATGGAGGACGGCGTTGGTCGATCCCCCCAGGGCCATGGTGACGGCGATGGCGTTCTCGAAGGCATCCTTGGTCATCACCTGTCGTGGCCGGATCCCCTCACGCAGGAGGGCGACCACCGACTGACCGGAGGCGAAGGCGGCGTCATCCCGACGGCGGTCGACGGCCGGTGGGGTGGAGCTGCCGGGCAGAGCCATGCCCAACGCCTCGGCCACGGCCGCCATGGTGTTGGCGGTGAACATGCCCGCACACGATCCCTCGGTCGGACAGGCGTTGTGCTCGATGAGGCTGAGCTCCTCGTCGCTGAGGGCATCGACAGCGTGGGCGCCCACCGCCTCGAAGACCGAGGTGATGTCGAGGGCCCGGTCACGCAGCCGACCGGGAAGGATCGACCCCCCGTAGAGGAAGACGCTGGGCAGATTGATCCGGGCGGCGGCCATGAGCATCCCGGGCAGGGACTTGTCGCAGCCGGCCAGGGTCACCAGTCCGTCGAACCGTTCGGCGTGCATGACCGTCTCGACCGAGTCGGCGATGATCTCGCGACTGACCAGGGAGGCGCGCATGCCCTCGTGTCCCATGGAGATGCCGTCGGACACGGCAATGGTCACGAACTCCAGGGGGAAGCCGCCCGCCTGGCGCACCCCCTCCTTGGCCCGCTTGGCCAGTCGGTCGAGCGGGAGGTTGCACGGGGTGACCTCGTTCCACGACGAGGCCACGCCGATCTGCGGCTTGTCCCAGTCGTCGTCGGTCATCCCCACCGCCCGGAGCATGGCCCGGGCCGGGGCCCGGGTCGGACCGTCGGTCACCTGGTAGCTCCGGGGCTTGAGACCGACCAGCGGTTCCTCCGACGGATCAGCGGGTGTCTGTTGGGTCATGTCTGCATGGTACGACGTGGTCGGGGCCCTGCGTTCAATGGGCGGTGCAGGGACCGAGCAGATCAAGGTCCGGAGAGACGAATCCGGGAAGACAGAGAGAGGACCGGGGGCGGATGCCCCCGGTCCTCTCTCACACGATGTCGTGGGGACGGTTTAGCCGCCGGACATTCCCACAATCGGCTTGTTGAGCACGATGTTGCCCGTGGAACCGTAGAACGGCGCGTCGTAACTGAACACGCCACCGTCGGAGGCGGTCAGCCAATAACCGGCACCGTCAGGACTGACGGCCATGCCCACCACCGGCTGGTTGAGGGCGATGCTGCCGGCCGATCCGTGGAACTTGGCATCGCCGTAGTTGAAGACGCCACCGTCGGAGGCGACCAGGTAGTAGCCCCCGCTATCGGGCGTGGAGGCCATGCCCACCACCGGCTTGTTGAGGGTGATGTTGCCGGTCGAACCGTGGAACTTGGCATCGCCGTAGGCGAACACGCCACCGTCGGAGGCCACCAGCCAGTAGCCGTTGCCGTCCCAAGTCGATGCCATGCCCACGATCGGCTTGTTCAGCGTGATGTTGCCGGTCGAGCCGAAGAAGCGGGCGTCCCCGTAGCTGAAGATGCCGCCGTCGGAGGCCACCAGCCAGTAACCGAAGCCGTCCGGCGTCGCCGCCATGCCCACGATGGGATCATTGAGGGCGATGCTGCCGGCCGAGCCGTAGAACTTGGCGTTCCCGTAGCTGAAGATGCCGCCGTCGGAGGCCACCAGCCAGTAACCCTGGTTGTTGGGCGTGGAGGCCGCTCCCACCACCGGCTTGTTGAGGGTGATCTTGCCGGCCGAGCCCCAGAACGGTGAGTTGCCGAAGGCGAAGACCCCTCCGTCGCTGGCGGTGAAGAAGTAGCCGTTGGTGTAGCTGTACTGGTCGAGCTGACTCACCACCGACGGACCATGGCTGTTGGTGACAATCACGTTGACCACGCTCTTGGCCACACCGGCGGGCGCAGTTGTCGTGATCGACGTACCCGTGTCGGAGGTGATCGGCGCTGCTTTCGTCCCGAAATCGACGGCGGTGGCCCCCGTCAGCGCTATGCCGGAGATCGTCACCGAGTTGCCACCGATGGGGCTCCCCGTGTTTGGCCTCACAGCCGTGACGATCGGTGCGCTGGTGTAGATCAACGAACCTGCACTCGACGGCCCTGCCGACGTGGTTACCACTACGGGGACAGTCCCAGCCACGCCGGGAGGCACGACTGCTGACACCGAGTCGGCGGTCAGACCGGCAAAGCTGGTGGCGGCCACGCCACCGAAGGTCACGCCGGTCGGATCCGCCAGGAAGGCACCGTGGATGGTCACGGTTGAGCCACCGGTGAGCGGTGCCGAGCTGGGGAGTACCGCACTGATCGAGCCGGCCGGCTGCTTGATCGTCGCACTGGCAATCTGCTCTGCCGGGTTGGTGCATGGGAAGGTACCGACCGTCGACCCGTTGACGGCGATCGTGATGCTTCCGCTTGTGCCGGTCTTGACCGTCAGGGTTCCCGAATTCCCGGCGGTGAACGCGCTGGCGGTGCCGGGGAGATTGAGGGGAATCGAGGACGGCGGCGGGTTGGGAATCGGAGTTGCGGGAATGACGAAGCCGGCGGTCTGGCTGGCCGGGCTACCCCCGGTCGCCGTCAAGCCCAACTTGAAATTGCCGGAGAGGGTCAGTCCCTTGGCCAACTGGAGCGTCGAACCGGAGAGCGCCGTCTTGAACGCCAGACCGGAAAGGGACACCGACTGGCCAGGAGCGACCGAACTGGGGAGCGACCCTGCTACCACGGCACTGAATGTGGCCGTGCCGACCCGAGGGCAGGCCTCGTGCAGGTGGCCGTGAAGGTCGGGGTGTCGGCTCCCGCTGAGGTAGTGGTTACGGCCGTGGCGGCCACCAGTCCCACCGTGCCGGCCAGGCCTGCGCCCAGGAGCGCCAAGGCACCGCCTAGCGAAGCCGCGCGAACGGAAAACGTTCGTTTTGATCTCATCTACGTCTCTCCTCAGGCTTGACTCGGTCGGCCCGAATAGGCCGTCCCTCCCATTAACCGACATGTGTCAATTGGTAGACGCAGTCTTACCCCTGCCCTGTTCGATGCAACCCTCCAACCAACGCCGAAACCTAGGGGATACCCCCTTCGATTGCAACCGCTTTATGACAATTCCGGGTCAAAGGTGCAGGTCTCCCCGATCGTCGCCCTCTGTGGGGCCGGTGACCACGGCCCATATCACCGGTGGCGACGGCCCCATATCAATTGCCCAGAACGAGGCGTTCGATGCCCTCGTTGCCCCAAGATCGGCCTTTTGAACCGGCTTTATGATCGTGGGGGTGGAGGCACATAAAGGACCGATGAGACGAACGAGAACATGGAGAGGGATCGGCTGGTGACCATGAGGCGCTGGTGCCTGTGACCGGCCCGGAGGCCGGTGTCTTCGGCCCCGATGAGATCGAATCACTGGCCGGTTTCTACGCCCAGGAGGGCTACGCCACGCTGCGGGGCGGCCTCGACGCCACCCTGCTCGGGGCCGCCGAAGAGGAATTGGCCGACGCCCAGCACCGGTTGGCCGAGGGCCGCCTCGACGCCCGCCACGGCACCGCCGTCCTCGACGATCCCGACGCCACCGTCGACGGTCTGCCTTTCGCCCACTACGTCTGCTTCGCCACGTGGGCCTCACCCCGGGCTGACGCCCTGGTCCATCACCCGGTACTCGTCGAGGTGGCCCGGCACACCCTCGGTAACGATGCCTGGCTCCTCGATTACGAGCAGTTCGGGGTGGTCTACCAGGACGCCCGGCCCGGCCCGCTGTCGGGTTACTCCCGGATCGGCTGGCACACCGACCACCAGTCCGGCCCCCACCTCGACATCTGGCCGGGCATGGCCTTCACCCTCCACTTCGATCCCACCTCACCGGCCAATGGCTTTCTGCGGGTCCTCCCCGGCAGCCACCGATCGGGCACCGCCGGCATTCCCCTGGGGTTCGAGCGTGTCCCGGCGAGATCGCCCTCTACCAGGAACGGGGCGACGTGCTGTTCCATCATGCCGACCTCTGGCACGCCGCAGCCCGGGCCACGGCCGACGACCAGGTCGCCGTCCGCCGGCACCTCCGCGGTAGTTGGCACGGTGGGACCAGACTGGCCGAAGGCCACGGCACGGACGACTTCGTGAAGAACGCCCTCCGTTGAACCCGGTCCACGCCGGAGTCGGCGGGGCCACTGTTAGCGTCGCCCCGGAGCGGCCTGCTGTTCCTGGCCAACCCACGCGGGCCGGCCGGCCCCACCACCCGCCGACCCCAGAACAAGGAGAGGTGACCCTCACATGCAGGTCCTCCGCACCCCCGACCATCGCTTCGACAACCTGCCCGGCTACCCCTTCGCTCCCCACTACGCCGAAATCCCCGATCAGGACGACGGGGTCCTCCGGGTCCACTATCTCGACGAGGGCCCATCGTCGGGTGAGTGCGTCCTACTCATGCACGGCGAGCCCTCGTGGTCCTACCTCTACCGGCACATGATTCCCGTCCTGGTCGATGCCGGGCTCCGGGTGGTGGCTCCCGATCTGGTCGGGTTCGGCCGATCGGACAAGCCCACGCCCCGGGCCGAGTACACCTACGCCCGCCATGTCGAGTGGATGCGCTCCGTTCTCTTCGATGTCCTTGACCTGGACGGGGTCACACTGGTGGCTCAGGACTGGGGTGGCCTCATCGGGCTCCGCCTGGTGGCCGAGCATCCCAACCGCTTCGCCCGGGTGGTGACGGCCAACACCTCCCTGCCGACCGGAGCCGGCAAGCCCAGTGCCGCCTTTCTGAGCTGGCTCCAATTCTCCCAGGAGGTCGAGACCTTCCCGACCGGCACCATCATCAACGCCGGATGCGCCACCGATCTCAGTCCCGAGGTGATGGCCGCCTACGACGCCCCCTTCCCCGATGAGGCCTTCACCGAGGGGGCCCGACAGTTCCCCATCCTGGTGCCCATCACACCGGACGATCCGGCGGCGGCGGCCAACCGGGCCGCCTGGGATGTTCTGGCCCGATGGACCAAGCCGTTCCTGACCGCCTTCAGTGACGGTGACCCCATTACGGCCGGGTCGGAACGCGTCCTCCAGGAACGCATCCCCGGGGCCGGCGGCCGTCCCCACGTGACCGTGGCCGGCGGGGGTCACTTCCTCCAGGAGGACAAGGGTCCCGAACTGGCCCAGGCGGTGATCGATTTCGTGGCCTCCACCTGAGGCCTGAACCCGGTCAGGCCCCCGAGCTGGCCAACCAGGCCAGGGCCAGCGGTGAGGCGGCGGTTAGATCGATGGCCGGCTCATCGGTCGAATAGGACTGGACGTTGTCCTTGTAGACGGCACCGTGCCCGTTGAAGGCGGCATAGGGGTCCCCGCCGTCGGGAGGGCAGGTGACCATACCCGACACCAGTCCCTTGGTGGCGTGAGCGGTCGGACCCTCGACAGCCGCCCCGGCCAGGATGGGAGCACTCCCGTTGGTCGAACCCGTCAGGTTGGCCACCTGATGTTGCATGCAGTCGGGAAAGGTGGTGCCGTCGCCGACCACGAAGGACACCCCCCAGGGATTGGCGCCCAGCACATTGTCGGCCCAACCCTGGGCCTGACCGGCGAAGGTGGTCGTCCCGGTCAGCGCGTCGTACTCACTGGCCATGACCGAAAGACCGAAGCCGTGGGAGACCGTGTCGGACGAGCTCCAGCGGTAACCGAAGGCGAACGGGTACTTCTTTCCCACCTTGATGGCCTGCTCCAACTGGTCCTTGATCTGGTTCTCGAGTGCGGCCGGGGTCACCGCCAGTCCGGTGGATCCGGTGTCGGTGATCAACCGGGCCAGCTCGTAGTGGGCCAGGCCCCCTACGTCGTAGAGATTGAGGGTGTCCTGGTCCGGCGAGGCGATGTAGGCGGCGGCCCAATCGGCCGCCTGGGCCAGATAAGTCTGCTGCTGGGAGCCGGGGCCCACGGCGGCGGCCAGCTCGGTGGCCCCCAACTCCATGTCGTCGCGCCATTGGGTCTCCGGATAGAAGTCGTAGGGGGCGGTGGTCAGCAGGTTGCCGGTGGGATGGGTATCAGCCAGCCCGTAGACGTCCTCCCCGTCCCGCAGGCAGCTGCTGGCCAGAGTGGGGTCGGACGAAGAGAACAGCTGGGCACAGAGCCCGAAGTCGGCGGCCAGACGACCGGCCAGATTGGGGCTCACCGGCGCACCCGGGGGGCCCGCTTCGAACACCGGCCGATTGCGTATGTAGCGGTCGGCGGGGTTGGTGCCTCCGTAGCTGTCATCGGCCTGCGGAAGCCGCCAGATATCGTGGTCGCCGACCGTGGTGGCGTTCCCCTCTCCGATGCCCACCTGGTAATAGAGGGTCTTGGTCGAGTCATTCCACATCTTCTGGAGCCATTGGATTCCGAAAGTGGCTTCGGCCATGAAGTCGGAGTCAGGCGAGCCGGTTCCCAGGGAGGCGGGGAAGGACCTGGCCCCCACTTCCATGAGGGCGACGACATAGGAAGTGGTCTCCACGAACTTGAGGTAGTCGCCGGCGTCCCACCAACCCCCGGAGGCATCCATGGTCACGCCCAGCGATGTGAGATCGCCGGAGAATTGGCCCTGGTTGTTCATGGTGGGAGTGGCGTACGTGGTGGCGTCCTCATCGTTGAGGTGGCCCGGAGCGGTGCGCAGGGTCGATGGGATGTAGTCGGGCCCGTCACGTTCGTTCTGGTAGAAGGACAGGCTGTTGGCCAGGGCCTGGCTCCACAGGGTGGCCGGAGGACCGATGGTGAACGGCGGCGAGGAGACAGAGGGCGACCCCTCCACCACCACGGTGTAGGTACCAGGGGCCACCACCGGCGTGAAGGTCAGCGGGTACACGTAGCGGTAGGTGGCGTTCCACTTCCCACCGGTAGGGCCGACAGTGCCGGAAAAGATGTCTGCACCCGACGAGTCGACCACCGCGAAGATGGCGCCGCTCAGGGCCGAAGGGGACATCAGGTAGGCCACCTTGGGTCCGGTGGTCGGATAGCCGAGCTGGTCCACACGGACCGTGGCGTGGGCCGAGGCTGCCGCCGCCGGGGCTGCCGGGCCGATCGAAGCGGGAACCAGGACGGTGAGGCCCACCACCATGACGATGACAGCCACCATGCCCCTGACCACCGGGACAGCGTACCCCCGACCGCTATCGTGGCCGCTATGCACCTGTATGCCGCCTTTCTGGGTGGACCGATGTCCAAGGACAGGATGGGCGAAGGGCATGAAGTCGTGATGGTGGTGGCCGAGGACGTGAGCGAGGCCAAGGCACGGGCCCGGGCCAAGTGGTCGGGCACCGGCACCGGTCATGTCGACGCCCTCCAACGTATTGACCGGGTGGACGGATTCGAGATCGGGCTGACTCCACACGGTGAGGGTGACCGGACGGCCCTCGACAGCTACAACTGACCATGGCCGATCGCAACGTGCTCGGTGGGGTGCTCGAACCGTGCGGCACCGATCCGCTCACCGGCTTCTACCGCGACGGTTGCTGCAGCACCGGGGCCGAAGACGTCGGCAGTCACACCATTTGTGCCGTCGTCACCACCGAGTTCCTCGAGCACCAGAGGTCCATCGGCAACGACCTGGTGACGCCGATGCCACAGCACCGGTTTCCGGGCCTGGTGCCCGGCGACCGCTGGTGTGTGACGGCCATCAACTGGCTGCGGGCCCACTACGACGGGGCGGCAGCCTATGTGGTGCTGGCTTCGACGCACGAGCGGGCTCTGGAAATCGTCTCGCTGGCCGTGTTGGAAGAGCACGCCGTGGACGTGCCGGCCGGGCCCGGCGACCTCGACCGCTGAAACGGCTTCAGCGTTTGCGCACGGCCTTTTTGAGGACGGCGCCATAGGCGTCGAGGCCCTCGCGATAGAGCCGGGCCTCGGGCCCGCTGGCGATCCCCACCCGCTCGGGGATGATCCCCCAGATGGGAACCTTCGAGTCCGACCACCAGGCGATGGCCTCGGCCAGGTCGTTCGTCCCCAGGCGGGCAGCACAGATGACCAGACCGTGGGGGGTACGGCCGCCGATCATCTCCAGCGTGGCCAGCACCCGGGAGTACTCGACGCCACCGGCCCGGGTGGGCACGACAACGGCGTCGGCCCGGTCCATGGCCGCTCGAACGATGCGTTCGTCACCGGGGGGGGTGTCCACCACGGCCAGGCCGTCCCCTCCGGCCAGAGCCTTGGCCACCGTCCGCTCGGATGGGGCCTCGACCAGTTCGACCCCCTCTACCGGTCGCTCCTCGAGCCATTCAGCCGAGGACGCTTGGCGGTCGGCGTCAACCAGGATGACAGGGTCCCAGCCGCGCTCGGCAGCAGCGGCGGCCAGATAGACCGATGTGGTCGTCTTCCCCACTCCACCTTTGACGTTGCTGACGACAATGTTCATCTTTCCCCCTGCGTGGGCACCGCCCGACTCCGTTGGTGAGTTGTCCGTTCCTCTGCGCTGTCTGTATCTGGCCACGCACGTGCACGGCTGCCACGCCAAGGCCCGCCGCTGACGTTAGCCGAAGTTAGACGGACGCTGACCAGGTAAAACAGACGACCGAAGTGTCCCCCCGGATGCCACCGGTGGGACCGGCCGGTGGCCCTCGATCTTCGACCGATCGGATTGACACCCCGGACGCGGAGCGCCACCATCCCTGGACATGACGGCCAATTTCCTGTCGACCACCACGGTGACCCCGGAATCCAACGGGCTCTACCGCGCCGTCGTCGACGACTCCTGGAACTTGCGTCCGCTCCCCCAGGGTGGCCTGGTCACCGCCATCGCCCTCCGGGCCATGACCGATGCGTTGGGCGATGATGCCCAGACCCTCCGGGTGGCCCACACGTCCTTCGTGGCCCAGGTGGCCAGCGGCCCGGTGGACGTCCACGTCGACGTCCTGCGACGGGGACGTACGGTGTCCCACTTGCAGGCAGAGGTGTCCAGCACCGACGCACGCCGCGGCCATGTCACAACGGGAATCTTCGGCTCTCCCCGGCCGGGCTTCGACTTCACCGATCTGCGCCCGCCCCCGCAGGTCCCTCCTCCCCACACCTGCCGCTCCTTCCGCGACCCGCCGCCACCGGGGGTGTCGCCTTTCGAGCCGATCCCGTTTTGGGACAGGCATGTGGAGGGGAGGATCGTGATCGGTCATGCCTGGTGGGAGGAGTACGAGCCCGACCGGGCCGAAATTGCGGTGTGGTACCGGTTCGATGAGCCCCCTTTTCTCGACGACGGGACCCTGGACCCGCTGGCTCTGGTGGTGCTGGCCGACACCATGCCGGGAGCAGTGGCGGAGAAGGTGGGCCGGCGGGACAGGAGCTGGTTCGCCCCCAGCGTCGACCTGACCGTCCATATCCTCGATCACTGCCGGTCCCCGTGGATACTGGCCCACAACCGTGCCCGCCACGCCGGCGACGGCTACGCCTCGGCCGACATCGCCCTGTGGGACTGCGGGCCGCGGGGATCGGACCAGCCCCGCTTGGTGGTCTACGCCACCCAGCTCTTCCTCTTCACCTTCGCCGCCGCCCCGGAGGGACCGGGGGGCGGGTCCGAGGCCGATCGGTAAGATCCGGCCGTCGCCGTCCTCGGCGACGTTCATCGGGCATCGGGCATTGCGGGCATCGGGCACTGCGGGCAAGGTCCCGGGGCGCATGAACACCGACAGAACAAGTACAAGAGAGACGGGAGGGACGATGGCCGTCACCGGGCTGGCCAACCTGGCCATCAAGGTCGCCGACCTCGACGCCGCGTGCCGCTTCTACGTGGCCGCCGGGGCCGAGGTCAGGGACCGCATGCAGTGGCGCAACGGTGAGCGGGCCGACGTCTACCTGGGACCGGTGATGATCACCCTGTTCACCCGGGCCATCTACGAGAACGAGGTGGAGCTGCCCGACGAGGGTTTCCTCCATCCGGCTCTGTTCACCGACGATCTGGAGGCCCAGTTGGAGGGCCACACAGTGGTGTGGGGACCCGAAGTGGTGGAAGGGACTTTCGGACGGCGACGCATCGCCTTCGTCGACGCCCCCGGTGGCATACGCCTCGAGTTCATGGAACAGGTGGACCCGCCTCCGGACGGTGAGCGGGTGGCCTGAGGCCACGGCGATCCGGACTAAGCCAGTTCGGCGCAGTCCACCGGCACACCACTGACGGCGGCCGAACGGTAGGCCGCCTCCACCAGGGCGCGGGCGCGGTGGGCGTCTTCGAATCCGGGCCAGCCGGGCCTTCCCTCACGCACGGCGTGGACGAAGGCCCGATCCGCCACGTACTGGTAGAAGATGAAATCCCGTCGGGTGATCCCCGCGCCGGCGAAGGCCGATTGGCGCAGAGCGGCGAGGTCGACGATCTCATCCGCCGCGCCCGGCCGGTGCACGGTGACCGCCTCCTCGTCCGCCCCGATGATGAAGTCGCCGGTCAACTCGATGGTGGCCCGCTCGAGGAAGATCTCGAGCCTGCGTTCCTCCCGCCCCTCCACCCCGTTGAACACGGTGGTGATGGTGCCGATGACGCCGTTCCCGTGCTGGACGTGGGCGGCGGCGATGTCCTCCACCCCGAAGCCGAACAGTGAGGCGGTGCGGGCCGACACCGAGTTCGCCGGTCCGAACATCCACCCCAGGAGGTCGCAGGCATGAATGGAGTGCTCGAGCAGCGGGCCACCGCCGGACTGGCTGGGATCGGAACGCCAGGAGGAGTGGCCCGGCACCACCGAGCCGGTGGGCCAGAACTGGTCCTCCCGGAGCATGTAGCCGAGCGGGGCACCGTAGGTCCCCTCCACTATCACCTCATGCAACCAGGAGAACGCCGGGTTGAAGCGGGAGTGGAATCCGACCTGGGCCACCACCCCTGAAGCCACCACCGCGTCGACCAGCGAGGCGACCTCGTTGAACGAAGGAGCCAGCGGCTTCTCGCACATGATGGCTTTACCGGCGGCCAGGGCGGCCCGGATCGTCAGACCGTGCGAGGCGGTGGGTCCGGACACCAGCACGGCATCGACACCGGGGTGGGACACCACCTCGTCCGGCACGCCGGTCAACGCTTCGAAGGCGCAGTTGCGGTGGGCGGCCTGGCGTGCCGATTCCGAGGGGTCGCCGGCGATGACCGCCCTGATCTCCCCCTCGGCTACCAGTTTGGCCAGCCCGTCGGCGTGGATCTGACCGTTGGATCCGCATCCGACCAGGCCTATACCGACGGGGTCCGGCACCAGTCTCTCCTGATCGACACCATCACGTTGCGCAGGGAGTACGCGGTCACGCCGGCACCGTAGCCGGGCCCACCGGCCGTTGCCGCTCCTCACCCATCATGTCGGCGAAGCGGGCGGCCAGGGTGTGGACATCCCCAGGCCATCGGGCCGAGATGTACCGGCCGTCCCGCACGACGAAAGCGGGCCGGTCGTCGGAGGCGTCGTCGCGGGCCCGCCCACTGCGCTTGAGGGCGGCGTCAGGTTGGTGGGGGTCGACATCGACGAAATCCTCAGGACGGGCCAGGGCCCGGGTCACCTCCTGTTGCACGGACATCCACCCCGGCGGTTGTCCCGGCTGCTCGGGGTAGGTCCGGTAGTACCCGGGGTCCCAGAAGCGGGTCACCCGGGCCAGGTGCCATGCCCGCCGTTCGAGCGACCACGTCAGTGCCGTCGTCCGTCGACCGTAGAGGACCGACCGACCCGTGACCGGATCGATGCTGCGGGCGGCCAGGAGGACGCCATGGCAGACGGCGGCGACCGGCATGTCGCCGCCGAAGGCGCCGACCACGACATCGAAGAGGACCGGGCTCTCGAGATAGGAGCGCATCCCGCGGGCGCGATGGCCACCGGCCAACCAGAGTCCGCTGACCGCATCGAGGTCGATGGCCTCCCACGGGAACGGGTGGAGGAACGACGCCGAGCGCACCATGTCGGCGTAGGCGGCCCGGGCCCCCGCATCGGCCCGCAGGAGACGGCCCACACCCACCAGGTGGGAGAGACCGGGCACCAGGCCCCAGGGGTCGAGCCCCCGCCCGGTCAGCATGAGATCGTCGGCCCGGGCCGGCTGCCCGGCCGGCGTGGCGAACTGAACCTGGTGGCCGGACCGGGTCAGCACCTGCCAACCGACCGCCACCTCGGTGGGATCGAAGTCCACGTCGGGCAGGGGCATCAGTACCGTGGCCATGCCTGGTCCGCACCTCCCCGGCTTCCGCCGATCAGACCCCGGCACCCACCTTCGGACGGGCCGGGGACACGACTCTACGGGATCGCACCCACGGATTCGGACGGGGTGGCCGGTCGGAACGGTGGCCCCACGGCCAGGCGTTGACGGCTCCCGACTAGCGGCCGATTTCGCCGCCCCGCTACGGTAGCTGTGGCCCGTCGACGGCGGTGGCCCACGCCGGGGCACCGGCAGGACTGGGTCACCGAGGCTGATTCGGGGCGTACAAGCCCGTGAGACGAGAGAAGAGGGCGCATGGCTGAGCAGATTCCATTGGTCGACTACCTGGTGCTGGGAGACCGTCCCCACCTGGTGGCCAATGAGTGCGTGGCCTGCGGGGCCCGGTTCTTCGACCGGCGCAACGCCTGTGCCCGCTGCGGCAAGACCGAGTTCACCCAAGCCGATGTTCCGACGACCGGTGAAGTCCGGGCCTTCACCATCGTGGCCTTTGCCGCACCCGGCGTACCGGTTCCCTATGTTGCCGCCCTGGTCGACTGCGATGGCACCAGCGTGCGGGGCAACCTGATCAATGTCGAGCCCGATCCCGACCATGTCACACTGGGCATGAAGGTGCAGCTGGCCACCGACGTCATCGGCACGGACGACAACGGCACCGAAGCAATCGGGTTCGGCTTCGAACCCCAAGGAGGTTGAACGACATGGCGTCTGAGGACCTGTGGATCCTGGGCATCAACATGACCAAATTCGGCAAGCACCCCGATCTGGATCTGGTCGACCTGGCCGCCGAGGCCGTTCTGGGGGCATTGGCCGACGGTGGGGTCGAGATGAAGGACGTCGGTGTGATCGGGGCCGGCAATCTGATGGCCGCCAACGCCGGCATCGGGCAGCAGCTCCAGAAGCAGATCGGCCAGACCGGCATCCCCGTCTACAACGTGGCCAACGCCTGTGCCACCGGGGCCACGGCTCTGCGGGTGGCTTGCCTGGCCGTCAAGGCAGGCGAGACCGATGTGGGCCTGGCTTTCGGCGTGGAGAAGCTCTCGGGGGCCGGACTGCTGTCGGGAGGCAGCCGCAAGGAGGACTCGGGGACCTTCACCCCCTCCGGTCGCTACGGGGCGGTGGTCCCCGTCGACGGGCGGATCGGCACCGAGACCATGCCCGGCGTCTTCGCCCAAATCGGCATGGAGTACGGCCACCGCTACGGCGGGACCAGCTTCGAGCTGTTCGCCAAGATCAGCGAGAAGAACCACGCCCACTCCACCCTCAATCCATTGGCCGCCTACACCAAGAAGATGACCCTGGAGGAGATCATGGGCGATGTCATGATCGCCTACCCCAACACCCGTCCCATGTGCTCGGCCAACTGCGATGGTGCCGCCGCCGCCGTGGTGGTCAGCGGGTCCAAGCTCAAGACCCTCTCCCTCGAGCAGCAGAGGCGGGCGGTCAAGATTTCGGCGTCGGTCCTGACCACCGACCCGTGGGAGGAGTCCTGTCAGATCCTTCCCGACGTCAACACCCTGACCCGCAATGCCGCCGCGCAAGCTTACGAACAGGCCGGGGTGGGACCAAGTGATCTCGACCTGGTCGAGCTGCACGACTGTTTCGCCACAGCCGAGCTGGTCCACTACGACAACCTGCAGCTGTGCGAGCCCGGTGGCGCCGTCGACTTCTTCAATTCGGGCGCTTCCTGGCGGGACGGGACGACGCCGGTCAACGTGTCGGGCGGCCTCGAATCCAAGGGCCACCCCATCGCCGCCACCGGGATCGCCAATGTGTGGGAAGTGGCCACCCATCTGCGCGGCGAAGCCGGTGGACGGCAGATCGAGGGAGCCCGCGTCGGTCTGACCCATGTCATCGGCCTCGGGTCGGCCTGCGGCGTCCACATCCTGGAGAAGGCGGCCTGAGCACCGGTGGGGGGATGACCACCTACGTGGCCGAGCCGTCCCGCTATGACCGCATGCCCTACCGGCGGTGCGGTCACCATGGGCTCAGGCTCCCCGCCATCTCGCTCGGACTGTGGCAGAACTTCGGCGACGTCCGACCCATCGGCGAGATCACCGACATCCTGACCCGGGCCTTCGACCTCGGGATCACCCACTTCGACCTGGCCAACAACTACGGCCCCGGCAACGGCGCTGCCGAGTCAAATTTCGGCCGGGTCATGAGTGGGCCACTGGCCCCCTACCGCGACGAGGTGGTCATCTCGACCAAGGCGGGCTACGACATGCTGCCCGGTCCCTACGGCGACGGGGGGTCCCGCAAGTACATGCTGGGCAGCCTGGATGCCAGCCTCGGGCGCATGGGCCTCGACTACGTCGACATCTTCTACTCCCACCGGTTCGACCCCGAGGTTCCCCTCGAAGAGACCATGGGTGCCCTCGACTCCTCGGTCCGCCAGGGCAAGGCCCGCTACGTGGGGATCTCCAACTACCCGCCCGACCAGACGGCAGAGGCGGCGGCCATCCTCTCGGCCCTCGGCACTCCCCTCCTCATCCACCAACCGGCCTACTCCATGCTCAACCGGTGGCCGGAGCACGGGCTGCTGGACGCCATCGGCCAGGTCGGTGCCGGCTGCATCGTCTACTCCCCCCTCGAACAGGGAATCCTCACCGACCGCTACCTGGGCGGCGTACCCGAGGATTCGCGGGCCAGCCGCTCGGACACCCTGGACCAGGCCCAGCTCGACGCCGGGACCCTGGCCAAGGTGGGGGCGCTCCAGGAGATAGCCCGACGGCGCGGCCAGACCGTGGCCCAGATGGCCCTGGCCTGGACCCAGCGGGACCAACGGGTGACCTCGACCTTGGTCGGGGCCAGCAGCCTGACCCAGCTCGAACAGAACGTGGCCACCATCGACGGGCTCGGTTTCTCCCCCGACCAACTCCAGGAGATCGACGCCGTCCTGGGCGGATGACAACGCAGGATCCCGGGCACCGGGTGTGCCATAGTCCTGGCGTGGTTGCCCGCTCCATCGAGCCGTCGGTTGTGCGCGTCGAGGAGGGCGGCGGCGTTACCCTGCTCGGCGGTTGGTCCCCCTCCAGTGGTCTCCGCCATTTCCCCCGCGCCCCGGTGTGCCCTTTTACCGGTGCCGATGACGTCGAAGCCATCGACCTCCCCGGTACGGGGAAGGTGTGGCTCCATACGACAGTCCAGGTGGCCCCGCCGGGCTACACCGGCCCGGTCCCCTACGGCTTCGGAGTGGTCGAGCTCGACGGGTCCCCGTTGTTGCGGGTACTGAGCCGGCTGGCCGGGGAGGGATTGGCTCCCGGTTGCCCGGTCCACCTCGAGGGCGAGGAGCTGCCCGGCCCCGACGGCCAGCCGGTGCTCACCTGGGTGTTCCGCCCGTGACCGATGTGCGCATCACCGGGGTCGGGCTCCATCCCTTCGGACGCTTCGAGGGGGTGACCGGTACGACCATGGGGGTGGCGGCGGTGCAGGCCGCCTTGGCCGAGGCGGAGATCGGGATCCGGGACGTCCAGGCGGCATTCTGCGGGACGGCTTACGGCGGAGTGGCGGCCGGGCATCGCGTGGTGGGGGCCCTGGCCGGCACCGGCATTCCCATTTACGACGTGGAGGCCGGATGCGCCTCGGGGGGGGCCGCCCTCCAGCTGGGGGCGGCTTCCATCGCCTCGGGCCAGTACGACCGGGTGTTGGTGTTCGGGATCGAGAAGATGCCCAAGGGCATCATCCGCTCGTCCTATTTCGCCCCCTGGCAGGAGGCCGCCGGTCTCAGCCCGGCCCCGGCCACCTTCGCCCTGCGGGCCCAGAGGCTGCTCCTCGAGACGGGTCTCACCGTCGAGGACCTGGCCGCCGTGGTGGTCAAGAACCGTCGCCACGGCGTGGCCAACCCCGACGCCATGTTCCGCAAGGCGGTGACGGCCGAGGAAGTGTTGGCGGCCCGCCTCATCTGTCCGCCCTTGACCTTGTTCATGCTGTGCTCACCCAATGAAGGGGGTGCCGCGGTGGTGCTGGCCCGGGGTGGCGAGGGGGTGCGGGTGGCCGGTATCTCGTTCCGGTCCCACCTACCCGGCAGCGTCCTGGGCGAGGATTCACCTCTGTCCGGAATCGATGACAGCGCCCTCACCCCGCCGACGGCCCTGGCCGCCCACGACGCCTACACCGCCGCCGGCATCGGCCCCGAGGACGTGGATGTGGTCGAGTGCCAGGACACCGACGCGGCCCGCGAACTGCTGACCTGGGCTGAGCTCGACCTGTGCCCACCCGGTGCGCAGGCGGGCATCCTGGCCGCCGGAGACGCGTCGGTGGGCGGGCGGCGACCGGTCAATCCTTCGGGAGGGCTGCTGTCCAAGGGCGAGCCGCTGGGGGCATCGGCCCTGGGCCAGGTGGTCGAACTGGTCCGCCAGCTTCGGGGGACGGCCGACGGACGACAGGTCGAAGGGGCCCGGGTGGGTCTGGCCCACGTGATCGGGCGCGGGGCTAACGCCTGTGTGACCGTGCTGGTGGGCTGAGGTCGACGACCGCCTCAGGCGCTCATCCCGGCTTTCAGGAACCCGTCGGTGGCTTCGGGCGAATCCCACGAGGACAGATCATCGGTGGGGTGCGGGCCCAGCAGTCGGGCCGGTAGCGGGCGGCCGAACAGGAAGCCCTGAGCCAGATTGCATCCCAGATCATCCAGGATCTCACGTTGTTTCTGCGTCTCCACCCCCTCGGCGATGCAGGCCAACCCGAGGGCGTCGGCCAGGGCGATCACCGCCTTCACGATGGCGGCGCTCTCGCTGCTCTTGTCCAGGCCGTCCACGAAGGCCCGATCGATCTTGAGGCATTCGACGGGAAGCTGTTTGAGGTAACTGAGGGATGAGTACCCGGTGCCGAAATCGTCGATGGAGATGTGCATGCCCTTGTCACGCAGGCGGCTCAGCGTCTCGATGGTCCGATCCGGGTCCCGGAGAAGGGTGCCCTCGGTGATCTCCAGCCAGACGAAATCCGGGTCGACGCCGGACTCGCGCACGATGTCGTCGAGCTGCTGGGGAAATTGTTTCTGGGCCAGTTGGCGCGGGGAGACATTGATCGAGACGGACGACCGCCACGTCTCCAGCCCGGCACGATGGCGCAGCGCATGCCAGCAGGCCGCCTGGCGGCACGCCTCACTGATCACCCAGGCGCCGATGGGGACGATGAGTCCCGTGTCTTCGGCCAGCTCGATGAACTCACCGGGAGGAAGGAGACCGCGCGTCGGATGACGCCAGCGGACGAGGGCCTCGACAGCCACCAGGGACGACCGACTCAGATCCACGAAGGGCTGGTAGTGGAGCTCGAATTCGTTGCGGGCGATGGCCCGATGAAGGTCGTTTCCGACCCGCAGTCGTCCAATGGACCAGATGTCCTTCTGTTCGTCGTACAGCTCCACCGTGGCCCGACCGGACTCCTTGGCTCGGTACATGGCCGAGTCGGCGTCGCCCAGGAGACGCTCGGGCGACGTGGTGCCCAGGTGGGCCATGGCCAACCCGATGCTGGCCGTGACGAACGTCTCGACTCCTTCGACCAGCAGGGGCACCCGCAGATTGGTGGCGATTCGGTCGGCCAGCTCGAACGCCTTCGACTCGTCGGGTACGGCGTCGCACAGCACGACGAACTCGTCTCCCCCCAGTCGGGCCACCGTGTCGCCCGGCCGTACCGCCTCTTTGATCCGCTCCGCTACCAGGCAGAGCACCCGGTCGCCCCATTCGTGGCCCATGCTGTCGTTGATGATCTTGAAATGATCGACGTCTACGAAGGCAACCATCACGCTCCCCTCGCCCCTGTCCGACCGGTCGAGGGCCCCTTCGAGGCGGTCCATGAACAGCGTCCTGTTCGGGAGATCGGTCAAAGGGTCGTGGATGGCGGCGTGGGCGATGAGCTCATTCATGGCCCGTCGCTCGGTGACGTCCTCGATCTGGCAGATCCCGTACTTGGACGTTCCCGACGCGTCCCGGATGCAGCTGGCGCTCAGGGAGACCCACACCGGGTGTCCGTCGGCGTGGAGGAAGCGAACCTCAAGCTGACGGGTGGCGATGTCCGCCGCGAACAGCCGGTGGGTCCACGCCTCACTGAGCTGGCGGTCGTCGGGATGGATGAGCGATTCGAAGTGGACACCGACCAGCTCGGCGGGGCTGCGGTCCACGATGATCCCGAAGGAGGCGTTGGCCTGCAAGAGAACGCCACCCGGATCGATCAGGCATATCCCGATGGGTGCCCCGTCGAAGGAGCCTCTGAAGCGCGCCTCCGCCTCGACCAGGGCGCTCTCGGACTCCTCCTTGGCACCGAAGACCCATCCGATCAGCTGGATGGTGAACACGAGGCCGGCCATGGCCAGAACGGCCAGCGCCTGCACGAAGGGCTGGGGTACCAGGCTGGGTATCAGTCCGATCCCAATACCGAGCTGTCCCAGGGCGATGAGCGCCATGCTGATGATGATGGCCGGCTTGGTCGTCTCCGCGCCCGCCGAACGCATGCAGTCGGCGACGCCGAAGACGAGGCCGACGACCAGGGTCGGGCCCCATCCGACGGCATAGATGACCACGGCGATTCCGGTGAGCTCGATGCCCACCCTCATGTACAGACGCCAGCCCGACGGCCTGTCGGGCCACGCCTCGTTGGCCACGGCGGTGAGAATGGAAGCCCCCCCGACCAGAACGACCAGACCCCACAGGGGCAGATCGGCGATCAGCTGCTGGGTGCGGCACACCCAGAGCAGGGCCACGGCGATGGGGATGGCCACCAGGGTGGGGTCGACCCAGGTCCGGAGGACGCGTACCGGGAAGGATTTCTCTTTTACACCGCCGGGCAGCTCCGCTACTTGTGCCACCCTTGGACATCGACCGGCCCCGGCCCTGTCTTTAATGGCGCCGACCGACCACAGCCGGGCGGCGGCGGTATCGGGCCGGAGCGAGGTCCTGACCAGGACCAACACTGTTCAGAGGCCGGTTGGGGCGGATCAGGCTCTGGGGGACCGAGATGACCTGCCCGGACTGACCGACAGGCCTCAGGGAAGGACCAGCCGGGCCAGCCGGCGAGCAGTGGCGGTAAGACCGACGGTACCCATGGTGGCCAGATACACGGCGTGCCCGAGCAGGGCCCAGCCGAAGATCCCGAGGTCGAAGCCGCGGAACAGGGCCACCCCCTGATACAGGGGCGTGCAACGGACCACCACCTGGAGCCAGCCCGGGTAGACGGTGATCGGGTAGAACGTGGCCGAAAAGAGGAACAGCGGGATGATGGCCAGTGAGACCAGATCGAAGTCCTGCCAGCTCCGCATGTAGGTGGTCCCGGCCATGCCGGCGCCGGCGAAGGCATAACTGATGAGCAGCGCCCCGGGCCAGCACAGGATCACCCAGGGAGAGAACACGTAGCCCAGGGCGGCCATCACCACCAGAAACGCTCCCGAATAGAGGGCCGCCCTGGTGAGGGCCCACGACAATTCGCCCAGAGCGACATCGCCCACCCCGAGCGGAGTCGACAGGACCGCTTCGTAGGTCTTGGCGATCTTGAGTTTGAAGAAGATGTTGAAGGTCGAATCGAACATGGCACCGTTCATGGCCGACGATGCCAGCAGGCCGGGGGCCACGAAGGCGGTGTAGGGCACGACCACGCCATTGATGTCGAGCGGTCCCACCAGCGTGTTGAGACCGATCCCGATGGACAGCAGGTAGAAGAAGGGCTCGAAGAATCCGGAGACCAGCAGGATCCAGCCGCGCCGGTAGACCATGACGTTGCGCTCGAAGATGTACCGGAACCGCCGGCTTCCGAACACCGCGCCCGGCGTGATGCGCAACACCGACGCCACCGCCGGCAACCTTCCCTGGCCCACCACGACCTCGGCGCCCCCCTCCTCGTTGAGTCCGGGATGAAAGGTCACAGGACCAACCGCGCCGCGAAAGTGCGGCGGGCCCACAGGAAGCCGATGGCGGTGAGACCGACCAGGTAGGCGACATCGCCCAGGCCTCCTCCCACCGTGATGGTTCCCAACACCAGCCCCCGGCACAGTTCCACCCCGTGGTAGAGAGGCGTGGCGTAGGCGACGGGTTGGAGCCACCCGGGCAGCTGGCTGACCGGAAAGAACGTTCCCGAAAACAGGAAGAGGGGGATGAGCACGAAGCGGTAGACGGTGGTGAAGGCCAGGTCCCTGTCCTGGGTGGCGGCGAAGGCGGCGAGCGGGGCGGAAAAGGCGGTGCCGGTGATGACGGCGGCCGGCAGGGCCAGCACGGCCAGTGGCGAGGGACGACCCCGAAGGCGGCGATGACCGACAGATAGGCGGTGGCGACGATGGCCACCCGGGTGGCCATCCAGCCCAGGTGCCCGATGAGGACGTCGTCGACCCGTAGCGGGCGTGGCCAGCATGGCGAAGTAGGTTCGGATCCACTTGATGGCCCCCATCACCGGGTACATGGCGTCGTTGGCCCCGATCTGCATGGCGGTGGCGGCCAGCAGGACCGGGAGCGATGAAGTCGAGGTAGCTGACGCCCGCCACCGTGTGGGTGTGCTTGTCGACCAGCGAGCCGAGACCCAGCCCCATGCCGGCCAGGTAGAGGATCGGGTAGAGGAAGCTGGTGGTGACCGAGCTGCGCCAGGTCTTCTTGTACTGGTAGGCCCAGTAGCCCAGGGCCCGCCACCACAGGGGGGTGGCCCGGCGAACCGGCCCTTCTCCGGCTGGCGGTCGAACGTCGGAGAGCGTCACTGCCCCTCAGTCGACCAGCGTGCGACCCGGTCAGCCGCAAGAACACGTCCTCCAGCGTCGACCGGCGGACCAGGGCGCTCTCGGGGGCCGAATCCCCGTCGGTGCACGGCGGCCAGCAGACCGTCACCGTCGCCGGTGTAGAGAAGGAGTCGGTCGGGCAGCACCTCGACCCGATCGGCCAGGTCAGCGAGCTGCGGACGCCTGCGCCTCATGTTCGTCGGCCCGGAAACGCAGCTCGACCACCTCCCGGGTCGAGTACCGCTCGATGAGCTGAGCCGGGGTTCCCTCGGCGGCGAAGCGACCGTGATCCATCACCACCAGACGATCACAGAGTTGCTCGGCCTCTTCCATGTAGTGGGTGGTGATCACCTGGGTCACTCCCTCCTGCTTGAGGCGGTAGAGCCGGTCCCACAGCAGGTGGCGGGCTTGCGGATCGAGCCCGGTGGTGGGTTCGTCGAGGATCAGGAGCTCGGGATCGGAGACGAGAGACCGGGCGATGGTCAACCGACGCTTCATGCCCCCCGACAGCGGCTCGACACGGTCGTTGGCCCGATCCGTAAGCTGGGCGAAGGCCAGGAGGCGGTCGGCCCGCTCACGGATGACCTTGCGGGGGAGGTCGAAGTAACGGCCGTAGATCATCAGGTTGTCGAGGACGGTCAGGTCGAGATCAAGGGTGTCCTCCTGGGGGACCAGTCCGATGCGGCTGCGGATTCGTGGTCCCTGCGTGGACGGGTCGAGACCGAGCACCCGAAGTGTGCCGTCGCTCACCGGCGACATGCAGGCGATCATCCGCATGGTCGACGTCTTGCCGGCTCCGTTCGGACCCAAAAAGCCGAAGGACTCGCCCCGGGCGATCTCGAAGTCGATGGCGTCGACGGCCACGAACTCGCCGAACCTTTTGGTCAGGGCGCGCGCCACCACCAACGGTTCAGGCCCCTCGGCCACCGGGGGCGCGTCAGAAGAGGAGGAGAGGGTGCGCAACGCCTTCCACGTTACTGCCGCCCGGTTCGCCCCGGTGACGTACCGACGGCACTTCTCGGCACGGTCGACCGTCCGGTGGGCAGGACGGACCGCACCCCCGGTCCCCGGTGTGCCAGCGCCCGACGGCGGCTACCGTTCAGAGCGTGAGAACACCACGGATCACCATCATCGGAGGCGGCAGTACCCACTGGACGCCCCAACTCCTCACCGATTTCGCCAACAGCACGTCGCTGCAGGACGTCACCGTGACCCTGATGGACGTGGACCCCGCCTCCCTTCCTCTCATGGTGGAGGTGGCCGAGCACATCGCCAAGGTGCGCAGTATCGGCCTGTCCGTGCAAACCACCACCGAACTCAGTGAAGCGTTGGACGACGTGGATGTTGTCATCATCGCCCTGTCGGTGGGCGGCTTCGCCAGCATGCGTCACGACCTCGAGATACCGGCCCGTTACGGCATCCGCCAGCCCGTGGGCGACACCGTCGGACCCGGTGGCATCGCCCGGGCCCTACGGAGTGTGCCCGTGGTGGCCGAGGTGGCACGGGCCATGGAACGCCACTGCCCGGAGGCTCTCCTCATCAACGTCAGCAATCCACTCACCGCCCTGTGCCGGGCTGTCGGACGTGTGTCGGGCATCAGGGTGGTGGGACTGTGCAACGAGCTGGTGGGTCTCAAGTTCTCACTCAGCCTTCTCTTCGACGCGCCCATGCACGAGGTCGACCCGGTCTCGGCCGGCGTCAACCATCTCCCTCTGGTCACCGGGCTGACCATCAGTGGTACCGACGGCTTCGACCGCCTCCGATCCGTTCTCGACGACCCGGGAAGTCACGGCCACGAACCCATCTGGATGGCGCCGGTCGAAGGTATGCACTGGCACAAGGTGTCCGAGGGCACCGAGTGGACCAAGGCGGACGTCGTGGCCAACAACCGGCTCAAATTCGAGCTCTTCCGGCAATTCGGCGTCCTGCCCGGTGCCTCCGACACCCACGTGGCCGAGTTCTTTCCCGGATTCGTGACTCCCACCTCGGACTTCGGAAGGGAATGGGGCGTCCATCACTACGGGCTGCGTGGCCACCAACAGGACAAGGAGACCGACGACCGCGAAGTCACCGAACTTCTCGGGGCCGACGAGATCAGGCCGTTTCCGTCGGGAGAACTGGTAGCCGAGCTCATCGAGGGCATCGTGACCGGCGACGGCCGCGCCCTACCGATGAACCTCCCCAACCGCGGTCAGGTCGAGAACCTCCCCCACGACGTGGTGGTGGAATGCATCGGGATTACCGAAACCTCCGGCGTTCGACCGCGGGACAGCGCCCGGGTGGAATCGGTCCTGGGCGACGACCTCCAACGGATCGTCGCCTCACAGGAGCTCACCGTTGAAGCGGCCCTGACCGGTGACCGCACCCGCGTACTCGAGGCCATGCTCACCGACAGGCTGGCCGGCCACCTCCCCTATGAGCACGTGGTGTCCATGACCGATGAGCTGTTGTCGGCGACGGCCCACTGGCTTCCGCAGTTCGCCGCCCGTCCCTCATGACTCGGACCAGGCCGGCCCTGCGTTAGCCGAACCGGCCCCGGCGGCCAGGATCAACACCGGCCGACGGCGCCCACCCGACCGGGCCCTGGGTCAGAGAGGAGGCGGCGTGAAACCCGGGCCGCAGGCGTCGAGCAGAGCGGCCCATCGCAGGATCCGCCGGTCGGAGAGAAACGGGCCGATGACCTGGATGCCCACCGGCAGTCCGCCCGGCGTCAGCCCGGTGGGCAGCGTGACCACCGGCAGCAGCACCGAGCCGACGGCGCCGCACCAGGCCATGGCCGTCAGGTGGCTTACCGCCACCCCGTCGACATCCACCGTGCGCTCGGTGATGGGCCGGTCGACATCGTGGGGGAACGCCGCCGTGGGCATCACCGGAGCCAGAACGATGTCGTAGCGTTCGAAGAGCGATGCCCAGGCGGCCCGCTGGTCCTGTCGGCGCTGGTTGGCCCGCGCCCAGCGGCGGTAGCGGCTGGTCAGAGCCTGGGCCGCGGCCAGCCCGGGGTCACCGTCGTCCATGTCTCCGAGCTCGGTGAAGGCATCGAAGGCATCATCGGCAAGGCCCATGCCGATGATGGGAATAACCAGGTCCTGCCAGCAGCGGAGGCCGTCGGCCAGGGGAACCGGGAGGGCCACCTGGTCGACCCGAGCCCCCGCCTCGGCGATCCGGCCGACGAAAGCGTCCAGATTGGCCCGCACGTGGCGAGCCAGCGGAGCCAGGTCGCCGCCCTGGTCGAACACCGTGGCCACCCGTACCGACCGGAGATCGTTGACCGGCGGTCCTTCATCGAGCACCAGACGCCAGCCGGCGGCGTCCTCCGGAACCGGACCGGCGATGGTGTCGAGGGCGAGACCAAGGTCGTCGATGCTCCGGGCCAGAGGGCCGTTGGCATTGACGTCGGTCTCGATCAGACTTCCGGGCGGACCGGGTATGTGGCCCCGGCTGGGCACAACGCCCCACGACGGCTTCAAGCCGTAGACGCCGTTGTAGTGGGCCGGGTTACGGACCGATCCGCCGATGTCGCTCCCGAGCTCGAGCGGGGTGAGACCGGCGGCGACGGCGGCGGCCGATCCCCCCGACGAACCTCCGGCCGTACGCGAAAGGTCCCAGGGGTTGCTGGTCAGACCGTAGACGTCGTTGAAGGTCTGGAAGTCGCCGGCGTAGAGCGGCGTGTTGGTCTTGCCGAAGATGATCGCCCCCGCCGCTTTGAGCCGGCCGACGGCCAGGGCGTCGGCGACGGGCACATAGTCCTTCAGTTCGGGAGCACCGGATGTCGTGACCAGCCCCTGGGTCTCCCACACGTCCTTGACCGTCATGGGTAGCCCGTGGAGAGGACCGGTGGCTTCGCCCCGCGCCACGGCGGCGTCGGCCGCTTTTGCGGCGGCATAGGCCCGGTCGAGATCGAGGGCCACCACGGCGTTGATGGCCGGATTGTGTCGGTCGATCCGCCCGGTCAGATGGTCGAGGACCTCAACGCTGGAGACAGCACCGGTGCGAATACCATCGGCGATTTCAGTAGCCGTGGTGGCATCGAGATCCACGACCAGACGCTACTGCGACCGGCCCGACCACCGGCCGCCCGCCGGATCGACAGCCCTACGACCCTTCTCATCCCAAAAACGGGATCTCCGGAGGGTCGAGGGGGTGGCGCGGGCGGGGTGGCGGGGCCCAGGACGGGACGGTGTACGGGGGCGGCCTCTGGTCGGTGCGCCGCGAACGCCGTCCCAGCACCATGCCGATGGCCACCAGGCCGATGGAGATGACCAGAATGGGGAAGGCGGCGGCGGCTCGATCGTCGGCCGCCGTCTGGCATTCCTGCACGAAAGCCACCCAGTCGGCGTGGGCGGCCGAATCACTGGCCGAAGGCTCGGGACCGGCTCCTATGGTCACCGGATCGAAGAAGGCCACGATGGCTGCCTCCGAACCGCGACCGGGCCCGCAGGTCCCGCCGGCGGCGGGCCTGGGCAGACCCACCAGCAGGCCGGTGACGGCAAAGGCGGCGCCGAACAGTCCCAGGCTGACCATGACCAGTCTCACCCACCACCATATGGATCCGGTCTTCATGCCCACTCTGATTTCATCTCGGTCCTCATGGTAGGGGGCCGGACCGGATAGGAGTGTCGCGACCGATACCGGGCCGGGGTGGTGACCGGCGGGATCTTCCATGGTGGACGATGGGCGGTGACGGCTAGCTTCCGGTCCGGCGCAGGTTGAACCGGGCGCCGGCGGGATCGGCCGCCGCCGCCAGGCGACCGTAGGGCGTGTCCCGGGCACCCACCTCCACCGAACCGCCCAGCGATTCGATCTGGCTCAGAGCGGCGTCGACGTCCGCCACCTCCCAGTAGACCGACCACAACGCCGGTCGACCTTCAGGCAGAAAGGAAACGGCGTCCATGATGCCCGCCAGGTCATCCTCCCCTTCGGGATTGCGCATGGTGGAATAGCGGAACTCGTCGCTGTCCCCGATCACGTTGATCGTCCATCCGAATACCGAGCTGTAGAACCCGACTGCGCCCGCAAAGTCACGGGTATGCAAGTCGAACCAGCTCGGGGCACCATTCTCGTTGAGGACGGTGAAGCCCGGGAAGGACTTCGCCTCCCAGGCGCCCACGTTGGTGCCGGTGGGATCGATGAGCACGGCCTGAATGCCCAGATCACCCACGGCCATGGGAGGGGCGACGATCTGGGCACCGGCGGCCTCGGCCAACTCGACGGTCTTGGTGATGTCGCTGGTGTCGAGATAGATCTTCCACGTGTCGTTGGCGGGCATGTCGCCCATGTCGCCCATGCACCCGGCCACCGGATGACCGTCCCGATTGAAGATGAAATAGCCGCCGAACTCGGGGTCGGGCTCGTCCGCCTCCCACCCGAACAATTCATGGTAGAAACGGCGACTTCCCTCTACGTCGGAGGTCCAGAGGTCGGTCCAGCACGGTGAGCCGGCCGGGGCGTGGGTACGGGTGGGCATGGTCATCCTTTCCGTTGCCGATCAGTCAATCACGTCGATGAGGCGTCGGGTTCCGGGCTGTGGCCAACCGCGGTCGCCTGACCAGGGAACCGTTGGCTCACGTGCGTTTCATCCCGAGGCCACCCGTCAGGTACCGATCCTGGCTCTGGGTGGTCCCCGTCATTACAATTGGGTGGACCAAGCACCGGGCGGACGGTCGTAGCGACTTCGAAGGGAGCGTCATCATGGTTGCCAGTACCTATCCACTGTTGGACATCTTCTGGACCATCCTGGAGATCTTCGTCTTCATCCTGTGGATCTGGTTGCTGATTGCCATCTTCTCTGACATCTTCCGAAGCCACGATATGGGAGGCGGGGCCAAGGCCCTGTGGGTCATCTTTCTCATCATCTTCCCCCTGCTCGGCATCCTCGTCTACCTCATCGCCCGGGGCGGGAGCATGCACGAACGGGCCATCACCCAGGCCCAGCATGAACAACGGGCCTTCGACGATTACGTCAAGCAGACGGCCGCGACCGGGACCAGCAACGCCGACCAGCTGGCCAAACTGGCCGATCTCAAATCCCAGGGCGCCATCACCGACGAGGAGTTCGACAAGGAGAAGGCCAAACTGCTCCTCTGATCGGAAGAGCCCTGCCGGCGGCGGTGGTCCGAGGGTAGGCGACAGTAGTGGAGAAGGGACGACGGTTCCCCGTGGGCTCGGTTACCTGTGGGCGTAGTGGGCCAGATACTCGTAAGCCGACTGCACGGCGCTGGATCCCTCGCCAACCGCCGAAGCCACCCTCTTCATCGAGCCGCTTCTGACGTCACCGACGGCGAACACGCCGGGCGCAGACGTCTCGAACGGAAGTGGATCCCGATCCACGAAGGACGGGTCGGTGAGCCTCTCCGCCGGCAACGAACGGTCGGTCAGGACGAAACCATCGTGGTCCAGGGCAACCGCTGACCTCAGCCATGCGGTGGCCGGCACGGCTCCGATGAAACAGAAGAGGGCGGCACAGGGAACGGTCTTCCACTCTTGTTGGGCTGTGCGCTCGAGGACGGCCTTCTCGAGGTGGCCGTCTCCCTCCAGACCGCGCACCTGGGTTTCGGTCAGAACCTCAATGTGGGGATCGGCGACGATTCGATCGATCAGATAGCGCGACATGCTGGAGGCCAGATCAGCACGTCGGACGACGATCGAGACGCGACTGCCGAGTTGGCTGAGGAAGATGGCGGCCTGGCCGGCCGAATTGCCACCCCCCACCACAATCACGTCACAGCCGCTGCAGGATCGGGTCTCGAGGTCGGTGGCCGAGTAGTAGACGCCATCTCCCTCGAAATCAGCCAGGTTCGGTATATCCAGGCGCCGATAGGCGGCCCCGGTGGCCACGATCACCGATCGGCAGGGAACCTCGCTCCGGTCGGCCAGTGACAATACGTAGAAGCCCTCCTCCGTCCGGAAGTCGGCCACCTGGCACGGGCTGACCAACCAGGCGCCCAGACGCTGGGCCTGAATGGCGGTGCGGGCCGCCAGATCACCCCCCGAAATTCCGTTGGGGAACCCGGCGTAATTCTCGATCCGGGAGCTGGACCCGGCCTGTCCACCCGGAGCCACAGCATCGAGGGACACCGTGTCCAATCCCTCGGATGCTCCGTAGACCGAAGCGGCCAGGCCCGATGGCCCCACGCCGACCACGGCCAAGTCGAAGACGCGGCCGGGGATGGGTCGGTAGGTCAGTCCTAGAACGCTGGCGAACTCCCCCGGGGTCGGGTGCCGCAACACCGCCGTCGGGGTCACCACCACGGGGGTGTCGCCGGGTCGCACGCCGATGCTGGCCAACAGCACCTCGATATCGTCGGCCTCTTCGATGTCGATCCAGACATGGGCCAACCGGTTGCGGGTGGCGAACGTGCGGAGGGCCAGGGCCTCCGACGAATAGCGCGACCCGATGACCTTGATGGCGTTGGCGGCCGAGCTGCTCCGGAGCGCCTCCCGACGGGCGACGAGAGCCGAAAAGATGATGTCCGAGATGGAAGGCTTGGCGGCCAGCATCCGCCGGAAGTCGTCATGGAGCAGGACCAGCGCCTGGCCCATTTGCAAGGCTCGGGCCGTCAGGTACGTGCGCTGGCCGGTCAGCAGTCCGAGCTCGCCGATGAACTGCCCGGGGCCGTAGCTGACCACCACCTCCTGGGACTCGTCGTCTCTGACCACTTCGACCGCCCCGTCGACCAGGACGTAGAAGTCCCACAGCTCCTGTCCGGCCCGGTAGAGCACGTCGCCCGGGGCGAGCTCGATGACGTGGCCGTACTCGGCCAGCTCGTCGAGGGCATCCTGGTCCAGAGTCGGAAACCGCGGATCGCCGGCTTCGTATTCGAAGACCGGCTTTCGGCCTTCGGTCGGTGGAGCATCGGGCATGCTTTCATCCTTCCAGATCTCACCTGGGGCGGAGGATGGGCCAGTGCGGCCGGAGCCGAGACCGTGGGGACGGGGACGCCCACCTCACCCACTGGCGGTAGTTGGGGCCGGTGCGGGGACGGAACGATCGGGATGACCGGCCGTGCGCTCGGGCAGGAGCAACAGGGCCCCGGCCAGGAAGCAGACGGCCCCCACAAAGGTGCCCAGGTTGGTCAGGGCCAGACTGACGATCTGGCCGTTGGGCCTCACGTAGGAGGCGACGGCTGAAACCCCGAACGCCACCGATCCGGCCAGGTTGAGAGCCGTAATTCCCCACGAGATATCGGTCGGACGCCAGGCGAAGGGCCCATGGCACACTTCGGCCCACGCCAACCAGCTCGAGATCAGGAAGCAGATCGATCCGAAGGCGTCCGGTCGCCATACCGGATGGTGGTCGCCCGAGTGACCCAAACCGATGATCAACGCACTGAGCGTGGTGCGGTTGAACCAGAGGGTACCGAGCAGCTGGATGATGGCGGCCCACCAGTCGATCCGCCGGTGCTCGACCCTGAACAGGAAGCGGATACCCCGACGGTGAGTGGAATCGAGCTGGGTGTCGGTGGACGCCGTCTCCACATAGAGCAGGAAAGCGGCGACGGTGAAGAAGAGGGAACCGATGAAATAGGTGAGGTTGTCGACGTTGGTACCGACGGCGACGGCGAAGGGTGGAAAGGCGGCGACGCCGAAGCAGGCGGAGCCGACAGCGAACAGTACGGCGATCCACCAGCCCAGAGCTCGAGGTGCCCACCATGTCGAGCCGGATGACGCACCACCGGAGTGCTTGCGGTGCCAACGCGACTCCCACACCGTGACCACACCATCGGCCCGGCGGAACTCCTCCCGGGTGACGAAGGGCCCCCAGCCTCTCGCCGCCCCACGCGACCAGCCCTCGGGGGGATCGACGTAGCCGACATGCATCGCCGTACCCTACGACGTGCCCCGACGGGGCCCGGCCGACCGTGGCCGAAACCGTCACGCCCGCTTCCACCGCGGCCGAGGCCAGCCCAACTCGTGGGGCGGCGCCCCTCCCCCGCCGCCTCCCGGGGTGTGAACTTGTCGGGAGGCACGACGGTCCGGCCCGCCCACGAAGTCCGCAGCTCGGATGCGTCCGGGTGGATGACCCGACGGGAACGGCGGGAGCCTGGCTCCCTCTGACTGCCTGCCCCCGGATCGTCGGTGCTAAGCGCTACATTGAACGGAGGGCGGCGCAGTCCGAGCCAGACGGAGGTGGACGATGGGCGCGCCCGTTGTCGAAGGTGACGACTTCGAGAGACCGGATGATCCCGTGCCGGCCCATCTGGACATGGTGGTCCTCAGCGCCCACGACGTACCCGGGCTGCGGGCCTTCTACCGGGGCCTGGGGTGGGAGGAACGAGCAGGGGCGTCCGACTCTTTGGCCGCCTTCGATCTGGATGGAACACGCCTCACCCTCTATGCCGATCCTTCCGTTTCGCCCGCGGTGGTGGCGTCGACGGAGGATCGACCGGGTGTGACGCTGGTGCTCCGGATCGACAACGCTGATCACGTGAACCGGTTCTTCGGCACCGCTCTCCATGCCGGGGCCACATCGGTGGCGGATCCGCAGGACCAAACCTGGGGCGGTCGATCGGCGGTGGTGGCCGATCCCGAGGGAAATCGCTGGGAGCTCTTGTGGATGCCGCCCGCCGGAGCCGCGGGTCCGGGCACCGCCGCCGGTGGCGGTTCCGGCCGGTGAAGGGCGGAGCCATACCCCCCAGAACGCGTTGGTGTGCGCTCCTGGCACTGGTGGTGGTGGCTGTCGGTGCTTTGGTTCCCTGGGGGTCACCGCCGGCTTCGGCCGGCCTCCCGGGCACGTACAGCAATCCCCTCTCGCCCCTGGACACCCCCGATTCGGATGTGGTGCGACTGGGAGGCCAGTACTACGCATTCTCCACCGGAGACGGGTTCTTCAACATCCCGGTCATGACCACCGACAACCTGGCCCGTTGGCCTCAGACTCTCCTCTTCAACCCCAACGTCAGCGAGGCTCTACCCTGCCAGTCAGGCAACGTGACGGCAGGCACATGTCAGATCAGTGCATGGGCGTCGCGGGCGCCTGCCAACGGTGCCCCCTGGGCTCCATCGATGGTCCAGGTCGGTGGGCGGTTCTATCTCTTCTATGCCGCTTGGGACCCCTCGGTCGGCCACTACTGCGTCGGGGTGGCCGAAGGGGCTGATCCGGTCGGGCCCTACGTCGACCATTCGTCCGGACCTGTCGTCTGCCAAGCCAACCTGGGGGGCTCGATCGATCCCGACGCCTACCAGAATTCTTCGGGCGGCTACGACTTGGCCTGGAAGAACAACGACGGCTACGGCTCGACGGCGGCGGCCACCTTGTGGTCGTCGGCCATCACCTTCGGGCCTGACGGCGCCTCGCTGAGCGGACCGACCACCCCACTGCTCAGCCAGAACCGGGCCTGGGAGACCACCATCGAACAGCCCGAAATGGTCGAGCTGGGTGGACGCTGGCTCCTCTTCTTTTCCGGTGGAGCGTGGCAGACCAGCGGCTATGCCATCAGCTACG
Organism: uncultured Acidimicrobiales bacterium; assembly: GCA_963824645.1. GTDB lineage: Bacteria > Actinomycetota > Acidimicrobiia > Acidimicrobiales > RAAP-2 > Bog-756. The sequence goes on from CAWGQC010000014.1 coordinate 148,215, forward strand.
CCGACTGCCAGGGGCCGACCGGTCCCTGTAGCGACCCCGACGGCACGGCGGTGTTCTCCACCAAAGGGTCGGTGGCCGGTCCGGGAGCGCCATCGGTCTTCACCGACACCAGTGGAACGGTGTGGATGTCCTACAACGCATGGACAGCCGGCAATGTCGGCTATCCAGCCGGTTCCCGCAGTCTCCGCATGGACCCGTTGTGCGTGGTCGACGGGACACCGATCCTGCTCGGGCCCTCATCGAGCCCGCAATCGCTGTCACCCACCTGCCCCAATCAGCAGGGTGAGGGCTACCGACTGGTGGCCACCGACGGGGGCATCTTCTCCTTTCGCGCCCCGTTCCTGGGTTCTATGGGGGGCCAGCGGTTGAACGCACCCGTGGTGGGGATGGCCGCCGACCCGGCCGGGGGCTACTGGGAGGTGGCCTCCGACGGCGGCATCTTCTCCTTCGGCGCCCCGTTCTACGGGTCACTGGCCGGGTTCGCTCTCCGAGCCCCGATCATCGGTATGGCCGCCGACCCCGACGGTGGCGGCTACTGGGAGGTCGATCGTCTCGGAGACATTGCCAGTTTCGGCGACGCCCTCGATCTCGGGTCGATGGGAGGCGCCCGGCTCAACAAGCCCATCGTGGCCATGGCCGCCGATCCGGGAGGGGGCGGCTACTGGGAGGTGGCCTCCGACGGGGGCATCTTCGCCTTCGGCGACGCCCACTTCTACGGGTCGATGGGGGGTCATGGGCTCAATGCGCCGATCGTGTCCATCGCCCCCACCCCCGACGGCGGCGGCTACTGGGAGGTGGCTTCCGACGGGGGCATCTTCGCCTTCGGCGACGCCCACTTCTACGGGTCGATGGGGGGCACCCGCCTCAACAAGCCGGTGGTATCGATGACGTCCACCCCCGACGGCGGCGGCTACTGGGAGGTGGCTTCCGACGGGGGCATCTTCGCCTTCGGCGACGCCCACTTCTTCGGGTCGATGGGAGGCACCCGCCTCAACAAGCCGGTGGTATCGATGGTGAGCTTCGGCGGCTGAGGAGCTCACGGCTCCCCCGTAGTCTTCGGTGCTGCGGGCCGTCCGGTCAACGAGCTTGCCAGCGCGGCTGTCGACCCTCGGCTGCAGCCCGCCCACCCTCTCTGGCGTCCTCGGTGTCCGCCGCCACGATGCGCATGGTCTCGCCAAAGCGAATGGCCTCGACCGGAGCCAGAGCGGCCGAACGCATGGCCACCTCCTTACTGGCCCGAGCGGCCAGGGGGGCGGCGGCCACCAGCCGGTCGGCCAGGGAACGAGCTTCATCCATCAGGTGGTCATGGGGCACGACCCAACCAGCCAGCCCGATCTCCTTGGCCCGGGCCGCATCGACCCGCTCGCCGGTGAGAAGCATCTCCATGGCGTACTGCCAGTTGATCTTCTGCGGCAGCCGGATGGCACCGACGACGGCGGGAACGCCCATCTTGACTTCGGGATAGCCGAACTCGGCCCGATCGCTGGCGATCACGAAGTCGCACCAGGTGACCAGCGTGAGACCGTAACCGAGGCAGTACCCGTTCACCGCGGCGATGACCGGCTTGTAGATCTCCCACCCGCTCTCGAAGGAATTGACCGTGGGTTTCTCCCAGAACGTTCCGGGGAAGTCGCCCGTCGACCCGGCACCCTCACGAAGGTCTGCACCAGCACAAAATGCCCTGCCTGAGCCGGTGACGATGGCCACCCAGGCCTCCTCGTCGCTGCGAAACCGATCGAAGGCCTCATTGAGGGCTCGGCGCATTTCGGCATTGATGGCGTTGAGGGAGCCGGGCCGGTTATAGGTGATGGTGGCGACGTGACCGTCCCGCTCGTAGGTGGCAAGCGTGCTCATCTGGACAGCATGCCCCAACCGCCGGCGCCGACCGTGCGGCCATCTTCCCGACCTGTGGCCTGAGCCATGGGTCGCCCGATGCCTGGCCCGAGGGGAGAAGCGTGGCCACGCTCCCGCCTCGTGCCGGGCACGTTAGCGACAGCCGGGGTGTCCCGCCATCAGAATGGCGGATGCCTCGGCGCCTCAGGTGATGTTGAGAGACGACCCGGCGCCGAAGGTGAACCCGGCGTAGGGACCCCACGTCGAGGAACAGGCGTTCACGACGTTGGTGATCAACGTCAGAAGAGCGGCTGGAGATGATGCGAACGAGCCGGTGATGGTGGTCGTCGCTCCCGACGGGGCCGAAATCTCGTCGAACAGTCCGGAGGGCGACACCAGCGGAATCGTCCCACTGACGTAGGTGATCGTTGTCGGCCGGATGGCCGGGGTAGCCGCCCACACCACCTTCACCTTCATGGCGCGGATCACATCCTGGGTGTTGAACCCGGTGCAGCTGTTGGCGAACGTCCCGGTGGTCGAATCGATGAGCTTGCCGACTCCCTTGATGGTCATCCCGGTGATGGTCACGGGCGTGCCCGCTGTCGATACGGCTGCACTCCCGGTGCACGAGCTGGACGTGCCCACGAACTTGATCGTCTCACCCAAGCTCGACCCAGCGGCCGTCAGGTGGGGATGGAAGGTGCCGGTCCCACTGATGGCACAGTTGGCCGTCCCGTAAGCGGGAAGCGGCATGGCCGACGCCACACCGGTGCCGACCAACGTCACTGTGGCGGTAAGAAGGAACACACCGGTAACGCAAAGCAACAATCGTCTCATGAACTCCCCTTAAGCTCCATGGCCCGCGGTATCCGAGCCGCCAAATTTCCGCACGGCCAACTCGAAGCGGGAAATCGCCGACGAGCTGCCCAGCGGGAGAATAGCGCGAGGACGATCGGCTGTCGCCTGGTCCACCCGGTGGCCAACCCGAAGAATCATCAGCCCAGCCCCGGGCGCACAATCAGCCGGTGTAGTCGCTCAAGGGTCGGGCGGACGCCGTCGGGCTGAAGGCGTTGGGCACCGGGTACTGGCCGAGCACGAAATTGAGGATGGCGGCGTGTTGCATCTCGACCGGTTGGATGCTGGCAGCCACTTTGATCGACGATGTCGCCTTCACCGCGCTTATGGCCGATTGGTAGGTAGCGGCGGCCACATCCTCGAGCATGAGGGCCAGCTGTGCCGCCCCGGTGACGTCGGTCACCTTGCCGAAATCCTTGGTGATGACCGGGGTGAGCACCGGGTCGGGCGCGGTGATGGCCGGGTGGCCGGCCGCCACGATGGCCGAGTTCCAGGCCTGGGCGTGCTGGGCGTGCTGAGCCTTGACCGTGGTGGCAAAAGTGGCGACAGCGGGAGGGACCGTACCGAGCTTGCCGGCGGCGGCGGCGGTCAGGACGTCGCCATAGGCGGCTACGGCCAGGTTCTCGAGGCCGGCGGCCAGAGCGGCAACGGCCAGGTCACCGGTCAACTTGGCCGAGGTCGTCGAAGCACCCTTGGCCGCCGTCGTGGTGGAGCTGGAGGAGCCAGACGAACAGGCAGTCAACACCGCCCCGCCGACCAGCGCGCCGGTACCGATGAGGAAGCCGCGACGGTTGGTGCGGGAGCTTTCGGTCCATTCACCGATGGCCGAGCGCATTGCAGGGACGCCGACATCGTTGTGGATCTGCTCCAGATCGTTGGTCATGACGGTGAGTTCGTCCTCGGATATGGCCATGACATCGTGGCTACGGTTGCGACGCCTCATGAGAGCGCTCCTTCGGTGGCGGGCCGAGCATTGTTGGTCGGGTAGAACGCGTCGGGAAAACCGACCGAGCCGGCGGCGGCCGGAAGATGGGCGACGGTGCCGGGGGCCAAGGTGACCAATTGGGGGGCATTGGCGGCGAGCAGGGCTTGGACGGCCAGTAGGATCGAGGCGTGTTGCGCCTCAACGCCCATGATCGAAGCGGTCACCTTTTTGGCGTTGGAGTCGGACAGGGCGGCCACGTCGGCCACATAGGTCTCTGCCGCCCCCTGTTCCAGCTCGAGGGCCAGGGCCACCACCGGGGCCGGTGATGTCAGCCCGGGCACTGCCGCCTGTACCACCTTCTCCAGGGCCGGATCCGGATTGGTCTGGGGCTTCCCTCCCAGAGCAGAGATGGCGGCGGAGAAAGCCTGCAGGTGCTGCTGGTGCTGCGCCATCGTGGTGGTGGCAAAGGCCTTGACCACGGAGTTGGCCGAGGGCCCTCCGATGAAGGGCAGGGTCAGAGCCGTCTTGTAGGTGGAAACGGCCAGTACCTCTATGGAGGACGCCGTCTGGAGGATCTGGACATCGGTGGCTGAGTCGGCGAAGGCCGGCGAGGCGAACAGTGCCTCCAGGGCGCCGGCAATCCCGGCGGCGGCCAGCAGGCCTCCCCCGAAGGCGGCGCCGGTCATCAAGCGCGACCGCCGAGCGGCCACCTGACGCAATTCGTCGAGGTCGAAGGCACTGCTGATCCGGGCCTCCCGACCCGTTTCGACCATCTCGTCGAGAGTCACCGTGGTGGTGGTCATGGCATCGTGGTGGAGATCCTGTGACTCCTCGATCAGGAGATCCATGGCCCGTGGATCCACGACCACGGCATGGTCACCCCCGATCGGTCGGCTCTGCTCAGGTCGGTCTCTCATCGTCTTCCTCCTAGGGATCGTTCGTCGGTGGTTCGCTTCATGACGGGCCCCGTTGCGCCGGGCGCCCCTGAGCGAGCAGGGGTCAGCCCGAGACGTTCAGCGTCCCGGTCATGTACTGGTGAATCGAACACATGTAGGCGTACGTTCCCGGCGTGCTGGGAGCCGTGAAGGTCTTGGATTGACTGGGCAGGATGTCACCGGTGCTGAATGCCCCTTTGTCGGCCGTGACCGTATGGGCGACCTCGTCCTGGTTGGTGACGGTCACGGTTGCTCCGGGCATGACAGTGAGCGTGTCCGGGGAGAAGGCGAAGTTGTGGATGGTGATGGCATCCGATCCAGCCTTCGGCGCCGAGCTCACCGACGTGCTGGAGGAAGCATTGGTGCCTCCCGAGCAGGCCGCCAGCGAGACCCCGGTGCCGACACAGAGCACCGCCACCAACAGTCGTGTCGGGCCTGACCTCCGTCGCACCGGGTCCGGGTGGCGTTGGCCTTTGGGGTGCGCACGCATCACCGGGTATTCGCCACCGCCACCGATCCGGATGTCGAGAGGGCGCGTCGATCCGACAATCCGCGCTGATCACCGGGGACGGCCACCGCTACCCCTGACGCTCGACGGACGGCGGCATCCTGGACCTCAGCCCGTCGCGGGCCACGGGACGTCGTCCCGAGTTGGCGTTTCCGTTCCGACCGCACCGTCGGATCCGTGACGTAGGCCGTAGCCTGGGGATCGTGCGGGCTCCGGTGATCGTCTATCGACATGGCTACGAATTCGATCTGACGCCCGAACAGCTGTGGGAGCGCATCGAGGAGACCGATCAATTCGAGGGCTGGTGGTCGTGGCTCACCGAGCTCCGGATGGAGGGCGCCGGCCTGTCGGCCGGTTCGGTCCTCCACGGTGTGGTCACGCCGCCACTGCCTTACCGCATGCGGCTACGGGTCGAGCTGATCAGCTGCGAACGTCCCTACGCCATCGATGCCGTCATCGGTGGCGATCTCACCGGGCACGCTCAGCTCCGACTCCGGAGAGATGGTGAACGAACCTGGGCGGAAGCGGCATGGACAGTGGAGATGCGCCAGCCCGCCATGCGCGTCGCCAGCCGGATCGGTCGTCCCCTTCTGCAATGGGGGCACGACCGGGTGGTCGAGAGCACCGTCGCCAGCTTTCGCAGGAGACTCGAGGCAGCCGACACCTGACTCTGACTCGTGGCTGGAAGCCATCCAGCCCGGGCTTGGGTGCCGGAAGGGACCCCGCGCCGTCTCCTGTCTCTCAACAGCACCTCGAGTACGCCCACCGTTTCGCCATCCGTGGGACAGTCCGAGCCGCGGCGAGGAGGAGAGGCATGGTCGTTCCCGGCACCATGGGCTGGAGGGCATCGGCCATGGCCGATGCGGTGCTGGAGGACAACGTTCGCCATGCTCACCCGATCGGCACGACGAATCGACATGTCCGTCCTGCAAGAGGTCCATTCCGATGAACTGCTACAGGATTGCCGAAGGACCATTCGGAACTCACAAGACCTTGCATTTTCTGTGTCCTTCATCCGGAGGTATCTGGTCCGCGGACAAGGAGGACGAGGAAAAGATCCTTGCCGGTCAAACCAAGCAGCACCCGTGAGCACGGGATCGGCCTGCCTGTCTCCATGCACAGCCGCTCATGCCATGCGCCCCAGCCATTCTCGGTTCGACCTACCATCGTCGGATGGCATGGCGGAAGCCGGTGGTTTGGATCGCCGCATGCGGAGCGACCGTGTCCGCTTTGATGCTGTCTTCGTGTGCTGGATCCAGTTCTGGATCACCTTCGGTCGCAGATACGCCACCAGCTCCTTCCACCGAGTTCACGTCCACGACCATTCCCGACAATCAATCAGGGGCCCAGCTCAGATGGGTTTTGAGTTCGGTGGCTGATGCCCCTTTGTCCCTGCAGGCAATGGAGTCTCACTTCAATGCCGCCTTTGTGGCCAAGTTCCCCGTGGCCCGGATCAATGCGTTCTTCGCTAGGTTCCCGGTCCCCGGAAAGCTGGTCGGGGTGTGTCGTCGGGACCGATCGGTCTTGTCGTGATCGCCAGTTCGGCCCGTCGAGGTGGAAGGTGTCGGTTTCCGTAGACCCATCAGGTCTCATCCAGTTGTTGCTCTTCACACCCTCTGCGCCAGCCTCCGGTTGGGCCAAGGGGCACTTCGTCGTGGCCCGGTTTTGCCGTGTTACCGGTCCGCTCTCACCGACCTTGGCCGGGACGACGGAAAGCAGTTCACCAGCATCCATGACTAGGGGTCTGCTTTCGCCGTCGGATCGAAGTGTCCTGACGTCGCCAGGGCGGCGCCCGGTCAGAGACGGGCCCGGGTCTCCTCCGGGTTCCTCGGGCGACGGTTCAGCCACCGCTGCACACGGCGAAGGCCACGCGTTGGCCATGGGCCCTGGTGGTCGGCTACTTTGCCGAACGTGCCGAAGTTTCGTAGGGGCCAGTCTCATCGGACAGAAGGTCGGCGAAGGTCGACGGTTCTGGCCCCGGTCACCGTCCTTTTGCTGCTGGCCGCCACCGGCTCGGTGATCCTGAGTGGTTCCGGCGCTTCACCATCCAACCTGCGGTCGTTGTCCAATGTGGTGAGAATCGCGCCGGACGAGGTTTACGTCGGATCGGGGACCCCCAAAGCCCTGACCACCGAAGGCCAGGGCCCGCCCACCACCGCCGAGTGTCTGAGTCAATACGGAGTGCCCTGCTACCAGCCCTTCCAAATCCAAGCGGCCTACGACCTGCAGCCGCTCTTCAACCAGGGGATCGATGGGAAGGGGCAGACCATCGTCATCATTGACGCTTTCGGATCCCCCACCGCGGCCAGCGACCTCGGCGTATTCGACCGCGCTTTTGGGATACCGGCACCGCCGTCTTTCAAAGTGATCCAGCCCGCCGGTACCGTTCCACCCTACGTGGCCGACGGCCTCCGGATTGGCTGGGCCGGCGAGACCGATCTGGACGTCGAGTACGCCCATGTGATGGCGCCCAAAGCCAACATCCTGCTGGTGGAGACGCCCAGAAACGAGAACGAGGGCACGAGCGGCTTTCTCCAGATCGAGACGGCGGTGGAGTACGTCGCAGCTCACCAATTGGGCGGCGTGATCAGTCAGAGCTTCAGCGCTACTGAGCAGACATTCCCCTCGCAGGCCGCCCTGCTGGCCCTGCGGGGTGGGTATGTGGACGCCGCCCAAAGCGGCATCACCGTCCTGGCCGCCTCGGGTGACAGTGGCGCTGCCGACGTCAACCGGGGCGGAAAGTACTTCGGCTTTCCCGTCACGTCGTGGCCCGACAGTGATCCTCTGGTTACAGGCGTGGGGGGCACGCAGCTCCATCTGGCCGACAACGGTCAAGAGACCGCACCGCCCAGCGTGTGGAACGACACGTACAACACGCCCACCCAGAATTTCATCACCGGAAAGGATGGTCCCAGTCCGCTGGCCGGGGGCGGCGGCCTTTCGGTGGTCTTCCCTCGACCGGACTATCAGAATTCCGTCAAGAGCGTGGTGGGCATACAACGCGGCGTGCCCGATATCTCCATGAGCGGAGCCTGCGATGGAGCGGTCGATGAGTACCAGGGTTTCGCCGGTCAAGTGGGCTGGTTCCCCGTATGCGGCACGAGCGAAGCCACTCCCCTCTTCGCCGGAGTGGTGGCCCTCGCCGATCAGGTGGCAGGTCATCCGCTCGGTCTGATCAACCCCGCGCTCTATGCCATGTCGCGGGCGGGTGCCCCCGGCATAGTGGACGTGACGTCCGGAAACAATACGGTCACCTTCCGCTCCCAGGGCACACTCGACACGGTTCCGGGGTTTGCCGCTCGACGAGGCTATGACCTGGCCTCCGGGGTCGGTACGGTCGATGCTGCCCAATTCGTTCCGGAGCTGGCCCAGGCGGCATCGTCGGGTTCGGGCTGACCGCCGGTCCGGGCGCGCCGGGCCGTACCGTGCAGTCGGACTGCGGAGCCTCAACCAGCACTGAGAGGTCGGACCAGGGCGCTCTGTCCGGAGAGGAAGGGTGACAACGAGATGGCCATGCCCGAGAGCATCTTCGTTTTCATTGGCACCTATCCGAGCGAAGAAGCGGCACGTGCTGACTCGGGCATCGTTGAAGAGCTCCACAAGGCCGGGGCGGTCGGGACCTTCGATGCGGTGGTGGTGGCCAAACACGAATCGGGGAAGATTCACATCGAGAAGTACGAGATGGCCACTCGGCATGCCGGATGGGGCGGTGCCGCGGCCGGCGCACTGGTCGGTCTTCTGTTCCCACCCGCCTTGATCGGCACCGTTCTGGTGGGTGCCGCCGTCGGCGGGGTGTCGGGTCATCTGTGGCGCGGTCTGTCCCGCTCCGATTTCAAGGAGCTCGGGGAGACCATCGATGCCGGGCACGCCGCTCTGGTGGTGGTCGGCGAGAACAAGCTCGAGCAAACTTTACGGACCGCAGAATTCTCGGCTGAGCGGTGGATTGTCAAGAATCTTGACGTGAGTCCCGGCGATCTGGATGCCGCCGTACAGGAAACGGCCAGGGACCTGATCGAGAACGAGGGCCATTCAGCCTGAGCATGACCTGACCAGATGGGGTCAGGGACACGCCTAACCGATGTGTCGATAACATCCCATCGAGTCACCCACCGGAAACAAGGAGCAATCGTGGATCAGGCCAAGGCTGCAGAACTACTCCGGTCAGACCGCCTCCGAACCGAACAGCTGCTGTCCGGCATGAGGGCGAGGGGCAACGCAGACCGAACCGCGGCCGATCAGTCCGGAGACATGTTCGACTCCGCTCAGCCTCTCACCGAAGAGGGGACCGATGAATCGATTGCCGCCGAGCTCGAGGAGCACCTGGCGGCGATCGCTCGAGCCGAACAACGTCTGGCCGCCGGAACCTACGGCGTCTCGATCCGGAGCGGCTTGCCCATTCCCGACGATCGGCTCGAAGCCGATCCCTCCGCCGAACTGACCATCGAGGAAGCCCGCCAGGTGAGCTGAACGGCGATGGTCGGCCGATCATCGGGCACCCATCAACCCATTCAGAGCGATGGCGGCACGATGGCGGGGTCCTCCATCTACGCCCTTCACCCCAGGCGAACACCGGCCAGCTGGGTTCCTTGGGCCACCAGGCGACCCGAGCTGTCCCAGACGAAGCACGACTCGTCCACCCGCTGAGCTTCGATGAGGTGCGCCCGCTGTAACACCTGCATCGGCCCCGGCGCCGGTAGGGCACGGATGTAGACGGTCAGCTCCAGCGTCGGCACCCATCCTGAAAATTCGATGTCGAAAGTGGCCGGCGGAAAGGCGTCGACGGCGAAGAGCAGCGAAATCGGGTCGAACGCCTGGCCCGAGGGAAGCTGCAACCAGCCCCGCAGCTCGCCTCGACCGTTCGCATGGCCGGTGGTGAAGCCCAGCGATTCGGGCTCCAGTCGTATGTCGATCTGCTCCATGATGGCTACCGGCATCCCGTTCGGAATGCGTGCCACGAAGGGTTGGCACTCCTCGAAGGCGAGGCTGCCCCTGTCCGGCAGTCCTCGGTCCCAATAGGGGTCGGTGGCCGCCTCAAGTTGGCTGGTCGTCACCAGAGCCTCGACACAGGCGCCGCCGCCCTGGCTCAGTCGGCAACGGACCTGGCTGGCCGATCGTCCGCTCCGCAGCAGCTCCGTCTGGATGGCCACCGGGCCGGGATCGGGCGAATGCAGGTAATGGGCACTAGCCGCGACCACATGCCGATGGGCACTGACCGCCACGGCGGCCCGCCCCATCATGGCCAACAGATAGCCGCCATTGGGCTTGCCACCAATGGTCCACTCGGCATCGACCACGCCCTCGAAGCATTTCGCTTCGACCGCTGACACCGCCGTGACCTTGGCAAAGGAGGACGGCTTCACGCTGCCCACTTTCTCCCCGTCCACGGGGAGGAACTGTAGTGGGTTGTTTAATAGAACGCAATCGGTTAGAGTGCGTTCCATGAGAGGATCCACTCTGTCCCCCGAGGCCCCGGTGGCCGATCAGGATGGGTCCTCGCCTCGGCAGGTCCTCATCATCGTCTGTGCCGGCGTGGTCCTGGCCAGCCTCGACCTGTTCATCGTCAATGTGGCTCTTCCCCAGATCGCCCGGGACCTCGGTGCGTCCAATCTGGGCCAACTGTCCTGGGTGCTCAACGGTTACGCCATCGTTTACGCCTCACTCCTCGTCTTTTTCGGCCGCCTGGCCGACCACTATCGGCGCGACCGGGGCTTTCTCCTGGGTGTGGCCATCTTCACGGTGGCGTCAGCAGCCTGTGCGGCATCGACCAGCGTGGGGATGCTGATTGGGTTCCGCCTCGTCCAGGCGGCGGGGGCCGCCCTTCTCACTCCCACATCGTTGGGACTGGTTCTGGCCGTCTACCGACCCGAACGTCGTCATGGGGCCGTGCGGGCGTGGACGGCAACAGGAGGGATGGCGGCGGCGATCGGGCCCGTGGTGGGCGGACTCCTGGTGGCCGCCAGCTGGCGGTGGGTGTTTCTGGTGAATGTACCGATCGGGATCATCGCCCTGGTGGTGGGCTGGCGCCGTCTTCCCCACCTCCCCGCTCAGAAGACCAAACCGCCCGATCCCCTGGGCGTGGTGTTGGTGACCGCTGGTGTCGGCGCTGCTGACCTTCGGCATCGTCGAAGGGAGCGACTGGGGCTGGACCTCCGCCTCGATCCTGGCCATTCTGGCCGGCGCCTTCGTGCTCCTCGCGCTCTTCGTGGTGCACACCATGGTCAGCCGAAACCCGCTGATCGATCCCAACCTGTTCCGATCGCTTCCCTTCACCGGTTCGTCCCTGGTGGCTATTTTCTTTTCGGCTGCCTTCGGGGCGATGCTCCTCTCCATCGTTCTCTGGGAACAGGGGGTGTGGGGATGGTCGGCCCTCCGGGCGGGTCTGAGTATCGCCCCGGGGCCACTCATGGTGCCGCTGATGTCGTTCGTAGTGGCCGGCAAGGCTGATTGCCCGCTACGGGCCGGCGTTGGTGATCAGCTTGGGCAGCATCACCTTCAGCGTCGGTGTGGCCTGGTGGGCCCTGGCCGTGACCGTGTCTCCGAACTACTGGACGGGCGTTCTGGGGGGGATGATCCTCACTGGCATCGGTGTCGGCCTGACCCTTCCCACCATGATGGCGACCGCGTCGTCCTCCCTACCGGCACCGTCATTCGCCACCGGGTCGGCCGTGGTCAACATGATCCGCCAGACCGGACTCGCCCTGGGCGTGGCCATCCTGGTCGCCGTGCTGGGTACCGCCACCCACCGCGGTGCCGACCAACTCGAAGCCTTTCGCCACGCCTGGTGGGTCATCGCCGCCATCGCCGCGGTGGGCATCGTGCCGGCTCTGGCACTGCTGCGACGGCCGGCGATTCGGGGTGGCGTCGGCTGATCCGCTGGTGGAGGGCCGGCTCCGGTCCCGACGATGCGGGCCGGCCAGGCACGACGGTCCGCCCCCAACACCGGGGAGCCACGGCATTCAACGGGGCGCCGGTCCGATGGCGGCGGCCACCCGGTTCCCCGAGCGGACAGCACTCTCCATGTAGCCCGCCAGGATCTCTGTGTGCTCGCCGGCAAACCGGATGGCGCCGTGTGCCCGACGAAGAAGCGGCCAGAACCGCGTCAACTGCCCCGGGGCGTACACGGCGTAGCCGCCTCCTGTGTAACGCTCGGTGGCCCAGGCCATGGTGGTGGCGATACCACTCTTGTCCGGCACGCCCTCGGGGTACACGGTAGCGAGCTGCTTCTGGAAAGAGCGGATTCGGGTCGGATCATCCAGGGCGGCGCCGGATCGGGCGGCGTCGCCGGTCACGAACTGGGTGAGCACCCCGGGACGCTCTGCGCCGCCCGGCATGGAATCGGTGGCGTCCCAGCCGGTCCCGAAGGGTAAGTCGGTGATGGTGAATCCCGACAACCCCTCGGGTAACCAGAACCGCCTGTCGTACTGGGTCGAGACCTTCAAGGCATGACCAAGATCGAGGTCATCGATCATGGCCGCCACGCTCGGTGCCAGCGGTGGATCGAAGGCCACTGAGCGGAGGGACGGCGGTGGCGCCGCCAAAACCAGTTGGGCGGCATCCAACGGGGCGCCACTCCCCGTTCCGGCACTCACCCGGACTCCCCACGGATGCTGCTCGATTTTGGTGACCGGTGAACCGAGCCTCACCGCCGCACCCAGGTCACGCGCCATCGCTTCGGGCAGGGCGCTATTGCCGGCGGCGATCCGCATGGTCTCCACCCCCGATTCCGGCAGAGATTCGTCCACAACGGACTGTTGGAGCACGAAAAGAAGCGACACCTGGTCGAGTTGGGCGTTGTAGTTGCCCCGGTAGTCAGTCTGAACAAGGAGCTCGGCGTTGGGGTCGAGTGTCTGCGTGACGGCAAAGTCCTGCAGCGACTGCCTGTCCCAGAGCTCGGCCTGCGGTGCACGTTCGGGGTAGGCGGGATCCAGGTCACCAGCCATGGCTAGGAGGGCATCGCCGAAGGCCAGGTAACCGTTCAGCGCCTGTGGGTCGGAGGCGGAAACCGCGCCCAGTGCCGCACGCCTCCCGGCCCTGTACACGGCGGCGTTCTGCAGTTTGTCCGCCGGACGGTGGGCCAGGACCAACCGATAGTGACGAGCCAGGGCCTGCATCTGTACATGGTTGTCGTCGATGGACTCCCCGCCGGCCTCGACGTGCAAGCCGTCGGTGAAAGGGCCGTACAGGGTGTGTACCCGTCCGCCCACCCGATCGCGGGCTTCGAGGACGGTCACCTTCCAGCCCCCGGCACGAAGAGCCAGCGCGGCGGTCAGGCCGGCCAGCCCGGCGCCAACCACGACGACATGTCCCAGCGTGGCCGGATCCGGACGCGGCGCGGTCGTGCAACCACCAGCCACGGCTGCGGAGACAACGGCCACAGACCCCAGGAACTGCCTCCGGGTCAGAGCCGCAGAAGGCGCCATGGCGTCATGGTAGTCCTCGACCTCCCCGGGGGATCGCTGCGGGTGACCGGACTGCGGTTGTCTGACGGCCATGCCATCGGAATGAAAAACCTGGTTGTCCCACCCCTGGGTCCGTTGATGACCGAGCGCTACCATGCACCGACGGTTCCGCGCCGGTGGGCAAGGAGGTCTGAGGCCATGGCCGTTCGGTTGAATCACACCATCGCCTGGTGTCGCGACAAGGAACAATCAGCCAGCTTCCTCACGGACACACTCGGTCTGGCGCCGGCCACCGCGTTCGGTCCGTTCCTGGTGGTCGAATTTTCGAACGATGCTTCCATCGCCTTTCACGAGAGCGATGGCGCCATCGCTCCCCAGCACTATGCCTTTCTGATCAACGAGGATGAATTCGACGAGATCTTCAATCGAATCCGCCACCGGCGTATTGCGTACTGGGCCGACCCCGCCTTACGGAATCGGGAAGAGATCAATCGGGCTGACGGCGGACGCGGTCTCTACTTCAAAGACCCCGACGCCCACCTGATGGAGATCATCACGCGACCCTACGGAAGCGGCTGACCGGGTCTTTGGAGCCGTTGGATCAGTTGGCTGGCCATTCCATCTGAGTGACCTCACCGGCGCGGACGTTCAGATCCACAACCGACCGGCCACCGGTTGGATCCGCGGCCTGGCCTTTCACCCGAAGCTGGTACCGACCGGCTGGTAGTGAACCGAACACGCCGGCAAAGGCGATGCTGTCCCGGAGGTCGCGCTGACGTATGGCGGTGTGCGTCCCCTCCCAGGCACTCCCCTCCGTCCGGATCTCGATCTCCTGGCCGAGCATCTGGTCAGTGGTGAAGATGACGGCGGCACCCTTCGTCCCACCGACGTCCAATACCACGCTGGCCTGGCCGCTCGGAGGGAGTGGCGCTTCGGGTTCCCCGTGCTCGTGCATCGGTCAGTTCGGCTGCGAGGGAACGAGAAAGCCCGAGTAGGGGGTGCCCAGATAGGGGAAACTGGGCAGGTAGTTCTCCGTACCCAAGGCCGTCAGATCGGTGGGTCCTGACGTGAGTCCCATCGAAATGGCCCCCGCCGCCGCATCCGGCACGTAGCTGTGGTCGACCAGAGGAAGAGTGACGCCGGCAATGGCACGGAGCTCGATGGTAACCACGTCGTCGAACACACGCCGGCCATTGGGATAGCCGGCGGGATCCCCACCGATCAGTCCGAGGTTGGAGGCACCGCTGGCCGTTGGAGGGATGGCGACGTTGAGGCGCAAGACATCCGATTGCCTCGACCCGGTGTAATTCTGGAATCCGGCGACGACACCGGTGGGAATACCGGTCAGGAGAATGGCCAGCAGATCCTGCCGAGCCCCACCGGTCTTGTTGTATGCGGCAAGGTTGGGAAAGACCCCCGGATAGAGATCCGGCAGGAGCCCAGCCAGTTCCGGGTTGGCCACCCGGGATGCGAACTGGCCGTCATTGGACGGAGGCTGTGAATTCCAGTAGTCCTTGGCTCCCATGGGGATCAGTACTTCATTGAACAACGGATTGCCCAGTCGCGATACCTGCGTGAACGGTCCCGAACAGAAATTCCGGCCAGGCCAGTTGTCGTAGATCCGGGCCTTCTGACGGCTGGCGGTGGTCCACACGCCGATCACCGCCCCCGGGCTCGTCACCGTGTGCGGAGTGGCGCCGAATGCAGTGAGCTCCTCGATGGGAACCTGGACGACAAGGCTGTGCACGTTCACCCCTGCGGTCGAGTTGACTCCCTTGGCCATCTGGCCGAGACCGGTGTTGGCCAGGCCGAACGTGGTGTGGTCCTGTTCGAAGGGCCGGAGGTCACCGAGGTCGAACACGGCTCCGAGGTCGACGTAGAACCCCTCCGCTCGTTGGCCGGCGAAGACCCTGGTCCCTCCGGCCACGGTCACAATGGCCTGATCGGCCAGACCCACATAGTCGGGAGTCGAGAGCGGTCCAATGTTGCAGGGCGGGCAGGGGATCCCCGACCCCAGGAAGTGGCTGCCGTACCTGTCCACCCGGGTCAGCGAGTAGGTCTGGCGTCTGTTCCATGACGAGCTCTGCAGACTGGTGATCGGACCGGTGTTGTAGAGGAACGTGTTCGGATCGGTGACTTCAGTGCTGAATTGGAATTGGTAGCTGATGTCGGCCTCGCCGTCACCGTTGTTGTCGATGTTGATCGCATAGAGGACATCGTCGCCGAACTCGTAGAAGTTCGGGCCGCCGTCCGGGGATTCCAGGGGGACGTAGTTGGCGATGATCGTCACACTGTCGGGTCGGTCAGGACTCACAAAGGCATAGAGATCAGTGGAGTCGGCAACCGGATCCTTCGAAATTTCGGGTGCTTCGCGATGGGATGACATGGCTTACCTCGGTCTCCTTTGAATGCGGATTAACGGATTAACGGATTGATGACGGAACGAGAAGGCGGCGCGATGCGGCGATCGATCAGCGAATGGCTCTAAACAGGGAAGCGGCCAGTTGAGGATTGAGTACGGTGATTTCCCTGGTTCCCGAGAAGAGGCCGATCTCCCCGGTAGCCAGATCGCGGATGTGGGCGATGACCGGTTCGGTCATGAGGTCCGATGATTCGGAGTCGGCCGCCGCCGTGTCCACGGCTCCGGCGTCGGCCGGCCCCTGCGTCTCGACCAGACCCATGATGGCCGGTAGCCCCGGAATGGCTGAGATGGCTCCAGCGGCGACAACGGCGGCAGAGCCGCCCTTCAGGAATACGCGTCTGCTGACTTCGCTCATCAGGGCCTCCTGGGCAGGTGACAGGATGTTCGTGACCGGGACGTGGCGTCCACGGAGAGTTATCGATACCAACCGTTCGTCCGGATGACCGAATGTTGAGGAAATTCCACGTTTGTCCCGGGGCTGGGCTGGCGACGTCGAGCGGCCGTCCTGCCCGAGGAGATGGTCAGAGAAGACCGGCGCCTTCCCAACGGGAGCGGTGTGACCCGAAGGGATGGATCGGCCCCCGTCATCTGTCATCCAAAAGGCGACTCCGCAGCGAACAAGAGAGCGACGGCCGTCAACAAGAGTGAGAACACGTTGTCGGGATCCGACACTTCTGCCCACCAAGGAGACACGCCATGCCCCTAAGTCCGCCTTCAGAGATCTTCGGCCTCGACGGCATCGTCGTCCTCGTCGTGGTGCTGTTGGCTCTGTTCGGGTCTACCCAAATTCCCAGGTTGGCTCGGTCTCTGGGATCGGCACAGAAGGAGTTCAAGAAGGGGAGTTTCGAGGATGTCTCCCAACGTGATGCCGACCGCCACCCGCTTCAGGCCGTTCCCCCCGGTGAGCGTTCGCCGACCCCCGCTGCGGCGACCGTCGAGACCCCCGGCTCCCAGCCTGTCGTCACCTCCTGAGCCTGGCCGGAAACCAGGCCATCATGCCCTTCCTCTCCCCCGCCAAGCTCCTGGTCATCGTGGTGATCGGCCTTGTGGTCCTCGGTCCCGACAAGCTGCCCAAGGTGGCCAAGCAGATCGGTGGTCTGTGGGCTGACTTTCGCCGGTTTCGCCAGCAGCTCGAGTCTGATGTGCGCAACAGTTTTCCCGACCTGCCCTCCACGGACGAACTGGCCCATGCGGTGCGATCCCCCCTGTCGTTTCTCAACACCCTCGCCGACTCCCACGGCACGCAAGGTGAGGCGTCGAGCACCGAATCCCCCGAACCGGGTGCTGCTCCAGAGCCATCTCCCTACGTCGAACCTCCCGGCCATGGGGAGGACGACGACCGAAGGTCGGGGTCGGCACTCGGAGCCGTTGCCTGCCAACCCGACGAGAGCGATCGTCGCCAAGGGGTCTTCCACGAGTCGCCGTTTCTGGACGACGGCGGATTGAACTGATCACTACCTGCCCATGACAACGACCAGAGCATTCTGACGCTGTGGCCATCTCAGTGAAGCAACGGGACCAGGCCCGGCACCGGTCGGAA
Organism: uncultured Acidimicrobiales bacterium; assembly: GCA_963824645.1. Taxonomy (GTDB): domain Bacteria; phylum Actinomycetota; class Acidimicrobiia; order Acidimicrobiales; family RAAP-2; genus Bog-756. Next base: position 165,632 of record CAWGQC010000014.1, read on the forward strand.
ACTATGACCGTGGTCCAACATCTGACCGAGCTGCGCACTCGGGTTTTGGTCTGCGCCGCAGCCTTCGTTATAGCTGGTACGGCAGCTTTCCTGCTCTATCCGTGGATCATCTCATTCCTGCGCCACCCTTATTGCCAGGTGGCGCCGAGCCATTGCGGCTTCTACATCACAGGGCCGCTCGAGGGGTTGTCGCTGCGGGTCAAGATTGCCGCCTATGGCGGTGTCTTCCTGGCCTCGCCGGTGCTCCTGTGGGAGCTGTGGAGATTCATCACCCCAGGGCTGAACCCCAAGGAGAAGCGCTACGCCATCCCATTCATCGCCGGCTCGATCAGCCTGTTTTCGCTGGGCTGCCTGGTGGCGTTCGTCACCTTCCCCCATGCCCTCAGATGGCTCGACAGCATCGGTGGTCCGAGCCTCCACGAGATCTTCGACCCCATCAACTACATCAGCCTCATCGTCTTGCTGATGGTGGTGTTCGGCGTTACCTTCCAGTTCCCGGTACTTCTGGTGTCTCTAGAGGTGGCCGGAGTTCTGACAGCCAAGAAGCTCTCGTCCTGGCGACGGTGGGCCATTGTGCTCATCGTCGTGGTGGCGGGGGTCATAACTCCCAGCTCTGATCCGTTTTCGATGATGGCGCTGGCCGTTCCCCTCTACCTCTTCTACGAGTTGTCCATCGTGGCGGGGAGAGTCATCCAGAGGTGACGACCGAGCTGAGGCCTACCGAGAGCACCTAGTTGGACGGTGCGTAGGTGAACTCGTCCACCGGTGTCACGACGCTGGTCCCCTTGCTCGCCGTCACCGTCACATCCACTGTTCCCGCGCCCGCAGGGGCAACGGCAACGATCGTCTTCTTGCGACTTCCCACGGTGTAGCTCGTCGCCGGCGTCGAGCCGAAATCGACAGCGGTGACCTTGGTGAACCCGGAACCCGTGATCGTCACTGAAGTGCCCGCCGGGTCCACGTCCGGAGCGACAGATGTCACCTTCGGGACTCTGAGGGCAAAGGTGTAATGGTCGGCCGGATCGATGGGGCTCGACCCGTCAGGGCCGGCAACCGTGACGTCCACCTGACCGACGGATTCGGCCGGCGAAATGGCGGTGATGGCCTGGTCCGAGTCCACGACGAAGCTCGCGGCCGCTGTCGAACCGAAGGTCACGCCTGTCGCCCCGAGGAAGTCCGACCCCGTGATCGTCACCCGGTTCCCCCCTGACGAGGACCCGGTGCCGGGGGAAACGTTCTGTACTGCCGGCGTGGTGACGTAGTTGAACAGGTCGGCCGGGACAGGGGCGCTCATGCCGTCTCCCGTGGTCACACTGATGTCGACGGTGCCTGTCCCCGCTGGCGATACGGCCACGATGGCGCTGTTTGATTTGGGAGCAAAGCTGGCCGCTGGCGTCGTCCCGAAATCGACCGCCGTGGCGCCGACCAAGTTCTTGCCGGTAATGGTGACGGTCGTACCGCCGTTGACCGAACCGTGATCCGGCACCACCGATCTAATGCTCGGGGCATGGGACATGCTCGCCACGGCCGTTCCCGACACACCCAGGGCCAACGCACCCGACACCACCACGATGCCGGCTACCAGCGGACTGAATCTACGCATGCCCATCCCCATTCGTTCGGAGCGCCTACCCGACGCCTGGGTCACGGTAGCTCTCGCTCGGTGGCGCATCAACCGTCACGGGACCACGGGATGACCAGTCGAGTGGAGTAAGGCGTCCATCGTGCCGGCAGCCACGGTGGGTGGCGCGATGGTCACGCCCGGAGCCATGGAGCCACGGTGGCCGGATGTCCCAACGACGGTGTCACCGGTCCGGTCACACGATCATCGTTGGCCCCGGATCGATCGGGTCGGTCAGAGGACCGGCGGGAGCCCGTCGTTTCAACCGGTGGAGCTAGGGGACAAAGACGATGCGCTGACCGGGGGCAAGAGGTGTACTCCAGGCCGTCTCGACCTGGTTGAGCGGCGTGGGAACGGCGTCGATCGTGAAGGTACCGGTTGATATCTCGTCGGCCAGGGCGGGGAGCTCGGCGATGTAGTCGGGGCTGCTGACCGATCCTTGGCCGCTGCCGACGACCTGGAGTCGGACGCCCCGCAGCCATGCCGAGGGGAGGGTGATCTGCAGGCCGGACATCGAGCCGATCTCGATCCATGTGAGGAGGCGGCTTTTGTCGGTGCGGTGCCTGAGCACGGTGGGCATGTTGCGGTCGGTGGCTGGGCCCCACAGGTAATCGATGACCACGTCGATGTCCGCCGCCGCTTCTCCCAGGGCCCGATCGACGGTGTCCGGATCCCCCGTCAGCGAGACGGTGGCGTCAGCACCGAGCTCGGTCAGGAGGTGGAGTCTTTCGGGGTGGCGACCGGCAGCCACCACATTCCCGGCCCCCAGACGCTTGGCTATCTGCACGGCCATTTGCCCGGCGTTGCCGGTGGCGCCCAGCACCAGGACGCTTTGTCCGGGCTCGAAGGCGATGCGTTGGCGCAGAGCCACCCACGAAGCCATGGCCGGATTCATGGCCGCAGCCACGGTCAACACATTGGTGTCGGGGGGCAGCACGAGACTGCGGCCGGGGTCGATGGCCACCTGTTCAGCCATGCTCCCGAAACGGGCATCGTCGAGGATGAAATAGCGCAGTCGACCATCGGGGTCTCGACCGATTCCGTCCAAGCCGGGAATCATCGGCAGCTGTCCCCTGCTGGTGTAATGAGATCCGTCGGCGCCCGATCGGGTGCGCGGGTGCAGCCCGGCGGCGAGAACCTCGATCACCATCTCATCCGGGACACGGGGCGCGGGGGCGTCAAAGCGCTCATAGGCCGGGGGGTCACCAAAGGACCGGACGACGGCGGCGTTCATAGGTTGGCCTTTCGTCATTACTATAGTTCTTGACACGAACCATAATAGGTCGTGACACGAACAAACACAAGCTAGACTGGCCCCGGTGAGCCCCCGACGACCGACACGGCGACCATCGAGTGACCCCGCCCTGCTCGACACCCTGGTCCAGCTCTCCTTCTCGATTCAGGATCTGCTGGCGCAGGTGGCTTCTCGCCATGGCGTGTCGGTCACCCAGGTTCGGCTGTTCGGCTCCTTGCGGGATCGTGAGCCGACCATGACCGACCTCAAAGATCACCTGGCACTGGAGAAGTCCAGCGTGAGCGGTCTGATCGACCGGGCCGAGGATCGCGGACTGGTGGCTCGAACGACCGGACATGCCGATGGCCGAGCCGTACGTGTGCGCCTGACCGAACAAGGCGCCGAGCTGGCGACGCGGTTCGCCGACGAGGTCTACGCCGAGCTGGAGAGGCTGCTGGCGTCGTTGTCCGACCCTGACCAGCGGCGGCTCTTCCAGCTCGCCGACGCCATCCTGGCCACTCAGACCCCGACACTGGCCTGACTCACGGGTGTCCAATGACCCCCCGCCCCGGCGGCGCCGCCACTCGTAGGTGGATCAGCGGCCATCGGACGGACCGGCGATAGCCACCTCGAGCGTGACGTACAAGGTCCGGGGTTACACTTCGTCCTGTTCGGATCGGGAAGGGGGCGAGATGAATCCAGGTCGGACGTTCTCACGGAAACCACATCGCAGGCCTTCACCAAGGTGGCGCGTGGTGGTGCCCGCCCTACTGGTCATGCTGGTCGGGTTACTGGTGCCGACCATCTCGGCGCAGGCGGCCGGGGGGCATGCCGCCTCGGGATCTGGCTCGTCCCGCACGAAGGCCACCAAAACGCCCTTCCCGGCCACCGGTTACTTTTCCCTCGGCCAGAAGCACGGTCGGTCCTTCTTCGTGACGCCCACCGGTGAGCCCTTCTATTCCACCGGTATCGACCATGTCTCGTCGGACCCCGACACCGACCAGTCAACGGGTCAATGCCCCTACTGCGAGACCATCCAGAGCCAGTACCCGAGCACCGCCGCATGGGCCACGGCCACCGTCTCGCAACTCCGCTCGTGGGGATTCAACAGTCTGGGGGCGTTCAGCGACGACAGCACCTTTGCCGCCCAAATGCCCTACAGCGTCCAACTGGGCATGGCCAGCGGTGACGACTGGTTCGCGTCTTCGTTCGTCACCAACGCCGATGAAGTGGCCGCCACCCAGGTAGCGCCGCTGGCCGACGATCCCAATCTGATCGGCTGGTATACCGACAGCGAACTCGACTGGGGACCGAACGGCGGTGATCTCGACACCCAGCTCGATCACTACCTGGCTCTGCCGGCAGGTTCGCCCGGCCTGGCCGTGGCCCAGCAGTACGTCGGGAATCCCAACGGATTCGTCTACGCCCTGGCCACCCGGTATTTCCAAGTCACCACGGCAGCCATACGTATGTACGACACGCACCACCTGATCCTGGGGGTGAAGGCGGAGGGTCAGGAGATCCAGCCCCAGTTGCTCGAGGCGGCCCGCCCCTACGTCGACGTGTTCAGCATCGACGACTACCAGCTCATGCCCGGTTTCGCCCAAATCGTCGACAAGATCTGGCCGCAGTACCTCCCGGTCACCCCGACATTCAGCACCTTCGAGAAGTACGTGAAGCGCCCGATCATGGTGGCCGAGTACTCCTTCATCGCCGACACGCCTCAGACCCCGGACACCGTTCCCGGCGTCTACGCGGTCTATCCCGATCAGACGACGCGGGCCGCCGCCTACACCGACTACATCGCCCCGCTGTACGAGGACTCGCCCTGGGTGGTCGGCGACGAGTGGTTCGAGTACGTCGACGAACCACAGGGGGGCCGGTTCGACGGGGAGAACAACAACTTCGGCGTGGTGGACGTCGAGAACCAGCCGTATCAGGAACTGGTCGCCCAGATGGAGATCATGCATTCCATTGCCCCTGACCGGATCGGCCAGACCGGACCGTCCTGCGACTCGTGGGCGGATACTCCGACCGGGGTCGCGTGTACGGCGTACATGCCCCAGGAGACCTATCCGCTCAGTATCTTCAGCACCGCCCTGCCCGCCGGGGTGCAAGGCACCAGCTACTCCAACTATGTGGTCACCATCGGCGGCAGCCCGAAATACTCGTTCGCGCTGGCGGCGGGAGACACCATGCCGGACGGCCTCAAATTCAATGCCAAGAACGGCCTGGTCTCCGGCACTCCCAAGGTCTACGGAACCTTCAATTTTACGGTGACGGCAACCGACTCGACAACCCCGGCCCCGCAGACGTCCACCCAGACCGAGACCATTACGATCGCTCCGAAAGCGGTGGCCATTACGACGACCAAACTGCATCGAGCCGTCGTCGCCAAGTCCTTGTCAGAAAGGCTGGCAGCCACCGGAGGAGCACCTCCCTACACCTGGACGGTGTCGACGGGTACCTTGCCGCCCGGACTCACCCTCGGAACCGACGGCACGATCCAAGGCGTCCCCACCTCCGCCGGGAACTTTGCCTTTCAGGTCGAAGTCACCGACTCATATGAGCCGGCCGACACGGCGACCCGGAACTTGACTCTCGCCGTCGCTACGTGAGTCCTCACCGGATCCGGTAGTGCCTGCCTGGTCGACCTGACCCGTCCCATCCGCAGGTCGACGCCCTCCCCACTACCGGTAGCGTCCGGTCCCATGGCTGAAGCCCCACCGAAGCGCCTCCAACGACTGGCCGAAGAGCTCGAGGAGAGCGGACTACAGCTGAAGGGTAGTGACAGCTACCGGGCGGTCTTGGTGGAGGAGATCGACCATGCCCTCCGTCCACCTGTGCACGAACGCCGGATTGCCAGCAGTGGAACCATTCTGGACCCGATGTCGGACCCGCTCTCGTGGTCGGCGGGGACCCAGCTCGGCATCTATCGCCAGCCTCTGAACCAGCAGCCATTGCCTGCCGCCCGCCGGTACGCTGATGGGCTGTCGAGCTGGATTCTCCGCCGTACGGAGGGCACAACCGAGTGGATGGTGCTCGACCGCCCCGCGGGGTCCGAGCGGGACCTCGTGGTTCTGGCCAACGTGTTCGGCGCCACCATTGTCCAACGCCATCCGGTCGGTTCGGTCCGGGTGGTCGGAGACTTCGGCGTGCTCCGTTGGGACGGCCTCAGCTGGCACCACGAACCACCGGTCGGCAGCTGGATCGACGAGGCCACCACCTCTGCGGCTCACGGCGATTTCGAGGTTCTCCGAGCCATGCTCGAATTCGCCGTTCACGACCTGGGCTCGCTGGGCATCGGCTCGCTGCTCATCTATCGTCCCCGCAACGATGCAGGACCTCCGGTGGAGGAGCGACTGCCGACGCCGCCACCCCTACTCATCCGACAGGCATCACATCTCGCTCCGCTACGTCATGCCCTGGCCCAAATCGACGGCGCCGCTATTTTTGATGCCGGAGGAAGGCTGCGCCGCCTCGGTGTCCGGCTGATCCCCAGCCCCACTTCGGAACTGATTGTCGAAGCATTCGGCGGCACCCGCCACACCTCCGGCCGTCGTTACAGTCATGACGACCCTCTGGCCACCGTCATCGTGGTGAGTGACGACGGCCCCGTATCCCTGCTCCGCAACGGCACGGTGCTCGGGAGCTCGCGCCAAGGTGGCTGATCGAAAGCCCTCAATCGCTCGGTGACGACCTTTGCGGCCGTATGCCACGGCTATGGCGCTGAGCTTGTGGCCAATCGACCCTGCGGGTCGACAGCCGATCCCCCGACCGACGAACTCCTACGCCGGCCCATCATTGCCGAGCAGATCGTGCACAGCCCCCCGCAACATGCTCCCGAGTTCCGCCGACGGAACTTCGGCGAACACGTTGCCGGTGAGGACCAGAGCACCCATCACCGCTCCGAAGGCACAGGCCATCCGGACACGGTCCCCAAGGGCGATCATGGGATTGGCCAGGGCCTTTTGGAAGCTCGCCTCCATGTCCTCGTGCTCGGCGTCGTGACGCTCGCGGTGCAGCTCCTCCAACGCGGCGCGGTTGCGTTCGTGGAGGATGAACAGGGCCCGGTGCTCGAGCAGTTGGTCGATGAACTGGTCGAGGAGGGCCGCCCAGGTCTGCGGTGACCAGTCTGCTTCGTCGACGGCGGTGAGAGCCGACTTCCCAAATTCGTGCAGTCGAAGATGCAGGGTCATCAGGATGTCGTCTTTGCTGGCAAAGTGGTAATAGATGGCAGCCTTGGAGAAGCCGAGGCGTTCGGCGATCTGTCGCAGCGAAGTCCGTTCGAAGCCCTGCTCGGTGAAAAGCTCGAGCGCGATGGCCAGGATCCGCTCCTTTGTGCTCTCGTCTCCCGAGGCTGTGCTCTCGTCTCCCGAGGCTGTGCTCTCGTCTCCCGAGGCTGTGCTCTCGTCTCCCGAGGCTGTGCTCTCGTCTCCCGAGGCTGTGCTCTCGTCTCCCGAGGCTTCGTCGACCGATGATTCGAGGCTCACGAAGCCATTCTACTTGACAGCCGGTAAGTAGGTCCCTTACCATCCGACAAGTAAGACCACCCGTCAACCCGTGAGGGCGCCATGCCGACTGACTCCATGATCCGGGCCGAGGGCCTGCACAAGCGGTTCGGCGACACAGTGGCCTTGGCCGGCGTGGACCTCGATGTGCCCACCGGCTCCATCCTCGGCGTCCTCGGTCCGAACGGGGCCGGCAAAACAACTGCCGTCCGCATCCTGACCACCCTGTCCAAGCCTGATGCGGGGTCTGCCTGGGTGGCCGGTCACAACGTGGTCCGCGAAGCACAGGCCGTCCAACGCAACATCGGGGTCACCGCCCAGGACGCCACCGTCGACGAACTCCTCACCGGACGGCAGAACCTGGTCATGGTGGGCCGGCTGTCCGGCCTACGCCGCACCGAGGCCCGGGGCCGGGCCGACGAACTTCTGGCCCAGTTCGACCTCAGCGACGCGGCCGACCGGGTGCTCAAGGGCTACTCGGGGGGGATGCGACGCCGGCTCGACCTGGCCGCCGGACTGGTCACCCGGCCTCCGGTGCTCTTCCTCGACGAGCCCACCACCGGGCTCGACCCCACCAGCCGTGTCCGCATGTGGGACGTCATCCGGGGCCTGGTGACCGACGGGGTGACCCTCTTGCTCACCACCCAGTACCTCGACGAGGCCGACGAACTCGCCGACCGGATCGTGGTCATCGACCACGGAAGGGTGATCGCCGAGGGCACTGCAGCCGAGCTCAAGACGGCCACCGGCGGGGCACGTCTGGAGGTCACCCTCAGCGAGCCCCACGTTGAGGCCCCCGATGCCCTGGCTCCCTTCGTGTCCGGCCCGGTCCATGTGAGTCACGACGGGCGCCGACTACGGGCGCCGGTCCGCACCGGCTCCGGACTGGCCACCACGGTGGTGCGCGCGCTCGACGCCGCCGGCATCAGCGTGGATGACGTCGAGGTCCACCAGCCCTCGCTCGACGACGTCTTCTTCTCGCTGACCGGTCATCCCACCGAACCCGACGACGAGGCGGAGGACGACGACCGTCGAACCCCGGCCGAACTGGAAGCGGTGAACTCATGACTGTGACTACGCTCACCCCTCCGACCGCCACCGCCCGTCCCCCCCGGGCTCCGGGTGTGGTCCGTCAGGCCTGCGACGTGATCGCCCTCACCGGTCGCAACCTCGTACACATCGCCCGCGAGCCACTCCAGCTGTCCGACGTGACCGTGCAGCCGGTTCTGTTCACCCTCCTGTTTGTCTTCGTCTTCGGGGCCGGAGTGGTACTCCCCGGGGGCGGCACCTACGCCGACTTTGCCATCGCCGGCCTGCTGGCTCTCAACCTCACCACCTCCGCCATGGGGACCGCGGTCGGCCTCAGTACCGACCTCAACAGCGGGGTGATCGACCGGTTCCGGACCCTACCCATGTGGCGACCGGCGGTGCTGGTGGGTCGGTCGATGGCCGACCTGCTCACCGCTGCCCTGTGTACCGCCATCGTGGCCGTGACCGGACTGTTCGTGGGATGGCGGCCCACCGGCGGAGCAGCCGACACCCTGGCCGGGTTCGCCATCTTCCTCCTCTTCGCCTACGCCCTCTCGTGGGGATGCGCCTGCCTCGGCATGGTCAGCAAGGGCCCGGAATCGGCCCAAGGGGTCGGCCTGGTCATCCTCTTCCCGTTGGCCATCGTGTCCAATGCCCTGGTACCGACTCAGCGCATGCCCACCGTGTTGCGGGTGGTGGCCGATTGGAACCCGGTCAGTGCGGTGACGTCGGCCGCCCGCACCCTTTGGCACAATCCCAATCCTTCGGCCACCATCCATGCTTGGCCCATGCAGCACCCGGTGGAGGCATCCCTCCTGTGGTGCGCCGCCCTCCTCATCATCTTCGCTCCTCTGGCCACGTTGCTTTACCGGAGACGCACCACCGAGTGATCCGACGGTGGAGACGCACCGTCCTGTGAGGTTGTACGAATGAACCTCTCCGCACTCTGGTCGGCCGCCCACTGTCCGAAGTCAAGGCGCCCGAAGACGGCGACCGGCCTCAGCCGCCGGCCACCGCACGCAGTTCGGCCATGGAATCACGCATGACTTCGGCGAGGTCCTGATCGTCGTCTCCGGTCGACCAGCGTTCCGTGGCGACGCGGAACACCGTCATGCCTGCCTCGGCGGCCAGGCTGGCTTGCGGCTCGCTCACCCCTCTGTGCTGCAGGGCCTCCGCCACCGCTGTGGCGTAGTCGGACAGCTTGGCCAACTCCCGCTCCCTCAGCTCGGGGTTGGCGGCGATTACGGCATGACGTTGGCGGGACAGGTCTCGGCGGAACTCGCTCATCATGGTGGCGGCGGCGGCCAGCCCACAGGCCACCGCGTCGAGAGGCCCGTCCTCGGCTGGCGCCCCGGCCACGCCGGCCACGATCCGTTCTTGGAGGAGGGCGGATCCACCGAATAGCACTTCTCGCTTGTCGGCGAAGTGCCGGAAGAAGGTGCGCTCGGTCAGCCCTGCTCGGGCCGCGATTTGCGCCGCCGTGGTCTGGTCGAATCCCCGTTCGGAGTAGAGGGCGAGGGCCGCTTCCTGCAGCCGTCCGCGACTGTCCGGCTCCCATCGGCCCATGCTCCCTATCCTAGGCGTTGACAGTCACTGACATCCCGTATATGGTGATAACAGTTACTGACATCAACGATCTCCCCGGAGGTAACATCATGAGAATCTTCGTCACCGGCGCATCGGGCTGGATCGGCTCGGCCGTCGGACCGGAGCTGCTGGGGGCTGGCCACGAGGTGGTCGGGCTGGCCCGGTCCGAGGCATCGGCCCAGCGACTGGAGGCAGCAGGCGTCATTGTGCAACGGGGCGACGTCGACGACCCCGACGGCTTGGCCAAGGCCGCCGCCGACGCCGACGGCGTGATCCACCTGGCCTTTCAGCACGAGGTGGCCTGGGGTGGCAACTTCGCCGCCGCCGCCGCCGCCGACAGAAGGGCAGTGGAGGCCATGGGCGCGGCGCTAGCTGATTCTGACCGGCCCTTCGTGCTGGCGTCAGGCGTTCTGGGGCTGACAGTCGGTCGGGTGGCGACCGAGAACGACGGGCTGGTGCCCAGCGCCGAGGTTCGGGCCAACCCCGCTGGGCGTCGGTCCGCCACCGCCCTGCTCACCCTGTCTCTGAGGGGCGTGGGTGTCCGTTCGTCGGTGCTGCGGCTGCCCCCGACGGTCCACGGCGACGGCGACCACGGGTTCGTGTCCACCCTCGTCGCCATCGCCCGGCAACGGGGCGCGGCCGGATACGTGGGCGACGGTGCCAACCGCTGGCCGGCCGTGCATCGCTCCGATGCCGCTCGCCTGGCCCGTCTGGCCGTCGAGGGTGCCCCGGCCGGATCGGTCTTGCACGCGGTCGCCGATGAGGGCGTTCCCTTCCGGGCCATTGCCGAGGCCATCGGCGGTCACCTCGGTGTCCCTACGGCATCGGTGTCCCCTGGCGACGCCGTCGAGCACTTTTCCCACCTTGGCCACTTCGTCGCCCTGGACAGCCCCGCCACAGCAGACGTAACCCGTGACCTGATGGCGTGGGAGCCGACCGGCCCTAGCCTCCTCGACGATCTCGAGCAGGATCACTATTACCAGTGAGCATCTGGTGGGGGTTCTCTCGGAAGGCCTTCGTCATCCGGCCAGGGCCAAGGCAATGCGTTGAAGCCGTTGACTCCGGCCCGCCACGCTCTGCATGACAACAATGGCTCGTTGGTACTGCGGCAGGAGGGCAACAAAGGACGAGTACCCTCCCGTCCCACCGTTGTGCCAGGTAATCGCTGGGGTCTGATCCGGGGTCCATCGATGATCCAGAACATCCCCGTCCGTCGATGCGGACAATCGGTGTGAACTCCGTCGATCGGATCGAGCGCTTCCATGCCCGGAGCCGAACCGCCAAGGAGGGACCGGGATAATCGAACCATGTCTTCGATGGTGCTGAAGACGCCTCCTGCCGGTGCGTAGCCGGCCAGGCTCCAAGGCTGCCGGGGCAGACCGAGCGAAGATCTACCCCACGGCGCACAGTGCCCTTTTACCGAGACGGCCGTCGAACTCATCCCAACGGGGCGAAGAATGCGATCGGTCAACAGGGAGGGATAGTCGGTCGACTCGTCAATGGCCAGAACCTTGCCGAGGACCGCTCCTCCGAGGTTGGAGTACCTCCGGTGGCCCCGGCCGTGGAGATGTTGGGATGCGGCCGTGGCGATCACGCTCGCCGGGGAGTGACGGTAGGGGGTTTCTTCCTGCCAGTGCGTTGGGCAACGCCCCGCATGAGACGCCGCCTGGAATTCTCGGAAGGCCTGACGTGCGGGTGGCCAGCTCTCCAAGAGTCACAGTGGCTAGTTCGCTCCCATTGGTCGTCGGAACGACTTTGCCGACCGGGGTATCCAAGGACAACCGCTCCCTGTGCAGTCCATCGGCCAACAGCATGCCGGTGAGGGCCTTGGTGATCGACTCGATCTCGAAGCGGGTGTCCACCGAGGCTCGGATCAGTGCGATTCTCTTGCGAGGTTCGGGCTGGAGCTCGACGAGGGCCAGGGCCATGCGGCCGCTGATGACTGGGGCCACATGACGGAGGCTGGCCAGAAATGGCGGATCACTTTGACAAGGAATCGGATCCCACACGACGGGGACACTAGCCACGGGGTCTGCACCTGCCGTAGCCGCTCCCAACCGGCCGGCTGATTCTGCCTCCTAGGCTGCCGGTGGCCGAGGCCCGAACCTACAATGCTCCCGTGGCCGATGAGAAGCCGCCACGGCTGGCGGCAGACGAACTGGAGACGCTCCGGGCCCTGTTGCAGTATCAGCGGAACTCGCTCGTCAAAAAGGTCAGTGGCGTCAGCGAAGAGATGGCCCGAAGGTCGCCGGTAGCGAGCGGGACGAGTCTCCTCTGGCTGGTGAAACACATGGCGCGCGCAGAATCCCTGTGGGTTCTTCACCGATTCGCCGGGCACGATGTCATGATCGACGACGACAGAGTCGGCCCCGGTGATACCGTTCAGTCTTCTATCAGCGCCTACCAGCTAACGTGGCAGCGCACCGATGCTGTCATGGCTACGGCTCCGGGTCTTGCCGAGCCCTGTCGAGGTTTGGGTGACGAGGCACCTGTCAACCTGCGCTGGGTGGTTCTCCATCTCCTGGAGGAGACCGCTCGCCATGCCGGACACGCCGATATCCTGCGTGAGTTGCTCGACGGCGCCACTGGGAGATAGTTGAAACGAGGCGCTCCCGCACGGTTGGACCCTACGCATCGGCAGTAATGAATGGATGTACTAAGCAGAACGCAGCCATCAACGAAGCGACGGGAGGATACAACCGTGCCGGCAATAAGCGTGCGCAATCTGGCCAAAACCTACGGCGGCACGGTGGCGGTCGGGGATGTGAGCTTTGAGGTGGCGAAGGGGGAGGTATTTGCCCTCCTCGGTCCGAACGGTGCCGGCAAGACCACGATCATTGAGATACTTGAGGGCTTCCGCAACCGGACTTCCGGGCAGGTGGAGACATTGGGGGTGGACCCGGCCGAGCCGCAGACCCAACGGTGGCTTCGATCCCGAATCGGCGTTGTCCTCCAGGAGCTGGCGGTGGAGCCCTATTACTCGGTGCGTCAGGTGTTGTCACGAAATGCCGGATTCTATCCATCGCCCCGGCCGGTCGACGAGGTCGTCGCACTGGTAGGACTCACCGATAAGGCCGATGCCAGGGTGAAAACGCTCTCGGGGGGCCAACAACGCCGGCTGGACGTGGGGCTCGGGATCGTGGGTAACCCTGAGCTGCTCTTCCTCGATGAGCCCACCACCGGACTCGACCCGTCGGGCCGTCGAGACACCTGGGAGCTCATCCAGAAACTGGCCTCCGAGGGGACCACCGTGCTTTTGACCACCCATTACATGGATGAGGTGGATGCCTTGGCCGACCAGGTGGCCGTGCTATCCAAAGCCAACATCGTGGCTACCGGTACTCCGGACTCACTGGGGGGACGAGACGCCGGTGCCGTGACCATCCGATTCACCCTTCCTGATGGTGTGGCTGCCACGGAGCTCCCTGTTCCGGTCGACGCGGTGTCCGAAGGACTGGTCGAGATCCACACCGAGGACGAGTTGCCGGTGCTCCATGCGCTCAGCGGATGGGCGATCCAGCGGAATCTCCGCTTGCCCGGCCTGTCAGTGGCGCGGATAACCCTGGAGGACATCTATCTTCAGTTGACAAGGGAGGAACCGTGACGACCACGCCTACGCTCGGAGCCTTCCAGGGCCTGAGCGACGTCAAGCTGGTGGGCCGTCAGGTCCGCTACGAACAGCTGTCGTTCTGGCTGAATCCGATCGGCGCAGCCTTCACCATTGGATTCTCGGTTGTCTTTCTCCTCCTCCTCGGCGCCTCAGCGGGGAATTCGCGGATCTCCTTTTACGGCAACATCAAACTGATCCAGTACTACGTTCCCGGATTCGTGGCCTACGGGGTGATGGCGGCCTGCTTCAACATCCTGGCCATAACCATCGTCAACCGACGTGAGATGGGCCTTCTGAAGAGACTGCGACTCAGCCCCTTGCCCACCTGGGCGTTGCTGACCGCCATCCTTTTCAGCACGATGATCATCGCCGCTGTCCAGGTCATTGTCCTCCTGGCCGTCGGAAGGATCGGATTCGGCGTCCACCTACCCAGCGATTTGGGCGCCTTCCTCATTGCCGTCGTGGTCGGAATGATCAGCTTCAGCGCGCTCGGGATGGCCATGAGCACGCTCATACCGAATCAAGATGCAGCCGGACCGATTGTGAGCATCGTCTTCTTCGTGCTGCTGTTTCTCTCCGGTCTGTGGTTCCCACTCAAACCGGGATCCGGCCTGGCTCAGGCCTCGTCCTACTTTCCTGTCCATAACTTCATCGCCGCAGTCTTTGCCCCGTTTGACATTCAGAAGGGAGCCTCCCCGTGGGCCTGGCATGACCTCCTCGTCGTCGCCCTGTGGGGTGTGGCCGGGGCCATCGTGGCCGTGCGCCGATGGAAATGGGCGCCCCGTCGGAACTGACTGTCTGGAGCGCTCAGGTTTCTATGCTCGTCAGAGGAGCGCCGAACACTGGGCTCGGTGCCGGAAAGATGAGATCCAGTCAAGGTGCCATCCCGTCAGCCAGCTCGGGAAGTAGCCGATCAACTACTCTGACCCGATGAGTGATGCGGGGCTCGGGGCCGTGGGGAAAGTCACGCGGACTGTGCCCACCGCCGCCCAAGCTCGGATCATCAGCGCCGCCCTGGAATTGTTTGCTAGCAACGGAGTGGGAGGAACGTCATTGCAGATGATCGCCGACACCATCGGCGTGACCAAGGCTGCGGTTTACCACCAGTACAACACCAAGGACCAGATCGTTCTCGCCGCGGCAGAGGCCGAACTGGCCAGGCTGGAGAGGGTGATTGACGCCGCTGAAGCTGAATCATCGGCGACGCGGGCTCGTGAGGCGCTGGTGACAGGAATCATCGACCTCGCTGTGGCTCATCGGCACACCGTGAGTACCATCCTGAATGATCCGGTCATCGTTCGCTTCTTTTCCGAGCACGAATCGTTCCGCCACGTGATGGATCGAATGAGTGGCGTGCTCATGGGTGACAAAATTGGCCACGAAGAGCGCGTCTCGACGGCGATGCTCACCGCCGCTATCAGCGGCACGGTCATGCACCCACTCGTCGCCGGACTCGACGACGACACGCTCCGCTTCCAGCTACAAAGGCTGGCCCGACGCCTGCTCCCCGGCATGGATACGAAACCACGGGCGTCGTCGCCCTCTCGTCTGCCCCGCTGAAGAGAAGCTGCTGGGGCCGACGGCCGAGCACCCACCCTGCCGGCGGGACCGACCTCCGTGTCCGACGTTGTGGACCGGATTCCGGGGCGGCCGCTGCCCCGGCGCCCGCAAACGAAAGCGTCTTCTGTTGGCTACTCCGCTGGGCGGACGTACTCGGGATCTGATTCGTCTCGCATGGACAGCCCCACTTGCAACAGACATCGTCTTTGTTCACGCGCGGTGGGATGGCCAAAATCTCCACCTTCATATTTGGGTTATACATCTTCGCCGTCTCGATGATGGCGGCGGGACACGAGGTATGAGACGCCTTTTCGGCGATGTCTGGGCGGCCCATCGCTTCCCATTGGTCAACCGAAACGCATTTGTTGAATGTGAAGACTCCGACCTCCTCTTCGGGCATCTCGAATGTCATCTCGAAGGCCTTCCCGGGGAAAGAGGTGGCGTCCACCTGAATGTCCTTCGTGAAGGCTTCGACCGTGTCGCCGGTAATTCCCATCCAGCGCGATTTGATGTCTTTGGCCGCCGGCAACAACGTCTCGCTCCAGAGAGCCCACTGGAATGCAAACATCTCGTCGAGGCCGTCCCTCAAAACGATGGCCAGTGCCCACGACTCGATAGCGGCCAGCAGATATTCATGACTGCCCAGCGCCAGCTTTACCAGGCGCTCCTTGGAATAGCCTGTCCATTTCGGCTCCGGTTTGTAGGGGTTGACGAGGACCACCTGGCCCGCCGCAACCTGGGCGGCCACCTCGCTTTCGGTGTCGGTGATGAGGACTTGGGTCTCGTCGTCGTTGAGTTCCATCCATTCGTCGATCATTCCCCGCAGCTGCGGAAGAATTATGTCTTGCCAGGCCTCTGATTGGATCTGTCGCATGTCGTCGCGTCCGTAGCGCTCTGCTACCGAGTCCGCCCAACCCTCGATGCAGACGCGGTAGTACTCGTCACTCAACCCCAGCAGCTTGATGAGCGCATCATTCGAGAAATCCGAGAATCTGAGGTTCTGACTGAACGGCCGCTGTAATCCGGCAGTTCGGGACTGTCGTCCGGGTCGATATCGGACCGCGTATCGTGGCCCACCTTTTTGTATGTTCCCGGATGATCGACGACGGGAAACTTCTTGAAGTGCACCAAAATCGACAGGGATATCGAGCCCGACCACCTGCTGGTGTTCCTCGTAATTGGCGCCCACTTTCCGAACATCAGACAACGTTTCCTTCACGTTTTCGTCCATCTCTGCCATGGCGGTCCCCCCTTTTGGCGTAGCCATCGGCCGGTCGGCCAAAGTAGCCAAACGGCTATCCTCGGTCAATCCTCACCACACCACACCGTGGGCACTGTGGCTCCGGCTGCGGAGATCAGCCCCCCGGGGGAGGCGGAAACTTGGATCCGCCGTCACGCTTTCGCTACCCCTCGCCCAGCCGACACTGTGAACCGGAAAGCTAGGTCAGCGGGGCGGGCGGCACGAGACGTCGACGGCTTCCAACCGGGCCCGGGGCGCCTCCATTCATGACCTGACCGCTGTCGACGGGGACAGATCGTGAGGAGCGGTCCTGGACAGCGCAGTGACGCCCCCGCTCATGACGATGAAGGCCAGTCCGGCGACAGCGATCTTCCATGGACTGTCGGTGAATCGTTCGTCGAAGAGCCAGATACTCAGGATAATGCTGGCCAATGGATCGATGACGACCAGAAGCGGTTGCGATGCACTCAATGGGCCGACATGGAGGGAAGACTGTTGGAGCAGGGTGCCGGCCGTCGCGGCCAGGATGAGGGCGTACAGCGGCCAGTGCGTGAACAGACCGGCGAACCCCAATTCGGTCAACGTGTCCACCGCTGATTTGATGAAGGTGGCCATCAAGGCCCAGGTCAGCCCGGCCCCGACGGCGAAACACGCCGCCCGGCGCACAGGTGTACCCCGCAGGGCCACTAAGGAGAACATAACGATGAGCCCACCGAATATGAGAAGGGCCGACGCCCATTCGGCAGGATCGGGGTTCGGGTGTCCTCCCTGGGGCTCAGCCACCGCAAGGAACACCGCCAGCGCCACACACACGAGGGTCACCGAAGCCCAGGCGCTGGTCGCCACCTCCTGGTGGATCCACAGCCGGCGGAGAACGAGGGCGAATACCAGCTCGGTGACCAGGAGCGGCTGGACCACCGACAGTTGGCCGTTATGGAGGGCGAGAGCTTGGAAGCCGAACGCACCTACGGCGGGGATCCAACCGAGTAGCCACAGCGGCTGGTGCAGGAGATAGAGGACGAGTTTCCAACCTTTGTCGCCCTGAGGGGCGGCGATGCTGGCCGAGTGTTGCGTCATCAGGTTGACCGCGCTGGAGAACGCCGCGGCCAGAGCAAATGCGACAGTGGCGGTCAAGACACTTCCCGGATGTCGGCCCGGCGCCGGAGGAAGGCTGGGCTCAGGAACCCACGATGCCGAGGATGCCGTCGATGACGAGGTAGATGCCGACCAGCACTGAGACGATGGCGAAAATGGCCGGGCCGGCAAGGACCACGCGATCTCTCAGGGTGGACAGATGAGCTTCGGCTTCTCCGGGTCGTCGTGCGTAATAGAAAAAGATCAGTCCCACCGTTGCCGTCGACAGCACCGTAAAGACGAGAAAGGCGATGAAGGCGATGAACACCGCCGAATGATGACGGATGAGCACCACGGCCACGGCGGCGGTGAGTGTCCACGGCTGCTCGAGCACCCCGACCACGGCCGCTTGCCAAGGATTGAGGTCCTTGAGACGACCGGTGAACCTCTTGGTAACCCCGGAACCGGTGCGGGGTATGTTGCGGCGGCGCCACTGACGGACGGCCGTTGCCATCAGGCCCAGCCCGAGCAGGATCTCGATGATCTCCACTGCGACTCGGCCGCTTCCATGCTGGCTGGCCCGTGCCCCGCCGAGGGCATAGCTGACGGTGAACACAACGACCAGCGAAACGGACCACCCGATGAGAAAGGCGGCGGCATTCACTCTGGCCCTGGTGGTGGCGAGCAACAGAATGAAGACGACGATCGTGCTGGGCGACAGGCTGGCGAGCAGGCCGAGGAGGAGGACCGGGATGATCAAGCCCACGCTCAGAGTCCTCGCATCTCTCGGGTTCTTCTACGACTGGATTCAGTGACGGGCAGGCGCAGATGATGGGCCATTGCCGCTTCGCCATGTCATGAGGCCGGGGCGGGCGAAGGAAGACCGCCGCCTCGTGGTACTGGCTCTGCTGACGTGGGACCTTGAGCTCGAGCCAGCAGAACGATGCCGACCACGGCCACGGCCAGCCCAAATACGGCGGGGACCAAGTGACCGTTGCCGTGGCTCAGAGTCTCGCCGTAGACGACGGCCCCCAAGACGACACCTCCGAAGAGACTGACGGCATTGCTGGATGCCATGGCCGGGGCCAGTACCCCTGTCTTCAGGGCGGACTGCTGGAGGACGAAGCCCACCACAGCTGAGGCGATGAGCAGATAGATGGACCAGTCGGCAAAGAGGGCCAGCACCCCGCCGCCGACCTCGGTGACAAAAGTCTTGGTGACCGCGGTCTGGAGGGCGAAACCGAATCCTGCCGCCGATCCGAAGAGCAGCGCCTTGGCGGCTCCTTGGCGCCTTCGGCCCCATTCGGCTGTAACCAACACCAACACGGCGATGACTACACAGGTGATCCACCAGGTCTGCGCACTCGGATGGGTGGTCCCCCCGTGAGGGGATCCGACGGACAGGAACAAGACGATGCCGACCACAATGGCCAGCGCGCCCATCACCACGTTTCGGTCGATGTGCTGGTGGGTGAGCCAGGCGCCGAACGGAAGGGCAATGACCAGGCTCAGGGTGGTGATGGCCTGCACGCTCATGAGGGGCCCCAAATCGAGGGCCACGGCCTGGAGAATCCATCCCGACGCCTGAAGAACCATGCCACCCAACCACACCGGCTTGTGCAGGATCTGGATCATCCACGAGGAATCGCCGACTGCGTCGGTGGTGTCGAGCGTCCCCTTCTGTTGGAGCACCGTACCGAGGGCGAAGGTACAGGCAGCCAGGAAAGCGAGTGTTTGGCCCACGGCGTCGTATCGTCTCTGAGGGAGGTCCGAGCGAAGCCTTAATGCCCAGGCGTCGGGGCCAGCAGTGGGAAGAAGATGGCCGGAGCGCTCCGCAGGACAGTCAGAACCTGTTCGGGGGCATGGTCCATGGCGTGGGTTCGATCATCAGGCACGGTAAACCCCTTTCCAGCTTCGTCCCACGATCTCATTGTTTCTCTGGCTCGAAAGAAGAGCATCCCCCTGGTCGGGTGATGCTCGCAGCAGCAGCGCCCACACTATCCCTGCGCAGGGCGAGGCGGTTGGGCGACAATGCCCAGGTCCGGCCCTATCCCCGACCCCGGAAGGTGATCCACCATGCCCGCAACCCAACAGGTACCGACGCTCGGTCCACTGGCCCGTTATGAGCAGAGCATCATCGAGCGCATCACCGACTTCAATGACCCTCACCAGGAGTGGCGACGCCTGTTTTCCGAGCTGCTCGGCACCTTCTTTCTGGTGCTGGCCGCCGCCGGCGGGGGCATGATGGGACACGCCTTCCCCGGAACCATCAGCCGCACGGCCGCCGTGGTGGCACCGGCCCTGACGGTGCTGGCCATCATCTTGTTCATGGGCAAGGTATCGGGCGCTCACCTGAACCCGGCGGTCAGTATCGCCTTTGCTCTGCGTCGTGACTTCCCCTGGGTGCGCGTGCCCGGCTACATCGTCGTGCAACTGATCGGGGCCACGCTGGCCGCCCTCTTCCTGCATTCGGTGGTCCATGTATCCGCCATGTACGGGTCCAACTACCCAGCCCATGGCTACTCGGATGTTGCCGCCTTCTGGATGGAGTTGATCCTGACCCTGGGCCTGGTCAGCGTGATCCTGGGGACGGCGTCGGGAGCGCAGAACGTGGGCCTCTTCGGAGCCATCGGAGTGGGTGGCTACATCGCCCTGGCCGGTCTGTGGGGTAGCCCGATATCCGGGGCATCGATGAACCCAGCCCGCACCTTCGGTCCCGATCTGGCCAGCACCACGTTCACCGGCTACTGGGTCTACATCGCCGGCCCCATTGCCGGAGCCGCACTGGCCGTCGTCATCGCCTACGTCCTACGAGGCCCGGGCGGCGGCCAGTCCGGCTCGGGGGCGGCCCAAGGCGACATCCTGACCGAGGCCTACGACGCCGGGAAGTCCTGAACCGGTATTCGTCCGCCGCAAATCGATGGCCACCAACGGGTAGCGGTCCGTCCTGTACCGGGGAGTGCGCTCCGGGGCTGCTGGTATGATAGTTACGTGCTGAAAGCAACTATCGAGAAGGAAACGGAGCCGGCCCCGGCGGCTGCTCCTCTCGACCGCTTCGACGAGGCTCTGCAGACCGTGGCCCGGTCGATCACCCAGGTCCGCCTGCATGAGCGACTCCTACGATTGGCGGGGGTCCGGCTCGACCGGGCCGGAGCCACCTTGCTATTCAAGCTCTCGGCCACGGACGGCTCGCTGAGGGTCACCGACCTGGCCGAAATGCTGGGTGTCGACACACCGACGGTAACCCGTAAGGTCCAGCAGCTCGAGCGCGACGGTATGGTGGTCCGCCACACCGACCCCGACGACGGCCGAGCCTCGAGGATCCGCCTCACACCAACCGGGCGTCGGACCATCGAACGGGTGCGACGGGCCCGCCGGGCCTGGCTCGAGCAGCTCATGCAGGATTGGGACGACGACCAGCTATCCGCCTTGGCCGACCTGCTCAGCCACTTCGCCGATAATCTCGAGCGAGACTTGGACGACGCTCGTGACTGATCTGACG
Organism: uncultured Acidimicrobiales bacterium; assembly: GCA_963824645.1. GTDB lineage: Bacteria > Actinomycetota > Acidimicrobiia > Acidimicrobiales > RAAP-2 > Bog-756. Next base: position 186,600 of record CAWGQC010000014.1, read on the forward strand.
ACGGCGCCGGTCGATCTGGCTGAAGAGGTCGACCCCGCCGAGCACCGTCGGATCCTGGTGATCCTCGGCGCTCTCATGATGGGGATGGCCCTAGCTGCCCTCGACCAGACCATCGTGGCCACGGCGCTTCCCACCATCGCCGGCGATCTGCACGGCCTCAACCACCTGTCGTGGGTGGTGACGGCCTACCTGCTGACCACCTGTATCTCCACGCCGGTGTGGGGGAAGCTGGGCGACCTCTACGGGCGCAAGTCCCTCTTTCAACTGGCCATCGTGATCTTTCTGGTCGGCTCCATGCTGTCGGGCCTGTCCCAGTCGATGGCCGAGCTCATCGCTTTCCGGGCCATCCAGGGGATCGGGGCCGGTGGTCTGATGGTCGGGGCCCAGTCGATCATGGGCGACGTCGTGTCGGCTCGGCAGCGGGGCAAGTACATGGGTTACTTCGGCGTCGTCTTCGGCGTCACCAACGTGGCCGGTCCGCTTCTCGGTGGCTTCTTCACCGAGCACCTGTCATGGCGCTGGATCTTCTACATCAACCTTCCTCTCGGCATCGTCGCCCTATTCGTAGTGGCGGCAGTGCTCCACCTCCCCGTCAAGCGGGTACCGCACAAGATCGACTGGGCCGGAACCGCTTTCCTCTCCGTCGGCGTTACCTGCATCATCTTGCTCACCACCTGGGCCGGCTCTGAATACGCCTGGGGTTCGCCCGTCATCATCGGTGTGGGACTGGTGGCCCTGGTGTCGCTGGTCATCTTCTGCTTCATCGAGACAAGGGCCTCCGAGCCCATCATCCCGCTCTGGCTGTTCAAGAACCGAACCTTTACCGCCACCTCGGCCGTCGGGTTCATCATCGGCTTCGCCATGTTCGGGGCCATCATCTACCTACCCCTGTACCTCCAGGTCGTCCACGGCGCGTCGCCGACGCTTTCCGGCCTCGAGCTCCTGCCCATGATCGGGGGGATGCTCCTCACGTTCATCTCGAGCGGTCGCATCGTGACCCGCACCGGGCGCTACAAAGTGTTCCCGATCGTGGGCACGGGTGTCCTCTCACTCGGCCTGCTCTCGCTCACTCAGCTTGGACCACACACCGTTTACTGGGAAGTAGCAGTCTTCATGTTCATCACCGGGCTCGGTGTGGGCCTGGTCATGCAGGTCCTGGTCGTGGCCGTGCAGAACGCGGTCCCGTACTCCGCTCTGGGGGTAGCCACGGCAACGGCGACGTTCTTCCGGACCATCGGGGGAGCCTTCGGGGTGGCCGTCCTGGGTGCCGTCTTCGCCAATCGGCTGATCTCACAACTCAAAGTGCACGCCACATCGGCCGAGTTGAAGTTGGTCAGCGGCTCGAATGTAACCGCCAACCCCTCCCAGATCGAGCATCTTCCCACCGCCCAGCGCACCTTCGTCGTCAGTGCCTTCAGCCACTCGGTCGAGACGGCCTTTTTGGTCGCCGTACCTGTCGCCGTGCTGGGCTTCATCCTCAGTTGGCTCATCAAGGAGATCCCACTGCGTACCACCGCGTTCGTCGCCACTAATCGGTCCGGCGATCAACAGCTGCAGGGTGACGCGGAAGGGCACGCAGTTGACGAATCCTCCGCATCTACACCGGTGGCCAGCCGCGGCCGAGACGGCCGTTAGCCAAGTGTCTCCGCTGCCATCGGACCCCCAGCGGGTCGGCGGTTGCGGCGGCCATCCAGGGGAGGCTCGCCGGCCCGGGCCCACCCCTCTCGCTGCCCAGGCGGCCGGATCCCAGGTAAACAACCCCGCATCGACCACGGTGGCCGTGTCCGACATAGGAACGGCGTGACGCACTCATCGAGTCGTCGACTTCCCAACCTGGCACCGAACTGGCGTCGGCGGACTCGGTCCCCGTCCGGCTCCGGGTTTGCTTCTTCGAGGTCGGGTACCGACAGCCTATGAGCGGTCAGCAGATTTTTCCTGAAGATCGGTTCTCGGATTGGCGGAAAGGACACCTCGGGCATGGCCGCAACGGTCCAACTCTGCGAACTGCCGACGGAGTCGCTCTCGCCACCAGGTGTTGGACATCGGAGACTCCGTCAGCTGCCACAGTTGTGATCTGCCACGGATTAGCGGGGAGCAAGGATCACCCTCAGGTAGCAGCGCTGGCCGAACGGCTCTACGACCACGGCTATCACGTAGTCGCTTACGATGCACGGGGACACGGAGATTCCGGCGGCACCTGCACCCTGGGCAAACTCGAGGGACTCGATGTGGCGGCCATCGTTGAGTGGGCGGATACCTGTGGAAACCAGGTCGTGCTTGTTGGCGCCTCTATGGGCGCGGTGGCTGCCTTGGCCCACGCCGCCGATAATCGCTCGTTGACGGGAGTGGTTGCGATCTCCAGTCCGGGAGATTGGCGGTTGCCGTATCACTTCCGGTCATTGGTGACGGCCGGATTGGCGAGGACACGACCCGGCCGGCAATGGGCCAGACGCAAGATGAACGTGCGGATCGGCCCATGGACAGCTCCTGAGCCAGCGCGAAGCCTCCTGAAAGCAGTCAACTGCCCGGTCATTGTGGTGCACGGTAGCGCCGATCCCATTATCCCGAGACGGTTCAGTCTGGCGGACGGACTCAACGAAGGCCCTTTGCGAGAACTTGTCGAAGTTCCGGGCATGGGCCATGCATTCGACCCGATCGGTCTTACGGCGATCATTGATGCCGCCCGTCGCCTTATCAACCGAGGATCGGCGGACCCGGCCTAGCTTGAGCCTCAATGTCACTAACGGAGCAGTGTCTCCAATCTCGCTGCCATTTCCCTGTAGCGAGTTACGGGAATCAGATGGACTCCATCGAAAGCCTGTGATTCGTAGATCTGTCTGACGTGATCGCAGGCGATGTTTACGCCTGCTCCACGTTCTCGATCGAGAAGGTCGATGATTGACCCCGGTACGGCCAACTGGGGTACATCGGCCGACAGTTTGCGGGCCATCGATGGACTGGGGAGCACCATCACGCCTGCATAGATCGGGCCATCGAACTCCACGGACGAACGCCACCGGAGAAGCTCGTCGATCGAATACGTGACCTGGGCGAGGAGAAAGTCGGCTTCCTGCTTCCATGGTGGAAGAGGTCGCAGACCAGCGGCAGCCCCCAGTCTGAATGATCGGACCAGTTCCACCCGTTCGGCGAAATCTCGGGCCTCGACAATCATCGACCGCACTGTCAGGTCGTCCGAACGGGCACCAGTCTCCGGACGGTCGCCATAGACAAACAGGAACTCATTCACTCCATAGGCTGCCGCCGTGAGCAGGTCCCGCTGGAATCCAAGCACGTTTCTGTCCCGAGCATTGATGCAGGCGATGGAACGCCCGCCCATGAGATGAACTTCGTGCGCCACGGCGATGCTCGACACGGTTGCTCGTCCGATGTGGTTGTCGGGGATCAGGAAAGCACTCGCAACCTGGCTCAAAACCCCGATCTGGTGACGCACGTGCATGACGTCTGGTCGGGTGGCGGGTTCGATTTCACAGATGATCTCGAACTTCCTGGTTGCCATGGTTACAGGTTATGTTGCGCTGGCCGTTCCCCGCTGGCCCAGGATTAGCCCTTGGGCGCTTTCGTGAGCACGACAACGCCGAAGCTGGTGCCCGACACCTGAATCCCCGAGGGTACGCCGGTAGGATCATTGGCGAACCCTGCCCCTACCTCTAAGCCATTTTCCGAGGCGTTGAAAGGCCCGAAAGTGAAGCTGGACTTCAACACGCCTTTCTTCGTCATGGTGCTGTCCCCGCTGTAGGTACCTACGCTCGATCCGTCGGGTGCCTTCACAACCCATAGAACCGTTGCCGCGTCCTTGGCTGATGCCCTGAACGTGAAGGACCCTCCAGGGGCAACGTGGACAAGGGGGCGGGGATTGCTCATGATGATCGGCGGAGGTTCGGCTGCACCACCCGATGCAGACCACGTCGCCAGCGTCGTCGCAGTCAAGCTGACGATCACCAGGGGTACTGCTGCGAGCCGGAAGACTCTCATCGGCATGCTCCCACCCTCTCAGCTCCACCGGTGGGCGACCCGAACGCCGGGAAGCTGTCCGATCTGGTGATCGGGAATGGTTGCTGCAACAACGATGACTTTTGGCAACCTATTGCCCCTCTGGGGCAATCAGGATCGGGCGTCGGGTGTGGGCGGCCAGGGTGTGCGAAACGCTGCCCAGCAAAGTAGTGCGTAGAGCGCCCCGACCCCGTTGGCCGCAGACGATCAAGCGAGGTGAAAGCTGGTCGGCAACCGCCAAAATGGCGTTGGCAATCCCTTCCAAGGCCACCTCGACCATCGGTGAGGCCTTGTATCCGTGCTCGCCCGCCCGGAGCGCTCCCTCTTCCGCCACTGACCTTGCATACGACTCTTCCTCGGCGTCCAGGTCAGAGCCACCCCCCGCGCCCGCTACGAAGGCGCCAGAGAGAGCTAACCGCGTTGCGACGGTCTCCCAAACCGTAAGCACAACAGCGTCGACCGGTTGGCTGATCAGGCCCCCCGCAGCTCTCATGGCTTCTCGCGATCCATCAGACCCGTCGAAGCAGAACAGAACCGGCCCAACCTGGCTACTTTCCGTCATGACAGTTCCCCTTTTTTACTCGTGGGAGGCCCCGGACGCCTCCGAGGCCGACATTCCAGAGTCACCCCCAGCGCCGTTTCCCCCTCCTCGGCTCGTCATCAAAGGACCCCCTGAGCACGCCTATTCGCCGATTCCATACAGAAAATCATCCAGTTCTTTCCAGCTGGCCTCCGTGCCACCATCCCCACCCGGATGCCAGGCCACGACCACGGCCACCCCGTCCGGGTCGCGACCCACCACTGCAGTCCACTCACTGTGATCGCGCCGACCGATGAGGAGCCTCCGAGAGTCCAAATCGCCGGCGATCCGCTCCAGTTGATCGGCTGAGTCGACTTCCAGAACGAAGGCTCGCAGACCGACGTGGCGAGCACCTCCGAGGGGACTGCTCCCAAGGGCTCGCAGCACGATGATCTGAGTTCGGTCGCTCCCTGGAGCGCTCACCGCCGCCAATTCCTCCTCTTGAGACAGCAGCCCAAAACCAAGCACTTCGCTGTAGAAGCCAATCGAGCGTTTGAGATCAGCCACGTTCATCACGACACCCTGAAAGTTCATCTTTTGCTCCATGTCTTCAGCAACACAGGGACACCCGGCGCAGCCCCTGTATACCCAAGCGCTATTGCTTCTTCCAATCGATCCACCTATAGAGTCTTCGACGCCAGCTGAATGCCGGCAGAGTCCATTCGCACCAGTACCACCTACCGACCGCCCTATGACCCATACGACGTCGGCATGGACTCAACCGCCCCCTTTATCCCACCGGCTTGGCGTAGCGCGCAGATCCCGGTCGGCGCGGATTTGTCTGGATGCAGCGTACGAATCCTGCCATAGGTCATGGTATGGCGCGGGCGCCACCGGCATAATCGGCTCCTCAACCGGCTGTTCGGGGCCTCCTCGACCAGGCCGGCACGTGGCAACGAGCTGGCCGGCCCCGCGTCAGCCACTGGGGACCGGTTCGACGTGGCCACTCAGACAGCCGACTGGTTCTCCCGTTGCTGCAGGGCCGCCGACGCCAGAATGTTGTGAGCCACGAAGGACCGCTCCTGTTCCGAACGAGCCTCGAGCAGCTCGGCCTTCAGAGCACGAGCCTCAGTCATCATTTCGCCGTCGTTGAACAACACGAAGTCAACCAGGTGGAGCGCCTTCTGGATGTCGTCAGTGGCCCCCGATGCACTCAGGGAAAGCGCCCGCTCCAGCAACGGTCCACTGCCGCCGGCCAGTACGACCACCTCAGCGGCGATCTGGGCTCGGGTGCTGGGGAACAGCATCGACGGGTTCCCATCGTACCAACCCATGTACCGGCGCATGAGGTCACGGACCAGAAACGGGGTGCAGCCGTAAAGGGGCTGGAGGTATGGGCTGGAGGCGAGCTCGGACGGCAGATCCACCTCGCTCAGGATCTGCTCTTGCCACTGGCCCTCGTTAAGCCGGCGGACCACCTCGCCGTCCAGATACCGGAGCGCCTTCGCCGTCGTGAGCAACATTTCGACTCCGCTAGCGCGGAAGACGCCACCATGCCCGGAGATGATGGCCGCAGGCTCGAGGGCGGCCATCTCCTCAAGGACCTCGGCCCATTCCAGCACATAGCGCTGCACCCGAAACGGAGTGCCGGCGTTGGGCAGGGACGACACAATGAAGTCGCCGCCCACGATGACCCTGAGGCCGGCCAGCCAGACCCAGGTGTGGTCGTCCGTCTCTCCGAGCCCATGGCGACATTCGAGCGGCACGTCGCCCAGGCCTTCGAGGAGGAGGAGGTCCTCGTAGACCAAAGTCGGTGGGAAGTACCGGGCCTTTCGGACCACGTCGCCCCCGTGCGGGCCCCACATGGCGAACTGGGAGTCGAAGGTGCCGGCCAGGTGCCCTGACGTTTTGGCGTACCGCTCGAATCGTTTGGCCACGTTGACATGTCCCACGATGTCGGGTGGCCGGTGCCCACGCTGGGCGGCGTCCTCGAGAAGGGCCGGTGTCCCGAAGGCGTGGTCATAGTGCCCATGGGTATAGATCACGTAGCGGACAGGGAGGTGGGTCAGGGCTCGCAACTCGGTCACCACACGGGGGCCGTTGGTGAACAGCCCGGGGTCGACTACCGCCACTCCTTCGCTACCGACGATGATGGTCGTGTTGCCGAAGCCGGACAGAAAGTGCACGCCGGGAGCAATCTCACGGCACTCGAAGGCCGCCCTGGATCTGCCCAGGGCCTCGGGCCCGGCACTCTGGATCGGGTCGGTGTCGCTGTTCATGTGTACCTGCCAGTTGTGGGTCGGAACCCGAATCGTACGAGGTCGGCGGCCGTCGATCACATGGCAGGCAAATGGCTTGAGGTGAACCGTTCTCCCAGGTAGACGACCGCAGGACTGTTTGTCCGCAACGCCCAAGGTGTCTGCGACCGTTACATCGGTCAGACGTGCGGCCTCGGCCCGAACGGGCGGTCACCAGGCTCTTTTCCGTGCAACTGTCCGTGGCCATGCCCGGGCCCTGAGCGAGACTGACGGCGTGGACCCAAATTGGTCAGACCAGCTCGACGAGCTGGCCCCCTACTACCCCCAGCCGTACGCCAACGAGCGGATCGATCGGCAGGAGTTCTTGCCCCACCACCATCGGCAAGGGCGATTCGGTATGAATGATTCGACGGACCGGCCCAGATGACCACATTGATGACCGTGGAGCACACGGTTGAAGACGGCAGTCAGGTTGGCGCTGCCAATTTTGCTCGGCGGTGGCGCATTCTCGCCGTTCTGGGGATCGCCCAATTGATGGTCATTCTCGACAGCACGATTGTGAACATCGCCCTCCCCACCGCCCAACACGATCTGCATTTCTCCAACGCCGATCGCCAGTGGATCGTCACCGCGTACTCCCTCGCCTTTGGCAGCCTGCTCCTTCTGGGTGGCCGTATCGGAGACACAATCGGGCGCAAGCGGGCACTCATCATTGGTCTCGTCGGCTTCGCTGCAGCCTCAGCTATCGGCGGAGCCTCGGTCAGCTTCGCGATGCTCGTCATCGCCCGGACCGTCCAGGGTGGGTTCGGAGCCCTCCTCGCCCCCTCGGTACTGGCTCTCTTGACGACCACGTTCGCGGATCCGGACGAGCGGGGTAAGGCCTTCGGCACCTACGGTGCCATCGCCGGGGCAGGCGGCACACTGGGACTCCTTCTAGGCGGAATTCTCACTTCGTATGCCTCGTGGAGGTGGACTCTTTTCGTCAACCTCGCCTTTGCCGTAGGCGCCACCATCGGCGCCACGCTCTTGTTGGACAAGGACGAGGGCGCTGACCACGATCCCCTGGACCTGCCCGGCCTGTTGTTGGTGGCCGTCGGACTGTTCTCGCTCGTCTTCGGATTTTCGCACGCCGAAACGACTACGTGGCGCAATCCATTCACGATTGGATTCCTCGTGGCAGGCGTCGTCCTGCTGGCTGCATTCGCCTATTTCGAGACCAAGGCCAAGTATCCACTGCTTCCGCCGCGGGTCGTGCTTGACCGAACCCGGGGCGGATCCATGTTGGTCTTGCTTCTCGCCAGCGTCCCGATCTTCGGCGTATTCTTGTTTTTGACCTACTACCTGCAGGGGACGCTGGGGTTCAGCCCTGTGAAAACTGGTATCGCGTTCCTCCCCCTGGTGGCGGCGTTGGCCGCGACGGCACAGGTGTCCAATCGCGTTCTCCTACCGCGGTTTCGGCCTCAAGCCGATGGTGCCACTCGGGTTGCTCGTGTCGGCCGCGGCGATGTACGGACTTCACCGGATCGGGTTGCACTCTTCCTATGTCACTCACGTGCTTCCCTATCAGATCGTCTTGGGAATCGGATCCGGATTGAGCGTGTCCCCGGCGTTCAGTACCGGTACCCTCGGGTTGACACCCCAAGACGCCGGTGTCGGTTCGGCCACCCTCAACACAGCCCAGCAAGTCGGGGGCTCTATCGGAACGGCCTTGCTCAACACCGTGGCGGCGGGGGCTGCCGCGTCCTACTTGGTCGTTCGAACGGTGTCTCTGTCCGATCTCCAAGCCGCCCTGCTCCATTCCTATACGACGGTGTTTCTCTACTCCTCCCTATTCTTTGTGATCGGAGCGGTCGTCGCCGCAATGGTGCTCCAGTCCGGTGACCTGAAGTCGCTGGCGCTGGAAGTTCCGATTCCTACGTCAGGGACAGATTCCGACGAAGCACGTCGAAGCCAGATCTGCCGCGTTCGGATAGCTTGCCGATTGGCAGATCCGTTCGATGGCTCGTGGTTGGGCCTTGCCAGTAAGCGAACAGAACCTCCCGATATTGATTCTCGTTTCTCGTGGCTGTAATGGTTACCGGATGCCCAGGCTGCTCGTTCAGCCCGGATTCTGGCGGGTCAGCGACGTTCTCGAAAGTGCAGCTCCTGAGAACTGCTGTGACTCGGGACTGAATAGGCAGGCGGCCGCGGGGTCACCCACCAGCTCTCAGAACCACCCTAGAGTCATCGTTGCGGCGGGCCCTTGCGTGGAGGGAGGCGGAGTGGAGTCGCCATCGACTGACCTGACCTCAGGTCCGGTTTGGTACTTCGACCTCCAGATTCCCGGCCTGTTGCGCCGCTCGAATGGGCGATCGCATCCCTCCCCGGCGCGAGTCCCCGAATTGTCTATCGAAATACCGAGCGACTCACGCTGTCAGGACGCCCCTTCGGAGGTTCAAAGAGAGGTCGTCCCGCCGGCAAAGCTGGGACAACCAGTGGAGCGGGATGGGCTTCACTTGGAGTTGGCCATCCTCAGAAGGCAGATTTCTGCATTGAAGCAGGAGCGGGACGAGCTTCTGGGGGTCACGACACGTCTGAGTGTTGAGGTGGCCGACCTCCAAACAAGGCGGGAGGAACTGATCTCGCTGAGCGCCGATATTCAGGCGCTCGATTGGCGGAAGTCCTCACTCGAGATATCGCTTGCTGGACTTCTGCGACCAGCTGAAGCCATCAGGCAATTTGCTCGAAGCCGGAGGACCCACTTTCACGATTCGTAGCCAAGTGCGACAGTAAGTGACCAGAGTATCCGCAGAAGAACCGACATTCTGTTGGCAATCCCTAGCTGCTCGGGGCCGTGAGTCGTGCCCGTTGAGCGTGTATCCAAAAGCGACTTGTCGAGCAAGAACACATGCAGGCGCCCGCTGAGCTGGCTCGGATTTCTTTACCATCCTGTGCGTGCCCGATACTCAAACACGACATCATCCAGCGAGCCGGTACTCGTGAACGGGCCCGCCGAGGAGCACGCGGCGACGTAGCTGAGCGGATCGGGCTCATCCGTTGACTCTGGTGTCATCCCCGAGTTCCACCACGCCTACTGATCGAGAGAGCGGTGGGGCCGGTGCTCGTTGTCGGCGCCCCCGGTCACGACCGCAACTCGCTAGATGCCACTGTCTATTCGCCGGTGAAGCGAAATTCCGCCTGCCATGGACCGTCCAAATGGACGACCTCCCAATAGCGCTTGGCAATGTTGCCGGGATCAAAGGCGGTGCCGGCAACTATCTGCCCGGCGATCGTCAATGTCGCCACCCGGATGCCATCCGGCTCCAAATCGGCTCCGGGCATCGTGGCCGCCGAACGGAGCGCCGCTTTGCCAAGGGAAATGGTGGCGAGGGCCGGGGTCGGATTATCGGCGAATCCGCCGTCCGTCACGATGATGGTGCCGGAACCGGCCGCTCGCATGGCAGGAGCAGCGACCTGCGTCACGATGATGGCCCCGATTACGTCAACCGATAGGCCATCTGAAGGTGCTCGACGGTCGAATCAAGGAGCTTGTCCGGAGCACCCATCACCGCGTTGTAGATGATGAGCCCGGGTGCGCCTTCCGCACTGTGAGAGCTCAGTCATCCGAGCCTTCAGTCCTTCGGGATCGCTGGCATCTGCCTTGATTGTGTCAATTGGGACCCCGGTGTCAGCCAAGCTATTGGCGAGATCGCCGAGTCCGTCCGTGCTGCGAGCCACCAGGGACACTCGATAGCCGCCGGCGACGAAGCGGCGAGCTATGGCCATTCCAAGACCCGGACCGGCACCGACCAGCAAAAGGTGACGGGTATCGACTGGAGAGCTAGCGGCAGCTACTGAATCGTCGGGCATCGGCCTTCCTGTCACATCGAATGTCGCGGGAGGTGCCCTCTTTATCTTCTGCGGATCCGAGGGCGGGCTCGGCATGCAGGAAATCCTAGTCGGCTCTTGCCGCCGCAAGACTGGCCGTTGAGGTCTCCCGCGGGTTTCGGTGGAGCATTCGCTGATCGTTCGCCAGGTCGAGCTGAAGGCGACCGGCAAACGTGCCCGCAAGCGGAACGTCGATAATATTGATCAGCTCACGCCACAAGAAGCTCAGATCTCGACCCCTGTTTTCGTGGGAATCGCAAACCAAGAGAGTGTCGCCCATTGTTCATTGGCCAGATCCCGGCTGAGCACCACTCAGGCAAGGCATTTCGCAAACTCGGCGTCAGGTGGCCAACCCAATTGGCACACCGTTTGCGTGACTAGGACATCAGTCACTGCGGATGGCCACCAACGCGGACTGAGACCTCCGTTGGCGTTGCGGACGACCGCGTGTGCAACGAAAAACGAGTTCCTCTGCTGGACTCCCTAATCGAGTGTCTCGGTTGACGACCTGATCCTGATCCGATCATCATGCAAACCATACGGGGATTCCAAGACGACAAGATTCGCCCGGCTATTCTACCCTTCGACCTGAGGTTGCAGACAGTGGCTCAGACCATCGAGGACTACGCGATGATCGGCGACACAGAAACCGCCGCGCTCGTCGGACGCGACGGTTCCATCGATTGGCTTTGTCTTCCTCGCTTTGATTCAGGGAGCTGTTTCGCCAAATTGCTCGGTAAGAAGAAGCACGGCCGCTGGCAGATCCTCGCCGACGAACCGGTCACGTCCCACGTGCGCCGCTATCAGAGTGGATCGATGGTGCTCGAAACCGAGATCACCACGAAGAGCGGTATCGTGCAGGTCATCGACTTCATGCCCCCGCGGCATCACCATCCGAGAGTTGTCCGGATCGTGCGAGGCATTGAGGGCGGGGTACACATGCGAACCGAGCTGGTCATGCGCTTCGAATATGGGTACGACGTTCCGTGGGTCAGACGAACTGACCGGGGTCTCAGTGCCATTGCTGGACCGAACGCCCTCGTCCTCGATTCCCCCGTCGAGCTCAGGGGCATCAAGATGCGACACGAAGGAAAATTCGAGGTTCATGCCGGTGAAGACATTGCCTTTGTCCTGGCCTGGTACCGGTCTCACGAGGATCCACCTTTCGTGCTTGATACCGCGCGGGCGCTCGATGAGACGACGAAGTTTTGGGGTGATTGGGGTGCGCAGGTTCTGCCGGTCTACGGCGAATGGAAAGATCTGGCCCTGCGGTCGCTGATTACTTTGAAGGGGCTGACCTACGGTCCGACCGGTGGCATCGTCGCGGCGGCAACGACGTCGCTCCCGGAATCACTCGGGGGCGTGCGCAACTGGGACTATCGCTATTGCTGGATCCGTGATGCGACCTTCACGCTCGAGGCCCTGATCGAATCGGGCTTGCGAGAAGAAGCCGAGAGCTGGCTGGCATGGCTGGGACGGGTCGCCGCCGGTGATCCTGATCAACTGCAGATCATGTACGGACCAGCGGGTGAGCGTCGACTGACTGAACTGGAGGTCGACTGGCTCCCCGGATACGAACGATCTTCACCCGTACGGATCGGCAACGCCGCCTCCGGGCAGTTCCAACTCGACGTCTACGGCGAGCTTATGGACGCAATAGACCGGGCCCGCTCTCACGGCCTTTCCGTGCACGAGGTCATCTGGCGGATTCAAGTGGCGATAATGGGATTCCTCGTAGACCACTGGTCCGATCCGGACAATGGCATCTGGGAGATGCGTGGCCCTCGTCGGCAGTTCACCCATTCCAGGGTCATGGCCTGGGTGGCTTTCGACCGCGCCGTTCGCGGTGTTGAAGTTCACGGTCTGGATGGACCTGCCGACGAGTGGAGAGCCATCCGAGATGCGATTTACGCCGAAGTCTGTGAGAAAGGGTGGAACGCTGACGTCGGAGCGTTCACCCAATTCTATGGAGCCGACGAACTCGATGCCAGCCTGCTGATGATGCCGCTCGTTGGGTTCCTCCCCCCGAACGACGAACGGGTCGTCAGGACCGTCGATACCATCCAGGAGCACCTCACCGAGGACGGGTTCGTCCTCCGCTATCAGAACCAATCGGGGGTAGACGGGCTAACGGGCCGCGAGGGAATGTTCCTTCCGTGCACCCTCTGGCTGATCGGTTGCTTACGGCAGATGGGCCGAGTCGACGAAGCAACAGCCATCTTCCGACGGGTGGCCGCCCTGGTGAACGACGTTGGGCTCATCTCCGAGGAGTATGACCCACGCCACCGACGCCTGCTCGGGAACTTTCCCCAAGCCTTCACTCATGTCGGGATCCTGAATGCCGCTCGAGGCCTCACCGCGTCGCATGCCGAGATTCGCTCATCTCGGCTCGCGTAGGTCCGAATTAGCCAGGTTTGGATCGGTCGAAGGTGAGTGCGCCAGAGCCGCCGTCGTCTGGTCAAAGATGGGACGGTCGGTCCATTCTCGGCAATATGAGGAGTTACACCGACCACATATGGGATCTGAAGTAAGTCGATTAGATGGTCGTCGGAACACACATGGCGACCATCCCCGTGCCCACACTCAAACCACTTGACGGCCATGCCTTGGACCCGGCGGTGCCGGACGGCCCGGTGTCGTATGGTCAAGCCGTGAGCGGCGCGGCCAGTGAGGGGAGCCCAGGTCGGTTGGGGGAACTGTCGGGTTTGACCGACGCCGTGCCACGTCTGTCGCCCCCGTTCTCCCGGGGCTCGCTGTCGATCCGCCTTTATCCCCACAACGACCTTGCCGCCTCCGAGGTGGTGGCCGAGCTGTGTACCCAGGCGGGACTGGCCATGGACAGCGGATTCGCCGGCGTCATGACCAGCGAGCATCACGGAGGGTTTCCGGGGTATCTCCCCAATCCGCTTCAGATGGCCGGCTTCATACTGGACGGGTGCTCGTCGGGCTGGGCTGCAGCCTGCCCCCTGCTGCTACCACTGCGCCCGACCGCCATGGTGGCCGAAGAAGTGGCCTGGCTGGCCGCCCGTCATCCAGGGCGGGTCGGGCTGGGGGTTGCCGCCGGCGCCCTCCCTCTGGACTTCGAGGCTATGGACTTGCCCGCCGGATCGGCCGTCGACCTGTTCCACCATGAGCTGCCGCGCATCGTCGAAATGCTGCGGGGGAGAGATCTGCGCCAATTGCACGGTGACCCCGCCTTGCGGGCGTGTGCTCAGAGCCCGGTCCCGGTGCTGAGCGCGGCGGTGTCCCCTGCCGCGGCAAGGCGGGCGGCCCGATGCGGAGCCGGCATCCTCATGGAAGGGATGTCCGCGCCTAAGCGGCTGGCCCGCCTGGCTACCGAGTACGACGGTGCGGGCGGAACCGGGACCAAAGTGCTGATCCGCCGGGTTTGGTTGGGAGATGTGCGGACCGATCTGGTCGAGGCCCAACGCCGGGTGTACGACAGCTACACCGGTGCTGGCGGGCCAGCCTTCGGCGGCGATCAGACGGTCGCTTCGAACGACCCTGCCGACCTAGCCGAGCAGCTCGACCAGGCGGTGCGCGAATCGGGTGCTGACGCCCTCAACCTCAGGATCCACCTACCGGGGATGCCGCCCCGGGAGGTCAGACAGCAGATTGCCCGGCTGGGGGCGGAGGTGGTCCCGCTCCTTCGGTCGCGGTCGAATCACCCATGGGGTTGACTGAGCCCAGCCAAGCCCGACATTCCCCGGAGACCTCGGATGAAAGGAGGACAAGGGCGTTTGATCTGTCCGGGGCTGCCCAGTACGACGATTCTCTCCGAGTCCAACCAGTTCAATCGCTCCAGCCGATGCCATAGACATGGATGGGCTCCGGCAGCCCCTTCACGCGGTGTTCACCTCTGTCATCGAATCTGAACGATTTACCCATGCAGAGCTCACGAACGGCCACCGATACAGCAATGTCACCATCGGATGCGACGGCACAAAGCCGAGCAGCGAGCTGGACGGCGGCACCAAACAGGTCGTCATTGTCGTCGGTAAGAGGTTCACCAGCACTAATCCCAATACTGATGTGGAACGGTGTGGGGGCATTCAGGTTGCGTTCATGAATGCGTCGTTGGACGGCCACCGAAAAGTCGACAGCGGACACGACGGAGGTGAAGGCGGCCATTATCCCGTCGCCGGTGTGTTTGACCTCGCGACCGTGATGGGCGACGAGCTCGTCCCGAACGATCGAGTTGTGTTCGCTGAGCAACTCCGTGTGACCTTCGTCGCCCAGTTGTTGCGTTTGAGCAACCGAGCCGCATATATCCGTGAACACGATGGCTCGCATGGCTGGCGCTGTATACGCGGTCCCCGGAGGATGATCGGGTATCGACCCCATGAAGGCGTTCAGAAGTGTACCGGAATCGAACTCCAGTACTTTACCCGCCATCATTCCGTGTGCTTCTTGGTGGACCGCCACCACCGCTTTTTTGTTCGGCCCCTCAGCGAGACAAAACACTGTTCCATTCTCAGGATCGAACCAGTAGGTGTGATACTTCACGTGGTGTTTGCCTTGCACCTCCACATCCATGAGGTGGGCGGCCGCCAATTGTTCAGGCGATACTCCTGGTGCGTCATGGCGGTCGATATACATCGGCACGAGATCGAAACGTACACCCACAACAGTTGAGATGGAAGGGTGATCCCGTTTCCCGGGCCCACCAATGGGATGGACGCATTCCTACCCACCACAGGGCATTCATACTTGCGGGGGTTCCTGGATTGGAACAGGAACCCATCGCCAACCGGTACAGAGAGCCGCAGGTTGGTCTTACCAGCTACCGATGGTCGGGATATGCCCATGTCTGCGGCCTCGGTGTCGCCAACGGGACTCGGTTGACGATCCGATTATTCGGGAAGGCCGATCGGAATCCAAGTGCTCGCCTGCAGTAATGCCACCTCATAAGGCAGTACTTGGAGACGATCCGGCTCTCTATTGCGGAGTCAACTGGGCTCCGGCAATTTTGAGAGCAGGGAGTGGACATGACGAAGTCGATCACCGCGGATTACCTGATCATGGGCGCCGGCGCCGCCGGGATGGCGTTTGCCGATTCTGTGCTGACCGAGACGGAGGCGACCTTGGTGATCGTCGACCGCAGAGATCGGCCCGGGGGGCACTGGAATGACGCCTACCCCTTCGTCCGCCTTCACCAGCCGGCCAGCTACTACGGGGTGAACTCAGCTTCCCTCGGTTCGGGCACTATCGATCAGATCGGGCTGAACGCAGGCTTTTACACGCTCGCCACAGGCCCGGAGGTGGTCAGCCATTACGACCTGACCATGCGTCAACGATTCCTACCCTCGGGTCGCGTCCGCTACCTCCCGATGAGCGACGTGGGCGATGACCGGATCGTCACTTCGCTGCTCTCCGGGGAACGGAGCGCCATCCAAGCCCATCAGTTCGTCGATGCCACCTATTCCCGCATGCGCATCCCCTCGACCACTCCCCCGGCCTACACCATCGCTCCGGAAGCGGCTTGCCTCCCACCGAACGATCTGCCACGTGCTGCGCCGGCCTATGACAACTTCGTGGTCGTCGGCGCGGGCAAGACCGGGATGGACGCCTGCATCTGGCTCCTCGATAACGGAGCGGATCCCGACCGGATCCGTTGGATCGTCCCTCGGGATTCCTGGATATTGAGCCGTGGCAACTTCCAGCCCGGGGAAGACTTCTTTGCCACGATCTGCAAAAGCATCGCCGACCAGGCCGAGGCCGTGGTCATGGCCGACTCCGTCGATGACGTCTTTGCTCGACTCGAAGCCGCCGGGGAGCTGCAGCGACTCGATCCCAACGTGACGCCGGAGGCGTATCACTGCGCCATCCTCAGTGATGGAGAGATGGCAGAACTCCGTCGCATCGAGGGTGTGATCCGGCTGGGTCGAGTGGCGGCCATCAACGCCGATGAGATCTGTTTGGAGGAGGGTACCGTCTCAACTGGGCCTTCCACATTGCACATCGACTGCTCAGCCGCGGGCATCCCCTCGCACCCCGCCAACGCCGTGTTCGCTGATGACCGGATAACACTCCAATGGGTGCGCACCTGCCAGCCGGCCATTAGCGCCGCGCTCATCGGCTTCGTCGAGTCGAGGTTCACGGACGCGGAGGCAAAGAACCGGATTTGCACACCGGTTGCGCCGCCCACGGTTCCGCTCGATTGGCTTCGCATGTACAGGATCGAACTGGCCAACCGAAAGTGCTGGGCCGAGCACCCAGAGATCAACGACTGGATGGCTGCCTCACGGCTCGACATCTTCACCGGCACAGCTCGCTCCCGGCTCGGGATTGACGTCGAGGCGACGGCGCATCTCGGCCGCTATCTCACCTACGTAGAGCAAGCCGCGGACAAGATCGAACGGCTTCTGAACGACCAGCCAACGAACTAACCGGGTCATGGACGTGATGGACGAACTGTTTGTGGACAACGGCGATATCAACCTTCGGGTGGAGCTGACAGGAAATGGACCGACGGTTCTCTTCGTGCCCGGCTGGCCCGAGCTAGCATCTTCATGGCGTCACCAGGTGGCCCACCTCGCCGACCGTGGCTACCGGGTCGCCGCCCTCGACGTCCGGGGCTATGGCGGCAGCTCGGTTCCCCGAGAGATCGAGCGGTACACCCTTCGCGAGCTGGCTGGGGACGTGGCCGTCGTCGCCGATGCGCTCGACAACGGACCGGTCGTCCTCGTCGGGCACGACTGGGGCGCACCGATCGCCTGGACCACCGCCATTCGCCATCCCGATCCAATACGCGCGGTGGTGGGTCTCAGCGTGCCATACACGCCTCCCATGCCGCTTTCGCTCATCGATCTCTTCGACCAGGTGTATGCCGACCGGTTCTTCTACGTTCTCTACTTCCAGGAGCCGGGGGTAGCCGAGACAGCCTTCCAGACCGATCTGAGGGCCGCCCTCAAGAGCGTGTACTTTGCACTCTCAGGCGACGCGCCGATCAACAGCTGGCTTCCCGACGGGCCCCGCGATGCGGCCCTTCTGTCACTTCTACCCGAGCCGCCCGCCGGCCCGCTCTCGTTTCTTGGCGACGCCGACCTCGATCGGATCGTCGCCCACTTCGAGCGCACCGGCCTGACCGGAGCATTCAATCGCTACCGTGCCCTGGCCCTTGACGTCGAGACGTCGACTGATTTCGTCGGGGCCACTGTCGACCAGCCGTCGTGTTTCATCGCCGGCGAGCTGGATCCCGTTCGGGCGATGATGCCCGGCGTCGATCTATTCGCCGATCCGGGGGCGAGCTGCACCGACTTCCGTGGCACCACCCTGATCAGGGGAGCGGGCCACTGGGTTCAGCAGGAAGCGCCCACCGCGGTGAATCACGCCCTTGACACCTTTCTCGACGCAATCTGAACGCTCGGGGGCTCACCGTGGATGAATGCGACACACCCTCGCGTCGAGCGGTGCACGTCAGGTCATGGGTTGCTCACTTGCCTGCACACAACGGTTCGACTGGCTTGTTGATCGATTCCGGATCCATCGGACGTTGTGGGCGCTGAACAATCGGCGACGTTCGGTCCGTCGAGACTTGGCGGCTGGATCGATTTCGAAGTCGGGGGCTCAGGCCCCCACAGCCGTCCCTCGACCGCCTGTCCACGATGTACCAAGGTTTCTGGATGTTTGTACCTCCGCCGACTAGCGTGATCGCCGTGAATCTGACCGTGGAGGAGCGTTGATGCAACAGCCGATCGCGGACGTGTTCACTTGGCCGGCGGAAGACCCTCAGCTGATCGGTAGCCGGTGCGAGGGCTGCGGGGCGGTCACGTTCCCAGTGCAGTCCCGGTGTCCGCGCTGTAGCCGCCCGGGTATGGCCGAACTACCCCTGCCCCGCCGCGGCACCCTTGTGTCCTGGACGACCCAGGGATTCCCGCCGAGCTTCGACTATATGGGCGATCAGACCGGGGCGTCCTTCGAACCCTTTGGGGTAGGGCTGGTTCAGCTTGACGACGTCGTGCGGGTCGAGTCTCGGCTCACCGAAAGCGACCCCGAAAAGCTCGACTTCGGCATGAAGGTCGAGCTGCAGATCGTCCCCTTCTACACCGATGGCGACGGCAATGAGATCATCACCTTCGCCTTCGCTCCGGTCGGAGTCCAGAACAACGAGGAGCGCTAAATGGACGACGTCGCTATCATCGGGGTCGGTCTTCACCCCTTCGGCCGCCACGGCGACAAGTCGGCGTTCGAGATGGGCGCCGATGCCATGGAGCTGGCCTTAACCGACGCCGGCGTACCGTGGAGTGACGTCCAGTGCGCCTTCGGCGGGAGCTGGGAGGTCTGGACTGACCCCGTCACCAGTCTCGTCGGCCTCACCGGCATCCCGTTCATCAACGTGTTCAGCGCGTGTGCGACCGGCGCCGCCACCATCCAGCAGGCCGCGAACGCCATCCGAGCCGGCACCGGCGACATCGTCATGGCCGTAGGCACCGACAAGCACGCTCGAGGCTCATTCAAGGGCAACCCGCTTCTCACCAACGTGCCCGCCTGGTACGCCGACAACGGGCAATACGTCACCACCAAGTTCTTCGGCATGAAGATCAACAAGTACATGCATGACTACGGGGTCTCCTCCGCAACGCTCGCCAAGGTGGCGGCGAAGAACTTTCGCAACGGCGCTCTCAACCCGAAGGCCTTCCGCCGCAAACCGATCACCGAGGAGGAAATCCTCGGCTCGCAGATGCTCAACTACCCGCTCACCTCATACATGTTCTGTGCTCCCGATGAGGGTGCCGCGGCGGTCGTACTCTGTCGCGCCGATATCGCCCACCGATACACCGATACACCGATATACGTGAAGGCGACGGCCATCCGCACACGTAACTACGGCGCCTATGAGGTAAATACGACCTGGGCCTCCGTAGAGGAGGATGTCGCCCCCACCGTGTACGCGTCCCGCTCCGCCTACGAAGTAGCAGGGATCGGCCCCGAGGACGTTGACGTGATCCAGCTACAGGACACCGATGCGGGCGCCGAGGTCATTCACATGGCTGAGAACGGCTTCTGCGCCAACGGCGAGCAGGAAAAACTCCTGGCCACGGGCGCCACCGAGATCACCGGCTCAATGCCCGTAAACACCGACGGCGGCCTCATCGCCAACGGTGAACCCATCGGCGCCTCCGGCCTCCGTCAGGTTCACGAGCTGGTGCTCCAGCTCCGCGGTCAGGCCGGCGACCGCCAGGTCCAAAACCACCCGAGCGTCGGCTACGCCCAGGTCTATGGGGCCCCCGGCATCGCCGCCGTCACCATCCTGGCCCGCTGAGGTCACGCACCGTCTGCCTCCGTTGAACCCACGTTGTGGTTCGCATTTCAGGCGATGCCTGTCCAAGGTGCAGCAAGGGCACTGCGGGGATGCGAAGGGGCAGTAGCCGAGTCCTCTTGACTCCTTGAGCAATTACCGGATGGCGGAGTTTGGACGGTACACGACTTTCGACACTGGGAGCCGAGGCAGTCGCCGCCGCCGCACACCTCGATGCTTCCCAGTGTGTCTGGGAGGGAGACGACGGTCCCGCCGTTCGCGCTGCTGCACGCGTAGCTGGCGTTTCCTATCGGACGGTTTCTCCGTAGATACCCCCGTGAGAGGGGCCCGAGTGAGAAATCGACCAGTGGATCGCCGAGTGCAGAGTGGTCTCTCCGGTGGCCGACAGTACCTGGTTATGGGGCCACCCCACCCACTGCGGCCGTGCTACCCGATGCGATGTAACCTCGGCCATGGGTCGGTCCGGGCGGACAAATGCTTTGCCCTTACCGCAGCGTTCCCCCTTCGATGAGCTTCACCGTGAACTTTTCGCAAATCAACCGGCCGAGGACAGCGGTCGCTTCACCCTCGCCGACCTGACGTGAACTCAGTCCCAAGGGCTCTTCGACCGCTTGGCGTCCACCGAGTGAAAGCACGACCGGACGAGTGGGTCGACGATGCGGGAGCATCGGTGATCGACCCGGCCGTCCTCGGTCGACTCCGACGCTTGGCGATTCCGCCGGCGTGGACGGACGTCTGGGCGACACCAGATGCCTCTGCGTCAGTGCAGGCGACCGGAGTCGACGGACGTGGTCGCACGCAGTACCGGTACTCCCCAGAAGCAGTTGCCCTGGCCACGGATCGGAAGTTCAAGCAGATGCTGGTCTTCGCCGCGGCACTCCCGGCATTGCGTAAGACCGTCCTCGATGACTTGACCCGGGGAAACCACGATGTGCGGGCCTTCCGCACGGTGACAGCTGCAGTTGTCCGGCTCCTGGACCGTGGTCTGCTGCGGGTGGGCAATGAGCGCTACGCCCGCGACAACGACACGTACGGATTGACCACCCTGCGACGCAACCAGGTTGCCGTCCACGGACCGACGATCACCTTCGACTTCGTCGGAAAGGAGCACCTTGCCCATAAGGTGACCGTCACCGACCGAGCAGCTTCTCGAGTCGTCAGCGCACTCTTGGCCACGGAGAGCAGCGATGAATTGCCACTCTTCTCTACCGCCGGCGAGCACCCCACACACCTAGTAACGAGCGCTACCGTCAATGCGTACTTGCACGCGCACACGGGCGCGCCAGCGACGGCGAAGGTGTTCCGAACCTGGGGCGCTACTGTAGCGGCGGTGGCGGTGCTCGCTGGAGCCGAGTCCTCGACGAGCGACCCTCACGTGCCGAAGGAACTCTTGGCCGCCGGAGCGGCGGCCGCATTGCTCGGCGACACGGTTGCGGTCACCCGCTCGTCGTACATCCACCCGGCTTGGCTCGACGCTGGGCGGTCTCCCGTCGTCGTCTCCGCCGTTACCGACGCGGCCATTCGCTTGCGATCGCTCTCCGTGACAGTGCTATTCCTGGACCCGGCGATCCAAGCCGCCGTTCTCTCTGAACTCGCCGACGGTGGCGTGACGACCGATGCGTAGGTTTAGGATCGGCCGGTGCCTGATCGTCCTGGCTGCCCTCACCTCGTTGCTGGTCCTAACGCCTTCGCCCATCGTGGCGTCGGCCCAAAGGTCAGGTGATCCTCTCTACGGCGTCACCATTGACAACATCGGACAGACCAGCACCATCGTGTCGGCAGAGAGCACACTCCCCGACCGGCCAACGACTCGTGTCTACTTCAACGTTTCGGAACCAGCAAGCTACTACCGAGGTGCGGTTTCCGACGTGAGCTCGGTGAGCAACGTGATGGGCGAACTGCTTGACTCCAGCGACGTCACACACATCACAACGAGCGAGTTCCAGGCCCGCGTCGAATCCTACCTATCGACTCTCGGCTCAGCCGTCAATATCTGGGAGATTGGCAACGAAGTCAACGGGGGCTGGACAGGTCCCTACAGTGATGGGTCAGCAAAGCTCACCGAGGCTTATACCGATGTCGCTGCCCAAGGCGCGACCGCCGCACTTACCCTGTACGCCAACGAGTTTGCCCCAGGCAACTGCGGCGACGGGGTTTCCGAGCTCACTCCTGTCCAGTATTCCGAGCAATACGTCTCCGCCTCGGTGCGTGATGGCCTCGCCTATGTCTTCGAGAGCTACTACCCGACCCAGTGCCGGAACACTTACCCCACCAACGCCCAGGTGGCGACTGAGATGGAGCAGCTTCATGACCTGTACCCCAATGCCCTCCTCGGCTTCGGGGAGACCGGGCTGCCTCACCCTGCCACCAAAAGAACGCTCGCTTCCGCCGAACGGGTGATGTCGTGGGCCTACGGCCTCAATCCGGGACTTCCGTATTACGTCGGGGGAAACTTCTGGTGGTACGCACGACAAGACGCCTTTAGGGGCAAGAAGCTGCTGGCGTCACAGTTGGCGGCAGCTTTTCAGTCGGAGGCGCTCGCGCTTCACCAGCACCACCAGCAACATGACCGAACCGGTGATCGTGACGAAGGATCCTAGTTTCCGCTTGCCGGCGTGGTGCTTCCGGCGATTGGGCGGGTGGGTCCTAGAATCTGGATTTCGAGGTTCAGAGGTCCGAGGGGTTTGGCGAGTAGGAATCCCTGAACTTGATCGACATGCTCGGCTCGCAGTTGGTCCAATTGTTGGGTCGTTTCGACTCCTTCGGCGAGAGTCATCAGACCAAGATCCTTGCCGAGTTGGACGAATGTACCAATCAGCCCCTTGGAATCCGGGGAAGCTGTTATCGCGTTGGTGAAGGAACGGTCGATCTTGAGACAGTCGACGGGGAGCTGTTGGAGATAGGCAAGAGAGGAATAGCCGGTACCGAAATCGTCGATGGCGATCCTGACGCCAAGATCGTGAATGGCTTGGAGCCGTCGGGCGGTCTCGGCGACATTGCGCATGACTGCGGTCTCGGTGACCTCGATGGTGAGCGAGGTAGGGGCAAGACCACTTATAGCCAGCGCGTCCGTGATGTGGTCAATAATGTCGTCGTCATCCACCTGTCGGCCAGAGACGTTAACTGAGATGCTCAGGCTGTCACCCTGCGAGTGCCAGTTCGCCATTTGCTGACAGGCTTGACCCAATACCCAGCGACCCACCTCTCTGATCTGGCCGGTTCGTTCTAGAACCGGAATGAACTCGTCGGGGCCGACGATCCCCCGGACGGGATGATCCCAACGCAGTAGTGCCTCCACTCCCTGGAGGGTGAGGTCGTCGAGCCTATAGATCGGCTGGAAGACGAGACGGAACTGGCCTGCTTCCAGCGCAGAACGCAGATCAAACTCGAGCTCCATGTGATGTTGTATCCCGGTCTGCATGTCAGGGTCGAAGATCTCATAGCGGTTCTTGCCCGCGGCCTTGGCTTGGTAAAGGGCCACGTCTGCGTCCCGCAGCAGGTCCCCCGGATCGAGTCGGTCCCCGATGGCAATACCGATGCTGGCGTTGATGGTCAATGGCCTCGTGGCACCCTCCAATTCGAACGGTCGATGCATGACTTCCAGGAGCCGATGTGCGACAAGCTCCGGATCAGCATCGGGACATGCGCCGTCGAGCAGCACAACGAATTCATCGCCACCCATCCGGCCGATGGTGTCGGCATCGCGCAGCGTGCTCTGGAGGCGAGCTGCGACCGCCACCAACAGTCGGTCTCCAGCCGGGTGGCCTAACGAGTCATTGACGCTCTTGAATTCGTCGAGATCGACATACAGGGCCGCGCCGGTGGTCTCCTGTCGACGGCCGCGAGCCAAGAGCCGCTCGATACGATCCATGATCAATGCCCTGTTAGGTAGCCCCGTCAGAGAGTCGTGCAGCGCCTGATAGCGCAACTCGCCGGTTTGTTCTCCGATTACTCGACGAGCCCGGGCCCGCCCGGTGCCCAAAACGACGAGCAACAGGCCGAGGAGAAAGCTCACCAGGACATCCGCAGCCAACAGGGCCAGCGCGTCATTGTTGTCAACCACGGCGCTCGAACCTACGGCGCCGAAAGTGGAAACGGTCCAGCCGTTGTAAAAGCTGACTGTCGCCGACGCCGCGCCGTGCGGAGCTCTTCCGGCTCGAAACACCACGTTCGATGATCCCGAGTGGTAATGCAACGTCACTGCGGTATTCGGATGGCCCCGTAGCGCCCGGTTGATCACCACCTGCGGCATGACCGCCATCCCGACCCAACCAAGGAATGCACGGCGGCGCTCCGCCACGGTACTGGGCACCACCCCTCCCTGGTACACCGGCGTAAGGATGGACAGCAGTGTGGTTGTCGGAGACTCAATGGGAAGGTATGCACCTATGCCCGAGTCTCGTGCAGACAGTGATGCGGACCCCACAGGACCGGTGGCACAGTAATCGGTACCAGCGGAAAATGCCGACTGTGCGTTCCTGTTGACCTCGGCTGTGGCGAGGCAGTAGTACGGACGATTGCCTGGCGGCTCCACTTGAAAGGAGCCGTTCGCAGCCAAACGACCCGCTGGATCGAGCACGGCTTGTGCGGCGAAGGCGGGCAGATTTGCAGCCGGGACGATCACGGAGTGCCCGATGCCCACAACCTCGGGGTACCGGACCAGCAAACTCACCGAGCGGGCCCAAATACCGAACTGGAGGTTGGATGCCTTAGGATTCCCAGCGATGAAACCGCTGGCACTCACGATCAGGTCTTGTTCGTGCTGGATTCCAAGTTGAAGTGTCGACGTAATGTCGGCGGAGGATGAGATGAAATCTTGATGTGACTTTGCTCCGTTTCCACTCGCTATTGAATTCGCGGCGACGACCGAACCCGCCATGCCGCCGACCACCAACAGTGCGGCCAGTACTACCCACACACGATGACGTTTCGAACCCCTGCGCAGGTACGTTTCGGCGCCCGATGACTCACCAGAGGGCTTGTCCATCGACACTCCGAACATCGAACATCGAAATCAGCCCAAATTGGGCTCTACGGCATAGATCGGCATCCGACGCCGAGACCTGAACTGATTCCTGACAGGTGTCAGCAACGGCTGAACACTGACAGCTGGGCTCAGCTGTCGGACCGAAACTGCAATTATGTCAGCCCACAGACGACGGCGTAGCGTCTGATTCACCTGCCGTCTCCAGTATCGCGAGCAACGATTTGATGTCGAGGTCGCGTTGAAAGGGCAGTCTGAGGGGCAGGTGGGTTCGCACGTGGTAGACGTTGCGACGCCCCTCCCTCTCACGATCGATATACCCCGTACTGGCGAGGTCAGCGACAATGCGCTGGGCTGCGCGCTCTGTGATCTCCAGCAAGTCGGCGATGTCTCGGATACGAATGCGCGGATCACGGGCCATCAGAAGCAACGCGTTTCCGTGGTTTGTGAGCAGCCGAAAATCTGGAACGGTGCGCAAGGTATCGGTCGGCCTCCCCTTTGGTCGAGCTCAGTATAGCGACAAAGTATACCCGGTACATAATTAGTGAGACCCAACACGTGTATTTCAAACCATGATAACTTTGTCTGGTATAGTACCCAACAGCCGACCGAGGGGCATCCGAGGCCGACGAAGCGAGTGGGACGTCCGGTCCCGCTCTTGCATCGGAACGGGGGCACAATGATCCGCAATTCAGTTTTCGTCGCTAGTTCAGGCGTCCTTTTGGCTGCGGCCACCATCCTGACCGCTGTGCCAGTTGGTGCCGCGACCCCAGCTACGTTCACGCTGAGCGCGGGCGCACTGTCGATCAGTGCGCCGACCGCTGGCGTCTCCCTCGGATCGCAGTTGGCTTCCACCACGTCGAGCGTGATCAGCGGCTCACTCGGGGTCGTCACTGTCACCGACCAGCGAGGAGGCACCACGACGTGGACGGCGTCGGCAATCTCGACCGCATTCACACCGCCGGCCTCTCGCGGGTGCATCCTCCAACGACCCCATAGGTTCGTACATCGTCTACCGACTGGCCCCAGGGACCAGCCTTACTCGCAGTCTCGAGATCGACAACACGACCCACTCGATCATCGATGTTTCGGTGTATCCAGCCGCTGCAAGCATCGTTCGGGGTCGCTTTGCCTTCGCTCCCAGCCATGACGGTAATGAGCTGTCGGATTGGACATCGGTGAGTACCGATCTGATCCGCCTAACGCCGGGTGCTGAGGCATTCGACACGCTCACGATCAGCGTGCCCGGTAGCGCTTCAGCTGGCGAGCGCTACGGAGTCGTCTGGGCCCAAGTGTCTGCAACCCCAGTGGCCGGAGGCGGCGTTACGCTGGTGAGCCGAGTCGGCGTCCGGATGTACCTCTCAATCGGCCCCGGCAGCGGGCCGTCGTCCGGTTTCACCATCGGGCGGCTCGCCGCTGAGCGCTCGACAGCCGGTGCACGGTTCGTCGTCGCAAGGATCCACAACAGCGGTCAGAGCACACTCGACATGAGCGGCAATCTGTCGCTCTCAAATGGACCGGACGGGCTTCAAGCCGGACCCTTCGCAGCAACATTGGGTACCGTCATTGCGCCCGGTGTCTCGGAACCAGTCACCGTGCTGCTCGGCTCGGACCTCCCTCGCGGACCTTGGCAAGCGGACCTATCACTCACGAGTGGACCTCTCCATCACTCAGTTGTCGACATGATCACGTTCCCCCCGGACCCCATGCCGGCGAAACCTCGGGCGACTGCTGGGTTCCCGATGTTGCTCCTCATTGTCATTGTCTTGATCGCCATGCTGGCACTCAACGCTCTCGGGCTTCTCATTTCCCGACGCACGAAGACCAGAGTGTCTGGCGGAGCGCTTGCAAGCGCAGGTACGTCACGAGCGAGGCTCGACACCACCTCATCCGTTCCTCCACTTCTGGCGAGAGCTCGTCAATCGCGGGATCACCGATAGTGGCCTATAACGCGGCCATGCCGAGAGAGTAGAGACCAATATGTCTGGCACAGAACCGACCTTCTGCCCACTGGATCGAGACACAGAGATCGACGCCGTTAGAGGGCAGCTGGACATTCTTGTCAACTTGCGTTATCGGACCGGCCTGTCCGTTGGGGAGGCCGGTCGCTACCAGGAGCTATGCCGGAGCGAGCGGGCTTTGCTCCATTCCGTCGGCTCCAGTGGCCACACCCCAGATAACCCTCGCTGAGTGAAAGCCGTTACCATCGAACTCCAGGCCGCTATCCACCGCTCGACGCGCACGGATCGCGCACGAAACGAATTCGACCGCGAGTCAGCCAAGACCTGCATGGCCGATCACCTCAGGTGACCACTCTTTCCAATAGGACGGCACGACGAGGGCACTCGGTCGCGGCCCGGGCGGCCAGCTGTGCCAGCTCGATCGACACTGGCGTCCCGTCCACCACCGGATAGCCCCACTCGTCGAGGGTGATCCGCTCAGGGAGTAATTCAGCACAGTAGCCGTAGGCGTCGCAGGCCACCGGGTCGACGCGGACCCTGATGGCCACCCGGGTCGCGGTGCTCACAACCTGCCCCACGGTTCGGTTGTCGCAGGGAAGCTCATCACCGTGGCTGCTGCATGCCCTACACATGGCCGTCCCCCAGCGTGGGCGTGGACGTCCTCGCTGAACACCGTCAGTGCACTCCGGACCAGGCACCCCACGCCATCAGGGTGGCGGCACGCCCCCCTACCTTCCACCCACTGGAGACGCCGGGCCAGTCGGACGAGCAGTTCTTGGTCGGCTCGTCCGCGCCAAAGCAGTTCGAGGTCGTCGGCGATGGCCGGGAGTCCGAAGACGCAGGGTCCGCACTGTCCTGCACTCTGGCCGGCCATGTAGCGGACGATCCGGGCTGTCTCGGCCACACCGCACGAGCTCGACGGCACGGCCACGATGATCCCGACGCCGGGGGTCGCCCCCACGGCGGCCAACGGCCCAGGGGCATACGGAGTGCTCAGTTGTACAGGATGGAGCCACGAACCGCCGTACCCACCGATGAGCACCCCGCCCAGCTGCGTTTCGACGCCGGCCCGGACCAGGACGTCCAGTACGGGTGTGCCCATGGCGACCTCGATCACCCCGCCTGCCCGGACGGCCCCGGTGACCGTGACGAGTGTCGTCCCCGGGGCGTCGGTCACCCCGACCTTTCGGAACCAGGCCGCCCCATGGCGGGCAATGAGCGCGGCCTGCGACAGGGTCTCGACATTCTGGACCAGGGTGGGCCGTCGGTTGGCCCAGAGCGGGACCGACTTGTCCAATCGCATC
The DNA here is from genome assembly GCA_963824645.1 of uncultured Acidimicrobiales bacterium. GTDB lineage: Bacteria > Actinomycetota > Acidimicrobiia > Acidimicrobiales > RAAP-2 > Bog-756. The sequence continues at coordinate 214,767 of CAWGQC010000014.1, forward strand.
ACGGGGAGTGGCGGCCGGCCGGCCAACCAGCTGACGAGGGCCGACTCCTCGCCGCTGACGTACTTGGCGGGTGGACGAGTGACCGAGTAGCGAGGGCACGACTGTCCGTCAGCCACTCGCTCGTCGATCGCGGCCTGGATGATGTGCGCCGTCGCGTCCCGGTCGTCGGGGATGCAGACAACAACGTCCGAGGAACCGATCACGGCCGCGGCTACTGCAGCCCCGTCGAGCACCAGGTGGGGAGCGTAGGAACAGAGGACTTGATCTTTGGCACTGGCCGGCTCACCCTCCATGGCGTTGACCGCCAGGAGCGGCCGCCGCGAGCGCCTGCTGAAGGCATCCCACTTTGTGGCGGTGGGGAAACCAGCGCCACCCCGCCCGAGTAGACCGGATCGTGCCATCTCCTGCAGAATCTGATCGGACCAGCGCGGATCGTGGCGCAGGGGTACGCGCAACGGACCGTGGATGGCGATGTGTTCCGCAAGCCGGGGTCGGGCGCCGGACCCCGGCGGGTGGCGCAGCAGTCGATCCGTGACTACGTCGGTCATCGTCATGATGGGTCCTTCTCCAGTAGGCGGGTCCGGTCAGGTACGTCGCTGGGGGCACGCCGGGTGGGACCGGGCGGGAATGCGGTGCCCCGGACACGCAGCGCACCAGTCATCGAGGACGCCGAGGGCGGTTGGCGCCTCACGGTCCCGATCACGGCGCGGGTGCTTGCCCCCACCCTTGCCTGGTGCTCTCGGGACCGTCGATGGTCGGCGATCCGCCAGGCCAGGGGGCCAGCCACCGTGAGGATGCATAGGGCGACCAGAACATCCATCCACAGTTTGGCCGCGTCGGTCCCCTCGCCCAGGGAGTGGGCAATCGCTACGGGCCAGCTGACGTAAGCCACCCAGTGGATACCACGCCATGTGCGTGGTCCGATGCGTTGCCGAAGCGCACTCGAGATGAGCACGGCCAGCATCAGGTCTACCGCCACCGTACCGAGCCCGGTCCACTGGGGTCGGTAGGACGAAGTGAACGGAACAACGATCGAGGTCCATCCCACATCGACATAGGTGTCGAGTACCGCAGTCAGAACGTGGAACGCGAGGAAGACGACAGCCAGTACGGACACTCGCTTGTGCAACTCGGCCTGCGCGAAGGCAGGCCAGGAGCGGGACTTCGTCCGCCCAGCTGTCAGAATGCCGAACGCCATGGTTAGGGTGAGCAGGACCAGGGCTACGATGCCAGTGGCCCGGGTCGTATACCACAAGATGGTGGAGGACGTGGCGAGCATCAGGGCCCTCTCAACTCGGGTGTGGCTCCGTGCCCATGCAAATCGCTGTCAGGCCAACCACCTACTCGGAGGACCGATCCGTCGTCTCGGACCAGCCGGGCGGACACACCTTCCGCTTCGAGGTTATCGGGGGCATCTTCGCCCCAAACCACGGCGGCAGTGCTCCAGGCGTTGGCCTCCACACAGGAGGGGCCGGTGGCGGAGACCAGGGACCAGATCGATGGTGCTGCGTCCCCGGTCCATGGGTCGACGATGTGGTGGACCCGTCGGCCGCCCCGCGACCAGGACCGGGAGGTGGTGCCCGATGTGGCCAAACCGCCCCCGACGATGGTGACCACCTGGTCGACTGCATCGGTCGGGGTGGTGCATGAGGTGGCGATGCCGATCGGCCATCCCCCGATAGGAGCAGGTCCGGACACGGAGACATCGCCTCCCAGGTTGACCAGCACGCCACACTCGAGCTCGGAGGCGAGGTGCTGGGCGGCCTTGTCGGCCGCGAACGCCTTGCCCGACGAACCCAGATCGACGTGGACGCCGACCGGGATCATGACGGTGCGACGGTCCGGGTCAAGCACAATCCGCCACCAACCGGGGGCCGGGCTAGGCGGGATGATCGGGAGGTCGGCCAGCGGATCGAGCTGGTTGAAGTCGCGGTCGTAGCCGAGCTCGATCAGGGCGGACCCGATGGTTGGGTCCACGATGCCCACAGTCTTTACGGCCACGGCGCGGGCCACGGCGAGAGCTTCGTACAGCGTGGAACTGACCCGCACCGGGTGGCCCCCACTGGTGTCCTCTAGTCTTCTCAGCTCCGAATCCGACCGGAAGCGACTGTATGCGGCATCCACCTCGTAGAGGTCCTCAGCCAGGAGTGCCTGTGCCAAGTCAGCCAGCTCAGGCTGGGCGACCACCACCGACGCGCTGGTGCCGATGGCACGGAATTCGCGGACACCCCCGCCCGTTGGGCTCGTCTGCGGCCGACATTCCCTCCGCCGCTCCTTCCTGATCACGGCACCGGTGAAGACTGACCAGATACCGTGGTCGGCGCAGTCGTGGTCGTGCTCGGCGTGGTCGTTGGGATCGAGGCCTGGGACCTGGCGCTCGATCCCGAGGAGGAAGTGCCCGAGCTGGTCGAGGTCGTCGTCGAACTCGGTGTCGCGGACGGCGACCCCGACGTGGTGGTGGTCTCCGCCGAACGGGCCGCCGTGTCCGACGCCACGAGGACGCCCAGGCCCACTGCTCCAGCGGTGGCACCGACACCAATGGCCACGGTCACTCGGCGCAGCCGGGCCTGGGCTCGGTGGCGCGCCCGACGGCCCGAGCGACGGTCGTGATCGGAGGCAACGAATTTGTTGTCCATACATGCCCTTTCTCGGTGCGACGAGGGGAGCGCTCCCGGAGGCTCGGGGATGGTCCCTCCGACCAGTTCAATCCTCGGTTTGGAGATCCCGCTTTATTCCAGCTGTGCGCGGCCTGTGAACTTCCGGTTGTACGCGAATGGCTCCCGCAATCTGCACTGGTTGCCGATACTCAACCGACGGGCAAAGAAGTGCCACGTCGAAGTGGGGACGTTCGCGACGGTGCATCATGAGTCCCATTCGAACAGCGGCACCTTACGGGCACATTAAGGAGTCGCCAGACTCGATAAGAAGTGCCTAAGGAAAGGGGGTTCCCTCCCGACGACCCGGCCCACGTTCGACGCCGCGTCAGCAGCTCCCGATCAATTTGTGCAACAAGGGCAGTCCGATCGACACTGAGGAACGTCGGAATCGTCACGGGCAATGGACCCATGGCTCAGTCAGCGACCGGCGCGTGGCTCAGTCGCGGACGCATCGGCGCCAAGCGAACCAAAGAGTTGTATGTCACGACCGCGATGATCAAGTGCATGGCCATCAGGACTCCGACCGCCTTAGCAGGTTGTCCCTGCGCCAAGATATAGACATCGGGCATCAACAGCACAATGGTGACCCCGACGGCCATCCTGAAGAAAAGCCAGCGGGGCGCCGGACGAGATCCGGGTCACGATCGGCCAAACCATGCAGGCGATGATGACACCGATAATGGTCAGCTTCGAGTAGCGCCGGTGGATGGTGGTTGTACCACTCCGATTCCACCCAATTGACAGCGCCTCCCGCCCCGTGGCCCCTGGCCCATTCGGCGAAACGCGAACTCGTCGAGGAGCCAAGGGCGGGATTGATCAGTGCTCCTACAAGAGAAACGGCCGCCCAGATCACCAGTACGGTGAGCATCGCACCGATCGCCAGCCCCAGCCGGCGGCGGACCTGCCGCGGCGATGCACTCCGGATGAATGCTCGACCATCGTTGCCCGTCCGGTCATGCCAGCGCGGCCCGTGACCAGCCGGCATCCACGGCGTCGTTGCGGTACGCCGCTATTCGGCTGTCTAAGCTCACCCTCCCATCATTCGGCGGGATTCCTTACGGCAGCATGACGGCTGAACCTGACCCCATCCCAAAAGCGCGAGTCTGTGGCGCCGTGAAGGCGACAAGGCTAATTGGGCGCAAGCAAATCCGAGGGCTACCCTCCTCCCCCACCCCACTTAGTGGTCGGGGGCAGGAGTGGTTGCGTTCAGGCACTCGACGGCGTTGCTCAAGGAATGACCGCGATTGATCGACGGACAGAAGAAGCCCACGGGGAGTAGAACCACGGACGAGGATCGTCACAGGCTCGGCATTCAGCCGAGCCAGTGCAGGTCTTCGAGATGCCATCGTCGTAATCGCTCTCTTTGCGAAGCGTTGAAGCGGGAGACTCCCTGTGTCCGCTACCTAGGGCGACTAGGGCATTCGAGCTACGACGGAGCACCCGCCAAGACAGTCAGCACACCAATAGCCCCAGCCATGAGCAGGACGGGCACGACTCCCCGACGCAGGACCAGGAGCCAAATGGCCACCAACATCAAGACCCCAAGTTGCCAAACGTGGGCCAGTTCCAACCCGAGTGGGATTGCAGATCCTGCAATGGCTCCGATGACGGCCGAACCTGCCCCCACGAAGAACGCTTGGACCCGGGCATCTGAGCGGAGTCGATCGAAGTGGGTTGCTCCCGCAATGATGAAGGCAAACGAAGGGGCAAAAGCAATGGCCGCGGCCAGCAAACCACCCCAAAAGCCGCTGGCTGCATAACCGACAACGGCCACGGTTTGGACCACGGGACCGGGCGTGATCTGACCCAACGCGACCGCGTTCAGAAACTGTGCGCCGGTCATCCAGTGGTAAGTGACCACGGCGTCGTGCTGCATGAGCGGGATGATGACGAATCCACCTCCATAGGAGAGTGCACCGACCTTCAGGGCCACCCAGGAGAGAGCGGCCAGACCCCCCGTCACCACTGGGAGGGCCGTCAACGGAACCAGTCCCGGCATCGCTCGCCTTGGCGACCCATTCCCCCGGGCTCGGATGGCGATCTCGGCGGCTCCACAAAGGATGAGCACCACAACGAGGAACGGTCCGATAGTGGCCGCCGAAACACCTCCGGCCAGGAGGTAGACGGCCCAGCGGACCTTCGCTGGTCGCTCCGTTCCCGCTCGCCCCCAGCCGGCCGGAACCAGGCCCAGAGCCGCATGGAGTGCTACTGCTGGAACGGCCGCACCGGCACCGGCGGCGGCACCGAGAACCCAGAGAGGCGGGTGAGCGGAAAGAAAGAGCGCAGAGAGAGCCAGGATCATCGTCAAGCCCGGAAGAATGAAACAGAGGCCCCCAATGATTGCTCCCAGGGAGCCCCGCAGACGCCAGGCGCAGTAGATGGCGAGCTGGGTCGAGGCGGGACCGGGCAGGAGATTCGTGGTCGCGACCCCATCCTCGAACTCGTGCGAGGTCATCCACTCGCGTTTCTCGACGCAAAGCGTGCGGAATAGGACGATGTGCGCGGGCGGACCACCTAAGCCGATGATGCCAATACGACCCCACTCCCGAATGACTAGGCCCAGCGGAACCCGTGCCTCGGAGGACTGGGTCATGCCGACCTCAGGCCGCCGCAGGAATCAGCCGTCGATGGCGGCACGAAGCTCTGCGAGCCGGTCACGGTTGAGGGAGTACCACACCCACTTTCCACGACGTTCTCCCCTCACCAGCCCCACTTCACTCAGGATCTTCAGGTGATGGGAGACGTTCGGTTGGGACTTGCCCAGAGGAGTGACGAAGTCACAGACACAGATTTCGCCATCGACGGCGTCGGCCAACATGCTCAACACCCGGAGTCGAACGGGATCGGCCAAGGCGGTGAATCCCGACGCCAGCTCAGCTGCTTCCTCCGCATCCAGTGGTGCGGATAGCACTGAGGGACAGCACGGCTCAGCCGGCCGAACCTTGGTCGCCGCTGATCTCGTCGCCATCCCTCACCTCTCACATTGACGAACGTGAATGAATAGATCATACTCGATGCATCCACACTTGTGAATCTATTGGAGGTTGCCCATGTCCAGAGTCCAGCTGGCCCTCAACGTCGCCGACATCGACTCGGCCGTGGCGTTCTACTCGAAACTATTCGGGACTCAACCGGCCAAACGTCATCCCGGTTATGCCAACTTTGCCATCGCCGACCCACCTTTGAAGTTGGTCCTCATGGAGAGCGCCGACGCCCGAGGATACGGCGCCGAGGGTGCTCTGAACCACTTGGGGGTGGAGGTCGAAACACCAGTCGAGGTGAGCCGGGCGTCTGGCCGGCTGAGCGCCCAAGGGCTTGCCGTCGAAGTGCAGGATCAGACCACGTGTTGCCTCGCCGTCCAGGACAAGGTGTGGGTGGAAGACCCCAGTGGCACGCCGTGGGAGGTCTACACCGTGCTCGCCGACGCTCCCGGTACCGACATCGCCGGAGACGGCTCATGTTGCGTTCCCCGAGCCGAGTCGGAGGCCGCCCCGGGCCGAACCGGCTCGCTGTGCTGCTGAGGAATCCTTGATGCCAGCTTCCCTCTGGAGGTGCTTGTTGGCCGAGCTGCTTGGGAGCGCGTTCCTCGCCGCCGTAGTCGTCGGCTCCGGCATCGCTGCTGAGCAGCTCTCACCGGGGAATGTGGGCCTCGAACTTTTGGAGAACGCGGCGGCGACGGCAGGGGGTCTGTACGCCATCATCCTGATGTTCGGACCCGTGTCGGGTGGTCACTTCAATCCGATAGTGTCGTTCGTGGACGCGGCGTTCGGAGGCATGAGCTGGCGAACAGCCTTGGCCTACCTGCCGGCACAGGTCATCGGCTGCATCGGTGGGGCCGTGATCGCCAACCTCATGTTCTCGAAGTCCGCCCTAAGCCTCTCCACCCACTACCGGGCGACACCGGCACACTTCATGTCCGAAGTGGTGGCGACAGTCGGCCTCATTCTGGTCGTCTTCGCCCTGGCACGAAGTGGACGGTCGCGGAATACACCCGCGGCAGTTGCCGCCTACATCGGTGCTGCGTACTTCTTCACCAGCTCGACCAGCTTCGCCAATCCAGCTATCACCGTTGGCCGGATGTTCTCCAACTCGTTTGCCGGGATCGCCCCCTCGTCGGTTCCCAGCTTTGTCGCCGCTCAAATCGTCGGAGGTGGTGTGGCATTGGCGGCGATCGCGGCGCTCTACCCCGGCATCACCAGAGCCGAGGCCGCAGACGTCGTTGTTCCTCACCACGTCACGAGCCCATCGACGATCGGAGGACCGGTATGACCAAGACGCCGACCGTACTGTTCCTGTGCGTCCACAACGCCGGGCGGAGTCTGGCGGCACGAGTCCTACTCGACCACCACGCCAAGGGCAGAGTGCGCGTCGAATCGGCCGGGTCCGAGCCGGGTGATCAACTCAACCCGTCGGTTGTGGCCATTCTGAAGGAGCGTGGCCTTGACCCGTCGACCGAGTTCCCAAAGCCACTCACTGGCGATACAGCTAAGATGGCCGACGTCATCGTGACCATGGGCTGTGGCGACAGCTGTCCGATCTACCCCGGCAAGCAATATTTGGAATGGGAACTGGACGATCCTGCAGGCAGACCGGCCGAAGAGGTCCGTCCGATCGTGGAGGAGATCGACCGGAGAGTCAAAAGGCTACTGGCTGAGCTGGTGGGAACTGCCACATGAGAGCCTTGTTCATGATTGCACTTCATGGCCAACGCGCCTCGCCGGCAATACGATGCTCCTGGGCAATGGAGCCACTAAGGGAAGGCTCCGCTGCGTCCGATGTTGCCAACCACGTTTCCAACTGAGTCCCATTGAGTCCCACTCGCTCAGGTTCCTCCATCGACCCTGGCAACATTTTCGACGTTGCGCCCGTCAACTGGCGTTTCTCAACGAGGTCGGCCGCCTTCGAAACCGCGAACCTACGTTGGCGCCGCAGCGCTCAAGGGCCTGCCGGGATTCCACTCCAGGCCTCTGACCTGGCCCTTGAGTGGAGTTAATGGGACGCTACTCCAACCAGGGACAAGTGGTCTCTGACCTGGAGGAATTAGTACGAATGGTCCGTTCACGTCCACAAACGTGGTGTACGCCTCGGGACCCGGTGAGCTCACCTTGAGCTGACCATCCCCCTGACGCGACGACCACCGCATCAATCTTCAAGTTCCGTCCAAAGAACACGAAGGAGAAGATGCGGTGGAAGTCACCAACACGATGGGCGCTGCCGAGTTGCTGCGCAAGTATCTGGCCGAGGCCGACCCTGACCTGGTCCGATCGATGGTCCAGAGCTTCGCCGAAGCCCTGATGTCAGCCGAGGCCAGTGGTCTCTGCAAGGCCGAGTACGGGGAGGTCACCCCCGAGCGGGTGAACTCGAGGACCGGCTACCGATCCCGACGCTGGGACACGAGGACAGGCACGATCGACCTGGCCATCCCCAAGCTGCGAAGCGGGTCCTACTTCCCGGACTGGCTCATCGAGCCCCGACGCCGGGCCGAACGGGCTCTGGTGGCCGTGGTGTCCCAGTGCTACGTGGAAGGGGTCTCCACCCGTCGGGTCGACGACGTGGTCAAGTCGATGGGGATCACCGACATCTCCAAGTCCCAGGCCTCCGAACTGGCCAAGTCCCTGGACGAGACGGTGGCGGCCTTTCCGCAACCGGCCCCTCGACGCCGGCCCCTACACCTATATCTGGGTGGACGCCCTGACCCAGAAGGTCAGAGAAGGAGGCCGGATCGTGAACGTGGCCGTCATCGTGGCCACCGGGGTCAACGCCGACGGGCATAGGGAGATCCTGGGAGTCGACCTCATCACCACCGAGGACGGCGCCGGGTGGACGGCCTTCCTGCGGGGCCTGGTGGCTCGGGGGCTGTCGGGGGTGGCCCTGGTCGTCTCCGACGCCCACCAGGGCCTGGTGGATGCCATCGCCTCGGTGCTGCCCGGAGCAGCCTGGCAAAGGTGTCGGGTCCACTTCGTCAGAAACGTGCACACCAAGGTGCCAAAGACCGCCCAGTCCATGGTGGGCGCCCTCATCCGGTCCATCTTCGAGCAGCCCGACGCCGAACAGGTCCATGCCCAACACGCCCGGGTGGTCGAGCAGCTCACCGATCGCTTCCCCGACGCCACCTCCATGCTGGTGGAGGCGGAAGCCGACATCTTGGCCTTCGCCTCGTTCCCGAAGGAGCACTGGCGACAGACCTGGTCCAACAACCCCCAGGAGTGGCTCAACAAGGAGATCCGCCGGCGCACCGATGTCGTCGGGATCTTCCCCAACCGGACAGCGGTCATCCGACTGGTCGGGGCGGTGCTGGCCGAACAGCACGACGAATGGGCTGTCGCCCGTCGCTACATGGGCATCGAGTCTCTGGCCAAGGCCCGGCTCCGGGTAATGGAAGGGACAACAGAGGAGGTGGCTCTGGCAGAACTCGCCGACGTCAGTTAGAACAACAACCGAAGATCTATGTGGTGGTCGTCGTTACACCACGAGTCTGGACGTGACCCAACACCGGGCGGGTGACACCCGACTGGTCGCCCGAGGATTATCGCCGGGCGAGTCGCCGTCCGCTTTCCGTGTCAATTGGCGTGTAGTTCATCTCGAAGTGGTGATACAGCGTGGACTCGTCCGCTTGGGACAGCTCTGAACCGTGCATCTCGATGTCGGGTGCCGTTCGGACGCGCTCCTTGGTCACCTGGACCTTGAGGGCATCGGGACCGATTTGAACGCCACCCAGAGGCACAAACGTCAAGTGACGACCGATTAATCCCTCCTTGACCGTGCCGAACTGGGGCTCATCAGTTTCGACATCGACATAGACATCCTGCAGCTTGCCGATCTTCTCACCGTCGCGGTCGATGAGCGCCTTACCCTGCCATTCTGAGACGTTCCATTTGGACTGCTCGGGTTCCTCATCTTGACCCTGATCGAAAATCTCAGTCATCTTGCAACCTCCCAGTTTGAGTCTCCAGATCGTCAGTGCTTCATCCCAGCGAGCTGAACCAAGACGTCGACAGACGTGCTCCCAACAGACTAGGGGGGGCGATGTCTTACTCAGTCATGCTCTCGGGTGTCTCCTATCACCGGATGCGAGCGCACTATCGAGGGAGCGGGTGCTGGCAGTTCGCGAACCGCCTCGCACCGGCACATCCGGGCGTGTGGATAATCGGCGGCACGGCATTTCAGTCATGGTCGAATCGTCTTGCCATACTTGGAGTCGAGACGAAAGGGGCCGGTCATGGCTGACGAACCAGGGCATTTCGACATCCGGTCGTGGGGCGACAAGGACGGCCCGTCAACCCGATGGGTATGGCGTCTGATCAGTGATACCGGCAAGACGATGGCGAACTCGGTGGACTCGTTCGACAGCCGGGAGGCGGTTGAGGACCACGTCGCCTGGATAAGGGCGAATGCTGCCTCTTGCGCCGTCAAGATCACTCCGCCACCGCCATATCGCAGTTAGCACCACCCGATTCGACCGCCCCAGATCGCCGGGTCAGCGGCGGTTATCGACCGTGGCCTACCGGCACCTAGGTGACACCCAAGGCGTACGAGGGACCGAAACAAAGCGACACTCTCCGTGCTAGGTCAACCACTCACGGCAACACCGGTTGTCGCCGCTGACCATCGGGTGTTAGTAACACCGCAGGCGGTGCGGTCGGCACCGCAGAGCGAAAGGTGTGGATTGATGGGTGCTCATCAGTGGAGAAGTCTCCGGGCCGTGCTGGCTGGCTCGCTGGTGTTCGGGATCGTGATAGTCGGCTCGGCGGCAAGTGCCTCCGCAGCCCCTTCGGGGACAGGGGGCTCGCGGTCCGACTACCAATCCGTCTCAGGCGGCAACTGGGGCAACGGCGGCAACGCCGGCAACTGGGGCAACGGCCACGGGTGGCCGATGCCGTACACGTGCACTGGCACTGCTGCTGTGCCGAATGAGATCGCGGGCGGGACCTATGCGAGCATCATTGTCAAGGGCGCATGCTACGTAGCGCCCAATACGACGATCACGGTCGGAAACGTGTACGTCACCTCGGGTGCCACCCTCGACGCGCAAAGCTCATCGACAATCAACATCGAACAAAACATCACGGCCTTTCCTGGCTCGACCCTGCTTCTGGGCTGTGAGAATGATGCGACCGACCCGAATCTGTCACATCCGTGCGACTACGGGACCGGAAACTCTGCGATCACCGTCAAGGGGAACATCATCGCCGTGGGTGCGACCCTCGTTTCGCTGGTCGGTGACAGCGTCACCGGCAGCGTCTTCCTGAACGGAGGAGGCCAGCACACTCCTGACTGCAACAACGCAGACTGTGCCGCCAACAACTGGCCGATCAAGCTCGACACGATCGGCGGCAATCTCACCGTGTGGGGGGTGACCCCAGATTGGATCGGCGTGATCTTCAACAAGATCGGTGGCAACGTGATTCTCAACAACATCACTGTCGATACCGGCGAGCCAGCGGGATTGGTGCCACCAGCAGAAAATATCAACGTGGGCCACAACGTCATCGGACGGAACCTCTTTTGCAACGGACTCGTCCCCGACGTGGTCGGAGGTTTCGGCGCGCCCGGAACGCCAGCAAACACCTTCACGACCGGTATGGGGTGGGGTCAGTGCGCAGACCTGACGCTCGAACTCCCTCCGGCTATGTAAGGGCGCGTACTTGAGATACCGGTCGGGTCGTGCTGATGTGCGGTCTCACCGGCTAGTTCCCGATACTTAGGGAACGAAGCGGGTCACATTGGCGGTCGTCGTTTTGCCAACGGTCACGACGACTGGCGGGTGCGTCGTGGAACACGGTGTGATCATGTGCTCCTGTGACCCCGTACTTCCCAACGACTTGGATCGGTCGGCCGGACTACGGGACGAGGACCGGACCGGGAGCCAGGCGGCGGAACCTGGTTCAACGGGCCCGGCATGTGGATCTATACCCAGGGACGTCCCCGAACAATGACAATGGCCTTGAGGGTCCACCGCTTCGCAGCTGGTCCTCAATAGCTTCGGGAGCACTGGGAGATTCGGCCTGACTTGTGGTCATGAGGCGTTCTCAGGCGGCGTCGGCGAGCTCTTCCAGCAGCACATTGAAAACGGCACGCCCCGTCACTGAGGTTGGGTGATCGGCCCGGGTTGCTAGGAACAACTCGGACCACCTGTCACTCCGATCGAGGACGGCCGTGCCACCCCTCAACCGCTAAGGAAGGTAGGGATGGCCATGACCATCGTAGAAGCTCCCCCCGGAATCACGGGTGGTGTCGACCCCCATCTGGATACCCACGTCGCTGCCGCACTCGATCCGTTGGGTCGACTCATCGGGACCGAGTCCTTCAACGCCGACGCCGCCGGCTACAAAGGGCTGTTGGCCTGGCTCGAGGAGTTCGGACAGGTCGCCAAGGTCGGAGTCGAAGGCACCGGCTCCTATGGAGCGGGCCTGGCCCGATTTCTCCGCCGGAAAGGCGTCGAAGTCGTTGAGGTCAGTCGGCCCAACCGCCAGGCCCGACGCAATCACGGCAAGTCCGACTCCCTCGATGCGGTGGAGGCTGCCCGGGCCGTCATCAGTGGTCGGGCCCTCGGTCAGGGCAAGACCAAGGACGGTCCCGTCGAGGCCATCCGGGTGTTGGTGGTGGCCAAGCGCTCGGCCCGGCAGGCTCGTGTGAAGGCCATCGTCCAGATGCGGCACTTAGGCGTTACCGCCCCTGAACAGCTCCATTCCCGCCTGAAGGGCCTCACGGTCAACGCCCTCGTCAACGAATGCGCCAAGTTCCGAGAGACAAGGTCGACGGACCCTGTGACGGCAGCAACCAAGGCATCGCTGTTCTCGTTGGCCCACCGCATCCAGAGTCTCGAGCAGGAGCTCGCCGACTTGGACGAGAAGATCGAGTCGCTGCTGCTCGCCACTGCTCCCGAACTGATGAGTCTGTTCGGCGTCGGACCCGACACCGCCGCCTCGCTCCTGGTGGCGGCCGGCGACAACCCTGAACGGCTCCACTCGGAGGCAGCCTGGGCCCACCTGTGCGGGGCGTCACCCGTGCCAGCCGACTCCGGCAAGAACGCCGGTCACTTCCGTCGGCACAACGGCGGTGACCGTCAGGCCAACAGTGCCCTGTGGCGGATCGCCATGGTGCGCATCGCCCACGACCCCGACACACGGGCGTACTTCGATCGTCGCGTGAAGGAAGGCCGGACCAAACGGGACATCATCCGCATCCTTCAGCGCTACATCGCTCGCGAGGTCTATCGCTACCTCCCTAGCGGCTGATTCCCGGGCCGTGGGTCTGGCTCACCCCCTAACTGTCGCCCCTCGGGGTTGACTTACCGGCGACCCGCCGACCCACGACTCGGGCCTGTTCTCACAAGACGCGTGACTTCATAAGAGCATGCCATCGTCCCTCGAGTGGCTCATCATTGTTCTGTCCGCTGTCTTCACCCCGGAGCCCCAAAGAAGGGCTTGACATTGATAGGAGGAACGCCGGGAATGGGAGGCGTTATCGGCCGGGGTTTGCTAGCGGGTCGCTAACTGACCTCGACCGGCACTTCTGCCACGCTTTGTCTTCGGTGCCAAACCCGACAACGACGTGGATGGTTCAGCCGGTTGTGAGACGATCATCGCAGCTCAGCCAGTCCAGTCGTCGGCTGAACCTGGGGACCACGGTACCCGAGTCGACCACTTCGGACCCCGGCGACGATGACGTGGTCCTGCCGGTTAGGATTTCTCCATGCCTTTCGTTTTCCTTGTCGTCGCTGCCACTGCAACTGTTTACCTGTTGCGCTTGAGGCGCCCGGAAACCGCGCCAATCACTTCCGGAGGCTTTTGGCCTGCTTCGCAGGTTAAGCCCGCGCTCGTTGGGATCAGCGGTTGGCTGCTGGTGTACGTGGTCGGCTTGGCGATCGAGCTCGCGCATGGCCTCGCGCTCACCATCGGCTCCGTGGTCATCTACAGCAAGCCCTCTCTGGCGGGACTTCACTCCTTCATACCGTTATGGGCTTTGCTGATCTACGTCATCAGCAACCTCGGCTTGCTGGCGTATGGGGTTACATTGTTCGTCTTGGTGTCTCGAGAACGAAAGTCAGCGATCACTCACACCATTGTGTTCAACGCGCTGTCCATCGCCTTCCTGCTTGTGTGGTTCTCCCTTAGTGCGAAGTCTCCGTTTGGAACGATCGTCGACTCGCTTCCTGGAATGCTCGCAATCGGGTATTTTGTTCGCTCGCGAAGAGTGCGGAATACGTTTACGGCCACCGGCGCACCTTCGAGCGGCACCTGACTGCAGTCGACCAGCAGTCCCACCTAAACGTGGAGCCCCACCTATCCCATATCGCCGGGGAGTGGGTGCTGGTTGCTTTCTGTCAGCCAGCAGTGGGAACGGACTCTTGGGCGAGTGGGGGGTACCTTGGTTGCCTAAACACGGAGGACTCGCTTGAAGACGAACCGCTCTGTACCTAACGCAACTGTTATTCCAGTATTGACGTACTCAGACGTTCGAGAGGCAGTGCGTTGGCTGGCTGTCGCATTCGGGTTTACCGAACGTGTACAGATCGGCGAGGACCACCGTTCGCAGCTGCAGTTCGGAGATGGCGCACTCATTGTCGGAGACGCGGATGGGGACCGCAGACCACCGCGATCTGACGGGATCACGCACTCTGTCCTTGTGAGGGTGGAGGATTGCCGCGCCCACTGTGAACAGGCTCGATCAGTAGGGGCGCGGATTCTTACAGAGCCAACTGATATGCCTTTTGGTGAGCGCCAGTACACCGTCGAGGACCTCGAAGGGCACCGTTGGACGTTCTCTGAGACACTGACAGATATGGCTCCCGAGGAATGGGGAGGAAAGACGATCGCTTCGTAAGTAGGTGCCCCCTAACAATGACAATGGCCTTGAGGGTCCACCGCTTCGCAGCTGGTCCTCAATAGCTTCGGGAGCACTGGGAGATTCGGCCTGACTTGTGGTCATGAGGCGTTCTCAGGCGGCGTCGGCGAGCTCTTCCAGCAGCACATTGAAAACGGCACGCCCCGTCACTGAGGTTGGGTGATCGGCCCGGGTTGCTAGGAACAACTCGGACCACCTGTCACTCCGATCGAGGACGGCCGTGCCACCCCTCAACCGCTAAGGAAGGTAGGGATGGCCATGACCATCGTAGAAGCTCCCCCCGGAATCACGGGTGGTGTCGACCCCCATCTGGATACCCACGTCGCTGCCGCACTCGATCCGTTGGGTCGACTCATCGGGACCGAGTCCTTCAACGCCGACGCCGCCGGCTACAAAGGGCTGTTGGCCTGGCTCGAGGAGTTCGGACAGGTCGCCAAGGTCGGAGTCGAAGGCACCGGCTCCTATGGAGCGGGCCTGGCCCGATTTCTCCGCCGGAAAGGCGTCGAAGTCGTTGAGGTCAGTCGGCCCAACCGCCAGGCCCGACGCAATCACGGCAAGTCCGACTCCCTCGATGCGGTGGAGGCTGCCCGGGCCGTCATCAGTGGTCGGGCCCTCGGTCAGGGCAAGACCAAGGACGGTCCCGTCGAGGCCATCCGGGTGTTGGTGGTGGCCAAGCGCTCGGCCCGGCAGGCTCGTGTGAAGGCCATCGTCCAGATGCGGCACTTAGGCGTTACCGCCCCTGAACAGCTCCATTCCCGCCTGAAGGGCCTCACGGTCAACGCCCTCGTCAACGAATGCGCCAAGTTCCGAGAGACAAGGTCGACGGACCCTGTGACGGCAGCAACCAAGGCATCGCTGTTCTCGTTGGCCCACCGCATCCAGAGTCTCGAGCAGGAGCTCGCCGACTTGGACGAGAAGATCGAGTCGCTGCTGCTCGCCACTGCTCCCGAACTGATGAGTCTGTTCGGCGTCGGACCCGACACCGCCGCCTCGCTCCTGGTGGCGGCCGGCGACAACCCTGAACGGCTCCACTCGGAGGCAGCCTGGGCCCACCTGTGCGGGGCGTCACCCGTGCCAGCCGACTCCGGCAAGAACGCCGGTCACTTCCGTCGGCACAACGGCGGTGACCGTCAGGCCAACAGTGCCCTGTGGCGGATCGCCATGGTGCGCATCGCCCACGACCCCGACACACGGGCGTACTTCGATCGTCGCGTGAAGGAAGGCCGGACCAAACGGGACATCATCCGCATCCTTCAGCGCTACATCGCTCGCGAGGTCTATCGCTACCTCCCTAGCGGCTGATTCCCGGGCCGTGGGTCTGGCTCACCCCCTAACTGTCGCCCCTCGGGGTTGACTTACCGGCGACCCGCCGACCCACGACTCGGGCCTGTTCTCACAAGACGCGTGACTTCATAAGAGCATGCCATCGTCCCTCGAGTGGCTCATCATTGTTCTGTCCGCTGTCTTCACCCCGGAGCCCCAAAGAAGGGCTTGACATTGATAGGAGCGTCGCCGGGAATGTGGCCTAATCAACGCGTGTGGACTTCGGCAAGTAGTGATCAGACGACGGTATCGGGAGTCGAAAGGTCAGGAGCCGGTCAAGGCAAGGGTGGCCGATTCAGCGACCAACGGTAGTGCAGATGCACACCCGGTTCCCGTCGGGATCGGCAAGCACCGTAAAGGATGGTCCCCCAGACGCATCGACCACAGATCCACCGATTGACACGGCAGCGGCGATCCGCTCGTCGGCGACCTCGGGTGCCAGCCAAAGATCGAAGTGCCAGCGTTGACGCGGTGACTCATGATCCTCCGTGCTCTGGAACCAGATGGCTGGGAGGCGACCGGTCGGGTCGAATATCGAGTCAGAGACCTTGTTGTCCGGGCTCCCCGTCAGCAGGACCGACCAGAACGGGCCAATCCTGTCCTCATGTGCGGTGTCCAGCCCGACCTCTAGCTGGGTCACCGCGATGGATCAGCCATCAGACCGTTCGCTTCGGCCACAGAACTGATCTTTCTCGCCAAGTCGATGTCCTTCTGCGTGACCCACAAACCGTCAGCGTGGGTACACAGTGAGAGGTCAACAACTCCGTGGCCCAGCCTCACATCGAGGTGTCGGCTATCGGCTTCGGCAACCTCGGCTACTGCGGCAACGAAGTTGGCTGCTTCTGCCAGGTTCGGGATCAGGAAGCGGGCGTACAGCGGCTGGGACAACTTTCGCCAATCGGTGAGACCCGCCTCGAGGATTTGCTGGTTACTGAGTCGTTCCACGGATCTGATTCTGCCCCGACCCAGAGCAGAGAACCAGCGGGGCCGGGACTGAGGTAGCCGTTGTCTGTCCAGACCAGCGCAGCAACGATAGAACACCACCCAAACCCGATCCAGAGGATCCCCGCTCACTTAATACACCGGGTAGGTGCGTCATTGCCTTACGTCGCAATGATCTTGCAGCCAGGCTCAACCCGGACATCATCAGGATTCGATTTAAGCAGGATGCCTCTCACTGCATTTATACGCTCAGGGGGAACGCGAACTCTGACCTGATTCGCGCGCGAGCTGCACGATATCGTCGCACGCCGTCAGCGTGATGGTGCTGCAAGTCGGCGCTGTCAGGCACCATCTCCCCGACGCGATGGTTGAGGATCGCGATGCCCTCAGGAGTGTCGAGCAGGCCGGGCGCTGTGCGCTGGCGGAGATGCGCCGTTTGCTCAGCGTGATGCGCCGTGACGGCGACGGCCTAGAGCTGGCGCCCACCTAAGCCTCACAGGGGGCCCTATCTGCTCCGCACCGGAGGTATCGCATGTCAACCGCCACCGACGTCTGGATCGATGTCCACGATGGGCGAGAGTCCTTGCTGACACTGCTGAAGACACTCACTCCGGTTGAGTGGAATACGCAGTCCCTATGCGCTGAATGGGGATGTGGGACGTGGTTGGTCACATGAGTCAGCCGGGGTGCAAACCCCGGCTGACTCGCACCTTCGGGGTGGAGGTGAACGGACTCGAACCGTCGGCCTCTACATTGCGAACGTAGCGCTCTACCAGCTGAGCTACACCCCCGGGTTCTCGGGTGAGATTACTCGATATGGAGTTCACCACTAACTCCGAAAGAGGGCGGTGAATCCTCCTGCCTTTTCGGCGCCACTGTTAGGGACGACGCCACCGGCCGCTCGCCGGACGGAGGGCGGCCACGGTTCAGTTGCCCGATCGAGCCCGACCGGTTCTCACGAACCTGGGTCCGTGGTCGACGTGGTGGTGGTGGTCGAGGAGGGCTCCGTGGTGGAGGTGGTCGTCGTCGACGTGGTGCTGGTGGTCGAGGTCGACGTGGTCGACGTGGTCGACGTGGTCGAGTTCGGCGGCGCCGTCGACGTAGTCGACGTCGAAGATCCGCTGGTCTCGGTGGTAATGGTCGAGACCGAGGCCGGAATGGTCCATGCCGCCGTGGCGCAGTCCTGGGGTTGGGTAGCGAGGACCACCTCGACACGAGGCATGGAGGCGTAGCTCCACACCGTCAGGTGGGGGGTGGTTTCCAGACAGCTGAGCGCCGGATCGTCCGTGGTCAACGAAGTCAACGTGCCCATCTTCTGCCGCGTGGCCGGCAGTGAGGGAGCGTTCACCGGGGTCAGTGAAACCGGATGGCCGCTCCATACGCCCGTCGTCGTGAAACCGGTACCCGGGGGTCCGCCGACGGTGGTCGTCGTGGACGATGTCGATGTGGACGTCGGTCCCGTCTGGTAGCTCTTTGCTGCCGGAGCGTTACCCAGCAGTGCGGCCAGCATGGCCGGGTTGTTGCCGTCCATACCCAGCGCCCATATACCCACACCGGCGATCTTGTACGAGTTGGCCAGCTGCGCTTTGAGGGCCAGCGATGTCGGATCGTCGAAGTATGTCTCGTGCCATTGGGATCCCGTCTGGTACGAGGTCCAGGCCGTCATGGTCGACGAATCCCAGTAGGTGGGATGTCCCGAGGCGGCGATCACGGCGTCGCTGAGAGGTGTTTCACCGCCGGTCGCCTGGGCCGTGCTGCTGCCGTCGGTGGTGGGCCAGTCATAGCCGTAGTACGGCACACCGAGGATCACCTTGTCGGGGGAGACCACCGAGGTGAATTCCTGGAGCGCCTCCGTATCGTTGAAACCTCCTCCCACCAGGGGTGCCGTGGCGCTGGGAGCGTCCCGGTCGTTCATGTCGTAAGCCATCACGAAGAAGGCGTCTACCGCGGGTGCCAGCGCCGCGATGTTGTAGAAGCCGCCGCTGTCCCCGGCCGCGCTGGCGTAGGTGGCCATGGTCACCTGCCAGTGCGGGTTGGCCGCCTTCAGCGCAGCGGAAACCTGGGTGATGAGCGAAGTCAGCCCTGTCTGATCGGCACTCCCCTCCCCCTCGAAATCGAAGTTCACGCCGTCGAGGTTCTTGGCCGATATGGCCGAAATGAGCGCCGACGAGAGACGGGCCGGTGCCGTCGGATCGGATGTGATCGCATCGAGGGAACTCTGGGAGAAATCGGTGACGGTGAGCACGACCCTGTCGCCGGCGGCGTGCGACCGGTTGACCAGACTGACCAGGTCCTGGCTCTCGTAGCCGTTCCATCCAGAGCCGCTCTCGTCGAGAGATCCGTCACCGTTCACATCTACGCTGAAGTAAGCCAAGGTGGTCAGGTCCTGAACGTCGAATCCGGACGACTGGGGCAGTGTCCAGTAGGGCGCATAGGCGAAGATCTCATGGGACTGAAGCGGAGCCGATGCCGCCAGTGCCGGTGGTGCCGGGTTCGGGACCGAGGTGGCGGCGGGCAGCTTGAGCGACGGATGCCTCTCGGCAGCCTGAAGGCTGTTGCCGACATCGGCGACAGGATCACCCGAACTGTGGCTGGAGGCTCCGCTGGCTGAGCTGAAGGTGGTACTGCTGCCGGCCAGGAGAACCAGAGCCAGCACGGCCACCACGATCGGTCCGATCCTCCGATGCCCGTCCCCGTGTTGTCCCTCGCCGCCTCCCGCTCTCCACGACCGGGCCCGACCGGCCAGAACCCCCAGCCCGGCCCACACGCCCACCCGGGCGGCGACCGACTCTTCAGGCTGGTCCGGCTCGGCTGTCGGGGCAGACGGAAGATGAGCTGATGTCATGGCCAAAAACGCTTTCAGCTCCGGCGCCGGAGCCGCGAACCGTCGCACTGGACTGCCACCGAGCCAACCTCCGTCGATCACCTCCACCTCGAGTACCTGACCATGCCGTCCATCGGACAACTCGGCCACGGCCTCCGCGCTGACACTACTCACTTCGGCCCAGGGAACAAGGTCGGGCACCGACCGATCCAGCCACGAGGAAGAACTGATGATGAGACCCCACTCAGTGGCCTGGAGGTCGTAGCCGGTACCGGGAGTCCGCAGATGGGAGGATCCCCGCTGGGTACCCGATCCCTCGGGTGGTGGGCTGACGTCGAGATCGACGACACCCTCCAGCCCAACGGTGGAGAGAGGTAGCTGGATGGTGGGGCGGCGGCGGGGTCTCATGGGCGGATGGTCACGGACGGGGCCGAGGTCAATTTTTCGCGCTTTGAGTAGCCAATCTACTACTCTGAGCGCTTTACCGACAGGGCCAAGTCGAAGGGGCCCGACCCGGCTCGGACGTGGTGCCCGGGGGCACGAGATGGTGGGCCTAAAGAATTAGCCCAACCATCCGACAATTCAGAGGGCGGCCGTCAGTCGGCCGACGAACCAAAGTGGTCCCTCACCCATGAAGTCATCGATCCTCAGATTCAAGACCGGAACCGGCTTGATCTTCGTGGAAGGCTTTCGCCTCCTATTCGTCCTGGCCGGGGCCTTGGCCGGCTTCGAGGTGGGCCGCCAGCTCAATGGCAACCCCCACGCCGGGGTGGTCGGCCTACTGTTCGGCGCAGGCATCAGCTACGTCTTGGGCGGCATCGCCGGTCGCCTGGTCGACCGTGGGCTCCAGCACGCCGTCTTCCTCTTTCGCAACACACCGCCGGGCGAGATCTTCTCCGCTTCGATCATTTCCACCACCGGGATGCTCCTCGGCCTGATCATCGGGCTCCCCCTCGTCGTGGTCCTTCACTCCGCCGTGGCACTGCTCATCGCCACCTTCGCCGCCTGGGTGTTGGCATCGCTGGGTTGGAGACTCGGATCGGTGAAGGGCAGACAGGTCATCGCCGCCGCCGGTCTGTCGCGCATTCTGGCCCCCCCGCCCAACCCACCTCAGGGCCATGCCCTACTGGTGGACAGTTCCGCCGTCATGGACCGGTTCCTCTTGGTGCTGGGACGTGGCGGACTCCTTCCGGCCGGCCTCATCCTTCCTCAGTTCGTCATCGACCACGTGCGCTCAGTGGCCGACATGTCGGATCCGGTCACTTCGCGTCGTGCCCGACGCGGTCTCGAATCGATCGAGGCTCTGCGCGAAATGGGCATTCCTGTTCATGTCGCCCCCGACGAGGTCCCCGAGGTCGACGACCCCACCGTCAAGCTGCTCACCGTGGCCCGAAGGCTGGGCCTGCGCATCGGCACCTGTTCCTCGGCCGTGGTCGACGAAGCCGTGCGCTGGGAACTACCGGTGGTCGACCTGCGGGGCGTGGCCCAGGCCCTCAGCCCCGACCACCTCCCCGGCGAGGAGCTCCGACTCGAGTTGATCAAGGAAGGTCGTCAGCCCCGGCAGGCCATCGGCTACCTGCCCGACGGCGACATGGTCGTGGTCAACGACGCCACCCACCTCATCGATGGCGGCCCCATCCGGGTGTCCGTCCTCTCCACCCGACCGACGTCGCAAGGGGTCATCGTCTTCGCCAAACTGGCCACCGAAGGCGAACCGCAAGCTCGCCGTGTCGACGTCCTGCACTGAGCGACTCTGACATCGGACCCCCGGTCCCGCGGGTCCCCTCCCCGTTGCCGACCGGTGGACAGGGCCCGAGGGCGCTAGTTGACGATGGCTACTACCGGCGCTCCCAGTGTCGAACCGGCTTCGGATCCGAAGAACGTCGCCCCGAAGGCGAAGACCCCACCGTTGGCTGTCGTCAGCAGGTAACCACCGGTGGCTGCGCTGATCCCCACTACCGGGCTGCCAGATGTGGATCCCACCGCTGATCCCCGGAAGGGGGCAGAACCGAAGGAGAACACGCCGCCATCGGCGCCTACCAGCCAGTATCCGTTCCCACCGGGGGCGGACGCGCCACCCACGATGGGAGCGTTGAGGACACTGCCTCCCATCGAACCGTAGAAATGGGCACTGCCGTAGCTGAAGATGCCTCCGTCGGCCGCCACCAGCCAGTAGCCACCGGTGGTGCCGTTACCGACGATGCCCACTACCGGGGCGTTGAGGTGGGTCTGCGCCGCCGATCCGGCAAATGCGGCATCACCGAAGGCGAAGACCCCACCGTCGGAAGCCACCAGCCAGTAGCCCTTGCCGTCCGGCGTCGACGCCATCCCCACGACCGGTGCATTGAGATGATCGCCGCCCATCGAGCCGTAGAAGGCGGCCGATCCGTAGCTGAAGATCCCACCGTCGGCACCCACCAGCCAGTAGCCCTTGCCGCCCGGTAGAGCGGCACTGCCCACGATCGGAGCGTTGAGGTCGACCGAGGAGGCCGAGCCGTGCGACGAGACGGAACCTTGGGGATAGACACCGCCGTCGGCCGTTACCACCCAGTATCCGGGAGGGGTGACCGGCGGCGGAGCCGGGGCCTCAGGAGTCACCGTGTTGGACACGCCCGATGCCGCACCGGTGCCAATGGCATTGGTGGCCGCCACCGTGAAGGAGTAGGCGGTGCCGTTGGTCAGCCCGGTGATGTTGTCACTGGTCACGTTGCCGACGGTAACAGCCGGTCCGCTGGATGGGGTGATGACGTAGCCGGTGATGGGCGAGCCGCCGTCGCTGGCCGGTGCCGTCCAGGTCACTGTGGCGCTGGCGTTGCCGGCGGTGGCCTTACCGATGGTCGGGGCCCCGGGGGCGGTCGGGACCTCGGGCGTTACGGCGTTGGAGGCGGCCGAGGCGTCACCGGTGCCGACACTGTTGGTGGCCGCCACCGTGAAGGTGTAGGCCGTGCCGTTGGTCAGGCCGGTCACGTCGTCGCTGGTCACGTTGCCCACGTCGACCGGGCTCTGGGCCGTGGTCCCGATGAACGGGGTGATGACATAGCCGGTGATGGGCGAACCGCCGTCACTGGCCGGGGCCGTCCAGGTCACGGTGGCGCTGGCGTTGCCGGCGGTGGCCGTACCGATGGTCGGGGCGCCGGGGTCGGCGGCCTCCGGTGTCACCGAGTTGGACGAGGCCGAGGGGTCACCGGTGCCGACGCTGTTGATGGCCGAAACGGTGAAGGTGTAGGCCGTGCCGTTGGTCAGCCCGGTCACGTCGTCGCTGGTCACGTTGCCGACGGTCACGGTCGGCCCGCTCGAGGGGGTGATGAGGTAGCCGGTGATGGGCGAGCTCCCTTGATCGGCCGGGGCCGTCCAGGTCACGGTGGCGCTGGCGTTGCCGGCGGTGGCCGTGCCGATGGTCGGGGCGCCGGGCACAGCCGGGGCCTCCGGTGTCACCGCGTTGGAGGCGGCCGAGGCGTCACCGGTGCCGACGCTGTTGATGGCCGCCACCGTGAAGGTGTAGGCGGTCCCGTTGGTCAGCCCGGTGACGTCGTCGGTGGTCACGTTGCCCACGTCGATCGGGGTCTGGGCCGTCGTCCCGATGAACGGGGTGATCTCGTAGCCGGTGATGGCCGAGCCGCCGTCATTAGTCGGGGCCGTCCAGGTCACGGTGGCGCTGGCGTTGCCGGCTGTGGCTGTGCCGATGGTCGGGGCTCCCGGGGCGGTCGGGGCCTCCGGCGTCACCGCGTTGGAGGCGGCCGAGGCGTCACCGGTGCCGACGGTGTTGGTGGCCGCCACCGTGAAGGTGTAGGCGGTCCCGTTGGTCAGCCCGGTGACATCGTCGGTGGTCACGTTTCCCACGTCGATCGGGGTCTGGGCCGTCGTCCCGATGAACGGGGTGATCTCGTAGCCGGTGATGGCCGAGCCGCCGTCATTGGTCGGGGCCGTCCAGGTCACGGTGGCGCTGGCGTTGCCGGCCGTGGCTGTGCCGATGGTGGGGGCGCCGGGCACGGTGGTGGACGACTGGAGATTCACATAGGCGGCCGACGGGAAGGTGAGGGGGGACACGCTGACCAGCGGAGTGGTGGTGTCGGTGGGAAACACAGGCGCTGTCTGGAGCGGCGGCGTGACGCCACCGCCCTGGCCCGGACCGGCAGCCCCGCCGGCCGTGTAACCGGTCTGGAGGCAGTTGGACTTCCCGACGCCGGTGGCGCCGCCGAAGGTGAGGAATCCGTCGATGACGAACTGGGTGGCGCTGGTCACGCCCACACCGGCTGTCTCGCCGTCGGTGCCCGCCGTGGTGAAGACGTTGCCGGTGGTGATGGGCGTGGTGAAGTCGGTGTTGGCGCCGTAGCCCACCAGCTTCTTGCTGCCCGCCGCCGTGGTGGCCGTGGCGATGGTGGCGTTGGCCCCGTTGATGGCGGTGATCTGGACGCCGGTGGGCAGGCCGTTGGCGGTCGAGTAGACGTAGTCGCCGACCGCCGCGTCGGCGAAGGTGCCCGACACCGCTGTCAGCGTCGTCGAGTTCTTGGTCCAGGTGACCGAGGCCACCGAACCGCCGCCGTCGGCCACGCTGAGCTTGGGCGAGGTGAAGGCGTAACTACCGGTGGCGTTGCCGTCGGTGGAGCCGATGGTCTCCTCCCACTGGAGGGGCAGCGGGTTCACGCCGAAGCTGTTGGCGTAGAGGGCGGCCACGAAGGACCCCACGATCTCGGTCGAGGCCGTTCCCGTGTAGCCGAAGGTGGCCCCGGTCGGCGCCGCGTTGTCGACTGTCGTGTTGCCGTTCAAGGAGGTGGCGAAGGGAGCGACGTTGCCCGCCTCCAGCGAGATGGTGCAGTCCTCCTCGTAGGAGATGTTCGGGGCGGTGGGGTTGGGCGTCGGGTTGTTCTCGACGGCGGAGGCCACGCCCGAGGCGGCCAGGACCACGGCCAGTCCCCCCATGGTGAGGGCCACGACGGCCAACAACGAGGTGATGACCCGGCTCACCCCGACGGCCACCCGGGGCCTTTCATGCCCATCAGGTGAGAACCCACGACGAAGCGAAAACAAATTCGAACGATCCATTGATCTAAATCCCCCCCGGGGCTCTGGTACCTGTTTTCCCTGGGGCATAGACCTAAGGCCCAGCTCCAACGAACCAAATGAGTTGTTCTTGCCGGAGGGACGCTACGGGAATCCGCAGGGTATTGCAATGCGCTCCACGGAGAGAGGTCGAATAACCACGTATGGCACTCCCGGGAGAGGCCTATGCCTCCTTCACCGCGGCCACCAGTTTGGTCAGTGTGTCCTTGGCATCGCCGAACAAGAGGGTGGTCTTGGGATCGAAGAGGAGCTCATTGTCGATACCGGCAAATCCCGGACGCATGGACCGTTTGAGGAACACGATGTTCTCGGCGGCGTCGGCGTTGATGATCGGCATGCCGTAGATCGGGCTTCCCGGCGTGTTCTTGGCCGCCGGATTGACCGTATCGTTGGCCCCCACCACCAGGGCGACATCGGCCGTTCCCATTTCCGGGTTGGCCTCGTCCATCTCCTTCAGCTCGTCATAGGGGACGTTGGCTTCGGCCAGCAGAACATTCATATGGCCGGGCATGCGCCCCGCCACGGGGTGGATGGCGTAGAAGACCTCCACCCCCCGCGCCATCAACAGGTCGGCCAGTTCGCGGGCGGTGTGCTGGGCCTGGGCCACGGCCAGGCCGTAACCGGGGATGATGACCACCTTGCGGGCGTAGGCCAGGAGGACGCCGATGTCCTCGGCCGTTCCCGTCTTGACCGAGCGGGTCTCGCCTGAGCCGTCGGCCCCGCCGGCCGCCGTCACCACCGCTCCGAAAGCGCTGAACAGGACGTTGGCCAGCGACCGCCCCATGGCCTTGCTCATCATCCGGGTGAGCAGGATGCCCGATGCCCCCACCAGGGTCCCGGCGATGATCAGCAGGTTGTTGTCCAGGGTGAAGCCGGATGCGGCTACGGCCAGACCGGTAAAGGAGTTGAGCAGCGAGATCAGAACCGGAACGTCGGCACCGCCGATGGGTAGGACGAAGATGATCCCCAGCACCAGCGAGAGCACGGCCGTGGCCACCAGCAGGGACGTACTGCCCGTCACCAACGTGGCCACGGCCAGGCCCACGATGACCACGCCGACCGCGGCGTTGATGACCTGCTGGGCCGGATAGGTCACCGGCCGCCCGGGCATCAGCTCCTGGAGCTTGGCAAAGGCGATGGCACTCCCCGAAAATGAAACGCACCCGACCAGGACCCCGAACAGCACCTCGGCGATCCGGTAGACGGCCGGCTGGTACGGGGCTTCGATGAGAAAGACCACGATGGAGATGAGGGCGGCGGCTCCGCCGCCTACCCCATTGAAGATGGCCACCATCTGGGGCATGGCCGTCATCTTCACCAGACGGGCGGCGGGCACGGCGATGGCCGCGCCCACCACCATGGCCACCAACGTGAGGACCAGGTTGAGAGTGTGGGCTCTGACTTCGGGGTGGGCGAAGGTGAAGCCCACCGCCACGGCGGCGGCCACCGCAGCCAGAAGGTTCCCGTTGCGGGCGTGCTTGGGTGAGCTGAGTCCCTTGAGGGCCAGGATGAATCCGATGGCCGCCAGCAGGTAGATCAGATCGATCCAGGTGTTGAGGGTCACCGGTTTTCACCCGCCGACGGATCGGACGAGGACCCACCCTTGTCGGCGTCGGGCCGACGTTCGGCCGGCTTGACCTTGAACATCTCCAGCATGCGGTCGGTGACCACGAACCCGCCGACGATGTTGAGCGTGGCCAACAGAACGGCGAGGAAGGCCAACGTGATCTCGACCGCCCCGTGGGCACTGCCCATCACGATGATGGTGCCGACCAGAACGATCCCGTGAATGGCGTTGCTGCCCGACATGAGCGGGGTGTGGAGGATGCTGGGCACCCGGTTGATCACCTCGTTGCCCACGAATGCGGCCAGAACGAAGATGGTGACGAACTCCAGAATGCCGGTGCTCACGATCCGACCTCCTTGGCGCCCAGCGCATCGGCAGTGGCCGGATGGACGACAGAGCCGGCCCGGACGACACAGGTCCCCGCCACGATCTCGTCTTCGAAGTCGGGGGTCAACTGGCCTTCGGTGACCAGCAGCCCGAGGAAGTTGGCGATGTTGCGGGCATAGAGGAAGCTGGCGTGGGTGGCCATGGTGGCCGGGGGGTTGGCCAGCCCGACGACGGCGACGCCCCCGGAATGGACCACTTGGCCGGCCACCGTCAGCTCGCAGTTGCCTCCCGAGTCGGCGGCGGCGTCGACGATGACCGAGCCCTTTGCCATCCGTCCCACCATCGAGGCGGTCACCAGAATGGGCGCCGTCCGGCCCGGGATCTGTGCGGTGGTGATGACCACGTCGGCCGCCCCCACCTCGGCCGCCAACAGCTCCTGTTGCTTCAACAAGTACTCCTCCGACTGTTCCTGGGCATAGCCCCCGGCCCCGTCCTGGGTCTCCAGCTCGAGTTCGACGAAGCGGGCCCCGAGGCTCTGCACCTCTTCTTTGGCCGCCGCCCGGACGTCGTAGGCCCGCACCACGGCCCCCAGCCGCCGGGCCGTGGCGATGGCCTGTAGACCGGCTACCCCGGCCCCCATGACCAGAACCTTGGCCGGCGGGACGGTGCCCGCCGCCGTCATGAACATGGGAAAGAATTTGGCGAGGTATTGGGCGGCCGCCAGGCCGGCCCGGTATCCGGTGACCGTGGCCTGCGAGGAGAGGGCGTCCATGGACTGGGCCCGGCTGATACGCGGCAGCAGGTCGAGGCTGTACACCGTGGCCTCCCGGGCGGCCAGAGCCTCGACCACGTCCAGGGCGGCCAGGGGCTGCAGGAAGCTCACCGTCGACACGCCGACGGGCAGGTCGGCCGCCTCGGACAGGGTGGGCGGCTGGACCCGGGCCACGATGGACGCCTGAGCCAGGGTGCTCGGGGCGTCGGGCGCCACCACGGCCCCCGACCCCTCGTAGTCGGCGTCAGAGAAGCTGGCGGCGGTCCCGGCCCCGGACTCCACCACCACCTCGACACCGATGGCGGTCAGTCTGGACACCACTTCGGGCACCATGGCCACCCGGTCCTCGCCGGGGCGCGACTCTTGGACGACGGCGAGTTTCACGGCCAGAGGTATACAGGCAAATCGGTCGGGCGACCACTCCCATCGCCGGGGCGTGACGGCGGGGGTTGGGGGAATCCCGTTCTGTCCGGCCGTCGGACCGGCCTCGGCCCCGCTCACCTGCTCCTGCCCTTATCCGGACATCACCCCAGCTCGGAAGCGGGTCGAGTGGCGGTCAGGCTACGTCGGTCGACAGATGGGAAGCCTCGCCCTTGTCGCCGGTGGTCCCGGGTCCGTCCTCTTCCTCGGGACTGCTACCCGCCGACTCCTCACCGGGGCCTTCCCGCACCCCCTGGTCGGCTCCGGGATCGGCGGCCATGCCTTCGTCGTCGGGGGTGGTGTCGTCGTGCCCGTCCGGGTCCCCGGGGTCGTCGGCGGCATCGCCGGGCGACAGGCCCTCATCGATCCCGGACACGACCAGGGGGCTCTCGGCCCGGGAACCGAGCATCGTCCTCTGTTCCGTGCGCGAGAAATGGGGGATCTCCGGACCGGAGGCGAAGGCGACGGCACCGTCGCTCGACAGGGGCAACGAGAAGAAGAAACCCTGGGCGGCATCAGCGTTGAAGGCACTTACGATTTCGACCTGGGATGCCGTCTCCACCCATTCCACGATGGCCGACATGCCCAGCGAATGGGCCATGTGGATGACCGTCTCGACAACCAGCCGGTTGATGCCCTGGGTCGATTCGAGCCCGGCGATGAACGAGCCGTCGATCTTGACGGTACTGATCGAGTTTCGCTTGAAGGGTTCGAAGGAGGACCAGTTGGTCCCCACATCATCCACCGACAGCTGGACCCCCATGGCCGACAGGGTGCGGAGGTCTGCGGAGGCGGCCGAATCGACGATGGCGTCCTCGGTGACTTCGAGGGTCAGCTGTCCGCTGTTGAATCCGGTCTCTTCGAGGGCCAGGACCACGGCCGCCGACACTTCACCCCGCCTCAACTGGTGAATCGTACAATTCACGGCCAGCTGTATCGAAGGGGACCAGTTGCGTGCCTTGCTGCAGGCCTCCATGAGGATCCAGCGGGTCAGGGGTCCGATGTCGCCGCTCACCTCGGCATGGGGCAGCAGGCGGGCCGGTGAGATGAGGCCATGCGTCGGGTGCTCCCACCGGACCAGGGCCTCCATCCCGAGGACGCGGCCCGTGGAGAGGTCCACCACGGGCAGATACTCGAGGAAGGGCGCGCCTACCAGGGCGAATCGGGGTTGGGTCTCGGTCAGCACGGTCCGAGCCTTCCTCGGTCCGAGCGTCCGCCGCCCGTGTTCTTGACGCTCGACAATTGCCGGCTCACATGAAGGACATCGACCGGCGGAGGCTCCCACTTGAGCGTTTGTCCTGCTCGGCCGGCCCCCGGCCCCACCAGGGGGACCGGGCGGGCCCGGCCGGCCGCCGGACCCGTTCCCGGAGGTCTGCTCCCGAGTGGTTTCTAGCCCTTCTGAGCGGAGCCCGGCCCGACGGCCGCTCCTTCCACGGCGGCCAGAAAGGGGGGCCGCTCGCCTCCGCCGTGGGCCACCAGATTGGCTCCGGTCACATAGGCGGACAGGGGTGAGGCCAGGAACAGACAGGCGGCAGCCATGTCCCCCGGGGTGCCGAATCGCCCCAGCGGGATCGTGGCCGCCACCGCGGCCACGCCCTCTGGTCCCCCGTAGTGGTCGTCGGCCGCCTCGGTGGCCACCATGCCGGCGCACAGCGCGTTGATCCGCACTTTGGGCGCCCACTCGATGGCCAGCGACTGGGTCAGGTTGATGAGGCCGGCTTTGGCCGCCCCGTAGGCGGCCGTCCCCGGCGAGGGTCGGATCCCGCTCACCGAAGTGATGTTCACGATCGAGCCTCCCTCCGCTTGGCCCTGCATGACGGCATTGGCCGCCTGGGCGCAGTACAGCGGGGCCAGCAGATTGAGGGCCACGATGGACTCCATGAGCCGGGGGGAGGCGGTGTCGGCGTCGGCCTGGGGTGAGCCGCCGGCGTTGTTGACCAGGACGTCGATCCTCCCCCATCGTTCCGTCGCCGCCGTCATCAGGCCCGAAGCCTGGTCGGCCCGGCGCACATCGGCAGCCACGAACAGGGCGTGGCGCACACGCCCCGAGGCGTCGGTGCCCGTGGGCAACTCGGCGGTCGACCGCTCGGTGCGACCGCCCACCACCACATCGGCCCCGGCGGCCAGAAAGGCTTCGGCGATCCCCCGACCGATGCCTCTCGTCCCGCCGGTGACGACGACAGCTCTGCCGGCAAAGTCGAGCGCCCGGGCTGGATGGGCGAAGTCGTACGTGGTCACCGATGCCTCCCTCTATCCGACTGGTACTGTCCTCTGACGCTGTATCAGATCACGTCGAGTGCGTGTCTGCGCCACCGCCCCGATGTCCCGACCTCGTGGACCTCCTCCGACGGTGGGGCGCCGCCTCCGAACCGGCTGGAGCCCGCATGCCCATCACCTCTCAACAGACCCGACCGGGCGTGGCGGAAGTGGTCATCGACCACCCCCCGGTCAATGCCCTCGACGTGGCCGGTTGGTTCGCCCTGGCCGAGGCCGTCACCGCCGCCGGCCGGGTCCCCGACAACCGGGTGGTCATCGTCCGGGCCGAGGGTCGGGGGTTCTGCGCCGGCGTGGACATTAAGGAGATCCAGGCCCAGGGCGACTCCGCTCTCATCGGGGCCAATCGGGGTTGCTTCGCCGCCTTCGCCGCCGTCTACGAATGCGAGGTACCGGTCATCGCCGCCGTGCACGGGTTCTGTCTCGGAGGCGGGATCGGCATCGCCGGCAACGCCGACATCGTGGTGGCCTCCGACGACGCCACCTTCGGCCTGCCCGAAGTCGATCGCGGCGCCCTCGGGGCCGCCACCCACCTGTCCCGACTGGTCCCTCAGCATCGCATGCGGTCGATGGTCTACACGGCACAGCCGGCCACGGCCGGCGAGCTCCTGAGCTACGGGTCGGTGCTGCGGGTCGTCCCCCGGGACCAGCTGAGGGAGGCCGCCGAAGAGGTGGCGGCCGACATCGCCGCCAAAAGTCCGACCATCATCCGCCGGGCCAAGGAGTCCCTCAACGGAATCGACCCCGTTGACGTGAAGACCAGTTACCGCTTCGAGCAGGGGTTCACCTACGAGCTGCACGTGGCCGGCGTGGCTGACGAACAGAGGGCGGCGTTCGTCGAGAAACGCGATGCCGATACCGACCGATGATGCCGATGCCCACCGATAGAGCCGTCACAGACCGATAGAAGGACGTTCATGGCCGACAAACGACTCTCGCTCGACGATCTGGTCGGCGAGCTGCACAGCGGGATGACCCTGGGGATCGGTGGCTGGGGATCACGCCGCAAGCCGATGGCCGCCGTACGGGCCATTCTCCGCTCGGACCTGACCGACCTCACCGTCGTCTCCTACGGAGGTCCCGACGTCGGTCTGCTGTGCGCCGCCGGCAAGGTGGCCCGGGTGGTCTTCGGATTCGTCACCCTCGACTCGATCCCCACCGACCCGCACTTCAAGCAGGCCCGTCAGGCCGGGGCCGTCGAGGCGGTCGAATACGACGAGGGCATGTTCTACCTGGGCCTGCTGGCCGCCTCGCAGCGACTGCCCTTCCTGCCCACCCGGGCCGGGCTGGGATCCGACGTCCTCACCGTCAACCCGTCGCTGCGTACCGTCACCTCCCCTTACGGGGACGGCGAGGAACTGGTTGCCGTGCCGGCGCTTCGCCTCGATGCCGCCATCATCCACGTCAACCGGGCCGACGCACGCGGCTCGGGGCAGATCCTCGGCCCCGACCCCTTCTTCGACGAGGTGTTCCTGGGCGCTGCCGACCGCCGATTCATGACCACCGAGCGGATCGTGGACAGCCGGCAATTCGCCGCCGAGGGCCCGGTCCAGTCCATGTGCATCAGTCGTTTGCTCACCGACGGGGTGGTCGAGACTCCCGGTGGCGCCCACTTCACCGCCTGCGTCCCCGACTACCGGCGGGATGAGGCGTTCCAGAAGTCCTACGTGGCGGCGGCGGCCGACCCGGAACAGTGGGCCGCCTTCGCCGAGCGCTATCTGGCGGTGACCGAGGATGAGTACCAGGCAGCGACAGCGGGCGGCCGCGCCGCCCAGGCAGGAGGCCGGCCATGAGCACCGTCGACGATGGCGCCGTAACCCGGGCGGAGTACTGTGCCGTGGCTTGCGCCGAGGTCTTCCGGGGTGACGGTGAGGTCATGGCCAGCGCCTTCGGTGTGGCGCCCGCCCTCGGGGCCCGCCTGGCCCTTTTGACCTTCGCCCCCGATCTCGTCCTGACCGACGGTGACGCCGCCCTGATTGAGGGGGCACCACCGCTGTCGGCCGACCCGGCCGCCCTGGTCGTCGAGTCGCACATGCCCTACCGACGGGTGTTCGAGGTGGTGTGGTCGGGACGTCGCAACCTGATCATGATGGCCTCCCAGATCGACCGCACCGGCAACCAGAACATCAGCGCCATCGGCGACTGGGCCCGACCCAAGGCGCAGCTGGTCGGGGTCCGGGGGGCGCCCGGCAACACCGTGAACCACCCGACCAGCTACTGGGTGCCCAACCACAGCACTCGGTCCTTCGTCGAGCGGGTCGACGTAGTGTGCGGCGTGGGTTACCAGCGGGCGGCGGCCGCCGGTCCCTCGGCCACCCGCTTCCACCGGATCGGACAGGTCATCTCCAATCTGGGCGTGTTCGACTTCGAGACGCCCGACCGGGTCATGCGCATCCGCTCGCTGCACCCCGGCGTCGCCATCGAAGAGGTGACCGAGGCCACCGGCTTCGAACTGGTCGTTCCCGACGACCTCCCCCTGACCCGCATGCCCACTCCCGAAGAACTCGAGCTCATCCGCACCGTCATCGACCCGGGCGGGGCGCGCCACCGGGAGGTACGGGGGTGACCGATTCGGTGCACCCCGCCCTCAACACCCGGTTCTGCCGGCTGGTCGGCGTCCGCTATCCGATCGTCCAGACGGGCATGGGCTGGGTGGCCGGGCCCCGCCTGGTGGCCGCGACCGCTGAGGCCGGCGGGCTGGGCATCCTGGCCTCGGCCACCATGACCTTCCCCGAGCTCTCGGCGGCCATCGCCGATGTACGGACCCGCACCGATCTTCCCTTCGGTGTGAACCTGCGCACCGACGTTGACGACGTGACGGAACGGGTGGCCCTCATGATCGACAACGGGGTGCGGGTGGCCAGTTTCGCCCAAGCCCCCCGACCCGAGCTGGTCGATCGCTGCCGCCAGGCCGGATTGGTGGTCATGCCCACCATCGGGGCCCGGCGTCACGCCGAAAAAGTGGCGGGGTGGGGAGTGGACGCCGTCATCGCCCAGGGTGGCGAGGGCGGTGGTCACACCGGTGTGGTGCCCACGACCCTCCTCACGCCGGCCGTGGTCGATGCGGTGGGTCAGACCGTCTCGGTCATCGCCGCCGGCGGGTTCTTCGACGGCCGGGGGTTGGTGGCCGCCCTGGCCTATGGGGCCGACGGCATCGCCATGGGCACCCGATTCCTCCTGACCCGCGAGAGCCGGGTTCCCGAGGCCGTCAAGCAGGTGTATCTGGGCACACCGGTGACCGGCACCGTGGTCTCCACCGCGGTGGATGGTGCCCCTCAACGGGTCATCCGCACCGAGCTCGTCGATCATCTCGAAGGCGCCGGCTGGCTGCGCGGATTGCCCCGGTCGCTGATCAATGCCCACGCCTTTCGGCGGGAGACCAACACCTCACTCGTCTCCTTGCTCAAAGAGGGACGGGCCCTCAAGGAGGGCAACGAGCTGACCTGGCCCCAGGTGGTGATGGCCGCCAACGCCCCCATGATGACCAAAGCCGCCCTGGTCGACGGGCGCACCGACGCCGGCGTCCTGCCCACCGGCCAGGTGGTGGGAGCCATCGATGAGCTGCCCACTGTGGCCGAGCTCATCGGACGGATCGTGGAGGAGGCCGAAGCGGTCCTGCGCCGGTTGGCGGTTCCGGGCTGAGGGCACCGGTGTAATAACTTGGCGGACGACCGGGGGCCAGGATGATGATCGAGGAGTACAACCAGCCATGAGCATCGTCGTCATCACCGGGTGCAGCAGCGGCTTCGGCCTCGAGACCGCGTTGGCCTTCGCCCGGCGCGGTGACACCACGTACGCCACCATGCGAGACCTGGACAAGTCCGGCCCACTGCTGGCCCGGGCCGAGGCGGAGGACCTCACCGTCCACCTCCGGCCCCTCGACGTGGACGATGAGCAGTCGGTCACGGCGGCCATCAGTGCCGTGGAGGACAGCCACGGTGCCATCGACGTCCTGGTCAACAACGCCGGCATCGACCACAGCGGCCCGATTGAGAGCATCGATCTCGACAAGGCCCGGGCCGTCATGGAGACCAACTTCTGGGGACCGGTGCGGACCATCCGGGCTGCCTTGCCGGCCATGAGGAAGAAAGGGGGATCGGTCATCGTCAATGTGACGTCCGTGTCGGGTCGGATGCCCGGAACCCCCTACTGGAGTTGGTATTCGGCCAGCAAGCACGCCCTCAACGCCCTGACCGAAGCCCTGTTCATCGAGCTGGACCGATTCGACGTCCGAGTCGTCGCCGTCGAGCCGGGCTTCTACAAGACCGACATCATCGCCAAGTCGATCGCCGATGTGAACATCGTTGAATCCGATCCGTACGCCGGCGATCGGTCGTGGTTGGCCCAGTACTTCGAGAAGAGTGCGGCGGAGAACGGGGGCGATCCGGCCGAAGTGGCCGCTGTCATAGTACGGGCCGCCACCGATCCCGGTACCCCCGTGCACAATCTGGTCGGGGAGAACACTGCCCTGCTGGTGGATATGGCCCGGGATGTCGGAACCATGGAGGCATGGCTACCTCTGGCCTTCTCCTATGTGGCCACCGTGGCCGGCCCCCGCCCCGCTCAGTGACCGTAGGGCTACGGCCGGTCTCATTGCCGGCCCCCGGCGCTAGGCTTTTACTGTGCTTGTCGGCCCTTCGGACCAATGATCAAGCCGGTCGGAACCGGGATGGATGGACGCTATTCATGGGCAGCAGACCGGGGCATTGCCCTCATTCCCGGTGCTGACCGGCCCCCTCACGCTCGACAGCGCCATATAGGACTTGAGCTTCACTGTAAATGGGGATCCCTCCCGGGGTCGAGATTGCCCATTGTGCCTCTCGTGTACGTAGGCAATAATCTGCACAGCAGTTCTGTCCTGTCCGAACCCACCTGCACACGGTTGATTCAAACCTTGCCCAGGATCGATGCACCGCCGGATCGTGCGGCGTGGCGTCGATCATCACCATTCGAGGAGTACTGATGTCGGATGCAACGCAGCCGTCCTCGAGACCGTCGATACCGGGGGAGCGCCCGCGTGGTGCGCCCTTGAGCATCACCGGTGTCGGCGCCGTAACCGGATACGGCTGGGGAAGGAAACATCTGTGGGACGGCTTTCTCCTGGGCGAGAGTGCCGTCAAGCTGGTCGGTGGTCTCGACGGGTTCGTAGACGGCGGTAAGGCCTATCTGTCCCTCATCGCCGACGGTGGCGACCGACGCGACGGACCAAGTCGGTTCATGCGGGCGGCGCGCTTTGCCGCCCGGGAAGCCATTGCCGATGCCCTCGAGCGTGGGTGGAAGCCGGGCCCGGTGGTCGGATTGGTCCACAGTATCGAAGCCGGAGACATCGAGACCTGGAGCAACTTCTACAAGGCGGGCGAGAGCCGGGTCCGCCCCAAGACGTGGGTCAACATGTTGCCTTCGACGGTCATCTCCCAGCTGATGAAGGAGAACGACTTCCACGGTCCGACCATGTCGGTTTCGGCCATGTGCGCATCGTCCAATGCCGCGCTGATCACCGCCAAATCCTGGATCGACACCGGGGTGGCCACCGATGTGATCCTGCTGGCCACCGATCTGTGCGGTGTACCCCAGGTGCTGCGCGCCTTCAGCGACCTGGGCGCCGCCATTTTGAGCATGCCCCCCTTCGAGGCCTGCCGGCCCTTCCAGGAAGGGAGTCGCGGATTCGTCGGCGGCGAAGCAGCGGTGTCGATGGTTCTCTCCGGCAATTCATCCGGTGCCTATGCGTCGGTGCTCGGTGGGGGCATGACCATGGACGCCTCGAATCTGGTTGGCCTGGCCCCCGACCTGGAGGAGCTCTTCCGCTGTTTCCATCTGGCCATGGACGCCGCCGGTACCTCATTCGAGGATGTCGCCTACCTCAACGCTCACGGGTCGGGCACCGGCCGGGGCGACGGGTCCGAGGCCCGGGTCCTCGACGAACTCATGCCCGAGGCCCACGGGGTCTACTCGGTCAAGCCACTGGTGGGGCACTGTCAGTCGGCGGCGGCCGCCGTCGAGATCATGGCCACCATCTATTCCTTCCAGACCGGTTTCGTCCCGGCACCACCCCAGTTCGCCCCTGGCCATCCCAAGCTGGTTGACGGGCGACGTCCCCGGGTGCCCGGTCTCGTGGTCAAGTCCTCGATCGGGATGGGTGGCTACAACACGGCCGTCGTCATCCAGAATCCCGCCGACTGAATCCGGCTGAAATGGTTCCCGACGGTGGGGTCGCATCCTGGCCATCGGCGGCCAGCCGGCTGAGTCTCGCTCTGTGTTCGTCGGCGCGTCCCCTCTCAGCTGGGATTACGCCCCTTCGGACGGCCCCCGGAACCGAGGGTGCCAGCTAAAGGTCGGCTGAGAACGCGCCGATATCTGGGGTCTATGGCCACTGCGAGCAGCTTCGGCGAGCGGGGCTCGAGGCTCTCTTTCGATCGCATTGAACTGGACGAGAGGCCCTTGGGCGACCGCGCTTTCGAGCTCTCCGAAGGCGTTGAGCTGGCCAGCACCGAGGTGCAGTCGGTCACCTGGGTCTATGACCACCGCCGCGACACCGTCATGTGGTCGGCACCGGTCGAACAGCTCTTCGGCTTCGAGGAGGGAGTCCGCGGTTTCACCGTGCTCCGGGATGACGGGAGGGGCGATCCCTGTTCGGATTCCCGCTCCTCGCAGGAAGGCGAGGCTGAAGCAGACTTCGCCTCCGGTCCGGACACCGGCGAGAAGCTTCTCGCTCCCATCCTGGCTCCCATCCGTCATGGTGTCGGCCTTTCCGAATTCGATCTGCATGTCGACGTCCGTTGTCCCGACGGGGTCGTCCACAACGTGGTGGTGCGGGCTTCGCCCATGCCCATCCCCCACAACCCGGTGACCGAGTCGGACCAACTGCTCTCCCCTGGCGACCATCTTTTCGACGAAGCGGGGGTGTTCTACGTCGGGGTGGCTGTGGATGTGACCGGCCAACGCCGGTTCGAAAGGGAGTTGGGCGAGTTGGTCGACCGCTACCGACTCCTGACCGAGGTTTCTCCCGACATCGTCTTTGTCCACCAGGACGGCCGCTTCGTCTACGGCAACCGCGCCATGGGACGCATGATCGGCGCCGAAACCGACGAGCAGTACGCCGAGGCGTTCGCCAAGTACTACGGCACGCTGATGACCGACTTCACCCACCCTGATGACGTCGCCGGGGTGGCCGAACGACTGGCCCAGCTAACTGAGCCCGGCCAGTTCTTCGAGCATGGTGAGGTTCGTTGGTTCCTCCCCAGTGGCGAGATCAAGATGATGGAGCTCACCAGCATCCGCACCACCTGGGCCGGTGAGCCCGCCTACCAGGTCATCGCCCGCGACATGTCCGAACGCCGGGCGGCCGAGGCCGCCAACCGCTACCGGGCCAGTCTGGTGGCCCACGTCTCCGACGCCATCATCGGCATCGACGCCGACGGCAAGATCGAGAGTTGGAACGAGGCCGCCGAGGCCATCTATGGGTGGACGGAGGAGGAGGTATCGGGGCTCTCGCTCGGTGCGGTTGTGACCGGCAACCGCACCGAGAGCGCCGCTGTACTCGAGCGCGGTCAGCGGTCTCATCGCCGCAAGGACGGCTCCGAGGTCAACGTCCTCGTATCCATCGACCCCCTCATCGACGATGCCACTCAGCCCTCAGGGTGGGTGGTCGTTTGTACCGAACTCACCGACGCCCGGCAGGCTGAAGCTGGACGGCGGGCCGCCGAAGAGCGCTACGAAGCGGTGGTGGCCTCGCTGAGCGAGGGGATCGTTCTCTTCGACCAGTACGGAAACGTCAGCGCCCACAACGAGGCCGCATCCCGCATCCTCGGCAGTCGCCTCTCCTCGGGGAGCGGCCACCAGATCTTCACCGGCTCCTCCATCGCCATCGAAGCCAACGGTCACCCGTTGTCCGCCGACACCTTCCCCCACGCCCAGACCTTGGTGACGGGCGAGTCGCAGGATGACGTCACCATCGGCGTCACCGACGGGACCGGCAAGCGTCAGTGGCTGTCCCTCAGCTCGCGGTTGCTGTCGGGAGCGGGTCGGGAAGACATACCCATGGTGGTCTGCTCCTTCACCGACGTCACCGACCGCAAAGCGGCCGAAGCCCAGCTCCACTGGCTGGCCTATCACGACTCCCTCACCGGGCTGGGCAACCGTTCGCTCTTCAACGACGAGCTCGAGCGGGAGCTGTTGGTTTCCATGCAGCGCGGCACCAACCTGGCCGTCCTCTTCATCGACCTGGACCACTTCAAGCTGGTCAACGACTCGTTCGGCCACGTGAGTGGCGACGAGGTGCTGTTGGCCCTGGCCCAGCGGTTCAAGTCGGCGGTGCGGGGCGGCGACGTGGTCAGCCGGTTCTCCGGAGACGAGTTCGTCGTGTTGTGCCGCAACGTCCACGATGTCAACGTGGCTGTCAGCCTGGCCAACGAGTACTCAAGGTTGTTGTCCGACCCGGTCCAGCTGTCCACCGGTCGCAATGTGGTAGTTACCTCGAGTGTCGGCGTGTCGTTCGTGATGCGGGGACGACAGTCGGCCCAGGACATCCTGCAGCAGGCTGACGCGGCCATGTTCCAGGCCAAGGACAAGGGTCGGAGCCGGGTGGAGGTATTCGACGAGTCGCTCCGGGCCAAGTCGGTGGCCCGGCTCGAGATCTACGACGACCTACGGCACTCGATCGACCACAACGAGATGGCGGTCCACTACCAGCCCATCGCCTCGGTGCGGGACGACCGGATCGTGGCCATGGAGGCTCTGGTCCGGTGGCACCATCCCTCGAGAGGTCTCCTGGGGCCGATGGAGTTCATTCCCTTCGCCGAGGAGACCGACCTCATCTTCTCGTTGGGCCGATGGGTGCTCCGCGAGGCCTGTCAGACCATGTCCACCTGGCGCCGCGAGCTGGCCGGGGCCCAGGACGCCTACATCACGGTCAACCTCTCCGCCCACCAGCTCAGCGACCCCGACCTGCTGGAGACCATCTCGTCGGCGCTCAGCGATACCGGACTGCCGCCCGAGGCGCTGGTGATGGAGGTCACTGAAAGCATGCTGATGAGTGACACCTCGGCCACCATCGCCATGCTCGGCGGCATCCACGAGATGGGCGTGGGTCTGGCCATCGACGACTTCGGCACCGGTTATTCGTCGCTGGCCCAGCTCAAGCGCTTCCCGGTCAAGATCCTCAAGATCGACAAGTCCTTCGTCGACGGGCTCGGCACGTTCGAGAACGATGAGGCCATCGTGGCCGCCATCGTGCAGCTGAGCAAGGCCCTCGGCCTGGTCGTGCTGGCCGAAGGGGTGGAAACCGAGCTCCAGTTGAAGCGGGTCACCGAGCTCGGGTGCGATCTCTATCAGGGATATCTGATGTCCCGACCCACCCGGGCCGATCGGGTCGATTTCAACAAGCACGTCTCGATCTCCACGGCCAGCGTCGAGCCCAATTGACCGGCCGGGCCCCGACGGGCCGGCTGCCCGACCGTGGAGAGGGCCGCTAGCCGAGTCTCTCGATGATGGTGGCGTTGGCCTGGCCGCCGCCTTCGCACATGGTTTGGAGACCGTAGCGGGCCCCGGTCCGCTCCATCTCATTGAGCAGCGTGGCCAGCAGTCGTGCGCCGGAACCGCCTGTCGGATGGCCGATGGCGATAGCCCCTCCGTTGACATTGACCTTGGCCATGTCCGGATGGTGTTCCTTCTCCCACGCCAGTACCACCGAGGCGAACGCCTCGTTGATCTCCACCAGGTCGATGTCGTCCAGAGTGAGCTTGGACTTGGCCAGCACCAGGGTGGTGGCCGGAATGGGGGCGGTGAGCATGATGACCGGGTCGTTGGCCGCCACCGCGAAGGTGTGGAAGCGGGCCCGGGGCACCAGCCCACAGGCGGCCGCCTTCTCCTCCGACATGATGAGGGCGGCGGCCGCCCCGTCGGAGATCTGGGACGACGATGCCGCCGTGATCCTCCCGTTCTCGACGAAGGCCGGAGGTAACGAGGCCAACTTCTCGTAACTGGAGCCGGCCCGCACCCCCTCGTCGAAGGTGAGCGGCCCCTCGCCCGCCGGATCCCCCTCGTCGCTGCCGGCCTGGGCCACCTTGTCCTCGATGTGGGCCCGGCGGGTGGCCAGCGGGACGATCTCGTTGTCGAACCGACCCTCGGCGGTGGCCCGGGCGGCCCGATCATGGGACTCGAGGGCCAAGCGGTCCATCGCCTCGCGGCTGATGTCCCAACGCTCTGCGATGGCCTCGGCGGCCAGACCCTGGTGGATGAAGTCGAATCGCTCGTGGACGACGGGACCGTAGGCCTCGCCCGGGCCGTGTTCGGTGGTCGAGCCGATGGGCACACGGCTCATGGCCTCCACACCACCCCCGATGACCACGTCCATGGCCCCGGACATCACCGCCTGGGCGGCGAAATGGACGGCCTGTTGAGCCGAGCCACACTGGCGGTCGACCGTGGTCCCCGGCACCGTGTCGGGAAAGCCGGCGGCCAGGGCCGCGTTGCGGCCGATGTTCATGGCCTGTTCGCCCACGGTCATGGTGCAGCCGTAGATGACGTCCTCGACCAGGGTCGGATCGAGATCATTGCGCTCCAGGAGGGCCCGTAGCGGCTGGGCCGCCAGGTCGACGGCATGCCAGCCGGAAAGGCGTCCGTTGCGCTTGCCCACCGGGGTCCGGACCACGTCGACGATCACTGCGTTCGGCATGCTCCCATTGTTGCCGATCGGGCGTGGTTGCCTGAAATCTGGCCGTGTGTCAGATTTCCGGTCGGCGCCTCACCGCCTTCGACTCCACCATGGACACTCCGATGGACACTCCGATGGACACTCCGATGGACCTGCGCGACACCCCGGCCCAGGAGGCCTTTCGCCACGAGGCCCGCTCGTGGTTGAGCGGTCATGCCCCCGCACCCGGTTCGCTTCCCTCCCTGGATACGGCGGTCGGCTTCGAAGCCCATCGTGCCTGGGAACGGACCATGTACGCGGACCGGTGGTCGGTCGTCTCCTGGCCGGAGGAGTACGGCGGACGGGGGGTGGGGATCCTCGAGTGGTTGATCTTCGAGGAGGAGTACTGGAGAGCCCGGGCCCCGTCGCGGGTGAGCCAGAACGGCATCTTCCTCCTGGCTCCGACCCTGTTCGAGTTCGGCACCCAGCCACAAAAGGACCGCTTCCTGCCGGCCATGGCCCGGGGTGCCGAGATCTGGTGCCAGGGATGGTCCGAGCCCGACGCCGGTAGCGACCTGGCCGGTATCCGCAGTCGGGCGGTGCGGGCCGGCGACGACGACGGGTGGCTCCTCAGCGGCCAGAAGACCTGGGCCTCACGCGGCGCATTCGCCGAGTGGTGCTTCGGGCTGTTCCGTACCGACCCGGAGGCCGAGCGCCACCGCGGCCTCACCTACTTCCTCATCGAGATGGACAGCCCCGGCGTGACCGTGCGCCCCATCCCCCAGATCGACGGGGAGACCGGCTTCGCCGAAATCTTCTTCGAGGACGTGTTCGTCCCCGACGCCCAGGTGCTCGGGGAGGTGGGCCGGGGTTGGAACGTGGCCATGGCCACCGCCGGCTCGGAACGCGGCCTGAGTCTGCGCAGTCCCGCCCGTTACACCGAGGCGGCCGGTCGCCTGGTGGCCCTCTACGCCGACCGTCTGGCCACGGATCCGAAGCGGGCCGCCCGCGACGCCGAGGCGGTGGCCCGGGCCTGGATGAACGCCGAAGCCTACCGGCTCAACACTTTGTGGACGGCGACCCGGGTGATCGAGGGCGGCACGGTGGGGCCCGAAGCCAGTGCCAACAAGATCCACTGGTCGGAAACCGACCTGGCCATCCACCGGACGGCCCTCGCCCTCCTGGGGAGCGGAGCCGAGCTCTCCGCCGACGCCACCACCGCCCCCTGGCTG
This sequence comes from uncultured Acidimicrobiales bacterium, assembly GCA_963824645.1. GTDB lineage: Bacteria > Actinomycetota > Acidimicrobiia > Acidimicrobiales > RAAP-2 > Bog-756. The sequence continues at coordinate 256,643 of CAWGQC010000014.1, forward strand.
GACGGATTTCTCTTCGCCCTGGCCGGCCCCATCTACGCCGGCACCAACGAGATCCAACGCAACGTGGTAGCCGAGCGCCTACTCGGCCTGCCGCGGGGCTGAAGGACGTCGGGAGAACCATGCACTTCGCCTTCACGTCCGAGCAGCGCCAATTCGGCGACGCCGTCCACCAGGTGCTGGCCAAGGAGTGCACGCCGGCCGACCTGCGAGCGGCTTTCCAATCGCCGACGGCCCGCTCCGGCCGGTGGACCACCTTGGCCGAAATGGGCGTGGTCGGTCTGTGCCTACCCGAGGAGGACGGCGGGCTGGGCCTCGGCCTGCTCGATCTGATCCTGGTGTTGGAAGAGGCCGGGCGGGTGGCCCTACCGGAACCGTTGGCCGAGACGGCGGCGGTCGCCGCCCCCTTGCTGGCCGAGGTGCCCGCTCCCGAAAGGACCGCCCCTCTCCGGCAAGCCATCGCCTCCGGACAGGTGGCGGCGGCCGTGGCCGAGGTGATCGTGGCCGGCGCGGTGACCGGTGGCCCTGGCCCGGCCACCGGTGCGGCGGTGCCGGCCCCGGTCGCCGGTGCCGACGGCGCCGACCTGCTCATCATGGCGGCCCCGGTGGCGGACGGTTGGGACATCCATGCGGTGTCGGCCGCACAGGTGGAGGTGACCCCGGTCCCGTCGCTCGACCCCACCCGACGTCTCGGCGCCCCGGCATGGACTCCGGTGCCTGCGACCTGTATCGCCTCGGGACCGGCTGCAACCGCGGCCCTCACCCGGGCGGCCGATCGGGCCGCCGTGGCCACTGCCGCCCAACTTCTGGGGCTGACCGAGCGGATGATCACCATGACGGCTGACTACGCCAAGGCGCGTCACCAATTCGGTCGGCCCATCGGAAGCTTCCAGGCCGTCAAGCACCATCTGGCCGGTGCCCAGGTGGCACTGGAGTTCGCCCGACCCGTCGTCTATGCCGCCGCCTGGTCCCTCGACAACGACCAGCCCGACGCATCCCGATCGGCATCGACGGCCAAGGCGCTGGCCTCCGAGGCGGCCAGCGGGGCGGCCCGGGTGGCTCTCCAGGTGCACGGCGCCATCGGTTACACCTGGGAATGCGATCTGCACCTTTTCCTCAAACGGACATGGGCCCTGGCCGAGGCGTGGGGCTCAGCCGCCGATCACCGCCTGGCCGTTCTCGACCTTTTGACCGCCACCGCCTGACCCGGCCTCCCGCATCGGTTGTCCGGAAGTCGAGAGGCCCCCCTCGGGTCGGCGCGATCTCAGGGAACGGCGAAGGCGTAGATGGGCATTCCGTTGTACTGCAGGGACCGCGACGGCAGGTAGGGGCCGTTGACCACCACCGCCAGTGACCCCGACGGCGCCGGGCCCGCGTCACCCTCGATGGTGATGATGGCGCCGTCCGGCCAGGTCTGCATGACCACGCCGACGTGGAGCGAGGTGGCCGTCGAATAGGGGCTGGTCCCGTAGAGGACGGCGTCCCCCGGCGCCGGATTGGCGTTGGGCGGGAGAACGGCCGTGTGGGCGGCGGCCCAGTCGTAGATGGATCCGGTGAAAGGGTAGGACGGGATGGGCACGCCGGCCCGCTCCCACACCCACGAGGCGAACAGTGCGCACCACTCTTCGCACGGGCCGTAGGGGTTGCAGAAGTTGCCACGGTCGGGGTCACTGTTGACCTGGCTGTCGGCCACCGAGACGATGGCCGAGGCGGTCGGGGACGGTGTCGGATCCGGTGGGTTGGTAAAGCTGTAGTTCCACCCGTCCGGCTCGAGTAGCCAGTAGCCCTGGTCGTTGGGGGTCAGGGCTATGGCCGCCACCGGCGGCACATCGGCCGGGTTGCCGCCATACCCTCCGGCCAGTGAGCCGTAGTAGTTGTTGAGACCGAAGCTGAGGATCGTCCCGTCCGTTTCGACCAGCAGGTAGCCACTGTCTTGGGGAGCGGCCGTCATAGCCACCACCGAGTCGTTGAGCGCCTGGCCGCCGGCCGACCCGCGGAAGGGTGCGTTCCCGAAGGCGAAGATGCCCCCGTCGGAGGCCACCAGCCAGTAGCCCTTGCCGTTGTGGGTCGCGGCCATGCCGGTGACCGGTTCGACCAGTGACGTCCCGCCCATCGAGCCCTTGAAGGTGGCGTCCCCGAAGGCGAAGATGCCCCCGTCGGAGGCCACCAGCCAGTAGCCCTTGCCGTCGGGGGTGGCCGCCATGCCGACGACGGGCTGGTTGAGGCGGGTGGCCCCCATCGAGCCGTAAAAAGCAGCATCGCCGAAAGCGAAGACACCACCGTCCATGGCTGCCAACCAGTAGCCCTTGCCGTCGGGGGTGGCCGCCATGGCCACGATGGGTCCCTGCAGGCGGGTGGCACCGAGCGACCCGTAGAAATGGGCGGCGCCCCACGCGAACACCCCCCCGTCGGCCGAAGCCGTCCAGTAGCCCTGGTTGGAGCCCGTCGAGGCCGGATCGGTGGCCATGGCCACCATCTCCGAGTTGAGCGATCCGCTAGGCGCCGGATCGATCGACTGGGCGTTGCCAAAGCTGATCACGCCGCCCCCGGCGTAGACGTGGGGGTGGGAGACGGCTCCGCTTTCGGACCCGGCCGCTCCCGCCATCGATCCTGAGGCCAACAGCGGAGCACACACCGTCAGGCAGCAGATCACCGATCCGGCCACCACCCCGATGGTTCGCCCAAAGGTCGTCGACCGGTGGGTCGTCCGGTGGGACCAAGAGATTTGCGGCCGTCCGATCACCATGGGGTCAACCCTCTCGACGGTTCTGAAGAGCCCGGCCCGGCGGTCGAACGGTCACAGTCGGTAAGCACGGGGCGAGACCGACCCCGATTGGCGCCGCATTGCGGCCATGGTATCGCCGGCCAACGGGGCTGAAAAGACTCCATTTGGAGTGGTAGAGTGGTCATATCACTACGTAGAGTGGTAATCGCTGAGAGGGGCGCCGATGGAGGAGGGACAGCGATGACGTCGCGACCGGAGCAGCCTGAAGCCTTTATCCGGGGTGCGGCCTACCCGGCCACCGAAGACGTCCCCTACCCCCGGGCCAATCCCACCGACATCTCGCGGCTCCCGGCCGACGTCTGGCACGCGGCCAGCGTGCCGGTGGGGGTGCGGATCGAACTGGTCGGTGACGCCCAAGCCGTCGATGTGGCTTACCGGACCCGCTCGGGAAACCTCGGGTACCGGGGGGACGGTGCCGGTATCACCTTTTCGGTCTGGCGGGCCGGTCGGAAGGTGTGCGAGGAGGAAGCGGTCCTCGGTGACGGACTGGTCCGTCTCGATCTGGGAGCGACCGCTCCGGAGAGGCCGGCTGTCATCTACCTGCCCGAAGGAATGCAGCCCCTCGTCCAATCCCTCACGGCGGTAAAAGGAGAGATCGCCCCCGCCCCCTCGCTGCCACGCTGGATCGCCTACGGAGACTGGACCACCCAGGGTTGGATCGCCTCGGGGCCGGCCCAAGGGTGGGCGGCCATTGCCGCCCGCAAGTCCGGCCTCAATCTCGTCAACATGGGCTACGCCGGGGCCGGGCGGGGCGAGATCGTCTCCGCCGAGCACATCGCCGCTCTGACCGCGGAAGTTGTGACGATCGCCTACGGCGAGAGCTGCTGGTCGCGCATTCCCCACAGTGTGGGGATGGTGTCGGAGGGATTCCAGGGTTTCCTCGATGTCGTGCGTCAGGGACACCCGAACATGCCGATCGTGATCATCAGCCCGGCGCTCCGCCCCGACGCCGAGGAGGTGCCCAACCAGCTCGGCGCCTCCCTGGCCGCCATCCGGAATGCCATCGAGTCGGTGGCCCTCGACCGCATCGTCGGCGGCGACCGCGCCCTATCGCTCGTTCCCGGCGCCGGAATCATCGACGCCGGTCATCTGGCCGACGGAATCCATCCGGGCGACGAGGGCCACAAACGCATCGCCGCGGCAGTGGCCAAGTCGCTCAACGCCGCCATGAGGGCGGTCACCGAGGGTGGCGTCGAAGCTCCGGCAACGGAAGCGGACAAGACGCGTACCGACCCCGGCGCCACGGACCGGAACGGGTCCGACCGACCGAGGATGCACACCGTCCAGGCTCCCCCTGTCACCCCGGTGGACGATGACGCCGACGGTTCCGAAAGTTCGCCGTTGGTCGATCGCCCGGCGTCCTCCGACGCCTGGGACCTGTCTGATGATTCCGGATCGTCCGATGACTCGGCTCTAACCGACAGCCCGGCGTCATCCGACAGCCCAGAGTCATCCGACAGTGCCGATGATGCTCTCGCCGACGCTCCGGACGACGAGAGGGCTGCCGCACCGGCCTTCTGAGCGCTTCCGGATGCCCCTACGGGCAGGACCGCTCACTGACCTACTCTTCTGCGTCGACAGAGTCGACTGCCTGCCGATCGCCAGACGGGTAGGCGTTGAGAGAGACGGAGAACCATCATGGACGCCACCACGCTCATCGATTCGTTCCGGGTCGATGGCAAAGTAGCCGTCATCACCGGGGCCGGCAGCGGTATCGGCAGAGCCAGCGCCTTGGCCCTGGCCGGGGCGGGGGCCACCGTGGTCTGTGCCGACATCCAGGGCGAGACGGCCCGGGCCACCGCCGCCGAGATCATCTCCCACGGGGGAGCGGCCAGCGGTGTGGCCATCGACGTGTCCGTACGTACCGACGTCGACGGCCTGGCCGGGCGGGTGGCCGAGGAGCACGGTGGCATCCACGTGTGGTGCAACATTGCCGGCATCATGGTCGAAGGGCCGTTCCTCGATGCCCCCGAAGAGGATCTGGACCGAATCCTGTCGGTGAATCTCAAGGGAGTGTTCTTCGGCTGCCAGGCCGCCGGACGGGTGATGGTGACCCAACCCGAGGGCGGCAGCATCATCAACGCCTCCTCGGCCGCCGCCGATACACCGAGCCCCAACATCGTCAGTTACGCCATCTGCAAGGCCGGGGTTGTCCAGATGACCAAGTCGTTGGCGTACGAAGTGGGCAAGAAGCACGTCCGGGTCAATGCCGTCGCTCCCGGCTTCGTCCTCACCGGCATGACCGGTCGCTATTTCGTGCGTCCGGACGGCACCGTGGACGAAGCCATGCAGGAGGCGGTAGTGGCACCGATGCGCAAGTTCACACCTCTGCGGGCGATCGGCGAGCCCGAGGACATCGCCGCCGCCGTGCTCTATCTGGCCTCCGACGCATCCCGGTTCGTGACCGGTCAGGTGCTCCGGCCCAACGGCGGCGTGGCCATGGTCTGACTCTCTGGTTCTGGTGACGACGGTCTGACTCTCTGGTTCCGGTGACCGGTCCTGCCACCGGTGTGTTCCACCGAGACCCCGGGCGGCCCGGACACTGATACACCCCGGTGATCTGATGGCTAAATGGCGGTAGCGAGCCCCCGGACCATCCAGCCACGGAGCGACACGCCGCGGCGCCTTCGAACGACCAGTGCCGAGGAACTCTTCTCGGCCCTGGAAATCCTCGGTTCGTTTGTCTCGTCCTTCGAACCGGCCCGTTACGACGGCCAGGACGCGGCCAAACTGGTGGAAGGCTTCACCGTGGGCAAGCGTCTGTGTTCGGCTGGAGAGACCCTGGCGGCCGCTCGAGCCGCCGAATGCAATGCCCATTTGGCTACCGGACACCGCGACCCGGCTGAATGGCTGGCCGCCGTCACCGGGGCCTCCCGGGGCGAGGCCACAGACGTTCTCCGGGTGGCCAACGCCCTGCCGGGCCAGCCGGGAGTGGAGGATGCTCTGCGTGAGGGGAAGCTCACCACCCAAAGAGCAAGGTTGGTTACCGACGCCGTCAAAGTCAACCCCCATCGGGAGAATGAACTGGTCAGGGGGGCCGAGTCCGACACCGTGCGACAGCTGAAGGAACGGTGCCTGCGGGCCAAGGCCGAGGGGCGGTCCGCGCAGGATGCGCAGCGGCGCAGGGCCGCCTTGCACGCTGCTCGGAGGTGTCGGACCTGGACCGATGGCGAGGGCGCCTTCCACCTCGAGGCCCTCCTGACACCCGAGGCCGGTGGATCGCTCGTCGCCGCCTTGGACGTGCAGGCTGATCGGCACTTCCACCGGGCTCGGAAGACCGGAACCCGGGAGTCGACGGACGCCTATCGAGCTGACGCTCTGTTGGCTCTGGTTACCGGGCGCGGAATCCTCCCTTCCCGAACGCGACGGCTGGCCGAAACCCCTTCGGAGACCTCGGACTCTCACGCCTCAACTGCCGGTGCCTCAACGGCTGGGCCGTCGAGCTCGAACTCTGATGCGGCAGAGCCCATCTCGTGTCGTGGCCCCGAGCCCCGGGCCCACGTTCAGGTCAAGGTTGGTCTCCAGTCCCTCCGCTGCGGCTCGGTCGTGCCCGGTGAAACCTGCGAGATCCCCGGGGTCGGCCCGGTGTCGGTCCAGCACGCGCGGGACCTCCTAGGAGACGCCCTCCTCGACGTGATCATCTCCGACGGGGTGGATGTGACCACCGTCGTCCGCCCTCGCCGCACCATCCCCGCTCCGCTGGCCACGGCCATCATGGAACGAGACCAGTACTGCGTGGTGCCGGGCTGTGGCCAGCGATTGGGTCTCGAAAGAGACCACTGGCAGCGCCCGGTCAAGGACGACGGCGAAGCGTCGTACGACAACCTGGTGAGATTGTGCAAACACCATCACTACCTGCGGACCCACCAGGGTTGGGTTCTTTCCGGCGGACCGGGCAACTGGCACTTCGAGCCGCCCGACCAGCCGAAACTTCAGCGGGTCCCGGCCCGGAGGAAGCGGCGCTCCAAGTCTCCTGAAATATCCGGCCCGAAGGACCCGCCGCTGATCGCGGTCCGGGAGTCGGCCAGAGAGTGAGCCGGCCAGAGTGAAAAAAGTCCGTCAGAGACAGTCACCAGGGGCAACCCCGGGGCTGAGGCCCACAGGTCCGAGGCCACGGGGGCGCCAGCACCCGACGGTAGCGTCCGACGGCACCTGACGGACCGTCAGACCAGACGGTACACTCGGCCCATGGCCGACATGCCCTGGATCATCTCCGTCGACGACCATGTGGTGGAACCACCCAACGTGTGGATGGATCGCCTCCCCAAGAAGTACCACGACATCGGACCGCGGATCGTACGCGCTCCCATGGGCGAGATCACCTTCATCGGGGGCAAGCTCACTGTCGTCCCCGGTTCCGAAGGCTTCCCCACCGACTGGTGGTACTACGAGGATCTCAAGCGCCCCCTACTGCGCGTCGACTCAGCGGTGGGCGTGCCCCGCGACGAGGTGACCATGCGTGGCGTGACCTATCAGGACATGCGTCCCGGGTCCTACGAAGTCGCCCCCCGGCTGGAGGACATGGACGTCAACCACCTCGAAGCGTCGCTGTGCTTCCCCACCTTCCCCCGGTTCTGCGGCCAGACCTTCACTGAGGCCCAGGACAAGGAGTTGGGCCTCCTGTGCGTGAAGGCCTACAACGACTGGATGGTCGATGAGTGGTGCGGGCCCGAGGCCAAGGGACGGCTCATCCCGCTGTGCCTGGTGCCCCTGTGGGACGCCGAGCTGGCCGCCGCCGAAGTGCGCCGCAACGCCGACCGGGGTGTCCGCGCCGTGTGCTTCAGCGAGATCCCCCCCTTCCTGGGCCTGCCCTCGGTGCACGATCCCGACCACTACTGGGATCCCTTCTTCCGGGCCTGCGAAGAGACCCACACCGTCATCAACATGCACATCGGCTCGTCTTCCAAGATGCCGTCCACGTCGGCTGACGCTCCACCGGCCGTGGGATCCACGCTGACCCACTCCAATGCCACCTACTCGATGGTCGACTTCATGTTCTCCGGCGTGTTGGTCCGGTTCCCCGAGCTCAAGCTGGCCTATGCCGAAGGGCAGATCGGCTGGATCCCCTACATCCTCGAGCGGGCCGACACCGTGTGGGAGGAGAACCGCGGCTGGGGTGGAGTGGCCGACATCGTCCCCGAGCCACCCTCCACCTATTTCTTCCGCCAGATCTACGGGTGCTTTTTCAGCGATGCCTTCGGCCTCAAGAACATCGACTCCATCGGCGTGGACAACATCACCTACGAGTCCGACTACCCCCACTCCGACTCGACGTGGCCGGAGACCCGGCAGATCGCAGAGAAGCAGATGAAGGACCTCACCGACGAGCAGATCTACAAGATCGTCCGGGGCAACGCCATCAAGCTCTACGACCTCGACTTCAAGTAAGCCGAATGAACCTCCGGTACCGGCACCTCCGGGCCTAGCTCCTCCTCTCCCGTGGACCTGCGCTATACCGACGCCGAAGAGGCGTTCCGGGCCGAGTTGCGCCAGTGGCTGACCGAGACTCTCCCCGGGCTGCCGGCCAAGCCGTCGCCCGTCGACTGGCCCGGTCGTCGCGCCTACGACACCCATTGGCAGCGGCTCCTATTCGACGCCGGCTACGCCGGGGTCGACTGGCCGGTCGAGGGTGGCGGTCGAGGCGCCTCTCCGGTAGAAGAGCTCATCTTCAAAGAGGAGCTTGAACGAGCCCACGCACCCTACGTTGGCGTCAACTTCGTGGGTCTTCTCCATGCCGGCCCGACAGTCATCGCCGAGGGAACGCCCGAACAGCGCCAGCGGTACCTCCCGGCCATTCTGAAAGGCGATGAGGTGTGGTGCCAGGGATTCTCCGAGCCCGATGCCGGAAGCGATTTGGCTTCGATGCGCACCCGCGCCGTCCGTGACGGTGACCACTATGTGGTCTCCGGGTCGAAGATCTGGACGTCTCATGCCGAAGTGGCGGACTACTGCGAGCTGTTGGTGCGCACGGGAACGGAGGACAGTCGCCACCGTGGCATCTCCTGGTTGATCCTGCCTATGGACACACCCGGGGTGGACATCCGACCTCTGACCACCATCGCCGGCTCGACCGAGTTCGCCGAGCTGTTTCTGGATGAGGTGCGGGTGCCGGTGGCCAACCGGGTGGGGGACGAAAACGACGGATGGCGGGTCACCATGGTGACTCTGAGCTTCGAACGGGGAACCGCTTTCGTAGGGGACCTGCTCGAAGCCATGGAGCTGTTGTCGGCCACGGTGCGTCTGGCCCGACGCACCGAAGCCTGGGCCGACCCGGGAGTGCGACGCCAGGCCGGCCACTTACGCGCCGAGCTCGATGCCCTGTGGGCCCTGACCAAGCGCAACGTGTCCCAGGCCGCCCGCACCGGTGTGCCCGGTATCGGCGGGACCCTCTTCAAACTGGCCTACACCGAGACGCGGGGCAAGCTCGGTGAATTCTCGCTTTCGCTCCTCGGACGAGCCGGCCTGGCGGCCGACGACGTTGTCGGCTCCGATGGCCAGGGAGTTCTGCCCAGCGAGACCATGGTCGAGGACTGGTTGCGCGGCATCTCCCTGACCATCGCCGCCGGAACATCCCAGATCCAGCGGAACATCGTCGGCGAACGCATTCTCGGGTTGCCCAAGGAGCCTTCACCCACGGGGGCACGGGCATGAAGGCACTCGACAGGGTGGGTTCGACGAAGTACCGGTCCGACATGCGGACCAACGGATAGAGCGGGACCGACCGATGGACTTCGAGCTCAGTGACTCCCAGGTCGATTTGGCTGATGGCGTGCGGCGCCTGTGTCAGGCCGAGTTCTCCCTCGACCGCGTGCGCGCCTTCGAGCTCTCCGACCGGGTGGTGAACCGGACCAGCTGGACACACCTGGGCCAGGCCGGCGTCTTCAACCTGTGCCTGGCCGACGAAGCGGGCGGCGTGGGCCAAGGGTTGGCTGAGGCGGTTCTGGTCTTCGAGGAGTTAGGACGGGCTTTGGTGCCGGGCCCGCTCGTGGCCACGCATCTGGCGGCAGGATTGGTGGACGGGGCCGATGACGGCTCGGTGGTGGTCGGATTGGTGGAGGCCCCGCCGACCGACGCTGCGTTGCCAGTTGTCATCGAAAACCTCGCCGACCTCGATGTATTACTGGTCCTGTCCGACGACGGGATCGCCTCGCTTGATCCCAACTCTCTGTTGGCTGGTGTCGCCGAAGCCATGCGCCGTCCCATGGACCCGCTCACCCCGGTATGGGCTATGGCCAGCCTCCCTCAAGGACAGCCCGTCGCCGGTCCCGACATTGCCGCCTGGTGGCGACGCGATGGTGCTGTCCTCACTGCTGCGCTCCAGATCGGCCTGGCCTCGTGGACCACCGATCTGGCGGTCGAATATGCCAAGCAGCGCCGCCAGTTTGGTCGCCCCATCGGGGGCTTCCAAGCCGTGAAACACCTGTGCGCCGACATGGCCGTACGCGCTGAGCTGGCACGGTGCTCGGTCCAGGCCGCTGCTGTCACAGTGGATCAGCCTGGAGTCGGTGACGCCGAAGCGGCTGCCATGGGATCCAAACTGCTGGCCGACGAGGCCGCCATCACCAACGGTCGGTCGTGCATCCAGGTCCATGGCGGCATGGGTTTCACTTGGGAGGTGCCCGCTCACCTGGCTTACAAAAGGGCCCGGGTGTTGGCCACCCAGTTCGGGACCGACGACAGGCTGGCCGAAGCTCTGGCAACATCCATCGCCGACGGTGACTCCGTGCCCCCGTCCGCTTCGGTTCGAAGCCTAGGCTCGGCGCCGTGACCGACGCTCCCCTCGCCCCCCCCGATGAGGTGGTCACGGTGCTGCCGGCAGGGCGCACCGTGTTCGGCATGCAACTCCCCATCCAGTCGCAGTCGACCATTTATGTGCAGCCCTGGGAGCCCGTTGCCGGCCCCCGAGAGATGGCCGAAGTGGCGCTGGCCTGCGAGAAGGCCGGATTCTTCTACGTGGGCGCCAGCGATCACACCTTCGTACCCGAACGCCTGGCGGGAGCCATGAGCACCACCTGGTACGACACCATCGCCACTCTCGGCTGGCTGGCCGGCTTCACCACCACGATCCGGCTGCTTTCCTACGTTTACGTCGCCGCCCTCCGTCATCCGCTTCGGGCCACCAAGGAGTTCGCCACCGTTGATGCACTCTCCGGGGGGCGGGTGATCTGCGGCGTGGGTGCCGGGCACGTGGCCGAGGAGTTCGCTCTCCTGGGGCCCGACTTCGAGCAGCGGGGGCCGGCCACGGATGAGGCCGTGGTCGCTCTGGCCGCGGGACTCGTCCACGAGTTCCCGGAACTCGACGGGCCCCGTTGGAAGGCCTCCGGTGTGGGGCTGAAGCCCCGCCCGGTGCAGTCGCCCCGACCACCCATCTGGGTCGGAGGTTCGTCTCCCGCCGCACTGAGGCGGGCCGCCCGATTCGGTGACGGTTGGCTGCCCCAGTCTCTGGGACCCGACCCGAAGCTTCTCGGTACGTTGCGATCTCTGCGCGACGAACTCCGCGGTGGAGCCCCGATCGACATTGGCGGCATCTCCGATTTCCTGTATGTGGGCTCTCCCCCGTCGGGCCTCGAGCTACCCCCAGGAACCGTCGCCGGCTCCCCCGACGAGGTGGCCGACTACCTGCGAGCCTTCGCCGAAGCCGGCGTCGGCCAGGTACAGGTGCGCTTCCCGTCTCGCACAGTCACAGAACTGTGCGACCAAATTGCCGCTTTCGGCGCCGAGGTCGCCCCCCTAGTCAACGCCTCGTCGTGAGTCGCCGCACGCGGCTGGTGCTCACCGCCCTGGTGGCTGCAGCTGTAGTGGCGGTCATGGTCGGAGCCGACGTGGTCACACTGACTTCGGCCAAGCCCAGCTACGACAGGGAGACCAGAGCCTTCAACCGACTCCTGCACCCCTCACCGTCCACCACTCTCCCATCTCACTCCACACGCCCGACGCACTCCCCTCTCCCGACACACTCCGGCACCGAATCCGGAAGGTCCCCGGCAGGGACGCTGCCGCCGACGCCATCCGCATCATCCGCGTCATCCGCGTCATCCGCGTCATCCGCATCATCCGCGCCATCGCCGACACATGCATCAGGGCTGGCGGCCCGGCCGGCGCAGGCTCCCGGCCGGTCCCCCACCGCCGCTTCCACCGCTCCAGCTACCGCTTCATCCGTCACCACCGCTCCCGCCTGAAAAAGCCCAGGCCGGGGCTCACCGTGAGGTGGTGGTCGTGGTCGATGACGGGCCCGTCTTCCCCAGCGTCGACGTGGTGGCTGACCGCGGAAGTGTGGTGGTGGTCGTGGAGGTCGTCGTGGTGGCGTTGGGGACGGTGGTCGTGGTGGTGGTTGCGAATGGAACGGTGGTCGTGGAATTCGAGGGTGAGCCGAGGGAGGTCGTGGCCGTTGTCCCTGAGTCAGCAGGTCGGGTGGTCGTGGTAGTGGTAGTTGTCGTTGTGGTGGTCGTCGAAGCACTGACCGCACCCGGTACGAAGTACGTCTGTCCGTCCGATCCCTTGATCAGCGCGCCGCCCCCAATCGAGGTGCTTTGCGGTGGGTGGAGGTACAGGAGCGTCCCGAAGCCGATGAAGGCTACGACCATGAGCAAAGTGGACCGCCGGATGGGAAAGCGCCGACTCACAGGGACGGCCATGAATCCGAACAAGGGACGGCGCTTGCTCTCGGGCCCAGACTCGGTATCGCCGTCAGCCGAGGGCTGAGCAGGAGTTGATCCCGTGGCTGGCCCCAGCGTGAGACGTTGGGTGGCGCTACCCAGAGCATCTACCGAAGTCGGCTCTCCGGTGGTCGCGGCCGACTCGTTCCCTACCGGACTCGTCCTGGCCAAGCGCTCCTCGGCTGCCCCCTCCTGCGGCAAGAGTGGCTTGCCGGAGGACCCCCCACTTGTCCCCGAACGGCCATCACCCGGCCCACCATCACCCGGCCCACCATCACCCGAGCTGTCGATCCCTCCACCCGAACCGCTGCTCATCACGACCCTGGAGTGGCCGGGTCACCGATGGACGGTGACATGACACCTGCCGACCTCGAGCGCGGTGGCCGCCCTCAATCGGATCTCCCGTGCCACCTCGAACTGGCGCCCGGGGAGTGTCCTCGCGATAAGTCGTAGCTGCACGTAGCCCACGTCGATGGTCTCGACTCCGGCCACAACCGGAGAGCCCAGGAGTAGGTCCCTCCAGTCGGGGTCGGCCGCCATGCGCTCTACGACATCCTTCAACAGACCGGTCACCCGATCGAGGTCCTCGGTGACAGCTACGGGAATATCGATGACCGCCCGCGACCAATCCTTGGACAGGTTGGTCACCTGACGGAGGGCGCTGTTGGGGACGACCACCAACTCACCCTGCGCGGTGCGGACCTTGGTGACCCGGAGGGTCAGCTCCTCCACCGTGCCGGTGATGCCCGTGGTTTGGCCCGGAACCGACAGGCGGATCACGTCTCCGAAGGCGAACTGGTGCTCGGCGAACAGGAAGAAACCGGCCAGCAAATCCCCCACCATCTGCTGGGCCCCGAAACCGAGTCCGATGCCCACCACCGTGGCCGGGGCGACCAGCGTGGTCAGGGGAAGGCCCAGTCGGTCGAGGGCCAGGATACCGGCGACAAAATAGGTGAGGGCGACGACCGCCCACTCGACCGCCTCACTCACCCCGCGCGCTCGTTTGAGGCTCTCCGGTGCGATCGAACCGGCCTCAATCTGGCGGCGGATCTGGGCGTCGATCCAGAGCCGGCGACGACCCCCGAGCCAGTGGGCAAGCCGCACCAGGAGCCCGGCGCCCAGCAGGAGGACGACGACGGGGAGGAGGTGATTTTGGAACCAATGGTGGTCGATGGTCGGAAACTACCATCGACGGTCTGGCCGGCTCCGTCCCCAAGCAGGGCCTCCGTGCGGACACCGGGCCCGCGGCCCCACCCGTAGGTACCGTAAACTGACGGTCTGTCAGGTGCAGATCGGGCTCCCCGGGACGGGGAGCCAAGGACGCACCCGACACCGATGCGTCGCCGACTCATCCTGGGAGGACATCACATGCTCGACTACGTAATTCGCAACGGCCTCGTCGTCGACGGCACCGGGGCTCCGGGCCGCCGGGCCGACGTGGGCATCAGCGACGGAAAAATCGTGGCTGTGGGCCAGGTGGACGAACAGGGCGTCACCGAGCTCGACGCCGAGGGGCTAGTGGTGGCGCCCGGCATCATCGATCCCCATACCCACTACGACGCCCAGTTGTTCTGGGATCCGACCGCCTCGCCCTCCAATCTGCACGGCGTGACCACCGTCATCGGGGGCAACTGCGGGTTCACCCTGGCCCCCATCAAGGCCAAGGACCACGACTACATCCGGCGGATGATGGCCAAGGTCGAGGGCATGCCCCTGGTGGCCCTCGAGGACGGCCTCCCGTGGGACTGGACCAGTTTCGCCGACTATCTCGGCAAACTGGAGGGCAATCTGGGGGTCAACGCCGGCTTCCTGGTCGGACACTGTGCCCTGCGCCGGTGGGTGATGGGCGACGAACGGGGAGCCGAAGTGGCCACCGAGGACGAGGTGGCCGAGATGTCCCGCCTGCTGGCCGAGTCGCTCGAGGCCGGCGGCCTGGGCTTTTCGTCCTCTCAATCGCGCACCCATTCAGACGGCGACGGAAATCCCATCTCGTCCCGCAACGCCGACCGACGGGAGATGCTGGCCTTCTGCGAGGTGGTCCGAGATCATCCCGGTACCACCCTCGAGTACATCACCAACGGCTGCCTCGACACCTTCACGGATGCCGAGATAGACCTGATGGTGGCCATGACGACCACGGCCCGACGCCCCCTCAACTGGAATCTGCTGACCATCGATTCGCGTACCCCGGACAAGACCTCCCGCCAGCTGGAGGCCTCGGCCCGGGCCGCCGAGGCGGGCGGTCGCATCGTGGCGCTGACCATGCCCACGCTGGTGCCCATGAACATGAGCTTCAGGACTCATTGCGCCCTCTTCCTCATCCCCGGCTGGGGCGATGTCATGGGTCTGCCGATCGAGCAGCGCATCGAGAAGCTCTCTGACCCGGCCGTAAGGGATCAGCTCGACGAGTTGGCCCACTCTGAAGGAGCCGGCGTCTTCCGTCGCCTGTCCCACTGGGCCAACTACATCATCGGGGACACCTTCGCCCCCGAAAACGAGGGCTACAGCTGGCGCGACGTCGGGTCCATAGCCGAGGAACAGGGAAAGCCCCCTTTCGATGCCTTGCTCGACCTGGTCATCGCCGACGATCTCCGCACCGTTTTGTGGCCCAAGGCCTCAGACGGAGACGACGCCTCGTGGGCTGCCCGGGTAGAGGTGTGGAACGATCCCGGCGCCATGGTGGGGGGCTCGGATGCCGGGGCCCACCTCGACAGGATGTGCGGCTCCAACTACCCCACCTCGTTCCTCGGCGACTGTCTGCGGAAGCGGAAGCTCGTACCCCTGGAACGGGCCATTCAGCTGATGACCGAGGCGCCGGCCCAACTCTTCGGACTGAACGACCGGGGACGGATAGCCGAGGGGCTGTGCGCCGATGTGTTCGTGTTCGATCCGGAGACGGTTGGATCGGAGCCGGCCACGTTGGTCCACGACCTCCCGGGCGGTAGCCCCCGGCTCATCGCTGACGCCAACGGCGTGGTCCGGGTACTCGTCAACGGGATCGAGACGATCGCCGACGGCAAACCGACCGGCAATCTGCCGGGCACGCTTCTGAAGTCGGGTCAGGACACGGCCACCGTGGATCCGTCGCTGGCCGGGGTGTAACCCGGTAGCCCCATCCGCCCGACACCGCCTCCGACCCCGGCCACCAGCCACCGGCCACCGCGGTCCCGCCGATGGCCGTCACCACCGTCGACCTGCCGTTTCGACAGCGAAGACATACACTGCTGACGAGGCGTCAGATCCACCTCGCCAACCACATCAGATGACGGCGTCCGACCATGGTCGCCCAGGGATCCAAGCCGATCCGCCAGCATGAAAGGGGACCCGTTATGGGCACTCAGGTCACCAAGGATGAAACGCAGCTGCTTATCGGCGGCAAGTGGGTGGAGGCCGGCGACGGCACCTACGACGTCATCAACCCGGCCACCGAGCAGGTCGTAGGAAAGGCCCCCAACGCCTCGGTGGACGATGCCTATGCCGCCGCGACTGCAGCCAAGGAGGCTTTCCCGGCCTGGGCGGCCACCCCGGCCGAGGAGCGGCTGGCCCTCTTGAAGAAGGCCGCCGCCGCCATCCGGGCCAAGAATGACGAGCTGGTCCCACTGGTCATTGCCGAGACGGGCGCCACCGCCTCGGTGGGCTCGCGCATGCAGGTTCCGGTCAGTGCCGCCCGCTTCGACCGCTACTCCGAGGACATCAGCCATGTGCAGGAGCACATGCTTCCGCCGGTGGTCACTACGGCCACACCCCTGGCCCCCGGCGGCCTGATCAGCGCCCTGGCCTACCGCCAGCCGGTGGGGGTCGTGACCGCTATCGCCAGCTACAACTTCCCGATGACCAACATGGCCGGCAAGGTGGCGCCAGCCCTGGCCATGGGCAACACCGTGATCATGAAGCCGGCTCCCCAGGACCCGCTGGCGGTCATCGAACTGGCCCGCGTCCTGGACGAGGTGGGCTTCCCGCCCGGGGTCATCAACATCATCAACTCCCAGAGTCCTGAGCCGGCGTCGGCCCTCACCACCACGCCGGACGTAGACATGGTTTCCTTCACGGGGTCGACGGCCGTCGGCCAACGCATCGCTGCCGCCGGCGCACCCACGATGAAGCGCATGCTCATGGAGCTGGGCGGCAAGGGGGCGGCGGTGGTGTTCGAGGACGCCGACATCAAAGCCGTTGTCACCGCTATCGGCTCGGTCTGGGCCTTCCATTCCGGCCAGATCTGCACCGCGCCCACACGGGCCATCGTGCACCGCAGCATCTTCGACCAGGTGGTCGCCGGCCTCACCCAGTTCGCCGGCGTGCTGAAGGTGGGCGATCCCACCGAGGCGTCGACCGTGGTCGGCCCGCTGATTTCGGCGGCTCAACAGCAGCGGGTCCTCGACTACATCGAGACCGGTCGCAAGGAGGGTGAAGTGGTGGCCGGCGGAGGTCGCCCCGAGGGCCTGCCCACCGGCTACTACGTCGAACCCACCCTGGTGGTGGGAACCAACGACATCACGGTGGCCCGGGAGGAGATCTTCGGTCCTGTGGTAGTGGCCATTCCCTTCGACGACGAGGAGGAGGGCATCGCCATCGCCAACGATTCGGAGTTCGGTCTCTACGACTACGTCTTTTCCGGTGACACCCCACGGGCCTTCCGAGTAGCCAAGTTGCTCCGGGCCGGGCATGTCGGCATCAACACGGCCCAACGGAACATGGACGCACCCTTCGGTGGATTCAAGATGAGCGGAATCGGCCGGGACGGGGGCGACACCAGCCTCGAGGCCTATTCGGAAATGCAGTCGATCATCTGGTCCAGCTGAGCGGGAGATCCTGGGTGAGACCGCTCAACGGGGAGGGGTTTCGGCGATTCGGGCCCCATGGGCTACGTCTGGATCCCAGGAGGAAGCCCGCAGGTCAGCCCGCAGGTCAGTGGGACCCGAGGTAGGGCGAGTCGAAGGCGAACACCCCTCCGTCGCTCCCCACCAGCCAGTAGCCGCCCGTCTGCGTGTCGGCCGTCATCCCGACGACAGGGGCGACCAAGGCAATGCCCCCGGTACTCCCGTGGAACTGGGCGTCGCCGAAGGCGAAGATGGCGCCGTCGTTGGCCACGAGCCAGTAGCCCCTGCCGTTGGAGGTGGCGGCCATGCCGTTCACCGGTTGGTTGAGCCTGATGCCACCTGTCGATCCGTCGAAGGGCGCATCCATGGCAAAGATTCCCCCGTCCGAACCCACCAGCCAGTAGCCGCCCGTAGCGGTGTCAGCCGACATCCCGACGATCGGTGCAACCAGTGAATGACCGCCCATTGACCCGTGGAACCGGGCATCACCGAAGGCAAATATGCCTCCGTCGGCGGCCACCAACCAATAGCCCTTCCCGTCGGCGGTCGGAGCCACGTCCACTACCGGTGCGTTGAGAGAGTGACCCCCCATCGATCCGTAGAAGCCGGCGTCGCCGAAGGCGAAGATTCCCCCGTCCGAACCCACCAGCCAATAGCCCTTCCCGTCGGCGGTGGCGACGATATGGGTGATGGGGGCGTTGAGGGCTTGCCCGGCCATCGATCCGTAGTTGACGGCGTCACCGAAAGTGTTGACCGACCCGTCTGACCGGGCCAACCAGTAGCCACCCGAATCAGGGGTGGCAGCCATGCCGACCACCGTCGCCGTAGCCGTTCCGGGCTCACCGGGAACCGACGGGACGGCATAAGGGTACGGGTACTGACCGCCCGTGGCCGTCACTGCGCCATGAGGCCCGTAGGTCTGCCCTGGGCAGTACACGGGGGCGCCGGAGGGGGTAGCGGCCACCATCGGCGACTGCGCCACCGGATCACCTTGGACCGCCTGCTGGGTTGATTGGCGGTTGGCAGCCGACAGCTCCTGGGCGAGCGAATAGCCGAAGATTTCAACCGTCCAGGCTTGGTTGTCAGCGCAAGTGACACCCACCCCGACATAGTCGTAGGCAGCACCGAGTTCGTTCTGGCGGTGAGCCACCGACGCCATGAAGTCACCGTCCGTCCCGTCGGAGCCGTCGCCGGGCCAGAATCCGTAACCCGAAGAGCCGGAGTTGGCGGCGAAAGCGCATACCTGATCCGGCGATCCGCCGCACGTGGACAGTGATGGGTCGGCGACGGTACCGGTGGAGGCCAGATGAGCGGACCACGCCTGGGCCTGGGCCTGCAATGAACCATTGACCTGAAGCTGGGGCACAGGAGCCGCTCCCGTGGAGCGGGCCGCCCGTTCGGCGTTCACCCGGGCCACCATGTCCTGGGCATACAGGTATTCGACGCCGGCCAGCGTCTGAACAGCGGTCGCTCGGCCCGCCTGCGACGAGCCGGAGTGAGAGGCGGGAGAGCCTTGCAGCGAATTGGTGCAACCGAGAACGGTGAGCAGCGATCCGAGAGCCGCCACGGTGGCGATACGCCGCCAGATCCCGCCCCGCGGCCGATCGGAGCGGCTTGCTAGATAGCCCCTCTGAGGTGGGCTGACGCGCCTGGTGACCGGGCCAAGGCCGGCCTTCACTGACTTTTCATACACGGTCGGTGGCCCCTTTCGCTGTCAGTCTGGCACCTGAGCGCTGGCCAACTCCAGTCACGACGCGAGCTCTCACCTTTCCCCTATCGGCGCGAAACGACCGAAACTGTTGCCCCGATGATGTAGACCAGATCCGTGCCTGCGCCCGTTCCCAGCACTATCCCGGCCGCCTTCACTGAAATCGCCGCCCGAGTGTCCAATTGGGGGCGATGGGGGCCCGATGACCAGGTAGGTACCCTCAATCTCGTCGACCAAGCGGCAAGGCTCAGAGGCGTGGCTTCGGTCCAGAAAGGGACGGCCTACGCCCTGGGCCTTCCCCTGTCTGCCGACGAGGGCATTCAGATGGGGTTCGTCCCGGGCCGGGTGAATCCGAATCGAACGATGATATGTATCAATTCTCCTCTCGGCGCGGACCCTTCGTGGATCGCTTCGTCGGAGGATCTGGTCACCATGGCCCTCCAGTGCGCCACCCACTGGGACGGCCTGGCCCACGTGTCCTACGGTGCCGGACCGGACGGAGCGGTGCTCTACAACGGGTTTGCGGCCTCTACCGTGACCGAGGCGGGGGCTTCAGAATTGGGCATTCACCAGGTGAAATCCCTGATCTCACGCGGAGTGCTCCTCGATGTGGCCCGGGCCAAGGGCCGCGACCTGCTCGAACCCGGCTATCCGATCTCTGCGGATGACCTCGACCAGGCCTGCCGGTTCGGGGGTCTGACCGTCGAACCGGGGGATGTGGTTCTCGTCCGGACCGGGCAGACAGCCCACCTGGCTCTTCCCGGACGGCCCGGGATCGGCGGAGCGGAACCGGTGCGTGACCTGGCCGCCTACACCTGGCCCTCCCCGGGTCTGACTTTGGGGACGGCCGAATGGCTCCACGCCCACGACGTGGCGGCAGTGGCGACCGACACCATGGTTCTCGAGGTCTATCCCTGCGAATTGGAGGACCTCTACCTCCCGGTCCACCTCCTTCATTTGGTTGAGATGGGGATGACCCAGGGTCAGAACTGGTTCCTGGACGAGTTGGCCGAAGCCTGCGCGTCAGACGGACGTTACGGGTTTCTCCTCGACGCCACCCCATTGCCCTTCACCAACGGTCTGGGGTCGCCGGTCAACCCGGTGGCCCTGCGCTGAGGTCCTGTTCAGCGTGCCTGGAGGGGTCCTGAGGTCGGCCGCCGCGGCCTCTGGAGCCGGCCTGAGGCCGCCCGGCCTGCCTGAGCACCCCAGGCCCACCCGATGCCTCTTGGAGCACCCGAGACCGCTCGGAATCACCTGAGGCCGGTCGGACGTGCCCGACGATGGCCTATACCGCCCGGGACCCTGCCCGGGCGCCTGAAGTTCCCGCAGGCCGCCTGAGGCGCTCCGTAGCCCGCCCCAGAGCGCCGAGAGCGCCGAGAGCGAGAACATCGGTGCCTTTCACCCGCCAAAGAGTGGCTGGGCCGGCAAACCCTCTGAATGGTCGGCCTAGGGAAGCGGGGTCGGCTTGGCCGAGCCGGTGGCCATCTTCACCTGGGCAGTGCGGGCCGTAGCTGCCCCCCCGCCCACCACCGGTCCCGTACGAGGCAGGGGAGCCTCGGCTCCCGGGACCTTGGCCCCTTCGGGTGCGGGCCGTCCGGTCACTGACCAGTGCAGGAGGCGAGCCTGACTGTCAACCAGGGAGGCGGTGCGGATGCCCCAGAATTCGAATCCGTAACGATGCCCGGCCACTTGGGCCAGCATGGCGATGAGCGTTCCGGCCGCCGCCATCGGATCGGAGCCCGCCGGCGACCCAGAGTGCTGGCTGTTGTTGGCGATCACCCGGGCCAGTGTGACGGTCACGGCGTTCAGAGCTCGCACCCTCAGACCCTGGAAGCGAAGGTCACCCTCCACGGTGGTCAACTCGACCACCCTGAACACGGCGCGGTTGCGCTCCCAGTAGGCCATGAATCCTTCGACCAGGGATACCGCCGTCTCCCAGCTGCAACTTTCCGACCAGTCCCCATCCACCAAGGTGGCCAGTACCCCCACTCCTTCCACGAGTTCCTCGGCCAATACGGTGATCGCCGCCTCTACATTCTCGAAGTACTGGTAGAAGGTGGCCGGTGAAGTGCCCGCCCGACGCGCGATATCGATGACCTTGATCGATCGCCACGGTGTGGCCACGAGTAGCTCGGCTGTGCACTCGAGTAACCGTTGGCGCGTCGCACGGCCGCGATGACCGGGTACGCGGCCATCGGTGGTAGCGATGATCTCCGGGTCCTCGGCGAGGCGCATGCCGGACCATGGTACGCGGGTGGCCGCCACGCGGTCGTGGCCACCACTCTGGGTGAGGCAACCAGGCGGTTCGGGAGACGAAAGCCCTGGCGAGTAGGGTGAATGGTCATGGCGAACCGTCCGGTGCCACGCACCTTGACGCGAGCCCAGCAAGCCCGTCGGCAGCGGGTCGTCGACGCCGCCATGGCCCTCGGGCTCAGCGGGGGCTATGAAGCTGTTCAGATGCGGGACGTGGCTGCTCGTGCCGACGTGGCCATGGGAACCGTCTACCGCTACTTCACCAGCAAAGACCACCTTCTGGCCGCGGCCCTGGTCCACTGGGTGGAGCAGTTGGACGCCCGCCTCTCCCAAGTGCCGGCCAGGGGCGATACAGCCGCCGCACGGGTGGTCGACGTGCTCGATCGGGCCCTCCGGGCCATGGGCCGACAGCCCCAGCTGGTGGGAGCGGTCTTCACCGCTCTGGCCTCGCCCGACCCGGCGGCCATCCAGTGCCAGCAACAGGTTTCGGTTTTGATGGAGGGCATTATCACCCGGGCCATCGGCGAGCCCCATCCCCCTGACATCGGCGATCGGGCCCGCATCCTGGGCCATGTCTGGTACTCGGCCTTGGTGGGCTGGGTCAACGGATGGAGCAACATGGGCCGGGTGCACGACGAGCTTGAGGTGGCCGTGGGCTTCCTCCTTCCGGCCGACATCTACGCCGAGGCTCTGACCTCGAGCTGACCGGTGACACTCGGCTCCCGCCGACCGGCGCCCTGACCTCTGGTTGCGCCGAGGATCCATCCGTGAACCGAGTTTGGCGTCCGAGCCTGTCCCTGTCCCCGTGCCTGCTCAGGACCACTCGGGCAGGTGACAGTTGCCACCGGCTCGGTCGCACCATGACAGAGATTCTAAGAGGGCGCGGGGTACCGTCTGACATGCCCTCGGCCATCGAGGTAACCAACCTGACCAAAGAATTCGGCTCCGTTCGTGCCGTGGACGACCTGAGCTTCGAGGTGGCTGCCGGCCGTGTAACCGGCTTCCTCGGTCCGAACGGCTCCGGTAAGACCACTACCCTGCGCATTCTGCTGGGGCTGGTATCCAAGACCAGCGGAACGGCGACCTTCGCTGGACGCCGATATGTCGACATCGATAAGCCCGTTCATCATGTCGGTGCCGTGCTGGAAGCGACCAGTTTCCACCCCGGAAGACGGGCCGAGGACCATCTGAAGATGGTGGCGGTCGGAGCAGGTCTTCCCCTGTCCCGGGTGGGTCAGACTCTCGAGCTCGTCGGTCTGTCCGATGTGGCCCGGCGGCGAGTAGGCAAATTCTCGATGGGCATGCGTCAACGGCTTCAGCTGGCCACCGCCTTGCTGGGAGATCCCGAAATCCTCATCCTGGACGAACCCTCCAATGGTCTCGACCCACAGGGAATCCAGTGGCTCCGAACATTCATTCGACACCAAGCCTCCAACGGACATGCCGTGCTCGTCTCATCGCATCTTCTCTCGGAGATGGAGGAGACCGTCGATGACGTGGTCATCGTCTCCCACGGGCGGTTGGTGCTCCAGACCACGTTGGCGGACCTCAATAATCGGGCCGGTACCAACACCGGATTGCGGATCCGGACGCCCGAGCTCCCCCGCCTGGCGGCCATTCTCCAGGCTGTACCGGTGGCCTTCCGACAGGTGGCACCCGACACGGTGATCATCGACCGCGCCACCCCCGAATGGTTTGGTCCGCTGGCCGCTCAGAACCAAATCGTCCTGTACGAACTGGCCTACGAAGGGGGGAACCTCGAAGAGGTCTTCCTGAGCCTGACCCACGGGTTTGACGCCACCGATCCCGGTCAGAGCATGGCCCAGAGCGCCGAAATGGGGACGACGTCCACCGATGCGCCTACCACGCCGGGAGCAACCCGGTGATCCCGGCCATTCATTCGGAGTGGACCAAGATCAGGACGACCGCCGTCCCGTGGGTCCTGGGGGGCATCGCCATCGTCATCAACGGTCTGCTCATCCTCGTCTACTTCGTGACCCACGACAGCACCGGCGGCGGATCAGGCGGCAATGGCGGGCCCGGCAACGGCAGCTTCGGCTTTCCCAACTATCCCCACACCGTTCATCAGCTCCGCAACCTGATGGGATCGGGATTTGAGGCCTACCTACTGGCCCTGCTGCTCGGCGTCCTCATCGTCACGACCGAGTTCCGCCACAAGACGGTGACCACCTCCTTCCTGGTCACTCCCCGGCGCCCGCAGTTTGTCGGGGCGAAGTTGATCACCGCCGCCGTCCTGGGCGCCGTCCTGGCCGTCATCCTGCTGGCGGTCAGTTTCGTGGGCGGAGGCGCGGTGCTGGTGGCCAAGGGCGGCTCATGGTCGGCTCTGCTCCACCAGCTTCCGGCTGTGGCCCCGGGCATGATCCTCGTCTTCGCCCTCTTCGCCATTCTCGGGGTGGGGGTCGGTTCGGTGTTGACCAACCAGGTGGCCGCCATCATCGTGTGTCTGGGCTGGTTCATCATCCTCGAAGGGATCCTGGTCAGTCTGATTCATGGGGCGGAGAAGTGGGTGCCCACCGGAGCGGCTACCGCTGCTTCCAACCTCACCCGGGGTCGTGGCGCCGACTTCGGGCTCTTCAGCTGGTGGCAGGGCGCACTGCTGATGTTGGGCTACGGACTTCTCTTTGCCGCGGTCGGCTCCATCATCCTGACTCGGCGCGACATCAGCTGATCCGAGCCAACAGCACCATCCCAGGCACCGGGGATCGTTGCCGTGCGGTTGTTCCTCGTCTATACATACGTGTGTCCTGTCCGCATGTAGGCGTCCGTGTGACGGCGTCTCTGGGTCGACCTCGCTGGCCGTTACGCCCGGGCGTCCCCAAGCGAACGGTGGCGTGGCCGTGCGGCAAAGTAGTGGCCCGTCCGCCTCATCGCCCGAGGCACAGGCCCTTGACGGCACCACGTCCTCGTCCCGTGACGGACAAATCACGAGGGGAGGGGTGATGGACCGCAAGTGGTGGACCTTGGGCGCCGTCTGCGCCGGCATTTTCATGCTTCTGCTGGACATCAGTGTGGTCAATGTGGCCCTCCCGGCCATCCAACGATCACTTCACTCGACCTTCGCCGACCTTCAGTGGGTGGTGGATGCCTACGCCCTCACCCTGGCTTCCTTCCTTCTCACGGCCGGGGTGGTGGGGGACATGTTCGGGCGGCGGAGACTTTTCGCCCTCGGACTTTTCGTTTTTTCGGCGTCGTCCCTAGTCTGTGGACTGTCGACTACGCCATTGATGTTGAACCTGGCCCGCGGCGTCCAAGGCGTTGGCGGTGCCATCATCTTTGCCACCTCGCTGGCCCTCATTGCCCAGGCATTCACCGGCAGAGAGCGTGGTACCGCCTTTGGGGTCTATGGGGCGGTCATCGGGGGCGCTGTAGCCATAGGTCCGCTGGTGGGCGGCCTGCTCACCAGCGCCGTCGGCTGGCGCTGGATCTTCTTCGTCAATCTGCCGATCGGGGCCGTGGCCATCGCGATCACGCTGGCCAGAGTGAACGATTCAAGGGACCCGACCCATCGCCGCGTCGACTGGATCGGTTTCATCACCTTTTCGGCTTCTCTCTTCATGCTGGTATTCGCCCTGGTCCAGGGCAATTCATGGGGCTGGAACAGTCCCACCATCGTGGCTTTGTTGGTCGGTGCGGCCGTCACCATGACTGTTTTCCTAGTTGCCGAATGGCTGGGGCGCAGTCCCATGCTCGACCTTGGCCTGTTCCGGCGCCCCGCCATGGTCGGCGTCTCTATCACCGCCTTTGTCCTGTCCTCCACCATCTTCGCCATGCTCCTCTACATCACCTTCTATCTACAGGACGTGCTCGGCTACGGACCGCTCGCCGCCGGCCTGCGGTTCCTACCCATCAGCGTCCTTTCCTTCGTGATCTCGCCGATCGCCGGCAAGTTGACTCTGAGGATCCATTCCCGCTACCTGCTGGGTCTGGGCCTCCTGCTCATAGCCCTCGGTTGCAAACTGGCCACCCATATCCAGCCCGATTCGACCTGGAAGGTGCTGTTGCCCGGGTTCCTGGTAGCCGGCATAGGAATCGGTGTCACCAACCCCGTGGTTGCATCGGCCACCGTTTCTGTCGTTCCTCCCGAGCGCAGCGGGATGGCGTCCGGTGCCTCCAACACCTTCAGACAAGTGGGCATCGCCACCGGAATTGCCGCCCTGGGCGCCGTCTTCCTCAGTCAGATCCGTCCCCAGGCCACCACGGCCCTGGCCGCCACTCCGGCGGGCCGGGCGATCATCGCCCGGGATGGGTCGCGCTTGACCGCCGCGGTGGCCAACGGTGCTGTTCGCCAGGCAGCAGCTGCATTACCGTCCGTGGACCGGCACGCCGTCCTCGTTGCCTACCAGACTGCGTTCACCACCACCCTCGACCACCTGATGACGATTGCCATGTTCGTGTCTTTGATTGGCGCGGTGGCGGCCCTCGTCCTCGTCCGCCAACGCGACTTCGTGCCGAGCGTGCTGTCCACCGGTCCTGTTGTCGGTCCAGCCGCCAGTCCGGCCGCGGCGACCCCCGCCACCGAACCACGGGTGAGATCGCGGTCGACCCCGCACCAGCACGCAAAGCAAAGACCACCCAAACACAGACATGCCAAACGGAGGCACCCGGCCGCGGCGTCCGTGGCGGCCAAATCCCCACCCTCTTCGGCCTCGAACGAGCACCCGGAGGTGACATACCCGTTGGCGAGCGACCCGACCGAAGGACCGCGGTGACCCGCCGGGAGCCACGTCGATGACACCCTCGGAGCCTCTGGCCGATCGTCCACTCAGCTGCCCCCACCCGGACCGTCTGACGCCCGACCACCCGCTGCGGCAGGAGATAATCGCCGCCCACGATGCCGCTATGCAAAAGGGTGAGGCTGGGTATACCGACCCCGCGTCCGGCCTGTTCGTCCTTACCGCCGCCTTTTTGGCCGGCCGGGGGACGTGCTGTGAGTCGGGGTGCCGCCACTGCCCTTTCTTGCCGTAGCCCTCCCCTTCCTGCGTAGTCCTCCCCATCCCGCCGGATCGGCTCCCTGCCCCCCGGTAGCGCCTCCATCCGTGCGGTAACGTCCCCCCTCAGCTCGGGACTCCCGGGTTGGACACGCGGCATCGACCATCAATCACGGGCAAGAATCGGGTCCTCCCAGCCGGGGCAGCTAGGAGGTATGTCCGCTCACGATCCGGAGGTCGTCATGGAGACTCCGCCCTTCCAGGGTGTTATCGGCAACGACTGGCGGGACTCGACGCCCTGGTGGCCGGACGCGACCCGACCGCCGGAAGGGGCCCCCAACGTGCTTCTTGTTGTGCTGGACGACGTCGGATTCGCACAACTCGGTTGCTATGGATCTGATATCGCCACCCCGACCATCGACGGATTGGCCGCCGGGGGGATGCGCCTCACCAACTTCCATACCACAGCCCTTTGCTCCCCCACCCGGGCCTGCCTGCTCACAGGACGCAACCACCATCGCAATGGTCTGGGGCGGGTCGCCGATCTGGCCATGGGCTTTCCTGGGTACAACGGTGAGGTCCCCAAGGAGAACGGCTTCCTCTCCGAAGTTCTCCGACACGCCGGATACGCCAGCTATGCCGTAGGCAAGTGGCACCTTACGCCGGACGACGAGACCCATATGGCCGCGCCGCGCCGCAGCTGGCCTCTCGCCCGCGGCTTTGACCGTTGGTACGGGTTCCACGGTGGGGAAACCCATCAGTTCGTGCCCTCGCTTTATCACGACAACCACGCCATCCAACCGCCGAGATCGATCGAGGACGGCTATCACCTGAGTGCTGACCTCGCCGACCAGGCCATCGCCCAACTAGCCGACCTCCGAGCCGTCGACGTCGATCAGCCCTTCTTCCTCTACCTCTGCACCGGTGCCTGCCATTCACCTCATCACGCCCCCACCGAGTGGATCGAACGCTATCGAGGCCACTTCGACAAGGGCTGGGACGTCTGGCGGGAGGAGATCTTTGCCCGCCAGATCGAGATGGGCCTATTCGACCCGGACACCGAGATGGCGCCACGACCCCCGTGGGTGCCGCAATGGGACGACCTGCCCGCGGAGGAGAAGCGGGTAGCAGCCCGATTCATGGAGTGTTTCGCCGCGTTTCTCTCGTACACCGACGCCCAACTGGCCCGGTTGTTGGACTTTCTGGACCAGACCGGTGACCGGGACCAAACGCTCACGATCCTGGTATCCGACAACGGCGCCAGCTCCGAAGGTGGCCCGGATGGGTCGATCAACGACAACCGTCTTCAGAACTTCGATGCCGCTGGTCCGAAGGAACTTGCCCGGCGCATCGACGAAATCGGTGGCCCTCGTGCCCACAACAACTACCCGTGGGGCTGGACCATGGCCGGGAATACGCCCTTCAAGCGGTGGAAGCGCGAGGTCCATGAAGGAGGGGTGGCTGACCCCTGCATTGTGAACTGGCCTGCCCGAATCGGCTCGGGCGATGGCATTCGACGCCAGTTCACCCATGCTGTCGACGTATTCCCGACAGTGCTGGAGCTGGCCTCCATCGAGGTCCCTTCAACTATCGATTACGTCCCTCAATCCCCTCTCGACGGCATCAGTTTCGCCCCCTTGCTTGCCCCGGATGGATCCGCTGCCCCTGGACACCGCTCGACCCAATACTTCGAGATGTTCGGAAGCAGAGCCATCTACCACGACGGGTGGAAGGCGGTCACCTTCAAACCAATCGGTCCTGTCTACAACGACGGGCTCAATTGGAACGCACCGTTCGGCGAGGACCGGTGGGAGCTGTACCACGTAGCCGTCGATCCGGCCGAGATCCATGATCTTGCCGACCAAAACCCCGACCGGGTCGCCGACATGGTCGAACGCTGGTGGGTCGAGGCACGCCGAAACCAGGTGCTGCCACTTGACAACCGGGTGCTTCACACTTTGAACAATCCCAAGCCCGACTGGCGGCCGCCCCGTCGGTCCAGCACCTACTACCCCAACACCTCGCCGGTGCCCGAGCCCGTAGCTGCCAACGTCAAGAACCGCAGTCACGCTATCGAGGTCGATGTGACCGTTCCGCCCGAGGGGCCTGTCGAGGGCGTACTTCTAGCCCAGGGATCGGCGCTGGGTGGATTTTCACTCCACCTGTGGAACGGGTACCTGAGATACGTGCACAACCTCTACGGTAAGGAATGCCATACCGTCACCGCCGCACAACAGGTCGAGCCCGGTCGACACCAGTTCCTCTACCGGTTCGAGCGCGACGACAAACAAGGTGGCTCGGCAACACTCGAAGTGGACGGAGCCGTGGTCGGTGAGGGCAGCATTCCCAGCTTCACTATTGCCGCCTTCAGCGCCACCGGAGCCGGCATGACATGTGGCTACGAGCTCGGGCCAGCTGTGGGCGACGACTACGAGGCGCCGTTTCGGTCCACCGTCACCATCCATGCCGTGACGGTCACTCTCGGTGAGCACGTGCCCGTGAGTCCAATGGTCGAGTTCGAAAGGATCATGGCCGAACAGTAAGGGCGGTATGCATCTTTACAGCGCCACCATCAGGGAGTCCTTGATTCGGGCAAACCGGATCGGCATGCACCGGTGGGTTACCACCCCATTGGCATGAAAGCCCGCCAAAACAAATGGGTTTTGGCGCACAGCAGCATGGGTATCCCGCCGACGTGGATCAAAAGAAGCTCACCCGTTGGGTGATGCGCGTCGCTTTGGCGATGATCGGAGGGTTCCTCCTCGCTTTGTTGTTGCAAGGCGTGGCTTCGGCCGCCACGATCCCGGCCCTTTCTCCTTCTGGCCTGGCTGGCACTGCTTCGACGTTGCTGAACAACACAGCGGCAACTAGTTCAAGGGCCGCAACCGCCGCGACCTCTGCTGCCGGCAATGCAACAAAAGCGGTCGCTCCGCCGGAGACGAAAAAGGCCGCAGATCCCCCGTCAGCACCTGCCGCGACTTCGCCGGCAATTGCTCCTTCCAGGGCCACATCAACCGTAACGACAGCGGCTGGGGAGCTCACGGGAAAGTCTTCCGATCTCGTGCCTCCAGCAACTACACCTATACAAGCGGCCTCGGCAGTCACTCCGGTGGTGTCGGCAGTCACTCCGGCGGTGTCGGCAGTCACTCCTTCAGTAACTTCGGCGGTGTCGGCAGTGACTCCTTCAGTCACTCCGGTTGTCTCAGCGGTCACTCCGGTTGTCTCAGCGGTCACTCCGGTTGTCTCAGCGGTCACTCCGGTTGCCTCAGCGGTCACTCCGGTTGTCTCAGCGGTCACTCCGGTTGTCTCAGCGGTCACTCCGGTGGTGTCGGCAGTCACTCCGGTGGTGTCGGCAGTCACTCCGGTGGTGTCGTCAGTCACTCCGGTTGTCTCAGCAGTGACTCCTGCAGTCACTCCGGTTGTCTCGGCAGTGACTCCTTCAGTCACTCCGGTTGTCTCGGCAGTGACTCCTTCAGTCACTCCGGTTGTCTCAGCGGTGACTCCTTCAGTCACTCCGGTTGTCTCAGCGGTCACTCCGGTTGTCTCAGCGGTCACTCCGGTTGTCTCAGTGGTCACTCCGGTTGTCTCAGCGGTCACTCCGGTTGTCTCAGTGGTCACTCCGGTTGTCTCAGCGGTCACTCCGGTTGTCTCAGCAGTGACTCCTGCAGTCACTCCGGTTGTCTCGGCAGTGACTCCTGCAGTCACTCCGGTTCTCTCAGCAGTGACTCCTGTGGTGTCGGCAGTCACTCCGGTGGTGTCGGCAGTCACTCCGGTGGTGTCGGCAGTCACTCCGGTGGTGTCGGCGGTCACTCCGGTGGTGTCGGCGGTCACTCCGGTGGTGTCGGCAGTGGCCCCTGTCGTGTCGGCAGTCACTCCGGTCGTCTCAGCGGTCACTCCGGTTGTCTCAGCGGTCACTCCGGTCGTCTCAGCGGTGGCGCCTAACCCTCCAGTGGCAACATCGAACTCTGGACCGGCAGTGGGCAATTCCGCCCGCCTTTCGGTTCAGAGGGCTTCAGGTCCCGCCACCACCTCGGGTCTCGCCGCCATCGACAAGAAGCTTCACCCGTCCGTCTCCTCGATGAAGTCGAGTCGACTCAGCAGTAGTTCCACTTCCTTCGTCGCGGGCACCGGTGGTGGTTTGCACCCCGGGAATCTCCCTACACCGCGGCCGTCGCAGCTCCCATTTTCGCCGCAACCTGCCCTTCCCGTTGGCCCGGGGTCAGGATCGGACGGAGGACCGACCCATAGTGGTGGTTCTTCATCGGCGACATTTCTCGGCGAGAGGGCGCGTGCCTGGCACCTCCCCCTCTTTCTGGGCTTCATTCGTGAAGCCGGCGAGCAGGTTGTGGCTCGACCGGTAACCATCGTCGTCCCTCCTGGGTAGTCAAGCAACCCTTCCGACGCGGACCGCCACGAGAATCTCGTAGGCGGACCTTCCGGGAATTCCCGGGCTCCGGCTCCAAGCTGGCATCTGACGTGCCTCTTGAGCGCCCACGCCCGCCCGGAAAAAAGAACTGCACGTGCCAGACGGGCACGTCCAAAAATCGAAAGGAAAGTTGCTATGGGTAGAAGACTCACTAATGTCCTGTGCGGCGCCGGAACCGGAGTAATAGCACTACTCCTGGTTTTCGGAACCGCACAGGCGTCAACCCCGCCCAACGCTCCGAGCGGCCACCAAGCCGTCCCGGTACTCACGTCGGGCAATACCAAGGGATCAGCCAACTCGGGTAACACCGGGAATGCCAACGATGGTTCCAACGCCACCGCCACGTCGGGCAACAGCGGTGATTCAACCGCCAATGGCACGACTAGCGGAGGAACCTCGGGCACGGCCACGTCCTCGAGTTCCAACCAGACTGATGCATCGTCCGGCAACGCGAACTCCGGAGACACCGGACCAGCAAGCGCCGTAGGGAACGCACAATCGGGCAACTCGGGTAACTCGGGTAACTCCGGAAACTCCGGAAACTCGGGGAAGTCTGCGGTGGTCGAAGGCCAGAATCAGGGCCAGAAGCAGAACCATGACCAGGGTCAGGGCAAGGTGAAGTGCCATCGCCCAACCAACGGTCACGGTCCAAGGACTCCCGGATCCCAGAAGTCCACCTCGGGTAACACCGGTTCGACCGGTTCGACCGACACGGGCAATGCGTCCTCCAACCCGGTTGCCACTTCCGGCAACTCGGGCAACGGTGGGCAGTCCGGCTCGGTCAACACCACGTCGAACTCGAGTTCGGGAGCCAAGTCCGGGAACGCCAACACCACTGGGATCACCCAGTCGGGCAACACCGGCGCCACCGGACCGGCCACAGCCGGCAACACCTCCACCAACGGCACGGGCCACAGTGGCTCGGCGACGTCCAACCCGCAGAGCGGGTCTGGCTCGCCCAAGGGCAACCAGGGGGGCGGCCAGTGGGGCCAGCAGGGAACGGGTTCGAACCGACCCCCTTCTGGTAATGCCACGGGCTCAGCCGACTCGGGCAACACCGGGAACGCCAAGGATGGTTCCAGCGCCACCGCCACGTCGGGCAACAGCGGTGATTCCACCGCCAATGGCACGACCACCGGTGGCACTTCGGGAGCAGCCTCGTCCTCGAGCAGCAATGACACCACCGCCTCCTCGGGCAGCGCCAACTCCGGCAACACCGGATCAGCGTCGTCCGAAGGGTCGGCAACGTCAGGCAACTCGGGGAACTCGGGGAACTCCGGTAACTCGGGTCCGGCCATCACCATCGCTCCCTGCTTGACCCTCACGGGCACTTGCGGTGGCAGCACCTCGGCCACCTCGGGTAACACCGGTTCGACCGGTTCGACCGACACGGGCAATGCGTCCTCCAACCCGGTTGCCACTTCCGGCAACTCGGGCAACGGTGGGCGGTCCGGCTCGGTCAACACCACGTCGAACTCGAGCTCGGGAGCCAAGTCCGGGAACGCCAACACCACTGGGATCACCCAGTCGGGCAACACCGGCGCCACCGGACCGGCCACAGCCGGCAACACCTCCACCAACGGCACGGGCCACAGTGGCTCGGCGACGTCCAACCCGCAGAGCGGGTCGAACGCCTGATGCAGGTGACCAGGCAAGGTTCAGACAGGACGCTCTGAGCCTCACCTGATAACGCAACTGAGAACGGGGCCCTTGCCGGGACACAACCACCGGCACAGGGCCCCGTCTCGGGGGCGGCGTTTCCCGCTCTTCGATTTGTCTGGGCTGCGCAACGTCCAGATCATGGCAATCACTCTGCTCATCCAGCTGGTGGCCTCCCACTAGGGTGACCCTCCGCGGCCAAACTGACAGAGGAGCTCGTGATGAAGACCAGGCTCACCGACATCCTCGGCATCGAACATCCCGTGATGCTGGCCGGCATGGGTGGCGTTTCCTATGCGCCGCTCGTCACCGCTGTATCGGAGGCGGGAGGGTTCGGATGCCTCGGCGCCTCCACGATGAGCAACCAAAGGATGGTATCCGAAATGGCCGCTGTCCGCGAAGGAACGACCCAACCATTCGGGGTAGACCTGCTCACGGCGATGCCCGGCGACTTGGTCGGCCAAGTCGAACAGATCATCGAAGGTGGCGCCTCCGTATTCGTCGCTGGATTGGGCGTTCCCTCCGACGTGGTCGAGTTGTGCCACCGTCACAGTGTCCTGGTGATCAACATGTGTGGAAAGGTCGATCATGCCCGTCGGGCACTCGATGCGGGTTGCGACATCGTTGTCGCCCAAGGAACGGAGGCCGGAGGCCACACTGGCCAGGTGGCCACCATGCCCCTGGTCCCTCAGATCGTGGATGCCGTGGGCACCGCCATACCGGTGGTTGCCGCAGGAGGGATCTTCGACGGACGGGGTCTGGCCGCTGCACTCGCCCTAGGAGCTGACGGCGTTTGGATCGGCACGCGATTCATCGCTACTCCCGAGGCCAGGAGTGTGGCCGGTTACAAGGACGCGCTGATCCAGACCGGCGAGGACGGAACCACCATCAGCCGCGCATTTTCCGGAAAGACCATGCGGGTCGTACGCAACTCCTATACGGCCTACTTCGACGAGAACCCCCAGGATCTCACCCCATTCCCCGCGCAGCTCAGCCGATCCATCGAGGACAGGGCGTTCCACCTGGGGGGCGGGGAGGACACGCCTGATGTCGACCCCGACCGCGAGTGCTATCCGAGTGGGCAAGGTGTGGGGGCTATCCAGACACTCGTTCCCGCAGCCAGTTTGGTCTCCCAGATCGTGGGCGAGGCCGAGCAGGTGCTCGCCCGGCTGGGGACCGCCGAGGAGAACTGATATCGGAGGAGCAACCCATTCAATGGGCCGATGCCCCCGATAGAGCCGGATGGCGGAGCCCCCTTTCCGATTGACCGTCGAGACGTCCCCACATGCCCATCAGGGGGCAGCGAACTGCCATCAGAGCGTGCCACCGTCGGGATACCGGCTTCAACGAGGAGGACCGAGCGGGCGACGAGGAGGCTGTCGGTTTGTCCTACCGGTGACAGGGGTAAGTGCGGTAGGACATCAACTTCGCCAAACAGGGACGGAATCATGC
Source organism: uncultured Acidimicrobiales bacterium (assembly GCA_963824645.1). Taxonomy (GTDB): domain Bacteria; phylum Actinomycetota; class Acidimicrobiia; order Acidimicrobiales; family RAAP-2; genus Bog-756. The sequence goes on from CAWGQC010000014.1 coordinate 290,345, forward strand.
CTAACTTCCAGGTGTTCGACAAACGGGCCATTCCGATGAAGAAGCGACCCCAGGTCACGATCCAGGCTAAGGGCACCCTGAGTTTCAACGCTTCAGCCCACCATCTTCTGGGTGAACCGAAAGCCGTCGAGCTCCTCTACGACCGCGAAGAGCGGATCATCGGGTTCCGACCGACCAAGGCGGACGGCCTCAATGCCTATCCCATGAGGTCGGTGAGTGCCGGTGGAAATTTCGTGGTCGCCGGCATCGCTTTCCTCAAGTACTACGACATCCCTTTCGGGATCCCCGTCCGGTACGAGGCGGACTTCGCTGACGGGGTGCTGATGGTGGACTTGAAAGGAGAGGGGAGAGAGGCGATGTCCCACCGCGGGCGGGTCGCGCGGGCAAGCGAGGTAGCCGCCTCCAACGGGTCCGAGGTCAAGGGAATGGGCTGAAGGGGCCAAAATATGACTCCGGGGGGAGGGTCAGCGCATGATCCGCATCTCAAGTCGACGTCGCACGATCCGACAGGTCCGGATCTGATCCCCGCACCGCAGGACCTGCCGTGAAGACTGCCGGACTTCAGTGGGGATCGAGCACCGTACGGTCACCGCCCCGCAGCCCGGCGATAATCGTACGGTAGGCACCGGCGGCGTCATCACTCATGGCGTCCGTATCCAGCCACCGTCCGATGCGGGATCGGTCGAAACCGTAAAGACCGAAGCGAGGTTCGTAGGACCCCCACTCGTAGTTGTCGACGATCGACCAGTGCCAGTAGCCCTCCACCGGTACACCGTCATCGACAGCGGCAGCCACGACAGCCAAGTTCTCCCGGAGGTAGCGAGGACGGTCCCAGCCGTCGAGTCGGGCAAACGAGCGCCCGCTGCGAACCCGGTTGCACAGCCCGTTTTCCACCACCCAGATGGGCAGTCCCGGTGCCAGCGTCTGCTCCATCCGGAGTCTGCGTCCCAACCCGGCTGGGTCGGGTACGTCGTCCCACAAGGGACGCACGGGGAGAACGTTGCGACCTCCAGCTGTCTGTCGTCCCGGCAGCCGAAAGTGCCTCGAGGCCAGGGGGTCGTAGTAGTCGATGCCGATGACATCCAGCGTGCAGTCGTGGCCACTGGCGTAAACGGCATCCACGGCCCGCCGGAGGAAGGACTCCGGACGTCCGCCATCGAGGCGCACGCTCGGCCGGCCCGGCGGCAACAGCGACTGGGTCGCATACCGCCGGAGCAGGCGTTCGCCCACCGGGGCTGGTGGCAGAAGCGAGTTGTGGTGCCGGCGCCGATCAGCCAACCACCCGAAAATGTCATCTCGGTCAATGTCCATGCGCCTGGCCAGCAGGATGTCGGACAACATCCGGTCGAGCTCGTAGAGGGAAGAGCAGGCGTTGTTGGTGGTGACCGAGGCATCGCTGCGCCACCGATGGATCACGTCGTAGGCCGCCACATGGGCGGCCAGCAGGTTGCTAGCGGCGAGGGCGGCGTCGGTATGGGCCAGGTAACGGCCTGGAGGAAACGAACCGAGCACCCACGACTCGGCAAACAGGACATTGATCTCGTTGATGGTCACCCAGAGACGGACGGAGGGGGCCAGCGCCTCGACGGCCAGTTCGGCCCACGATCGGAAACGGTCGACGGCATCGGGCCGCGTCCATAAATCCTCGCCCAGCCAAGCCGGATGGGTGAAGTGGTGCAATGTGACGAGCGGCTCGAGTCCCCTCTCGACGCAGGCGGCCACGATGGCCACATAGTGGTCCAGTGCCGACCGGTCGACGACGTCTGGTGCGGGTACAACCCGGGCCCACTCGATGCTCAGGCGAAAGCTGTCACAACCCAGGTCGGCTGCTCGGTCCAGGGCCTCCTCGGGCCTGTTCCAGAAGCTGATCGCGCTCCCCGACGGCTCTACCCGTCCGACCTGCTCCCAGGCCAGCCAATTGTTGGCCGGCTCACCGGGTCCGTTGAAGCCGCCCTCGATCTGGAAGCCGGCCGTGGCCACCCCAAAGTGGAATCGGGGGGCCTCAAAGGCTGAGCCGTCTCCATTGGACGATCCTTGTGTTGTGGATGACACAGTTCACCTTCCCGGTCACCAACCGGTAATCTCCCCGGCTTCCACCGGGCCCTCCCTGTCCTATCGCTGGCCACCCTCCGACCATCCCGGACGACCTCTACGCCCCGGGTCAGCGCCCCGCCGCCATGCCTCGTCACCATCATCGCGGCGGTCACTACAGAGGGGCGATGGTAGCTTGCGCTCTGGACGAACGAGCGTCCATCCCTCCCATGACTACAACGGAACACGATCCGGAGCGCATCCCTGTAGTCATCGCTTCCGGGCAGTCCATCGAACGGACCGCCCTGACGACGCCGCTGGAGCTGATGGAGCTGGCCTGCGACGCCGCCTTCGCCGAGGTTCCCGCCCTCCGTTCCCGTGTCGATCGGCTCTCGGTGGTCAATATCATGACCCGCAGCGGCCCGCGCCCCGCCTCCGATCTGGCCGCTCGGATCGGTACCACTCACGCCGCCTGTGAGGTGACAACCATCGGCGGGAACAGTCCCCAGTGGCTGGTCAATCGAGCGGCCTCCGCGATCGCCACCGGCCGGTTGGCTGTCACCGTCATCGCCGGAGCTGAGGCCATCCGCTCCTCCCGACGACGGCGGGCGCTGGCTACGACCATCCCCCATACCCGGAACACCACACCCGGCCTCGCCGCTGCCCCTGATGGCCCGGCGGGGCTCCCCGATCCAGTCGTGGGCGACGACCAGCCCGGGGTCGGGCCGGCCGAGTCGGCCATCGGGCTGCTTCTTCCGGTCCACCTCTATCCGATGTTCGAGAGTGTGGTGGCCGCTCGGCTGGGGCGCGACGCGTCGGCCCACCGTCTCGCCATGGGGGAACTGTTCGCCCCATTCACCGAGGTGGCGGCCACCCACCCCTACGCATGGTTTCCGGAAGTACGGACAGCTACCGACATCGCTACTCCCACTCCGGACAACCGGGTGGTGTCTGAGCCCTACACCAAGAGAATGACCGCCTTCTTGGGCTCGGACCAAGGGGCGGCCCTGGTGGTGTGCTCCTTGGCGGAGGCCCGAAGGGCCGGCGCCATCGACCGGGCCGTGTTCATCTGGTCGGGGTCCGAGGCCGCCGACATCCGGTCGCCGACGGCCCGGCCCGACCCGGGGCGCTCGCCGGCCATCGCCGTCGCCGGCCGCGCGCTCTTCGAGGCTGCTTCGGAGGCAGCCGGAGGGACCCGAACAATCGGTATCGACGACATCGACGTTCTCGATCTGTACTCGTGCTTCCCTTCGGCCGTCGAGCTGGCGGTCGAGGCTCTGGGTGTCGAACCTTCTGATTCTCGGGGCATGACCGTGACCGGCGGGCTCCCCTACTTCGGCGGGCCGGGAAACAACTACACGACCCACTCCATAGCCACGCTCACCGAAATGTTGCGCGGCACCTGGGATTACGTGCGCCGTCCGGACAGCCGGCCCCACCAGCCGGCGTTGGCTCTCGCCACCGGACTCGGATGGTTCGTCACCAAACATGCTCTCGGCGTCTACGGAGCGAAACCCCCACCCGGGGGTTTCCGGTACGGAGACACCTCTCGGGGTCAATCGGTGATCGACAGCGACGCATGCGACGTAGCCCTCGAAGTGGAGGGCTCAACTCCCGCTACCGTCGTGGCGGCCACCGTGATTCGTGACCCGGACGGCACTGCCGTCGGAGCTCCGGCTATAGCCCGTCTGCCCGACGGGCGACACATGGCCGTCGGGCCGGCCGACGACGAGACCACCGTCGAGGTGGGACGTCTCGACGTACCCGGTCTGGTCGGCACCTCCATCCATATCCAGAGCGGGGCGCCGCCGCGCTACCGTCTCGGAGGTACGTTGAAAACCTGAGGGAGGCCGCCATGTCCGAAGTTCTTCGCGAGCGCAGGGGTCATATCGAGGTTCTCACCATCAATCGGCCCGAGGCGCGCAACGCCATCAACGGGGCCGTTTCCCTGGCCTTTGCCGCCGCCTTCGACGATCTCGAGGTCGACGATGACTGTTGGGTGGTCATCGTGACCGGATCCGGGGACAAGGCATTCAGCGCCGGAATGGATCTCAAGGCCTTTGCTGCCGGGGAGGCGGGCGACATCATGGGGGCCAAGGGCGGCTTCGGGGGGATCGCCCAGCGCGGCTTTGCCAAGCCGATCATCGCCGCCGTCAACGGTTCTGCCCTGGCCGGCGGGTGCGAGATCATGCTGGCCTGTGATCTGGTCGTCGCCGTTGAGAGCGCCAAATTCGGGATCCCCGAGGTCAAGCGGGGATTGATGGCCGCGGCCGGGGCCCTCATCCGTCTTCCGAAGAGGATCCCCCCGACCATCGCACTCGAACTCGCCCTGACCGGCGACCCCATCGACGCTCGCCGGGCGCTCGAGCTGGGTCTGATCAACCGGGTCGTGCCGCAGGACAGGCTGATGGACGAAGCCCTCGAACTGGCCAACACCATCGCCAAAAACGCGCCCCTCGCCGTGCGGGCGTCAAAGCGGGTGATGCAAAAGGCGGGCGAGCTGCCCGACGCCGACGGCTGGATCATCAACAACGCGGCTGTGCCCGAGGTGTTCGGCTCAGCCGACGCCATGGAGGGACCGGTGGCCTTCGCCGAAAAGCGAGAGCCCGTCTGGACCGGCAAGTAGGGCCCCACAGCCCAACCTCGGATCCTCTCGATCGTCGGACTGGTGAACATCGTCGGACACGTGACCCAAGCGGGAAGCAACGTTCCCAATCTGTCTGATGCCCTCGGTGGCTTCCGGCTGATCCTGCATGTGCTGGCCGCCACCATCTGGGTGGGCGGTCAGTTCACCGTGGCCGGGCTGCTCCCGACCGTGAGAACCCTGGGCGAAGAGGCGCCGAAGAAAGTAGCCCGCGCCTTGGCCCGTCTGCTGTGGCCGGCCTACGCTGTGCTCGTACTCACGGGGTTCTGGAACATCAGCGCCCTGACCGTAAAGGATGCTTCGTCCGCCTGGAAGACCGTCCTCATCGTCAAGATCGTGGTGGTGGCCGTGGCGGGCGTTGGGGTCTATCTGCACCAGCGCGCCTCCAGCAAGACGGCAACCGCCTTATGGGGGGCGGTGGGTGCGGTCGCTTCGGTCGCCGCCCTCTGCCTCGGCGTCTTCCTAGCTGGCTGATTCGGCCCTCCCCGGCCCTCTTCACCGGGCGACCCGTCCCGGCGGCTGAGTTCAACTTCCCTCTCCCGGGTCGCCGCACCGTTCCTGCTCAGGTCGCCCTTCCCTCCCCGGTTCCTACCCGGTTCCTCCCCGACGTCACCCTTCCCGGCTCGCCCTCCGGTTTCGCCTTGGCCGTCCTGCTCGGCTCGCCTTCCGGCCTCATCTGGTGGCCCTGTCGGCACCGAACACCTGGTTGACGACTGTGCAGCGGGTGAGGACGGACACGTCTAACCTGGTACCGGCAGCAGACAAAGGAGATACGACAGTGCACTTCGGCTCCCCAGCAGAGATTTTCGGCGTAGACGGCATCATCGTTCTCGTGGTGGTGGTACTGGTTCTCTTTGGCTCCACACAGATCCCGAAGCTGGCCCGCTCCCTGGGCTCGGCACAGAAGGAATTCAAGAAGGGGCTCGACGAGGGTTCCGCCGATGACCCGGGTACCACCAAGGCCGTCCAACAAGCCGCACCTCCCGCCGCCATGAATCCGCCCGCAGCCACACCGGTGGAGAGCCAGGGCGACGGATCGGCGAACAGGTCCTGACCTTCCCGGAAGCGAACTGATGGACGAGGGGGCTGCGAAGCGACCGATCCTTGCCTCGGTACCGACTGGTCGCAGCCGACGGTTCCCGTTTTGGGCCTTGCAGGTCACCGAAATTGTGGTGGCCTTGGTCTTTGTCGATATCTCGATCCACGTCGATTCCGGCGGACTCCTCATTGGCGCAGCCGTTCTTTTCATGATCTTGGCCGCCACCGCCGACGGGCCTCTGGGGATCGCCCGTATCTGCAGCCAACGACTGCACGTGATCCTGGTGGTGGTGGCCGCCGTCCTGATCGGTCTGACCCCCATCATCCCCGCCGTCCGACCCGACATCCAGGGGATCATCGTCATCGAGTTCGGGGTGGTAGGACTCATCCGGCTGGCCACACTGACCACACTGACCGACGCTGCGGAAGGGGCACGGCCGAGGACGGCCCACCGTTCATCGGTGATCGATGCCACAGCCACCGTCTCACCTTCCTCGAGGCCTCCCCCTTCGACCCCCTCGGGCGGCCCGAGCAGTTCACCGGCCGACGAAGCTGCCCGGTGGGCGGGACGCACCGCCGCGGCCGCTGCCGCCTCGGGCCGAGAAGCAGCGGCCAAGTACCGACCGGAGGCTGAGGCCCATGTCAAGCGCACCATCAAGGAAGCAGGGCGGCTGGCCGGCAAACTGGCGTCCCGCATTAATCGGCCCGAGAATCCCTCCCACTGACAGCCGTCGGTCGAGCCTCGGTCCTGCCCCGACCGGTCGAGCTGCCCCGGCCGCCGCTGTCCACCCGTACTTTTAACATCCGCCGGTCACGGACGAACAGGTCCCGCTACATTTCGGCTGGACCGAATAGGGGGGACCCATGTCTGATCCACACGATGTTCTGGCCGTGGCCGACCGTTTGTGGCGGGGCGAGATCACCACCTCGGAGATCCACCCGCTGAGCCCGTCCGAAGGGATGGCCGAAGTGGCCGAAGGAGTGGCCTTCGTCCCCTCCTTCGCCAATGTGTCGGCCCTCGCCACCGAGGACGGCCTCCTGTTGGTCGACACCGGGAGCACCTTCTTTGCCTCTCAGGTCCACCGGACCCTTCGGACTTGGTCGTCCGGCCGCTTGCACACCGCCGTGTATTCCCATGGGCACGTCGACCATGTGTTCGGGGTTCCGGTGTGGGCGGCCGAGTCAGCCGAAGCCGGTTGGCCCGAGCCGGTGGTCGTGGCCCACGAAGCCCTTCCCGCCCGTTTCGATCGCTACGTGATGACGGCCGGCTACAACGGCATCATCAACCGTCGCCAGTTCAACATCGATTCTCTGGAATGGCCGACGGAGTACCGCTATCCCGACCGCACCTATCGGGACCATCTGGAGCTCGACATCGGTGGACGCCGGGCCGAGCTCCACCATGCCAGAGGTGAGACGGACGACCACACCTGGACCTACCTCCCCGATGCTCGGGTGTTGTGCTGTGGCGACCTGTTCATTTGGGCCTCGCCCAATGCCGGCAACCCGCAGAAAGTCCAGCGGTACCCTCGGGAATGGGCCGATGCCCTGCGCTCGATGCTCGCCCTCTACGACACCCCCGGCGGTGGTCCCGAAATCCTCCTCCCCGGCCACGGCTTTCCCGTGGTGGGTGCCGATCGGGTGCGTCAGGCGCTGGCCGATACCGCCGCCCTCCTCGAATCGTTGGTGGAACAGACCCTGGCTCTCATGAACACCGGGGCCCGTCTGGACGAGATCATCCACACCGTCGCTCCTCCCCCGGCCCTTATGGAGCGCCCCTACCTCCAGCCCGTCTACGACGAGCCGGAGTTCATCGTGCGCACGATCTGGCGCCTCTACGGAGGATGGTGGGACGGCAATCCGGCCACGCTCAAGCCGGCTCCCGAGCGGATGCTGGCCACGGAGTTGGCCGATCTGGCCGGTGGGGCCACCGTGCTGGCTGACCGCGCCCTGGCGCTGATGGAGGACGCCGCCGCCGCCCTGGCCGGGGGAACCGGCCCTTCGGACCACCTCGTGCGGCTGGCCGGGCATCTGGCCGAGCTGGCCTGGCTGGCTGCCCCCGACGATCCCGCCATCGGCGAAGTCCACCGCACCGTGTTCACGAGACGGGCCGACGCGGCCACCTCAACCATGGCCAAGGGGGTGTTTTCTTGGGCGGCGCGGGCCGAAGGGGGCGGACTTCCGGACGGAGGTCGTTAGACCGCTCCGATCGGCGTCCTGGACAACCCTGTGAACAGGGAGTTTGCTCGCAGCCAGGCAGCGCGGCTCTCAACTTCAATTTGGGTGCCCGTGCCCACTAGTGTCATCGCCGTGAAAGCGTTCACAACCGGCCTGCCACGCTGGTCTCGCCGGACCGGCACGGACGACCCCGCCCTGTCGGGCGCTTCCCCGCCGGCGGCGTCCGACCCCGGGCAGCCGGAGAGGCCGGGGCGGTGGCGGCGTGGGGGTCTCTTTGCCGTCATCGGAACCGCTCTGGTCCTCGGCGGGTGCAACTTCTACCCGAGCTACGGCGCCAGTCGAGGTGCGACCACCCAGGGCCAGGAGACTTTCAAGCTGTACTCGGGGATGATGACCACCGGCATCATCGTCGGGGGGATCGTCTTCCTGCTCATCCTGTGGACGGTCATCCGCTACCGGAAGCGGTCCGAGGAAATGCCACGGCAGTTCCACGAGAATGTTCCCATCGAGATCATCTACACGGTCGTCCCCGTGATCATCGTGGCCTTCCTCTTCTGGTTCACTGTGATCACCGAAAACAGCGTCGATGCCATCCAGCCGATCAATGCCTCGGTGACGACGGCGGGTAAGCCGGTAGTGAACATCCGGGTCACCGCCTTCCAGTGGGGGTGGCGGTTCGACTATCCCGACCTGAACGTGGGGGTGGCCGGTGAGACCACCAACGGACCCAACAATCACGGGCCCCAAATGGTTGTTCCGGTGGGCGAAACCGTCCAGATCACCCTGGTTTCCGACGACGTCATCCACGGTTTCTACGTGCGCGACTTCAACTTCAGCCGCTATGCCCTGCCCGGCGTGACCAACTTCTTCGATCTCAATGTGATCCACACCGGCACTTATAACGGGCAGTGCACCCAGATCTGCGGGCTCTACCACTCAGAGATGCTCTTCAGCGTCCGGGCGGTCACCCCCCTGGGCTTTGCTCAGTGGGTCCGTAGCGAGGTTTCCGCCGGCAATACGTTGCAACGTTCGGGGTCGTCGGCCATCAACAACCCACCGATCGATACCCACAACACCAACGGCAGCGGCTACTCCACCCCCTCCTCGGCAAAGGCAGATCAATGACGACGACCATTGAGCCCCCCGAACTGATCACTCCGGAGCAGCCCGGTGGGCCTGACGGGCATGGGCCCGACACCCACCACGCTGAACATGGGCATCACGAAGGCCCGACCGGCATCCTCAACTGGCTCACCTCGACCGACCACAAGGTCATAGGCAAGAGCTACATGATCACCTCGCTGGTGCTCTTCTTCATCGCCGGCATCATGGCCCTGGTCATCCGGGCCCAGCTGGCCACGCCCAACGCCTCGTTGGTGTCCTTCCAGACCTACAACGAGCTGTTCACCATGCACGGCAGTCTGATGCTCTACCTCTTCGCCGGGCCCTTCGCCTTCGGTGGACTGGCCAATTACATCGTGCCGCTGCAGGTGGGCGCGCCCGACATGGCCTTCCCCCGCCTCAACGCCCTGTCGTACTGGCTGTACCTGGGCGGATCCGTCACCATGATGTCCGGGTTCCTGGTGGCCGGTGGAGCGGCCAGCTTCGGCTGGGTCTCCTATGCCCCGCTGTCCAACGCCACCAACTCACCGGGAGCGGGCGCCGACCTGTGGCTGATGGCTCTGGCCCTCACCGGCTTCTCCGCCATCTTCACCGGAGTCAATCTGTGCGCCACCATCTTCTACCTCCGGGCGCCGGGGATGACCATGTTCCGATTGCCGATCTTCACATGGAACATGCTGGTCACCGCCATCTTGATCCTGATCGCCTTTCCCGTCCTGTTCGGGGCGGTGGTCATGCTGTTCTGCGATCGGCATTTCGGGACCCACATATTCTCCGTCCAGGGAGGGGGCGTCCCCGTCCTCTGGCAGAACCTGTTCTGGTTCTTCGGCCATCCCGAGGTTTACATTTTGGCGCTGCCCTACTTCGGCATGGTCACCGACATCATCCCCGTGTTCGCCCGTAAGCCCCTCTTCGGCTACAAGGGAATGGTCTTCGCCACCATGTCGATCGCTGCCCTCTCCACCGGGGTATGGGCCCACCACATGTTCACCACGGGGGTGGTGCTCCTGCCCTTCTTCTCGCTGCTGTCCTACATGATCGCCATTCCCACCGGCATCAAATTCTTCAACTGGATAGGCACGATGTGGGGGGGCCAACTGAGTTTTCAGACGCCGATGCTGTTCTCCATAGGGTTTCTGTTCGCCTTCCTCATGGGCGGGGTGACCGGTGTGTTACTTGCCTCCCCGCCCGTTGACTTCATGACCCACGACACCTACTTCGTGGTGGCTCACTTCCACCAAGTCCTGATCGGCACCGCGGTGTTCGCCGGATTCGCCGGCTTCTACTTCTGGTATCCCAAGATGTTCGGGCGGATGCTCCGTGACAACCTCGGCAAGCTTCATTTCTGGGGCCTGTTCATCGGCTTCTGGGTCACCTTCATGCCCCAGTACGTGGTCGGCCTCGACGGGATGCCCCGTCGAGTGGCCGCCTACCTGCCGAGCAATGGTTGGACCACGCTCAACGTAATATCCACCGTTGGCGCCTTCATCATCGGTGCATCCTTCCTGTTCTTCCTGGTCAACCTGTATGTGTCCTGGCGTGACCCGATCCCGGCCGGAGACAACCCCTGGGACGGCCACGCCCTCGAGTGGTTCACCTCCTCGCCGCCGCCCCACCACAACTACACCCATCTGCCGCCGATCCGGTCGGAGCGTCCGACCTGGGACTACAACCACCCTGAGCACCGCACGCTCCACACCGGCCGGCCGACTCCGGCCACGCCCGCAAAGGAGACCGAGACGGTGGGTTCGCAGCCATGAGGATCTACGGCATCTTCCTCGCCGGAATCGGCGTGTTCTTCGCCATCATCGGCCTCGTCTACTGGTTCAGCAGCTACGAGGACGGTGGCTTCCTGATGCTCATCGGGTCGGCGCTCCTTGGATTGTTCCCCGGTTCGTACTACCTGTGGTGGTCATCCAAGATGAAGCCCCAGGCCGACGACGACCCGACGGCGGAAGTGGCCGCCGGGGCCGGCACTGTCGAGTCCTTCCCCGGGTCGAGCATCTGGCCGTTCATCCTGGGAATGGGCGCCCTTTTCACGGTGCTCACCTTCGTGTTCGGACTGTGGATGGCGCCTCTGGCGGCCACGCTGATCCTGTCGGGTGCCATCGGCGGAACCGTCGAGAGCCGCCGGGGCGGGGCTTACTGAGACTGTCCGTCTCGGATCCTCTCAGACCGTCCGTCTCGGATCCTCTCAGACCGTGCGTCTCAGAACCTCTCGGCTGTCCGCCTCACAACCTGGCGCAATCCGGCTCAGACCCGCCCAGACGTCCGTCTCAGGCCCCGAATAACCCCCGCACGTAGTTGGCCTGACCGGCGTGCTGCAGGTTGTCGTCGGCGATGCTGACCAGTCGGACGCCCATGGTGACCGCAGGATCCCATCGCCGGTCGACGACCCTGTCCAGGTCGTCCGGTCCGACCGCCTCCAACAGGCCCCGGGAGCGGCTACTGACGGCGCCGAGGTAGTCGGTCAGAGCGTCAGCACCGGTAGGTCGAACGGCCAGCACGTCCTCGAACGAATGTCCGTAGCCGATGTTGGCCGGATTCGGGTCGAGCCCGAAAGAACCGGACCAGGCCCCCTCCGTCCACAGCTGGTCGGCGCCGAAGAGGTCGGCAACGTGATGGTCCTGGACTCGGGCTACGTGCCACACCAGCCAGGCAATGGTGTTGGCCCCTGGCGTGGGCGGCCTGGTCAACGTGTCCACATCTATCCCGTCCACGGCCTGTTCGGCCAAAGGTGGGACGCGATCGTAGAGCTCCACGAGAAGGGCGGCGATATCCATTCATCGATTTGATCACAACCGTCCATCGTCCACCGACTGAGTCGACCGGGTCAGACCCGGGGGTCTGTCTTCCCACCATCTTTCGGGCCCGCGTCCGGCTTGGCTCCGGTCCGTGGCCCTGCGTCGATCTTTCCGGGTCGCCAACCGGTGGCCTCCGCCCACACCTCAGCCACCACCATCACCAGGTCCACCACCGGATCCTTGACGTCGGTGTAAAGGCCCAGATCCGGCACGGCCGCGGCCAGGACGACCTTGAACCCCCCGTAGGAGGCGACGGCCTCCGGGTGGGAGCGAAACCAGTCACGAAACAACAAGGCCACACGCTGGTTGGCCGACCCGGGACGACGAAGATGGAGATTGGCGTCGCCATCGGTCGAGCCGCGACGGGCCCAGACCCGTTTCTCCCAGCCGGTCGGGTCGGGCGCGCGTCCGGCGGGAACATGGTCCTGCTGGTAGGGAGTTCGGCGGAACCCGAGGTCCCCGAGCGGTCCATCACACGCACGGGCCACACCTTCGAGGTCCTCGGCCGTCACCTGGAGGTCGATGACGTCTTTTGCCGGCATGAAGGGGATGGCCGTGCTCCCGATGTGGTCCAGGCGGGTGGCCCGATCTCCGAACACGCCACGGAGAGAGACAATGAGGTCGCTGGCTCTCTGCTCCCAGTCAGGCTGGTGGGGGATCACAGAAGGCCGCGGGGAATCCATTCCACTATCCTCCACCGGATCGAGCGCACCTGGGCTTCCTTCCATCCCTCGCTGTCTGTCCGCACCGACCTCACTTCATCCGACTATGTCCGATGAAGTGACCGTTCGCGGGCAGCGCGGCCCCCGACAACCCCGACGCCGGCTCTCCGCACGCTCCCTCCTGACCTGCGGGATGGCCGCGGGACCACTGTTCGTGGCCGTGTACACCGCCAGCGGGCGCCTCCGCACCGGCTACAGGCCGCGCCGCGAACCGGTGAGTGCCCTCGCCCTCGGTGCCACCGGGTGGGTGCAGACGGCCAACTTCTGGACGACCGGCATCCTGACCGGATGTGCCGCCGTCGGTGTATACCGGGCTCTCGGTGCATGCTCGGCGGACGGACCTGGTGCCGGTCCCCGTCCCGGGGCCGCTTCGGAGACGGGGAAAGCCCCGTCCGTCGCTGCGGTCCTCGTCCCGGTGGCTGTAGCGGCCGCCGGTTCCGGATTGATCGGCGCAGCCATCTTCCCCACGGACCCGATAAGCATCTCTCCGACCTTGAGTGCGAGCACCTTGAGCCGTACGGGGGCCCTCCACGTCGCCTCCGCCGTTCCCGTCTTCCTCGGTCTGCCGGCCGCCTGTCTGCTCACAGCTCGACAAATGCCGTTGTCGTCCCGGGGGCGGAAGGCCTCCGCCGTTGCCGGCATCCTGTCCCTGGCCGCCGCCACCGGGGCCGGGAGGGGCTTCGGCGGTCGATCCCGGCTGTCCCCCTGGGCCGGTCTCTGCCAACGCCTGGCCCTCGTCACCGGTCTGGGCTGGCTGGCGGTGTTCTCGCACCACCTCCGGTCGGCGAAACGGTAGGAAGCGGTAGGAGGCGTGGTCGACGGACCGCCCACTTGAGCGGGAGGGACCGCCGATCAGACCGGGCGCCCGACCAGGCCGGTCACCCGAGGGTGGGCTCGGGCTCCGCTCCGGCCCGTCACGCCCACCGATGGCTCAGCGCATCACCCGACGTACGCCCTCACCGGTGGCCAGCTCGGGCGGCACCAGGTCGATGAAGGTGGGTACCGGAACGGCATCGAGCTCTTCCACTCCGTCACCCGGTCGCGGCGGCGACTCGACGGTCGTGTACTCGCCGGTGGTGGAGCGTTCCACGATCAGGGCCCGCTTGCGCTTGCCAATTCCCTCGGCGGCCCTCATCTCCTCACAGATTTTGTAGGTCACGAAATAGGCGATGATCGGCGACACCACAATGGCGATACGGAAGAACCAGAGCACCCCTTTGAGGGGCAGCTCGAAGAAATTGGCCATCACGTCCGTGGAGGAGGCGAAGAAGGTCATGCCCAGCAGCGTGAGCATGGCCGCACCGGCCCCCGTTCTCATGGGCCGGTCCCGCGGTCGGTCGAGGAGGTTGTGGTACGCCAGGTCCTTGGTCTTTCGGGACTCGATGAACGGCCAGATGATGAGAATGTTGAAGATGAGCCCGGGGAAGATCACCGCCGGCAGGAATACCTCGAGTGGAATGGTGTGCCCCCATCCGACCCACTCCCAGCTGGGCATGACGCGGAGGGCGCCGTCCAACCAGCCCATGTACCAGTCAGGCTGCACGGCGTAGGAGATCTGGTACGGCTCGTACTGCCCGAACTGCCAGATGGGGTTGATCTGGGCGAACCCGGCCAGAAGGAAGATAACCGCGCTGACCATGAACAGGAAGCCGGTCGTCTTGGCCATAAAGGTGGGGAACATCGGCGACCCCACCACGTTGTGCTCGGTCTTCCCCTTCCCCGGAAACTGGGTGTGCTTCTGTTTGACCAACAGTCCGAGGTGGGCCCCGAGCAAGCCCAGGAGTATCAGCGGCACGATCAGCACGTGGATGATGAAGAACCGGGGGATGATGACTCCGTTGCCGGGATAGTTTCCCCCGAATACGAAGAAGGCGATGTAGCTCCCCACCAGGGGGATCGACTCGATGATCGAGTAGGCGATGCGGATACCGGTTCCCGATACCAGGTCATCGGGAAGCGAGTAGCCGAGGAACCCGTTGACGATACCCAGGATGAGCATGGTCACGCCGACGATCCAGTTGAACTCGCGGGGCTTGCGGAAAGCCCCGGTGAAGAACACCCGGGCCATGTGCACGGCGATCGAGCCGAGGAAGATGTCGGCCGCCCAGTGGTGGGCCTGGCGCATGAGCAGCCCGGATCTCACGTCGAAGGAGAGCCCCACTGACGAGGCGTAGGCCTCCGAGACCTTCTGACCGCGCAGGGGGAGGTAGGAACCGTGGTACACGACCTCGTGGGCGGACGGGATGTAGTACAGCGAAAGAAACACTCCCGTGATCAAAAGGACCACGAACGAGTAGAGGGCGATCTCCCCCAGCATGAAGGACCAGTGGTCGGGAAAGATCTTGTCGAGGAAGGTTCGGCCGCCTTTGGCAATGCCCAGACGGTCGTCCACCCAGCGCAGTGACTTGTCGATGCTTTCGTCGATCATGGGCGCTCCCAAAATCCCGGCCCGACGGGCTGGTTGAAACTGCCGTTGGCCCGCATGTAGCCGGCGGCATCCACCGTGATGGGGAGCTGGGGCAGAGGTCGGGGGGCGGGACCGAACTCAGGTATGGCTCCAGCCAATACGTTGAAGATCGACTGGTGGCAGGGACACACCAGCTGCTGAGTCTGCTCCTGGTAGAGACCGACCGGACAGCCCAGGTGGGTGCACATCTTGGAGTACGCCACGTAGCCGTCGACGCCCCAGTCGGTTCGCCCCGGAGAGGTCAGGGTTTGCAGGGAGTTGGCCAGTCTTATGAGGATGACCTGGTCAGGCGACGAACCGGCGAATCCCTTGGGGAACACGGTGAGGACGCCACCCACCTCGAGGTCGTTGGAAGTGACCTCCCGGCCGTCGATGGTGACCAGTTGGGATCCCTTCCTCCAGTTGGTCGAGAACAGCGAGTCGGTCGTCTCGCCCGTGGCTGCCTCGTCCTTGGCGGGCTTGGGCCCCAGAGACCGCAGGGGGAACAGGAGCACGATACCCATGGCCGTCGACCCGAGGGCGAACAATCCGCCCAGCATCTTTCGCCTCTTGACCACGATGCCGCCGCGCTCGGTGATCGCCGCCGTCATCGCCTGGCGTTCGGCCTCGGTCGAATGGAATTCGTGACGCTCCTCTACGAAAGGGCCCTGCGGCATCAGGTACTTGCCCCAGGCGGTCACACCGAAGCCCAGTGCCAACAGCCCCACCCCGATGGTGATGGCCTCCCACTGGGTATTGGCGCCGATCCAGTAGACGATCCCGAAGGCCACGAAGGCGATGAAGCCGATGACCATGGCCACGGCGGCCACCGTCTGGGCCGCCTCGGGGTGCTTGGCGAAAGGCGCCAGGTGCGGGTCGTCGAGGGCGGCCGGAGGGAGCGGTCCCTCCAGGTGGGTGGACTCGTCGCTCACGTGCGATCTCCGATCCAGAAGGCAACGAGCATGAGCGCTCCGACTCCGATGAGAAGCCCGACAAATCCTTCACCGACCGGTCCGATGCCGCCCAGACCTACGCCGCCGGGGTCGGAGGGATGCTGGATCACGGTGTGGACGTAGCTGGCGATGTCCCGGGCCTCGGTGTTGGTGATGTTTCCCGGGCCGAAGTGGGGCATGTTGCCCGGACCCGAGCGGATGGCCTCGACGATCTGGGTGGTGGTGGCCAGGTGGAGGCTCGGCGCGTAGGCACCCTCCATGAGGGCATCACCGGCTCCGGTGATGGTGTGGCAGGCCGCACAATTGAGGGTGAAGAGGGTCTGGCCCGATTCGAGGTCGGCACCCTGGGTATTCACCACCGGGACCTGGACCCCCACGCCCGGGGTCAGGGACTGCACCCACACGGCGATTTCCAGGGTTTGCAGGCGATTGAAGCGCGGCGGTTTGCGGGTGGCCTGAACGCTGGAGTCGGCCAGAGGCATGCGCCCGGTGGATACCCAGAAGTCGACGGTGCCTGAGCCCAGGCCTTGGAGATTGGGAGCCCGCTGCGTTCCCAGCGCCTCGGGTCCGTGACAGCTCGAGCAGTTGGCGGCGAACAGTGCCGCGCCCGGGGCCACGAAAGACCTGGGCAGCCTGACATAGGCGATTCCGCCCTGGTTGGCCGGCGCGCCGTACCGGAGGGCAGCAGACGCGCTTTCCGGTTTCTGCTTCGCCGAAACACCGGGGGTGGGCGCACTCGACGTCACCGGGGCCAAGGTGGTGGTGGGCGATGCCCCGGCCGGACTGGGGCCCGACGTGAAGGCCAGCAGCCCGACGATACCCACACAACCCACCAGGGCGGCGGGCGCCGCCCATCGCGCCTTCAGAAGTCCGCGCATCGTTTCTCGCATCTATTTGAGGAGAAAGAGGCAGGCATAGAGGCCGACCCAGACGATGTCCACGAAGTGCCAGTAGTAGCTCACGCCTTGGAAGACGGCCGTCTCCCCCGGGTCTCCCTTGGGGCCCTTGAGCCGTCCCAGCAGGAAGATCATGGCCACCAGCCCCAGTGTGACGTGGAGTCCGTGCAGCCCGGACATGATGTAGAACAGCGATCCAAAGGCGGTGTGGGTCGGGTCGGTGGCCGGATTGTGCGACAGGCTGATCCACTCGTAGAACTGATTGGCCACGAACAACGCCCCGAGGACGAAGGTGGCCATGACCATGATCTTGGCGCTACGCCGGTTGCCCTTCTCCTGATCCCAGACCGCCTTTTGCATGGTGAAACTGGACGACACCAGGATGAGCGTGAAGATGCCGGCTCGGACGGTGTCGAGGTGCGTCCCGGGTGGGGGCCAGACGGAGGCGTGTGACCGGATGGTGAAGAAGGCGGCGAACAGCGAGCTGAAGAACATCACCTCGGAGCCGAGCCAGATGATGACTCCCACCGCCAGCATCGACGGCTTATCGGGTCGGTGGCGCTGGCCGGTAGTGAGCACCGGTTCGGTGACGAGGGCCTGAGTCACGCCGTATTTTTAGTCGATGGGGTGTCCGAGAGGCCAACTCATCGCGACCGTGCCCCCAACCCCGATCCGGGAAGCCCGATCTGCCCCAGAAAAGACCGGCTGGACCCAGCGGGAATGCCCGTGGACGGGCCGGCCGGAGGCCCGAATCGGGGGCCGGAGCACCCGCCTGCGGCCTCGTAAGGCAGGCAGCTCCCGGGCATCATCGCCATGCTGGGTGGGGTGGAGGCGACCCGGAGCACCCTATCCTCGTCATTTCCTCGCGGACCCCCGGGCCAGGCCTCCACGGAGCCCACCGCCCCCGGTCCACCCCTCAGACCGGCTCGACCGCCGCACGGGTCCTTCCACCGGAGCCGGCGCCGGCTTCAGACTCCGGCTTCCAAAGGGGCCGGCGGAGCAGCCAGATAGACCACGCTCAACCGCTGGGTGGGCCGGGTCAGGGCCACATACAGGGTTCGGAGGCCACGGGCCGTTTCGCCGGCGATGACCCCCGGCTCGACCACCACGACCGAGTCGAACTCGAGCCCGTTGGCGGCATCGGCGGCCAGCAACACCAGAGGCTCGAGCAGACCCCCTCTGCCCATGTCGCGGGCGTCCACCACCGCCCGCCCGGCGGCCCCGAGTGCCTCGGCCAACGGATCCAGGATGTGCTCGGGAGCAATGATCGCCACCCGCCCGGGGGCCACCGCGGCCACTTCCTCGCCCGCCACCTGGGCGACGAGGCGGAACAGATCGGCCTGCGTGTCTCCCTGGCGGGAGCCGGACGGGTCCCGCACGGCGATCATTCGGGGATCGATCCCGGTCCGACGAACGGGCCGGGGCGGTGTGAGCTCCGGAGCGGCCACGGCCAGTACCTTGCTGGCCACCGCCAGCACCTCGGCTGGCGTTCGGTAACTCACCGTGAGCTCCACCGTGCGGGCCGGACGACGGCGGGGCAGGTGGTCGATGATCTCCGTCCAGGAACGCGGCGCCCAGGGCGCCGTCGCCTGGGCGATGTCGCCCACCACGGTCATCGATCCGGACAGGGAACGACGGGTCAGCATCCGCAGCTGCATGGGCGAAAGGTCCTGGACCTCGTCAATGACAATGTGGCCGTACTGGCGGATGGCGTCGTCGCTGCTCCCGCTGCGAGGACCGAGGAGGTGGCGTGCCTCGTCTACCAGAGCAGCATCGGCAGACGTCCAACGGACCGCTTCGAAGGACTTTGATCGGGGTCGATAAAGAAGCTCGAGCTCTTCGGGTGCCAGGACACCTCGGCCGGCCGCGTTGATCAACGGCCGGGCACCGAAAAGGTCGTGCAGCAACTCGTGGGGCGAAAGTCTCGGCCACATCCGATCGAACGCTTCGGTCAGTTCGGGAACCCGCCGTACCTTGCGGGAGAAGTCTTCGAAGTCGAACTCGTCCTCGGACAGGAGTGACGGGTCCTCGTATCCCGGGAAGGCGGTAACCGAGTCGGGGACGCCGACGCCGAGTGTCTGCTGGGTATGTCGGGCGCGATCGGCCAACAGTTTGGCCACCGACTGCTCCACCACCCGGCGTCGGGCGTTGTGGGTACCGGGCCGTCGCCGCACGGCATCGATGATCTGCCGGCTGTCCCCGACGGTGAGGCGGAGCACCAGGGCGCCGTAGGGAATGGCGACGTCGTCGGCCAGCGGACGCTGCCGGGTGCGCACGGCCCGGGCAATCATCTTGGCCATGCGTGCGTCACCCTTGAGGCGGGCCACGTCGGACGGGCCCTTTTCCCGGACTCGTATTTCGGGCACCAGTCCCGACACGGTCGAAAGAGTCACTCCTGTCTCGCCCAACGACGGCAGGACCTGTTCGATGTAGCGGAGAAAGAGGGGGTTCGGTCCGACAACCAGAACCCCCTGCCGCTCGAGGGGGAACCGGTGGGTGTAGAGCAGGTAGGCCGCTCGGTGCAGGGCTACCGCCGTCTTCCCGGTGCCCGGACCCCCCTGAACCACGAGGACTCCTGCCAGCGGTGCCCGGATGATCTCGTCTTGCTCACGCTGGATGGTGGCGACGATGTCGGTCATGCGTCCCGACCGGGCTCGGTCGAGAGCAGCCAGCAGGGCGGCCGGCCCGCCAATGGGCAGATCGCTCAAGATGAGCTCACCGCTGCCGTCTCCGTCAGAGATATGGTCCCGTTGGCCGTCGGGAGCGGTACCCGGCATCCCGAAGCGCTCGTCCTCCAGGCCCACCACCCGACGACCGTCGAGGGCCAGGTGTCGGCGAAGGACGAGCCCCAGCGGGTCGCGGCCCGTAGCCCGGTAGAAGGGTTCGGCAATCGGAGCTCGCCAGTCCACCACCAGGGGATCGTGATCGGCGCTGTGAATGGCCAGACGGCCGATGTGGAACGTCTCGGTGTCCGCCCCGTCTGCCCTGTCGCCGTTGTGGCTCTCGTTGAGACGGTCGATCCGACCGAAGGTCAGCGCCTGGTCGCCGATGTCCAACTGCTCGAGTCGGGCCATCGAGGTTCTGACGATGACATCCCTCTCCGTGCGGGACTGGAAGGTCCCGCCCCGCCCCAGGTCCAGCACGCCTTCGAGCATCGAATTGGCGTCATTCCGCATGGCGTCGAGGCGTGCGTAGGCCATATCCACGAACTCCTGCTCGCCCTGAAGCTCCGACTCCACCCCCACCTCCGATCTGCCTCCCCCGGCAATTGGGGAGCCCTCTATTGTATTCGTCGGGCCGCACCGTCGTGTCGGCTCGTCGGGGCCGGGCAGCCACGGCACGGAAACGATTTCTCCCTCTTCTAGACTCGGGCGATGATCTCCTCCGCAGGTTCTGCCCCCGCCCCCGGGGGCAGAGGCGGTGGCGGTGGCGCCACAACGGGGGCGTCGGCTGTGGCGCCGGCGCCACA
Organism: uncultured Acidimicrobiales bacterium; assembly: GCA_963824645.1. Classification (GTDB taxonomy): domain Bacteria; phylum Actinomycetota; class Acidimicrobiia; order Acidimicrobiales; family RAAP-2; genus Bog-756. The sequence goes on from CAWGQC010000014.1 coordinate 310,648, forward strand.
AAAACCGTAGGAATGCCAACCCGAGGCAGCGGAGTCCCCGCAGCAGGCCGGTTCGACGAAGCTCCCTTCATCCGAGCGTGCCGGGGGCTGGACGTGGCCCATGTTCCGGTGTGGTTCATGCGCCAGGCCGGGCGATCCCTTCCCGAGTACCGCGCCGCTCGGGGTACGGGAAGCATCCTGGAGGCCATCGGTCAGCCCGAGCTGGTGGCCGATCTCACCCGGCAACCTGTCACCCGCTACGGGACCGACGCCGCCATCCTTTTCTCCGACATCGTGGTTCCGGTGGCGGCCATCGGATTCGGAGTCGATGTCGCCCCCGGCGTAGGACCGGTGGTGGCCGATCCCTTCCGGGGCAAGGAAGACCTACAGAGGGTCCGTACTTTTGAACCTCCGATCGACGCTCCCTACGTAGCCGAAGCGGTAGCCCTCCTCGCCGGCGAACTGGAGGTCCCACTCATCGGCTTTGCCGGAGCGCCCTTCACGGTGGCCAGCTACCTCATCGAGGGAGGACCATCCCGCAACTTCGTCAGGGTCAAGGGCCTCATGCAGAGCGAGCCGGCGATCTGGCGCGACCTACTCGAACGGCTGTGCGATCTGGCCGTAGCTTCCCTCCGATCGCAGCTCGATGCCGGGGCCGCCGCTGTCCAGGTCTTCGACAGCTGGGCGGGCATACTCACGCCCCGTCACTACAACGATCTGGTGCTGCCTGTCACCACCCGGCTGTTCGCTGATCTGGCCGCATCCCATCCCGGAGTTCCGACCATCCTCTTCGGAGTCGGCACCGGTGAGCTGCTGGCTTCGATGGCCACGGCCGGCAGCAGCGTCATCGGCGTGGACTGGCGCGTCCCTCTGGACGAGGCCCGTCGCCGCATCCGACCGGGACAGGCCGTGCAGGGCAATCTCGACCCCGCCATGTGCCTGACCACCTGGGAGGTGGCCGCCGCCGAGACGCGCCAGGTTCTGGCCCGAGCCGGCGACACCCCCGGTCACATCTTCAATTTGGGCCACGGCGTCCTTCCCGAAACTGACCCGGAGATCCTCGGCCGGGTGGTCGGGCTGGTCCATGCCGAAGGGCGGGCCGGAGTGGTCCAGCCCCGATGAGTACCGGCATCTCCCCTCCCGTCGGCGTCCTGGTCATGGCCCACGGGACGCCCGCGTCGCCGGACGGCATCGCATCGTTTTACACCGCCATCCGACGGGGGCGTCCGCCGCCTCCGGAGCTGCTGGACGAGCTGGTGGGTCGGTACCAGGCCATCGGAGGGACCTCACCGCTGACCGAGCGGACGAAGGCCCAGGTCGACGGCCTGTCCACCGCTCTGGAGGCCGCCGTCCCCGGTCGCTACACCGTGGCCTACGGCACCAAGTTCGCCACGCCGTCCATCGAAGAGGGGATGGCCGCGTTGGTGGCGGGCGGGGTCGAGCGAGTCATCGGAATCGTGCTCACGCCTCATCAATCGTCACTCGGATCGGGCGAGTACCACCGTCGGGCCGCAGAGGCGGCGGCATCCAGCGCGCCACCGGTGGCCCTCACCCGTGTCCCCTCCTGGCACCGAGCTCGGGGATTCAGTGAGCTCCTGGCCGACCGGACGGCGGTCACCATGGCATCGCTCGACGCCGACGCACGTCGCTCCACGTCGGTGTTCTTCACCGCTCACAGCCTCCCCCTGCGGGTGGTGGGTGAAGGCGATCCCTATCCGGAGCAGGTAGCCGAGTCGGTCGCCGAAGTGGCCGCACGCGGCCGCTTGAACGAGGAGACCAACCTCACCTGGGAACTGGCGTGGCAGAGCGCGGGACGCACCGAGGAGCCCTGGATTGGACCTGATCTCCTCACTTCCATGCGCCGGGCGGCCCACGACGGAGCCACCAGCATCGTGGTCTGCCCGGTGGGATTCGTTTCGGACCATCTCGAGATCCTCTACGACCTCGACATCGAGGCGGCCGGGCTCGCCCGCTCACTCGGAGTGGCTTTCGCCCGCACGCCGTCCTTGAACGACGACCCGGCATTTCTGGCCGTCCTGGCCTCGGTCGTACGCCAAGCCGATGCCGGTGCCGATGCCGGTGCCGACGCCGATGCCGATGCCGATGCCGACTCCGACGGTAACCCGGGCCCGGAGGAACCAGCTGACGGGTCACACGTCGACTCCTCCCGCCGAGCGTGACCCGACGGCCGCTCCCCACCGTCGCCGTCGTGGGCGGCGGCATCGCCGGGCTGGCCGCAGCCTGGGAGCTGGTGGTCGGATCAGAGCGGGAAGGAACGTCACCCCCCGTGGTGCACGTGTTCGAGGCGGACAACCGTCTGGGCGGCAAACTTCGGTCGGCTGAATTCGCCGGCCGCACAGTTGACCTGGCCGCCGACGCCTTCCTGGGCCGACGTCCCGAGGCAACCGAGCTGTGCCACGAGATCGGGTTGGCCGACGAACTGGTTCCCGTGGGAGCCAGTGGCGCCTCCATCTGGGCCCGCGGCCGTCTAAGGACGATGCCGGAAGGACTCAACCTCGGAGTTCCCACCCGATGGACACCCCTCGCCCGGTCCGGCATCCTCGGGCCCGTCAACTCGTTGCGGGCGGCCAAGGACGTGGTTCTCCCGCACTTCGCCACCGCCGCGGTGATGGGTGACCGGTCGGTGGGCGAGATCGTGGGCGAGCGTCTCGGCCGCCCCATCGTCGACCGTCTCGTCGACCCTCTGGTCGGCGGCATCCATGCCGGCAGCGTCGACGACCTCAGCGCCGCCGCCACATTCCCTGCCCTGATCGCCGCCGCCCATCAGCCCGGCAGCTTTATGCACCGGTTGGGACGGGCCCGGTCAGCGCTCCCGACCACCTCCGAGGGGGACGACGGCGCGCCGGCCTTCTGGTCCCTCGCCCCCACCACGGCCAGTTTGGCCGACCGTCTGGCCGCCGCTCTGGAGGAGCGCGGCGTACACATCCACACCGGCACGCGTGTCGATGCCATGGACGGTGGTCGGCCCGGCGTCGTCGGCCCTGGCCCCGGACGGGGACGGTGGTCCCTCATTCTCGCACCCGTCGATGCGGCCGGGAGCGACCAGGCACCGGCAACCAACGGCCATACGGAGAGCCTCGGCCATATGACCCCATCGGCCGACGGAGGCCGGTCCCTGCACGTGGATGGGGTGGTGATCGCCGTTCCTGCTACCGAGGCTGCCGTGCTCCTCGCCCCCTACGCCCCCGTGGCGGCGGGGATGCTCAGCGTCATCGACTACGCCTCGGTGGCCGTGGTCACCCTGTCCCTGCCGGCCGATTCCTTCGGTGGACCCCTCACCGGAACCGGATTCCTGGTCCCCCGTACTTCGGTCATCGATTCCCGCCCGGCCCTGGTGACCGGGTGCACGTACCTCGGACGCAAGTGGCCACATCTGGCTCGTCCCGAAGAAGAGCTGATCCGTGCCTCGGTCGGTCGGTTCGGCGACGAACGGTACCAACAGCTCGACGACGACGAGCTGCAGGCCTCCGTCCGCGGCGAACTGGCTGCCATCCTCGGGCTGCGGAGCACGCCGTTGGCCGCCCGGATCACCCGTTGGGAGAAGGCGTTCCCCCAGTACCGGCCCGGCCACTTGCTGCGCGTGGCCAAGATCGAGGAGGACGTGGCCGGCCTGGACGGCGTGGCCGTGGCTGGCGCCGCGTTACGGGGAGTGGGCATCCCGGCCTGCGTGGGTAGTGGGCGTGCGGCCGCCCGGCGGGTCCTGGCCTCGGTAAGTGCTGGCACCGGGCCCGTCGGTGGTCATACCGGGCCCGGCGCCGGTCCCGAAAAATGACGGAACGGGCCGCAACCACCGGACTTCCGACATCGGCCCCGGTCGCCGGGCAGGTGGTCGAGTCCACCGTCACGCCGAGGTGGCGACCATCCCACATGCGGATGACGCACCGGAGGAACACCACCGTGGTGCCCCGGCCGGGAATGGTCGCTCTCCCGGCTCTGGCCGCCGGGGTGGGACTGGCTCTGTCGCTTCCTCCATGGGGATTCTGGATTCTGGCCTTCCCGGCCGCCGGCCTGCTCTGGTGGCGGCTGGGCGGTCTGCGGCCCCGGACCCGGCTGTGGGCGGGCTATGTGGCCGGACTCGGCTGCTATCTACCCGGCCTGATGTGGGCGCGTGCCTTCACCCTGCCCGGAGCCGTCGTCCTGATAGCCGTCGAGGCCGTCTTCCCGGCGTTGGCCTGCCTGGCCGTTCCCGCCTCACCCGTCGGAGCCCGCGCCCTGACCTTTCCGGCCGCCCTCACCCTGGCCGAAGCCTGCCGCATGGCGTGGCCCTTTGGCGGACTTCCCCTCGGCGGGATCTTTCTCGGACAGGCTGACGGACCCGTTCTGGGCGTGGCCCGCCTGGGAGGACCTCTGGCCCTGACCGCCGCCGTCTACATCGGCGGCGTCGGCGTGGCTGCACTGGTCGAAGCAGTGGTGCGTTCCGCACGCGACGGCGGGCGCGCCCGTTCATTCGCCCGGGTCGACCCCACACTGATTCCGGATTCCTCCGGACGAACCGAGGACACCGAACAATCGAAGGGGAGCCGCTCGGTCATAGCGGACTCCTTGGCCGGCCGTGGTCCGCTTATTCGCAGCGGGGTCATCGCCATCATCGTTGTCGTAGTGGTCGCCCTAGCCGCCGATCACGCTCCCGACGGCGGCCGGCCGGTGGGCACCGTTTCGGCGGCCGCCATCCAGGGCGGCGGAGCCCGCGGGTTCCGCAAATCCCAGATCAATCCGGCGGTGGTTCTGGCCGCACAGATGGCGGCAACCCAGTCGCTCGAGCAAGGCGATCACGGCCAGAACCCACAGTTGGTGCTGTGGCCGGAGGACGTGGTGTCCCTCGGCACCCCCCTTTCACAGTCGCCGGAAGAGGCGGTGCTGGCCGGCCTGGCCCGTGCCCTGCACACCACCCTGGTGGTGGGCGTGACCGAAACAGTGTCGACCACAGCCTTCCGCAACGAGGTCGTGGCCTGGGGCCCGGATGGCACCCTCGTCTCCCGTTACGAGAAGGTGCACCGCGTCCCCTTTGGTGAGTACGTGCCGGACCGGAGCTTCTTCTCCCACCTGGCCAACCTGTCAGCTGTACCTCTTGACGCCATTCCCGGCACCGGAACCGGCCTCCTCCCCACGCCGGCGGCGCCACTCGGGGCCATGATCTCCTTCGAGGTGTTCTACGCCGATCGGGGTCGCTCGTCGGTGCGTGCCGGCGCTCAACTCCTCATCGTCCCCACCAATACCTCTTCTTACGGAACAGCCCAGGTCCCGACCCAGGAGATCGCTGCTTCCGAGGTCCAAGCCGTACAGCAGGGACGCGATCTCCTGCAGGCCGCGCCGACCGGGTACAGCGCCGCCATCACCCATAGAGGGGTGCTTCTCGAACGTTCGGTGCTCGGTGCCCGTCAGATCGTGACCGCCACGCTCGACCGCCGGGACGGCACCACCCTGTACGTCCGTTACGGCGACCTTCCCATACTCCTGTTGGCCGGCGCCGCACTCATCGCCGGATGGACGATGTCCGGACGTCGAGGCCGCATCAGGGCCAACGGGTCAAATCCCTGAACAACGAGCCGTGCCCCGAGTTCTTTCCGGAGGTCGTCTTCCCCGCCCCTCCCGCGGCCGCTCCCCTGGCCGCTCCGGCGACAGGACGAACTGCGGGAGAACCTGACGGGGGTCGTTGGCCGAGGGCTCGGGCCACTGCTCTGGCCACCACGGTGGCCATGGCCACCTCTCCGAACGCAGAGGGATGGCTGGGGAACACCGAGGTGGCGGTGGGAGGTGTGAGCCAGTCCGGACAGCCGTGGGATCCGAAGCTCGGTCCGTACAGATCGACGATGGGATCGTGGGCCGTGGCGGCGTCATCCCTGATGGCCGCGTTGAGCTGGTCGAGGGTCGACCGATACAACCCAACGTCGGACGCCACCAGGTAACGATCGGAGGAACAGCCTCGGGCCCCGAGGACGGCCGGGTAATCGAGGACGAGCACCCGGACGGCCGGGCGATGACGACGGAGCCACGACAGGGAGGCGGTCAGGTTCCGGGCCGCCTGGCTGACGGCCCTTCCAAGGGTAGGAGCGGTCATGCCGGGCAGAGATTGGCAGCTGCGGACCCGGCCGGCGGCGGCATTGCCCGCCTGACAACCCGACAGCTCCCCTATGAATCGGAATGGGGCGGCACCGAGGTCGTCGAGCCCGATGAGAATGGTCACCACCCGCGCCCGGGGACCCACTTCCTCCACCTGCGGCCCAGCCGCTCCCGGCTGTCTGACCGTGAGAAGGTCGGCGGAACTGGCCCCCGAACAGGAAACATTGGCCACCACCCGATCGAGCATTCGAGCCACCAGGGCGGGATAGGTCCCCGGCGCCCGCTGACAAGGCTTCTTGTTATAGATCGGGCTGCCGCTCTGAGCCGAGAACGACTCGCCCAGAGCGACATACGAAGCACCCGAAGCAAGGGGGGAGGTCGGGGCGGGGAATCCGGCGGCGGCTACACCACCGATCGGGCCGACAGCCAGCCCCCCGGTTGAAGCGATCAGCACCGCCAGGGTGAGCGTGCCGGCCAACCCGGCCCCTCGCCCTCGCTTCACCCTTGGGCCCATGCGCCCCCCACTTCGTTGCTCGAGCGCCGGGTCGAGGCTAACCAAATCAGACCGATGGCGCTGGGCGCGCCGGCCCCGTGAGCAATGGAGTTCCCACTCCCATAAGGTGCCGAGACGTGAGCGAGGAAGAGTCTGTCGTCAGGCACTACGAGTCGATCCGGGAGGAGGATCGGCTGAGCCAAGGGTTGGGCCGTCTTGAGTTCCTGCGCACCCGAGAGGTTCTGGGGCGCCACCTTCCGGCGGCGCCGGCGCGGGTGGTCGATGTAGGTGGAGCCACCGGTGTGCACGCCGACTGGCTGGCTCGAGCCGGGTACAGAGTCCACGTCGTTGATCTCACACCCCGACACGTCGACCGTGCTCTGGCCACCCTCGGTCCGCTCGGCGTAACCGCTGAGGTGGGTGACGCACGCCATCTCGACCTCGAGGACGGAAGCTTCGATGCCGTCCTGCTCCTCGGGCCTCTCTACCACCTCACCGACCGCGCTGATCGACTGACGGCGCTGGCCGAGGCGCGCCGGGTGGTCCGGCCGTCGGGCGTCGTCGCCGTGGCCGCCATCAGCAGGTTTGCCTCACTGTTCGACGGGTTGGCTCGAGGCTTTCTCTTCGACTCCGAATTCCGCACCATCGTCGAGCGGGATCTGGCCGAAGGACAACACCGCAATCCCGGGGAAAGGGCGCACTGGTTCACCACCGCCTACTTCCACCGGCCCGAGGATCTCCGCGGCGAGATCGAAGAAGTGGGGCTCGAGGTGCGGGACCTGGTCGGGCTCGAAGGCTTGGCCGGGTGGTTACCCGATCTCGCCGGACAGTGGGAGACCGGGGCAGGACGGGCCACCATCCTCTACTCGGCCCGGGCCGTCGAAGACGAGCCCGCGGTACTGGGACTCAGTGGCCATCTTCTGGCCGTGGCCCGTTCGGTCTGAAAACGCCGCCGCCCCGTGCCGGGGTCGTCCGGTGCCCGAGCGGTGCGGTGACCCGGTCTCGACGACGACCAGTCCGGGTGGCCGGGCCGGGGGCGGGAGCAGGAGCGGGGGCGGGAGGAGCGGGAGCGGGATAGGGACTACTCGTAGTAACCCGAATGGATATAGACGCAGGGAATGCCTTCGGCATGGAACATGGCGAAGTTGTTGGGATCGTCCTCGAAAGCCAACCGCAGGTCGAATCCGTAGGCGCGCAGCTCATCGACACTGTCCCGCTTGTACCACGTCACTTGCGAGTAGTCCCCCCGCGCCCGCATGACCAGCAGATCCCATCGCAACCCGTATCGTTCCAGCCAGGCCAGGGTCTGGGGCTGCACCCGCATGGGCCGGCCGGTGAGCAGGATGACCTGCAGACGGGCGTCGAGCAGTTCGAGGACTCGAGCCACCTCTTCGATGACGGGATCGTCACCGCAGGCGTTGAAGAATGCGTCCCAATCGCGACGCCCCCGCTCGATGAAATGCTGGCGACCCACGGCATCCGACAGGACGCCATCCACGTCGAAGACAACGGCTTCAGCCGGGGCTTCGATCGGTTGGGTCCGCCACGCCCAATTGGGGGGAACCGGGCCCGGGCTCACTCGTCGGTCGGCGTGGTCGCCGCCAGCCGCCGGATCTCTTCCACCACCGCCGGGTCGGCCAGCGTGGTGGTGTCGCCGAGAACACGACCCTCGGCCACATCCCTCAACAGACGACGCATGATCTTGCCGCTCCGGGTTTTCGGCAGCTCGTCAGTAAAGATGATCGTCTTGGGCCGGGCGATCGGTCCAATCTTTCCGGCAACGTGGGCCCGCAACTCCTGACCCCTGGTGTCGTCCGCCGGACCGGCTCCGGCCCGCAGCGTTACGAATCCCACGATGGCTTGACCCGAGGTCGGGTGGGAAGCTCCCACTACCGCCGCCTCCGCCACCGATGGATGGTCGACCAGGGCCGACTCCACTTCTGTGGTCGAAATGCGGTGCCCGGACACATTCATCACATCGTCGACCCGGCCGAGCAGCCACAGATAGCCGTCCTCGTCCACTTTGGCACCGTCACCGGCAAAATAACGACCCGTAAATCGGCTCCAGTAGGTCTGCCGGTAGCGCTCGGGGTCGCCGTAAATTCCCCGGAGCATCGACGGCCACGGGTGGGTGAGGGTCAGATATCCGCCTCCTCTGTCCACCCTGACGCCAGCTTCGTCCACCACCTCGGCCGCCACCCCGGGCAGGGGGAAGGTGGCCGAACCCGGCTTGGTGGCGGTGATCCCCGGCAAAGGGGCGATCATGATGGCGCCGGTCTCCGTCTGCCACCAGGTGTCCACCACCGGGCAACGGCCGCCCCCGATGGCGGTGGCGTACCACATCCAGGCTTCGGGGTTGATCGGCTCGCCCACCGAACCCAGGACCCGCAATGAACCCAGGTCGTGGCGGTCGGGATAGTCCCTTCCCCACTTCATGAACGTGCGGATAGCCGTGGGCGCGGTGTACAGGATAGAGACGCCGTAGCACTCGACGATCGACCACCAGCGGTCCCGATCGGGGAAGTCAGGCGTCCCCTCGTACATGACCGATGTTGCCCCGTTGGCCAGCGGTCCGTAAACGATGTAGCTGTGTCCGGTGACCCATCCGATATCGGCGGCGCACCAGTAGACATCCGTTTCGGGATGGAGGTCGAAGACCGCCCGATGGGTGAAAGCCACCTGAGTGAGGTAACCGCCGGTGGTGTGCATGATCCCCTTGGGGACCGCCGTTGTCCCCGACGTGTAGAGCAGGAAAAGCAGATCCTCGGCATTCATCCGCTCGGGCACGCATTCATCGGAGGGGCGTCCGCCTCCGGCCGGATCCTCCCCGCTCAACAGTTCGTCCCACCAGTGGTCGCGTCCGGCGGCCATCGGTACGGACACGCCGGCTTCACCCACGCCGATCCGGCGTGCGACGACCACATGTTCCACACATGCCGTTTCGTCCACCGCTACGTCGACGTTGGACTTGAGCACTACCGACGTACCGCGGCGCCAGCCGCCGTCAGCCGTGATCACCACCCGGGCCTGGGCGTCAAGAATCCTGTCGCGCAGAGCATCAGAGGAGAAGCCGCCGAAGACGACCGAGTGAACGGCGCCGATCCGGGTGCAGGCCAGCATGGCCACCGGCAGCTCGGGGATCATCGGCATATAGATCGCCACCCGGTCGCCGCGACCGACGCCCAATCCGCGCAGAATGTTGGCGAACCTCGAGACGTCGACGAGCAATTGGCTATAGGAGATGGTTCGGGTGTCACCCGGCTCACCCTCCCAATGGAAAGCCACCTTGTCGCCCCGGCCGGCGGCCACATGCCGATCCACGCAGTTGTAGGAGACGTTGAGCGTCCCTCCGTCGAACCAGCGGGCGAAGGGAAGATCCCACTCGAGCACGGTGTCCCAGGGCTTGTACCAGTCGAGCCCACCGGCCTGCTCGGCCCAGAATCCCTGCCAGTCGCCTTCAGCCTCACCGTAGATGCTGGGATCGGTGATGACCGCCTGGTGGCGGAAGGCCTCAGGGGGAGGAAAGACCCGATCCTCGGAGAAGTAGTCCTCGATGGTGGCCTCGGACAGGGACGATGCCTGTTCCCCTCCCGATTTTCCTCCTGGCCCGTCAGCCATTGATTTCCCACTCCGTTCCCGGCATCGTCCTCGCCCGGCCAGGGAGTATGCCCACCGTTGAGGCGCACCCCGAGCGCCGTGCGGGCCACTCCTAGAGACGCGCCTCAGCCTAACGCCACCGGCCCTCTACGATGGAAGGGCTGTGACTCTCAACGTACAGCCGTGGGAAGGGGCCGGTCCCAACGGTCGGATGGCGGCCAACGGGTCCGGAGGCTTGGCGCCCGAAGTGGAGGCCACGAGGGTTGACGTCCCTCTGGGCCGCCGCGTGATGGTGGTCAGTGATCTGCTTCTCACCCCCGAGGCGACACCGTCCTCCCGGGCGGTCAGCAACGAGCTGGCCCGGGCCCTCGACACCTGGGACGGACCGGGCATCCTGGTCATCGCCGGCAACCTGTTCGATCTGACCGGTTCGGGTAGTGCGCTGACCGAGTCCCAGCAGTCGCTGGCGGCCCATCCGGCACTGAATCGGGCGCTCAGCCGCTTCCTCGAAGTGGCTGAGCGACGAGTCATCCGCCAGACGGGGACACACGAGCCCGGACTGGCGGCAGATCCGGAGATGCTGGCGGTGATGGCGGCCAAAGGGGTGGAGCAGCGCGGTCCGATCGACCTGCACCTGCGCACCGCCAACGGCGTTCGCGTCGTGCGGGTCGAACCGGGCGAACACGCCTATGCATCAGGACGCGTCGGCCAAGAGACGGAGTTCGATCCGGCGGCCGATACCAAACCCGGTGTCTTCGGACAGACGGCGGCAGGACAGAGGTGGCGTTCACTGGTCGCACAATCCACCGAAGACGCACCCTGGTTGGTCGGTCTCAACCATCTGAGCGATCCGTCAGCGCTCTCTCGATTCGTGGTGTCCCGTACTCTGTACCGTCGACTGGGGCGCTACGCCTGGTGGCTGCTGGTCCCCTTCGTCGTCGCCTTTCTGCTCCGGGTGGCGGTCACGCCGTGGGTGCTCGATCACATCGGAAGCGGCATTCCGGCCAAAGCCATACGTCATGCCCATCAGGCCGACTTCGGCGACCAGATCGTGGTGGCATTGTCGGTGGCCCTGGTCGTCCTGGCCGTGTTGGCCCTTGTGCTCGGCCTTCTGAGCCGGCGCATGTGGTCGATCATGGGCGGGGGCGCTCTCGAAGGAGTGCAGTCGGAGGCACGGGCCAACGACATCGCCCGCGACGCCGGCCGAGAGCTGGTCGGTCGCGGCTACGCCGGTTTGATAACGGCGGCTACCTTCCAGTCCGAGCTCACCCACTTCGGCGTCGGTTTCTACGCCAACGTGGGAGCCACGGCCGAGGTGATCGAAGAGCACCGGGGGCGATTCGGGCTCCCGCCCGTCTTCACCCACCATCAGCGGGTGAGCTGGGTCGAGCTCGAGACCGGTGCCGACCTCCACGTTCGAATGTTTCTGGCCCGCAACGACCTGCCCTCGCCCAGCGTCCTCGAACGCCTGGTGTCCCGGGACCACGGACCGCGGAGCCTGCATCCTTCGCTGGTGGCTTCCTACCCCATGGGCGAATCGTGGCCTCCCGCCCCCGACCTGCGCCGCGCCCATCGACGGACCCGGCGGGTTCGACGGTGGGCGTCGGCGGCCATCCTCTTTGCCGGAGTGATCGACCTGCTCGACGCCATTACTCCGCCTCTCCGCAGTCGACTGGACCTCGTCCTCAAGTTCCTGCCCCTCCGGGCCAGCGAGGCCGCCGGTGCGTTGATTGCCATCGCCGGTCTGGCCCTCATTGCCTTGGGCAGAGGGATCCTGAGGGGCCAGCGAAGAGCGTGGCGGGTGGCCGTCGTCCTTTTGTCGATGACCATCGTGCTCCACCTCATCGCCGGAGCTGACTTCGAAGAGTCGCTGGTGGCCTTGGCCGTGCTGGTTCTCCTGCTCACCAACCGCAGGGACTTCCAGGCCGCCTCCGACTGGTCTTCGCAGCGCTCAGCGCTGATTGCACTGGGCGCCGCCGCCGTCGGCATCACCTTGGTAACGACCGCCTCCTACGAGCTGTTCTCCCATATCAGCCACCACAGCCACTCATACCTCTCGTGGTGGGCCGCCCTTCAGGCGGTATCCGAACGACTGGTGGGGATCCAAACCATTGCACTGCCCCATCGGCTCGATCGATTTCTGGCTCCGAGCCTGCTGGCCATCGGCCTGACTCTGGTGGCCACCACCCTGTTCCTCCTGACCCGCCCGGTGGTGGACCGCCGGTTGAGCGCCGGGCGGGCCGCTGAATTCCGGGCCCGCGACATCGTGCGTCGACACGGAACGTCCACACTCGACTACTTCGCACTCCGTTCCGACAAGCGCTGGTTCTTCCACCGGGACAGCTTGGTGGCCTACGCCGTCTACGGCGGCGTGTGCTTGATCTCACCGGATCCCATCGGCCCCCGAAACGAGCGGGAGCAGATCTGGGCCGCGTTCCGCCGGTTCGCTGACAACCACGGTTGGGTGACGGCAGTCATGGGCGCCGGTGAGGACTGGCTGGCCGTCTACCGCGACGCCGGAATGCACAACGTGTACATCGGCGACGAAGCAGTGGTCAGGGTGCAGTCCTTCTCCCTGGCCGGACAGAGTATGAAAGGGCTCCGCCAGGCCAACAACCGCATCAGGAAGTACGGGTACTCATCGACCTTCCATGATCCAGCTCATCTCGACCCCGCCGTGGCCAAGGAACTGGCCAACCTGATGAGTCTGAGCCGTCGGGGCGAGCACGAGCGCGGGTTCTCCATGATGCTGGGTCGGGTCTTCGATCCGCGGGACACGGGGCTCCTGCTGACGGTGGTTCACGGACCGGACGGGCGCCCGGCCGCCATGTGCCAGTTCGTTCCGGCAGCAGGCATCCACGGCTACTCGCTCGATCTGATGCGCCGCGAGCGGTGTGACCATCCCAACGGCCTCTTGGACTTTGCCCTGTGCTCGACCATCGAACATCTGAAGGCCGAAGGCTACGAGGGACTCAGTCTCAACTTCGCCACCATGCGCTCCACTCTTTCCGGCGACAGGGGGGACGGCACCATGCAGCGAGCCGAACGCTGGTTCCTCAAACGCCTATCCAGCTTCGCCCAGATCGAGTCACTGTGGCGGTTCAATGCCAAGTACGACCCCGAGTGGCTTCCTCGCTACGTCGTCTTCGACACAGCCGAACACCTGGTTCCCGTCCTCATGGCCATCATCCGGGCCGAGTCGATGTGGGAGATTCCTGTGCTGGGCAAGTTCCTGGCGGCGGGAGCCGAAAAGCGCACTGTGGCCGCGCAGCAAGACGCCGAAGAGTTCATCGCTTCGTCATTCGGACCGATGGCCAACGATGGTTGCGACGGGAACGGCGACAAAGTCGACTGCGATGGCGTCGGTCACGTGCTCGGTGCGGCCATCGACGGCGATGACTGCCGCCCTGAGTCGTCTCCGGTGACGACCGGACGCCCGGCGGACGGGGTCTGACCGGTCGGTGCTCGGGTGATCGGCGGCTAGATCGAGAAGCCGGGCCACGGTCGGCCACGGCGCCTCCTGGCCGACAGCGCGACAACGGCCGCCCAACCCGGGAACGTGTCCGGGAGGGGCGGCCGTCGGCGAACCGCAAGTCAGCGAACCGCGGCGGGTATCGCACCCGACGACGGCTTGTCAGCCGAGCAGCTTGGCTTTCTGCGCCTCGAACTCGGCATCGGTGATGACGCCCTTCGACTTGAGATCGGCCAGTTTGGCCAACTCGTCGACGCTGCTCCCTCCCGAGGTTCCGGCCGCCTGGCGGACGTAACTGTCGAACTGCTTCTGTTGCTGGGCTGCTTGAGCCGCCGCCCGCTCGTGCATGCTCCCACCCCGGGCGATGAGGTAGATGAGAACGCCGAGGAAGGGGATGATGATGACGAAGATCACCCACAGGGCTTTGGCCAATCCGCCCATGTCATGACTGCGGAAGATGTCGCTGAAGACAATGATGAGGAGCCAGATCCACAGGAAGAAAAGAAAGAACTCCAACATCGTCCAGAAGATGTTGAGCAGCGGATAGGTGTACGCAAGCATCGGTGTTGCTCCTTCGTTTGGGGACGGCCCGAACAATAGTTCCCGCCCGGGTCAGGATGCCGGGACCATGGGCCACTTCCGGTAGGGCCGGCCCCGGGGCGGACGAGGACCAACCGCCCGCAGCGGACCCGGACCACCTAATCTCCCCTCAATGCAGCCGCCACACCGCCATGGTCACGAGCGCCTTGGCTCGAGCGCTGCAGCCAGCCTCCGGGGCGTCCAGCGCAGCCGACGGTCATCGGCCTGGAGTCGTCACCCATCGGCAATCGGCCGGCCACTGCCCGTGCACCGACCGGTAGCCATCCCTGCCCGTGACTGAGCTCCCACCGTGACCGACCCGTCTCCCACGCCGGCCGGCGGCACCCCGTCGGAGCAGCCTGATCCGGCGGCCGTCCTCAGGACCCGGAGCTACCTCCAGCTCCTGTTCCTCGCCGCTCTCATCGGGGTGCCCGTATCGGCCGCGGCTTACGGGTTCCTCAAACTGATCAACCTGCTCCAGAACTGGATCTTCCTCTCGCTGCCCAAGGAGCTCGGTTTCGCCGGCGCCCCGACCTGGTGGCCGCTTCCACTGCTGGCCGTGTCCGGCGTGCTGGTGGCCTCCACCATCCACCTGCTTCCGGGAACGGCCGGACACGTTCCGGCGGAAGGGTTCAAGGCGGGAGGCGCACCGACGCCCATCGAGCTGCCCGGGGTGATCGTGGCCTCACTGGCCTCCTTGAGCCTCGGCGTCGTCCTTGGACCGGAGGCACCACTCATCGCCGTGGGAGGTGGGCTCGGACTGATCGCCGTGCGGCTGGCCAAAAAGGATGCTCCACCCACTGCCGCCATCATCATCGCCTCGGCGGGGAGCTTCGCTGCCGTGAGCACCCTCTTCGGGTCGCCCATCCTGGCTACCTTTCTGTTGATGGAGGCGTCCGGACTCGGCGGGCCCATGCTCGAGCTCGTGCTCATCCCCGGCCTGTTGGCCGCCGGCGTGGGCACGCTCATCTTCATCGGACTCAACTCACTGACCGGATTCGGCACCTTCAGCCTGTCGATCCCCGGACTCCCACCCTTCGCCCATCCCAACGGAGCCATGTTCGGGTGGGCCATCGTATTCGGCTTGGTGGCTGCCCTCCTCGGCACCGGGATCCGCCTGCTGAGTCGGAGTCTTCTTCCCCACGT
This sequence comes from uncultured Acidimicrobiales bacterium, assembly GCA_963824645.1. GTDB lineage: Bacteria > Actinomycetota > Acidimicrobiia > Acidimicrobiales > RAAP-2 > Bog-756. The sequence goes on from CAWGQC010000014.1 coordinate 325,995, forward strand.
GACCAAGTACCGGATGCTGCTCACTCCCCTGTTCGGACTGGCCGTGGCCGGCCTGGCCATTGCCTTTGCCCAGGGGACGGGAAGAAGCTCCAACCTCGTGCTCTTCTCGGGGCAGTCGGCCCTCCCCGGTCTCGTCCTGCACGCGGCAGGATGGACGGTGGGCGCCTTGGTCCTGCTCATCGTGTGCAAAGGTCTGGCCTACAGCATCTCTCTTTCCGGCTTCCGGGGTGGACCGGTTTTTCCCGCCATGTTCGTCGGCGCCGCCGCAGGCGTGGCTGCCTCCCATCTGCCGGGTATGTCGCTGGTGCCGGGGGTGGCCATGGGAATCGGAGCCATGACCACCGTGATGCTCGGGCTTCCGCTCACCTCGGTTCTTCTGGCCACCCTGCTGCTGGCCAGCGACGGCATCAATGTCGTGCCCCTGGTCATCGTGGCCGTCGTCGTCGCCTATGTGGCCACCGCCTGGTTGCCTCAGACGCCGGCGGAAATGCAGGACGTCTGGACGAGAAGATTCGGCGGAGGAGCGGCGGCCCAAGACACAGCCCCAGCCGCGGCCGGGCAATGAGCAACGACGGAGTCGCACAAGATGAATCCGGCGCATAGAGAGACGGTCGGCAGTGGCCATCGTCGATCTCCTGGTCATCGGTCTGGCCATCACCCTCGAGCCCATTCCCGTGACAGCTTTCATCCTCGTGCTGAGCACCACGCGGGGACCCCTCAACGGTGCTTTCTTCATCGTGGGGTGGGTACTCTCGTTGGCGGTGGTGATCGTCGGCGTGGTGTTGATCACCGGGGGCAAACCACCGGCCCCCAACACGGCTCCTTCGGATGCTGTCCTCTCGATCAAGATATTCCTCGGGGTGGCGCTGATCGGTTTCGGCCTCTACCGGCTGGGTCGGTCGGATCGACCACACAAGCCGGCTGCGTGGATGACCAAGCTGGAAAACCTCTCCGGTTGGGCGGCGGCCGGAACCGGCGTGCTGGTCCAGCCATGGCCCCTGGTGGCTGTGGGCGCGGCCACCGTGTCACAGCTCCCTGTAGCCTGCCTGGCGCAATGGGCCCTCTTGGTTGGCTTCTGTGTTCTGTGCACGGCAAGCTTTGGAGCCATGGAGGTGCATGTCCTGGTGTCGCCCAGCGTGGCCCAGAAACGTCTCGAAAGGTTGCGAAAGTGGATCGACACCCACCGCGACCAGGCCATCGTGGTGTTATCGCTCACCGTCGGTGTCTGGCTGGTGGGCGACAGCAGCTACCTCGTCGCCACATGACCGCCCGCGCCCTCAGCCACGGTCCGGGGAATTTCCGGTGATTGCCCTCCGGATCATCTCGGTTGCCTTCGGGACAGTGGTGGTCATGGCCGTCCTCATCTCCGCCCTCGAGACGGTGATCCTGCCGCGCAACGGGTTCACCCGGATCTCGCGGGCCGTGTTCGCCGTGGCCGACCGCCTGCTCATCCGTCAGTGGCATCGGAAGTCGGTCCGCGACTCCGTTCGCTCCCTCTACGCCCCCATCGCCCTCGTCTCCCTCCCGCTGGTGTGGACCCTGGCCGTCACCTTCGGTTTCTCCTTCATATTCTGGGGTGTGGCCACCGGATCCGCCCAGCGGTCCTTCGAAATCAGTGGATCGTCCCTCTTCACGCTGGGTTTCGCCGAGCCCGAGGGCATCGGCCGCATTTGGATGACGTTCGTGGAGGCGACCATCGGTCTGGGGCTGGTGGCCCTCTTGATCAGCTATCTGCCCACCATCTACGCCGCCCACCACGAACGGGAGAAGGGAATCAGCGTGCTGCGGCCATTCGCCGGCACCCCCCCGTCGCCCGTTGACCTACTGGCCTCCCTCGACCGGCTCGGTGCACTCGACAATCCAGAAATATGGAGGAGCGCCACCAACTGGTTGCTGGACCTCGATCAGACCCACTGCGCCTTTCCCGCTCTCTGCTATTTTCCCGAATCGCGTTCGGATCAGTCCTGGGTGGCCTCGATCGGCTCTGTTCTCGACGCAGCTGCCCTCCTTCTTTCGGCTTCCGATTTCGCCACCGGCAACCTACCCAGGGACGACCTCAAAGGTCCGATGATGGCCCTGGCGTACGGCATGCCCGCGGTGGTCAAGATCGGGATCGCCGCCTCCCTCCCCATCGGCCCGCCGGCCAAACTCCTCGAACTCGTTTCCTCGGACACCGGCGTTCCACCGGACATCGCCGTCACGCAGGCCGAGTACTTCGCTGCCCTCGATCGGCTGGGCGACCTCGTCGCGGTGACCGACGAAGGTCGGGACCGGTGCTGGGCCAAGTTCGCCTGGATCCGATCCGGTTATGACCAGGCCTTGCGAGGACTGGCCGGGCTGACCAGGGCCGCTCCCGCTCCGTGGACGACCGATCGACCAGCCCACACAGCTCGGCCGCGGATGCTCCTGCGCCACCCCATCGCCGTCGACTGGACCCTCCCCCCGTCGGCCTGACCCCCGCCCCCGCCCCCGCCCCGGGCCGGCGCCCCCCGCCCCTGCCCCCGACTCCGGGAGAACGGGCCAGGCGGTCCAACCCGACGGGGCGGGGCAGCTGGTGCAGGTTTAGAGGTGGCTGAAGCCGCCCGATTCATCCTTGGTCATGGCTACCGACACCGGATGCTTTTCGAAGTGCGCGATGGCCACCTTGATGTCGTCGACAAGGATGAGGGCGAGGTCGCGGGTGACGCCCTGGCGCACCAGAATGCGCTGAATGGAGATGTCGGCCACCGAGCCGGTCAGGGGATAGGCCGGCACCTGCCAGCCCCGCACCCGGAGACGGTCGGCCACGTCGTAGAGGGTGTAGCCCGGGTCGACGCCCTCGGTGATGCGCCAGGCCACCGAGGGGATGCCCAGCAGGGGATCACCATCGCACAACAGTTCGAAGGGCCCGAGCTTGACGATCTCTTCGGCCAGGTACTGCGCCGTCGTGTAGCAGGCGTCGTGCACCTCTTTGTAGCCGTCGCGGCCCAGGCGAACGAAGTTGTAGTACTGGGCCACGATCTGACCGGCCGGTCGCGAGAAGTTGATCTGGAACACCGGCATGTCGCCCCCCAGGTAGGTGACATGGAAGATGAGGTCATCGGGCAGATCCTCCTTGTCCCGCCACAGCACCCAACCCACTCCCAGGGGCGCCAACCCGAACTTGTGCCCGGACGTGCTGATCGACTTGACCCGGGGGATGCGGAAGTCCCAGACCACACTGGGGGCGCAGAAAGGCGCCAGAAATGCGCCTGAGGCGCCGTCCACGTGGATGCAGACGTCCAGCCCGGTGTCCTCTTCGAGCTTGTCCAGGGCCTGGGACAGCTCGAGCACCGGTTCGTAGGCGCCGGTGTAGGTCACCCCGAAGGTGGGGACCACCATGATGGTGTTCTCGTCCACCTGGGCCAGCATCTGTTCGACGTCCATGCAGTAGTTGCCCGGCGACATGGGGATCTCCCGCATCTCGACGTCCCAGTACTTGGCGAATTTGTGCCACACCACCTGTACCGGCCCGCACACCATGTTCGGCGAATCAGTCGACTTGCCCTCGGCCCGTCGCCTCTCCCGCCACCGCCACTTGGCCGCCATACCGCCCAGCATGCATGCCTCGGACGAACCGATGGCCGAGCACCCCACGGCAGCAACATCAGGGGGAGCGTTCCACAGATCGGCCAGCATCTGGACGCATCGCCGCTCGATTTCGGCCGTCTGGGGGTACTCGTCCTTGTCGATCATGTTCTTGTTCATCGCCAGGTCCATCAACGCGTGGACCTCGGGTTCCTCCCAGGTCTGACAGAAGGTGGCCAGGTTCTGGCGGGCGTTCCCGTCGAGCAGCAGCTCGTCGGAGATGCACTGGAAGGCATCAGTCGGTCGCATCTGATGGCTGGGGAACCGATTGGCCGGTAAGCATGTCAGGAGATCCTGACCGGCGAAGACCGAATCGAGAATCTCGTCGTGAATGGACTGGCGCTTGTGTAATGGCATTGCTTCACATACCTCTGTTCTGGTCGGGGCTGTGGGCCCAGGTTCCGGTTGGATCTTCGCCCACCCCGGCCGGCCGATGGCCGGTAGGTGGGTCAGTCAGGCGGCTCACACGCCGCTCTCGGCCTGAATGCGGCCGGCGGCGATGGCCCGGGTCAGCGCAGCGAAGTCCCGCTCATTCTGGTCACCATAGGTCGCGGCGAAGGTACACATGGCCCGATCGAAGCGGTCGCTGCCGCCCAGGTAGGAGGCCATGGCGATCGGGTCGCCCGACCGGGCGTGGGCCCGGGCCAACGTCCACCCACAGACTTGGGCGTAGATCCCCAGACCTTCCGGGCTCATGGCATCTATGTCGACCGAGGCCTTCCAGTCCCACATCTGGCGCACATAGAAGGCGCGGGTGACACCGTCGTCTCCCTCGAACTCGTCCCACCCCAGGAAGATGTCACTGGCCCCCTGCATGAGGCGCTGGCCCTCGACCACCCTCTGCCCGTGGTGTCTGTATTCGCTGTTTCCCAGAAACGCCTCCCCCACCGCGGCTTCGGCTTCTTTGATCTGGAGAAAGAGCGGGTCCCCGTGGTCCCGGCCCACGAAGAGGGCGACCCAACAGCGGGTGCCGACCGATCCCACCCCGACGACCTTGCGGGCCAGATCGACGAACTCGTACTTGTCGAGAAGACGCTGGCGGTCACCCGACAGCGTGCTCCGGTACTTGGCCAGGGCATCGTAGAGATGGCCCACCGTCTGACCGCCGTAGACGTCCGTGAAGATGGATTCGGCCGGCATCAACAGCGGAGGGTTGTCGACGAACCGGAGGTTCCCGTCGACCTCGACCGTCAGCTTGGCCAAGGCCGCCAAATGATCTTTGGACTGGGCCTTGGCCACCTGCTTCTGGAAGTTGTCGGTGAGACGTTTGCCGGCCTGGGCACCCCACCGTCGGGCCAAGGCGGCCGCATCCAGCCGCGAGTACCAGATATCGAGATCGCGCATACCGGCGAACTCCCGCATAGCGGTGCGGTAGTACCGCGAGGCCTGGGCCACCAGCGAGGTGCGGACGGCATCGCTGAACTCCCGTTGGCGACCGGCTATCTCGAGGCTGGCGGCCAGACGCTTCACGTCCCATTCGAACGGGCCGGGGATTGTCTCGTCGAAGTCATTGACGTCGAAGATCATGTCGCGTTCGGGTGAGGCGAAACCCCCGAAGTTGGAGAGGTGGGCATCCCCGCACAACTGGACGTCCAAACCGCTCGTGGAGGTGTGGGCCAGGTCGGCCGCCATCACCGCGGCGGCGCCCCGGAAGAAGGCAAACGGCGATACCGCCATGCGGCCGTAGCGGATGGGGACGAGCTCGGGAACACGGGTGGTCGCCTGCAGGGCCAGAATGGCCAGCGGATCGGTGCGATTGGGAGCGGGCTCCCAGTCGGCGTGTCGAGACCGCGGTGACTGGGCCCGGGACTTCCGCCCGAACGCAGCCCGCTCTTTTGGCGTGGCCTCCCTCATGTCGCCATCCTTCCGTTGTTCCTCGATCGCCGCCAGCAGGCCCTGGCGGCGGCCCCGAAAGCGCTGAGCGATGCTGGGGTGCTAGCCAGCGGAGGCTGCCTTCTTCTTGCGACGCTGACGCAGAAGGATGAACAGCCGGTCGACGGCGGCTCCCAGAAAGGCGGCGATCAGCAGAACCCAGATGAGGCTGACGCTGGCGTTGAAAAACACGAAGCCGACCCTGACCGAATGACTGTTGTCGAGAACGAAGGCGACCAGAAGAGCGAGGGCGATGACGGCCCCGGTGATGCGGACGATCTCACGGTTGTCCCGCTTGGACGCCGCTCGGGAGTCACCCATCGGTGATGGTTTGGCCATGGCGCGCTTCCTCCCTCGGTGAGCAACATCCACTGTCACCGGTTCCTCCGCCGACAGTAGTCCGGTGCCGGCCGGACATGTGGGCCGCCCCGGTCAGCTGAACAGGAGGGTGGCGTGATGAGCAAAGTCCAGGATCGGGGCAGGGATGATCCCGAACACGACGGTGAACCCGACCGTCAGCCCGAGGGCCACCACGGTCAGGGTGGGCACGGGCACGACTCCTCGTGCCACCACCGACTCATCCGGAGCCGCATCAGTGAGCACGGCCAGCGAGGAAACCGGATCGCTGGACGCCCTCGATTCCGCCGCCGCCGATTCCGCCGCCGCCGATACCGGGGCGCCCCGGGGCACATCTGCCTCACCCGCCGGGGCAGGGGCACCGCTCCCGTTCCCGGCTGTGTCGGTCCCCCCGTCCACAGCGGTGTCGCCCACCGCTCCCACCGGTGAGTACATGGTGACAGCCACCCGCAGGTAGAAGAAGGCCGCCACCGCGGCGGAGACCATGGCCACCGTGGCCAGAACGTAGGCATGGGTGGCCACCGATGCCCCCACCACCCCGAACTTGGCCAGGAAGCCGGTGGTGAAAGGGGCGCCGGCCTGGGCCAGCAGCAGTACGGCGAAGGCCAGGGCCAGCAGGGGCTGGCGTTTGGCCAGCCCCCGGTAGTCAGCGATCTGGTTGCCGGTATCACCCTGGCGCGACATCACGGTGATCACGGCGAACGATCCGATCACCATGAACATGTAGGTGATGATGTAGTAGAGCGATGCTGACACCCCACGGGTGGTGGCCGCCTCCACGCCGAGCAGGATGAAACCGGCATGGTTGATGGACGAGTAGGCCATCATCCGCTTGATGTCCTTCTGCAGGAGGGCGACGACGGCGCCGAGCAGAAGGCTGAGGAAGGCCAATGCCCACACGATGGGCTGCCAGTCGGTCCGCACCGTCCCGAATGAAGAGATGAAGACGCGCAGTAGCGCCGCGAAAGCGCCGGCCTTGACCACCGCGGCCATGAATCCGGTCACCGGGGACGGCGATCCCTGGTAGACGTCGGGCGACCACATGTGGAAGGGGACGGCAGCGATCTTGAAGCCGAATCCCACCAGCAGGAAGGCCAGACCGGCCAGAAGCACGCCGTTGGAGGCGATCACGTTCTTCGACAGATAGTCGGCGATCTGGGGAAGGTTGGTCGATCCGGTGGCCCCGTAGATGAGGGCGATGCCGTAGATGAACACAGCCGACGAGAAAGCACCCAGCACCCAATACTTGAGGGCGGCCTCCCCCGACTCCGCCCGCTTGTGGTTGAAGGCGGCCAGCACGTAGAGGGCGATCGACATGATCTCGAGCCCCAGGAAGACGACGATAAGGTCGTTGGCCGCCCCCATCATCATCGCCCCCGAGGCCGACATCATGGCCAACACGTGGAACTCGGGACCCTCGACCCCTTCACGCTTGAGGAACCCGTCGGCCACCAGGGCGGTGAGCAACATGGCGATGGACACCACGATCTGGATGAAGACGTCGAAACCATCGAAGGCGATGGCACCGGCAATGGTGACCTGGGGTCCATGGGTGCTGACGTGATCCCACTGGACCAGGGCAGCCACCAGAGCCGCTAGCGAGACCACCGACGTCACCAGGGTTCCGGTTCCCGGGCCGATGACCCGGCGGAACAACGACGAAACGGCCATCAGGAAGAGGGCCCCACCGATCATGATGAGCATGGGCAGGATGCTCAGATAGTCGACATGGGGCGTATGGATGGTGGGCGCCGCCGAGGTGGCCACCAGAGGCAGGTAGTTCATCGATCCACCCCCTTGGTGGTGTCAGATCGAGTCGATCCCCGGGGTGCAGCGGTCAGGGCGATATCGGGAGCGTGGCGGGTCGACGGCCGTACGGCTTCCAATCCGGCCAATCCGGTCGGCAGTCGGGTGTGGGTGGCCCGGTCGACGTGGACCACCAGCTGATCGACCGACGGGGTGATCCGGTCGAGCACCGGCTTGGGGAACACACCGATGGCCACGATGAGGATGATGAGGGGCGCCACGATCAATCGTTCGCTCCATCCCAGGTCCCTGGTGGTGGAGTCCTCCGGACCGGGTTGTCCGTGGAACACCTGCTGATAGGCCCACAGTAGGTAGACGACAGCCAGAATGATGCCCACGATGGCCGCCACGGCCCACCACCGGTGGGCCAGGAACACCCCGATCAGCACCAGGAATTCGCTGACGAAGCCGTTGAGCCCGGGCACACCCACCGAAGCCAGCATGGCCACGGTGAACACGCCGGCCATCACCGGTGCCGACGACTGCAGTCCCCGGAGCGAGGTGACCTGCCAGGTGCCCCGGCGCTCGTAGATCCACCCCACCACGATGAACAGGACGGCGATGATCAGCCCGTGGTTGACCATCTGGAGAACGCCGCCGGTGATCCCCTGTTGATTGAGGGCGAAAGTGCCCAGCACCACGAACCCGATCCCCGCCAGTGAGGAGTAGGCCAACAGCCTCTTCAGATCGCGCTGGGCGCAGGCCACCAGCGCCCCGTAGATGATGCCGATGGTGGCCAGGGTCAACAGCCAGGGGGCCAACGTGCGGGTGGCCTGAGGGAAGAGGTTGAGGTCGAAGCGAACGATGCCGTAGGTGCCGAGCTTGGCCATGACCGCGGCCAGAAGCACGGCCCCCGCGGTGGGCGCCTCACCGTAGGCGTCGGGCGACCAGGTATGGAAGGGGAAGATCGGCGCTTTGACGGCGAAGGCGGCGGTAAAGGCCAGAAACAGGAGCACGCCCTCGGTCCCCGAGAGATGGGTGCGCATGAGGGCCGGCAGCTCGAAGGTGAGCACCCCGGTCTGGGACTGGTGCAAAAAGGCCACGGCCAGGATGCCGACCAGGAGGAAGGCCGAACCGGTGAACGTGTAGATGAAGAACTTGATGGCCGCATAGCCCCTCCGGGCGTATCCCCACCCCCCGATGATGAAGTAACTGGGTACCAGGGTCAGCTCGAAGAAGAGGAAGAAGAAGACCAGGTCCAGAGCCACGAAGCTGCCCAGGCAGGCTGCCTCCAACAGGAGCACCCAGGCCACGAAGGAACGCGGATCCCGCCGCACCCGGGCCCCGAGGAGAGCCAGAGGGAACAGCAGGGCGGTCATCAGCACCAGGAACAGTGAGATGCCGTCGATCCCGAGCGACCAGTTTATTCCCAGGGCCGGGGCCCACACGTGGTTCGACACCATCTGATAGCTGCCGTCGCCCACCTTGAACTCCACGGCGGTGGCCACAGCCACGGCCAGGGTGACGGACCCGACAGTGGCGCCGGCCGCCTCGTAGAACCAGGAGGGAACCCAGCGGTTGGGCACCAGGGCGACCACGGCGGCACCGATGGCCGGCACCAGCACCAGCACGGTGAGGTAGGGAAAGGCAGGGGCGGCGTTCATCAGTTCCACCACAGCCGGGTCAGCATGAAGGCCAGGACGAGCACGGTGCCGAGCACGATGCCCAGCACGTAATTGCGGACGTACCCGGTCTGGGTGCGGCGGATGACGGCGCCCGAACGGCGCACCACGGTGGCCACGCCGTTGACCGCCCCGTCGATGATCTTGGTGTCGACGACCGTGGCCGCAAAGGCGGCCAACCGCTCGCCCGGTCGGCCGATGACCGCGTCGTAGAACTCGTTGATGTACCACGAACGCTCGAGGAAGGCGGCCTCGAGCGGCGGCCGTTCGGCCCGGGACAGCCAGAGTGCCAACCCCACGGTCACCCCGATCACGGCGATGACCGCGTCGGTGGTGCCCAGCGCCCACAGGGCTCCGGTACTCAGATGATCGTTGTAGAGGTTGGACCCGAAGACAGGGTCGATCCACTTGGCCAGCGACACGTGGTTGTTGGACAGGGCCAGCACGCCGGCCACGGCGGCGAAGAAGGCCAGGATCCACAGGGGGATGGTCATGACCGGCTTGGACTCGTGGGGCGGGGCGATGCTCCCCTCAGCGTGGTGGGCGCCGGGCAGATCGGTGGTGGCGTCGATCGGCACCTTGTCCGACCACCGGTCCCGGCCGAAGAAGGCCAGCCCGGTCAGCCGGCTCATGTAGTAGGCGGTGAGCGCGGCGGTGACCAGACCCACTACCCACAGAGCGGGATGGGCCGACCAGGTGTTCTCCAGCACGTCGCCTTTGGCCCAGAACCCCGACAGGGGCGGAACAGCGGCGATGGCCAACCAGCCGATGGCGAAGGTGATGAAGGTGATGGGCATGTAGGCCCGCAGGTTGCCCATCCGCTTGAGATCCTGCTCGTCGTGGAGTCCGTGGATGGCCGAGCCGGCTCCGAGGAAGAGGAGTGCCTTGAAGAAGGCATGGGCCACCATGAGGAAGATGGCTGCCTCATAGGCACCGCAGCCGATGGCCAGAAACATGTAGCCCAGCTGCGACACCGTCGAATAGGCCAGCACCTTCTTGATGTCTTGCTGGGCGCAGGCGATGGTGGCGGCTACGAAGGCCGTGGCCGCACCCACGCAGGCCACGGTCAGTGAGGCGGCGCTCGACGCATGGAGCAGCGGGTTGACCCGGCACAGGAGGTAGACACCGGCGGTGACCATGGTGGCGGCGTGGATGAGGGCCGATACCGGGGTGGGGCCCTCCATGGCGTCGGCCAACCAGGGGAAGAGCGGGATCTGAGCCGATTTGCCCATCACCCCCACCAGTAACAAGAGGCAGATGGCGGTGATGTTTCCGGCTCCGATCGAGCCGATACGGGCGAAGATTGTCGTGTACTCGAGTGAGTGAACCCGCTCGAAGGTCAAGAAGATGGCCAGCAGGAAGCCGACGTCACCGATCCGGTTGTAGATGAAGGCTTTCTTGCCGGCACTGGCTGCCGACTCCCGGGTGAACCAGAACGAGATCAAGAAGTAGGAGCAGGTCCCCACCCCCTCCCATCCGACGAAGGTGACCAGCATGTTGCTGCCCAGCACCAGGATGAGCATGGAAGCGACGAACAGGTTGAGATAGAGGAAGAACTTCGGATAGTCCCGGTCGCCTTTCATGTAGCCGATCGAGTAGAGGTGGATCAGAGCGCTCACCCCGGTCACGAACAGGACCATGGTCATCGACAGCGGGTCCACGTACAGGCTGGCGTGCACGTTGAGCTGGCCCACCGGGATCCAGGTCCACAGGTTCTGGGTGTAGGTCCGCACGGCACCACTGACGGTGAGCAGATCCAGGTAGACGCCCACCGATACCACGAAGGAGGCGGCTACGAAGACGGTCGCCACCACTCCGGCCAGCGGGTCGCCCAGCTTGCGGCCGGCCACCAATTGGACGGCGAACCCGACCAGGGGCAGCAAGATGATCAGGTAGGTCACCTGCAGCACGGCGCCCTCAGCCCTTCATCACGTGGAGATCGTCGGCGGTGGTGCTGGCCCGTCGGCGGAAGATGGCGACCACGATCCCGAGGCCGACCACGACCTCAGCGGCCGCTACCACCAGCACGAAGAAAACCAGCACCTGTCCGCCGATGTCGTTGAGGGTGCGGGCGAAGGTCACGAAGGTGAGGTTGGCCGCGTTGAGCATGAGCTCCACGCACATGAACATCACCAGCACGTTGCGGCGGACCATCACGCCCAGGGCGCCGATGGCGAACAGGACCACGGCCAGGGCCAGGTACCAATCGGGATTGATGGTCATGTCCGTCCTTCCTCGCCGCCCGACGCCACACCGGCGCCGGCCTCTCCGCCATCGGTGGCATCGACTTCATGGTCCCCACGGTCAGGGTCAGCCACCGCACCCCCTTCACCGGCACCGGCCAACCCGGACGATGACTGCCCATCGGCGACCTCCGGGTCAGCGGGGTCGCCGGAATCAGTGGGGTCAGTGCGGTCAGTGGCGTCTGGACCCATCGAGGCTTCAGTCGGGGAATCATCGGTCGACTCCACGGAGGACCCGGGCGGACGCCGGGCCAGGACGACCGCCCCCACCACGGCGATGATGAGCAGCGCCGCCGTGGCCTCGAACGGAAAGAGGTACGTGGTGTACACCGACCGGCCGAGCAGGTAGACGTTCGACTCCCGTCCGGCGGCCACTCCGGCCACGTGGGGAGCACCCGTCGTCCAGGACGAGACCTGGCCCAAAAGCAGGAGGCCGACCGTCGCCAGCACCACCAAAGCGACGGCCAGAGGGCGCTGCCCGCGTAGGGGTTCGACGGCGATGTTCTCCTGGCGGTCGACACCCAGGAACATGATCACGAACAGGAACAGGACCACGATGGCCCCGGCATAGACGATGACCTGCACGGCAGCCAGAAAAGGATCACGCTGGAGGACGAAGAGCACGGCCACCCCGAACAGGGTCATGACCAACATGAGGGCGGCGTGAACCGGGTTGCGGGACACCACCACCCCGATGGCGCCCGACAGGATGATGGCGGCGGCCACCGCGAAGGTGACCACATCGACGTAGGAGGGGTGGGTGATCGATGCCGCGGCGAGCACCGCTCCGGTCAGGAGGGACATCAGGACCCGACCGATCCGGTATCGGTTCCCGCACCTTCCGCCGCCGACGGAGGGGTGGACGGGTGCTCGGATCCGGGGGCGCCGCTCTCCGTATTCCCATCGGTGACGGCTTGGGCGTAGTCGGCGTCGGCCTTCTCCCGGTGCTTCTTACCGGCTTTGGGGGAGAACCTCTCGGCCTTCTCCAACATGCGCCCGATGGCACCCCGGGGACCCCTCTTGGCCGGCGGAAGATCGGTGGTCAGGAGGTGACGCTCGAGGGTGTCACGCAGTTGCATGCTGCCGGTGGTGGCGTCGTCGGGCACGGCCGATTGGCCGCTTTCGGGGGAGCGCACGCCGAAACCGAGCTCCCCCGACCACTGCACCTGGCCTTCGAAAGCGGCGCTACCCGAAGGCGATGTCGCCCGCATCCAACCCGAGGTGTGCAGATCGTCGCCTTCCCGCCAGTCCTCCCAGGGCTGGTGACGGGGCTTGCCCTCGTCGTCCACCAGCAGCTCTTCCTTGGTGTAGATGGCATCGTTGCGGTTGGTGAAGGAGAACTCCATCAGCTTGGACTCGGTGATGGCCTCGGTCGGGCACGCTTCCACGCACAGGTCGCAGTGGATGCACCGCAGGAAGTTGATCTCGTAGACATAGCCGTAGCGCTCGCCCGGTGACACCGGGTGGTCGGGTGGGTTGTCGAGGCCCCGCACGTAGATGCAGTCGGCCGGGCACACCCCGGCGCACAACTCGCAGCCGATGCATTTCTCCATCCCGTCCTCGTAGCGGTTGAGAACGTGACGGCCGTGCTGGCGGGGTTGCTTGGGCTTCTTCTCCTCGGGGTACTGGCGGGTCACCGGCGGGCGGCCCAGGTGCTCGAGGGTCAGCTTGAAGCCACCCAGGAAGTTCTGCCGCTGGCGGGGGACATCGGGTTCGGTCATCCGCCCTCCCCCCCGGGGAGGGAGGGGGCGGGTACGCCCCCGCCTCCGCTGCCGTTGGCCGACTCCGGAGGCCGCTTCCACACACGGAGGCCCACCGGCGGGAGGATGGCCCGGCTCTCCTCACGCTCGTTCCCGATCGAGAAGGCCACGCTGATGGTCACTGCGGCCAACACCACGGCACCGGTCATACCCACCCCCCACCACCCGTCGATCACGAATCCGGCCACGATCAACAGCCAGCCGAGCGAGAGGGGGATGAGCTTCTTCCAGCCCAGGTCCATGAGCTGGTCGTAGCGGAGCCGGGGCAGGGCGGCCCGTAGCCATACGAACACAAACAGGAACACGATGGTCTTGCCCAAGAACCAGAGGATGGGCCACAGCCAGTAGGTGTGGGGGATGTGGGGGATGGGGCCGTCCGGTCCGCCGAAGAACAGAGTGACGGTGATGGCCGACATGGTGATGGTGTTCATGAATTCGGCCAGAAAGAACAGCGCGAACCGGATGGACGAGTACTCGGTGTGGAACCCCCCGACCAGCTCCGACTCGGCCTCGACCAGGTCGAAGGGGGGCCGATTGGTTTCGGCGATGATGGCGATGAAGAAGATGACGAAGGGCACCACGGCCAGCCGGATCACATTCCACTGCCAGAAGTGGGCCGCCTGGTCGTCCACGATGGCCCGGGTGCTCAGCGATCCGGTGATCAGCACCACCGTCACCACCGTCATGCCCAGGGCCGCTTCGTAAGAGATCATCTGGGCCGACGCCCGTACCGAGCCGAGCAACGGGTACTTCGACCCCGACGCCCACCCGGCCAGCATGATCCCGTAAACGCCGATGGACGACATGGCCAGCAGGAAGAGGATGCCCATGGGCGGATCGGCCAGCTGCAGCTCGAAGGTATGGCCGGCGATGGTCACCACCCCCCCGATGGGGACGATGGCGAAAATGAGGAAGGCGGGAATGATGGTCAGGTAGGGGGCCAGCTTGAACACGAAGCTGTCGGCCTGGTCGGGTAGCAGGTCCTCCTTGAAGAAGAGCTTGATGCCGTCGGCCAGGGTCTGGGCGATGCCGAAGGGTCCGGCCCGGTTGGGACCGATCCGGCTCTGCATGTCCGAGATGACCTTGCGCTCGAACCAGATCATCAGCATGACGGCCACCATCAGGGCGCCGAAGACGACCAGGACCTTGATGATCACGATGAGGAAGACGACCCAGTCCACCCCGTTGTTGTAGAGGGGGTCATCGGCCGACATCAGCGGATGGGCCAGGGCCAGCAATTGGCTCATGGAGTCTCCATCCTCACTTCGACCAGGGCCGGGCCGACGACCATCAGGTCGGCGATGGTCCCCGCTGCCGGGTCCGGGCCGTCCAGGGGCACATTGAAGTCGGCGGACACCACCCGCCGGGGCAGCGAAGGGTCGGGTACGGCGGTCACCACCACCGAAGCCGAGGCGGTACGCAGTTTGACCGACCCACCCGGGGTGACCCCCAGGTCGTCGAGATCACGGGGGTTGACCCGGAGGGGGGACACGGCCACCAACCCGGCCAGTGCGGGGGCCGCCCCCACCGCCGACCCGGTGTCGTAGAGGACGCGCCCGGCCACCAGGCGCAGTGAGTAGCCGTCGACCGGACCTACGCGGGGGACGTCGAAAACCACAGGAACGGTGACCGCCGGCGGTGAGACCGATTCGGCCTCGGCGGCACCACCCGATCCCTGGGCCGGTTCGGTGCCCGCTTCCGTTCCCGATCCGAGTCGTCCCGCCGTGGGCGATTCGGCCAGGCCGGAACGGGGGGGTGCCCCCTGACGTTCGACCGACTCCACCCCGGGGAAGGCGATGGGGTCGAGCGGTGAGACCGTGCCTCGTCGCCCGATGGAAACCGACCGGGCGGCCAGCGGCGCCACCACGCCATCGGAGGCGCCCGGCATGTCGAGCAACGAGCGGGTGATGCCCCGGTAGGCTGGAGCGACCCGTTCCACTTCGTCCCAGACGTCACCGACCGAATCCAGTCCGAGGTCCGCCCCCAGGTGCACGGCCAACTCGGAAGCGATCATCCAGTCGGGCCAGGCCTGGCCGGGCGGCACCAGTTTCTGGCCCAGTCGGCTCACCCGCCCTTCGATATTGGTGGTGGTGCCCGGGCGTTCGTGGGCCTCGGCCGCCGGCAGGACCACGTCGGCCCGTTCGGTAAGGGGTCCGGGGGAGGAAGCCACCGCCACGATGAACTCGGTGCCGGCCAGGGCCCGCTCGACCAGCCGTCGGTCGGGGAAATCGTGCGAGGGTTCCGCCCCCAGCACGATCAGGGCCCGGACGGGGGGGCCGCCGTCGGCCTCGCCGGCACCGCTCTCGCCGGGAGCGCCATCGCCGGGAGGGCTGTCGGGTCGGGCGGCGCTCTCGCCGGCCGCCGCCCGCAGGATGGCTGCGGTGTCGCGCCCGCGGGTGGCCGGAACCGCTCCCCAGGCCCGGGTGAACCAGGCCCGACCGGCATCCAGCGACACCCGTCCGGGGAGTACGCCCGGGGCCAGCCCCATGTCGAGGGCCCCGTGCACGTTGCCCCGACGGAGGGCGGGAAGGAAGCGGGTGCCGCTCAACGACGTGGCCAGAAGCTGTACGGCTTCGCCCACCAGGGCGCCGTCTTCGGCCAGCGACGGCCGCCCGGCCACCACCACCACGTCACCCGTACCGGCCAGTCGTCGGGCCTCGGACAGGGTGGCGGCGTCGACGGTGCTGGGTACCGGCGCCTCCGGGTCCACCAGGGCCCGCACCAGGTCGGTGGCTTCGCCGGGGACGTAGCGCAACGACACGGCGGCATAGGGGGTGAGCGAGGTGGCCTGGGGCGACAGCTCGACCAACTTGGTCGTGCCGTCCACGATGGCCGAACGCAGGCGCAGGAACAGAACCGGCAGCTCCTCGCGGATGTCACCGCTGAGCACGATGACCGTGTGGGCCGCAGCCATCTGGTCGATGGTGGCCCGGGGCAGGGCCAGGGTCAGCTCGGCCGGAAGCCCGTCCCCCATCTGAGCGTCGACCGAGTCGGTCCCGACCACACCCTTGGCCAGCTTGGCCCAGGCGTAGGCCCCCTCGTTGGTCAGACGGGCCCCGCCTATGACCGCCACCGACTCGACCCCGCCGTGGGCGCTGGCCTCGGTCAGCCCGGTGGCCACGGCGGCCAGGGCTTCGTGCCACGACGTCGCCACCAGAGCGCCGTCCTTGCGCACCAAAGGCTCGACCAGCCGGTCATCGGCGTTGACCGTCTCGAACGCGAACCGTCCTTTGTCGCACAGCCAACCGTGGTTGACCGGATCGGCGTCGATACCGAGAAGACGGGTGACCCGGTTGGCCGAGGACTGGACGGCCACCCGGCATCCCACCGCGCAGGTGGTGCAGGTGGACTCCACCTGGTCGAGGTCCCAGGGGCGGGCCGTGAAGCGGTAGGGCGAGGCGGTGAGGGCGCCCACCGGGCAGATCTGCACGGTGTTGCCGGAAAAGTAGGAGGTGAAGGGCAGAGACGGGAACGTGTTGACCTCGAGCTGCTCGCCGCGCCCGATGAAGTCGATCTGGGCCTCGCCCGCCACCTCGTCGGCGAAACGGGTGCAGCGGCTGCACTGGATGCACCGTTCCCGGTCCAACAGCACCAGCTCCGAAATGGGAATGGGCTTCTCGAAGTGGCGCTTCTCCTCGACGAACCGCGACTCCCCCGGGCCGTAGGCCAGCGTCTGGTCCTGGAGGGGACACTCGCCGCCCTTGTCGCACACCGGGCAATCCAACGGGTGGTTGATCAAGAGGAACTCGAGAACGCCGTCCTGGGCCTTCTTGACCTTGTCCGAATCGGTCACCACCTCCGATCCTTCCTGCACCTCGACGTAACAGCTGGGCTGCAGCGTCGCCCCCCGGGGGCCGCTGACCTCGACCAGGCACATGCGGCACACCCCCACCGACTTCATGCGGGGGTGGTAGCAGAAGCGGGGGATGAAGGTGCCGGCCCGTTCGGCGGCGGCGATGAGCATCTCGCCCTTGCGGCCGGTGGCCGGTCGGCCGTCGAGAGTGAAGGACACGGACTCCTCCGGCTCGGCCTGGGCGTGGTCGGTGGGGTCGGCGGTCACGTTGGCGGTGGTGGTGGAGCCGGTCGGGGGTGCTTTCTGCTCAGCCATACGGGCAGCCCCCCTCTTTGATGTGGACCAGGAACTCGTCCCGGAACATCTCGATGGCCGAGGCGATGGAGGAGGGGATGGAGGGACCGAGGACGCAGATGGTGGTCTGCTGGGGCGGCCAGGTGAGACCCGGGGCGATGTTGTCGCAGGCGTCGAGGAGCAGATCGAGATCCTCCTCCCGGCCGCGACCGGTCTCGATGCGCTCCATGATCCGCTCCAGCCAGCCGGCGCCCTCCCGGCACGGCGTGCACTGCCCGCACGATTCGCGGAAGAAGAACTTGGTGATCCGCCAGGCCGCCCGCACCACACAGGTCTGGTCGTCCATGACCACGATCGATCCCGACCCGAGCATGGAGCCGGCCGTCCCCACCTCGTCTTGGCCCAGCGGCAGGTCGATCTGGTCGGGACCGAACCACGGCGCCGACACACCACCGGGGATGAAGGCCTTGAGGGCGTGTCCGTGCGGGATCCCGCCGCCCAGCACGGGTGCGTTGATCAGGTCGTTGAACGTCGTCTTGACCATCTCGAGCTCGTAGACACCCGGGTTCTTGACTTTGCCGGCCAGGGCGAACAGCCGGGTGCCGGTGGAGCGGCCCTCGCCCAGAGCGGCAAAGGCCGCTCCGCCGTGGAGTACGATCCACGGGAGATTGGACATGGTCTCCACGTTGTTGACCACCGTGGGCTGACCGTAGAGACCGATGGCGGCGGGGAAGAAGGGGGGCTTGATCCGCGGGAAGCCCCGCTTTCCCTCCAGCGACTCGAGCAGCGCCGTCTCCTCGCCGCAGATGTAGGCACCGGCTCCGGGGTGGACGACGACGTCGACCGAGAAGCCGGATCCGAATATGTCCGCCCCCACCGCGCCGTGGGCGTAGGCCTCGTTGAGGGCCGACTGCACCCGTTCGAGGCCGAGGGCGAACTCGCCGCGGATGAAGATGAACACCTGGGTGACCTGAAGGGCGTAGGCGGCGATGAGCACGCCCTCGATCAGCTGGTGGGGATCTCGCTCGATGAGCAGATGATCCTTGAAGGTGGCCGGCTCGCTCTCGTCTCCGTTGACCACCAGATAGGTGACGGGATCCTTGCGCAACATGGCCCACTTGCGGCCGGCCGGAAACCCGGCCCCTCCCCGACCCAGCAGGCTGGCCGTGTCGACCTCGTGGGTCACCTCTTCGGGTGTGAGGGTGAGGGCCTTGCGCAATCCGTCGTACCCGCCGGTGGCCAGATAACGCTCGAGGGTGTACGAGTCGGCATGATCCAGCCGGGCGGTGATGATCTTGGGGGCGTCGGTGATGGTCACGCCGACCCGCCTTTGGCCGACCCGCCGTCTTTGGCCGCCGCCCGCTGCGCCTGGGCCTCGGCCATGGCGGCCCGCTCCTCGGCCACCCGGGCCGGATCGGCCCGGAGACCACCGTCGCGCCGCACCCGGTTGAGGGTGCCGTGGTCGGGGACGTCGGCCTGGCGGGCACCGCTTCGCAGCTCCCCCATCAGGCGGTCGAAGCTGTCCGGCGTCTGGGCCCCCACGAAGCGGTGGTTGACCTGTACGCACGGGGCCTGGTCGCAGTCGGCCAGACACTCCGACTCCTCGAGGGTGATCGAGCCGTCGGCGGTGGTGCCACCGGCGTTGACCCCCAGAGTGGTCGAGGCATGGTCCAGCAGCTCGACAGCCCCGTTGAGGAGGCAGGCGATGTTGGTGCAGACCGCCACCACATGGGTGCCCACCGGTTCGGTGTGCAGCATGTCGTAGAAGGAGGCGGTGCCCAGCACCTCGGTGGGGGTGACGCCGACCAGTTCGGCGATGTCGGCCATGGCCTCGGGGGTGAGCCAGCCGTCCTGTTCCTGGGCCAGATGACAGAGGGGGATGAGAGCCGAGCGGGGTTCGGGGTACAAGCCGATGATCTGCCGGGCGCGCTCGAGGATGTCGGCCGACAGGTGGGTCGGCCGCGGCGGCGCCGGGGCGGTGGCCCGCCAGCGGGTCTCCACGCCGGTCGGACTCTGGGGCCCGCTCATCGGTCCACCTCTCCCATCACCGGGTCGATGGTGGAGCACACCGCCACGGCGTCGGCCAGCAGACCGCCGCGGATCATGACCGGAAGGCCCTGGAGGTTGACGAAGCTCGGTCCCCGGATGTGCATCCGGTACGCCTTGGGGGTTCCGTCCGACACCAGGTAACATCCGAGTTCTCCCCGGGGTGACTCCACGGCCACGTACACCTCGCCCTCGGGGACCCGGAACCCCTCCGTGAAGATCTTGAAGTGGTGGATGAGCGCCTCCATCGACTCGTCGATCCGGACCCGGGGTGGCGGCGTCACCTTCTTGTCCTGTACCCGGTAGTCGCCGGCCGGCATCTTCTCCACGATCTGCCGGATGATCCGCACCGATTCGCGGATCTCGTTGAGCCGGATCGAGTACCGGTCGAAGTTGTCACCGAAGGTCCCGACGATCACGTCGAACTCGACCTCGTCGTAGCGGAGGTAGGGCATGGAGCGGCGGAGGTCCCAGGGCACACCGGTGGAACGCAGGAGCGGGCCGGTCAGGCTGAGAGCCAGAGCCTCCTCGGCCGAGATGCTGCCGATCCCCTCGCTCCGCTGGCGGAAGAGCGGCTGGCCGGTGAGCAACTCGTCGTACTCCTTGGTCCGGGCCAACACCGTGTCGCAGATGACGGTGACGTCGTCCTCCCAGCCATCGGGCAGATCGGCGGCGGTGCCCCCCGGCCGGATGAAGTTGTGGTTCATGCGCAGCCCGGTCGTCTTTTCGAAGAAGGCGAGAACCATCTCGCGCTCGCGGAACCCGTAGATCATCATGGATGTCGAACCGAGGTCCATTCCGTTGGTGGCCAGCCACATCAGGTGGGACGACACCCGGTTGAGCTCGACCATCAGCATGCGGATCCAGTCGGACCGCGGCGGCATCTCCACACCGAGCAGCGCTTCCACCGCCAACGACAACACCAGCTCGTTGTGCAGGGGGGCCAGGTAGTCCATGCGGGTGACGTTGGTCGATCCCTGGATGTAGGTGAGCTCCTCTCCGGTCTTCTCCATGCCCGTGTGCAGGTAGCCGATGACCGGCTTGGTACGCAGCACCGTTTCGCCGTCCAACTCGAGCATCAAGCGCAGAACACCGTGGGTCGAGGGATGCTGTGGACCCATGTTGATGATCATGGTCTCGTCGTCGGACCGTTCGACGTCGATGTCCGAGGGGTCGACGGCCACCCCTTCGGGCAGTCGCAGAACGGCACCGACTTCCCGGCGCAACTCGCTCGAATCCGTCTCCGAGCGGCGGAAGAGTTCCTGGACACCCTCGGACGTCTCGGCCACCAGTCCCTCAGGCTCATCCATGGGCCCCGCCGGGTCGGCCCACGGAGCCGGAGGGGCCTGCACGGTATCGACGTGGGGTTCCGGGGTTCCGGCGTCGTCGCTGCCCGGTACCGCTGTGGTGTCGCTCACCGTGGACCTGGGGCCTCTTTGAACTGGACCGGGACCCGGCCGACTCCGTAGTCCTTGCGCAGGGGATGCCCTTCCCAGTCCTCGGGCATGAGGATGCGGGTCATGTCCGGGTGACCGGCGAAGACGATGCCGAACAGGTCGTAGGCCTCCCGCTCCATGGCCTCGGTACCGGGATAGAGGTCGAACAGCGAGTCGGCGACGGCGTCCGACTCCGGCACCTGCACCCTGACCCTCACCCGTCGGGCCTGACTCAGCGACAACAGGTTGACCACCACCTCGAAGCGCTCGGGCTGCACGCCATCGGGCAGCCGCCGACCGGGATGGGTCAGGTAGTCCACGCCGCACAGGTCGGCACACATCTCGAAGCCATGGGCCCGGTAGTCGCCCACCAAGCTCAGGTACTGGTCGCGGGGGGAAAGGCCACCTCCTGGTGGGGTCGGCCCGGCAGCCGCGACGACCCGCCGCCCGAGTCACTCGGCGTCACCTCGCCCTCGGCCACCTCCGCTCCGGCCACGGTCACAGGGGCTCACCCACGCTGCGGGCGATCACCGGGTTGCGCTTGGGCGTGCCCAGGTGGACGTCTTCGGGCCGGTCGGGGGTCCACCCCGAGGTGGCCTCGTCGCCCTGGGCGTGACTGTCCGCCGTGTCCAGCCCCTCGTCGCTGGCCAGGAGGGGGACCCCGGCCGACCGGGTGATCTGGTTGGTCCGCACCTTCTCGTGCAGGGTCAGGATCGCGTGCATGAGCGTCTCGGGGGTGGGGGGGCAGCCCGGGGCGTACACGTCGACCGGGACGATCTGGTCGACGCCCTGGACGATGGCGTAGTTGTTGAACATCCCCCCGGTACTGGCGCACACCCCCATCGAGAGCACCCATTTGGGCTCCATCATCTGGTCGTAGACCTGACGCAGGACCGGAGCCATCTTCTGGGACACCCGCCCGGCCACGATCATGAGGTCGGCCTGGCGGGGCGATGACCGGAACACCTCCATCCCGAACCGGGCCAGGTCGAAGTCGGCGGCACCGACGGACATCATCTCGATGGCACAACAGGCCAGCCCGAAGGTGGCCGGCCACATCGAATAACGCCGGGCCCACCGCACCAGGTCCTCCAGCCGGCCGGTCATGAAATTGTGCTGCAGGTCTTCGAGACCCATGGTCTACTCTCCCCTGCTACGCGGCCCGGCCGGGACCCGACGGGGCCGGCTCACCGGTGGACGGGGCGTTCGGGTCGTCGACGGCCGGCTCGCCGGGCGACGGCGGGCCGACTGCGTTCACCGACCGGATCGCCCCCGCTCCCCCGGTGATGCGGGCAATGGTCGATTCCGAGGTTCGCGACGGCATGCCCTCGGTCAACCGCTTGGTTGGCCCCCAGCTGAGTGCCCCGTTGCTGACCAGGAACAGGAAGGAGATGAAGACCACGGCCCCGAACACCACCACCTCGACCAGTCCAAAGGCCCGCAGCTGGCGGAAGATCACGGCCCACGGATAGAGGAAGACGATCTCGATGTCGAAGATGATGAAGATCATGGCGATGAGATAGAAGCGGACCGGAAAGCGGGTCGGGGGCGCGATGGTGGGAACGATGCCGCACTCGTAAGGAGCCGTTTTGGCCGCCGTCGGCCGCTTCTTCGGAGCCAGCATGGCCGACGCCACGAAGGAGAGGGCGGCGAACAGAAAGGCCAGGATCAGAAGGACAAGGATCGGCAGATAGTCGTCCACAGGAACCTGTTTTTACCACGCACCCCTCTGCCGAAGCACATCGATGGGACCCGGCCGGGCGGCGGGCGGCCCGTCGATGGGGGGCCATCTCGTCCCCGGCCGGCGACACCTACGATTGGGGGCGTGAACACTCCATCCGATCCGGGACCCGACGCCTCCCCCACCCCCGGTCACCACCCACCGGCCGGGGGCACCGGGGACGGTCACGTCTACGACGTGCTGGTCATCGGTGGAGGCCCGGCGGGCTCGTCGTGTGCCTACTGGTTGGCCGAGGCCGGATGGGACGTGGCCCTGGTGGAGAAGAAGGTCTTTCCCCGGGAGAAGACCTGTGGCGACGGTCTCACGCCGCGGTCGGTCCGCCAGATAGCCGACATGGGCATCGAGTCGGCATTGACCGGGGCCCACCGGTACGGCGGTTTGCGGGCCCACGCCTACGGGCGGGTGCTCGACATGCCCTGGCCCGAGCATCCCAGCTTTCCCTCCTACGGCTACGTGATCACCCGCCACGACCTCGACGCCATCGTCAACGAGCGGGCCGTCAAGGCCGGCGCCACCGTCTGGCAGGGGACCGAGGCGGTCGAGCCCGTCCTCGATGAACACCCCCCCGCCGACCCGTCCCTGCTGCCCTCCTGCGTCGGGGCCGTGGTCCGGGACAAGATGGCCGGGACCACCCGCACGGTACGGGCCCGCTACGTGGTGGTGGCCGACGGCGCCAACTCGCGCTTCGGCCGAGCCCTGGGCACTGCCCGTAACCGCAATCAACCGATGGGAATGGCCCTGCGCGGCTACTACACATCACCCGGTCATGACTGTTCGTTCATCGAGTCCCACCTCGACATCCGCGACGGCGACGGCAAGGTGGTGCCCGGCTACGGCTGGATCTTCCCGCTGGGCGACGGCCGGGTCAACGTGGGCGTCGGTCTGCTCTCGACCGACAAGCGGTGGAAGGGCGTCAACACGTCCACCCTGATGGACCATTTCGTGGCCTGGGCCCCGGCCGAGTGGGAGCTCTCACCGTCGACCGCGCTCGGTCCGCCCACCGGCGGCAAGCTTCCCATGGGCCTGGCCGTCGGACCCCGGGTGGGCGCCACCACGTTGGTGGTGGGCGACGCCGCCGGCGCCATCAACCCCTTCAACGGGGAGGGCATCGCCTACGGCTACGAGACGGGTCGCCTGGCCGCGGCGGCACTGGGCGAAGCCTTGTCGGGAGACGGCATGGCCGCCCTCGAGCGCTATGAGGACCGGCTGGAGGATGCCTACGGCCTCTACTACCGGGTGGCCCGGGCCTTCATCGCCATGATCAGCCGACCCGAGTTGATGCAGCTGTGCGTGGGCACCGGCATGCATTCCCAATCGCTCATGGGCTGGCTCCTCCGGATCATGGCCAACCTGCTCCGACCCGACGAGACGGGGCCGGCCGAAGCCGCCTACCGGGCTTTGGCCCTGGTGGCCCGCCTGGTCCCCGACGGGGACTAGGCGGTTCCCCCGGACCGGCTCCGGTCCTACTTGTTGACCGACTGGGCCAGGCGACCGACCACGGCGTCATAGGCCGAGGTGAAGGGGGCGGAGGGCACCGCCGGACCATTGGTGGAGGGCTCGAGAACGGTCTCGATACGACCGCCGATCAGAAACGCCTGTCCCACCACCTGGGTGCCCTGGTTGGGAACGGTGAAGGTGGTGAGGTAGCCGAAGGCCTTCACCCCGGCGGGGGCGGGCAGCTGGACAGGCTGGACCTGAGCCGTCGATCCCGGTGCCGCCGCTGACACCAGCGAGTTCTGGAACTGCTGGTAACAGGTGACGAAGCTGGGGTTGGTGAAGGGGACGTTCAACGACTGGGCATCACCCGGCGACTGCATGACCGTCGTCTGCGAGACCATTTGGATGCCGGGGTCAGCCGCTTCCTCGAAGCTCGGCGACCGTACGGCCGCGGACTGACCCGGGAGCCCGGCCAGGCCGAACAGGCCGGAGATGACCACCAGGGGTTGACTCAGGCATGCGGCCAGGGCCTGACTGGCCCGGGTCTGGGCGGCGACAGGAGCGGCCGGCGGCCTCGACGTCTGGTCGGTGGCATTGCGGGTCCAACCGGCGGGAAGATCGGTCTGACGGAGGTTGATGGACGCGGCCAGGGCCGTGTCCACCACGGCGGGCGATGGGCTGGGCGCCACGGCCGACGGCGAGGTGGGCGCCACCGTGGACGGCGTCGAGTTGTCGTTGCGTTTGACGGCGAAGTAGGCGACGCCACCAACCACGACCACCAGGGCGACCAGGACGACGGCCAAGGTGGAGCGACTTCCCTTTCCGGCCGGCTTGGGCGATCCGGTCAGAACGGCACCCTCCCCGGGCGGAGCCGACTGGCCCGCGCCGAAGGCGTCGGTTCCGGTGGGAGCCGGGGCTTCTACCGGCGTCGCTCCGGCCACGGTGGCGGCGGTAGCACCGACGGCGGCGGTGGCCGCCGCCCCGGTGGCCCCGACCTTCGCCTTCTTACGCCAACCCCGGGTCTTGGTGGCCGGTGGGCTGGTTGTCGAGGGGTAGGTTTCGTCCCACAGAGCCGCCCCGGTGGCCGGATCGATGGGGGGCTTCCACACCACCGGTCCCACTGAGGTACCCGGCTCCGCCGGTGGAGGGGGCAGCGGGGTGTCGAGCGCCAGGGGCACAGGATTGACGGGCGGCTCGGACGGAGGCAGCATCGGGGACACGGCACCGGGCGGGGGGGCGGCGGCGGCCACCCCGGCAGCGGCCACACCGGCGGCGGCCGATGGGGCCACCGTCCGGTCCTTGCGCCAACCGCGGCTCTTCTTGGCCGGTGCCTCGGGAGCGGTGGTCGAGGCAGTATCGGGGGTCGCACTGTCCCAGGCCACGCCGGAGGGCAACGGATCGGAGGCCACGGCCCACCCGGCCGATCCGGGCGGCGGTGATCCGGGTGGTGGCGCCATGGGGGCGGCCAGCGACGCTGATGATCCGACCGGGCGGGTTGACGGTGGAAGGGATGCCGATGGAGCCGGCAGCGTCGAACCAGCCGCCGCCGCGGCCGGGGCCGGCGTTGCTGCCGGGGCTGTCGGGGCCGGGGCCGCCGCAGGTGCTGCCGGGGCCGGCGGTGCTGCGGGGGCCGGCGGTGCCGGTGGCGGGGGCGGAGTCGGCGGCGGCGGGGCGGCGGCCTCGGGGGGTCGGGCCGATCCGTTGGTTCCGGCGGCCGTGGGAGCCGCAGCACTCCGGGCGGCGGCCGTGGCCCCGCCGGTAGCAGCCGTTCCCATACCCGCTGCCCCCGATGCCCCGGTGGGTGTGGTGGCAGGAGAGGGCGGTGGCGAAGCGGCGGTGGGCGCCCCTTTGTAGCGCGACAGCCAGGCCGGCAGGGCCTGGTCGAGATAGGCGGCCTGCCCGGGAGTCACCGTGTCCAGAGGTAGAAGGAACCGGATGGACTGACCGCCCGAGGTCAGCTCCATCACCGCCGCATTGCGTCCGTCGGGAAGAACGATCTTCTCCCGGCAACTGGCCGAATCGAGACCCGACCACACCAACAACCGCTCGATCTGGGGCTGCGGGCCCTGCACGGTGATGCCGGCCGTCGTGAACAGGAGACTGAGGCCGTCGGTCGTCTTGGTCCCCCGCTCGGCGTCGCCGGCCAGGGCCACGCCACCGAGCTGCATGCCCTCGGGAGGCAACTCTGTTATTCCGACGGTCATGGCCATCTCCTCTGTTGTCGAGCGCGCCCCCCGCCTCTGTGACTCCGGTTCTCCGTTTCGGTGATGTTCTTCCGTCCTGCCATCCTGTCGCTACCGACCCGGGGTCGGCAAGGACCGCGACGTCCCGGTCGTCAAATACGGGTCGGGTGGTACATCTCCCTCACCCACTATCCACGGCCATTCTCTGTACTCTCATCCATTCTCGCTCAGAACCCACCGGAGGGGCCGGACCATAGGCGAAGGTTTGCATTCGGCGCCGTCACCCGTTGACGCCGGACCCCGTTCAGCCTGCGACCACGTCGGCCATGGCCGCGGCCGCCACCTCGAGGGTGTGGTCGAGCTCGGCCTCACCGTGAGCCATCGAGGGGAAGGCCACCTCGTACGGCCCGGGAGCCAGGGCCACGCCGCGGTCGAGCATCGACCGGAACCACTGCCGGTACAGACCGGTGGAGGCGGACGCCACGGCGCCGTCGTAGTCGACGACCGGGCCCGACCCGGCGGGGACGAAGAAGACTCCGAACAGCGGTCCGACCACCGGAACCTGCGCCTCCAGTGGTCGCCCCTGATCGTCGGCGACGCCCCCCCGGCGCAACGTGGCCGACAGGACCTCGGCCAGGGCGGGACCGAATCGGGCCACCCGGTCGGACAGGGCTGCATAGGAGGCGGGCTCCATGATGTCGAGAACGGTCAGTCCGGCTGCCGTGGCCACCGGATTCCCCGACAGGGTGCCGGCCTGGTAGACGGGGCCGTCGGGGGCGAGACACGAGAGCACGTCGCGGCGACCTCCGAAGGCGCCCACCGGTAGACCCCCGCCGATCACCTTGCCGAAGCACCACAGGTCGGGAACCACCCCCGACCAACCCGAGGCGCCGCCCTCGCCCAACCGGAAACCGGTGATCACCTCGTCGAAGACCAGAAGGGCCCCGGCGGCGTCGCACGCCGACCGCAGCCCCTGGAGGAAGCCGGCGGCCGGTGGCACCAGTCCCATGTTGGCCGCCACCGGCTCGACGATCACGCAGGCCACCCGCGGATCCAGCTCAGGGACCCGGTTGTAGGGGACCACCACCGTCTCGGCCACCATGCCGGGCGGGACCCCGGCGGAGTCGGGCAGACCGAGCGTGGCCACACCGCTCCCACCTCCGGCCAGAAGCCCGTCGGAATGGCCGTGGTAGCAGCCGGCGAACTTGACCACCCGGGAGCGACCGGTGAAACCCCGCGCCGTGCGGATGGCGCTCATGGCCGCCTCCGTCCCCGACGACACCAGGCGGACCTGCTGACATCCGTCGACGCGGTGGCAGATGGCCTCGGCCAGCCGCACCTCGCCCGCGGTCGGGGCCCCGAAGGTGGTACCGGCGGCGGCGGCCTCGGCCACGGCCCGGACCACGGCCGGATGGGCGTGTCCGAGGAGCGAGGCGCCGTAGGACTGCACATAGTCGAGCAACCGGTTGCCGTCGGCGTCCCATACGTAGGCGCCCTCGCCCCGGGTGACGAAGTAGGGCTCCCCACCGACGGAACGGAAGGACCGCACCGGGGAGTTGACCCCACCCGGAATCACCCGGCGGGCACGATCGAAGAGGGCCGCCGAAGCGCTCCTCTCAACCACCCAAGGCCTCGGCCAGCTCGCCGGCGAAGTAGGTCAGGACGAAGTCGGCGCCGGCCCGTCTGACCGCGGTGATCTGCTCGAGGGCCACCGCCGGACCGTCGATCCAACCCCGCTCGGCCGCCGCCTTGACCATGGCGTACTCGCCACTCACGTGGTACGCAGCCAGGGGCAGATCGAGGAGGGCGCGGGCTTCGGCGATGACATCGAGAGCGGTCATGGCCGGTTTGACCATGACCATGTCGGCCCCTTCGGCCACGTCCAGAGCCACCTCGGCCAACGCCTCCCGGCGGTTGGCCGGGTCCATCTGATAGCGGCGTCGATCTCCCCCGCCGGCGATGGTCACGGCCGCTGCCTGGCGGAACGGTCCGTACAGCGGCGAGGCGTACTTGGCCGCATAGGCGAGGATGGCCGTTCCGGCCCGACCGGAAGTGTCGAGGGCGTGGCGGATGGCTCCCACCTGGCCGTCCATCATGCCGCTGGGGGCGATCACGTCGGCTCCGGCCGCGGCCTGCGACAGGGCCAGCCGGGCGTACAGATCGAGGGTGGCGTCGTTGTCCACGTCACCGGTGGCGGCGTCGAGCACACCGCAGTGACCGTGATCGGTGAACTCGTCGAGGCAGCAGTCGGCCATGATCACCACGGCGTCGCCCACCGCGTCACGGACGGCGGCCAGGGCCCGTTGGGTGATCCCGTCCTCCCACAGCGCCGCCGACCCGGTGGGGTCCTTGTCCTCCGCCCGGGGCAGGCCGAACAGGATGACCCCGGGGACACCGAGTCCACTCAGGCGTTTGACTTCCGCAGCCAGGGTGTCGACGGTGTGCTGCACCACGCCGGGAAGCGACGGGATGGGACGCGCCTCATTGAGCCCGTCGGCCACGAAGAGAGGTGCCACCAGATCGTCGACGCTGAGGCGCGATTCGGCCACCAACCGCCTCATGGCCGGGCTGTGACGGAGCCGGCGCATCCGGTTCACCGGAAATCCGGCCCTCGGGGCGGGTCCTTCGGCCCTCACCATTCCAGCGCTCGCACCGGCCCAGCCTACGGCAGGCCGGCGGCGCTGGATCCGGTCACCGACCCGCGCACGGGGCCGGAAGCCAGGTCATGTCCGGCCCGCCGGTGGTCCCGTTCCCGCCTCACTGGCTACCACCACCGCTTGCACCAGTCCGTCGACCGAAGGGGAATCGGCCTCGACCGTCACCGACAGGCCGGCAGCGCGCACGGCGTCGGAGGTGACCGGACCGATGGAGACCACCAGGGCGGGCAGGCCCGGCGGCGAAAGAAGAGCCAGGGTGGGTTGCACGGTCGACGGCGCGGAGAAGACCACCACGTCGGCGTGGTGGGCGGCCGCCACCGCATCGGTCGAAGGGTGGGCGGCCACCGTCCGGTAGGCCACCACCTCGTCGACCAGCCAGCCCTTGGACCGCAGGCCGGGGGCCAACACGGGGCGGACGGCCTCGGCCCGGGGGAACAAGACGGTGCCCCCTGCCGTCTGGCCGGCGGAGGCGGTGAGGCGGGCATCGGCGTCGGGAAAGACCTCGGCCAGGGCCTCGGGCAGGGCCACCTCGGGGACCAGCACCGGAGCCCACCCTGCGTGGTGCAGGGATCGGGCGGTGGCCCCACCCACCGCCGCCCACCGGACCGAGGGGGGCACGGGGCGGTCACCCAGCGCGGCCAGCAACCGGACCACCGCGTTGGTGGATGTGAGGGCCACCCACTGGTAGGCCCCGGCGGCCAGCCGGTGGGCGGCGACATCGAGGGCGGCGCCCCCGTCCAGGGGATCCTGGACGGCGATGGCCGGCAGCTCGATGACGGTGGCACCCAGGTCGGTGAGGCGGCCGACCAGTTCGGCGGCCTGGGCCCGGGGCCGGGTCACCACCACCCGCCGCCCCGACAGCCCGGTGGCGCTCACCCCGGGACCGGACCGACCGGGGCGGCATGGCCGTCAGTCGACCCGAGGTCGAGACCGGCGACCGCACCGACCACGATGACGGCCGGGGCCGGCAGATCGATGGCCACCAATCCGGCCAGCGTGGCCCGCACGACGCGTTGTTCGGCCGTCGTTCCCCAATGGACCACGGCCACCGGCGTGTCGGGGCTGCGGCCGGCGGCCACCAGGGCGTCGGCGATGCGGGCCCGTTCGGACATGCCCATGAGGATGACCAGGGTCCCTCCGGACCGGCCCAGGGCATCCCAGTCGACCGGGGCCGGGTCGGATGGGTCGCCCCGATGGCCGGTGACCACGCTCACCGACGTGGCCACACCACGATGGGTCACCGGGATGCCGGCCGCCGCCGGCGCGGCCAGGGCCGAGGACACCCCCGGCACGATCTCATAGGCCACACCGGCCGTGCGCAACGCCTCGGCCTCCTCACCGCCTCGACCGAAGACGAAGGGATCGCCCCCCTTGAGGCGGACCACGGCCCGTCCGGCCCGGCCGTGTTCGATCAACTGGGCGTTGATGGCGGCCTGGAGGGTCGACTGGCCGGGCAGTTTCCCCACGTCGACCAGGACGGCGCCCGCCGGGGCCAGGGCCAGGAGCTCACGGGAGACCAGGCGGTCGTAGATGACGATGTCGGCCCGACCCAGCAGCTCGGCCCCGCGACGGGTGAGCAGGCCCGGGTCCCCGGGGCCGGCACCCACCAGAGCGACCGTCATGCCTGCCCCCGAATCGGTTGAGCCCGACCCGGGTCGTCGTCCCACACTCCCAGCCCGTCTCCCCCGGCCTCGTCGAGCAGGTAGCGGGCCACCGACCGGCCCAGTCGGTCGGGCCACTCCCCCACCGACTGATGGCGAATGACCACCCGACCGTCGCCGGAGGCCAACATCCCGTTGAGGCACAACCGGAGGGGACCGGAGGTCATCCCGACCGGCTGGGCAGGAGCGACGGCCGCGGCGTGGGCACCGACCGGAAGCGTGCAGCCGCCTCCCAACTCGTCGAGGAAGGCCCGCTCGGCCTCGACCAGTCGTCGGACGGCCGGGTCGTCGATGGCATCGAGGGCAGCCCGGGTCACCCGGTCGTCCGATCGGCACTCGACGGCCAGAGCCCCCTGGCCCACCTGGGGGATGACGAGTCCGGGCTCGAGCACCTCGGTCACCGTCCCGTCGGGGGACCAGGCCATGCGATCGAGAGCGGCCTGGGCCACCACCACGGCCGACACCCCCCGGTCCCCGACCACGGCCAGACGGGTGGCCAGATTGCCCCGCAGGCCGACAAAGGCCAGATCGGGACGCAGATGGGCCAACTGCGACCGTCGCCGGGCTGAACCGGTGGCCACCGTGGAGCCGGTGGGCAGGTCCCCGAGCCGGCCCCCCACCAGGGTGTCGCGGGGATCGGCCCGTTCGGGAAAGGCGCCCAGGACGAGCCCGGGCGCGGCCAGGTGGCGCGAGGCGGGCAGGTCCTTGGCCGAATGGACGGCGGCGTCAGCCTCCCCGAGGAGGACCGCCCGCTGTACCTCCTTGACGAAGACGCCCTGGCCCCCGATGCGGTCGAGGGGGAGGTCGATGCGACGGTCGCCGGCCGTCTCGACCACCACCAGCGCCGTGGGCACGCCCACCCGGTCGAGCAGAGCGGCCACCCGGTGGGCCTGCCACAGCGCCAACGGCGATCCGCGTGTAGCCAGCCGGAGCAGCGGGCGCTCGGTCACTTCGGGAAGCAGCCGGCCACCGGCTAGAGGTCGAACAGAGCGCGAAGCGCCTCGACCAGGCGTTCACCCCTGGGCGTTCCGGCCGCGTCCTTGAGGACCACGGTCGGCTGGTGCAGCAGTTTGGCCACCATGGCCCGGGTGACGGCGTCGACCTGCTCCCATTGGCCCTCGGACAGATCCGACCGCTTGGCCCGCTGACGCTCCAGTTCGGCCCGGCGCGCCTCCTCCGCCCGGGATCGGAGGGCCGACACCATGGGGGCGGCGTCGCGTGCTCGGGAAGCCACCCGGTAGCGCTCGACTTCGTCGGCCACGATGCGCTCAGCCTCGGTCACCTCCTCCTGTCGACCCGACAGGGCGTCGGCCACTGCCGCCCGCAGCGCGTCCATGTCCAAGAGGACGATGCCGTCCAGGTCCGCCGCCCGGGGCTCGACGTTGCGGGGCACACCCAGATCGACGACGACCAGGGGCTCCTCGCCCCGGCGCACCGACAAGACCCGCTCCACCAGAGGGCCGTCGATGAGGGGATGGCTGGTGCCCACCGAGGTGAAGACCACGTCGGCCGCGGCCAGCAGTTGGTCGAGGTCGTCGAGGGCGGCCGAAACCACCGGGGCGTCCCTCTGGTCGGGCAGCCCGGCCACCAGGTCCTCCGTCCGGTCCGAGGAGCGGTTGGCCACCACCACGCCGGAGGCCCCGTGACCCAGGAGGGCTCTGGTCACGCCCTCGCCCATCTCGCCCGCCCCCACCACCAGCACCCGGGCGCCGGCCAGCCCGCCCGGAAGGTGGGCGGCGGCCAGGGCCACCGCCCCGTGCGACAACGAGGTGATACCCCGGGCGATGGAGGTGTCCGAACGGACCCGCTTACCCGTCTCGACGGCATGACGGAAGAGGGCACCGAGCACGGGGCCGGACACCTTTTCCTCGTGGGCTCGTTCCCAGGCCCGGCGCACCTGTCCGAGTACCTCGGACTCACCGAGCACGGCCGAGTCGAGACCGGCAGCCACCCGGAACAGATGGGTGGTCACGTCGTCATCGAAACGGATGGACAGGTACTCGGCCAGGGAGTCGACCGAGCTACCACTTTCGGTGGCCAGGAAGTCCTGAATTTCGGCCACCCCGTCGTGGAAGCGCTCCACCACGGCATAGACCTCGGTGCGCAGACAGGTCGAGAGGATGACCACCTCCGACAGATTGGACTTGTCCCGCAGACAGGCGAGGGCCTTGGGCAAGGCGTTCTCGCTGACGGTCACCCGATCCAGCAGATCGAGAGGGGCGTCGCGCTGCTCGAGACCGACCACGATCACCGACACGGCGCCACCTCGACCGTGGTTCCGTTCGTGGCCCGTCTCACCGGGTCATCCGTGGTGGTCGGGCCTGGTCGGATCCGAGGTTCCGGCACGCGTTCACCCCCCAAGAGTAGGGCGGACAGCGTCCAATTCCCACACGGCCCCCCGGGGGGCCGGCCCCGGCCGGTCTCACTCGGAGGAATTGCCACTCAGCCCGATCGACCGGATGACCGGCATCCGTCCGGCACCCGGGGCCTCAGTCCGACGCGCCTGGTAGAAGCTCATGACCTGCAGCTCGATGCTCAGATCGACGTAGCGGAGCAGCACGTCGGAGGGAACCTCCAGCACCTGCGGTGCGAAGTTGAGAATGGAGTTGACCCCGGCCCCGATCATCATGTCGGCCACCCGCTGGGCCACCGACGCCGGGGTGGCGATGACTCCGATGGCCAGCGGGGCTCGGGCGGCGATGAGCGGGAGATCGTCGACGTGCCGCACCACCACCCCGTCGACCTGTTCCCCGATGATGGCCGGATCGGTGTCCAAGAGGGCGGTCACCTCGAAGTTGCGCGCCGCGAACCCCTGTGAACGGGCCAGGGCCCGTCCGAGGTTCCCGATTCCGGCGATCACCACCGGCCAGACCCGGTCCAGTCCGAGCTGCCGGTCGATCTGCTCGATGAGGAAGGCGGCGTCGTATCCGGCTCCCCGGGTGCCGAAGGACCCGAGCAGCGAGAGATCCTTGCGCACCTTGGCCGCGTTGAGCTGGGCGGCAGAGGCCAGGAGCTCGGAGGACACCGTGGTGGTACCCGACCGGAGAAGCTCCTCGAGGATGCGCTGATAGACGGGGAGCCGGGTCACGGTGGCTTCGGGGATGCGCCGGTGACCGGGTCCGGCGGACCCGGTCGACGGGCCACTGGCCTGCTCGGACGGCTGGATGGGCACCGGTCGGATCGTAGAACCCTTGTCCGACCGGGGGAAACTCCCGCCCCTCGGACCTCAGCGGCCGCCACCGTGAGCAGGGGTAATGGTCATCTCCCGACCGGCGTCGTGGACGCCGATGTGTCCGGAGGCCGATCGCTGGTCGAGGACCAGGGCCACCCGGCCGTTGGCGTCGACCATCACGCCCAGTTCACCGGGGCCCAACTGCCCGAAGGCCTCCACCCGACGGGCCACGACGGAGACGGTGTCCGGCTCGGTGGTCCGCCCGCCGCCGTCGGCCGACCAGGAAACGGTGGCCGTGTCCCCCACCCGCAGTCCGATGGCCTCCAACCGGGGCGCCGGCAGTCGCAACTGAATGTTGCCGAACCGGTCGATCCACGACACCGGAGCCGACAGGGCCACCTCCTCGCCCTGGTGACCGGTCGACCGCTCGGAACCCATCGATGCCCGGTGGCCCGACTTCCCACCCGCCTCTCCCACCAGCGTGTCCGGGTCGATGGGCGTCCCCCAGGCCCCGGGATCTCCTCCCAGGGCCAGGTGGGCGGCGGCCGGGGCAAACAGGTCGCGACCGTCGAAGGTCCGAGCCTCCTCGCCCCCGTCGGTGGCCCTCTGCCCCCTTCCGCCGGCGGGAGCCCCCAGGGACCACGCCCCGCTTATCCCGCCCCACCAGGCGGCCGCCGCCACCAGCAGTCCGTTGTCGGGACCGACCATCCACCCGGGCCCACTCCGGTGCCAGCCTTCACCGGCCGTCCGCAGGGCCACCGCCCGACGGTCGGTGCCCACCCCGGGATCGACCACGGCCAGCACCACACCCGGCCCCAGCGACGGGGCGCAGCGAACCAGCATGTCGGCGCCGGCCCCCACATCGAAGGGGGGAACCTGGTGGCAGAGATCGATCACCGGCACACCCGGGGCCAACCGGTGGATGACGGCGTGCACCACTCCCACGAACTCGTCAGCCGTCCCGTAGTCGGAGAGGAAGAAGACAGCGGCCGCACCCGGCTCCGTCGTCATCGCCCCGAGGGCCGAATCCGCCGTTCTCCGGCCCCGGTCAACGTCCGAGCTGACGCGAGCGCTCGGTGGCGGCGGCCACCGCCTCGATGAATGCGGAGCGGACGGCTTTGAACTCCAGGGTGCGCAGCGCCGCCGCCGTGGTCCCTCCCGGTGAGGTGACGGCGGCCCGCAACTGGCTGGGCTCCTCGCCGGTTTCGGCCATCATCCGGGCCGAACCGAGAAAGGTGTCGACCACCAGTCGGCGGCTGATGTCGCGGGACAGGCCGGCGGCCACCCCGGCGTCGATCATGGCCTCGGCCACCAGAAAGACGTAGGCCGGGCCCGACCCGGACACGCCGGTCACGGCGTCGAGTTGACGCTCCGGCAGTCGCACCACCGAGCCCACCGACCCGAGGATGCCCTCGGCCCAGTCGAGGTCGGCCGAGGTGGCGGCGCTGCCCCCCGACATGCCGGCCACCCCTCCACCGATGAGGGCGGGGGTGTTGGGCATGGCCCGGATCACCACACTGCCCGGGGCCAGACACGCCTCCAGACGGCTGGACGAAAGGCCGGCGACGATGGACAACACCCTGGACACCCCGGCGGCGGCCACGGTGCGGAGCACCGCCTCGGCCACGTCGGGTTTGACGGCCAGCAGCGCTCCTTCGGCCGGCACCGGGCCTTCGACCACCGACAGACCGGGGTGGGCCTTGGTCAGGAACTGACGCCGGTCGGGATCGGGATCGGTGACGACCATGTCCCCCACCGGAGCCCATCGGGCCCCGATCAATCCGGTGACCAGGGCTGCGCCCATCTTCCCGCCGCCGACGATGAGGAGTCGGGTGGCCATCAGCCGGTGGCGACCCGGACCGACGGCGGTCGCCGCCGGTAGCGGCCCTCGTAGCCGATGGTCATGGCCGTTGGGAAGCAATCGTCGGTGGTGGCCAGCGAGGCTCCCATGATGCGATCCAGCTCCTCGTCGTCCACCCGCTCCACCGGGACCCGTCCCACCAGATACACAGCGTCCTCCGGTCCCAGGGCGAAGGAAAGGCCGAACAGGTCGGCGTTCTTCTTCAAGAGGTACTCCCAGGTAGCCTCGATGTTGGTTTCGGGGGCGGGCATGAACTGGGTCTCGTGGTGCAGCGTTCGCTGTCGGAGGGTCAACCACACCGTCACGAATTCCTTCTCGTCGCCCTTCAACCGCAGGTACCACCGTGGTGCTCCGGTGACCGGATCACCCCCCGGTTGGCGGTCCACGGCGACCAGAGCGGTGGCCGCACCCAGCTCCCGCTGTCCCCAGGCGTCGATGACGTCGCATACCGCTTTCCGTTCGTCAGGCCCGAGGATGCCGCTCCAGCGGTCGGTCATGGGTGCTCCGACCGGTCGGTCACGTGCACTCGACGAGCCGGCCCAGCGTGAGCTCGGCGTAGATCTCCCGCAACAGGTGCGCGGCCCGCGCCCATGTGTACCGCCGGGCCCGCATGACCGCCCCGGTGCTCAGCCGCTCGGCCAGCAAAGGCTCGGCCAGAATCTGGCGCACCCAGGCGGCGAAGGACTCGGGGGCCGCGTCCTCGACCAGGTAGCCGGTGCGGCCGTGGTCGATGAGGCTGCGCAGACCGCCCACGTCGGAGGCGACCACCGGGGCGCCGCAGGCGGCAGCCTCCAGCGCCACCAGACCGAACGACTCGGAGCGACTGGGAACGAGACAGACGTCGGCGGCCCGGTAGTAGGTGGACAACAGCTCATGGGGGCGAGGCGGCACGAAGACCACCCGGTCCTCCAGGTCGAGCTCCTCGACCAGGGCGGCCAACCGGGCCATTTCGGCCTCACCCTGGGGACCGCTCGGCCCTCCGACGATCACCAGCCGGGCGTCGGGATGAGCGGGACGGAGCGAGGCCAGGGTGCGCACGGCCACCCCGGCGCCCTTGAGAGGTTGGACCCGCCCGACAAAGAGCAGCAGCGGACCATCCTCAGCCAGGCCCAAGGCGCGACGGGCCTGCCGCCGCTCCCCCGGTCCGAAAAAGGCGTGGTCCACGCCGGGGGCCACGATCCGGATCCGCGACGGGTCGGCGTGGTAGAGGTCGGATATCTGAGCCGCCTCCACCGAGCACGATGCCAACACGGTGTCCGAGCAGCGGATGATGGTGGCTTCGGCTTCGGCCCGCTGATGGTGGGAGTCGGCTTCCACCTCCTCGGGACTGAACTCGGCCTTGACCCGGTCGAGGGTGTGGAAGGTGGACACCAGAGGCAGGTTCATCTGATGCTTGATCATGTGACCGGCCACCCCGCTCAGCCAGTAGTTGGCATGGACGGCGTCGTAGGGGACGTCGCCCTCGCCCAAGGTGCCGGCCGACCCCATGCGCTTGAGCACGCCGTCGGCGAACTCCTCGACCACCTTGGGGAGAGCTTCTTTGGGGATGGAGCGAGGCGGACCGGCCGAGACGTGGTGAACACGCAGGCCCGGTTCGATATCGACATAGGTGGGCAGATCATCGGCCCAGGCCCGGGTGAACACGTCGCACTCCGCCCCGGTGCGGGCCAGCGCCGCCGACAGCTCCCGGACATAGACGTTCATTCCGCCACTGTCGCCTGTGCCCGGTTGGGCCAGGGGGGACGTGTGAAGGGAGAGAACGGCCAGACGCCTCATAGCGTCAGCGATCCTAGTGGGGAGCCGAGATTATCCCGCCTCAGCCGAAAAGCCGCTCCCACCAGGGGCGTTCGCTGGCGAGGCGTCGGTCACGGCAGCGTCTTCGGCCCGATGACGGCCATCGGCGGCGGGGGCAGAGGACCCCGTGATGGCGGCCGGATCGTCGTTCTCGTGGCGGAAGGAGAGGTAGATACGCATCATGGCCTGCCGCTGTTCCTCGGTCAGATGGTGGTCGGCCAAGATGTGCCGCGACAGGTCGGTGTCACCGTCCGGCTTCTCGAGAATCCCGGCCTGCACGTAGAGGGTCTCGGCCGAAATGCGGAGCGCCTTGGCGATCTGCTGGAGGATTTCGGCCGATGGTCGCCGGAGTCCGCGCTCGATCTGGCTCAGATAGGGGTTGGAGATTCCGGCCAGCTCGGACAGTCGACGCAGGGAGAGACGGGCCGAGCTCCGCTGTTCGCGGATGAACGAGCCCAGCTCGATGAACCTCTCGGGGAGCTCCTTCACGAACGGGCTGCCTTCCGTTCGGCTCGGTTGACCTCGGGACTCGGCCGGGGTGGATTTGGCCGTTCGGGCATCCGCCTTCAACCGCTCCCTCCCCTCATCGGGTCGGCGTTGTGCGCCGCGGGGTGAGGGGCGGAGACCCGGCCGTCACGAAAGCAGGCCGTCGACGGAGGCACGCCCGGTCTTGTGCCGTTCGACCAGCTCGGCCTGGAGCGTGTCGATGCGCACATGCAGAGCCCGTCGGTCGAGCGATACCCGGTTCTCGAGCGCTTCCAGACGACCGGCCAGATCGCGCAGCTGTCCGGCATCCATGGCCGCCAGCGTGCCGATCTCGTCGGCGTCGAGCACGGCGTCGAGCTCGGCGGTGAGGTCCGACCCTTCGGTATCGGGGGCCAGGAGCATGGGCAGGTGCTCCGGTCCCGGTGGACGTCCGGGACCGGCACTCAGGATTCCCGGGAGACTGTCGACCAGGGAAGCGAGATCGGGTGGGCCGTCCGCATCGATGTACTCGAGATAGGTATGGACGATGTCGAGCCGGCCCTGGATGAGCCGGCGCAGGTAGGAGAGTCCGACTTCGGCTTGCTGGCACTCGGTCCGCATAGCTCGGATCTCCTCGAGCGAGCGACTCTGGACCCCGTCAAGGTAGGGGCTGGTCAGAATACGGTTGAGGTCGTCCCGTGGGGTAGCCATCACGCCCGATGGTACTCCGCCGCCAGGGCGCCGGACCGCCCCTGGCGGCGGGCGCGTAGCGGTAGACGGCCCTCCCCACCATCAGCGACCGGTCAACGGGGCCGAATGTCCGGCTGTCGGTGCTGGCTTCGGGGGCGTCGCCCACCACCTCCAGAGTCCTTTTGCGGCGGTCGACCCCGGCCACCCTCTTGATGAGGACCCGGGCGGGGAGACGGGGGTCCCGGAGGGCGATGACCGACCCCGGTTTGGGCCAGGGTTGGGGGGACCAGGGTGTCCCCACCACCACCAGGCGGTCGCCGGGCTCGAGGGTGGGCGCCATCGATGGGCCGGACACCTCCACCCGGTGCACCGACCGCCACAGGAGCCGGGCCAGAACAGCGACGGCGAGAAGGACGGGCAACGTCCTTCGCCTGCCCCCACTCACCACCCGCCCCTCACCGTCACGGCTCTGACCATCGCCTTCCCCGAATCGACGCCCCCGGGCATCCGACGGGCTGAAGGGGGGAGCGTGAGCCCCGACCGACAGTCGGGGCCACCCCCGGTCGGTGGCGTCGGTGCCGCCGAGGATGGCAAGTTCGGTGCCGCCCGAACCTGGGTATTGTGGCCGGGCAGGGCCGAAGGGCCCGCTCGACAGCAGTCCGTATCCAAAAAATCTGTTGCACCGTCGCATCCCCCGCTGAACCAGATAAAAAGGAGCACTCATGCGCATTGCAGACCATCTGCTGGCCACCCTC
This sequence comes from uncultured Acidimicrobiales bacterium, assembly GCA_963824645.1. GTDB lineage: Bacteria > Actinomycetota > Acidimicrobiia > Acidimicrobiales > RAAP-2 > Bog-756. The sequence goes on from CAWGQC010000014.1 coordinate 365,246, forward strand.
GACCGGATCTCCCCGCCCACGGAGGTGTCGGCCCACTGCGATCTGCCCTGCGGCGTCTACGACCCGGCCCAGGCCCGCATCGAGGCCGAGTCGGTCAAAGGGACCATCGAGAAGTACAACGCTTCGGACGATGAGGCGTTCAAGACCCGGGCCATCATCATCAAAGAGGAGCGGGCCGACCTGGTCAAGCACCATCTCTGGGTTCTGTGGACCGACTATTTCAAGCCCGAGCACCTCGAGAAGTTCCCGCAGCTCCACGACACCTTCTGGAAGGCCACCAAGAAGGCCGGCGAGGTCAAGAAGACCACCGACGTGAAAGTGGCCGACGAGCTGCTGGCCCAGATCGCCGAGATCGACAAGATCTTCTGGGCGACCAAAAAGTAGAGGGATCACCGGCGACCTGACCAGGCCGCCGGGGTGGGCCGGTGGGTGTCAGGCACCCACCGGCGTGCAGGATGAGCACGCCTCCCTCGTCGGGGAGGCGTCCAGGTGGTTGTCATCGATGAGCGACCCGCACGACAGGCACTGCCCGTAGGTCCCGTCGTCCAGTCGGGTGAGCGCCCGCTCGACCTGGTCGAGGATGGTCTCCACGTGGGCCAATGCTTGCTCCGGCGGAGCCGGCGGCTGATCCGACCATGCCAGTGGCTCCGACCAGGGGTCCGGTACCCCCACTTCTGAGCCGCTCTCATCGGACACGGTTTCGTCGCCGGGTCCGTCGATGACCACGACTTGGGTGTCGCTGTCGTCGATGATCACGACTTCGATGTCGCTGTCGTCGATGATTTCGCCGTCGTCGATGAAAACTTCGATTTCGGTGTCACTGGAGGGTCCGAAGTCGGCCCAGTCGTCAGGCATGCAGCCGATCGTACCCGGCCGGCCGCTGCCCACCTCGTAGGGTGATGCTGTGGAGTCGACGACCGGAACCGGTGCCTCCGGCCACCCCGATCCTGCCCATCCCTTGGCCGACCTGGTCGGCACCGGCCAGCTGGTGCCGTGTCTCGACGGGGTGAGCCGGCCCGCCGTCGAGTTGGACCAGGCCGCCTCCACCCAGGCTCTCCGTCCGGCGGCGGCACGGGTCGAGGCGTTCTTGCCCTGGTATTCGAGTGTCCATCGCGGGGCCGGATTCCGGTCCCGACACGCCACCGCAGCCTACGAAGAGGCCCGGCAGGCGGTGCTCCGCTTTGCCGGACGGCCGGCCGACGGAAAAGACGTGGCCATTCTCTGTCGCAATACCACCGAGGCCATCAACCATCTGGCTTACCGACTGCAGCTCGCCCCCACCGACACCGTGGTGACGACCGTCGTCGAGCACCACGCCAACTTGCTGCCCTGGGGACGGGTGGCCACCCGCCGCTATGTCGAGTGCTCGGCCGGGGGGACCTTCTCGATTGAGGCCGTGTGCGCAGCGCTCGATGCCGGTGATCGGCCACCGGCGCTACTGGCCGTAACCGGGGCTTCCAACGTGACGGGGTGGTTGCCTCCTCTGGAGGCGGTCATCGAAGCGGCCCATCAACGGGGCGTCGAAGTCGTGGTCGACGCGGCCCAACTGGCGCCCCACCGCCCCCTTCCGGCCGACGCCGACTACCTGGCTTTCAGCGGGCACAAGCTGTACGCCCCGTTCGGGTCGGGCGCACTGATCGGTCCACGCCGGCGATTCGAGACCGGTGATCCCTTTCTGGCCGGGGGCGGAGCCGTCGACCTGGTCGGACTGGACGAGGTGATTTGGACCGCTCCTCCCGACCGGGAGGAGGCAGGCTCACCCAATGTCGTCGGGGCCGTGGCTCTTCACGCCGCCATCGAGGCGCTGGGGGCCATCGGCTGGAAGTCGATCGTCGACCACGAACGCGCCTTGACCAGCCGGATGACCCGCGGCCTGGCCGCCATCGAAGGCGTGCATCTCCTCGGACCAGCCGGACCCGCCGGCGACGGACCCGAGCCGGGCGACCCTCCGGTCGAGACTCTGCCGGTCGCCGCCTTCACCGTCGACGGGATGCACCACGCTCTGGTGGCGGCCCGCCTGAGCGCCGAATACGGCATCGCCGTCCGACACGGTTGTTTCTGCGCCCATCCCTATGTCGTACGCCTCCTGGGGCTGGCCGATACCGAAGTTCAGGCCTATCGCAGCGATGTACTCCTGGGCGATCATCGACGGGTACCGGGGGCCGTGCGGGCCAGTGGCGGCCTCGGGACTTCGGGGGACGATATCGACGCGCTGGTGTCGGCGGTGACCGACCTGGCCGCCGGACGACCCGAGCCGGTGCCGTACGAGCAGGACCGTGCCACCGGCGATTTCTTTCCCGTCACCGACCAGCCCGGTTGGCAGAACGCGGCGCACGAACCCGGCGCCGCCTGTGCCCGGGGATGACGGTGTGACACGGAAAGACAAATGAAGGGACCACCACCACCTACGATGACCGGTTCGTGGTCCCCGGTGCTCATCGACAAGAACCCTCGCGTGCTCTCCCGAGGCTGACCCGACCGAACTTCGTCCGTTGGGGGACGAGGCTGAGGCGAGGACCGACGACGACCGCCGATGCGGACGGAACGGCCAATCGGCGCCGGACGGTGGTGGCCGCTGCCCTCGGCCTCGGTATGGCCGCCCTCCTGTTCGGAGGATGCACGTCCGGCTCGGCCGCCACGACACCCGGTTCCCCGACCGCCTATGTGGTCACCGGGGCCAGTGTGGCCAACCCCGGTGACACGGTGGCCGTGGTGGACACGGTGACGTCCCGGGTCCGGGAACCGATCACCACCGGGACCCTGCCCTCCGCCCTGGCCGTCACGCCGAACGGCCAGGATGTCCTGGTGGCCAACAAGGGGGTGGACACCGTCTCGGAGATCGACGTGGCCACCGGGGGTGTCATCGGCCATGTCACCGTGGGGGTGGAACCTGATGCCGTGGCCGTGGCTCCGGACGGCGCCCTGGCCCTGGTGGCCAACTTCGACGACAACACCGTCACCCCGCTGAGCCTGCCCTCGCTCCGGGCCGGCCCCCCCATCGCGGTGGGAAGACAGCCGGTCTCCATTGCCATCGCCCCCAACGGGTCTCTGGCGCTGGTCTCGAACTACCAGGACGGAAGCGTGACACCCATTGTGCTCCCCACACTGGTGGCCCAGCCGGCGGTGAGTGTGGGACCTGAACCGATCGACGTCTACATCACTCCCGACGGCGCGACCGCCCTGGTGGCCAACTTTCAGACCAGCGTGGTGACACCCTTCAGTCTTCCCGGGCTCGCGGCCCAGCCGGCCATCGCCGTGGCCGCCAATCCCACCGGCATTGCCGGTCTCTCCCCCGCCACCGCCTATGTGAGCGGTGGAGACAGCCTGACGCCCATCAACTTGCAGACGAGACAACCGGGTGCCGCCATCGACATCGGGACCACGGCAGAGGGACTGGCCCTCGAACCGGGTGGAGCCTCGGCATGGGTTTGCGGTGGTGACGGTACCCTCGTCCACGTCGACGTGGCCACCGGCGCGGTGATCGGGCGGGCCCGGGTCGGCAATTCCCCTTCCGCGGTGGTGATCGCACCGGGCCACTCCCTATCCGGGTGACTCCGGCTCGTCGGACCGTCCGTGGTATCCCGGTGACTCCGGCTCGTCGGAACGTCCGTGCTCTGAGGGGGGTACCGCCACGTGACGCTCGGGAAGGCATTCCCGAACAGGTGACCGAGCCGATACGCTCCTCGGCGGGCCGTTAGCTCATCGGGTAGAGCAGGGGACTT